>CAJUHH010000012.1 GCA_910585965.1 uncultured Lachnospiraceae bacterium
ATGACCCTCTGCTTGTAAGGCAGATGCTCTCCCAGCTGAGCTAAGATCCCATATTGACAAGCCGCTTTCGCAACCCGCTCTGCTATTATACAATTATATTCCAAGACTTGTCAATATTTTTTTCAATTTTTTTCATTTATTTTCCGTCCGATTTCCCGGCTGCTCATTTTCCTGCCTGCCACAAAGAAACGATTACATCCTTTCCGGCGCCGAAAAGCCCAGCAGATCAATACATGTTTCCAAAATATTTTTTGTCAGCATCAGAAGCGCGATCCATCCTTCCTTCTTCGCCGCATCCTCTTCTGCCAATATTTTCGTTTCATGATAAAAATGATTGAACGCATTGGCAATATCATAAATATATGCGCATACTTTATGGGGTGCCGTTTCTTCATATGCATTTTCTATCATGCCGAGGAATCCTGCCAGCTCCAGCATCAGCGCTTTCTCCGGGTCTCCTTCTGCCGGCCGCAATGCCGCATCCTCAGCCGCCCCTCCTGCCTCTGCATATTTGGAAAGGATCGATTTGATGCGTACCAGCGTATACAGGATATACGGCCCCGTATCCCCTTCGGAAGAGGTAAATCTGTCAATATCAAAAATATAATCCTTGGATGCCTGGTTGGAAAGATCCCCATATTTTACGGCAGACAGCGCGACTACCTTGGCAGTATCCTTCGCCTCTTCCTCCGGCATGGAACGATTCTGGGCAATCTTCCCATACATTACCTCGTCGATCTCGGCAAGCAGGGATTCCAGGCGCATTACGCCGCCTTCCCTTGTTTTAAAGGGCTTCCCGTCCTTTCCGTTCATCGTGCCGAAACCAAGGAATTTCAGCTTTGTTTCCGGCTTTACCAGCCCCGTTTTGCGGGCGCAGCGAAATACCTGTTCAAAATACAGCTCCTGCCGTTTATCCACCACATAAATCATTTCATCCGGCCCGATTTTTTCCATCCGTTCCTTGATCGTCGCCAGGTCCGTTGTGTTATATAAGGATGCCCCGTCTGACTTCAGTATCATGCAAGGCGGTATTTCCCTCGTATCGGATTCTTCTTTTACGTCCACTACCAGCGCGCCCTCGCTCAAATAAGCGTAACCCCCCGCTTTCATCTCTTCCACCATCTGGGGGATCAGGTCGTGGACATCGGATTCTCCCTTCCACAAATCGAATTCCACATTCAGTTTCTCATAATTCTTCTTCAAATCCGCCACCGACACGCAGATAATATGGTTCCAAAGCGCCCGGTATCCCCTGACACCGTTTTGCAGCTTATAGGTTGCCTCCATCGCTTTTTCCTTATAAGCGCTGTCCTCTTTGGATCTTGCACTGGCAGCGGGATAAATTTCTTCCAGTTCGGAAATCGTAAACGGCGCGTCTTCTGGATATTCCCCGGTAAAACCGTCATCGAAATATGCCAGACCGGGTTCCCTTTCCCGCAGCTCCGTGATAATCAGCCCCATCTGCAGCCCCCAGTCTCCCAGATGGATATCGCCAGTTACATCATGCCCTGCAAATCTTGCAATCCGCTTTATGCTCTCTCCAATGATCGCCGAACGCAAATGCCCCACGTGCAAGGGCTTCGCCACATTTGGCCCGCCATAATCGATCAATATTTTCTTTGCTTTTTCAGGCCTTTCCAGCCCGAATTTGGGCTTTTCCGCCATTTCGCTTAAATAGCCCGCTAAAAAGATAGGGCTTAACTTCAAATTCAAAAAACCGGGGGGTACTGCCTCCACGGATTCGAATACCTGGCTGTCCTCCAGTTTCCCGGCCACTTCCTGAGCAATCATGATAGGAGCTTTTTTGTAGCGCTTTGCTCCTGCCATCGCCCCATTGCATTGATATTCGCACAAGTCAGGTCTGTTTGACGGCGTTACTTTTCCAAGCTCCCTGTCATACCCTGCCTGCTGGAACGCTTCTTTCATTTCTTCCGATATTGCATCCAGAAATTTTTTCATCTCTCTCTTTTTTCCTCTCTTTCCCTTTTGGAATATATACACCCGCAATAGTCCTGCCGGTAGAGCCCAAACTGCGCCGACAGCTCGATGGATCTTTGATACCCGTTCTTTTTCTTAAAATCCGAAGGCAGGAAAAAGACACCATATTCCTTTTCCAGCTTTTCCCCGATCTCATTCAGCTTTCTTGCATTTTTCAGAGGGCTTATTGTCAATGTTGTAGTAAAACAGTCAAATTTCTTTTCTGCCGCCAGTTCCGCCGTTTTTCTTAACCGCAGCTCATAACATCGAAAACAGCGTTCTCCTCCTTCCGGGCATTTTTCCAGCCCTTTTGCCGCCGCATAAAAGCAATCCGGTTCATAATCCCCCTCTATCACCTCTATCCGGCGTGCTTTTGCGGTGGAATGCATCCCCGCAAAATGTTCCTCTTCTATCTTTCGGTTATATTCCCCTATCAGCCGCTTCTGCTCCTCCACTCTTTTTCGGTATTCCCCGTTCTCCGTAATATTGGGGTTATAATAAAATACGGTAATATCGAAAATTTCCCTCAGATATTCCAATACGTAACTGCTGCAAGGCGCACAGCAGCTATGGAGCAAAAGCTTTCTTCCCGGCAGAGGGATTCTTGGAAAACGCGCTGCCAGCGGTTCCCCGCTCTCCTTCTCCTGCCTTTCCATCCGATCAATGATCTTCTCCAGTTCTTTTGCATAATTTTTTCCATTTTCCATCGTTTTAACCGCCAATGAATTTTTTTCGTTACAAAGAAGCCACGTCCACCAGCGTTAGCTTCTCTTCCTCCCCGATATGTTCCAGGCTGGTGGCAAGCGCCCTTGCCGTATCCAGGGATGTCAGGCAGTTTACGCCCGTTTCAATCGCCGTACGGCGGATCAAAAAGCCGTCCCGCGATTTATCCCTCCCCTGGGTAGGCGTATCGATCACCAGGTCTATTTCATGCCCCAGGATCAGATCCATTACCGTAGGCGATTCCTGCTGGATCTTATTGACCTGGCGTGCCTTGATTCCTGCTTCTTTTAAAGCGTTCGCCGTGCTTCGGGTGGCATAGATCTTATAGCCCAGCTTTTCAAAACGTCTGCCGATTTCGATCGCTTCCCCTTTATCCGCATCTTTTACCGTAATAATCATCCTCCGGTATCTGGGCAGACGGACTCCTGCCCCGAGAAAGGCCTTATATAAAGCTTCATAAAAGGTTCTGGCAATCCCCAGGCATTCGCCGGTGGATTTCATTTCCGGCCCCAGGCTGATCTCCGCCCCCCGTATTTTTTCAAAAGAAAATACAGGCATCTTGATCGCTACATATTCCGATTCTTTCTGCAGTCCCGGTTCATAACCCAGTTCCTTTATCGTTTTTCCCATCATCACCTGGACCGCCAGATCCACGATGGGAATTCCCGTCACCTTACTGATATAGGGCACCGTGCGGGAAGAACGGGGATTGACCTCGATCACATATACTTCCTCGCCCACGGCAATAAACTGGATATTGATCAGTCCGATCACATGAAGAGCCTTTGCCAGCCTCTTTGTATATTCCGCAATGGTGGCCTTTACCTTTTCACCGATGCTCTGCGCCGGATACACCGATATGCTGTCGCCGGAATGCACCCCGGCTCTTTCAATATGCTCCATAATGCCCGGAATGAGGATATCCGTTCCGTCACAGACCGCATCCACCTCGATTTCCTTGCCCTGCAGATATTTATCCACCAGAATCGGATGATCCTGGGCAATCCGATTGATGATCGCCATAAACTCTTCCACTTCCTCGTCGGAAATGGCGATCTGCATGCCCTGCCCGCCGAGGACATAGGAAGGTCTTACCAGTACCGGATACCCAAGCTCATTAGCCACTTTTTTTGCTTCCTCCGCCGTATATACCGTTCCTCCCGAAGGCCTTGGTATCCCACAGTTTTCCAGGATCTCATCAAACAACTCCCGATCCTCGGCAGCATCCACATTTTCCGCACTCGTTCCGAGAATAGGGACACCCATTTTCATCAGACTTTCCGTCAGCTTAATCGCCGTCTGCCCGCCAAACTGCACGACCGCCCCGTCCGGTTTTTCTATATGGACGATATTTTCCACGTCCTCCGGCGTCAATGGTTCAAAATAAAGCTTGTCCGCAATATCAAAGTCGGTGCTTACCGTTTCCGGGTTATTATTGACAATCACCGTTTCATAACCCGCTTTCGCAAAAGCCCAAGTGGCATGTACGGAACAATAATCAAATTCAATGCCCTGCCCGATACGGATCGGGCCGGAGCCAAGCACCAGCACCTTTTTCGGGGGGCGCGTTTCCACGGCTTCATTTTCACCGCCGAAACAGGAATAATAGTAAGGAGTCGCCGCTTCAAATTCTGCAGCACAGGTATCCACCATCTTGAATACCGCTGTAATGCCGTTCTCATAACGCATTTTCCTGATTTCTTCTTCCGTCCGCCCAGCCAGCTTTGCGATCACCGAATCGGAAAATTCGATGCGTTTCGCTTCTTTCAAAAGCTCAATCGTAAGAGGTTCCTTCTGCAAGGCATTCTCCATTTCCACGATCACCGCCAGTTTGTCGATGAACCAGTTATCAATCTTGGTAATATCATGTATTTCATCATAGCTGATGCCCTTTCTCAATGCCTCGGCAATCACATAGATTCTCTGGTCATCCACCTTCTTCATCCGATCCAGCAATTCTTCCGCCAACAGATCTGAAAAATCATAACTGAGCAGACAGTCCACATGCTGTTCCAGCGAGCGGATCGCTTTCATAAGCGCCCCTTCAAAACTGGTGCATATGCTCATAACCTCCCCCGTAGCCTTCATCTGCGTTGTCAGCGTTCTTTTAGCCGTAATAAATTTATCGAAAGGCAGCCTGGGGATTTTTACCACGCAATAGTCCAGCGTTGGTTCAAAGCTTGCATATGTCTTGCCCGTAATAGCGTTTTTAATCTCATCCAAAGTATATCCCAAAGCGATCTTCGCCGCCACTTTCGCGATGGGATATCCTGTCGCCTTGCTGGCCAGCGCAGAAGAACGGCTCACCCGGGGATTAACCTCTATGACGCAATATTCAAAGCTTTCAGGGTGCAGGGCGAACTGCACATTACATCCCCCCGTGATCTCCAGCTCGTCAATAATATTCAGTGCGGCGCTTCTTAGCATCTGGTATTCCTTGTCCATCAGCGTCTGGGAGGGAGCAACCACGATGCTGTCCCCGGTATGGACTCCCACCGGGTCGATGTTTTCCATATTGCAGACGGTAATGCAGTTTCCTGCGCTGTCCCGCATCACCTCATACTCGATTTCCTTCCATCCGGCAATGCACCGTTCCACCAGCACCTGCCCTACCCGGGAAAGCCGCAGGCCGTTCTCCAGAATCTCCTCCAGCTCCATCCGGTTATGGGCGATGCCGCCCCCGGAACCGCCCAGCGTATAAGCCGGACGAAGCACGACGGGATAACCGATTTTTCCTGCAAACTCCACCCCGTCCTCTACGCTTTCCACCACCAGGGAAGCCGCGCAGGGTTCCCCGATCTTTTCCATTGTTTCCTTAAACTCCAGCCTGTCTTCCGCTTTTTTTATTGTTTTGGCTGTAGTTCCAAGAAGAATCACATTATGTTTCTTCAAAAATCCCGATTCATCCAGTTCCATGCCAAGATTCAGCCCCGCCTGTCCGCCCAAGGTAGGCAGCACGCTGTCCGGCTTTTCCTTTTCGATAATCTGCTCCAGAACCTTTTCCGTCAGAGGCTCGATATATACTTTATCCGCAATATCCCTGTCGGTCATGATCGTAGCCGGGTTGGAATTCACCAATATGACTTCGATTCCTTCTTCCTTCAAGGAACGGCATGCCTGGGTACCCGCATAATCGAATTCCGCTGCCTGCCCGATCACGATCGGCCCCGATCCGATCACCAGCACTTTTTTCACATTAGGATTTTTTGGCATCTTTTTCCCTCTCCTTACATCCATTTAACATATCTATAAATTGATCGAACAAATAAGCGGAATCTTGTGGCCCCGGACAGGCTTCCGGATGGAACTGCACCGTAAAAATTTTCTTGTCTGTATAAGCCAGTCCTTCGTTAGTGCCGTCATTGACATTAATAAACGCCGGCACGGCCACATTCGGATCCAGCTTGTCCATGTCCACCACATACCCATGGTTCTGGGAAGAAATATATACCCTCCCGGTGCGCAGATCCTTCACCGGATGGTTCCCTCCCCGATGCCCGTACTTCATTTTAAAAGTATCCGCCCCGGTAGCCAGCGCCATCAACTGGTGTCCAAGGCAAATGGCGAATATGGGCAAATCCGTCTCATACAGTTTCCTGATTTCTTTTATAATTGCTGTGCATTCTTTCGGATCCCCGGGTCCGTTGCTCAGCATAATGCCGTCAGGATTGTCTGCCAGAATTTCCTCCGCTTTGGTCCATGCCGGATATACCGCCACATCGCATCCCCGTTTCGCCAAGGATCTGGCAATGTTTTCTTTTGCCCCCAAATCCAGCAGCGCGATCTTCTTTCCCGCGCCTTTCCCTTCGCCGGATCCTTTCCTGACATATTTTTGCCCGCACGTCACCTTCTCCACTACTTTTCCAGTCGTATATGCTCTTAACCGGGGAAGAATCTGCTCCAGGGAATATTCCTCATTCGTTGTAATCATACCGTTCATCGTTCCCTTTTCGCGAAGTATCTTCGTCAGCGCCCTCGTATCGATTCCGGCGATTCCCGGCACATCATGCTCCTCCAAAAACTGCCCCAGATCCACATCCCTGCGAAAATTGCTGCCCTTCCGAGACAATTCCCTGACAATCAGCCCGTCCGTCCACGGCCTTGTCGATTCCATATCCTCCCTGCATACCCCGTAATTCCCGATTAAGGGATACGTCATGCAGACCGCCTGGCCCGCATAGGAAGGATCCGTCAGCACTTCCGGATATCCCGCCATGGAAGTATTAAAAACGATCTCGCTGACTGCCTCTTTCGCAGCGCCGATCCTCATTCCCTCGAATACCGTGCCGTCTTCCAAAATTAAAAATGCCCGCATCTTTTTACTCCATTTCTTTCTTGGCTTCTCCAAAACCGATTCCCTAAAAAATAACCCAATACGCCGTATCCCCTATAATCACCAGCTGCTCGGAAGCATCAAAATAATCCCAGTTCTGATCCCCAAAATAGGTTTGGAATATGGTCTCATCCATCGGTACTTTTTCAAAGTTTCTCCCGCTCACAATATTCACCATCGTATTCGATACCGTTCCCAACGCCCTTTCGTTAATCTGATCCGTTTTATAATATACATTATTATAACTGAAAGGACAATCGATATCGTTGGCAACCGCAAGCTTTTTCACTTCCTGCCCCGTTTCCTCTTCATATTCCACAATTTTCTCATATACCATCATCGCATAAGTCTTATCCAGCGTATTGCTTACCATATGGTTGGAAACAATGATATTGCAGAAAAGAATCTGAACCAGCAAATAAAAGCCGCATATATAGCAAAGAGCCTCTTTCCCTTTTTTCGGCACAAGCCAGAAGGCAATCAGGAAAAGCATCGCCTGCACCGCATAGAATGTCCAGATAAACCGGGGATATGTCCTGGCATCATACGATATCATGGACAAAATATACATCATAGCAAACATGCCCGCAACGAGCAAAAGGTAATAGACAATCGCATGCCACTTCTTTTCTTTCCAAAGTTTCCAAACAGCAAGCCCGGCCGCAACGCATAACATAATAAGCGGCAGACATATTCCGGGAAGCAGCCCCCTGCTGTTTACCAGTATCTGCCCAAAATCTTTCAGACAGATCGCCGCTTTTCCCCCCAAATTGCGGATATCGGCGGACCGTCCCGCCTCCATCACCAGCCCCAGCTTCGCCAGAAGGCTCAGGCTTTTAATATTCAATATCCCCGATCCGATTGTAATCACTCCGCAGAAGACTTCCGAAGCCACAGTTCTTTTTGTAATCCTGCATTCATTATCGATAAAGATCCATGCGGAAAGAACAATTGCTGCATAGATGACCGCTGCCTGGTATTCCATCGTCGAAAGGAAGAAAAAAAAGAACGCCCATAAATATTTCTTTCTCGTAAATGCCCAAATCCCCACCGTGGCCAGCAAATATGCCATTCCGAACATGAGGGCGCATTCGCCGAACATAAACGACTCCGCAAACAAGACATTGGAAAAAACAAGGGAAGAAATCGATATCCATGCCAACTGTTCATAAATGCCGGAAGGATTGATAATCTTATCCTCAAAACACCTCTGCAGGATGCAGACTGCCAATGCCAGCAAGGCCACTTCTGCCATCGCTGTTATCCCGGTATGGGTCGTTGTAGACAGGCCCACCTGATAGAGCAGCCAGTCCTGCAAAGCCACCAGATATCTTCCATGGGACATCATAATCGCCATATCCCCTTTTGTATTCACCATATGCGCCAGCGTATCGCAGTTAAAAGACCTTCGGAACATTCCTCCCCAGGCAATGACCAGAATCACTCCATTTATAAGATAACGGTTGACCAATCCTTTCCATCTGCCAAAATTCATATTTTCTTACTCCTTATACTTATCATGAAAGACCGCCTTATAGCCGCTCCGTTTTTTCGGAGTCGGCTGATAAAGCGGCTTTGCTCATCCGATTTATAATCAGTTAAAATAACGGACACCGGATCGGAACACGCCCATATCCTGCTCTCCGTAAATATTCATTGCCACAGACTCCCCTCGGCGCTCCACGTGGGCCATCTTGCCAAAACATCTGCCGTCCAGGGACGTAATGCCCTCAATCGCCGCATAGGAACCGTTGACGTTCCATTCCTCATCCATCGAAACATTGCCGTCCATATCCGCATACTGGGTGGCCACCTGTCCGTTGGCAAACAATTTATCGATCCAATCCTTCGGCGCTACAAAACGTCCCTCCCCATGGGAAGCCGGCGTCACATACACCTTGCCTAACTCTGCCTCCTGCAGCCATGGCGATTTATTGGAAACTACTTTCGTATAAACCATTCGGGATATATGGCGGTTTATCGTATTAAAGGTCAGGGTAGGCGAGTTTTCATCCTGCCCGGTAATATTGCCGTAAGGAACCAGCCCCAATTTGATCAGTGCCTGGAAGCCGTTACAGATTCCAAGCGCGAGTCCGTCCCTTTCAGAAAGCAGCCGCATTACCGCCTCTTTTATTTTCGCATTCTGAAAAGCGGTGGCAAAGAACTTGGCGCTGCCGTCCGGCTCGTCCCCGGCTGAAAATCCTCCCGGGAACATAATGATCTGCGCCCCGTTAATCTCCTTTTCAAACACGTCCACCGATTCCCTGATATCTTCCGCCGTACGGTTTTTAAATACTTTCGTCACTGCTTTTGCCCCGGCCAGTTCAAAAGCTTTCGCGCTGTCATATTCGCAGTTTGTACCCGGGAAAACCGGTATAAATACGGTCGGCCTTGCTACTTTTTCCCTGCATACATAAATCTTATCCGCCCGGTACAACGGCGATTCCACCGGCGATGCATCTGCCGATGCCTTCGTAGGGAACACCTTCTCCAGCCTGGAAGTCCATGCCTCCATCGCCTCTTCCATGGAAATAAAAACATCCCTATAGGCAAATCCGGCCTTTTCCGTCACTTCTCCTACGATTCGGCAGTTATCAATGCCCTCCAGTCTTTCCAGCTTATCCGCTGCCACTTCCGCAACAATGTCCCCCAAGCCGTTTTCAAATAACTCTTTCGCCGCCAGGTCTTCGGAAAGTTCTATCCCCATCCGATTTCCGAATGCCATCTTGCTAAGCGCCGCAGCAATTCCTTTCGCATCCGTTGCATAAGCGGAAACAATCGTTCCATCATCAATCAATGCCGTTATCTGGCAGTATAATCCCAGAACCTCCTCATAGACCGGAATATCATATTCATCCTTTTCGATCCAGAATTGAACCAGCTTATTCCCGGCTTTTTTCAATTCAGGCGTAATCATATTGCTTCCTTTCGCCACATCCACCGCAAATGAAACAAGCGTAGGAGGAACATCGATATCGTTAAATGTCCCCGACATGCTGTCCTTGCCGCCGATCGACGCAAGGCCATATCCGATCTGCGCGTCATATGCGCCGAGAAGGGCCGCAAAAGGCTGGCTCCAGCGCCCGGGATCCGCCGTCATCCGCCGGAAATATTCCTGGAACGTAAAACGTATATTCCTACAGTCTCCTCCGCTGGCTACTATTTTCGCCATGGATTCCGTCACCGCATAGATCGCCCCGTGGTAAGGACTCCAGGAGGAAAGGAACGGATCAAAGCCATAGCCCATCATCGTCACCGTATCCGTTTTTCCTTTCAGCACCGGAAGCTTCGCCACCATTGTCTGCGTTTCCGTCGTCTGGAATTTTCCCCCATAAGGCATGAAAACCGATGCCGCGCCGATCGAGGAATCGAACATTTCCACAAGCCCCTTCTGGGAGCATACGTTCAGATCATGCAAAGCCGCGAGCCAAGCTGCCTTCACATCTTCTTTTTCCAGCAGTTCTGCCACAGCCGGCACCGCTATCCGCTTAAAATAATTATCCTCTTTTTCCGGGATGTCCACCCTCACATCCGTTTCCTGGTGCGCCCCGTTCGTGTCCAGAAAAGAACGTTTGATATTGACAATCTCTTTCCCGCGCCATTTCAATATCAGCCTGGGTTCTTTCGTCACTTCCGCTACCGGCAGAGCCTCCAGGTTTTCCTCTGCCGCATAATCCAGAAAAATATCCACATTTTCCGGCGAAACCACAACCGCCATCCTTTCCTGGGATTCGGAGATCGCCAGTTCCGTGCCGTCCAGCCCTTCATATTTTTTCGGCACTTTATCCAGATCCACAACCAAACCATCTGCCAGTTCTCCAATGGCAACCGATACGCCGCCGGCGCCGAAATCATTGCATTTCTTAATCAGTCGGCTGACTTCCCTGCGCCGGAACAGCCTTTGTATTTTACGCTCTGTCGGCGCGTTCCCCTTCTGCACTTCCGCGCCGCACGTCTCAATGGAACTTTCCGTATGTACCTTCGAAGAACCAGTCGCTCCGCCGCATCCGTCCCTTCCGGTTCTGCCGCCTAATAGAATAATTATATCCCCCGGGTCGGAATTTTCCCGGATCACGCTGTTTCTTGGAGCCGCTCCCATCACCGCTCCGATTTCCATCCTCTTCGCTACATAATCGGGATGATAAATTTCTTTTACATAACCAGTTGCCAAGCCGATCTGATTTCCATAAGAAGAATAGCCGCTGGCCGCCCCGCGCACCAGTTTCTTCTGTGACAGCTTTCCCTTCAACGTATCCTTAATCGGCACGGTAGGGTCAGCCGCCCCCGTCACGCGCATCGCCTGGTACACATACCCTCTGCCGGAAAGGGGGTCCCTGATCGCCCCGCCAAGGCAGGTCGCGGCACCGCCGAAAGGTTCTATTTCCGTCGGATGGTTATGGGTCTCGTTCTTAAAAAATACCAGCCACTCTTCCGTCACCGGCCCCTCTCCATAGTCCATTTCCACCGGGACGACAACGGAACAGGCGTTGATTTCGTCGGATTCTTCCATGTCATCCAGCTTTCCGTCTTTCTTTAATTTGCGCATCGCCATCAGCGCCAGATCCATCAAACAGACAAACTTGTCCTTCCTTTCCCCGAACAGCTCTTCCCTCGTGTCGAGGTAACTCTGATAAGTCGTTTCAATCGGCGACCGGTAATATCCCTCGCCGAACTCCACGTGCTTCAATTCCGTAGAAAAAGTCGTATGACGGCAGTGATCCGACCAATAGGTATCCAATACCCTTATTTCCGTCACCGTAGGATCCCTGTCTTCCTCCCCGTTAAAATAGTTCTGAATATGCTGGAAATCCCGGAAGGTCATCGCCAGCCCCAAAGAATCGTACAGCTCCCTCAGCTTATCCTCTTCCATTTTCCGAAAGCCGTCAAAAACAGCCACATCCTCCGGCTCCTTAAAGTCCGCCTTCAGCGTATCCGGCTTGTCCATTCCTGTTTCCCTCGAATCCACCGGATTGATGCAGTATCCCTTTATCCGGTCAAATTCATCATCGGAAATATCCCCCAGCACCAGATAGGTGACTGCCGTTCGGATCACCGGCTGCTCGTCCTCTTTTAAGAACCTGACGCACTGCACGGCGGAATCCGCCCGCTGGTCGAACTGCCCGGGAAGGAATTCCACGCTGAACACCCTTCCCCCTTCGGGTATATCAAAATTCTCCCTGTACAGAATATCCACCGGCGGTTCGGAAAAAATGCTCCTGCAAGCCGCCTCAAAAATATCTTCTGACAAGTTTTCCACGTCATAGCGGATCAGCACCCTCACATCTTCCACCCCGGAAATATTCAGATAACTTTGGATCTCCTCTTTCAGTTCCTTCGCCTTGACCGCAAACGGTTCTTTCTTTTCCACATAAATGCGCTTTACACCATCCATAATGATCTATCGTCCTCCATTTTTTATGCCCCATCTATTCCTCGTCAATCACCAGACCCTGCATAATATATAACACTTCGCGGTCCACCATTTCCTCCGTGATGCCGCGCGTCTGGGCAGCTATTTTAAGCCCTTCCAGAACATACATGATATTCCTCGCCGCGCCTTTCGCGTCCTCGCAGTAAAACTCGCCGGCTTCCACCCCGGCCTCTATCAGCTTTTCTATAATCCTTACTGCGGCATCAAACTGCTGCTTCAACGGATTTTCCTTTTTCGGTACCTTATTCTGGAAAAAATATTCATAAACCGCCATCGACAGATTATTCCTGTTCTGAAGAAGCTCCCTTTTCTGCTCCTTCAAAAACAGCGCAAGAATATCGGAAGGCGTCGCATCCTGCCTGACTTTTCCGGCAAATACATCATCCGCTTCCTCCGCTTCCATTTTCAGGACATCCAAAAACAATTCATCCGTACCTGAAAAGTATAAATACAGGCCGCCCCGGCTGATCCCGCAGGCTTCCACAATATCTTTCATGGTAACGTCCTTATACCCCTTCTCGATAAAAACCCCTCTTGCCGTTTCCACTATATACTTTTTCTTCTGCGCTGACTTCTCGCTCATTTGTGCAACCCCTTAACTTTTTCTTCCGTTCCGCCGGTCAGTCTTTACATCTGAAACCACATTTTTTCCGGCCCTGCATGGATCGGCTTATCCCAATATTCCAGAATTTCCTTCATCTTAAGAATCACTTTCAGGATAGATCCGTTGCTCACCCCGTCTGACCATATCTGCCCTTTCGTCATGCCTCCTAAAATATATTTGGAAAATATCCCCTTTAAAGTATCCATGTCCTGTATCGTCGCCCGTTCTATCACGCGCTGCTCGTCCTCGACCGTACGGATCCGATTACGCGAATACACATATGCATAATTGCGGTCCAGCAGCTGTGTCCTTTTCGCATCCTTCACAAGGCTCATCAAAGTTCCATCATATACTGGAAAAGGTATGGAATGTTCCTCGATTCCGTTTCCCTGGTACAGATTGGATATGCTGTTCCCAACCTTTGACTCCAGCCATGGTATATACCGGATCAGCCTTTCCACATCCGGGCGGTATCCGTTCGCAACCTCATGCATATATAGCGTGTCTTTCTCCATGCGTCTTCTCTCCCTTATAGTTCCTGCTAAAAGTTATATTAAAATTTGTTCCTTTGATGTTAAGTATATCATAAAATGGAAAAATGTACAGCAGCACTTTCTCTATTGTATTTCACCGGGAGAATCTGTATAATAAATATGTACGTTATTTTTCTATTATTATCATTCGTTTCAGGAGGGAGTTATGAAATTATGACCAAAGAAATACAAAAAGGGGCGGTGATCTGCCAGAACGGACAGACGGCAGACTCCATACATATGATCATTAAAGGAACGGTACGCGCGATCTATCCGGGAGGCGAATATCTTCTGGAAAAAGGGGATGTGATCGGCCTTTTCGATATATACCGTGAAAATTATATTTTTACTTATACCGCTTTGGAAGATACCACGATCGCTTCTTTCCCTTGCAGCAAAGGAGGAATTTCCGCATTATTCAGCAAAAAGCCGGATTTTGCCCTGATCGCCGCCAAATCCTGTTTTAAACAGATACTTAACATTCTGGAAGTTTATGAATTTATCAAATACGACTGCATTAATCTTTACCGCTATATCACAGACAGCTATAACGAATACTGCCGCCTGTGCGAATGCCACCGCATATCCCCGCGGCTGCTGCCGGAACTGGAAGAAATCAAGCCGTTGGAGCTGGAAGACGATATCCCCCAATGGCTGGGCAGCTATTATGAAAACATGGCCGCCGTCCTTACCAAAACGCTCCCGCTTTCCCGCGTACCTTATTCCGACTTTTTAAACGGCCTGTTGCTGAAGACCGGCCAGGATGTTTCGGATATTGTTTCCGTATGCCATATTATGGACTATTATAAATCGGACACTGCCAAGATTCTAATGAATAAAAACCGTCTGGACCTGTTCGACCTATATATCAGCCTCCTTTTCCGGCTCGGTCCGAATGAGGAGGATTCCACTCCTGTCAGCGGCGACATCGGCCGCATGATGCTCTATCTGGAAGGAATCAATTCCATTAACAGGGAACTGTATAAAAACCGGGTTGATGAATATAAGAAAAAACTCGCTTCCATGGAAGAACAGGGAACGAATCCTTCAGAAAAGAAATCATCCGGACACGCCAACGACCTGCAAGGGTCTCTCCATACGATCCTGCATTATTCCGGCTGTGATAAAGATGTCTGCAACGAATTCATAAAATATGTGGATGAGTTCAAAGCGCAGATCGACAAAAATGCAACCGATGATGCCAGCAGGAAACTGCGCCTCCATCTGACAAAACTGTTTTATAAAATATATACCGCTGCTTTTGAGAAAAGCCTTCAGGACGACAATATCCCTGTTGTCCTGAAAATGTTCTTCCAATTCGGCTATGTGGACGAGGAACTCGCAGGAGCGGAAAATGCCTCCTACCTTTCCTCCATTGCCGAATATTTCCCTTCCAGCCCGGAGCAGCATATTTATACTGCATACGAATGGCTGAAAGCCGTTTATAACGGGGAAAAAGAACCAAGCCGGAATGAATTCGACGCTGATTTCCCCGCTTATGTCCATGAGCTGAAAACAAGCGGAAAGATTACCGCAGCCGCAGAAAAGGAAATGGTCGATGACAACCGGGAAAAAGTTTTGTTTGAGCTGAATAACATGTTCCCTCTTGTCAACAAAATGACTTTCGGCCGGATCACGACCTTCTGTCCGCTCTTTTCCGAACATAACGTATTAAAAGAACTGGACAAAAGCCTTGTCACGGCACAGAAAATGACGGCGGCTGTCGATAAGATCCGCTCCGTTGATTTCGGAGCCTATTATCGCGAAACCGTTTACGCCAATCCCGCAGCCGGCATACAACGGGAATATGTCAGCGTCGAAATTCTCCCGGATGTTATCCTGATGCCAAACATCGGCACCAGGGGCGTTATGTGGCAGGAAATTGAAGGGAAGCGCCGCACTACCCCGGCCCGCATGATGGTTTCCGTCTTCCAGATGGAGGATCTGGAATCCGCAATGACAAGGCTTACCGGCGAATTCCGCTGGGAAATGTGCCGCAGGGTGCAGGGGCCGAGATGGAACGACGTATCCGAGCCATCCCTTACCAGTGAATATTTTGATTATATCCAGTTTTATAAAAAGAACCACGAGCTTACAGCAGATGCCAAGGATAAAATCAAATCCGCCATGCAGAAAGCCAAAAACAGCTACAAAGAAATGTTCGTCCGCGATTATATCACCTGGATTTTATATGAAGGCAACAGTTCGCCCCGCCTGAACAAAGTGGCCAGAAGCATTATTGCTGCCTACTGCCCGTTCTCCAAAGAAATCCGTGATAAGTTAAAGAGCAATCCTATGTATAAAGAAATGCTCGATAAGTATGACCTGAAGCAGTCGCAGAAAATACACCATATCGATAATTTATGCCAGAAACTCAATCATACAAACGTGGATATCCCGGAAGAAATCCTGAACCAGAAAAAGTTTCTGGAAAGCTAAAAACCGCCTTTTTCTACTTGAAATATATCTTTGTCGATGTATAATAGAATGAGTGGTTTTTCCAATATTACATACAGAAAGCGAGAAAAAAATATGAAAGGTTTACCAAACAACAAATGGGTAAGGGCCGCTATCCCCGCTCTTCTGCTCCATTGCAGTATCGGTACGGTATATTGCTGGTCCCTGTTAAAAAGCGACATTGCCGAATATCTCGGCCGCTCGAAAGGAGAAGTGGAATGGGCGTTCAGCATCGCCATCTTCTTTTTAGGTATGTCTGCCGCTTTTGCCGGACGCATCGTGGAGAAAAACATCCATAAATCTTCCCTGATCGCTACGTTCTGCTTTGCAGCAGGTTTTGCAGGCACAGGGCTTTGCGTTCATTTGAAATCTTTAATTGGAATTTATATCTGCTATGGCGTGATCATGGGCATCGGCCTCGGCCTCGGCTATCTGTCCCCGGTTAAAACTCTGATGCTCTGGTTCAGCGAACAGAAAGGCCTGGCTACCGGCCTTGCAGTTGCCGGTTTCGGCCTCGCAAAAGTAATCGCAAGCCCTATTATGACCGCCCTGATCGGCGCGGTCGGCATCGTCAATATGTTTTATGTGCTTGCCATCGCTTACTTCATTATGATGTTTACAGGCCATCTTTTATTGAAAAAACCGGACGGCTGGGCGGAGGACCAGGGAAAATCCGCTACCAAAGTATCGGATATTTTTAAAAACCCTACTTTTATCGGCACATGGCTTATGTTCTATATTAACATTACCTGCGGTCTTGCCCTCATTTCCCAGGAAAAAGATATCCTGACAAACATGGGCGTTTCTGCAGCTACCATCGGCATCGTTTCTTCCCTGACTGCTGTTTTCAACGCAGGAGGAAGACTCGGCTTCTCGGCAGCGGCTGATAAGCTGAAGGACAGAAATACGATCTACAAACTGATTTTTATCCTGTCGATCGTTTTCTCAGGCATTATGATCGTAACAAACGGCATCAACAACGGGATTGTTTTCCTCGCGATCATTCTCCTGTGCGTCATCAACGCAGGATACGGCGGAGGATTCAGCAACCTTCCCACTCTGTTGTCCGACCGTTTCGGCATGAAGAGCATCAGCCAGATCCACGGACTTGCCCTTTCTGCATGGGCTTTCGCAGGACTTTCCGGCAACCAGCTCAGTTCCTTTATTGTCAGCAAAACCGGTTCTTTCAATAACGTATTATATGTGACTACCGTTCTTTACGTGGTAGCGCTCGTTATTTCCTTCGTACTGGTAAAACCGTCCCAGACTCCTGTGGACTAAGCGGAAGGCAATTATGAAGAAAAGATAAATTTTACAGAAATCTATTTGCATGGCAAAATAAAAAGCGTATACTCCATAGTAGCCTCTATGGAGTATACGTTTTTATTTTAAAGGGGAAATGAGGATGGAAAAAGGGATGGAAATGAGACCCGGCCAGGCATCCCAGGCTCTGGGACAAACGGCTGGACGCACTTGATGCACGGAACATTCCGATGAGCCTCTTAAAACGAAAATCGCGTTCAGCAAGGGCTTCCGCGATTCTTGAGTCTCATCTCCATCGCGCAAAAGCCGTTTGTCCAGCCGTTCGGCCCAGAGCCTGGGATGCCTGGCCGGGTCTCATTTCCATCCTTTTTCCACATCCTCATCTTCATACAAAGAAAGGGTTCCGATTATGAAATATTTTCTATTATTTATAAAAAAGACGCTGCGTTTTGTTTTAAAGCCGCTCTCTTTTGTTCCTGCTATTTTTGTCATGTATATGATCTTTCGCCTTTCTGCCCAGGACGGCGTCACCAGCAGCCAGCTCAGCTTGAAAGTCAGCCATAAGATCGTGGTGACGGCGGATAAGGTATTGAAAAAGGAGCTGACGGATGAACAAGTCGAACATTATGTGAAAAAAATCCATTATTATGTCCGCAAGCTGGGACACATTACAGAATATTTTGTTCTGGCGGTATCCGTTGCTTTTCCGCTTTATGTCTACGGACTCCGAGGCATCCCGCTTATGCTCGTGGCCGGGCTGTTCTGCGTAGGCTTTGCCGCCTTTGACGAATACCACCAATCTTTTGTCAAAGGCAGGGGGCCTTCCAAAAAGGACGTGGCGATCGACAGCATCGGCATTTTTGTCGGTATTATTCTCGTACGAATCGTGGGATGGACGGGACGGATGACGATTTTCCGCCCGCTTTCCAAAAAAAGGTAGGTCTATCGATTTTTCAGCGAGCCATGCTTATATCTTCCACAAAAATGATTCCCCTGTTTTAGAAAATCATATCTTGCAATTCGCCGTTTTTGACTATATACTGAATGAAGTATAATTGATATCAGAGGAAAAAGTTCAAAAATGGCTACTATTAAAGATATTGCAGATAAACTTGGAATTTCTGTCGGCACGGTATCGAAAGGGCTGAACGGGGCGAGCGACATCAGCGACTCGCTTCGCCAGGCTGTACTGGATACGGCGGTGGAAATGGGTTATACCACAAAAAAAATGAAAAAGGAAGAACATAAGAAATTATGTATCTTCATGGAAAATATGGACTACGAAACAAGCAATCAATTCGGATATGAAATTATTCTGGGATTCCGCCAGGCCGCATATAGGGATAAATGGGATGTCATCATATCCCCCATCAATCCTGCCTTTCAGATAGAGGAAAAATACGATACGTTTATGCTGAAAAACGGCTACAGCGGCGCTTTTCTCGTAGGTTTTACCCTTCAGGACAACTGGATGGCCCAATTAGCCACTACTACTATACCCACTGTGCTGTTTGATAACTATATCAGGAAAAATCCAAACGTAGCTTATGTAGGCACGGATAGTTTTGAAGGGATCGACTCTGCCATTGAGCATCTCGTTGCTCTTGGCCATAAGCGGATCGCCTTCCTCAACGGATCGCCTGATTCTATGGTTTCCGACCAGCGTCTGCAAGCCTATACTGACAGCCTTTTCGCCCATGGCCTGACATACAACGAAAAACTGACAGCATACAGCCATTACATAGTGGAAAATATCAAATATCACCTTCCCGTTTTTTTAGAAGAAGGAGCAACTGCTATTATATGCAGCAACGACTACCTGGCTTCGGGAGTAATTGCGGAATGCAAAATGCGCGGCCTCCAAGTGCCGGACGATATGAGCGTCATCGGTTTCGACGACCTGCCCGTTTCCACCGAGATAAACCCTCCTCTGACTACGATACGGCAGGATCGGATTGAACTCGGAAAATGCGCATATTTTGCCATGAACTGCCTTATCAACCACGTATCCATCAGCAGGACTATGTTAAGAGCCCAGTATATCGAACGGGCTTCCACGGCTTCTCCAAAAACCAGATAAACTCGAAAATCATATGGTCAAATACGACACTAAGAAAGGATATGTTAGATGGGAAAGGATTCTGCACTGTATTAGCTTATGATCGTCCGCATGAACGGCATTGTAAGCGATGACAGGAAATACCAGGCAGGCATGCCAACAGAGATAAAAGAAATGACCGCAGAACTGTAACCGCAAAATGCCGATTCAAGATAAAAACATGAAACACCATCCGGCGCATCACTATGCTTGGCTTCTAAAACAATTCCTTGCTCCACTGCTGCTTTTGTAAATTTACCGATTTTTTCATAAACTGCTTTCCTGACCATTTCTATTGCAGGCGGTTTTTCATCCACAAGACTAATCCGGGTCTCAAAATCTCTATAAACTGCCAGCACGATTCCAAGCATATATTTTATAAGAGGAACGAATCGGGATATATTCATAGCTCTCATGGATTGTATTTAAAACATCCCGATACCCCATAATTTCTTCCTCATCTCTATTCTTAGGTGTTGCCTTTTCCATAACCAGCTGTTGAAGCCTGGTGCTTGTCGTAACAATGCCTTCAATCTTATTGGAAGCCTCGGTACTTTGTATTTTTGCTATCTCGACCAGTTTTTCCAGTGCGACAGGTTTCTGCTTAAGGTATAATTCGCCTAATTCATTCTTGAATTATGCGAAAGTTTAAATATTAGGCGATTTCAATATCAAAAAATATATATAAACAAATTTTAAACCAACTTATCCGTAGTTTTCCTTTTATGCTTCTCACACCACACCCCTGCCGCGACAAATAAAAATATTCCTTGCCATTCCTCCGCCTTTATGCTATAATAACATTCGGCGGTTGAAAACTGTCAAAAATAGGGGCATAGTTCAAAGGTAGAACAGTGGTCTCCAAAACCATCGATGTGGGTTCGATTCCTACTGCCCCTGTTTCTTTTATAAGTCAAACGGCACTGATAATTGATTTTGTCAGTGCTTTTTTTGTAAATACCATCCTGTGCCATAAGAGACACAAAAAAATGCTGCTGAAACGGAGGTACCAAATGAAAAACATATTGAAAAAAATATATCCCGCTGTCCTTGTATTCCTGCTGATCTTCCTGGATCAGGCCGTGAAGCTTTTGGCCGCCGGCCATTTAAAAGGACAGCCGGATTATCCTCTCCTTTCCGGCATTCTCGAATTCTCTTATCTGGAAAATACAGGCGCCGCTTTCAGTTCCTTTATGGGGAAGCAGGGCTTTTTAATTACGCTCACTACTTGCGCCATGCTTTTTCTTATCCTTAAGTATTGGCAGATTCCAAAAGACGGGATGAACCGTTACCTGCCCATGAAAGCATCCTTGCTCCTTATCATAAGCGGCGGAATCGGAAACCTGATTGACCGAATCAAAAACGGGTACGTCATAGATTTTATCTACTTCGTACCCATCGATTTCCCCAAGTTCAACATCGCCGACTGTTATGTCTGTATCGGAATGGCTGTCTTTGCTTACCTGTGCTTTTTCTATTATAAAGACGAAGAACTGGACTTCCTCTTTACTTTAAAAAGAAAATAAACTCTTGGCTGCTTGCTGCTTGGCTTTCTGCCATCATACCGCAAACTGGCTATGGTACAGCTGCGCATAAAAGCCTCCCTTTTCCAGCAGCGACTCATGGTTCCCCTGTTCGATAATATTCCCGTCTTTCATCACCAGTATAATATCCGCCTCCTGGATCGTGGAAAGCCTGTGGGCGACAATAAAACTGGTTCTGCCTTCCATCAGCTTTGCAAATGCGTTCTGTATTTTCAATTCCGTCCTCGTATCAATAGAGGATGTTGCCTCATCCAGGATCAGCATATCCGGCTGGCAGAGCATCACCCTTGTAATGCAAAGGAGCTGCTTCTGCCCCTGGGACAAGTTGCCTCCGTCTTCCGCAATCATCGTATCATACCCTTCCGGCAGACGCTTGATAAAGCTATGTGCATATGCCGCCTTGGCAGCCGCCACAATTTCCTCTTCCGTTGCATCCGGCCTTCCCATCGCAATATTTTCCCTTACCGTTCCTGTTTTCAGCCATGTTTCCTGCAACACCATTCCATAAGCGGTGCGCAGGCTTTTTCTCGTCACATCCCGTATATCCGTTCCTTCTACCCGGATGCATCCCCGATCCACATCATAAAACCGCATCAATAAGTTAATCACCGTTGTCTTTCCGCAGCCGGTAGGGCCTACGATCGCTACTCTCTGCCCCGGTTTTACGCATAGATCGAATCCCTGGATCAGCTTCTTATCCGGCACATAGGAAAAAGAAACATTTTCCAGCGCCACATTTCCTCTGACGTCCTTCAGTTCCAGCGCATTTTCCGCATCCGGCACCTGAGGCTCTTCTTCCATTAATTCAAAAATCCTCCCCGCACACGCAAGGGCGTTCTGTAATTCCGTGATTACGCCGGATATTTCATTAAATGGCTTTGTATACTGGTTGGCATAGGTCAGCAGACAGGAAAGCATGCCCACGCTGATACCGCCCCGGATGGCAAACAAAGCCCCGGTCAAGCCTACTCCCGTATATACCAGACTGTTGACAAAGCGGGTGGCAGGATTCGTGATGGAGGAAAAGAAAATGGCCTGCAGCGAGCATTTCTGTAATCTCCCGTTGATTTCATCAAAACGCTCCATCGCATTCTCTTCATATCCGAATGCTTGTACCACCCTCTGGCCTCCTACCATTTCGTCAATCAGCGCTGTCTGCTCCGCCCTCGTCTCGGACTGCAGACGAAACATATGGAATGTTTTCTTCGCAATAAAATTCGCTACCAGAAAAGATACCGGCGTAATGCAGACGACCACCGCCGTAATTCCTATGTTAATCGTCAGCATGATCGCCAGCGTTCCAAGAATTGTCACTATCCCTGTAAATAGCTGGGTAAAACCCATCAAAAGTCCGTCGGCAAACTGATCCACGTCCGCAATAACCCGGCTGACCACTTCCCCATAAGAATGGGAATCAATATACTTTAACGGCAGCCTTTCTATTTTTTGGAATGCCTCATTCCTGATATCCCGCACGATCCCGTAAGTCATTTTATTATTGCACACATTCATCAGCCACTGGGCAGCGGCTGTCACGGCAATCGCTATCGCCATTTTCTCCAAAATAAGCATAATTCCTGGAAAGTCCACAAGTCCTTTACCGATAATCAGATCGATGGCATCCCCCGTCAGGATAGGGACATAGAGCGTCAGCGCCACTGTAAGGGCTGCCATCAGAACGGATATGCCCAAATAAACCCAATACCTTCTGATATAGCCCATCACCTTAACAAGAATGTCTTTCTGACTGTTTCTGCCGTTCATCGCGCTCTTCCCTCCTTTTTAAACTGGGAATCATAAATTTCCTTATATACCCCGCAATTTTCCAGCAATTCCCCATGCGTTCCAATACCCGCGACCCTTCCGTCATCCATCACGATAATGGAATCCGCATACTGTATGGAAGAGGCTCTTTGGGATACAATAAACACGGTAATCTTCTCCTCCATTTCACGGATCGCTTTCCTGAGCTTGGCATCCGTAGCAAAATCAAGGGCCGATGCGCTGTCATCCAAAATAAGGATTTCCGGCTTGCGGATCAGCGCCCGCGCTATGGTAAGTCTTTGTTTCTGCCCGCCGGAAAGATTTTTTCCTCCCTGTGCGACCTCCGCATCCAATCCTCCCTCTTTTGTCTCCACAAACTCCTTCGCCTGGGAGATCTCCAACGCCTGCCACATTTCTTCTTCCGTTGCATCTTCTTTTCCCCATAACAGGTTTTCTCTGATGGTTCCTTTAAAAAGTGTTGCTTTTTGCATGACCATGCCTGTTTTCGCACGCAATTCCTCCAAAGGATATTCCTTCACATCCATCCCGTCCACCTTCACAATGCCTCTTGTCGCGTCATAAAACCGAGGGATCAAATGGACAATGGAAGATTTTCCCGAACCAGTCCCCCCTATAATGCCGATGGTCTGCCCCTTATATGCGCGGAAGCTGATATCAGTCAGCGATTCCGCCCCCGCATTCTTGTAAGTCAGCCCCACATGCTCAAAGCTGACAGCCTCTGCCCCTCCTTTTCCTGCATTTGCTTCTTCTATATTCTCTTTCTTTTCTGTTCCTTCCTCTTTCACTGCCTGCCCGGCCGGTTCGCCCTCCGGCTTCGTTTCAAAGACATCCTGGATGCGGTTCGCACAAGCAAAAGCCTTCGTCACGGTGATAATCAGGTTTGCCAGCTTGATCAGTTCCACCAGTATCTGGGACATGTAATTCACCAGCGCCACGACTTCCCCCTGGGTAATATACCCCTGGTTTACCTGCCACGCCCCGGTCTGGATCAGGACAATGATAGCTCCGTTGATAATGATGTATGTCACCGGGTTCATCAGGGCGGATATCCTTCCCACGAACATCTGCATCTTTGTCAGTTCCTTATTGCTTTCTTCAAAACTGAGAACCTCTGCCTCCTCTTTATTAAAGGCGCGCACCACCCTGGCCCCAGTCAGGTTCTCCCTTGTGATTTTCAGAATTTTGTCCAGCCCCGCCTGAACCTTTTTATACAACGGCATGCTGACCAGCATGATCCCGAACACTACGACGCACAAAAGGGGGATCGTCACCGTAAAAACCATTGCCGCCTTCGTATCGATCGTAAACGCCATCACCATCGCGCCGGCCACGATAAAAGGCGAGCGGAGAAAAAGGCGAAGGATCAGGTTGACTCCGGACTGCACCTGGTTGACATCGCTCGTCATTCTGGTAATCAGCGTCGACGTTCCGATCGTATCCATTTCTGAAAAGGACAGTGACTGGATATGGGCAAATAAAGAATGTTTCAGCTGCGCCGAGAAACCCACAGCCGCTTTTGCCGCAAAGTATTGGGCGGTAATCGAACAGACAAGCCCTATTATGCCAAGCGCTGCCATAAGAAGGCTCATCTGGAAAATGAACCCTTTGTCTGCCTCTGCAATCCCTCTGTCAATAATCTGCACCATGACAAGGGGAACGAGCAATTCAAAAGAAGCTTCCAGCATCTTAAAAAGAGGCGCCAGCACGGTCTCCTTTTTATAACCCTTTAAATACACCATTAATTTTCTCATCTTATTCCACTCCTCTATATCAGATCAATGGCATCCCTGACCGATTTCACACCGATTATTTTTATCCCTTCTTTCTGTTTGATTCCTTTCAGACAGACCGCCGGCACTATGCAGGAAGTAAATCCCAGCTTCTCCGCTTCCTGCACTCTTTGTTCCGCCATGCTCACTGCCCGCACTTCCCCGCTCAGCCCTACCTCTCCGAATACGATCATCTTGTCATCCAGCGCACGGTTTTTAAAACTGGATACAACCGCCATCACGATTCCAAGATCGATCGCTGGTTCCATGATCTTTATGCCGCCGGCAAGGTTGACATAGGCATCGCAGTCTGACAACTGGAGCCCTGCCCTTTTTTCCAGCACCGCCATTAAAAGATTGACCCGGTTAAAGTCCGTCCCTGTCGCCTGCCTCCTCGGTATGCCGAAATTGCTCCTGCATACAAGGGCCTGGATCTCGATCAGGATGGGCCTCGTGCCCTCCATGGAACATGCCACTACCGATCCGCTGGCTTCCTCCGGCCTTCCTTCCAGCATAAATTCCGAAGGGTTTTTCACCTCTGCCAGCCCCTCCTCCCGCATTTCAAACACTCCGATCTCATTAGTCGATCCAAACCGATTCTTCACCCCTCTGAGAATGCGGTAGGAAGCATGTCTATCTCCTTCAAAATAAAGCACGGCATCCACCATATGTTCCAGCACCCTAGGTCCTGCCACGGTGCCTTCCTTCGTCACATGTCCTACAATAAAAATCGACACATTCATTCCTTTGGCAAGCTGCAAAAAAACCCCCGTAGCCTCCCTGACCTGTGATACGCTTCCCGGCGCCGCCGATATTTCTTCGCTGTACATCGTTTGTATGGAATCAATGACTACCGCATGAGGCCGGATGCGCCGAATGGTTTCTTCCACGATACCCAGGTTGGTCTCGCAAAGCAATAGCAGCGCATCGCCGAACTTCCCGATGCGTTCCGCCCTTATTTTAATCTGTTTTAAGGATTCCTCCCCCGATATATATAATACTTTTCTCCCCTTATCCACCAGCTTCTGGCAGACTTGCAGCAGAAGGGTGGACTTTCCGATTCCTGGATCACCGCCTACCAATGTCAGGGAACCCGGCACGATTCCGCCTCCCAGCACCCGGTCCAGCTCCTTCATTCCCGTTCCGATCCTCTCCCCGTCGTCGATAGAGACTTCGGAAAGCAGGGCCGGTTCCGCGCCCGGCCCTGCTGTTCCCATCGTACCGGACCGCATCGATCCTGCCGTGCCAGTCCTCCTGCCTCCCAGATTCACTTTTTCTTCCACAAAGGAGTTCCACGTTTTACAGCCGGGACACTGCCCCATCCATTTTACCGATTCATACCCGCATTCCTGACAAAAAAATACGGCTGTGTTTTTAGCCTTTGCCATTTCTTCCTCCTCTTTTTACGGCCGCGCAGCACCCCTGCCTCCTGGCCGCAAGGAAACTTTCTATAAAGCAAGAAAAACGGGACTTTCATATATATATCAATGACCGCCCCGTAAAGTATATTATTTTGTTACTCTGACGCTCGCTTCCCCGTCTCCGCTCAGTTCCACGCTCAAATTCAGCTTGCCTCCCAAATTTGTTCGCATCTTGCCAATGCTTTCGTCATTGATAAATACTTCGTATTCCGTTTCATCCTGAAGCCCTACGGTAATCTGCGCATCTTCGCTGCCTTCTACCATAAAGCTGATGCCGTCCTGTGTCTCCTGGAAATGGTTTACGCTCGTTCCCGGCACCGATTCATAAACAAACATCCCATTTTTTTCAAGCTTAGTCATCGTTTTATAAGTCTTTACTTTCCAAAGATCCCCGCCGAATTCAAAATCAACTAACTTCGCTTTTTCTTCCAGCTTATGGTTGCCAAAGCTAATTGCGCCCCCGTCTTCTCCGCGGAGTAATTCTTTCACCACTGCCATTTCTTATGTCCTCCTAAACCTCTGATATGTCTTCTTCTACATATTCTATAGTACAGTATAATATATTTTCCCAGTTTAATCCACTTATTTTTTATTATGGAAAACCACTTTTTTATCCCTTACCCCCGCGCTGACATGATCTCCCGGCTTTATGCTCCCCGCCAGTATCTCCTCCGCCAGGGCATCCTCAACCACGGTCTGTATCGCCCGTTTCAGGGGTCTTGCCCCCATCTTGGCATCGGAATGTTCCTCGACGATCCATTCTTTCAGGGATGAAGTCAGCGTCAAATCGATATTCATCTGCTCCTTGCACCGCTTGGTCAGATTTTTGGCAAGCAAGGTGACAATCTGCTTCATATCCTCCTTTTGCAGCGGATGGAATACCATGATCTCGTCGATACGGTTAATAAATTCCGGCTTAAAGAGCCGTTTTACCTCTTCCATCACGCCGGATTTCATTTTATCATAATCCTTTTTCTCATCGGAAGCCACGGAAAACCCAAGGTTCTTTGGATCCACGATTCTCTGCGCCCCTGCATTGGAAGTCATAATCAGTATTGTATTCTTAAAGTTGACTTTCCGTCCTTTGGAGTCCGTGATATGGCCGTCATCCAATACCTGGAGTAGAATATTGAAAACATCCGGATGGGCTTTTTCGATTTCATCAAAGAGAACGACCGAATAAGGGTTCCTTCTTACTTTCTCGCTCAGCTGCCCGCCTTCGTCAAACCCCACATAGCCTGGAGGAGATCCTATCATTTTCGATACGGAATGCCCTTCCATATATTCCGACATATCCACGCGTATCAAAGCGTTTTCCGAGCCGAACATCGCCTCTGCCAATGCCTTGCTCAGCTCCGTTTTCCCTACTCCGGTAGGCCCGAGGAAAAGAAATGAGCCGATCGGGCGGTTCGGATCCTGCAATCCTACCCTTCCCCTGCGCATCGCTCTCGCTACAGCGGATACCGCTTCTTCCTGGCCGATCACCCGTTTATGGAGGATGGATTCCAGTTTCAGCAGCCGCTCGCTTTCCTTTTCCGCCAGTTTTTTCAGCGGTATCTTGGTCCACATAGCCACCACTTCCGCGATCTCATTTTCGCCGACTACATATTGGCGTTCTCTCTGGTTTTTATCAAAACGCTCTTTTAACTTGTCATATTTTTTCATCAGGGCATCCTGGCTGCGCTTTAATTCCCCTGCCTGGGAAAATGCTTCCATGCGGATGGAACGTTCGATCTGTACATCGATTTTCGCGATCTGCTCCGCCAGTTCCTTCATTTTATCCGGCATATGCATGGTCTTAAGGCGCAATGCGGCCGCCGCTTCATCGATCAGGTCAATGGCCTTATCCGGCAGATTCCTGTCATTGATATAACGGACAGACAGCTTTACCGCCGCCTCGATCGCATCTTCCCGTATCTGGACGTGGTGGTGTTCTTCATATTTCCCCGCCACTCCTTTTAAAATACCGATTGCTTCCTCTTCCGTAGGCTCTTCCACATTGACCGGCTGGAACCGACGTTCCAGCGCCGCATCCTTTTCCACATATTTCCGGTATTCGGATATCGTCGTTGCGCCGATCAGCTGAATTTCCCCTCTTGCCAGGGATGGCTTTAATATATTGGAGGCATCGATAGCCCCTTCCGCTCCTCCGGCGCCGATAATCGTATGCATCTCGTCAATAAAAAGAATGACATTGCCGCTGGCAATCACCTCTTTGATCACTTTTTTAATTCTTTCTTCAAATTCCCCCCGGTATTTGCTTCCCGCAACCATCCCCGACAAATCAAGGGTCATGACTCGTTTGTCCTGCACCGTAAAGGGAACTTCCCCTGCCACGATCCTGAGAGCCAATCCTTCTACTACCGCAGTTTTTCCAACGCCGGGTTCTCCGATCAGACAGGGATTATTCTTTGTTCTTCTGCTCAATATCTGAATAACCCTGCCGATTTCATCTTCCCGCCCGATCACTGGATCCAATTCTCCTTTTCTGGCAAGGGCGGTCAGATCCCGGCTGTACTGTTCCAGTACGGAAGCGCCTCCCTTTTTCCTTCCCCCCTGCTTCTTTGCCAGATCTTCTTTATATAACGCGCCATCCTGCCCCATGGCGATCAATGTATCCACATAAACCTTCTGCATGGATATTCCCATCGTGTTCAGCAGCCTGGCCGCCACATTCTCGCCTTCTTTTATAAGAGCCAGCAGGATATGCTCTGTTCCCGTACATCCCGTTTCAAAGCGTTCCGCCTGGCGGTGCGCCTCTTCCAGCACCTTCATCGCCCTGGGGGAATAACCGTCCCTGTCCTTTGCAAGCACGCCGGTATCCGGAGTGATCAATTCACGGATCATTTCCAGAAGCTGCTTTTCCTCTACACCGTTTTCCACAAGGACTTTTGCTGCGACTCCTGTTCCTTCTTTTAAAAGTCCTGCCAGGATATGTTCTGTTCCCACATATCCCTGTCTTAAGCCCGCCGCTGTCTTCTCTGCCAACAGCAGCGCCGCCCTCGCCTTTTCCGTAAACTTTGGCTGCATCAATCGATTCCTCCATAATCTTCATATATTTCATCAATAAGAGCATGTACTTCTTCTCTGGAAATATTCTTGCAACTTACTTTTGCAAGAATCACTTTTAATTCTTTACGAAGTTCCCTTACCGTCTCCGCGCGGTCTGCATCGATAGCAATCACAGCTCCCCTGCGCCGGTCTACCTTCACGAATCCCTCCTGCTTCAGGACGGCATAGGCTTTATTCACTGTATGCATATTAATGCCGATATCCCCCGCCAGCTGCCTGACCGAAGGAAGTTCGTCCCCCTCCCTGATCCTGGCAGTCGCAATCCCAAGGATAATCTGGTTCCTAAGCTGTAAATACAGCGCTTCACCGCTGTTAAAATCAATTTCTATCATCATCGCCAATATCGCTTTCCTTCTGTCAGATATACCCATTATATCCATTTACTTATAACAGACACGGGGTATACAGGTTTTCCTATATACCCCATTCTTTTATCACAGTCTTGTAATAACGGCATTAATTTCTGTCATCCATATTCAAGAACTCAAATTCAAACTCATCATCGTCGATCAGAAAGTTTTTCGCTTTTCTTTTCGCCTGCGGTTTCGAGACAACGGACCTTCCCGGCTCAAAAGGTTCTTCCTCAGGAATATATTCTACATTCTTGATCGTAATTCCCTTTTCCTTTTCTTTTGCGATTTTTGCGGAACCGGCATTATTGACTGCTTTCAGATTATCGGCCATGGATCTTTTTTTACGAGGTTTCTTTTTCTCTTCTTCCTCCTCGTCCTCTTCCTCATCGTCGTCGTCGTCATCGTCGTCGTCATCGTCGTCGTCATCGTCCTCATCGTCATCCTCATATTCATCATCGTTCAGATCCTTGATTTTGAAAAGAAGAAGGATGACTACAATCAATAGGATTGCCACAGCGGCCCCTAAAGCAATAATGATAATTTTCTGGATGGAAAGTTCTTCTTCATCCACTGTCCCCATACTTGCTCCGGCTTCTGCCGCCGCCTGGAGATTAGACAAGGCTTGCCTCGTACCGTTAATATTATCGTATAAAAACCACTCTTCTACTCCCTGGTCATTCTGCGTAAATACCATTTCATAATCGGGTTTTGCCTGGGGTTCCTCAGGTGCCGGTTCTTCCACAGGGGCTTCTGCCGGCGCTTCTTCTCCGCCCTCCGCAGGCGCCTCCCCGCCTTCGGGCGTTTCTGTTCCTTCTCCTGTCCCGGCCTCCGTTCCTTCTTCCGGCGCAGGCTCTGTCGGTTCTGCCGGCGTTTCTGCCGGCGCTGCTGCAGGGGGATCTCCTACTGTCAATAAATCCGCCCTTACAAAGCCGATCACTTCCCTGCCGGACTGGTTGGTATAGCGAATCTGGTACCATTTCCTTCCATTTGCCCCGTTTGCCTCTCCAGTAATAATAACAGGTGTATTCTCCGTCACGGACCCCATCACTTCATGGTCTGTAGAAGCTCCCTGGCGTACCACGACGCTTTTATAATTCACATATGCTTTCGTTTCCGCAATCGGAGTCGCCGTAGTCGCCGCCGGCTTGCTTCCCGTCGCAGCAACCTGCACCGTCTGCGTCGTAGTCTGAACGTTATTCGGCGTAGACACTGTCGCCTTGATCAACAAATCAGAGCGAATATAGCCAGTATTTCCTTCAAACGTTACTTTATACCATTTGGATCCCGCGCTGTCCGTCACCTCATCCGTCACCGTAACGCTGCTGCCCTTTAATACGCTTCCCGCCACATCGCTTGACGTACTGGGTTCTTTTCTTACCTTCGCCGCATCTGCCGATACGATTCCCACCGTAGGCTGGTAGGCCATAGCTTCTGCCGGTATATTCATAAACATGACGGCGGCCAAAAGAATACCTGCCATAATTGTAACCATTTTTCTTCCTAATGTTGTCCTCATCCGTATTTCCTCTCTGATCCGTATTTCCAAAAAAGTATTCTCCAAAAAGTACCTTCCGGAAAATATTCCCTACTCTTCGCGAAGGAAACGTTTTTCGCCTTTCTGGCGTTCCCTTCTTTCTTCTTCGTTTTCCAGTCCAAACCCTTTCATTTTTTCCCTCATTTTCTTTTCTTTTTCCTTATGGTAAGAAGCCTCGCATTTGGGGCAGAACCTTCCTGAACGGATATCCACCCCGCATATCTCGCATCTCATAAAGGCCACGGAATCGGCGGTGATTTCCAGTTTGGACTCTTTCAGCATCTGCCGGATCGCCTTCTGGGTTACTCCGGTCTTGGCTTCGATCTCCGCCGCATTCGCCCCCCTGTGTAACTCAATATAATTCCTTACTTTGCCGTAATCATCATATCCCTTCGTATGGCAATCCTCGCATTCGTATTCGCCGCATCCTTTAAATTCCATGAGTCCGCCGCAGTTATCGCATATATACGGCCTGTTATAGTTGGTGATACCCAATGCTTCCATTCTGAGCGCTTCTTTATCCGTGATACCCATACCCCTTATACCTCCTCGATCGCTTTTCCTATATCATTGCGCATATATTTATTTTCAAATGTCACCCATTGCGTAGCCCGGTAAGCGTTCTCCCTGGCCTCTTTCAGCTCCTTTCCTTTTGCAGTAATGCCCAGGACGCGCCCTCCGTTCGTAACAATCCCTTCTTCCGTTCTCTTCGTTCCGGCGTGGAAACAGTAATAGCCGTCTTTCCCTTCAAAATTTTCCAGCCCCTGTATCACATAACCTTTTTCATATGCCACCGGATATCCTTTGGAAGCAAGGACAACACAGACAGCGGCATTATCTTCAAATTGCAGGTCAATTTCATCCAGCTTTCCGTCGATGCATGCCTCAATTACCTCTATCATATCATTTTTCATCCTCGGCAATACTACCTGTGCTTCGGGATCTCCAAAACGTGCGTTGTATTCCAGCACTTTCGGCCCCTTCTCCGTCAGCATCAGGCCAAAGAAGATGACTCCCTTAAATTCCCTTCCTTCGGCCGCCATAGCATCCACCGTAGGCTGATAAATATTTTTCATGCAAAATTCATCGATTTCTTTCGTATAAAACGGACTCGGCGAAAAAGTCCCCATTCCGCCCGTATTCAAACCCATATCGCCGTCCATGGCCCTTTTATGGTCCTGTGCCGAAGTCATCGTCTTAATGGTCCTGCCATCCACAAAAGAAAGCACCGATACTTCCCGCCCGGTCATAAATTCCTCGATCACCATCCGGCTTCCTGCCGAACCGAATTTTTTATCCAGCATGATCGATTTCACGCCTTCTTTTGCTTCCTCCAGATTCTGGCAGATCAGCACTCCTTTTCCAAGGGCAAGCCCGTCTGCCTTTAACACCACAGGAAACTGTGCTTTTTCCAAATAAGCTTCCGCCTCCCCGGCATCGTCAAAGTTTTCGTATTCCGCCGTAGGAATATGATATTTTTTCATCAGATCCTTAGAAAATGCTTTGCTTCCCTCCAGTATCGCCGCATTCTTCCTCGGCCCGAAAGCCCTCAGCCCTGCGGCTTCCAGCTCGTCTATCAGTCCTCCCACCAAAGGATCGTCCATGCCCACGATAGTCAGGTCGATTTCTTTTTCCTTCGCAAAAGCTACGATTTTATCGAATTCCATAGCCCCGATCGGAACGCACTGTGCCAGGCTGCCGATACCGGCATTCCCGGGTACACAGTATATCTTATCCACTTTCGGGCTTTTTGCCACGCTCAAGGCAATCGCATGTTCTCTTCCGCCGCTTCCGACGATTAAAACCTTCATGACACACCACTTTCCTTTCTATTTTTTAAAATTCTGCATCTATTGTCCTTTATTTCCACCCGGTTATTCGCTATCGCATCGACAGCTTCCGGCAGCAGCACCCATTCCGCCTCTTCCATAACCCGCCTCTGCAAAATTTCCGGCGTGTCTCCTTCCATGATCTCCACTGGCTTCTGCAAAAGGATCGGGCCAGTATCCGTACCCTCATCTACAAAATGCACCGTCGCCCCGGTAATTTTTACCCCCCGCTCCAGCGCTCCCTCGTGTACTTTCAGCCCATAATATCCCGTGCCGCAAAAAGACGGAATCAGGGAAGGATGTATGTTAATGATCTTATTTCTATATTCCGCGATCATTTCCTTGGGAATTACCACAAGGAATCCTGCCAGCACGATAAGATCCGGCTCTGCCTCCCTTACCGCTCCCAGCAGCGCTTTGTGGAATGCCGCCCTGTCCGTATAATCTTTCGGGGATATACATACCGCCGGTATATCATTTTCCTTTGCCCGTTTTAAGGCATAAGCATCCTTGTTATTGCTGACCACTTGTACGATCTGCGCATTGCTTATGCGACCGCTTTTTATACCGTCGATCAATGCCTGGAGATTCGTCCCCCCGCCAGACACACATACGACTACCCTCAGCATAAAACGACCCCTTTTTCACCGGGCTCGGCATACCCTATTCGGAAAGGAATTTCCCCTGCCCGTCGGATTGCTTCCATCGCTTCTTCCACTTGGCTTTCCTCCAGCGCCAGTACCATGCCGATCCCCATATTGTATGTATTATACATCATTTTTTCTTCCAGACCGCCTTTTTCCTGCAAAAGCCGGAAAATAGCCGGGACTTCATAGCTGTCCTTTTTCACGACGGCACGCACGCCCTCCGGCAGCATCCTTGGAATATTTTCATAAAAACCCCCGCCCGTAATATGGCTGCAGCCTTTAATCCGAACGCCGGCATCCTTTGCCTCTTTCAATGCTTTCACATAAATCTTCGTAGGTTCGATCAACGCCTCACCCAGCGTTTTTCCTAATACATCATAATAAGTATCCAAGCTTTCCCTTGTCATATCAAACACTTTCCTGACCAGAGAAAAGCCGTTGCTATGTATGCCGGAAGAAGCGATGCCGATCAGAACATCGCCCGGCCTGATATCCTGTCCAGTGATCAGGTTCTTTTCGTCCACCACTCCTACTGCGAATCCAGCAAGATCGTATTCGTCCTCCGGGTAAAATCCCGGCATCTCTGCCGTCTCTCCACCGATCAGCGCTGCGCCTGACTGTCTGCATCCGTCTGCCACGCCCTTTACGATCGTCGCAATCTTCTCTGGATAATTCTTTCCACATGCTATGTAATCGAGGAAAAACAAGGGTTCTCCGCCCGCACATGCGATATCATTCACGCACATGGCAACGCAATCGATTCCTACCGTATCATGCTTATCCAGCAGAAACGCCAGCTTCAGCTTCGTGCCTACGCCGTCCGTTCCCGATACAAGGGTAGGTTTTTCCATATTTTTAATGGATGAAAGGGAAAATGCCCCGGAAAAACCGCCCAACCCGCCGAGTACCTCCGGCCGCATCGTTTCCTTTACATATTTTTTCATTAATTCTACCGATTGGTATCCGGCTTCAATATCGACACCGGCCTTTTTGTAATCCATGCCTTTTTCCTCCGCCCGTTTTCTTATCTCATATAACCTTGATAACCCAATTCCTGAAGTTTTTCATCCTTTGCCTGCACGCTTTCCTTTAAAGAACTGCTGTAACTTTTCAGCCGTTTTAACAGCCCCTCGTCGGAAACAGCCAGAATCTTGGCCGCCAGAATGCCCGCATTCGCCCCGCCGTTAATCGCCACCGTCGCCACCGGAATTCCCGAAGGCATCTGGACGATGGAATACAAGGAATCCCTTCCCCCTAAAGAAGCGGTGTGCATCGGAATGCCGATCACCGGCATTGGAAAAATTGCCGCGCACATCCCCGGCAGATGGGCTGCCATGCCCGCCCCTGCAATAATGACCTTCAATCCCTTCTCTTCCGCTGTATTTGCATATTCAAAAAATACATCCGGCTCCCTGTGTGCCGAAATAATCCTCATCTCATAAGAAACCCCCAGTTCGTCCAAAACCTGGGCGGCTTTTGCCATAACCGGCATATCCGAATCGCTTCCCATCACAATTCCCACTTGCGCCATAGCTGCTGATCTCCTTTATACACATATTACTCCATTTCTTAGTTTACTAAAAAATGATTCCACACGCAACCCATATTTTCGCATATTTTCCTATTCTTCCAACGGAAGATTTAATGCCTCGCACCCCTTCAGGACAAAGCGCCCTTCCTTAATAATTATTTCCCTCTTTCCATCTTTCCCCTCGGCTGCCAGTTCTCCCAGTTCATCGTAAGGAATCGTAATATCCGTATGGCAGTTAAAATAGGCTTTTCCCCTATCCGTACGGCGCAGGGCCGACACTTCGTTTTCCTTCGCGGCCATCGCTTTTCCGTCAGGATTATATGTCACCAGTTCTTCTTCATGGGAATAACAGGTATCCCCTACCGCAAAATGCGGTCCCATTTTCTCCGCAATCAATATAGGAAGTTTGTCCCCGATCCCGTATTTCTTCGCCATCACATAAGCCGCCGTATTGGTTCCAATAGCGAACTCGCCCATGGGCAGGGTATCATGCCGGAACAACACATGATCTTTCACATATTTTTTATTTTCTTCCTCCGATGCAAAATTTCCACAGCGGTATCCGCTTATCATCCCATCGGTAAAATTGATTTCCAGATCCTTGTATTCCAGGCCGTTTAAAAAAACCCGGGTCACATGGAGCAGTCCGTCTGTTCCTTTTAAAAGGGGAGAGGTAAACACTTCGCCCACTGGAATATTTACATCCGCCACACAGTTTTCAAAGTTCGTTTCCCTGTTTGGATCGCTTAATTCATGGAGTTTGATCCGCAAATTGGTCCGATTTCCGTTCATTCCCTTTACCGTCACATGATCCGCCCCATCCAGCGCGTCGATCATCGTCTGCTGGATCTTCTGGTAAAGGTTATAATCCAGCGTATTGATCCTGACGGTCTCGTCAAAAATCTCCTTATATTTTTCGCCGATCGCAGGAACCGGGAAGGCAATGATCGTAAAGCTCCTCTCTTCCCCTTTGATGTATTCGTTCCTCATTTCCCCTGCATCGGCCATATATGCGACTTCCAGCTTCTGCTGCTTTTCCGAAAGCTTCAAAGTATCCGCTTTCGCCTCCGGCACAAAAGGTTCCTCCCCAAAAGTTTCCACCACCGCAGGGCCTCCGAGCAGCGATGCCTCTTCCTTAAGTTCCTCAAAAGCCTCCTTCATGACTTCCAGTCTGCGGTTCGTATATTGTTTGTCCAAATATAACGCCTGGTCTTCCTTATGGTCATACTCATACTGCCTGTTGGCGGCCGCCCCGTAATATCCGTTTTTACGGATGCTTTTTCCCCACAGCACGCTCTCCCTCGCCCGGTATATGGCAGGGCGCAGCCCCATTGCCGCAAAATTTTCCACCGCCGCCCTTATCATCCGTTCAAAGCCCAGGCAGTATAGGATATTCACGGTTTTCTTTTTCGAGATATCCTTGTTGCACACTTCAAACCCGATCCGATACCCTTCCGTATAAGTATCGGCCATCCGCTGGATTTCCTCCATCTTCATTCCATTCAGATGCCTTGCTGTTTCCAGTTCCTCTTCCGTGATATATTCCCCAAAATAATAAAGATACCGCACATCATCCAGGTCACTGTCCCTGATAATCTTCAAAGCAAAATCTTCTTCCGGGCAAAGCTGCTCCCTGAGCCTCTTCTTTGCTGACAGTTCCGAATAATCGCTGACAAACCAATAAATAGTCTCACGGATCTCCTCATAATCCGGCGCATCTTTCCCCTCTTCCCCCGCACAGGCAAAAGAGCTGTATAACTCGAGAAATAGTTCCATCCGAATCGTCATTTCCAACAAGTCCTTTTCATAAGCAAAGGCAATCAGGCTCCTTAGCTCCGCATAAAGAAAGGAAAGAAGCTGCCCGTAACCATCCCCTAATTTCTTCACCGCATAGGATGGGTTGCCATAACTTCCCCCATAATTCTCTGGAAGAATATCCTTGTAAAGGCTCCGATTCCTTTTCTGCAATTCTTCTAAAGGTGCCTCGTACAATTCCCCGCTGGCCGCATCATCATAAGCATCCATGATTTCTCCTAAAAAAGCCGCCATTTCCCGGAAATATACGCCATATTCCCCTCGGATGCCGTCTTCTCCGGCTATTTCCAAGATACGTTCCTTCGCTAATTCATATCTTTCTTTTACGTTTTCCGTTATATCCATAACGCTGTCCCGCTCCTGTTCCATTTATATTCCGGCATACAAAATAAAACTGACCATGGCAAGGCAAAGCGAATTCAGACCTATGCCCAAATGAGGAAATAAATAATAATTATCCTTTTCTATTCTGGACAATATGCCAAGCACCAGTCCTGCCAGGGAGAAAAGAGTAACAAGAAATACGGCGGCTCCATACTGCGGCAGGGCATCTCCTCCGTTCCTATAGGCCAGATAAATTGCCGCCCCCACGGAAAGAATCGAAAGCACGCCCAAAATGGTTGACATAATCCCTTTTTCTGGATGCTTCCTCACCGTAAATATATATCCGCTTCTCTTTTTTCCTTTGCTTCCTTTCTTCTGAATCATGAAATCACCATGCCTCCGTTATCGCTTAATCTTCGAATGGGCATTCCTTTCCTGGAAATGCCCACCCGTGTTAAAACAATATCTTTGATTTGCTTGAGAGCAGTTTCGCCCCGCTTATGATCAGAAGCACCCCTCCAGTGATCCCTGCCACCAGCGTAACGACTCCCACCACGATATTCAAAGCCCCGGAACCGCTCATCGTTTTATATATTTTTTCTTCCATGCCCTTCCTCCCTTCCTGTTTTCCTTATTTTTTTGCGCCATATTTCTCATAGTATGTGTCAATTAACGCCTTACATGCATCATTGATATAAATGATTCCTCGATACGGCCTGTTATACAAATATTCCACCACCTCTTCCATCGTTACGATGGCGTTAGCATCAAACCCGTATTTTTCTCTTATTTCCTGCAGGGCGCTCGTTTCTCCCTGCCCCTTTTCCATACGGTTCAAAGATACGATCAGCCCTTTGATTTCCACATCCGCCTGGGCTTTCAAAATCGGAAAAGTCTCTTCGATCGATTTGCCGGAAGTAGTCACGTCTTCAATAATAATAACCCTGTCGCCGTCCTTTAGCTTGCTTCCTAAGAGGATACCCGTATCCCCGTGGTCTTTCTCTTCCTTTCGGTTCGAGCAGTATTTCACATCTTTGCCGTACAATTCGCTGATCGCCATGGCGGTCGCCACGCTGAGGGGGATCCCTTTATAGGCAGGGCCGAACAGCACATCAAAATCCAGTCCGTAATTATCATGGATCGCCTTGGCATAATATTCTCCCAGCTTTCTTAACTGGGTTCCCGTCACATATCCCCCGGCATTCATAAAAAAGGGGGATTTTCGTCCGCTTTTTAAGGTGAACTCTCCAAACTTCAGCACCTGGCTGTCTACCATGAATTCGATGAATTCCTTTTTATAACTGTTCATATATCCGTAATCCTCCCTGTTTGCAGGTTTTATCTTTTCTGATTTTATCCCCTCCGGCTCAAAGCGCCCATAATATCGTCCCTCATATCTTCTACCGCCGCCCTTGCCGCTTCACCGAAATGCTGTTCCCCGAACTCCGCGTATTTTTCCTGCTTATAAGCCGCAATGATTCCCCTGGAGGAATTGACGATAGCCCCCAGTCCGTCCTCGTTGAAGAAATCCACAAGATCCTCTCCTTTTCCTCCCTGTGCGCCGTAACCAGGCACAAGAATATAAGCTTTCGGCATGATCCGGCGCAATATCCTTCCCATCTCCGGGTAAGTCGCGCCCACTACCGCGCCCACATAGCTATAGGAATCACCCATGCAGGCTTCCCCCCATTCAGCTACCTTTTCCCCGACCATTTCATAAAGCGGCCGGCCGTCTGCCAGGCGGTCCTGGAACTCGCCGCTGCTAGGATTGGATGTCTTCACTAAAATAAAAATCCCCTTTTTCTCCTGTCTGCATATATCGAGAAAAGGTTTTATCCCATCCGTGCCAAAATACGGATTTACCGTTGCAAAATCTTCATCAAAGCCCGCATAAAATTTCCCGCCGACCTTCACCTTTCCCAAATGCCCGACCGCATAAGCTTTGGAAGTGGAGCCAATATCCCCCCTCTTAATATCCCCGATCACAACCAGATCCTTTTCTTTGCAATAATCCAAGGTTTTCTTAAAAACCTTGAGTCCTTCCAGGCCGAACTGCTCATACATTGCGATCTGCGGCTTCACTGCCGGAATCAGATCCCAAATATTATCGATGATTTCTTTATTAAACTGCCAGATTGCTTCTGCCGCTCCTTCCAGCGTCTCGCCGAATTCCTGGTACGCTTTTCCCGTAATATGCCCGGGAATATAATCCAGCATAGGATCCAGTCCCACTACAACAGGAGCGTTCGTTTTTTTGATTTTTTCCGTCAGTTTCTGAATCATTCCTTTTCTCCTCTTATCCTTCTACAACTCCACGCCTTCCAGATCATTCATGACATACTTATTCTCAATGTATTCCGGGAACTGGTTTCTTTCCACCCATTCCCACTCTCCGTAATCTTCTCCGAGCACGATGCTGCTGTCGTCTTTGATAGAACAGATATAAGCGATCCCTACGCACTGGGAATCCCCTATCATATTGGACCAAGTATAGACAATGCGTTCTATCTTCCCTTCGACCGAAAGGATTTCCCCGATAGCCCTTAACATAGCCTCGTCCGGCGCTTCCCCGTAATTTACTTCTGCGTCCACGAATTCCCACAGAAACGGATCCGGGATTCTGTCATCCACCCATCTTTTGACCAAAAGATACTTATCGTCCTGTTTAATAATGCCTTTCACCCTTAAATAAATTTTTTCCATCCCTTTCCATACTCCTTTCCCCTAATCTTAATCTGCGAAACGAAAGACCGCGCCATCGCATCCAAGCATCTACATGCGAACACATCTACATGTGAACACATTTACGCATGGACATATTTGCATATATTGGAAATATTGACATACTTACTGAAATCCTCTCCATTTACTACCACCAGAGTGGGTGCCTGCATGACACCATATTGGTATGCCAGCTCCATGTTCTCTTCCGCATCTACCGCCACATACTGCTCTCCTCTCAGGTATTCCTTTGCCAGTTTGCAGTTCGGGCAGGTTTTTGTCGTAAAAAGGTATTTTATATTTTCCGGCTTTCCCGCCTTCTCATCCGCTTGCCGATCCGGCTCCGGCAGTTCCATGGCGCTTGCCGCCGGCCGTTTCAACCGGGAAGCCGCCGTGTCATATTCCGTTCGGTTCGCATATTCCTGCAGCTTTCCATCGTTCCAGTTCTGTACGGGACGGTAATATCCGGTAATACGGCTATATACCTCCGTCGCCTTGCCGCAATGGGGGCATATTTTTTTCTCCCCCGCCAGATACCCATGATCCCGGCAGATCGAATAAGTCGGCGATATCGTATAATAAGGCAGCCTATAATTCTCCGCAATCGTCCTGACCAAGCTGGCCGCCGCTTTCCAATCCGGCAGTTTCTCGCCTAAAAAGGCATGGAACACAGTTCCTGATGTATATAAAGTCTGTAACTCATCCTGAATATCCAGCGCATCAAAAATATCCACTGTATAATCCACCGGCAGATGGGATGAATTCGTATAGTAAGGCGTATCCCCCATGCTTCCTGCCGTCTGGATGTCGGGCCATCTTTTTTTATCATGCTTTGCCAGACGGTAAGCCGTGCTTTCTGCCGGAGTCGCCTCCAGATTATACAAATCCCCGTACATCTCCTGATAATCGGAAAGCCGGTTCCTCATATGGTTCAATACATCCTTTGCAAACTCCTGCGCCTTCTTGCTGCTAAGGTCTGCCCTCAGCCAGCTGGCATTTAAGCCGGCCTCGTTCATCCCCACAAGCCCGATCGTTGAAAAATGATTGTTAAAATTCCCTAAGTAACGTTTCGTATAAGGATAAAGCCCCTCTTCCAAAAGCTTTGTTATCACCCCGCGTTTGATCTTCAGGGATCGGGCGGCAATATCCATCATCCGGTCCAGCCGCCGGTAAAAATCATCCTGATTGGCAGACAGATAAGCCAGCCGGGGCATATTAATCGTCACCACGCCTACACTCCCCGTGCTTTCGCCGGAGCCAAAGAACCCGCCGGTTTTTTTCCTCAGTTCCCTCAGATCCAGCCGCAGCCTGCAGCACATGCTGCGCACATCCCCGGGTTCCATATCTGAATTGATATAATTCGAAAAATAAGGTGTCCCGTACTTTGCCGTCATTTCAAACAGCAATCGGTTATTTTCATTATCCGACCAGTCAAAATCCCTGGTAATGGAATAAGTAGGAATGGGATATTGGAACCCTCTTCCGTCAGCGTCCCCGTCTATCATTGTTTCGATAAACGCCTTGTTCACCATATCCATTTCCTTTTTGCAATCTTTATATTTAAAATCCATTTCCCTGCCGCCCACGATCGCCGGCAGTTCCGCCAGATCGTCCGGCACGGTCCAATCCAGGGTAATATTAGAAAAAGGAGCCTGTGTCCCCCACCGGCTTGGTGTGTTCACGCCATAAATAAAGGATTCAATGCATTTCTTTACTTCCGGATAAGTCAGATTATCGGCCTTCACGAAAGGAGCGAGATATGTATCAAAGGAGGAAAATGCCTGCGCCCCCGCCCATTCATTCTGCATAATGCCCAGAAAATTCACCATCTGGTTACATAAAACGGAAAGATGTGCCGCCGGTGCGGATGTAATCTTGCCCGTAATGCCTCCCAGCCCTTCCTGTATCAGCTGCTTCAATGACCACCCGGCGCAATACCCCGTCAGCATAGACAAGTCATGAATATGAATATCCGCGTTTCTGTGTGCCTCCGCAATCTCATTATCATAAATTTCCGAAAGCCAGTAATTTGCTGTAACTGCGCCGGAATTGCTGAGGATCAGCCCTCCGACCGAATACGTCACTGTGGAGTTTTCCTTGACCCTCCAGTCCTCCACCTTGACATAGCTGTTCACTACATCTTTATAATCAAGGATCGTGGACTTCATATTGCGCATCTTCTCCCGCTGCTTGCGGTAGAGGATAAAAGCTTTCGCAGTCTCCGTATACCCCGCCTGTTCCAGCACCTTCTCCACGCTGTCCTGAATATCTTCCACATGGATCTTCCCATCATCCACCTTGCTTTGGAATTCCGCCGTCACCCGCAGCGCCAATAAATCCACAATATCGCTATTATACTGTATATCCGTCGCCTGAAAAGCTTTTATAATGGCATCATTGATTTTACTCAGCATAAAATCCGCCACTTCGCCATCCCTTTTAATTACCTGAAACATACTAATACCCATACCCTTTCCACAGCCTGCAAACTTTGGGCCACAGACGCAAATCACACTACTAGGGGCATTGTATCATTCCCCCAGAAAAAAGTCAATCAAATACACAAGATATCATGTCTGTATTTTTAGACAGACACAATATCTTGTGCCGCCTTGGTTATCTCGTCTTTAAAAACGTATACTCTCTCTGCGCCGCCGCATCATCCGGGTAAGTAGATAAATAACTGTTCATCAGGCTGGCTGCCGTCTGGTATTGTCCGAGCCTTTCATAAGTGACAATTTCATTAAACTTGAGAGTCTGCATAATCGTGCAATTTTCCACATTCATCCCTGCCTGGAACGCCATCAAGGCCTCGTCATATGCCTTCAGCTCCATTTTGCAGAGTCCCAGACGGTTATATACGCTGGCATTCGTCTGGTCGCTGTCGATAAAGCTGCTGTAAACGCTGATTGCATAATTCAGATCGCCAAGCTCTTCATACGTCTGCCCTAACAGGAGAACCGCTTCATAGCCTTCGGATTTCCTGGCTTTTTCCAGATAATTCCTGGCATTATCATAATCTTCCAGATAATAATAAATCCTGCCCCTCTGATAATCCGTCATCGTCTTCGTGTCGCTGGCAAGAGCCGCCTGGAAATACTCCTGTCCCGCTTCCTTATAACCGTTCCGCTCCAATGCCAGATAAATATCGATCAGCTGGTCATAATCCTCCGGCGCCAGGGAAATCGCCTCATCAAAATCCGCCTTTGCCTTCTCGTAATCTTCCGCAATCCTTACGCTTCCTCTCAGATGGTAAGCCATCTCGTCCTTCGGGTTCATGGCAATAATCGCATTATACGCGCCAATGCTCCGGTTCACGTCCCCCATCTTGTAATAGGCAACAGCCAGATAATAGTTAATATCATAATCAATATCATCCACTCGCCCGCTTCCCGAGCCAAGCGCTTTCTCAAATGCCTCCACCGCTTTATCATACTGGGTCAACCCCATATAAGCCAGTCCTTGTCCCCTGTATAAAAGCCGCAGATCCTCGCCTTCTGCCATCGCTTTATCAAAACATTGCAGCGCCCCCGCATAATCCAGCGATTCCACCGCCGCCATTCCTTCATCGATGGAAGGCGTCTTGCTTCCCCCGCATCCGCCCAACATCACTGCCGTCAAAAGCGCCGCCAAAACAACCGCATTTTTTCCTCTTCGTCCTCTCATCCTCTATCCTCTTCTGCCCTTTTGATCCTCTATTGTCCCTTGTGAAAACCCCTGCTATTCCAAACTGTGATTTCATTATAGCCAAAAATAAAAGGAAGGTCAACAATCACCGCTGATTTCCTACGGGAATCAATTTTTACAGCCAGCATGGTGTGCATGGCAAGCCAGGGGAATAAAAGCGCAGCAGCCGGGAAGCGAACCGGGCTGGGACTGGGATTTTCTGCTGTTGTGTACAATCAGTAATTTCATTTATGAAATGGTCGAAAGCCTAGGGGGAAATTGCCATGGATGGCAATTTCAGGAAAAAGGACACGGATGTCCTTTTTTTCCGACCCGATCGGTTTGACCATATTTTTCCATTTCATTAATGAAATCTGATTGAAAGCTCCAGCAGAAAATCCCAGTCCCAGCCCGGCTCGCTTCCCAGCTGCTGCGCTTTTATTCCCCTGGCTTGCCATGCGCACCATGCTGGCTGCAAAAATTAATTTCCGTGCTGATTTCCGGGCAGAAACCCTATCTCGAAAACTTACATTCATAAGGGGACAGTTCAAACCGAATAAAATACCCTTTATCATGGTCGCATACCGGGCATTTCTCCGGGACTTTTTCCCCTTCAAAAACAAAACCGCAGTTCAGGCACATCCATGCAGTCTTCACATCAGATATAAACAGCTTATTCTGTTCCAGCAGTTCCGCCAGCCGCCCGAAACGGTCTCCATGGATTTTTTCTATTTCCGCTATTTGATAAAAGGAAGAAGCCACATCCAAATACCCTTCCGCTTTCGCCTTATCTCCAAAAACCTTATACACCGGGTCATGTTCTTCGTACTCGTTATGCTGGGCCATGCGCAGCAGCTTCGTTACGTCATCCGCCAAATCCACCGGATAACCGCCGTCCACCCGTATGGTTTCCCCTGCCAGTCTCTTTAAATGGTTATAAAAAACTTCCGCATGTTCCTTTTCCTGATCCGCCGTATAACGGAACACTGCGCTGACCACATAAAGATTCTCTTTTTTTGCCTGCCCGGCTGCAAAAGTGTATCGGTTCCTTGCCTGGCTTTCCCCTGCGAATGCCCGCATCAAATTGTCTTTCGTCTCGCTGTTCTTAAAATCCATTCCCATTCTGAACCTCCTGTATCATCATACTTTTATGGGCAGCCTTCCTGCCATGCCTGGCGGACGCCGCCGGACATGGCAGGGTATCCCGCCCCTTCTGTTATACAGTCTGTCCAGTTTTTCCCTTTTTAATCCCCGGAATCCTCCCCGTTCTTCCAGCCGATCTTCAATACATTATCCAGCTCCGGGAACTGTTTTCTGAGGGCGATCGGACTCCCCTCCTCGCTTAAGAAGCAATGCCTGGATTCTCCCAGAGCCACGACAGCTTCCGTATAAATATCCTTCATCACATATTTTAACGTCAGTTTGATGCCGTTATACCCCTCTACCTCCATTTCGATCCGAATGCGGTCGTTAAAAGTGGTGCTTTTTTTATATTCGCACTCCACGCCGATCACAGGAGAAATGATTCCGCAGTCTTCCATCTTGTCATAACCCCATCCGATCTGCTCCATAAAATCCACCCTGGCCTCTTCCATCCAGCGTATATAATTCGAATGGTGGGTAATCCCCATCTTGTCCGTTTCGTAATACTGCACCTTGTGAATATACGGTTTCATAAAAAATCTCCTTTCCTGCCTTTCTTCGTCCTTTCGGCCCGAAGCACAGCTTTTTTTACTGGTCTGTATCCTTTGCGGTAAGTACAAAAATCCTGGAGTCAAAGTCCCCCGTGCATAAATCCCTGTCCACGCCTTCCCCGGAAGCATAATCCGTCGTCACAAGCCCCAGGTTCATCAGCTCATTTCCAAAATAATACCCTTCCCTCCCGGAAATCTCATAGCTGTATTCCTCGTTCAGGCCTTGCAGCTTTATTCTTCCATAAGGCATGTTCGCCCCGCACAGTATGCGGTACCATCCTACCACAGCCAACGTCCGTTCCGCATTCACCGCCATCCAAGCGGCCACATTGCCGTCAAACGGGCTGCGCAGACGGTAAAAATCGCCGAACTGCAATACTTCCCTGTATTTTTTCATAAAACAGATCTGTTCCTTCACCTGCTCCTGCTCTTCCTCCGAAATCTTATTCAAATCCAGCTCATAGCCGAAAGTGCCGAAGCACGCTACATTCGCCCTCGTATGCAAAGGCGTGTTGCGGTATACCTGATGGTTCGGCGTCACCGAAACATGGCTTCCAATACTGCTGATCGGATAGCAGAAAGAAGTGCCGTACTGGATTTTCAGCCTTTCCACCGCATCGGAATCGTCGCTCGCCCATCCCTGCGGCGCATAATAAAGAATGCCCGGATCAAATCTCCCGCCGCCGCTGGCACAGGACTCGAACAATATTTCAGGGAATCTGGAAGTCAGCCTGTCATACAGATCATACACCCCGAGAATATACCGATGGAACACCTCTCCCTGGCGGTCAGCCGGAAGCGCCCGGGAATAGCATTCCGTAATGCTGCGGTTCATATCCCATTTTACATATGATACTTTTGCGCCGCCAAGTATTTTTTCCATCATATGATAAATTCTGTCCACCACTTCCTTCCGGGAAAAATCAAGCACATACTGGAATCTGCCATGGGAACTATGGCGGCCCGGCGTCTCGATGATCCAGTCAGGATGTTCCCTATAAAGATCGGAATCTTTGTTTACCATCTCCGGCTCAAACCAAAGCCCGAACTTCATGCCAAGCGCTTCGATCTTCTCCGCCAGCCCTTGGATGCCATCTGCCAGTCGTTCCGGATTCGCCACCCAGTCTCCAAGCCCGGCCTTTTCATGGCTCCGCTGCCCGAACCATCCGTCATCCAATACAAACAGCTCCACTCCGCATTCCTTCGCTTTTTTTGCAATCTCGATCAGACGCTTTTCTGTAAAATCAAAATAAGTAGCTTCCCAGTTATTGATCAGGATCGGCCTTACCCTGTCCCTCCAATATCCCCTTGCCAGCCGTTCTCTGTACAGCTTATGGAAAGTCCGGCTCATGCCGTTTAATCCTTCTGCCGAATAAACCATCACCGCCTCAGGTGTCTGGAAGCTCTCCCCGGTTTCTAATTTCCAGTCAAACCAGGACGGATGGATGCCCATCAGAATCCTTGTGGTATCGTGGGTATCCACCTGCGCCTGCGCCAGAAAATTGCCGCTGTAAACCAGGCTGAACCCGATCACCTCTCCCTGAAACTCATCTGCCGTAGGACGTTTCAGCGCCAGAAAAGGATTATGCTCATGGGAGGAATGCCCCCTCATGCTGTCCACCGCCTGGATCCCCTGTTCCAGCTTTCTTATCTTTACATGCCTTTCCCTAGCCCATGCGCCGGAAAGCTGCACCCATTCATAATCGCTGTCCGGCAGATCCATGCAAAGGCTCATAGCCCTCAGGAGATGCACAGGGTCTTCCCCATCGTTTATCATCCTTGCGCTCCTCGCAAGCGCACCTGTTTCAAAAATCGTATACAAAAGCTCCAGACGGATATTTGCCACAGGATCCTCCAAGAAAACAGTCAATGTCATCCCCTCTTCCGGCGATTCCGTATAGGTGGCCGGAAGACCGGGAAGCTTCGGTTTTCCCTTTGTAATGGCAAAATCTTTAAATTGAAAATCCGAAATCCTGCTCCCATTCTTCTGAAGGATCTCAACCGCCGGACTGCGAAAATCCGTAGTCCCGTACACCCCGTATTCCTGCTTGATATGTGCCAGGGAAAAATTTTTTTCCTCATCAAATACATAAGAAGACATCGCCCGTGGCATCCGCTCCAGCAGATAGGAATAATCCTTTCCTTCGCCAATCCTCTTTCCAAAATATAACTGGCCCAAATGGCCGTTTGGCAGCACCATCATGAGATAGCTGATCTCATCATTATATAAATGAAAGATTCCTTTTTCTTCCTGATATATGATGTTCATATTCACCCCATTTCCGCGCAGCTTTTTGCACATGCCAAGTTTGTGGATGCCGCGCAGACACAAACTTGAGATTGAAAGTTTTTAATTTTCAATCTTTTTCCCCTGTCCCATTCTCTGTTTTTGTCCCCGTTTAATATGCCATTATAAAGAAACGCGCGGAAGATTCCCAGCATCCCTTGTTGGAAAAAACAGTCAAAATGTTAAATAATATATTTTTACTTACATATACTATCGATAAGGAGCTGATCACATGCGGAACCAATTATTTATTTACACTTTAGCAGGCATCTTTTTTACCATCATTGCCGGCACCTTTTCCCACTTCCTCTATCAATGGAGCGGGAATAACCAATATATCGGACTAGTCGCCCCTGTCAGCGAGTCCGTATGGGAGCATATGAAAATGGCCTTTTTTCCTATGCTTCTTTATTGCAGCATAGAAAATATCCTGCTGAAGAAAAAATACCCCTGCATTTACAAGGCTAACGCCTGTGGGATTTATATCGGTGTCTTTTCCATCCCTGTTCTTTTTTATACTTATACCGGGATTCTCGGCAAAAATTATCTGGCTGGCGATATCGCCGTTTTCTGCCTGGGCGTTGTTTTCGCTTTTCTGTCCAGTTATCGGCTGGCAGAAGCAACCCCCGCTTCCTCCTGCAAAAGAAAAAGCAAAATCGCTGCCTGTTATTACGCAGCGGTTTTGCTCCTTTTCCTTTGTTTTATCCTGTTCACTCTGTATCCGCCTGTGAAGATCGGACTTTTCCAGGTTCCCTAAAGCCCTATATCCAAAAATCCTTCAAGCCGCTCCGTCCCCGGCATGGTCCGTATGCTGCCTTAAGATCTCTGCCACCTCTTCCAGGCTGAGATTAGAATCGTCGATCAGTTCCTCAAGGCTTTCCAGCCTGGCCACCCTTTGTTCATGCAGCAGCTCCTGCAGCTCCTCCTTTTCTTTCCGTATCCTCTCTTCCAAGGCCCCGATTACTTCCTGCTTATCGGCAATTTTTTCCTCTATGGATTTTCTGACGCCTCTTGCCATAATTCACCCCTTTTCTGCCATTTCAGCGTTTTTCTATACGTTCCGTCTTTTCCGCCTTTTTTCTCCAGACAGAATTAGTATATTATATGGACAAGATAGGGATTTTATTCCAAAAAAATGCAAAGCCCACGATACTTTTGAAGGCTTTGCCCCTTGTTCTGCGATCTTTACTTTATGCCAGCTTCGCCTTTAGCTCTTTTACATCCGTTTCCAGCATTCTTACTTTAATTGCCAGCATTTCCACTTCATTGCTCGGTTTCATGGCATCATGCAAGTTTCTCGACAAATCCAGATGGCCTTCTGCAACCCGTTGGATATTCATGCGGATTTCATTTTCAAGCGTCAGCTTGACACTTTTCACATCTGTCTTAACAGTTTTTAATTCTGTTTCCATGGTGTCCATTTTCGCTTCCATCGTATCCATTTTCGTTTCCATGGTATCTATTTTTGCTTCCATTGTATCTACTTTATTTTCCATAATACCTACTTTTTCAAGCAACAAGTCAAGCTTTTCACTGTCTGTCATATCGCCGTCCTCCTTTGCTATGATTATAATTAATCATTGATCATAATCATCTGTTGGTTTTAGTATACCACAGCCCGGATATAAAGTCTATTCCAACGCACCAGAAAAATTGTCCAAAAAATATGCTTCCCTGAATAACCTATTCGATATCGATCTCTGAAAATAAATATCAAAATCTTCCTCGGCTAATCATTATGCAAAAAACAAAATACCAAATATAGTCCATCCTATTGCGATGAAATCTATATCTGGTATTAAGGAAATAATTTGTATAATTTTTCTGATTATTCTTTTATTTTATCAATTTCTGCAAGATTGACGCCCAAACTTGTAAGCAACGCTTTTAGCGATACGTAATCATCTTTTAAATCTGCATATGTCCTTACGGCATTTTCCTCTCTTGCCAACAACATGCGTTTTTGTACTTTCTGAAAATCGTTGAGCGCATCCCTGATAATTTCTGCACCGTTTGGCATATAATCACCTGCTTTCTCCTGCAATTTATATTAATTGTTGTTACACTTATTATAACGGATATGCAGAAGCATGTAAAGCAAGAATCAAATAGACTTCGCGCTTAAGTTGTATTACAAGCAAGATGCCCAAGCCATAAGGCCAGGGCATCTTTTCCTTTTCATAAATTATGGATTAACCACTACCGCGTACGTTCCGAATGCCGTCGCATTGATCGTAATCGTCGCGTTATTCGTATCGACATCTTCGAAAAGAACAGGCGTTCCATCCGGGTTCAGACACAGAATGGAATAGCTATGTCCTGCATTCGCCAGCGAACCGGGCAGACCGAAGGTCATCGTAACCGGTGCCACTGTATTGCGGACATTCGTAACTACGCCGTCTTTTGTAATTGTATACAAATCAATATTGAGATATGCCACAATGCTTCTGCCGCTTGTATCCGCAACTGCCTTCAGGGCATCCTTCATTTCCCTGTTACGGCTGTCACAAATATAAGTCCTTACATTCGTGCCGGCTGCCACGTCTGCTTCGCTAAGGCCCGCAGCCGCTGCCACTGTTGCTACTGGAGAAGTTACCGCAACGCTGTTCATGGATGTAGCCGTGTAAACGCCGCCCACTGTAGAAGGACCTGCATTTCCAGCCGCTCCGCCTGCTGCCGGTGCTGCTGCTCCGCCGCCCCCTGCTGCCGGTGCGGAATCAGAAGAGCCGCCGGATGAGCTGGAACCGCCGGATGACGGACCTGAGTCTTCGCCGGAACCGGGATCGTCGCCGGAAGGATTATCAGAAGGGCAGTCAGGCATTTCTGATATCGGCATAGTCAATGACTTTTTACCGCCAAACTCTATTATTTCATTGCTTGGCCGATAATCTGGATTATTTAGTTCATAATCAGGATCATTCCCGCTAACACTATTTACATCATAATAAGCCATGCCATTCATAACTTCACAACTAGGGTAATATTCCGCATTATAACATGCCGCTGCTGTAAGAGTTGTCGTATAACTTGCTTGACTATCTAACTGAATATTCACATCTTCATTAAACCCATTAGTATAAATAGTAGCCCCAAAACTTGCTATATTACGAAAGTCTACAGGCGTTCCATCCGAATATTTCGGCGTTAAAGTCACTTTTAAAGTTACCGTATCGCCCTCATTCACATTCGCGATTTCATTTCCTGCGGCATCAAAAAACTGAATCGCTACATCCACAGTTGCTCCCGACGCTTTCACGCTCGCAACCTTCATAATCACAGGTATGCAGACAGCCAGCGTCAATACCGTCATCAAAGCTTTCTTTATAAAACTTTTAAAATCCATCTTTATCTCCTCCTTGCATATTAAGTAATCGCTAAATACAGTCTCATCCATTTCACCCCCCCCCGAAAAAATCGGGGCAAATGAACCTAACGGAAAAACGATAAAATTTCAAAGCAAATACTCAGTTGCTTCTCGCCTTTTATCGGTTCGTCCTTAGGAATAAACTCTTTTTCGCGCATCCTCCTTCCTTAATATTTGGGAGTGATAAACCTATCAGAATATTGAATTCAGCTGTTTTCTGTAAGATTACCTTTGTAAATAATTTACCATATGTTATCATCCCCTGCAAGTCCAAATTGTTCAGGAATTTCCGTTCCTCATCTGCTTTTCCTTATGAAATCATCCATCCAAAAAAACGAAATACCAAATATAGTCCATTCCCCTGCAATAGAATCTATATCTGGTATGACGAAAAGAATTTTATCATTTAAGATGTTTTTTACTATTTTTATAAGTTTTATCTATAATGGTACATCATTCTTTCTTTCCTTCACAGCAACAACTGCCACAATGCCCACGCCGGCCGCTGAAAGAACGACGCATAACAATATGATCTTCACATCAACCACAACAAACTCCATTTCATTGCCAACGCCATCATCCGTGCTGCAAGAAAGAGTTACCTTCCCGGTGCCACGAACCAAAAATATGCCATCCTCCACCGATATAATATCGCTGTCCGAACTCTGCCATACCACATCCTGATATGTGGCATTATCAGGAATAATCTCAGGAACAAGCGATATTTCTGCTGATCTGTCAATGACATTGGAAAAGATATATTTCGTAGAATCTTTTATATTGACGCTTTGAACCGGCACCCTGTCAATCACAACTGCAACATCCTTTTTCATGCCGTTCCATGTCTCAATATGCAACGTCGTTTCCCCTTCTTTGACTGCATATAATTTAGAATCCGTAAATTGCAGGAATTCATCGTCATAATCTACCGAATATTCCTGGTTATTGGCATTAAGCGGAAGTATTTTTACGGAAAAATCACAGGAATCCTCCACTGTAAGGTTTACTATATCCTCACAGACAATTTCTTTCGGAAGCACTTCATATACATGAATTTCCAAAGTCTTCGTAATATGGTTCGAAGTAGTCCCGGTAATTGTCACCGTCCCCGGCGACAGCCCTTTTACCACGCCTTTGGATGTCACCGTCGCAATGCTGTTATCAGAAGAGGAAAAATAAACGTTTCTATTCGTTGTGTTATCAGGAGATATCCTTACACTGATCTCCGCCGTTTTTCCCACTTGCACTTCATGGGAATTCATATAAAGATTTAGATATTCGGCCGGAACTTCTTTTACCGTAATTGGCACTCTTTTTTCAGCATGAGCTGTTCTTATAATCAAGTCGGCAGTCCCGACACCGACTGCTACACTCGTTTTGCCGCTATCAACTTTTATAATGTCCGGGTCGCTGGAAGTAACAGTCCATGAAAAATCATTGTAATAGGAAGTAATAATAAAATCCACAGAAATGCCTTCGCCAACATATACTGTTGACGTGCATTCTGTTATTGTTATATAATCCCTTCCCCCTGAATAGGCAACAGACGTTAATGACGGCCATAGAAGAAACAGCGGTACAATCAATAATTTGAATAAAATATGTAATTTGAAAGTTATTTTTTTCATTGGCATTACCTTTTTACATATATTTTGTTTAAAATATTATACCATTTTTAAAAATAATATGATACAATGAATTGCGCTGATGTATACCACTTTATGAATCCAATTGTTGTAAAAGGAGGCCAACTATGTTCGGTTCCACATTCGGTACCTTTTTTAAAATATCCACCTGGGGCGAATCCCACGGGAAGGCGCTTGGCGCAGTAATCGACGGCTGCCCTGCCGGGCTTCCTCTTTCTGAGGAAGATATCCAGCAATATTTGGACAGGCGCAAGCCCGGGCAGACCAGTATTTCTACTCCCCGGAAGGAGGACGACCTTGTGGAAATCCTCTCCGGCACATTCGAAGGTCTTACTACCGGCACGCCCATTTCCCTCATCGTCAGGAATACTTCCCAGAAATCCCGGGATTACAGCGAGATCGCTTCTTACTACCGCCCCGGCCATGCGGACTATACCTTCGACCAGAAATATGGCTTCCGCGACTACCGGGGCGGCGGGCGTTCCTCGGGCAGGGAAACCATCGGAAGGGTTGCCGCAGGGGCAGTCGCGGCCAAGATCCTGAAAGAACTTGGGATAGAAATCCTTGCCTATACGAAATCCATCGGCCCCATCCAGGTCAATCCCGATGCTTTCGATAAAGAAGCTATCCGCAATACTTCTACTTGTATGCCCGACTACCAGGCCGACCAGAAAGCCAACGCATATCTGGCTTCCTGCATGGCAGATAAAGATTCCGCAGGCGGCGTCATCGAATGCCGCATCCAGGGGGTACCCGCCGGAATCGGCGATCCCGTCTTTGAGAAGTTGGATGCCAATCTGGCAAAAGCCATTATGTCCATCGGCGCGGTAAAGGCTTTTGAAATCGGCGACGGTTTCCGGGTCAGCACGGCCAACGGCTCTTCCAATAACGATTTCTTCCTTTCCGAAAATGAAGAAATCCGAAAGAAGACCAACCATGCGGGCGGCATTCTTGGCGGCATCAGCGATGGATCGGAAATTGTCCTGCGCGCCTATGTCAAACCCACTCCTTCTATTTTCCAGGAGCAGGAAACCGTAAACCAAAACGGAGAAAATATCCGTGTCCAAATAAAAGGAAGACATGATCCCATTATCGTTCCCCGCGCCGTAGTCGTCGTAGAGGCAATGGCTGCACTTACGCTGGCGGATGCCATGATCGGAAACATGTCCTCCCGTATTTCTTATTTGAAAGATTTTTATCATTTTTCTTGAAGAAACTTTCCCGTTTATCCAAGGTGCGCAAGAACCAAACTATATTTTATGGAATATGATGCAGTTCGGTTTATCCACCTTGACTTCCGGCCCGTTCATGACAAGGAGTCCCTTTTCCATATCCACATGGAAGAACGTCATCGTATCCGATTCATGGTTCAAAGACACCAGATGCCTGTTGTCAGGGAAAAGGGCGGCATCCTTCGGATAATCGCCGCTGATCGGCAGACAGAGTATCTTCTTCAGCAGGCCGCTCTCGTGTCCGATCCGATAGATCACCACGCTGTTGTCCCCCGCGTTGGAACTTACCATATAATGGTAGTCCGTAGAGAAATTGAGCGCGCTGGCAGCGGAACCGCTGGCATGGTAATCGTTCAGCGTGGAAATATTTTGCAGTTTTTCAAATTCCGGATTATTGTTGACCTCCCGGTATCCGTATACATCGATATAATTTTTCAATTCATGAACAATATAAAGCAGCGTGCCGTCCGGGGAAAATTTCAGATGCCTGGGCGCGGATTCCTGCTCGCTCCTGATCACATCCGCCAAATGAAGGGTTCCTTTTTCATGATCCAGCCGATACACCTTCACATGGTCCATGCCCAGATCGGCCGCACAAAGATATTTATTATCCCGCGTCATTTTCACGCAATTAACATGGGGCCTGAAATTCCTTTCCGCAATGCTCCCCAGGCCTTTATGAAATATCTCATCTGTGATTCCTCCAGGCTTTCCATCCTCTCCCAGACGAAGCACCGTTATTTTGCCGTCATGATATCCGGCTACAAAAAGATATTTATCCTCATAATCCGTTGACAGATAACAACCTCTCATCCCATTGATGGACGCATGACCAAGAAAGTCCAGTTCCCCGTCAGGCAGTATTTTAAAAGATTCCACTCCAAAATCCGTAATGGAATAAAGATATTTTTTGTTGTGGGAAATCGTCACATAGGAAGAATTCGTGATTTCCACCTGGTCTTTTGCCAGCAGTCTTCCATTTTCCATGTCCACATCGTAAATCTTGATTCCATGTTTATCGCCTTTACCCATCGTATAGGTTGAAACATATGCCACATACTTTCCTTCACCCATCGGACCATCCCTCCATAAAAATTTATCATTCGCCACACATTATACCACATTTCTTTTTTTTTGTCATTCCCTATTGACATCCGTTCAACACCTAGTATAATGGATATCAGCGTTTGTTTAGTAAAAGTAAACTTTATGTTTATTATCATTTAATCCGCTGGTTATGGGAAGAACGTGGAGAGCCATATGAATATAGGAAACAGACTGAAAGAACTGCGAATACAAAAAGGCCTTACCCAGGAAGAACTCGCCGACCGGTGCGAGCTGTCCAAAGGCTTTATTTCCCAGCTGGAGCGGGATCTGACATCCCCTTCTATCGCAACGCTGGTGGATATCCTCCAATGCCTCGGCACGGATATCCAGGAGTTTTTTTCCGAAAGCCCCAAAGAGGAACAGATCGTTTTCCACGATTCGGATTATTTTGAAAAAATAGACGAAGAGCTGGGCAACACGGTAGAATGGATCATTCCAAACGCCCAGAAAAATATTATGGAACCGATACGGCTTACCTTAAAGCCCGGCGGCTCTACTTATCCCGATAATCCCCATGAAGGGGAAGAATTCGGCTATGTGCTGTCGGGAAGCATTACGATCGTTGTTGGAAAGAAAACGATACGGGCGAAAAAGGGAGAATCTTTCTATTTTATCCCCAATACTACCCATTACATAAAAGCAAGCCAAAAAACAGGAGCCGTCCTTCTATGGGTCAGCTCCCCCCCCAGCTTCTAATGGCTGTTTTTTACGGAAGAATATTCATATACCGGAGGTATTTGAAATGAAGAAAGAATTAATTAATCTTGTTGATATATCCAAAGCTTTCGACGGCGAAACAGTGCTGGATGAGTTGAACCTGAACATCCATGAAAATGAATTCCTAACCCTGCTTGGCCCCAGCGGCTGCGGCAAAACCACGACGCTGCGCATTCTGGGCGGTTTCGCCACTCCTGACAAAGGGCGCGTTATTTTCGACGGCAAAGATATCACCAATCTTCCGCCCAATAAACGCCAGCTCAACACAGTATTTCAAAAATATGCTCTTTTCTCCCATATGAATATCGCGGAAAATATTGCATTCGGCCTGAAAATCAAGAACAAGCCGAAAACTTACATAGACGACAAAATCAAATATGCTTTAAAGCTGGTCAATCTGCAAGGTTTTGAAAAACGAATGCCCGATTCCCTGAGCGGCGGCCAGCAGCAGCGCATCGCGATCGCCCGGGCGATCGTCAACGAGCCGAAGGTGCTTCTTCTGGACGAACCGCTCGGCGCACTGGATCTGAAACTCCGCCAGGATATGCAGTATGAACTGATCCGACTGAAGAATGAGCTTGGCATTACTTTTATCTATGTCACCCATGACCAGGAAGAAGCCCTTACCATGTCCGATACGATTGTCGTCATGAACCAGGGGTATATCCAGCAGATCGGCACGCCGGAAACCATCTATAATGAGCCGGAAAATGCTTTTGTTGCTGATTTCATCGGAGACAGCAATATTATTGATGCCATTATGCTGGAGGATCGGCTGGTCTCTATCCTTGGCACCCGGTTCCGCTGCGTGGATACCGGCTTCGGACACAATAAACCGGTAGATGTCGTTATACGGCCGGAAGATGTGGAACTGACAAATCCGGAAGACGGCATCTTGAAAGGAACCGTCACCCACCTTATTTTCAAGGGGGTTCATTATGAAATGGAAGTCATGGCAAATGGTTTCGAATGGCTGGTGCATTCCACAGGCATGTTTCCGGTAGGAACGGAAGTGGGAATCAAGGTAGATCCTTTTAATATCCAGATCATGAACAAACCGGCATCGGAAGACGAGGAGGCAGCAGGAATTGAAGAATAGCAGGTTAAAATTACTTTCTTCACCTTATATTGTCTGGGCGGCGATTTTTATCATCGTCCCCCTTGGAATGGTGTTCTATTACGGCCTGACGGACAAAACAGGGGCCTTTACTATGGAAAACGTCATAGCGATGATGAGCGAAGAACATGCCAAAGCTCTATGGATATCACTTGGATTATCCCTGGTCAGTACGGCGGTCTGTTTTTTCCTCGCCTATCCCCTGGCTATGATACTCGCCAATATGAATGTGAGCCAGCACAGCTTTATCGTACTGATTTTCATCCTTCCCATGTGGATGAACTTTCTGCTGCGCACTCTCGCATGGCAGACGCTGCTGGAAAAGACAGGCGTGATCAACAACGTCCTTTCTTTCCTTCATCTGCCTGCATTAAATATTATCAATACACCCTATGCGATCATTCTTGGCATGGTATATAACTTTCTGCCTTTTATGGTGCTGCCCATTTATAATTCCCTCGTGAAAATCGACCCCAATGTGGTAAATGCGGCGAAAGACCTGGGCGCGAACAATATACAGACCTTTTTCAAGATCACTCTCCCGCTGTCCATACCGGGCATCATCAGCGGCATTACTATGGTATTTATTCCCGCCCTCACTACCTTCGTGATCAGCAAGCTTCTGGGCGGCAGCAAGATACTCCTGATCGGAAATGTCATTGAAGAGGAATTTACCCAGGCGGGCAACTGGCATCTGGGCAGCGGCCTTTCCATTGTGCTGATGATTTTTATCCTTATTAATATGGCGGCCTCCGCCGTCTTCGACAAAGATGGGGAGGGAGGGCTTTTATGATAAAAACAACGGCAAAAAAAATATACATCATACTCATTTTCATTTTTCTTTATGCCCCCATTGCGACGCTGATGGTATTTTCCTTCAACAAAAGCCGCACACGGGCAAAATGGGGCGGTTTTACCTTCCAATGGTATCTGTCTCTCCTGGGCAACAGGGAAATTATGCAAGCCTTATGGAATACTCTTTTGATCGCCCTGATTTCTTCTCTTTCCGCCGTCGTCATCGGAACGGTGGCATGTATCGCGATCAACAGCATGAGTAAACGCCGGCGCGCCATTATCATGGGCATTACCAACATTCCGATGCTGAATGCGGACATTGTCACCGGAATCTCGCTGATGCTCCTTTTCATCAGCCTTGGATTTAAGTTTGGTCTGGGAACGATCCTTTTATCCCATATCACCTTTAATATTCCTTATGTTATCCTCTGCGTCATGCCCCGGATGCGCCAGCTTAACCCAAGCACGTATGAGGCCGCCCTGGATCTCGGGGCCTCCCCTGTCCATGCTTTTTTTAAAGTAGTATTCCCGGACATTCTGCCTGGCGTATTGTCCGGCTTCCTGATGGCATTTACGATGTCCTTGGACGATTTTATCATTACCCATTTTACAAAAGGGGCCGGCGTGGATACCTTATCCACTAAGATATATACCGAAGTAAAGAAAGGGATCAAGCCAGAAATGTATGCCCTCTCTACGATTATCTTCGTTACGGTGCTGCTGCTTCTGTTCCTCGTTAATAAAGCGCCGAAAGAAAAAAAAGAAAGGAAAGTCTGAAATGAAAAAAATATTTCTTCTAACCTTATGTTCTGCCATTCTTTTATCCCTGGCTGGCTGCGGCGGCTCGTCCGGCGGAGAAAACGGGGAAGTGATCGTTTATAACTGGGGCGAATACCTCGACCCGGAAACTATCGCCCTTTTCGAAGAAGAAACAGGGATTAAGGTAATCTATGACGAATTTGAAACCAATGAAATCATGTACCCCAAAGTAGAAGCAGGGGCTACGGAATATGATGTCATCTGCCCTTCCGATTACATGATCCAGAAAATGCTGGAAAACGACTTGCTGACAGAACTGGATTTTAACAATATTCCAAACGCAAAAGCAAATATCGGCACACAGTATTGGGAAAGCTCCAAAGAATTTGACCCGGAAAACAAGTATTCCGTTCCTTATTGCTGGGGAACCGTAGGCATCCTTTACAACAAAACCATGGTGGATGGAACTGTCGACAGCTGGGGCATACTCTGGGATGAAACATATAAGGACAATATCCTGATGCAGGACTCCGTCCGCGATGCCTTTATGGTCGGCCTGAAGCTGAACGGCTTCTCCATGAACTCCACCGATGCCGGGGAACTGGAAACGGCCAAAAATTCCCTGATCCAGCAAAAGCCCCTCGTCCAAGCATACGTCGTGGACCAGGTGCGCGATAAAATGATCGGCAATGAAGCGGCCATAGGCGTAATCTACTCCGGCGAAGCGATCTACACCCAAAGGGAGAACCCAGACCTGGAATATGTGATCCCAAAAGAAGGCACCAACGTATGGATCGATTCCTGGGTAATCCCCAAGAACGCGCCTAACAAAGAAAACGGAGAAAAATTCATTGATTTCATGTGCCGCCCGGAAATCGCCCTTATGAATTTTGAATTTATCACCTACTCCACCCCTAATGAAGCGGCCAGAGAGCTGATTGAAGACGATGATATCCGCAACTCAACCATCGCCTTCCCCGACCTCTCCCAATACTCGAACTTGGAAACCTTCCAATACCTCGGCGAAGATGCCGACCGGCTCTACAACGACCTCTGGAAAGAGGTAAAATCCGAATAGCCTCTATTGACATGCTATCCACCTCTAGAAAACCATTTTCCAAGGGAAAAAAGAAGCGGTAGAACAGGATGTCCTGGCCGGGAAAAGCATAATGGCCCGGGGAAGGGGCGCGGACTGGCTGGGAAAAAGATGGTGCAAACGACTTTTGCACGATGGAGATGAGACTTAAAATCGTGGAAGCCACTGCTGAACACGATTTTGTTCAAGGCTCATCGGAATGTTTCGTGCATCGTCTTTGCACCATTTTTTCCCAGCCAGTCCGCGCCCCTTCCCTGGGCCATTATGCTTTTCCCGGCCAGGACATCTTTCCCCCTCACCACTTTCCTTTGGAGAATGATTTTCTCAGCTTCCCCTCTATAACCGCACCTGTCCTGACCCTTCGATCGTATATTTGTAGGAAGTCAATTCTTTCAGCCCCATGGGACCCCGGGCATGCATCTTCTGGGTGCTGATTCCGATCTCTGCCCCAAAGCCAAATTCAAAGCCGTCCGTAAACCGGGTGGAAGCGTTGGCATAGACGCAGGCTGCATCCACTTCATCCAAAAATTTGCGGGCATTTTCTTCGTTTTCGGTCAATATCGCTTCGGAATGCCTTGTGCTGTATTGATTGATATGGGCGATCGCTTCGTCGATATTGCTTACAATCTTAATGGATAAGATATAGTCCAGGTATTCTTTTCCATAGTCTTCTTCTGTCGCGGCCACCGCATCTTTGATCACGCCGCATACCTCTTCGTCTCCGCGCATCTCTACATTTTTCTCCCGCAATGCCTGTGCCAGCTTTTCCAGAAAAGGATCCTTCAAGCTTCGATGGACGACCAGGGATTCGCAGGCATTGCAGACACCGATGCGCTGTGTCTTTGCATTGATAATAATAGGAATCGCTTTATCCAGGTCGGCATATTCGTCTACATAAATATGGCAGTTCCCTGTTCCTGTTTCAATTACAGGAATTGTGCTGTTTTCCACTACATTGCGTATCAGCTCTGCGCCTCCCCGGGGAATCAGCACATCCACATATTGGTTTAATTTCATAAACTGGGATGTAACCTCCCTGTCCGCCGTTTCGATCAGCTGGACAGCATCCGCATTTACCCCGCATTTTGCCAGGGTTCTTCGGATGGAATCCGTGATCGCCTTATTCGACTGGAGCGCATCACTTCCTCCTTTTAAAATCACTGCATTGCCGGACTGAAAACAAAGGCCGAAGGCATCTGCTGTCACATTGGGCCTCGATTCATAAATGATCCCGATCACTCCGAACGGCACTCTCTTTTTCGTTATTTTTAACCCGTTCGGCCTGGTAAAAGTATCCAATACTTCTCCTACTGGATCTTCCAGCTCCGCTACCTGCCTCAATCCTTCCGCCATAGACTGTATTCTTTCCGCTGTCAGGCGCAGACGGTCTATCATGCCTGGATGCATGCCATTCTCTTCCCCTCGTCCGACATCTTTTGCATTTTCTTCCAAAATATCCGCCGCGTCAGCCACTATCCCTTCTGCTACCGCCTCCAACATCTGCCGCTTTTTCTCTGAAGACAATCTTTGCAGCTCATATTTTGCGGCCACAGCTCTTTTTCCCATTATCTTTAAATCCATCACAGTCTCCTTTCCCGATTCTGCTGTTCATAGATCCTTTCTTCCGTAACCACTCCGTCTGTCTTTCTGTCATAAGTTTCTGCCGGAATCCTTTCCTGCATCTGGCATTCAAAGCATAGCCCTATCAATTTCATATGATAAGCCAAACCAGGATTTTCCCTTAAAAGGGAATCCAAGTATTTATCGTAATATCCTTTTCCATACCCCATTCTATTACACTTTTTGTCAAAAACGCTTCCTGGCATGACCATCAGGCAACGGCCGGACATTGCTTTCTGTCCGAAAAAAAGATTTTTTTCCTTCGCCCTGGGTTCTTTTATCCCACAATACCCCTCTTCCAGATCATCTAAAGATAAAATTTGGTAAAAATTCATCCTCTCCCCTTCCACTTTTGGGCAGTATACCTTTTTCCCGTCGGAAAGAGCTTGCCTGATAATCGCTCCCGTATCCGCCTCGCTTCGGAAGTTCACGTAAGCCAGCAAAATATCCGCCTCCTGATACCAACAGCTTCGGATAATCTTCTCGGCAATCTTGCCGCTTTTCCTATCGCGCTCTTCTTTTGCCATCCCGTCTCTCAGCGCCAGAATCCGCCGTCTAATGGGTTCTTTTTTTTCCATATTTCTCTCCCAGATTGGTAATCGATCCGTCTTTCTCCTGAATATCAATGCCATTCAGCTGCCCTCTGAGATTGGCGCGTACATTAGCAATATACTCGCTGCGTAAAGCAGCCTGTTCCTTTTTTTCCTCTTCCGTCAATCCCTCCGCCTTTGATTTATGATATAATTCATTAATTCTTGCTATTTTTCCGTCCATATGATTTCCGTCGCTCATCGTTTTCCTCATCTCCGAACTTCCACATTTCCTAAACTGTGTCCGTCCCTTTCTTTTCTGCCAATTTCAATATCGAAATCACTGGCATAATTAATATCCCGCAAAAAAAATTGCTGATACCATGAATGCAATCCCATGGCAGGCCCGCCACGATCCAGGCTATCATCCCCTGAAAGCTCAAGCCATAGAGAACGGCCTGCGCCGGTGCATACAAAGTCCCAAACAAAAATCCATGGGCAGCGCATACTGCCATATATACAAGTGGCTGTGCCTTCTTTGGCATATTGGCGGGAAGGAGCATGACCGCGCCCCAAAGAACCGCCCATATATACAAATAAGGAAGCCACCATGTGGCAAATCCATAAAAAATCCCATTCAAAATAATATACGTATAGATCGGATATAAGGCCTTTTTCCGATAAACGACAGTATATGCCACCGTAAATACGCCAAGCAGATGAATATTGGGGGCGAACTCCATAATAACCTTTGAAGCATACATAACAGCCCCCAGCATTGCAAATACTACTGTTTCTCTGGCCGTCAGTCTCATACTTATTCCATTCTGAAGGAGTAAGCTTCCCCTTCTTTTATCTGAGTTGCATCCACGCCAGTCTGTGCATATTCGTCATTAATATAGAATGCCCAATACTTCCCGTCCGTATCATAATCAGCGGTGACACCGTTGACCGTTTTCACATAAAGTCCGTATTCGCTTTCTTCCCCTTCGATTAATCCAAGCTCTTCCAAAGCTTCCCCTACCACTTCTTTGTCCGTATGGATCTCAAACTCCGTTTCATCGCCATCCTGCCCTATCACAGTAAATATAAATTCCCTGCTCCCTTCCCCAAGGACTCCTCCGTCCGCCTGGATGTCCGCTTCCTTTCCTGCCGCCTCTGTCGTTGCCTCCGAAGTTATCTCTGGCGCGGCCTCCTGCTTTGTATTCTCTTCCGCCGCCTGTTTCTGACAGCCTGTCATGAAAAAAGTCATGGCAAATGCTATGCAAAGAATTCCTATTGATGTCATTTTCCTATATTTCTTCTGCATAACCTGATTCTCCTTTGGTTTTGTCTTCTATAATACCATTCTTATATTTATATTGCTGTATTAATATTGATATATTTTATAAAAGGCCGGGCATCTCCTCCCGGCCTTTCATTCCTGCACTTCTATATTATTAATATTTCCCTAAGTCTATGTCCATGACTTCCATGGGTTCTGGCATCGAGCTTGTAGCAAAGCTGCCCGTATTAACTGCCATGTGGGCATATTCCGCACGAAGCCTGAATTTCGCAACAAGGTCTTTCAGAATCTCTGCCTGATGCGAAAGCTCTGCGCTGGCCGCCGCACTTTCTTCCGATGTCGCCGAATTGGTCTGCACTACGTCGGAAATCTGGTCTACGCCTACCGTAACCTGTTCTACAGCACCCGCCTGTTCTTCCGCTGCATCCGCAATCTTATCCACGGTCGCTGCTGCAATACGAACCTCTTCTACCACTTTCTTCAGGGATTCTGCCGTCGCGCCCGCCAGATCTTTGCCCCGCGCTACCGCTTCAAGAGATCCTTCGATCAAAGCAGCCGTATCGTTGGAAGCCACCGAACTCTTATTTGCCAAGCTGCGCACTTCTTCTGCCACTACGGCAAAGCCCTTGCCCGCTTCGCCGGCACGTGCTGCCTCTACAGCGGCATTCAAAGCAAGAATATTGGTCTGGAAGGAAATATCTTCGATGGTTTTAATGATCTTACCGATTTCATCGGAAGTACGGGTAATCTCTTCCATTGCAGCCATCATATCATGCATCTGCCTATTGCATTCTTCCACTACATCCCCAGCCATGCTCGTCTGGTTCCTTGCGCTTCTTGCATTCTCTGCCGTATCTTTTACCTGCTGGGAGATGCCCGCAATCGTTGCCGCCAGCTCTTCTACTGCTGCTGCCTGTTCTGTCGCGCCCTGTGCAAGCGCCTGTGCGCCGCTGGATACCTGGCCTGATCCGGAAGCCACCTGATCAGCGCTCGTATTGATCTGTCCCATCGTAGAACTCAAATCACGGTTCAATTTTCTGATTGCTAATAATAATCCCTGCAGTTTTCCTACATAACGTTCTTCTGCCTGTGTCCTTACATCGAAATTGCCATCTGCCATTTCCTGCAAGAGCCTGGAAGCATCGGCAATAACTTCTTCCAAAATGGATGTCATATTTTTAAATGCAACTGCCAAACTGCCCAGTTCATCTTTTGACTGATAAGTTACTTCGATATCAAAATCTCCTTCTACAATCTGCCCTGCCGCTTTTTCCAACTGACGGATCGGGCCAGTAATCGCTTTTGTCAAATAAATGGAAAGAAGGATCGTAATAATCAGCGCTCCGCCTGCCAGCCCTAATTCTTCAAATACCAGCGTTCTCTGCATGGATACCGTGCTTTCATAATCGCTTTCCGCTCCAGCTGCCACTTCATCGCTGATCTTGATCAAATTGTTCACTGCTTCGTCTACCAAAGGCTGGTATTCATCCAGCAGCCTTTCCTGTGCCATCGCCATATCGGTCTGTGAAAGAGCAACAATTTCCTCCTGCATGGATACCGCGTTAGAGATGCTCGTTTCAAATGCCTTCAGCAATTCCTCATCTCCTATAAAATTAGAATGCAGCCATGTTGCATTTTCGCTCATCAGACTCAGCTCTTTTTCCATGTCTTCCAGATATTCTGCACACTTTGCTTCATCCTTCTCAATTGTTGTAAACGTAAGATCTTTTACAATAATCTGTAATCCGCGGCGCATATTCATAACCCGGCTTGTCACCTGATAGCCGACATTGTAAAACTCCGAGTATTTATCCGCATTCTGCCTCAGTCCTGAAATCGCCAGTACCACTGTCGCACAGAACAGTATGATAATTATCATAAAAGTCAATAATAATTTTTTCCAAATTTTCAAATTTTTCATTTTATCCATATTCCTTTCTATGTTCCGCCTGAATACCTTTCATCTTATCATCCCTTAATACTTTCCAAAACTGTCTCCCAAAGAAATGATCTGTTCATTATCGTTAGCCGCCGAAGAGGAATAGTCCATTCCCCTTGCCGAGGATATGCCAGAGCCAGTTCCAAGGTTATAGCTGGAAAGAAGGTCATGCATTCTTGCCGCCAGATTGGATAATTCCTCGCTGGCTGCCGCACATTCTTCGCTGGTAGCAGAAGTTGTCTGTACGACCTGGGAAACCTGGTTGATTGCCTGGTTGATCTGGGATACCGCAGTCGCCTGATAATTAGAGGATTCTGCAATTCCGTTGATGATCATTTCGCTCTGCTGCACCACGCCGGTAATGGTTTCCAATGCCTTCGCCGTATCATCGGCAAGCCTGGAACCCGTGCTTACCTTGTCAATGGAATCTTCGATCAGCTCTGCCGTCTCGGAAGCCGCCGCCGCGCTCTTCGCCGCCAAACTCCTTACTTCTTCTGCGACAACAGCAAATCCTTTTCCGGCCTCTCCTGCCCTCGCCGCTTCTACCGCCGCATTCAAAGCAAGAATGTTGGTCTGGAAGGCAATATCATCGATCACTTTAATAATCTTTGAAATGCTCTCCGATGCCCTGTTAATATCTTCCATCGCAGTCATCATATCTTTCATCTGGGCGTTTCCATATTTCACGTCCTTAATTGCCTGTACAACAAGCTCTGCGGCAGAATTCGCTTCTTCAGCGTTTTGTCTTGTCTTTTCTGCGATCTCATCAATCGATGCGGTGATCTGCTGGATCGCGCTGGCCTGTTCGGTGGAACCCTGGGCCAGAGACTGGCTTGCGCCTGCTACTTGTGAGGCGTTGGTCGTCACTTGGTTCCCAACTTCTTTTATATTGCTAAGTATATGAAAATTGTCTTCTACAAGTTGCTTTAAGGAATTGCCGAGCAAATCTTCCGGAGATTTGGGATTCACGGTAATCGTCAGGTTCCCGTGCGCCACCTCTTCTGCAATCTTTGCCTGGTATTTGATATTCTCGATTACTTCCTTGTATTCATCCACCAATACACCGAATTCATCATTGCGGTACTTGACAAGTTCAACATCGACGCGCCCTTTCGCAATCTCTCTTGCCGCATCGGAAAGCTGCTTCACCGACTTTTCGATAATTTTAATCAGCGCAGTCGCAATTACCAACGTTACTATAACCGAAATCAAAGCCAGTACAATCGTAAGAACGGTAGAGAATATTTTAAACTCTTCTGCCTTTACAGGATCGGTAATTGAAGCAGCTATCTTTGTCGTAACATTGCCTACAATAATATTCACAAGTGTAATGAATATCGGAATTAAAAATCCTACAATCAACTTTGTCTTCATTTTCATATTATTGATCATTTTACCTTCACTCTCCCTCAACCATTAATTCGTTTGTCTTCTCAGCCGCCGGCTGTTCCTCATCGTTTAACAGTCTTTCCGGATCCAAAAGCAGTTTTACTGTATCTCCCACTTTTCCAATTCCATATACATACTTATTCTGCCCTCTGTCAACCCTGCTGATCGATGGCGGCGGCAGGATGTTCTCCTCCTGAATCTCCACTACCTCCGCAATTTTTTCCACAATCAGACCCACTACTGTAGACTTTACATCTACTACAATAATGCAGGTTCGGTCATCATACTCAAAAGGTTCCTGGTTAAAACGTCTGTGGACATCGATAACGGGAATAATCTTTCCTCTCAGATTAATCAGACCCATGATATAATCTTCCGTCTCCGGTACAGGCGTAATTTCCTGGAATCCAATAATCTCATTTACATACTGGATTTTCAGCCCGTAATATTCCTCTCCGGATTTAAATGTCATATACTTCCCTTTTTGGGTATCGTGTTCATCCGTCACAGCCACAGCTTCTGCCTTAGGCTTGCTTATCTCATCCATAAGGATACTCCTTTCCTCCATTTTATTTTATAAAATTATTATTCTATAAACCCACTAGGATCCAAGATCAAGGCAATACTGCCGTCCCCCAGCTGTGTACATCCTGATATTCCCTTTACCTTCTTAATATAGGAAGGTATCGGTTTTACAACGATCTCCTGTTTGCCAACCAGCTTATCCACAAACATGCAGATAGTCTTGCCATCCAGCTCCAGCACAACCATCATTCCATCTTCCACCGACTGCTGATAACCCTTCAATCCATACCAGTCGCCCAGACGGAGTACCGGGAAGCATTCACCGCGCAACATGACGAATTCATCGCCGGTAGGCTCATGTATCATCATATCCTCCCTGACACTTACGAATTCCTTCACTAATCCGGTTTCCACAACAAAGGAAGAAGTTCCTGTTTCCAGAACAACGCCGTCAACAATCGCCAGCGTCAGCGGTATTTTCAGATTCATCGTACTGCCTTCGCCCGGTTTGCTCTCGATCTCCAGCATTCCGCCGATCGTCTGGATATTCTGTACCACGACATCCATGCCGACGCCGCGCCCCGAATATTCCGTAACCTGCTCATTAGTGGAAAATCCCGGCAGCGTAATAAACTGGTATACTTCTTTGTCCGTGTATGCGGAATCCGGTTTTCCCTCTTCCAGGATTCCCTGTTTCCTGGCTTTGGCCAGAATCTTATCCCTTTCCAGCCCTCTTCCGTTATCGGTAACGCTGATCCAGACTTTTCCGGCTTCGGTCTTCGCTGAAAGCGTGACCTTTCCTTTTTCTTTCTTGCCTGTGCTCTTCCGTTCCTCATCGGTTTCTATCCCGTGGTCCACCGCGTTGCGGACAAGATGCATCAAAGGATCGGAGATATGTTCGATAATATTCTTATCTACCTCTGTATTCTCTCCTACCATCTCAAAATCAATATCTTTCCCTAGTTTCCTCGATACATCGAATACGATTCGGTTCATCTTCTGGAATGTATTTGTCAAAGGAACCATCCGCATGGACATGATCACGTTCTGCAAATCCGTAGAAATCTTCGCCATCTGGGTAGCCGCTTTATTGAAATTGGTCAGATCCAGGCCGGGTACTTTCAGGTCCGGGTTCTGCATAACGACCGACTCCGATATTACCAGCTCCCCGATCAGATCCATCAGCATATCCATTTTATTTACATTTACGCTGATGAAAGTCGCCTTATCGGACTTCGGCTTATCCTTGGCAAGTTTCTTGGGCTTTCCTGGTTCTTTTGGCTTAATGACGAAATCGCCGGGAGCAATTTCATTTTCCTTCTTTTCTTCTTTCTTCGCTTCCTTCTTCGCTTCAATTTCTTCTACGCTGGATTCCAGATCGATCGCAGTTTCCCCGAAATCAAAGCCTTGCAGGAATTCCTCTGCCTGGCATTCATAGATATCCACTCTTTCAATATCGTAACCAACGCCGATGATGTTGCGCACCTCTTCTTCGGATGCCTGCGCCTGCAAAAGAATGCGGAACCCTTTTTCAATAATCGTCTGCGCGCTGCTTTCATCCGCAATAATGTCCTCCGGGGAATAAAGGATATCCTCCGCGATTTCTTTCAATGCGTATACAACCTTATACGCATGTACGTTTGCCATTTCCGTTTCCTGGAAAAAAATAACGTTGATCTTATAAAAGCGGCTGTCGCTGCTGGCTACCGGCGCGATATAAAACTGCCTCGGCTCCTCATGGACGTTCTTCGGCAGCTCTTTCGTTTCGGTTCCTTCTCCGTTCTGGATCTTACTTAAAAACTGATCCAGCCTCGCAATGATCTCGCTGGGATCCCCATCCGTCCCCTGCCCGCTCTTGATTTTTTCCATTTCTCCCGTAATGAAATCTTCTACCTCGAGCACATGCTCCACAAGCTCTAAATGCGGAACGTTATCGGGATGCGACTCCCTCAGGTAGAAAAATACGTCTTCCAGTTTATGGGAAATAGCCGTTATATTATCAAACATCATAATGCCTGATGAACCTTTGATGGTATGCATCGTCCGGAATATTTCATTAATGCTGTCCTCATCAAAGCATTCGGCATCCTTCTGGTCCAGCACCATCTCCTGCAGCTGCTCGAGCAGCTGTTCATTCTCAAACAAATACATGTCCAACATGCCTTCCGTGTTAAATTCGTCAGCCATATGTTTCTCCTTCCTCATCTTATCTTGCTCTTTGCTTTTTTATTTTCAGATCAGGTTTAGTTTTTTCAATGCCTGTTCAAACCTTCCCTGATCAATAGGCTTTCCTGAATATATGGTACATCCCAGTTCAAAAGCCATTTTTACATTTCTTTCTTCATTCAGCGCCGTCGTCATAATCACTTTAACCGCCTCTTCTTCCGGGACATTTTTCTGTTTTTCCAGATTGCGGATCCCTTTCAGCGCCTGATACCCGTCCATAACCGGCATCATAATGTCGAGACATACCAGATCATACGGCTCATCTTCTTCCAGGGCAAGCATAAATGCGTCCACAGCTTCCATACCATCTACCGTTACATCGCATTCCCCATATTTGGATAAGAAGTTCGCCATAAATTTTCTTGTTACAAAATCGTCTTCTGCCAATAAAATTTTCATCCTCTCTCTCCTCTACATTTGACTTAAAACGCTATACGTTTTTTTGGCAATCTCATCAAGCCTTACTTGGTACTTTACGGCTCCAATATCGTATGCCACTTTCGGCATTCCATATACGACGCAGGTGGACTCATCCTGCCCGATCGTCTGCGCTCCGGCTTTCCTCATAGCCAGAAGCCCTTTCGCCCCGTCGCCGCCCATCCCCGTCAGAATAATTCCGAGTGCATGGGCCCCCGCTGCGTTCGCCACGGAATAGAACAGCTCGTCTACCGACGGGCAGTGTCCGTTTACCTTCGGTCCCTGTCTGCATTCCACCTGGTAAACGCCGTTCACCTTTACCAGACGCATATGTCTGTCGCCTCCGGGGGCGATCAATACCTGGCCTCTCATAACCCTGTCACCAGTACATGCCTCCTTTACTTTCACTCTGCACTGGCTATCCAGCCTTTTTGCATACATTTCTGTAAAGCCCGGGGGCATATGCTGCACGATCACAACGCCGGGGATATCCTGGCCAAAATCCTTGACGACAGAAAAAATCGCTTCTGTTCCGCCTGTGGATGCTCCGATTGCTACGATAAGATTATTATCTTTCAACTGCGTCGGCTGTTGCGCCGTCTGCATCATTGCCGTCTTTCTGATATTGCTCGTTTTTACGTGAGAAGCTATTTTTACCTTCTCGCTCAGTTCATTATGGATGAATTCCTCTATTTGCGCCCGGCCGGTGCCCACCGGTTTTGCAACAAAATCCACTGCTCCTGCATTCAGCGCCTCGAAAACCTTATCGCTCAATGCACTGATCACCACAACAGGAATCGGATACTGCGGCATCAATTTCCGTAAAAACTCAATGCCGCTCATTCTCGGAAGCTCTACATCTAATGTCATGACATCCGGGCGATATTGGAGAATCGCATCTCTTGCCTCAAAAGGATCCTTTGCCACCGCCACGACTTCAATAGCGGGGTCTTTATTCAGATTCTGCACCAGCAGTTCCCGAAAAACCAAGGAATCTTCAACTACCAAAACTCTAATTGGACGCATATTATATTACCCTCTCATTTTCTAAAGATTGAAGGGCGGATGATCTGAAAACCGCTGCTGCCCCTGTCCAGCGTTTCCGTCGTGCCGATAAACAAATATCCCCCTGGTTCCAGGCAGTCATATACCTTCTGAACCAATTCGTGTTTGGTCGGGCCGTCGAAATATATCATTACATTACGCAGAAATACTACATGCATCTTTTTCTTAAAAGGAAATGGATTCATCAGATTAAACTGACGAAAAAGCACTTCCTTTTTCAGTTCATCCGTCACTGCGTACTGGTCCTGTCCGGGCAGTTTCTTTAAAAACTGGCGTTTCCATTTCTCCGGCAGCGAATCGATGCTTTCGCCGCTGTAAACACCCGCTATGGCCTTTTGCAGCACCTTAGTGGAAATATCTGTTGCCAGCACTTTCGTGTCCCAGTTCTTATGGTCCGGCCCGAAAAATTCCTTCAGCACCATCGCGATCATATAAGGTTCTTCCCCAGTGGAAGATGCCCCGCACCAGATGCGGAGATCCTTGCGCGCCCTTTCCTTCTCTTTCAGATAAGGAAGCACTGTGCTTTTAAAGTATTCAAAATGCTCAAATTCACGCATAAAAAAGGTATGATTCGTAGTCAAATGATCAATCAGCGCCTTTTCCAGCTTTCCTGACGAATCCTTCTGCAAAGCATCCATATAATCGTTACAGTTCTTCCAGCCTTCCCGCCTCATATAATTCTCGAGCCTACCATTCATTATAACCTTTTTCTGGCCCATATCAATACCGTAACGTTTTTTTAAATAATTTGCAATCCTGAAAAACTCCTCATCTGTAATCAAATGCCTCAACCTCCCCCAGGCGCCGGTCTTTTTTTCCCTTTCCCCGGCGGACGCTATAAAATGAATAAAGTAACTTAATATCCGCAGCTATGCTGTCTTTAACATAGCTGGCGGTATATCTTGCAATATATATGGAACATATCCGGATCAAACTTACTGCCAGCATCCTTCTCCATAATGGAAAGCGCTTCATCCATCCCCAACGATGAGCGGTAAGACCGATTTTCCGTCAACGCACAATAAACACTGACTAATGACGCTATTCTGGCCGAAAGGGGAATCTCCTCCCCTGCCCGTCCTTCCGGATAGCCGCTCCCATCCCAGTTTTCATGATGAAAACGGGCAATATCAATAGCCAACTCGATAAAATCATTATAATCGCTGCCCGTTCGGATGTCACTAAGCAATTTAGCCCCGATCGTCGTATGCTGCCTTGCAATTTTCGTTTCCTCCTCCGTCAGCCTGGAGTTTTTCTGCAAAATCTCCCTGGGAAGGGCAATATAGCCAATATCGCATAAAGGAGCGGCGATTTCTATCGTATCTATAAAATTATCGGAAATTCTATCTTCGAACATAGGGGAAAGCTGCAGCCCTTGCGCCAGGGTCCTGCAATTTTTGCGTATCCTTTCCGTATGGCCCTTATCAAAATAAGCATTTTCCGCCGCCGCATTCGCCAGGGCGTACAATACATTCTTTTTCCCCTTTTCAATTTGATCCAGCTGTGTGCTGACAGAAACCTGCAATCGTCTGTTTGTTTCTTTTAACTGCCTGTTGCTTTCATATAAGCGCAAATGTACACCGACCCGCGCCTGTACTACTGCCGGAATAAAGGGCTTCGTAATATAATCATCGCCTCCCATGGAAAATCCGCGAACAATATCCTGCGTATCCGTAAACGCTGATATGAAAATAACGGGGATATCCCTTGTCTCCGCATTGCCTTTCAATATCCTGCAAAGCTCATAACCATCCATTCCTGGCATCGAAATATCTGACAAAATAAGGTGCGGCTTGTATTCATACAAAAACTCCAACGCCTGTTCGCCGCTTTCCGCCAAAACAGGCTCATAACCCATATCTGCAATAATCTGCTCCAGGATCACCCGGTTAGTTTCCATATCATCTACGATCAAAATCCGAATGGCGCTCATTCCTGTCCTTCCCCCGGTTCGCTTTTTTCTTCCTCTATCAGTGCATCCAGCGCATGATAGGCCGCTGATGTCTTTTCATAATTTTCTTTCTGAACCGCCATCTTCAAGCGCAGCGCCATGCTCTTTACCTCCCTCGGCGCTTCGCCGGTCAGCTGTTTCACCGTATCGGCAAACATTTCCGCCTTTTCCCAATTCTCCATTTCCACACAGAGAATCAGCTTTGACAACGTCCTCTTCAGTTTATCTTTGTTGGCTTCGCTTCCATACTGCCGTATGTCGTCCTCCCCCGCCTCCTGTATCGGCCTTTGCCGGTTGAAGTCCGAGGGTACCCTTTGCGCAAGGCCGGAAGCTGCCGGTACTTCTTCTCCTTCTGGAACTGTTACCCAAATGGAAAAAGAAAAATTGGAGCCTTTTCCTTTTTCGCTTTCCACCCCGATCGTTCCTCCCATCAGTTCCACCAGCTCCTTGCATATATTCAAGCCCAGCCCGGTTCCGCCGTACTGCCTGGAAATAGAAGCATCCACCTGGGAAAAACTCTGGAATAACTTATCCTCATCCTTCTTATCGATACCGATGCCAGTATCCATGACAAAAAAATACAACTCTATCTTATCATTCACCTGGGCTGTCTTTACAACCTCCACGCTGATTCTGCCGATCGAGGTGAACTTCATCGCGTTATTGATCAGATTATTCAGGATCTGGACGATACGGAGTTCATCCCCTATGAGGTACTCGGGAATATCATCGGACATGGATACGACAAAATCCAGCCCCTTCTCCGTAATTCTCCTGATATGGCTGTCCTTCACATAATCCAGCATATTTTTAAAATGGAACCGCTGGGGATCCAGCGTAAACTTGCCGGCCTCCAGCTTGGAAAAATCCAGGATGTTGTTTATGATCATCCCCATATTCTCACAGCAGCGTTCCATTAAATGCAGATTTTTTAATTTGCCGGAATCCGATTCCCTTTCCAGCAGTTCTCTTACATTGCCAAGAATACCGTTTACCGGTGTCCGCAGCTCATGGGTGACATTGGCGACAAACTCTGATTTCACCTTCATTGCCTGTTCCGCCTCATATCTTACCTGAGCCACTTCCTTTCCCAGGAATTCTTTTTCCAGTATGTCGTTAGCCATACACACATACTGTCCGTCACCGCTTTGCACGATCCGGGCTTCTACCGGAAAACAGGTCTGGTTCTTCCGATACGCCGCCATGTTTTCTGTTTTCCGCTCAAATGCATATTCTGTGGAAAATCCTTCCTCCGTCTTTGTAAAAATCATTGGAAAAATATCGCTGATATGTATATTTTCTGCTTCTTCATATCCAAGCTTTTCCCTTGCCTCGGTATTCGCATAGGTCAAGGCTCCCTTTCCATCAAACACGAGAACCATTTCCAGCGCCTGCTCGACAAGGGATGAAAGAAATTCCTTTTTTTCCATCGTTCCATCCCCCGGATCCTCTCCGTCTGTTTTATACAAAAGTAAACATCTTAATCACTTCTACGATATTGAAAAAGTCTTCCTTCGCCAGCTCAAAGCATTCCAATACATCCGGCGCGAACTCGCCGCATTCTCCCTTCATGATCATATCGTATGCCACGTTGTTTGCATATGCGCCTTTATATACCCTGTTGCTTACCAGCGCATCATATACATCGGCAATCGCGACAACCTGGGCGCACAAAGGAATCTCCTCTCCCACCAGCTGGTCCGGATATCCTTTGCCGTCCCATCTTTCATGGTGATGGCGGCAGATATCATAGCAATACTGGAAGAATTCATCATCCTCGTCTTCGCTCTGTCGGAAGTTTTTAAGAATCTCACAGCCGATTGTGGTGTGTTCCTTCATCGTCTCGAACTCCTCTTCCGTCAGCCGTCCCGGCTTCAGCAGGATCGCGTCTGAAATGCCGATCTTACCGATATCATGCAAAGCTGCGGCTCTGGCGATCTGGTCGATCTTTTCCGGCGTCAGGCCGTATTTCGGGAAATACTTTGCCATATATTTCAACAATATCCTTGTAAAATATTTAATGCGTTTAATGTGGTCCCCTGTCTCCAGGCTTCGGAATTCCACGACCGCGCTCAGCGCATCGATCATAAATTCGTTATTCTTCTTGCCTCTGCTTTCCTGGGCAAGAATCTTTTCTTCCTGTTCTTTCAGCTTCTGCTCCATATTGAGCTTATTCTGGTACAGCTCGATAATATTGCTGCTTCTCCGCATAACGATATGGGGATAAAACGGTTTATGCATAACATCGGCAACCCCGTAATTGTACGCTCTTCCCTCGCTGGATGCGACAGACTCCCCTGTAATCAGAATAACAGGAATCTTATTCAGCAGATCGTTCTCCTTCATATATTCCAAAACGCCGAACCCATCCAATACGGGCATTACAACGTCGAGGCAGATCAGCACAATATTGTCGTTCTCTTTCAGCCGCTCAATCGCTTCCTGTCCGTTCGGAGCTTCTATAATGTCATAATCATCGCGGAAAATCTCTCCAAGTATCACTCTGTTTACTTCTTCATCATCAACAATCAATATTTGTTGCCTGTTCATATTTCTCCCTCTTTTCAATATATTTTCCGGCACTACGCACCAATCATAATAAGCCTAACATTTTTCAACATAAATGTCAAAGATTTTTGCAAGATTGAGACACAAATTAGGACATAACAATTATATTGCGCCAGCCCTATAAAAATGCTAAAATAAACCATCCGCACAAACAGAGCGGCCTCAGACACAAAAGGATGGTTTTATGCAGCGTTTTCTTTATTTTTTACTCCCAAAAATTACCACCAAAAATAACCGCAGGAAAGATGCCCTTATCACTCTTCTCCTGCTCGCCCTAGCTACGGCGCTTTCCTTCCTCTATTTCCGTGTATCGCGGAATTCAGCCAATGTGGCGCTTCTGTATATTCTCGCCCTCGTTCTGATCGCCCGCGTTACGGACGGCTATTTCTGGGGCATATTCGCGTCGATGATCGGCGTTGTCTGCGTCAATTTCCTGTTTACGTACCCCTATTGGGCGTTAAACTTTACGCTGGCTGGTTATCCCGTTACTTTTATCGGCATGCTTGCCATTTCCTTTATCACCAGCGCGGCCGCCACCCATATGAAACAACAAATGCAGATGCTTGCCGAAAGGGAACGTCTTCTGGTAGAGGCGGAAAAAGAAAAAATGCGCGCCAACCTCCTCCGCGCCATCTCCCATGACCTGCGCACTCCCCTGACAGGCATCATCGGCTCCGGAGCCTCTTATCTGGAAAACGGGGATGCTCTTGATGAAAACACGAAAAAAAAACTGGTAAAGCAAATTTATGAAGATTCCAACTGGCTGCTGAACATGGTCGAAAACCTTCTGTCCGTCACCCGCATCCAAGGCGGGGAAGCCAATGTAAATAAATCGCTGGAATCTGTAGAAGAAGTGGTATCGGAGGCCGTCATCCGATTAAAAAAACGTCTTCCCGATGCCCGAATCGATGTCAGCGTGCCGGACGAACTTATCCTGATCCCCATGGATGCCGTCCTCATCGAACAGGTTCTGATTAACCTGATGGAAAACGCCGTTCTGCATTCGAAAAGCGAACTTCCTGTTTCCTGTTATGTAGAGGACTCGGAAAATGATATTATATTTCATGTGAGGGATTACGGAATCGGCATCCTGCCCGAACGGATAGCGACAATCTTTGACGGGACGGCATATACCGGGAATATTTCCGCAGACAGTTCCCGGGGCATGGGCATCGGACTGTCCATCTGCAAAACGATCATTACCGCCCACCAGGGTACGATCGCCGCTTCCCCTTGCCCCCAAGGCACTGATTTCCATTTTTCCCTGCCAAAATGACCGAACCGGGATATTTTATTTATATGAAAAAGAAAGGTATTGTTATTGATTCATGCATGCAAAAACTTACATCGTCCTCATCGAAGACGAAAAAAACATTTGTAATTTCATCGCCACTACGCTCACAGCCCAGGGCTACAAAGTGTCCGCAGCGCCCAACGCCCGGACAGGCTTAAGCCTGATTACCTCCGGCTGCCCGGACCTGGTTCTTCTTGATCTCGGCCTTCCCGACAAAGACGGCATCGAAGTCATCCGGGAAATACGAACCTGGGCCAGCATTCCCATTATCGTCATTTCCGCCCGCACCCAGGAAAAAGAAAAGGTTCTGGCACTGGACTGCGGCGCCGATGATTATATCACCAAGCCTTTCGGTTCTTCCGAACTGATGGCCCGCATCCGCACCGCCCTCCGGCACAGCAACCGGCTCCAGACCGATTCTCTTTTAAACCAAAGGCCTTATCGGGCAAAAGGGCTGGTCATCGACTTCGAAAAACGCCTCGTCGCCCTGAACGGAGAAGATATCCACCTGACCCAGATCGAATTCAAAATTGTTTCCCTCCTTGCCCGCAATTCCGGCAAAGTCATTACCTATGACTCCATCATTTCCAATGTATGGGGACCCTATGCCGACGACAACAACCGCATCCTGCGGGTAAATATGGCCAACATCCGGCGGAAGCTGGAACAAAATCCGGCAGAACCCCATTATATTTTTACGGAAATCGGTATCGGCTACCGTATGCTGGAGGATCAGGAAGGTTGACGCGCGTTTATTTTCTGCCGCTTCAGCCTCTTATTTCCACGACCTCATAACCCGCTTCTGTCACCGCTTTTTCCAGCGCCGCTTCCGATACCTCCCGGTCTAAGGCAACCACCGCGCTCTTTTCTTCCAGGCTCATCTCCACAGATGCAACGCCCTCCACTGCTTCCAAAGCTTTCTGCACCCTTGCTGTGCAATGCCCGCAGGACATTCCTTCCACAATCATTGTTTTTGTCATCTTTTTTTCCTCCTTTATTCTATCATTCTCAGCTATATGGCTGTTATTGGAATTTTGTTTCCATTCCGTTCCGCTATCATGCTCCGTTTCCTGCCCATTTCCCTTCGCCGTTTCGCGAAACCGCCGCAGGCGGAGCGCGTTTGTCACGACGCACACGCTGCTTAAGCTCATCGCCGCCGCGCCGAACATAGGATTCAGCTTAATGCCGAAAAAGGGATATAATACCCCCGCCGCCAGCGGTATCCCTATGCTGTTATAGAAAAATGCCCAAAACAGGTTTTCCTTGATATTCCTGATCACCGCCTTGCTTAGCCGGATCGCCGTAACCGCATCCCGCAGATCGCTTTTCATCAGAATAATATCCGCGCTTTCCATAGCCACGTCCGTTCCGGCCCCAATGGCGATTCCCACGTCCGCGCTGGCCAGCGCCGGCGCATCGTTGATCCCGTCGCCGATCATAGCGACTTTCTTCCCCTGCCCCTTCAGCGCCCGGATTTTCTCTTCCTTTTCCCCTGGCAGGACTTCCGCGACCACTTCCGCAATCCCCAGCTTCTTCCTCACGGCTTCCGCTGTTTTGCGGTTATCGCCTGTCAGCATAATGGTCTGGATATGCATTTGCTGCAGCTGCCGGATCGCCTCTGCCGATGAATCTTTGATCGTATCCGCTACCGCGATCATTGCCATGAGGTGGACCGGTTCCTTTTGCCCGTCTGCCTTTTCTTTTTCACCGTCTCCCACCCGGCCGAATAAAAGGGGTGTCTTCCCTTCCTCTGCCAGCCGTTCCATTTCCCTCACTTGTTCTCCCGTAAAATGAGCCGCTTTTTCTTCCAGAAACTTCCGGTTCCCGGCATAATACAGGACATCTCCAATCTTTCCCTGTATCCCCTTCCCGAATATCGCCTGGAATTCTTTTACCTCGGGCAGTTCCAGCCCAAGTTCCTCGGCGTACCCTACCACTGCATCGGCCAGTGGGTGTTCGCTCGGTTTTTCCAGAGCCGCCGCCAGCGCCACTGCTTCTTCTTTGTTCCATTCCTTTCCATAGACAACCACATCGGTAACACGGGGTTTTCCCTCCGTCACCGTGCCGGTCTTATCCAGCACTACCGTATCCACTCCCCGGGCTTCCTGCAACGCTTCCCCGGACTTGATCAGCACACCGTATTTTGCACCCACGCCCGTTCCTACCATGATTGCTACCGGGGTGGCCAATCCAAGAGCGCAAGGACAGGAAATCACCAAGACCGCGATTCCTGCCGACATGGCAAACTCAAATCCCGCTCCGCTTATCAGCCATACGGCAGCCGCCAGCAAAGCGATCCCGATCACTACTGGCACGAATACGCCCGCAATCTTATCCGCCAGTCTGGCAATCGGCGCTTTCGACGCGCCCGCCTCTTCCACCAGCCGAATGATCTGGGAAAGGGTCGTATCCTCCCCTACTTTTTCCGCCCGGCACTTCAAAGCCCCTGCCTTATTCACGGTAGCGGACACCACCGAATCGCCCGCCTTCTTTTCCACCGGTATGCTCTCCCCTGTGATCGCCGACTCATCCACGCTGGAATTTCCTTCCAGCACCACCCCGTCCACCGGCACAAGACTTCCCGGTTTCACAAGAAAAATATCCCCTTTTTCCACATCCTCCGTTGGAATCTGCTCCTCGGAGCCGTCTTCCCTGAGTATCACCGCCATTTTCGGCGACAAATCCATCAGCTTCGTAATCGCCGCGCTGGTTTTTCCCTTTGACTTTGTTTCCAGATATTTTCCTACCGTAATCAAGGTTAAAATCGTTCCTGCGGATTCAAAGTAAATATCCATCGCATACTGCTCCACCAAAGCAATATCCCCATGCCCCAGCCCATAGCCGATCCGAAAAATGGCAAAGCACCCATAAGCAATGGCCGCCGATGCCCCAATCGCGATCAGACTATCCATGTTCGGGCTTCCCCTGAACAAAGTCTTAAAACCCACCTGGAAGTATTTCTTGTTCACATACAATATAGGCAGCAAGAGCAGGAACTGGGAAAATGCAAAAGCCACCGCGTTCTCGTTTCCATGGAAGGCCGCCTGGATAAAGCCCGGAACAGGCAGCCCGAACCATTCATAAAACATGTGGTGCATAGAAATATACATCAACGGAACGAGAAAGCCGATGGAAATCCCCAGCCGCCATTTCATAGCCTTTTCTTCCGCTTCCGCTTTTTTCTTCAGCGCGTCCTCCCCTGCCCTCGTTCCCGCCTCTCCCTGCACCATTTTCTTATTCTTTTTCTTATCCGCCCCATAGCCGGCCTTTTCCACCGCCTCTATAATCTCCTGTTCCGTCGCCGAACCTTCCACGCTCATAGAATTTGTCAACAGACTGACCGAACAGGATGTCACGCCAGGCACCTTCGACACCGCCTTCTCCACATGGGCGCTGCAAGCAGCACAGCTCATCCCCGTCACGATATATTGTTCCATACACGCCTCCTCATCAATGCCCTGACTTCTATAATCTGTGCGGTTCTTGGCGAAGCACCCGCTGGTGCGAGCCTTAGAACTCTTCGCACTAACTCCCATGCCGCAGCTTCGCTGCGACTCAAATCCCGATGAAAAATGCCGCTTTTCAGGCATTTTTCGGTGTGAAAAAGACTTGCGAAGCAAGTCTAGAAGTTCTTGGCGAAGCACCCACTGGTGCGAGCCTTAGAACTTCTCTTCACACTAACCCCCATGCCGCCTCCCGGCGGCACAAACCACCAATGGGAAGAACGCCGTATTTCAGGCGTTCTTCGGTGTGAAAAAGACTTGCGAAGCAAGTCTAGAAGTTCTTAGCGAAACGCCCTCTGGCGTGAGCTTTAGAACTTCTTTCCACACTACTACTTCATCAGCTTCTGCAAAATCCCCACCAGCTCATCCACCGACTCTTCCCTGCCTTCCCTGATATCCTCCACCACGCAGCTCCTGATATGGTTCGCAAGAAGCACCTTATTAAAACTATTCAACGCCGCATTCACTGCCGCCACCTGCACAAGAATATCCGTACAATACCTCCCCTCCTCCACCATCCCCCTGATCCCCCGTATCTGCCCTTCCATACGGTTCAAACGATGAATCAAATCCTTATACTCCTTCTCCTCCCGCTCCTTTGTCCTATACCCGTTATACCCATCTTCTTTTTCCATCCGTATCCCCCTCATGCCAATCCATCATTTTTATAATAAAAAACCACCTACTATTATTCCCCTCTCCACCCAATAATATATACCCCCACAGGGTATATGTCAAGAAAAAATTATATAGTAACAAAGAAATCCATTTCCGCAGACGGCATGGGCGCGGCATGTCGGAAATGGATACAGAAACTGGGACAGGAGCCGGGGCGTATCCGGCGAAAAGACCGGTTGGAAGGAGCGCGTTTTTTGCTGTTGCGTACAATCAGTCATTTCATTTATGAAATGGTCAAAACCTTAGGGTGAAATTGCCATGGATGGCAATTTCAGGAAAAAAGGGCACGGATGCCCGTTTTTTCCGACCCGGGCGTTTCCACGCTATTTACCCATTTCATTAATGAAATCTGATTGGAAGCTCCAGCAAAAAACGCGCTCCTCCCAACCGATCTTTTCGCCGGATACGCCCCGGCTCCTGTTCCAGTTTCCGCCTCCATCTCCGACATGCCGCGCCCATGCCGTCTGCGGAAATGGATTTCCCCCTCCAACTACTTCATCGCCCGCATCGCATTCAAAATCGCAATCACAGCCACCCCCACATCCGCAAAGACAGCCGCCCACATAGACGCCATTCCCAAAGCCGCCAGCAACAATACCAACACTTTCACCCCAATCGCAAAAACAATATTCTGCTTTACGATTCCAAGTGTTCTTTTCGAAATCTGCATCGCCTTCACGATCTTGGACGGTTCATCCGTCATAATGACCACGTCTGCCGCTTCGATCGCCGCATCAGAACCGAGTCCCCCCATAGCCACGCCGATGTCGGCACGAGCCAGCACGGGAGCATCGTTGATACCGTCGCCCACGAAAACCAATTTCCCCTTTTCTGATTTGGCCGCCAAAAGCTTCTCCACCTGTTCCACCTTGTCTCCCGGCAGAAGTTCCGCATATACTTCCGTAATTCCCAGTTCCCCGGCTATGCTCTCCGCCGTCTTCTTTCGGTCCCCGGTCAGCATGACGATATGCTTCATGCCGGCAGCCCTAAAGCCGTCCACTGCCGTTTTCGCATCGGCTTTGACTTCGTCCGCGATCACAATATATCCCAGATACTTCTGCTCTTTTGCCACATGAACAACAGTCCCCGCTTCTTCCGGCGACTTGGCTTCCACCTTCCGGCTCTTCATCAGCTTGTCATTTCCGGCCAGAATACGCTGTCCGTCCAGAAAGGCACAAATGCCATGCCCCGCCGTTTCCTCCACATCCTTCAGCCTGGAATCGTCAATTTCTTTTCCATATGCCTCCACAAGGGACCGGGAAATCGGATGATTGGAAAAGCTCTCCGCATAAGCCGCCGTCTCCAGCACTTCTTCCTCCGAGCATCCCTGCGCCGGAACAATTTTCCTCACCCCGAACACGCCTTTTGTAAGAGTTCCGGTCTTATCCATAACAATTGCTTCTGCATCCGCGAGCGCCTCCAGATAATTACTGCCCTTAATTAAAATACCTTCCCTGCTGGCTCCTCCCAGTCCGCCAAAAAAGCTTAATGGAATACTGATCACCAGCGCGCACGGGCAGGAAATCACCAGAAAGCTCAACGCCCGATATATCCAGTCCGCCCAGCCTCCTCCTACAGCCAGCGGAGGAACCATCGCCAGAAGCGCGGCCAGCCCGACTACCACAGGGGTATAATATCTGGCAAATTTTGTAATGAAATGCTCCGCTTCCGATTTCTTGCTTCCGGCATTCTCCACCAAGTCCAGGATCTTCGCCACAGTAGACTCCCCAAAGCCTTTCGACACCTGGATTTCCAGCACGCCGGAAAGATTCACGCATCCGCTGATGACATCCCCTCCTTCTGCTACATCCCTTGGCAGACTTTCCCCTGTCAGCGCCATGGTATCCAGGGAAGATGCCCCCTTCAACACTTTTCCATCCAAAGGAATCCTTTCCCCCGGCCTGACCAATATCGTTTCACCGATTTCCACCTCTTCCGGCCCCACTTCCACCGCTGTGCCTTCCCGGATCACATTGGCATAATCCGGACGGATATCCATCAGATCGGCAATGGATTTCCGGGATCTGTTTACCGCATAGGACTGGAAACACTCCCCCACCTGATAAAAAAGCATAACCGCCACAGCTTCCGCATATTCCCCCACGAAAAAAGCCCCTATCGTAGCAATCGCCATCAGGAAATTCTCATCAAAAATCTGCCCCTGCCCAATATTTTTAACCGCTTTCTTTACCACATCGCCGCCTATGATCAAATAAGCCGCCAAAAATACAGCCAGCGACGCGCTTATGCGCCAGGAACCCAATTCCCAATAGGGAAAGAAACGAGAAGATACCACCGCCGCCAGATATACTGCGGCTCCTATGCCTACCCGCTTTATTCTCTTTTTTAACCTCTTGCTCATTTTTCCACCACTTCCACATCCGGCTCGTATTTTTTGACGACCTTTTTAATTTCCTTCGTAATCTTATCCGCCTTTGCATCGTCCACTTCGATCGTCAATTTCTGTGTCAGGAACGTCACCGTGCTTTTCGTCACTCCCTCCAGCTTTCCAACCGCCGCTTCGATTTCCCCCGCGCAATGCGCACAATCCAGTTCCTCCAAAATATAAGTTTTCCTCATTTTTTTCTCCTCCTTCATTTTTCTTGATTTCTCTTTTTTATTCATCCTCTTCAATATGATCCAGCCCCTGGCTTAAAATCGTCTTAATGTGACTGTCCGCCAAAGAATAAAACACCGTCTTTCCTTCCCTCCTGTTACGCACCAGATCCATCTGCTTCAAAGTACGAAGCTGGTGGGAAATTGCCGACTGTGTCATATTCAGCGTCTGTGCCAGATCACAGACACACATCTCGCCGCACATCAGCACATACAGCATCTTGATCCTGGTAGAATCCGCAAACACCTTAAAAAAATCCGCCAGATCATAAAGCTTATCCTCTTCCGGCATCTGCTCATTCACCCTTTTTACCGCCTCTTCATGCACATGAATATATTCACATCTTTCTACCTGCTCTTCTCCTCGCTTCATCGACACCCTCCCTTCCAATACTTTTTTCTATCGCTCACATATGAATAATTGCTCATATGTTCATTATATCACTCTTAAAAAAGATGTCAACACTTTTTTTATTCATCATCTCCCCGCGCCATCCCATTTACACAACGACTGCCAAAATCCATTTTCGCAGACGGCATGGGCATGGCGTGCCAGGAGCGGAAACAGGGCTGAGGCCGGGACTGAAACTGGAGCCAAGGACGGCCCCGACGAAAAGACCGATTGGGAGAGCGCGTTTTTTGCTGTTGCGTACAATCAGTCATTTCATTTATGAAATGGTCAAAACCCTAGGGTGAAATTGCCATGGATGGCAATTTCAGGAAAAAAGGACACGGATGTCCTTTTTTTCCGACCCGGACGTTTTCACACTATTTTCCCATTTCATTAATGAAATCTGATTGGAAGCTCCAGCAAAAAACACGCTCCTCCCAATCGGCCTTTTCATCGGGACCGCCCCTGGCTCCAGTTTCAGTCCCGGCCTCAGCCCTGTTTTCGCTCCTGGCACGCCATGCCCATGCCGTCTGCGAAAATGGATTTCCCTCTCCTCTATGTACGATCCGAAAACGTAAACTGCATCAGCATCGCCTGCAATGTCTGTGCATGCGCCGCAAGCTCCTGACTGGTAGCCGAGCTTTCCTGCGCCGCTGCGGAATTGCTTTCTACAACGCCGGAAATCACCTCTATCCCTTCGTTGATCTCATTGACCGCCTGCGCCTGCGTTTCGCAATCCTCCTTTACAATTCCATTTAACTCCACTACTTTCTTTATTCCATCATTTACCGCATGAAAAGCTTCTGCTGTCGTTTTGGCAATATCGTTCCCGCTTTCCACTTCGCCCATGGACTTTTGGATCAATTCCCGTGTATTGGTTGCTGCCTCTGCCGACTGGCCCGCCAGTTTCCCGATTTCGCCGGCAACCACCGCGAAACCTTTCCCGGCTTCCCCTGCCCTTGCCGCCTCAATCGAAGCATTCAGGGCAAGAAGGTTCGTCTGCTCTGCAATCTCTTCAATCGTTCCGATAATAGATTCAATCTCTTTGGATGTCTGGGAGATAATATCCATTTCGCCCATCATCCGATCCATCTGCGCATTTCCAATCTCTGCCTGTTCCTTCACTTCGTTCGCATAATTGCTGGCTTCTTCGGCCCGTTTTGCCCCATTCGATGCCTTTTCCCCCATATCGCTGGCCATCGCCGCGATCTGCTGTACGCTCTCCGCCTGTTCCGTGGAGCCTTCCGCCAGCGACTGAGCCGACATCGCCATCTGTTCCGATGCGGCACTGACCTGCTGGGAAGTTTTGGAAATATTGGAAATGGTAGAACCCAATTCATGCTTGATCTCTCTCATGGAATCCAAAATCGCCTTAAAATCCCCTTTGTATTTATCCTTTTGATAGGAAGTCACGTCAAAGTTCCCGCCAGCCATTTTTTCCAATATGGCGCTTTCATCGCGGATAATCGCTACCAAATCGCTGATGAACTCCCTGATGCGGTCCGACAGCTCTCCGAATTCATCCTTGGCTTCATATTCCAGCCGGGTATCCAGATCCCCTTCCTGAATTCCCTTCATCGCTTTTGCAATCTCCCGCAGCGGCTTTACAACAATCGTCCTAACTGCCACGGAAACCGTGCTGCCTACCATAATTGCTCCCACCGCACACAAAAGCATGATAATCATGGAAAACCAATAAGTGCTTTCTACCTTTCTGGCTGCGGCGCTGCTTCCGGAAGAATTATACTCTACCAGCCTTTCCATCACGCTGCTGAAACTTTTATAATATTTCTCCGCCTCGCTGGACATCATTTCCCCTGCCCGGGCAACTTCCCCGGCCTGGCTTACTTCCAATATCTGCTCGCTTACTTCCAGATAAGCTCCCCATTCTCTTTTTGCTTCTTCGAACAGTTCCCGGTCTTCTGTCTTTTTTATATAGCTTTCATACAGCCCCATCCGTTCATCAATTTCTGCCAGAAGGCTCCCTATTTCCTTTTCATGATTTTTTCTTGATTCCTCTGACCCCGAAACAATATGCCCATATTGCAAGACTCTGCAATCCGCAGTCATTCCCTTCAAATCCTCTGCCAAGATGGCAGAAGGCATCCAATTTCCTGTGATACTTCCCGCCTGAGCTTTTACCATCCATAATCCCGTAGCGGCAAAGACGGCGATCAATACCATCCCAACAATAAAGATTTTTGATAAAGCAGACAATTTCCTTTTCATCGGCACATCCTTCAGCTTTCTCACCGCCGGATGGTCTGCTGCTAATTCTTTTGCCATTTCATTTATCGCTTTTCTTTTCATGCTGGCTTTTCCTCCTGTTTTCTTTTACCGTAATCTTACGCTTCCCACAGTTTCTCCGGGTAAAGGCCTTCAGCTTTCATTTTATCAATAGCGTCCATTACAGTCTGTTTATCCTCTTTGTAGGTGACTCCATACCATCTGTCATAAGATTTCAGCACCGTTACCGATGCCTTTTCTTCCTCCACCAGCCCATTGACCACGCTCGGAAGAAAATATTCGCATTTCAGCGGATTTTCCCGCAAACCCTTTTCCAAAAACGGGGCAAAGCCTGCCTCCAGTTCCTTCATGAAGCCTTCCGTAAATCCCCATAAATTCATAGATACGATGCTTCCTTCCGGAATCGTATGCCAGGTTTCCCCTTCGTCTTCCGTATAAGCTGTCTCATCCCCCCGCTTTTCAATATGCGTCCGCTCCGTAATGCCCGATAAATGTCCCTCTCCGTCCACCGTGCAGACGCCTCTCGCTACATGGCCGTTTTCCGTTAATGTATTTTCCAGTACATATCCTACCATCGCATAATCGTACTTTCCCCCATTTTCGCGCCCATCGCCTTTGCCGGAAATAAGATATTCATAAATCTGGGAAAAAGCGCTTCTTCCATAATAGTCATCCGCATTAATAACGACAAACGGTCCATCCACCAGCTTCCTCGCGCTCAGCACTGCATGGCCGGTTCCCCATGGCTTTTTCCGTCCTTCCGGCGGCTCAAAACCTGCGGGAATATCTTCGATATCCTGAAATGCATATTCCACTTGCATTACCTTGGAAATCCTGTCCCCGATCACCTCCTTAAAATCCGTTTCATTTTCTTTTTTCAATATGAAAATTACTTTCTCAAATCCAGCCTTTACCGCATCATATAAAGAAAAATCCATAATAATATGTCCTTCTCCGTCCACAGGGTCAATCTGTTTTAATCCGCCGTAACGGCTTCCCATTCCCGCAGCCATAATAACCAAAACTGGTTTCTTCATCTTCCTTCTCCTCCCTTTTTTCCATTCTCATGCACAGTATACGCCCAAGGATTGCATGCAAAAATTGCACGTAAGAATTGCATGAAAATATATACTTCTATAAAAGTATACTTCCTTTTCCCCGATATATCATCTATACTGTAATTGTATGTCACCGTTATTGCCTTTCAGGCAAACCACACTATTATTTATTATAAATCGTTAAAAAAAAAAATCTTTGTACTATTGTTCATCTTATCCGACAACTGTCATGTTGCTGCAGCTTCTCATGCGACGATGCATCCACAGCATACATGCCATACTCTGACAGGAGGAAGAATTATGTCTCAAGAAAACGTCACATTGAAAAAGGAACTATGCATCGACCAAATATTTTTTCTCCATCATTTTGCCTATGCGGACGACTTTATTCCTGAAAAAGAATGCAACGATTTCTGGGAGTTTTTATATGTCGATAAGGGTTCGGTTGACGTGGCTGCCGGTTCCGATATCCATACGCTGCACAAAGACGATATCATTTTCCACCAGCCCGGCGAAGACCACCGCATACACATCAAAGGCGAAGCCTCCCCCTGCCTTATTGCTATTGGATTTGCATGCGCTTCTCCCGCTATGGATTTTTTTCGGGGCAGGATATTGGAAATCGGCCCGTCGGAGCGCACGCTTCTTGGAAATATCGTGCAAGAGGCCCGTCTTTCCTACGCCAGCCGCTTGGATGACCCGTCCTGCAAAAACTTGGTTCGCCGCCAGGAAGCTTTTGTTCCGTTCGGCTCGGAACAGCTGATACAAATTTATCTGCAGCAGCTTCTGATACAGCTGATCCGCAACAGCAGCGCGGACAACGCTTTTGCCACGATTCCCAAATCCAGCCGCAAACGAGGGGAGGACGAACTTTTTTACAAAATCATCGCTTATATGGAAGACCATGTCCATGAGCATTTATCCATTTCCCAGATATGCAGGGACAATCTGATCGGACGCTCCCTTTTGCAGCAGATTTTCCGGGATAATACTGGCTACGGAATCATTGACTATTTTTCCCTGATGAGAATGAATGCCGCAAAACGGCTGATCCGGGACGGGGAAATGAATTTTTCCCAGATTGCGGACCATCTGGGCTACAATTCCATCCATTATTTTTCCAGGCAGTTTAAAAAGCTTGTTCTGATGACGCCGTCGGAGTATGCCGCTTCTATCAAACCCGCTGCGGAACCGCAGGAATCCTCACCTGCACTTCCGTCCCCTGCCCATAATCACTCTCAAAATGCAGGCCATAATTCTCCCCATAAAGATATTTAAGCCGCATATGGGTATTATATATCCCGATATTGCTTCCGCGCTCGCTTTCCTCCGTGCCGTCCAAAATCATTTCCAGCCTTTCCGGCCTGATTCCCATGCCCGTATCCGACACGGTGAAAATAATGTCCCCGCCTTCCATCCATGCCATAATCACGATGTTTCCTGCCTTTGACTCCTTTTCAAAAATACCATGCAAAATGGAATTTTCCACAATCGGCTGAAGCACAAGCTTAGGAATTTCGTAATCCATGATTTCATCCGGCACGTCTATGATAAAATCTATTTTATTCTCGAATCTCATATTTTGCAGTTCCACATACAAGCTCACATGCCGCAGTTCCTCCCCGATAGGAATCGTAATATTCTTCTTCGACAGGGTCAGTTTATAGAACTTAGACAAAGTCTGAATCGCAACGGATACTTTTTCCTGCTGCCCGCTCTTCGCCAGCCAGTTGATCATATCCAGCATATTATAAAGGAAATGGGGATTGATCTGCGCCTGCAAGGCCTTTACTTCGGATACCTTCAGTTTCTCCGCCGTTTCCGTCTGCTCCGCCATCAAGTCGTTAATGCGGTCTACCATCATATTATAATTGCCCACCAGCTGCCCGATCTCATCCTGGTCTTCGTTATTTTCAAATTTTACCGGCATCTTATCCCTGTACTGGTTCATCTTTTCCACCACTTTGGAAAGCCGCCTCGCTATGCTGCCGGACAAGGCCAGTGCCACGCTGCAGGCTAAAACCGCAAAAAAGAGATACAAGTACATGGTATTGAACAATACCCTCTGGCTTTCTGTAAATACACTATCCTCCGGAATCACGGACACCAGCCGCCAGTCCGTCTGGCCGATTTCCCGGTAGCCCATATACAAGCTCTCGCCAAGAATCTGCGCCATCGCAAACTCCTGCGTATCGCCGATCGTCTGCTGGATTGTCTCATACCCCATAAAATATGTCCCGGCCAATACCGGGCTGGAAGCCGCCACAATGCAGTCCCTGCTGTTGACAATATAATACACGCTGTTCATGCTCGTTAGGTTCTGATACAAAATATTCTGCAAATGTTCCCTCGAAAAATAAATAGCTATGTAGGCGCACGTCCCCTCCGGGTTCGCAAAATTCGTAAACTTTCTAATATATGCCATATCCCCCAGGTTCTCGATCTCATAGCTGGTCAGATAGAAACTGGGGCAGAAAAGCGATGTTGTTTTCGGGGAACCGTCAAAAATCCCATGCCAATGGCTCCCCACGACATCTGTAATAGGGGCAATGATGCCGGAATTCCCATAATCTTCCGTATCATATTCCTGCTCCGGAAAATAAATTTTTACCGCCTTAATAAATTCCCTGTCAATCACTGCATTCACGCTGCTGAAAAATTCCCTTGCTTCCTCATCGTTCTTCCGATCCGACAGATACTCCTTAATGTCCGGGGTATAAATCGCCTTGGAAAGAAAGGTGGAGGACGTTATAGTATCCATTACATGGATCAGCTGGTTTGCCGTTGCCTCCAATGTGCTTTCTGTCTGGTTGACAATCGCCCGCTCCGATTCAATGGCATTCACCTCTATGATATGGGAAAGCCTTCCATAAAGGAACACAAAAAGGACAACGGTCGGAACCAATACCAATATCATATTGGTAATGATGAACTTATATTTTAGTTTCATATTATGCAGAAAATAATGCATTGCCGAACGCACTGCCTTAATCATGGTCCCCACCATCCCCCCGCATAGCCGCAATTTCCTTTTCCCTGTACTCCGAAGGCGACATGCCGCATACTCTTTTAAAAATCTTCCCGAAATAATTGCCGTCGCTGTATCCCACTTTTGCAGAAATATCGATAATCTTATATCTGGGATCTGCCAGCAGTTTTTTTGCCCTTTCAATACGATATTCCGTCAGATACTAGTTCAACGTCATGCCCGTATCATTTTTAAACAGAGTGCAGACATAAGAAGAGGAAAGCATTACATGGGCGCTGATATCTTTCACGGACAATGTTTCATCCTGGTATCTGTCTGCAATAAATTGTTTAATGAAATATACGGTGGAACTGTTCTCCCCCTGATTTTTCGCTGAGGCGAAGAACAGGGAAATTCTTTCCTTTAATAATTCCTGCAATTCATAAATTGACTCGCAGGCAGAAATATGCCCCCACAAACTGTTATCCGATTCCCCGGTATCCCCTGTCTGTATCTGCAAAGCCTTATAGCTCTCCCTGATCACGGCAAACAGTTTATAATACAAATCTTTTACCTGATTAGGAAGAACGTTTTTTATACTGGTCAATCTGGAAATCATTTCCTCCAATAAGGCAAACGATTCTTTTTCATCCTTGTGCAAAAGACACTCTCCCAGCCGATTCTCCATATCCAGCTCATCCAGGTCATGGAATGCCTCGTAACTATCCCTGTGCTTGTAAATACGATAGGTATTATCCTTGCTGAAAAAAGAATTCTGCAATTCAATCACTGCGGAATTATAGGAATTATGGATCTCTTTCATCCCTTCCACATTTTTCCCGAATACCATATGGTAATGCATGGATAAAGGCTTTAAAACCGCTTCCAAACGTCTTCCCAACGCCTCCTTTTCCCTGTCCGTACATCTTTTCATCCCCCATATATGGTAAAAAAGCAAGCTTTCCTGCCGAACGGAATGAATTTCTTTGAAGCCCATGGACTCCAAAACTTCCGAGATGTAAGGCGTTACCATCTTTTCCAGTCCTCCCCCCATTCCTACCGGCATATCTCTCAAATGATAAAACTGAATCAAAAAAGTAAAAAAAAGCGTATGCCTGTCTGCCGGAAATGCAAATTCCATTTCCTCCCATTTCACCGGCGGCATATCCATCCGGGGAGCCATCGCCAGCCTCGCCGCCAGGGCGGAACGGGACATGGAAATGGACAAGGCTTTGATCCCTGCCGTTTCCCTTGCCTCTGCTACCTCCCTGCATGCCCTGCGGACCGCCTCCTTGATCTCCTCTAGGTCGATCGGCTTTTCCACATAACTTACCGCCTTCAGTTTAATAGCTGCTTTTAAATATTCCTTATCCGAATAACCGCTCATAAAAATAATGCTGACATTCCCGTTATCGGCCTGTAACTTTTCCGCCATCTCGATCCCTGTCATCCTCGGCATCCGCACATCGCTCAGCACGATATCCGGCCGGAATGCTTTGGACAATTCATAGCCATGGAGTCCGTCGTCCGCCTGTGCCACCGCATCGATCCCCAGCTCCCCCCACTCGATACTATTCACCAAGCCATCCCTCGTCAATTTTTCATCATCCACGATCATAAGCTTCATCTAACGCTCTCTCTTTCCGGCTTCTTCCTAACACTTTTCGCCCAAAGTATACTATAGCCTGTTTGTAAAATCAATATTTCTTGCCCGACGCGTACGCACATATGCACGGGAATCAGTTTTCGCGGGTGGGAGGGGGTGCGGGTGTGTGGGGAGAGGGGAGGCAAACTGCGGCGGCCGGGAACGGGGCCTGACGGGGGCTGGCATTTTCTGCTGGAGCTTTCAATCAGATTTCACTAATGAAATGGATGGGGGTCGTGAAACCGATCGGGTTAAAATTGCCATCCATGGCAATTTCACCCTGGGGATTCGACCATTTCATAAGTGAACTATTTCATAAATGAAATTACTGATTGTACGCAACAGCAGAAAATGCCAGCCCCCTCAGGCCCCGTTCCCGGCCGCCGCAATTTGCCTCCCTCCTCTCCCCACACACCCGCACCCCCTCCCACCCGCGAAAACTGATTCCCGTGCCTCCCATAATTCCACTTTGCGAAAGGCGTAAAACTTAGTGCTTCTCCGCGAAGCAACCTTTACTGCGAGCATAAATTGCCGCAAGCAATTAAAAGTTCTTCTCACATTACCAGTCCCCGGGAAACCATTTTTGCAGAAACGGCGGCGCGCCCAAACGACCCGGGGCAGGGGAAGAGGCTGGGAAGGACGGGGTTTTCGGCTGTTGCGTACAATCAGCCATTTTACTTATGAAATGGTCGAAACCCCAGGGTAAAATTGCCATGGATGGCAATTTTAGGAAAAGAGGACATGGATGTCCTTCTTTTCCGCCCCGATCGGTTCCACAATGCCCACCCATTTCATTAGTAAAATCTGATTGGAAGCCCCAGCCGAAACCCCCGTCCTTCCCAGCCCCTTCCCCTGCCCCGGGTCGTTTGGGCTCGCCGCCGTTTCTGCAAAAATGGTTTCCCGGGGACGTCCTATTAGCTTATTTACCCTAGATTATCTATCCAGAGTAACAGACCTTATCCCCAAAAGATCTGCCGTTTTCTCAAACAATCTCCCATTATGCCCCACGCTCATGGCAAAATGGTGCGTAGGCGCTTCAGCGAACCATTCATCCATGTAAGAATCCGGGTCTTTGCGAAATCTTACATGAGTCTGCGTATTGCCGATTGTCATGATCGGGGCATTGACAGCTTCCGCTTCTGTGATTATGAATTTCAACCGTCCGTCAGCGGTCTGCGTGCAGCCGAGGGTGGTTATGGCTCCTGCACGTACTTTTGCCTCTACGGAAACACCGGTTCCTTGCTTTCCATGGTATACGCCGAGTCCCCGAAGCAGCGGCCTGCCTTGGGCGATCGCCAGGTGGAAGGGACCGTCATGCCCCAATAATATCGTGCCTTCTTCGTAATCCGTCACGACGATCTCGCAGAAGGATCCTCCTTTTCCAAGAATATCGCAGATTTTCATGGCAAGGCAGGTCTTCAGATCCCCTTCCCCGGCACAGGGGATTCCTTTTGCCGTCAGCAGGGAATGGCCTACGATAAATCCTGACTGCAATTTCTCATATTCCCCGTCCTTTGATCCATGGTAATAATATGCCAGGCCGTCCAGATGATATTCTTTTACCAGGCACTCCTGCGCAGCGGCTACTTTTGCTGACCAGTCCAGCTGCTCTTTGGAAGGTTTTTTCGCCAGCGGGTCAGCCGATACATCGTCGCTGATCAGGAAAAATTCCCCGATTTCCTTTCGTTTTTCCTCTATTTCCTCCTCCGTCACCGCTTGCATCATTCGGTCCAGGTCGCACATTTCCAGTAATTCCACATGCGCCCCCATCTGTGCCTGGATCATCGTAAAATCCGAGTACAGATCCAGCATGCCGCTGTAATTATTGCCCAGAAAACCAAAACGGCAATAGGACAGCGCCGCTTTTACCTCTGCCGCCTGTACCCATTCCCCAATTTCCTTCCAAGCCCTTTTTGCTTCCGGCCGATTCGCCGTATTTTCATCCGTTGCCGATATCTCCGGCGTAGTATTCATCCCTAACAGCCCGTTGATACAACGGTAGGCGATTCCCGCCCGATGGAAAGCATTGGCAATTTCCGGCACAGGACAGGCCCCGCAATGGGCCAGCTATTCCCCTGTGGATGTCTTCTGGTAATTGATCTGTGCCGTAGGCTGGAGATTTAAAATCACCACGGGAGCCTTGCAGATCTGATGGACTGGAAGCACGGACGCGCTGGTGACATAAGTACCCGCATGGGCAAAAATAAGACCCACGCCTTTTTCATTAAAAAACTCCCCGCATTTTCTTCCCTCTTCCTCGCAGTCCACCAGGCCGTAGAAAGAAACTTCCGCCCCCATATCACTTACTTTTTTTGCTATAAATTCCCCATAGCCGATCATTCTCTCCCGCAGCCCCTCAAACTGGCTCCAGTCAGTCTTCAGCCCCATCGTGTAAATCCCGATCTTCGGTTTTCTCGTTTCTTTTATTTTTTCCATACTAACCTCCATGATTCCGCTTCGCGGAATCACAAATCTTGATGAAAAATGCCTCTTTTCAGGCATTTTTCGGTGTGAAGTCTTAGAAGTTCTTGGCGAAGCACCCACTGGTGCGAGCCTTAGAACTTCTCTTCACACTCTTTTCCTCGAAAGAAAGAGGGCTTTCTCAAGCCGCTTTGGGACTCAAAGAATGCCCTCTTTACAAAAATTCTTATTCTTGGCCGACAGATGCCTTCTCCCCTTAGTTTAAATGGAACAAGGGTTTCAGGTCATGGCACACCGGACTGTTATCCGGATTGGTTTCCATAATATCCGCCATAAAGTCCCACCATTTGCGGTTGATCTCCGTGTCCGCCCCTTTGCTCCATAGCTCTTCGTCTTCGATTTCAATATAACCGAAGAGAATCAGCGTCTCCGGGTCAAGCGCAATCGTGTAATTTCTGCCGCCGTGTTCATGAATCATGTCAATCATCTCCGGCCAAAGCTGGTTATGCCTTTTCTCATATTCCGCTTCCATGCCCGGATACAATTTCATTTTAAACGTTTTAATCATCATTCCTATCCCTTTTAATATACGGATTTCCAGTCGTCAATATTGTCAGGCGTAAATGCAAAAGGAGGTCCAACGATAATTTCTGTGCCGCCGTCAGAAGCTTCCGTAATTTCATAATTTCCCATTTCCCCTGCGGTAAAAGTCTCGCCTGCCGCGCCCGTGATATCGCCGTTTACCAGCGCTACGGATGTATAAGCGCCAAGGCGTCCTACATCAATAGGATTCCACAGGTACATATAAGGACATACATTATCTGCTCCGATATAATCCGCCATTTCGGAAGGAAGGCCAAGGCCTGTCAGCTTCACATCGGATCCTTTATCCTGAAGCACGCCTGCAGCCGCCATAATGCCTACTGTCGTAGGAGCACAGATGACTTTCAGATCCGGGTAGTTGGTCAGCAATGCCTGTGTCTGGTCAACGGATTTCTGGTATTCATCATCGCCATAAGCCACTTCTACCAGTTCAAGCCCTGCATAGTCTTCGCCTTCCATCACTTCCTTCATAGCAGCGATCCATGCATTCTGGTTGGAAGCCTGGCTGGTTGCGGAAAGAATCGCCCACTGGCCTTCCCCTCCTGCCAGATCTTTTACCGCATCCATCAGAGTCTGTCCGATAATCTGCGTGCCTGCCTGGTTTACGTGGGTCAGACGGCTTGCCGCATTCAGCGTGGAATCCAAAGAAATAATTTTGATTCCCTGGGATGCCGCCTGCTCGCAAACCGGCTGCAAAGCATCCTGATCGTTTGCCGCTACGGCGATTGCGCTTACGTTCTGCGCGATCAGTTCATTGATCGTCGTGATCTGCGCGTCTGCTGTCGCCGATTCGGGATGGCGGATGATAATCTGGCTGTCCGAATATCCCATCGCCTTCATTGCCTCTTCAAAGCCCGCCGCTTCCCTTTCATTATAAGGGTTGCCAGCTGACTTCGTCACGAGGGCAAACGTTCCTTCGCCCGCCGCCGCTGCTTCTCCTTCCGCTGCCGGAGCCGCTTCCTCCGCAGGAGCCTCCTCCTCCGCTGCCGGAGCCTCTTCCGCTGCCGCCGGAGCCGATGCCTGTTCCGGCGCGGAACCGCATCCTGCCAGCAATGCGCCGACCATGCTTGCCGCAAGTAATACGCTTAATACTTTTTTCTTCATTCCTTCATTCCTCCCATTTTTATAATGATGAATTTATACAAAGCAGTGATACTGCCTGGTATCATAAGGTTTATACCGTTTTCTTCTTTATTTTGATCATCGACTTCATATTCGGGAGCATTACGGTAATAATCAGCAATGCACCGATAACAACCAGCATAAACTGGGATGCGATATTGACAAGCCCTAACCCATATCTCAACATTCCTACGATGAAGATGGCAAGGATGAGGCCGGGAAACCTTCCTTTTCCCCCGTCTGTACTGAACCCGCCAAGTACAGCCATGGCAATCGCTTCCATTTCATAGCCCGTGGCAATATCAGCTCTCGTGCTTCCCATTCTCGCCGCCAGAAAGATTGCCGTCACCGCCGCAAAGGTTCCTGTCAGGGTAAACACGATCATGCGAATCTTCTGTACTTTGATTCCGGCATATTCTGCCGCCAGCTTATTTGCCCCGATCGCATACAGCCTTCTTCCAAAAAAAGTCTTATGCAGCACAAAGCCAAAAACAACCGCGCATACAATAAAGCAGATCAACATAATCGGAACAATCCCGACTTTCCCCCAGTACAGATTGGAAAACCACTTTACGCTGGAAAGCCCGCCCCTCGCTTCGTCGCCGAGCATCGCTTCCGCAATACCTCTATAAAGTATCTGCGTCCCAAGCGTAACGATCATCGGGGCCAGTTCCGTAAATTTTGTCAAAATCAACCCATTGATCGCGCCGCAAATCGTTCCCGTCAGAAGGCATATGAGAATGCAAGCCCCCATAGGCACGCCCAGGTTATAAAAATATGCCAGCATGACTGCCGAAAGGCAGGCGGTAGATCCGACCGAGATATCAATGTCGCCCAGCACTAAGATATAGGCCATCGGCAATGCCACAAATGCTTTTTCAAGGAAGGAGTTTGTCGCGTTGAACAATCCTGCGCTGCTTAAATAATACTCGGAAATACTGGCATTCATAATATTGATGCCGATAAAAAGGATCACCAGCAGCCATTCCCATTGCAGGAAAAATTTCTTCCAGGAAAAAGGCTGTTCTGCAACAATCGTTCTGCCTGATTTTGTCGCCATTACATTTCCCTCCTTTTCAGGTTGTTTTTATCCATGGTCCGCTGCGCCAGCACATTCAAGACCACTGCCACCAGAATGATCAACCCTTTGATTGCATTCTGCCAGAACTGGGACACGCCGATCAGCGGAAGCGCCTTGCCGATAATCGCAATCGCCAGCGACCCTAAAAATACGCCTGTCACGGAACCCCTGCCGCCGGTAAGGCTTACCCCTCCTACGACGCATGCCGCAATCACGTCCATTTCGATGCCGGTCGCCATATCCCCCTGGGCCGATTTATAAAGCGAAGTCCAAAGGGCTCCGCCCAGCCCGCACAGGAATCCCATCAACGTGTATACGCCGATTTTTACGTTTCCGATATTGATGCCGGAAACAGCGGCAGCTTCCGGATTGGAGCCTACTGCGTACACCCTGCGGCCGACCGTGGTCCATTTCATCACCACATAAAAAATAATATAGCAATAGATTGTCACCGCAATCATATTGTTTACCAGCCCGAAGCCGAGGTATTTGGTCAAAGCAAAATTTTTGAAGCTGTCCGTAAACTGATAAGCCGCCACCCACTGGCTTTTGGCAATCAAATAAGTCAGACCCCTATAAATGTTCATAAATCCAAGCGTACATACGATCGGCGGAACCTTTCCTTTTGTAATCACCAGTCCGACCACCAGCCCGAGCCCTGCCCCGATCGCCATTGATATCAGGAAGGAAAGCGGCGTCGCTATCATATAATCCCTCATGATCAGCCCGGCCGCCATGCCGGAAAAAGCGAGAGTCGAACCGATGGAAATATCAATGCCCCCGGTAAGGAGCACGCACATCATCCCAAGCGCAAGAATAAATGTCACCGCATAATTGCGGAACATATCCTCCAATGTCACCGCTGTTAAAAAGGAGCTGTTCCTGATCTGAACAAATACACATAAAACAATTAATACAATCACCAGGCTCATTTCGCGGGAGCCAGTGATTTTTTTCCAGTCGAATTTCTTCTTTTCCATCCTTAGCCCTCCTAACCTTTTGCCACTTTCGGTGATCGCGCCATCGCGAATTTCAAAATGGCTTCCTGTTCCGCTTCCCCGCGTTTTAATTCGCCAGTCACCCTTCCTTCGCACATAACCACGATTCGGTCCGACATGCCGAGGATTTCCGGCATTTCCGAAGAAATCATAATAATCGCATAACCCTGCTTTGCCAGTTCGCCCATAATCTCATAGATTTCAGCCTTTGCCCCTACGTCTACGCCTTTCGTCGGCTCATCCAGGATAATGACTTTCAAATCGGATGCCAGTATTTTCGCCACCACGATTTTCTGCTGGTTTCCGCCGGAAAGCGAACTCGCTTTATCAAAAATTGTAACCGCTTTCGTATCCACCCGTTCCGCCAGTTCCTTGGCTTTCGCGCGTTCTGCCTTTTCATCCGTCATCCCGTTCCTGCCCAGGCTCGCAATTTCCGTCAGAGTAATATTCCGTCCGATCCCCCAATCCAGAATCAGCCCCTGGTGCTGTCTGTCTTCCGGCAAAAGCCCGATGCCCTGGCGGAGCGCGTCGGAAGGATTTTTGACGGTAATCTCTTTGCCGTTTAAATACATTTTCCCGGAATCATAATGCTCCACCCCGTAAATCGTCTGCACCGTTTCCGTTCTGCCCGCTCCTACCAACCCGGTCAGCCCAAGGATTTCCCCTTTCCTAACGCTGAAGCTTACATCCTTGAAATAGCCCGTCCGGGTCAGGTTTTCCACACGGAGAACCTCTTCTCCGATTTCTACTTCCGGCTTCGGGTACATATCGCTGATTTCACGCCCTACCATCGCCTTGATCAAATCCGCATTGGTAATTCCGTTCACGTCATAACTTCCGATATATTGGGAATCCCTGAATACGGTAACTCTTGTGGCCAGACGGTACATATCTTCAAACCGATGGGAAATGAAAATAATGGAAGCTCCGTCATCCCTTAATTTTTCCGTAATTTTATAAAGCTGTTCCGACTCATTCTTTGTCAATGCCGCCGTCGGCTCATCCATAATGATGATCCTTGCCTTCATGGAAATTGCCTTGGCGATCTCCACCATCTGCTGCTGCGCCACGGAAAGAGCCCCCATTTCCGCCGTCGAACGAAAATCCGCATTCAGCTCCTGCAGATAGGAATCCGCCAGGTCATTCATTTCCTTCCATTGAATCACGCCGCGCTTTTTTATTTCATGCCCCATAAAAATATTTTCCGTGACAGTCAGATGAGGATATGCCGTTACATGCTGGTATATCGCCGCAATACCGGCTTTCTGCGCGTCCTTCGGCCCCTTAAAATCCACCTTTTTTCCATCGAGATACATCTCGCCCTCTTCTGCTTTATGTACGCCTGTGATCACTTTAATAAAGGTAGACTTGCCGGCTCCGTTCTCGCCCATCAGCGCATGGATTTCTCCCGGCTTTAGCTGGAAGCTCACGCGATCCAATGCTTTCACGCCAGGAAAAATCTTAGTAATACCTTTGAGTTCAAGCACATATTCTGACAACTTTTTCTCCTCCTTCTTGCTTTATCGCTTAGTAGGAAAGATCTCATCCTCCCGCTTTCTTTCATTATATTGTTTACACAGGCATACGAACAATCGTAATATTTTTGGATTTAGGGTAAATTTGTTTTATAGCCCCTGCATGCCAAAAACTGCCGAAGCTTCTGCGCCTGAAAGCCAAAAGGGGATGCCGCCTCTATGATTTTTATCATTGATGGGCATCCCCTTTTGGCATTTCTCCGTCCGTCTTTCCTTATTTTCTCTTCAGAAGCACGTTTTCCTCATATTCTTTTACATCCGCAAACCAGTTCTCCCCGACCGGCACGCCGTTCCTCTCGCAGAACTGGTTCCAGACATCCCCGAACGGGTATGTCTTTAGTTCTTCCTGCTGCATCATCAGCTCTGTGAACCGCCCTTCGTCCTGCAATGCTTTCAGTTTTTTATTGGGGGAAAGCAATGCGTACAGCAATGCTTTCTGCATGTTGCGCATCCCGATCACCCATGCGGCGATACGGTTAATGCTCGCGTCAAAATAATCCAATGCCAGCAATACGCGGCCGATCGCGTCATCTCTCACGATCTCCTTGGCGATTTCCTTCGTCTCGTCCTCAAAAAGCACGACATGGTCGCTGTCCCAGCGAACCCCCCTTGTCACATGGAGCGCAATTTTGTCATTGAATAAAAGCATGGACGGAATCTTATCCGATACGACTTCCGTCGGATGATAATGACCGTTATCCAGCAGGCTGATAATACCGTTCTTTGCCGCATAGCTTAACGTAAACTCGCTGGAACCGACCGTATAAGATTCCATGCCAATGCCGAAAACTTTCGATTCCAGGCAGACGAGAACCTTCTCCTTGTCATAAGGCATTGCCAGGATTTCATCCAGCGACTGTTTGAACCTGGCCCTCGGTCCGAGGCGGTCTGCCGGCACGTCTTTCATGCCGTCCGGGATCCATATGTTCATGGCACAGGGACTTCCCTGTTCCGTTGCCAGGTATTCGGAAATCCTGATACATGCCTTGCAGTGCTCTACCCAGAATTTCCGCACTTTTTCATCCGGGCTGGACAAGGTCAGCCCATCCTCCGCCATGGGATGGGAAAAACAGGTCGGGTTAAAATCAAAGGCAACGCCGTTCCTCTTGCCAAACTCCACCCATTTTGCAAAATGCTGCGGTTCCAGCTTATCCCTGTCCACCCGTTCTCCTTCTCCAAAAACCGCATAGCATGCATGGAGATTGACTTTATGTTTTCCCGGAATCAGGCTCAACGCTTTTTCGATATCCGCCATCAGTTCTTCCGGCGTTCTTGCTTTCCCCGGATAATTGCCGGTTGTCTGGATCCCTCCCGTCAGAGGCCCGTCATGGTCAAACCCGATCACATCATCCCCCTGCCAGCAATGCATGGAAATCGGAATATTTTTTAAGGTTTCCAATGCCTCATCCGTATTCACCCCAAGCTTCCCATACTGCTCTTTTGCCGCTTCATATCTTTCTTTTCCTGTCATTTCGCTTCCTCCTTTTTTCCTTTCCAATTCCTTTTATGCCTGATACTCTTTCACGATCTTTTACGGCCGGTATTCTTTCACTCTCTTCTATGGCCGGTATTCTTTCACGCCGAACGAATGGAAAATGCATTTCCTCGCATCCGCCAGGCCGCCCAGTTCGCCCGCTTCCATCATCTGCACGGCAAGATTCCCGATCGCAGTAGCTTCGCCTGGCCCGGCGTATACGATACGCCCGCTCTTTGCCGCCGTCAATTCATTCAAGTAAGCGGCGTTGGAACCTCCTCCCACGATATGGACCGCCCTATATTTCTTTCCCGTCAGGTTTTCCACATCCCGGAAGGCCTCCGCATAGCATTCTGCAAGGCTTTGATAAACTACCGTCGCAATCTGCCCTAATGTTTCCGGCTTTTTCTGCCCGGTTTTTTCACAATACGACTGAATCTCTTCCGTCATATTGTCCGGCGCAAGAAAACAATCATCGTTCACGTCCACCCGGGACGGAAAATCCTTTTCCGCCTCCGCCTGTTCGCATATCTCCGCAAAGGAATAAGCATCTTCAAACTCATGCCTTACCGACTGGATCATCCAAAGACCCATAATATTTTTTAAATAACGGAAGCGGTAATCATAGCCGCCCTCGTTCGTGAAATTTTTATCCATGCTCTCTTTCGAACAGATCGGAGCCTTGATTTCCGTTCCCAGCAATGACCATGTCCCCGAACTGATATAAAGGCTTTCCTCCTCCAGCGAAGGAACAGCCAGTACGGCAGAAGCCGTATCGTGGGAGGCAATCTGCATCACCCGACACTGGTAGCCGACTTCCTTTGCCACTTCTTCCCTCAAATCGCCCACAACCGTCCCCGGCATGGATAAGGGCTGAAAAATATGTTTCGGCAGGCTGAGCAGGCCGATCAGTTCCCAGTCCCAGTCATTCGTTTCCACCGATACCAGCTGCCCCGTAGTGGCATTCGTATATTCACTCTTTTTCACGCCCGTCAGCACAAAATTAAAATAATCCGGCATCATCAGCAGACAGTCTGCCCGTTCCAACGTTTCCGGCTCCTGCGCCTTTGCCGCCGCCAGCTGGTAAATGGTATTAAAAATCTGTTTTTGTATCCCGTTCCTTTCATAAAGCCTCTCTAAGGGAATGCTGCGGTATACCTCCCCGTCCATCCCCCTTGTCCTGCTATCCCTGTAGCCATAGGTATTTCCTGCTATTTTCCCTTCCTTGTCCAGCAGCACATAATCCACGCCCCAGGTATCGATTCCCATGGTGGCGGGTATCTTTCCGCTCTCCCTGCATTTGCGCATCCCGGCGATAATTTCCTTTTCCAGATGCTCCACGTCCCACAGAAGGTGGCCCTCCTTTCTAACCATTCCGTTTTCAAAGCGGTAAATTTCTTCCAGCATCATCTGCCCTTCCTGCATACTTCCAAGAATGTGCCGCCCGCTGGATGCCCCGATATCCACCGCCAAAAAATAATCCCCCATAGGTTCCTCCTTTCCCTGTCTTGTTTCCTGCATCTATTGTAGCCATTCCCCCATCATAATGTAAGGACGGAGTTTGCCCAATTTACCGTCCTTATTTGCAACACCGAATATTTTATGCTACACTGGAGAAAAAACAGGGATGAACAACCCTATATAGGAGAAACTATGATTGAAACAAATCTGCTGCAACACTTAAAAAAAATCTCCGAAGAGGAAAAACTCCTTCTCTCCGGAGAAAAAAACGTCCAAAAAAGTCTTTATACCAACGATCCCGAATTTGTAGTGGACAGCCGGAAAATGCTTACATCGGGGAAGCTGATCGATATCCGCCCCCATACCCGTTTCGTACACTTCCCTGCCCACAAACATAATTATATTGAAATGATCTATATGTGCAGCGGTACCACCACCCATATCATCAACGGCTCTTCCCGCCTGACGCTGGATACTGGCGAACTGCTTCTGCTCAACCCGAATACTACCCACGAAATCCTCCCCGCAGGCATGGATGATATTGCCGTGAACTTCATTATCCTTCCTGAGTTTTTTGACCGCGTCCTCGTCATGCTGGAGGAAGAAAACACGCTGAGGGACTTCCTGATCGGCGCGCTGAAAACGGATAAAAATGTAACTCCTTATCTTCATTTCCAGTCCATCGATATTCTTCCGGTGCAAAACCTGGCAGAAAACCTCGTCTGGTCTCTGGCAAACAGTCAGCCTAACCGGCGCAATATCAATCAGACGACTATGGGTCTGCTCTTCCTTCATCTCCTGAACCATACGGACAGGATCAATATGCATGATTCCGGCCAATACGAGCAGCATCTCGTGTTTACCATCCTACAGTATATTGACCATAATTATCTGACGGCAACTTTGGACGAAATATCCAGGCAGCTTCACATCCCTGCCTATTCCGTCAGCAAAATTATTAAAAAACATGCCGGGCATACCTTTAAGCAACTCTTGCAGATGAAGCGCCTGCACCAGGCGGCTTTTCTGCTTTCCACGACCACGCTTCCCGTAGAAGATATCATTGCTCTTACGGGATATGATAATACCAGCTATTTCCATCGGATCTTCCGGGAATATTACCATATGACGCCGCGCGTTTACCGTCTTCAGTCCTCTTCTCCCGCCAGATAATAACCCAATTTGATTTCCTTCAGATCGGTTTCCCCTTGGCGCAGAATCTCCATCAGCATCTGCGCCGCCAGTTCCCCGCTCTTTTCATAAGAATAATGCACGGTGGGGAGGGGCGGATCCATAACTCCTGCCAGGTCGGAATCCCCCTGCCCCGCCACCATAACTTGTTCCGGAACCTTTATCCCTCGGTCGCGCAGATACTTTACCGCGCCGGCGGCCATCGTATCAGTCGCGCAGACGATCCCGTCCAAATCTTTGCATTTTTCCAGCAGTTCTCCTGCCTTTTCATAGCCGGAAGAAACGGTGAATGCGGCAATCACATAATTTTCCGCCAGTTCCTCTGCCCCTTTTCCGCGCACGGCATCCCGAAATCCCTCGTACCTCTGCTCCCCCACCGCCTTGTCCTGAAAAATTGCCCCGATGTAGCCCAGCCTTTTTCTTCCTTTTTCCAGCATACGGACAGTGAGGTCATAAGAGGCATGGTAATCATCATGGTACACACAGCAACAGCCGGAAATCTGCTGGCCGACGACCACCGTCGGAACAGACATATTCTTTAATGTTTTTTTGTGCTCCGCCGTCAGGACAGTCGCCACCAGCACCACGCCGTCCACCTGCTTGTCTCGGAATGTATCCAGATATTCCAGCTCCTTCTTCGGATCATTCTGCGTAACAGCAAGAAGCATCTGGTATCCGTTTGCATTTAATATAGAAAGAATCCCTTCCGCAACCCTTCCGATGGACGCAGAAGCGATCTTCGGCACGATCACGCCGATCAGTTTTGTTTTCTTTGTACGCAGCGTCTGCGCCTGCACCGAAGGGCGGTAGCCCGTTTCCTCCACCACCCTGCGGATCCGCTCCTTTTTTTCTTCCGAAATATATCCATCATTGAAGTAACGGGAAACTGCCGCGCTGGACACCCCCGCCCGTTTCGCAATCTCTGCTATATTCATTCCTTACCTCTTTACGGCTTTCCTGTTTCCTTTTACATTTTTTTCAAGTAATAAAAACCATAAGCCGGTATATCGACTCCGGCGGCCTTCCTTTTTTCTCCCGAAACCAAATCCACATAATCGCCGTCCGTCTCATTGATCCATGCCGTCTTATCGAATTCGCTGAAGTTAAACAAGCCGATCACCTTTTCCCCCTCCAGATACCGGCCGATGCATAGTACGGAAGGATCCCATGTCTCAATCGTCCACGTATCTGCCGTGGACATGAATACCTTTTCTTCTTTCCTGATCTTCTCCAGCTGTTCCAGCCCATGGAAAATCTTCGCCTCCACCGTATCCGGCTTTGAAATATTTTCCGCCAGCGTCCAGTTCATCGCGCCCCGGTGGATATATCTGGAATCCGCCGCCTTGTTCGGGTCTTCTTTATACGTATAGTCGTTGACCTGCCCGATCTCATCGCCGCCGTACAGCACAGGAATCCCGGACTGCATAAACATATAGGCATGAAGCGTGATATCCATCCGCACCGCCTTTTCCATCGCCTCTTCATCCTGCTCAAACCCGGCCTTTTCCACGCCACACATGGAAGCGGTAGTTCCACAGAACCTGGCATCGCCGGTAATGGGATCCGCATTATACAGTTCCCCCCTGCTGTTGCTGTTCCCAGCATAACCTTGGAAATAATCATTCAAATATTTTTTATGGGATCTCTCCCCGATCCCCTCCGTCATCAAAGTCCCGTAATCCAGCCCCCAACCGATATCGTCATGGCAGCGGAGGTAATTTAAAAATACATAATCTTTCGGCAGGGAATTGACAATATCGAGCTGCTTTTTCAAAAGACGTACGTCCCTCGTTGCCACCGTATGCCAGGTAGTCGCCATAGTGGTTACATTATAAAGCATATGGCATTCCGGTTTTTCCACCGTGCCAAAATAAGGAACTACTTTCTCCGGCTCCATCACGACCTCGCCCAGCAGAAGGATGCCCGGGCATACGATCTCGCCGATCATGCGCATCATGCGCACGATCGTATGCACCTGGGGAAGATTACGACAGGAGGTATTCAGTTCCTTCCATATATATGGCACAGCATCGATCCTGATAATATCGATGCCCTGGTTTGCCAGGTAAAGGAAGTTGTACATCATCTCGTTAAAAACTCTCGGGTTCTTATAATTCAGATCCCACTGGTACGGATAAAAAGTCGTCATGACAAACTTTCCTTCCTCCGCCAGCCATGTGAAATTCCCAGGAGCGGTAGTGGGAAATACCTGGGGCACCGTCTGCTCATAAAGCGAAGGAATATAAGAATTATCAAAGAAAAAATAACGGCTCATATACTCCCCGTCCCCCTGGCGGGCTTTTTTCGCCCACTCATGGTCTTCCGAAGTATGGTTCATCACAAAATCCATGCAGACATTGATGCCTTTTTTGTGGCAGGCTTCCGTCAAATCCGCCAGATCTTCCATTGTTCCCAGTTCCTTCTGCACTTTTCGGAAATCCGAAACGGCATAACCGCCGTCGGAACGGCCCTTCGGCGTTTCCAAAAAAGGCATCAGATGTATGTAGTTCACGTTGCACTGCTCGATATAATCCAGCCTGGACTGCACGCCTTTCATATTCCCCGCAAAATTATCGATATAGAACATCATCCCAAGCATATCGTTCCGTTTATACCAGTTCGGATTGGCTTCCCTTTTTTTGTCCTGGGCTTTCAGGTCTTTATTGCGCTCTCTGTAAAACTCTTCCATCCTGTCGCACAGTTCGGCAAACATAGAGCCGTTGTCATACAGCTCCATATAAAGCCAGCGCAGTTCATCGAAATGTTTTTGGAACCGATTTTCATAAATCTTCTTTGCAGCGTCCGTTTTCACCTTGTTTTCCTCCTTAAAAATGAATTTCTGCTTTTACGTTTCCACCTCAAGCAATTTTTCCATTTTATCCGTCTTTCCATATTTCACAACACGGAATTCCGTATAATCGTCGCTGTTTGTCAACAGCACAGCCGTCGTCGCGCAATACCCGGCCGCTTTAATTTTTTCCATATCAAAACCAATCAGCTTCTGCCCGGCTTTCACCTTATCCCCCTCCGCAACAAAGAGTTCAAAACCATCGCCCTTCATATTCACTGTATCTACCCCTACATGGATCAATACTTCCATTCCGCCCGGCCCGGTAATGCCTATTGCATGGAATGTATCCGCTACCGAAGAGATTTCCCCGTCAAAAGGTGCCACCACTTCCGGCTCTTCCGGCTCAATCCCAACGCCGTCGCCAAGCATGCCTGATGCAAATGTCTCATCAGGGATCTCCTCCCGCTTTATGATATTTCCTTTTAAAGGGGCAAATAAAACTTTTTCGCCGCTTCCTGCAGATGATGCTTCCACTTCTTCTTTGGCCGCATCTTCCGTCACGGCTCCTTTATCCATGCCGCCGTTTTCCGTTTCCTCCGTCTCTTCTTTCCAGAGGAACCAGGTCAGGACAAAAGCTACTGCAAAAGATACGATCAACACAATCGCATACTGCACCGTATAATCCAAAGTAATTAAGAATCCCGGAATGCCCGTCACGCCATAGGAAGTAGCCCCGATGTGGAAAAGGGAACCCAGCAGCGCACCCGCAGCGCCGCCCGCCATACCGCATATGAGCGGCCTGGTGAATCTTAAGTTCACGCCAAAAATAGCCGGTTCTGTAATGCCCAGGGCTGCCGATAAAGAAGAGGGGATCGCCACGGATTTGGTTTTCAGCTTTCTCGCCTTTAATCCGACCGCCAAGCATGCCGCGCCCTGCGCAAAATTTGCCGCCGAAGCGATCGGCATCCAGATATTCTGCCCGTCTGCCGCAGAAAGCATTCCCGCTTCAATTACATTATACATGTGATGGATGCCGCATACAACCGTTAATGGATATAAAGCTCCCATAATCATAGCGCCGATGCCATGCCCTACCGTGATGATCCAGCCTGCAAAATCCAGCACATAAGTTTCCGCCATCGAAAACACCGGCCCGATCAGCCCCAGCGTAAGAAACGCCGTAGCCAATACCGTGCAGAGGGGCGTTACAAATAAATCGATCATTTCCGGCACATGCTTGTGCAGCCATTTTTCGATCCTGCACATCAGCCATACTGCAATGACTACCGGAATGACATGCCCCTAGTATCCTACCTGGCGGATCGGGAACCCGAACAGCCGCCATACTGGAATATCTGCCGCATCCATAGACCCCACCGACCAGGCATTGACCAGATTGGGATGGATCATAATCATGCCGATAACCGCGCCCAGGAAAATATTTCCTCCAAATACCCTGGTTGCCGACACCGCGATCAATACCGGCAGGAAAGTAAAAGCCGTATTCGCCATCAGATCAAGGATGCCGTACCAGTCGCTTCCAGCAAAGCTCGGGATCGCTTTCCCCAGCGCTTCCACTAGCCCCATCATAAGGCCGGACGCTACGATCGCAGGAAGAATCGGTACAAAGACATCCCCCAGCGCCTTAATCATCCGCTTCACCACCGGCTGCTTTGCCGCAGCAGCGGCTTTTACTTCTTCTTTCGTCGCCGCCGTCATGCCGCTGACCTTTAGAAACTCCTCATACACTTTATTTACCGTTCCGGTTCCGATAATAAGCTGGAGCTGCCCGTTATTGCTGAACACGCCCTTTACGCCGTCTACGTTTTCCAGCTTTTTCATGTCGATCCTGCCGTTATCGACCGTCACCAGACGCAGTCTGGTAGCACAATGGGCCGCACTTACCAGATTCTCCCTTCCGCCCAGCGTTTCATAAATCTCCTTTGCACATTTCCCATAATCCATCGCCATCTTTTTTCCTCTCCTTTTTATTGTCATTGCTGCATCGAACTTTATCATTGTCCGCTGACCCGATCTTCCGAAATGCCCATCAACCGATGGTCGAAAAATACCTTCCATATTCCCCCTTCTTCCACAGAGGGACATATTTCATCCGCCAGTTCTTTCAGTCCCCGGCTCCCGTTTTCCATGCATATGCCAAGCCCGGCCGTCTCCAGCATCTCCCTGTCGTTCATGCTGTCCCCTATTGCTATGGAATCCTCCAGCGGAATCCCGAGCCAGGCGCATACCCGTTTTATGCCCTTCCCTTTATCGAATTTTTTATTGACCACTTCCCCGTTTATAAAGCCCTGCCGGTTCTTTTCCTGAATACAAAAGGAAAAATCATCGGATAATGCTCTCTTCGGCTCCTCTAACTGCTCCTCGCTCCGGCTCATAACCACGATCTTATATACCGGCTGTCCCTTATATTCCCCCATCGGACGGATATGCAGCTCCTTTTCGATCTGCTCCCGCCACCGCAGCAGTTCGCTGTTGCCGTTTCCGCTATGGCTTTTCAAAAAATCCTTGAATCCTTCATCCGTATAAGAACCATCCAGGCATTCCAGCGTACGAAAAATCCCGTTTTTTTCCAGGACATCCATCGCCCCCAGCTTCTGGTCTTCCGTCATCGGACAGTCGTAGATAACCTCTTCCCCGCACCGTATATACCCTCCTGAGCTCGCCACTGCCCCGTCAAATCCATATTTCAGAAGCGGCATCAGCATATCGTAGTTTCTACCCGTACAGAGAAACACATAATGCCCTTCTTCCCTCGCCTTACGGACTGCCTCTATGGCAGAATCCGGCGGCTCATTGCTTCCCGGTTCCGTCAGTGTCCCGTCAATGTCCAGAAAAATGATTTTTCTTTTCATCCTTCCTGTCTTTCTCCTTTCATTTTTATGTAATCGATTTCACCTCATGGTATTATTATATGAAATGGATTTTATTTTGTAAATTGACATTTTATATGATTTTTATATTTCCTTTTTGTCTATTATGATGAAATCGATTTCACTTTTGTGCCTAATTTGCGAAAGATAGTAAAAGACTGTCTTTCCATATTTCTATTTCCTATCCGTTTCCAACACCTTTACCATATCATGATAAGCAACAAGCATCACATGATCCATTCCGTCTGCTTTTTCCATACACCCCTTAGTGAAACCATTCTTTGCAAATAAATATAAATAGATATTCTGGTAATGAAACAGCCGACTTTGTTCTGCCAATTTTTCTAATGTTCCCGCATCCACTTTTTCATTCGTCCATTTACACTCGCCAAAAAGAGCCGTATTCTTATCCTGTTCCCCCATAATATCGATCTCCGTCTGGCTGTGTTTCAACGGATTATTTCCCCACCAGCGGCCAAGATCTTTAAATTCCACCGGGGATTCGCCATTCAATAATAATTTCCAAAGATATTGCTTGCATATTTCTTCAAATACCTTCCCCATATAATCCGATAAGTGCGGTTCCATCCGCTTATAAGCCAGCTGAACGGCCCCACGCACAATAATAGAATTATTTTCAGGTACAAACCGATACCAAAACCGAAACATATTATCTGAAACAGCATAAACTGACTTTCGGGATTCTTTCTCTCCATAGGGAGTTTCTCTTTGAACTAATCCTAATGCAATCAAATTTTTTAAATAAGCAGCGCAAACACTGGTATCCTCACCGACTTTTGAAGCAATTTCCGCCATACGGGAAGAACCAGCCGCAATAGCCGTAATAATCGCATTATAAAGCGCCGGCTCCCTCACTTCCTGTTTTAACAGATTTTCTGGCTCCTCAAAAAGAAAAGAAGCCGGATTCAAAAACGTATTTTTAATATTATCCTCCATGCTCAGGCGCTCATCCATTTGCAGCAAATATTGCGGCGTTCCTCCCGTAATACCATAAACCAATGCTTTATCTTCGGCAGAAAAATTTTTAAAATACCGGCAGGTATCCCCAAAGTCAAAAGGCGCCAATTTGATCTGAGCCGTCCGTCTGCCATAAAGCGGTGCTTTATAAGCCAGCACATGGTCTTCCATATAGGACATAGAAGACCCGCAAAGAATCAGCATCAGCCTGGAATTTTCTTTATACTGGTCAATCAAAAGCTGAAGCGTGGACGAAAAGCTCTTGGATGAGCGGGCGACATAGGGGTATTCATCCACAGCCAGAATCAAACGCTCTTTCTCTGCCAGTTGGAACGCATATTCTAATGCCGCCTGAAACGACAGAAAAGAGGTTTCTGCCTGAATGCCTGTTCCATATTCTAAAATATTTCTGCTTAGATTTTCCAGATTCTGTTTGGCATTGCTTTCCACGCCCATAAAGTAAATTGCTTTCTTATCCCTGATAAACTGGTTAATAAGCGCAGTTTTTCCTACACGGCGGCGGCCATAAATAACTGCAAATTCAAATTTATCAGACATATACAATCGATTCAAAGAATTCAGTTCACGACTTCTTCCAATAAACATTTTTCTGCCTCCAATACATGATACTTGTAATATATCATCCATTTCCTTTTTAGTCAATTACAAATTACTAATTTTAACCTTACTAATTTTAGCAATAATGATACCGCTTCCTTTCCCCGACCAAAAACGCAACGCTCACCCCCAGCGCCAGCAGCTCCGCCGCGCCGACTCCAAGCCATATCCCGTCTATGCCCAAGATCAAAGGAAGAATAAAAATAACGATAACCTGAAACACAAGGGTTCTGCAAAAGGAAATCGCCGCAGAAACCACCCCGTTTCCTAAAGCGGTAAAAAAAGCGGAAGCCCATACATTAACCCCCATCATGATAAACGACAGCGAATATAAGCGGAACCCATGGACGGTCAGCGCCAGCAGCCCCTCGTCGTACCCTGCAAAAATCATCACAAGCGGCACAGCAGTCAGCTCCGCAATTCCAAACATAACCATCCCCGATCCTGCCATCAGCAGGAGGCTTTTCCGAAACATATTCCTCAGTTCGCCATGATTTCCTGCCCCATAGTGGAAGCCGACCACTGGCGCGCTTCCAATGGCATACCCAAGGAAGACCGCCATAAAAATAATATTCACATACATAATAATGCCATAGGCGGCCACTCCGTCCTCCCCTGCCGCTTCCATCAGCTTCAAATTATATAAAATACTGACAATACTGACGGATAGGTTTGTCACCATTTCCGAAGAACCGTTGATCAATGTCTTCGCCAGAATTCCTTTCTCAAACCTGGCTTTGGCAAGCCGCAGCCTGCTGTCATTCTTTCTGACAAAATATAAAATTGGCACAATACCGCCGACCACCTGTCCAGCCGCAGTGGCCAGCGCCGCTCCTGCAAGCCCCCAGGAAAAGACAACGATAAACAGATAATCAAGGATGCCGTTCGCGACTCCGGCCGCCAACTGGATCCGCAGGTTCAGCCCCGGTTTTTCCGCCGTAATAAAAAAACTTTGGAATACAAACTGCAAAATAAATGCCGGCATAGCGCAGAGCAAGATCCGGCCATAAATGACGCAGTCCTCCAAAAGCTGCCCTTCCGCGCCGAAAGCTGCGGCAATCGGCCGGATTAAAATAAAAACCAGGACAGACAAGACTGCCCCAAGCCCCAGCGCCACCCATACCAGCATGGAAAAATACTGGTTTGCCAGATCCCCTTTTCCTTCCCCCATTGTCTTTGACACAATAGCGCTTCCGCCTGTGCCGATCATAAAGCCGACCGTCCCAAGCCCCATCAGCAGCGGCATAATCAAATTGACGGCAGCAAACGGCGTCTTCCCTACATAATTTGATACAAAAAAGCCGTCTACAATCCCGTACACGGATGTGCATATAATCATCATCACGGAAGGAAGGACAAACCGGAGCAAACGTTTATAAGTAAAGTGGTCCGATAACTGTATCCTCATGATTCATACCTCCATCTATTTTTACATTTTTTCTAGCTCCGCACGGAGCTGATCGGTATATTTCCGCGTCAGATCCAGAAACGCCCGGCAGTCTTCGGCATCAAAGCAAGCCAGCGCCCTGCACTCCGCTTCCATCAGAGGAATCACTTTTTCTTCCGCCAGCCTTTCCCCTTCCTCCGTCAATAATATCCTCTTGTTTTTCCTGCTGCCCGGTGCAAGTTCCAGCTTCAATATGCCCTTTTCCTCCAGCTGCTTCAGCGTGGAGTTCACTGTCTGTTTGCTGTAAAACCAGCTCTCGCACAGTTCCTTCTGCGTACAGGGTTCTTCGCTCTCCTTTATGGAATACAGCGTCCAAAAGGCGCTGTCCGATAATCCGCACTTCCTGGCCGCATTATGATAAAGTCCGTCCATGCTCTTCATCAGCTGATTATACTCCGCCATCTGCGCAACGATAGATTCCTTCATCTTATGCTCCTCCTTATTTTCCTGGCGACTTACAACGCCGTGACATAATTTCTTATAACATAAAAAATAATCCGATTTCGGACAAATAAAATTATAGTCCGAAATCAGATTAATGTCAAGCATTTTATAATTCAGGATGATTATCAGGATAAATAGCCTTTATAATCATCCTGCATACGCCCGTCAAAAATGGCCTCTTCCACTACTTGTATGCATTGGTCTGTATTTTTTAAAATTTCTTCTCCCCAAAACCGAATGACCGTCCAATCCATAAACAATAACTTCTTATCGGTTTCCACATCCCGCTCCCTGTTGCGCCCTATTTTCTTGATCCAATAATCAGGGTTTTTTCCCTTTAGCAATCTTGGTTTCAAGACATCCCAATCCCTGCCATGCCAGAATTCGCTGTCACAGAAAATCGCAATCCGATATTTGGTCAGGACAATATCGGGCGTTCCCGGCAGCTCTTTATAGTTTTTCCGATATCGATATCCCTTCTGCCACAATGCCTTCCTTAAGCGCACTTCGATTTTGGTATCCTTTGAACGAATATGGGACATACATTTGCTTCTTTGCTCCTTCGTCAACGTATCCATATCCAGGCCCCCCAGCATGATTCCATCTTTACCGCATTATTCCTCTGTCCATCCCTTGCAGACATCAATCCATTCCACAAAGCCGGAATACTCTTCCAATTCTCCGATTGTCAGCTCGATCGCGCTGTTGCTGCTCCCGCAGGCCGGGAAAACAGTAGCAAACCTTTTTAATGAAACATCCAAATAGACTGCAACGCCTTCCTGAATGCCAAAAGGGCATACTCCCCCGACCGCATGGCCTACCATGTCTTCCACCTCATTCGGCGTCAGCATCTTCGCCTTTGTCCCAAACTGCGCTTTATATTTCGGATTATCTATTTTCGCATCACCAGCGGCCACCACCAGAATTGCCTTCCCATCCACCATAAAGGAAAGCGATTTTGCGATTCTTTTTCCTTCACAGCCGAGCGCTTCCGCAGCCAGCTCCACCGTAGCGCTGGAAACTTCAAATTCCCGGATCCTGTCCTCCATATGATATTGCCTGAAATATTCCCTTACTCTGTCTATCGCCATGTTCTTATCCTCCTGCTGTTTTCTTTCGTCTATCCGCTTTCTATAGTATAGCAATAATAGCAGGAATTCACAATATGGGAACATAGCCTATTATTTTTATAGGCTTTATGATAAAATGAGACATAATAAATCAAAATAGAAGGACAGGAGAATTGAACCAATGCCAGAAAAAATCAAATGGGGATTTATCGGATGTGGAAAAGTGGTTGAGAAAAAAAGCGGCGCTGCCTTCCGCAACGTGCCTGACAGCTGTATACATGCAATTATGCGCAGGAACCTGGAACAGGCCGAACATTCTGCCCGGCAGTTTTCGGCCCCCCTCTGGTTCAATCATATCGAAGACCTGCTCTCTTCCGGCGTGGATGCCGTCTATATCGCCACGCCTCCCGGTCTGCACTATGAACAGGCGCTTCAATGCTGCGATGCCGGCAAGCCTGTTTATATCGAAAAGCCTTTTGCACGGAATTATACAGAAGCGAAAGCCATCGTAGATGCTTTTGCACGGAAAAAAATCCCGGTCTATGTGGGGCACTACCGCCGCGCCCTGCCCCGGTTTCAAAAAATACGCCAGCTTTTGTCCGAAGGAGCCATCGGCAAAATATGCTCCGCCGACTTTTATTTAAATCGAATTTTCTCAAAGCAGGAAGCGGAACATTCCTGGCTCTACCATCCCGCTTTATCCGGCGGCGGAAAATTTTATGATATCGCGCCGCATACGGTCGATATTATGGTTTATTTGCTTGGGGGCATGAAAGAACTGCATGGATTCGCCGTAAACAATGGCACAGACTGCCCTTTGGAGGACCATGTGGCCTTTTCCTTTGCCACGGAGCAGGATATCATCGGCTCCGCCGTCTTCAACTGCATTTCTAACCGAAAAGACGACCGCATGGTCATCGCCGGGACAAAAGGCACTTTGGAATTCAGCATACACGGGCGCTGCGACATCATAATCAACGATTATTCTTCCGGCCAAACAGAAGTTCTCGAAATCCCGGATCCTGAAACCGTAGAGGAGCCAATGGTACAAGCGGTTGTTGACCATCTTCTCCAACGCGGCTGCTGCCCCTGCTCTGGAGAAGACGCCCTTCCCGCTTATTATGCCATCGACCGTATTCTGGAAGGATTTTACCATGGCCGCCAGGATGACTTCTGGAACCATCCAGAAAGATGGGGCAGCAATGCAAATCTGGCTATTCCACGATTTCCAATAGCTTCCCGGTAATATCCGCCATATTCGAAGATGCCTGTTTGGTATTGTGGGAAATCTCCACGTTCCGCTCCACCACATCGGAAATACGTTGGATCTGGCTGACTGCGTTCGTTACAATTCCTACATTCCCTCTTACCATATCGGTCACTTTTTCCACATCGCTGCTTGCCGTCTCCATATTCTTTACTACCACGCCGAACGCTTCCGCCGTTCGGTCCGTAATTTCTTTTCCTTCCTCCACCGCATGGATCGAATTGGTAATCAGCTCATAGGTTTCCTTTGCCGCCTGTGCGCTCCTTGCCGCCAGTTCTCCTACCTGCGTCGCTACGACTGCAAAACCTTTTCCCATTTCCCCTGCTCTGGCTGCTTCAATCGATGCATTCAAAGAAAGCATATTGGTCTGTTGCGCAATGGAATTGATCTCGTCGATGATTTTCTCGATTTCTATCGACATATCGCTGATCCTTTGCATGGAGCCTTTCAGCAATTCCATCTGGGACTGGGTGTAAACGATCTTTTCTACCGTTTCTCCTGTTTCTGTCACAACGTTGCCGGACACTTCCACGCTGCTGTTCAGCTCCTGCGTCAACTGATCCATAATCTGCTTCAGGTCTTCCACTGCCCTTTCCTGTTCGCCGGTTCCATTGTAAATATAATCCGCGCTTTCCAAGGTTTCTCCCGATACACGGTTTAAGTCCATGCAGGCATCTTTGACATTTTGAATCAGCATCTTGTTATTTTCTACATCGTCCTTTTGCTGATCCAACAGCTTTTCATTCTCCTCCATTTTTTGGCAGATACTTTCCACCATCTTATTAATGCTGCTGGAAAGCTGTATAAATTCCGGGTTTCCTTTTACATCCACGCGAATTGCAAAATTCCCTCCCGCAATTTCTTTCATGGAATCCGTAATTTGATCGATTCCCCGGACAATTTTGTCATCCACCATACGGTTGATCATAAGCAGCAGCAAGCCAAATATAACCGCCATACTGATCAGCACTACAATCGTCTGATTATTCCTCTCTGCATAATATTCCCCGGCAGGCATAAAAGTTCCGATAATCCGGCCATCGTATTCTTCTGCCAGATAATAGCCCCTTTTCCCGTCAACAACTGCCTTTCCCTTTCCCGTAAACCCCGCCGGGAATCCTGCATCCGTAGCGGAAGTTCCGATCAAAGCCTCCTTCTGGTGCGCCAGTATTTGTCCGCTTTCTTTATCGATGGCATAAATATATCCGTTCTCGCCAAAATCAATATCCTTTAAAACCACATCTATCTCGGTACCGGCAAGCATTGTTTCCAGCACTTCAGGGCGTACGCCCACCTGCACAAGCCCGGGGGCATCCTTTCTTGCCACTCCGATATACTGCATAACCACGCCTTCCGCTACATTTACCTGAGGTTCCTGCACGATTTCTATCGAAGGGTCATCCACGATCACCATAAATGCGTTTGACTGTTCCCCGCTCTTCATATCAAACCCGACGTAAGCATCTATCGTGCTTTCGGTTATAATCCCTTCTTCATCGATGACATGGAGTTCATTTACCATCAGCCTGTCTTTTATCTCATTCAGTTTTGCCTTATCTTTTATCATGGACTGGTCTGCAGCAATCATGTCCGCAAAAGCTCTTGTTTTCGCCAGGTTATCCTGACTCAGATTCTCCGTAAGGTTCTTAATGCTCTCTTCGTTCCCTGCTAATTTTTCTTTTACGCTTTCCAGCTTTGCAACGCTTGACGCTGTATTGCTTCTCTGGCTCACGACTGTCTGAAGTATAAAAACAGATGCAATCGTCACCAAAAAAGCCGCCAGCATATACATTGAAAGACGTTTGGTAAAAATTTTTTTCATGATATTTTTTCCTTTCCCGTCACATTGCAGCCCTATCCACTCATTTCCAAAACCCTTTGCCTTCTAAGATCCCCTCAGATCCACGCTCTACTTGTCTTCCTCCATAACAACTGCAAAAAATTTAGCCATAAGCGGGATATATGTCGCCGCAAAAACAATAGCCGCCATGCAGCATGCCCGGTTCCTGTTCTTTTCCGGTATCCGCATTCCAGCCAAGACCCCTATAGAAAAGAGACAAAACTTTATCATTGCCAAATCCTTCCAACTGCTTTTTTCCAAATACCGATCCGCATAATCGAATAATTTACCCATTCCATTCCTCCTTTTCTGATTACAGCCTTTCGTCTTCCATAATACTTTTCTGTTGTTTCCTGTTCACCTTGCTTTTTCTCCTTTTCTTCCCCTCTTATCTTCATACATTTTTGCATCCGCTTCCTTTAGCATTTTCGGATAATCCAATTCTTTGAAACCCAAACTGTAGCCGAAGGAAAAACTAAGCGGAATCCTTAAGCCATTTTCCAGATATCCAAGACAATGTTTTCGGATAAAATCCAGCATCCGGAGCGCTTCCAGCAATTCCCCTTCCTCTTCATAGCCATAAAGGAACAGCACAAATTCATCGCCGCCCTGTCTTGCCGCAATGTTTTTATCCGCTCCGACAGTGCCGATTATATCTGCAATTTTTTGCAGATAAATATCTCCTTTTTCATGTCCATATGTATCATTGATCTCTTTTAGTCCATCTGCATCCGCCACTACCATTGCACAGTAACATAATTTTTCAGGCTCGTCGACCAGCTCTGCCAGTTGAGTTTCCAGCCCTCTTCGGTTATACAGTCCTGTCAGCGGATCCATGTCTCTTTCGACTTCTATTTTCTTACGCTTTGTTATTTCCTCGGTTACATCGATGGCAACGCCAAATACTCCGTTTTCCTCTTCGATTTCTTCCAGCTTTACATACCGCCCGCGCTCTCCGCCGAGACTGTAAACCCCTTGTTCCTGCGGAACCGGATTTCGAAAAATACCCTCCATGAATTCCCTGAACTGATGGTAATTGGATGCCAGTTGTTCTGCTTTTTCATTGTCTAAAGAAAATATTCTTGGAATATATTCCGTAAAACGAACTTTTTTCATCTCTGCATGGTATTCGTATACCCCTATATACATATTGGTTTTGCTGAGGACATAAGACATTTTTTTATTATTGTTTAAAAGGCTTCTTACCATATTGTTAATGTAGTCGGACAACGCGGAAAATTCCACGCTGTTGCGGATATCGACCGCCTCATCCAGATTTCCGCCTGCAATCCTGCCGAGCTTCTCGTTCGCGCCATATATTCCGTTCACCACGTATTTGTCCATACACCATATCATAGCAAACGAGAGCGTGCATACGATCAGCAGCAATCCAAGGGTAAAAAAGAACATATTTCCCGGGATCCGCTGGTAAAGCACATGGTTCGGCATAATCCGGCCCACATAAATCGTTCCGATCTGCCGAAATACGCAAAAAGAATCGACCCCGTTCACCTTTTCATGGAATCCTTTCCCCTCTGCCAATATATCGTCAAACGAAAGCCCGATATCCTCCAGTTTTCCGCCGACGACTTCTAAGTCCGTCGATCCCACGATCTCTCCGCTTTCCTTGTCGATCGCATAATAATCCACCGCCGGATCAATCCGCAAAAGAGAAAATATATAGGAAAGTTCATTTTTTGCCATGGCTTGTGTAAAACGGATAGGTTCCATGCCCACCTGGACGATAAATTCGCCATTTTTGCTCCAAATTGCAGAATACTGCATCATCTTGCCCTCTGCCGTATTGGGCGTGACCTCTTGTACCAGTTCCAGCGATCTGTCTTCCAGCATAGGTTTGAAAAAATTCATCTGCTCTCCGGAATCAAAGGTAAAATCATAATATTCAGGACATGTTCCTGCATAAATCCGTCCGTCCGTGTCAAAAATATGAATTTCATCCACTTCCATGAATTCTGCGATACGCTTCAATTCTTCTATATGATCCACTGCGGAAGGGTAGAGCTGAAGCATATAAGCGGTCATCTCCACATTATGTAAACAAGTCCTGCTATATTCCTGCCGGATCTCCTCGATCTCCTCCTCATTTTCTTTCAACGTCTGCTCAATCTGGTGAAAAGCTTGTAAGGCATCGTCCCTGGCTCTTCTTTGTTCGTTAAATATTTCTATGCTGCCGATGATAACCAATACTACCACCATCAGAATCCACGAAATAATTGCCATATGCTTTCTGATGATCTCTTTTAACGTCTTCACGCCTTACTCCCTCCAGTCCCTATCAACACCTTCCCCTTAAGAATATATGTATATTGCTGTCCGTATCACTATCAGCCGCTTATTTTAAAATTCTTCATCTCCTGTTCCAGCCCCCCTGAAATCTCTGTAAGGCTGTTCACTTCATTGCGGATATTTCCAAGCTCATCTTCCAAGGAAGCAATCACTTCACCGGACAAACTTTCCGTATTCTGCGAAATGTCGCGTATTCTTTGTACTGCTTGGATAATCGCATGATCGATTTCATACATTTCTGCAATCAGCCCGTCAATCGCATTTGCCGAACTGCTCGTCTGGCCGGCCATTTCCTGGTAGCTTCCAAATATCTCCTCTACTTTCTGTGCAGCTTCCATCTGTACCGCCATAGAATCTTTTACTTTTTCGATGTCGAGAACCGTTGTTTCAATCTCCCGGCACAGTTCTGCAATAATTTTCTCGATCTTCCCTGTGGCGGACGTAGAATCCGCAGCAAGCCTGCCAATCGATTCCGCCACAACAGCAAACCCCCTTCCAGCCTCTCCTGCCCTGGCCGCTTCAATGCTGGCATTCAGGGATAAAAGCTCTGTTTCCGAAGAAATATCGCTGATAGCGCCCACAATATCCGCAATCTTTTCGGAATAAGCCTCCAGCGTCTTTATTCTGTGATAAGATTGCTCCACATTCCGTTCCACATGCTCATTCTGCTTCTTTAGCTCCTGAACGCTTTCCTCGCCCTTCCTGCCAGAATGAATCGCATTTTGGGCTTCTCCAAGCAAAATCCCGCTCCTGTCCTTCAATTCCCTGAAATCATTCTCCATATCTGCCATTTTGTCCACGACTCTGCTTACATCTTCCGTCTGTTCTTCTGTTCCCACTGTTATTTCCTTCAGCGACGCGCCGATAGCTTCCATATTGCCCTCGATATGCTGCAGCTTGCCGGAGCATACTGCCAGTTCTTCCGCAGAAGCCATAATCCTGCCAAGGATGCCAGAAATCTTTCCCGCCATCGTATTAAAGCTTCCTGCCAGAAGCCCTACTTCATTCCCGCTTTCTTCCTCAGCCCTGATCGAAAAATCCCCTTCTGCCGCTTCCCCAATCAAGCCGGTAATAACTGTCAGCGGCCTTGTCAGTCTGCGGGCAAGAACAACCATGATAAAAAGTGCTATCGCTACGCCCACCGCCAGGATAACAGCCGCCGCCTTCAACATTCCGTTGACTGTCGCCATGGCCGCGCTTTTTTTATGCAACGTAACCAATGACCAAGAGTCCGACTCGCCTTTCAAGGGAATTGCCGTATAGCTGGCATAATAAGTATCCCCTTCATAAGAAATTTTGCTGCTGCCGCTGTTTCCTTTCATTACCTCCCCGATCATCTGCCCAAACTCTTCCGAAACCTCCAGCGGAATCTGCTCTGTAATAATATTTCCCTCCGCATCCTTCTTCACAGCCCCCGCCCCATCCTTTACTGAGACAGTTCTTACCATCTCCTGGTAATTATACTGCTCCTCGATCTGCTGCGCATTCGGATGCGCCACTACCACTCCTTCCCCATCGATGACAAAAGAGAGCCTCCCGTCCTTCTCCTGAGAATACTCTCCGATCAGGTTCTGCAAAAAATCCAGCTTCATATCCGCCGCATAGATCCCTACCAGCTCTTCCCCTTTGTACATGGGAAAAAAGATAGAAGCGCAAGGCATGCCCGTAGCGACGGAATAATAAGATTTCGATATAAACGGCTTTTTCTCCGACATCGTCTGTATAAACCACCACCTCGTAGACCGGTCCGCCAATTCGCCCTGGGAGCGCCCGGTCTGCATGCCGTCCGTTCCTTGTATGTAAATCTGCTCCAAATAATCATTTCTCGCAACACACTGTGCCAAAACCGCAGTCTGTATTTCCGTATCCATAGTCAGAATACTGGGATTTTCCGCCAGTTCCTCATTCACGCTGTATGCCCCATCCATAAACACGCCTATTTCCCCTGCCAGCAGGTCGGAAATATCCTCGTTTCTCGAATAGACGTCCTTTTCATAAGCGGTCATAAATATCGCCAGAATCATCGCCGCAAGTAAGCAAATAACCGCTATTACAAGAATCAGCATCTGTTTTAAAATACTTTTTTTCTTCATACCAAACCTCTTTCCTCTCGTATCCCATCGCAAGTCACAGCATGGCAATATCTGCACAAAACGGCTATTTTATCATTCAGTCATTCATTATTTTCCAATCTATCATAATAAATGTGTAAATGCAATAACGAACCAGTCCCAATAACCTGCAATCTGTACCGTTTTTCAAAACTGCTTGCGCATCAGCATGCTTCATTATATCATATGTCTTAAAGAGGGACCCATCGCAGACGGGAGAATCCCTTGTGACCATTATATCATATATTCCAAAACAATAGTACGGTCATTCCAGGAGGCGGGAAAATGAATGAAAAAAGCAAACTGCTCACTATCGGCCAATTCGCGGCATTGCACGGCATTAACAAAAAAACTCTGATGTGGTACGACGAAATCGGCCTTTTTAAGCCTGCCGTTATCGACCCGCAAAACGGATACCGCTGTTATAATTACCATCAAAGCCCTATATTGGAAACGATCCTGCTGCTGCGGGAACTGGATGTGTCCATCAGCGAAATACAGGCATTTATGAAAAACCGTTCAGCCGAAAGCCTGAAATACCTTTTGGAAGAAAAAATAGCTGACCTGGACCGCAGCATGATCCATCTGCTGGGCATCCGAAAGACGTTATGCAACCGTCACCAAAATATGGTGACATTGATGACGATGGACCTGTCGGAGATAAGCGTTATCGAAAAAGATGAGCGCTGCCTGGTGACAGTCGACATAGACCGTTCCACCTCTTTTGAAAAAGAAGTGGAACTGATCACTGCTGAAACTGCCAAATACCAGCTCGGCCGTCTGCATGACGCTTCCTATGGTTCCATGATTCCTGTCACAAGTCTGCAAAACGGCAGTTTTGACAATTATTCCAAACTGTTTATCGAAATCCCATTCCTTACCCATAAAGACGGTCTGCATATACAGCCCAAGGGAAGATATTTACGAGCCTTTCACAAAGGCAGATGGGAGGGCCTCCCGCAGCGGTACCAGGCAATCCTTGGTTATGCCCGCAGACAGGGGCTGGCTCTGTCCGGCTTTTCCTATGAAAAAGGCATCAATGAAACAGTCATCGACCGAATAGAAGATTACATTGTCCAGATAGAGATTCCTATTCTTTAAGCATATGGAAACACCAGCATTATTTGCCTTTCTCTGGGTTTTCTGGTTTGTTAAAGGTTCTCATCGTAAGTAAATGTTTATTCACTAATATCCAAAAAACAAACCGCTTTCCAGCGGCATGTTTTCTATTCATTTTTCTTTTTTTTCGCTTTCTCCGGCTTTAAATAACCGCTCAAGCCAGTAGTCAGAAGCTGAAATATCGTATCCTCCGTTTCCTGGTCATCAGGAAGCGTTCCCTCTACCACATATTTCGCATACATTACCGTGGAAGTAAGGACATGGAGCCACAGCAAATCCTGATTAATCCGCTTCAGGCTTGGAAATACCGTCTGGAAAAGACGGACCATTCCGATAAAAGTATTAAAGTAACTCACGTCCCGGCTCTTATCATATTTTGGAAAAAAAGCGCTGTCCCGGAACCGGTGGTAAAAAATCGTTTCGTCAGGATGACCTACCCAAAAACGGAAATACGGAAGCCACAAACCCTTCACCGCCCCCATAGGATCGGCGAGCATAGTCAACGGATTCAACTTTAAGCGTTCAAAAATAGCCGCCGCCTGCTTATCCACGTAGGTAAAGCATTCCACGATCAACTGGTCTTTACTGTCGAAATGGCGGTACACAGCCCCAGGAGTAATCCCTGCCAGATCGCTGACATTCTGAATCCGTACTCCTTCCAAGCCATACTGCCGTACTGCTTTCATTGTTGCAAAAATGATTCTGGTTCTAGTATCATCCAATGGCAACCTCTTCTCTCAAAAACATTTGCGTTCACTTACCATTTCTACTGCAATTATACACTGCCCCACTCTTATTGACAATACCTTTTTTAATATCCATACCTCTTCCTGTATTTCAGGAACATGAAAACGGACAAGGCAAGAGCCATCAGTTCTGCTGCCGGCGTCGCCAGCCAAATGCCGTTCACGCCAAAAAACAAAGGGAGCGCCAACATAGCGACCAGCATAAATACAAAGGATCTGGAAAATGCAAGGACAGCCGAAACTACTCCGTTGGATAATGCAGTGAACATTCCGCTGGCAAAAATATTGAAACCAATAAACAGCAGTGCGATCGTGCATATCCGATTCCCCGTCACCGCCAAACCGTATACCGGATTATCCGGCCGGGCAAAAACCGATACCAGCGGCCTGGTCAGCATAAACGAAGCCGCCACCGTAATGGCTGAAATAAACATGATCACCCGGAAACTGGTCCCGACCAGCTTTTTTAATTTCTCATGATTCTGTTCCCCATAGTAATAACTGATCATCGGGGCCACCCCATAAGAATACCCGGTATACAAAGAACTGGCAAACATCAGCACATACATAATGATCGTAACGGCCGCAACGCCGTTCTCCCCCACATAACGCAGCATCGTCCAGTTGAACATCATCGTAATAATACCTGTCACGAGTGCAGTCGCCATTTCGGAACATCCGTTTGTCGCCGCATCAGCAAGGACTTTCCACCGAAACACAGGTTTTTTAAAATGCAGCAGACTTTTCTTCCTGCTAAAAACAAACAAGCCTGCAACTGCCGTCACGGAATACCCCATGCCCGTCGCGACCGCCGCGCCGCTGATTCCCATATGGAATACCGCGATAAACAGATAGTCAAGAATCATGTTCAACACGCCGCCTGCCACGGAGCAGACCAAAGAAAGCGTCGCTTTCTCGCTTGCAATCATATAAAGCGTAAAATTATTCATCAAAAGAATCGGCACGGTAAATACCAGATAACGGCTTAAATATTCCACGCAATATCTTTCCACATCTGCGGACAAATTCATTCCGGCAAAAATATGATCCATCGCCAGATACCCCGCCGCACACATCACCAGCCCCACAATTACATTCACTAAAATCAGGAACGTAAAGTCTTCTTTTGCTTCCCCGCTCTTCCCCTCCCCCATTTTTTTCATAATGACCGCGCTGCCTCCGGTGGCAAGCATCGTGGATATGGCCGTGACAAGCTGGATGATAGGCGCTGTCAGGTTGATCGACGAAAGCGCGTCCGTGCCGATCAGGTTCGAAACAAACAGACCGTCCACCATTGTATAAAAGGACATAAATACTGTCATGGCAATGGTCGGGATGGCAAATTTCAAAATATTTTTTAATGTTACGGGTTTTCGATATACATTCTGGTTCTCCATATATTCTTTCTCCTCGCTTTCCTTTCACAATCTTATTGCTTTTTTTCAGCATAAACCGTACAGTCACTGAAAGGTCAAGCGTTTTTGAAAAAATATTATTCTACTGTTTTGATCCGTTCCACAAGGGAAAGCTGATTCAGCAAAGTGGATTTTCCACTGCCGGATGTCCCTGCCACGGCCACAAACTCCCCCTTCACACCTCCGTTCCCTTTCTTATTTTATCGGCCATTGCAAGGAAAATATCCGCTTTCAGCGCCGCCAGCCCCTGGGCTTCATCCCCCAATATGACAAGCTGGTCCCCGGGCGATATGCCGAATGTCTTCCTCGCTTTTGCCGGGATGACAATCTGTCCCTTATCCCCCACCGTCACTGTCCCGAAAATATGCTTCCCCTTCGGCGGTATCCCCAGCCCCATATTGGCTTCCGTTTCATAATTTGCCAGATCATCCAAAGACACTTCCAGAATCTCTGCAAGAAGTTTTGCTTTTTCCAGGTCGGGCATCGTTTCGCCCGCCTCCCATTTCGCCACCGCCTGCCTTGTCACGCCTATCCTCTCCGCAAGATCTTCCTGTGTCAGGCTTTTCAGCTTCCGAAGCTGAACCAGATTATCTTTAAACATGATTTCTCTCCTTTTTTATCCCGAGGACGCACCATCGAAGCAAAGGAATCCTCGAAATAATTTCATACAACGCCAGCCCTCCGGCAAAGGCGGCACAGGCTGTCAGCAAATAACAGAACAGCGCGGGAACTTCTGTATATTTGTGCAGCAAATAAGCCATCGCTGATAACGGAAGATAATGGAAGATATATAACCCAAACTCCCGCTTTGTCATGAAAGCAGAAAATTTTGTTCTTCTGTCCCCCCACGCTTTCATGCTTCCCAGGATTGCCAGCACGGCCGGCCAGGCAAAACCAACGGCAGAAATACTCCCTGCTACGGGCATCGCCGCATAATTATCCCCATAATGCAAAAAAATATAAACTGCCCCAAGCAAAACAGAAAGAAAAAGAAGCAAAATGCGGAAACGGCTGATACGATCAATCACCTCGTCATGGGCAAATACAAAATATCCAAGAAAAAAAACAAATCCATAAACCCCGAACCGATATACTGGAATGACCGATGTATTCAGAACCAACCCTGAAAAATATACAGGCACTGCAAGCAATACCGATGCAGCCGCCCCCGTTTTCCCGGCAAACTCATAAAGGTTTCCTTTTTCTGCCTTTCTGACCAAAGCAAGCAGCATGGAAAACAGCCATAATACCTGGATGAACCAAAGCACCCCTGTGCCGGAAAGAGCCATAATCAGGTACATGGCCGCCGCCGGAATCGTCTCCGGCATATGATCAAAAGCGCCGCTGATCGCCATATTGAAATACCCCTGTACCCACCCGAATACCAAAAGCCCGACTGCGGAAGGCACAAGCAGTTTCCTTGTCCTCGCCCCGGCGAATTCTTTTACCGAATGCCTTTCCAGATCATACCGCGCACACATCCCGGACACCAGAAAGAGCAGGATCATAAACCAGGGATACAGCACATATTGGATGACATCCCAACTCTGTTTTTCATAAAACGGGCCGATCACGCCGTCGGTAATGATACCGTTATACATATATACCACATGATAAATGACAACAAAAACCACTGTAATCCAACGAATATTATCCAAATAATATCTTCTCATACAATTCCCACCTTCGCAACTATTTTTAACATCATTATATCTTTTGCCTAGGTGAAAGTCTATCAACGAAACCTGACATTTTCAGGCCGTTTTTGTCGGCTTTCGTTGCGCCAGCCCTCTGTTTCCCGGTAAACACTGTCTTATCCTGTCCTTTTTATACATACAGAAGCACCCCTGCCCCGGCACGGTCATCATGCCAGCAGCAGGAGTGCTGTTTCTCTTTCCTTTCCAACTCTTATTTTCCCATTCATACCAGCTGGCAATTCGCGCCCTTTTCATAAGGCCGGATCTCGCTGCACAAAGATTGTTCTATCAAATGCCTCTGTTCTTCCGCAACTACAAGAATACCATATGCGCAAGTTTTATGCGCCTCCGCATCCGCAGCGCTCGCAGCATCCGCAACGCTCGCATTAAATACGGAAAAAGCATCGGGCGGCATTTCATCCATCAGCTGCATTTCGTCCAGCCGGCACAGTTTTTGCCCTTCCCAACGATATTTTTCCACATACCAGCGGCGCCTCCCGGCCGATACTGCGACACTGCCCGCCTGGACAATCGGTGACAGCACAGCCGCCGCATCGGTCGTCAGAACTCCCGTTATCGGTTTGTCCAAAGCGAATGCCAGCGCATTCCCGGTAACTACTGCGGAACGCACTCCCGTCTGCGAACCGGGCCCGATGCACACGACAATTTCATCGATTTCCTCCAAACTGACTTGCGCCCGGGAAAGCGTATTCCGAATCAGCGCAGGGAAATTTTCAATCGGCTTCTCGATAGATAATGATGCCGCAATCCCCAAATCCGTCGAGACCGCACAGCTCGCATAAGGCTGGGAAGCATCCAGTCCAAGTCTAATAGCCATATCTTTACCTCCTAATAGTCAACCGCCACTTACGATAATGCCTGGCGAAAAAGAGCCAGACGGTCATCCCAGTCCCCGCCACCCGGCAAAATAGTAAGTATCCGTTCATTTTCCAATGCGCCATATGCGAAGTGAAGCGTGATATATGGCGCCTGGAAGCCCGAATACCGGTCTGCCCATTCGACGACCGTCACCGCCGTATCATAATAATCTTCAAACCCAAAGCTTTCCACTTCCACATCATTGTTCAGCCTGTAAAGATCCACATGACTCAACATCACCCTGCCCGATTCATACAAGGCATGGAGAACAAAAGTCGGACTGGTGACAGGCTCCGTAACGCCAAGGCTTTTGGCCAAAGCTTGAATAAAAGTCGTTTTACCGGCTCCGATTTCCCCTTTGAACAAAAGAAGATCCCCTTCCCGGAGAATGCCTGCCAGCTTTGCGGCAGCCTCCGCCGTTTCAGCCACAGACTCCAGCCGTTTTACGATAGGTCTCATATTATTTTCCGCCATCTGTGCCATCCTCCTGTCTCCTGATGGGAAGTCGTCCTTCCATAGATGCGCTTTCTGTTTCCCCGCCTGCCAACGGCAGCGACAAGCGAGGCATCATGCCGACCGTATCTTCAATCGGGCCATTATGGGTAAACTGCCACCATCCGGCCGCCCCGATCATCGCTGCATTATCCGTGGAATATTTCAGGCTGGGGAAAATAATTTTTGTATCCCCTAATGCGCCGTTGCCAAGCTGTTCCCTGAGAACCGGGCTCTTGGACACGCCTCCCACGATGACCGCGCTCTTAGGATGGTATTCCTCCACAGCCCTCTTCAGCTTCGTTGTCAGCACATCCATGCTGGCGGCGACAAAAGAAGCTGCCACGTCCTCCGCAACTGCGTTTCCCTGGTCGATGACCCGGCGAACTGCGGATTTCAAGCCGGAAAAGGAAAAATCATATCCCACATCAAGCATCGGCCTGGGCAGCTGATAACTTTCTTTCCCCGTAAGCGCCAGACGGTCGATCACAGGGCCGCCTGGATACTCAAACCCAAGCTCTCTGGCAACTTTGTCATAAGCTTCTCCCACCGAATCATCTTTCGTCGTTCCAAGCAATTTATATTTTCCCCGTTCAGGGGCATAAACCAGCATACAATGCCCCCCTGATACCAGCAGGTACACAGCCGGGAATTCTATTTTTACGCCGTCCAGTTCCGCAGAAAAAAGATGCCCTTCCAGATGGTTGACACCGACAAGCGGTTTCGACCATGCCAGAGCGATCGCCTTCGCCGCAGAAACACCGGCAGCCAGGCTTCCGGGAAGCCCGGGGCCGACGGTTACTGCAACTGCCGCCAAGTCATCCGGCTTTACCCCCGCCGAATCCATCGCTTCACGAACCACGCCGTTCATTGCAATCACATGCTGTTTGCTGGCAATCCCTGGAATCACGCCCCCCCATTTGGCATGCAGCGGAATCTGCGTCGAAACTACGGAAGAAACCACGCGGAAATCCTCCGTTACGATTGCTGCCGCCGTTTCGTCGCAGGATGTTTCAATGGATAATAATATCCTTTCGGTAATCATAATAGCAACCTCTCAATCTCTGTCTTTGGTATGGAGCCGACCCTTTCTATGACGGGTTCCGGACAATTTACATTTACTAATGTGGACGGAGCGCCGCTTAAGAGTCCTCCGTCGATCACCAGCGCTGGACGGACAGCCAAACTTCCCAGCGCCCCTTCCGCCGTATGCGGCGTTTCCACGCCATGCCTGTTGGCGCTTGTCATCAGCAAAGGCCCCAGTTTTTTCGCCAGTTCCTGTACAAACAAATAATCCGGCACCCGGATCGCAGCCTCGTCGCGGCCGGACAGCCAGGCAATATTATTTTCCCGAATCCCGCAGGCGATTGTCATAGCCCCCGGCCAAAAATGGCTTGCAAGCAGCCGCGCTCTGTCATCCCATACGACAGGCAGTTCCTGTTCGACCTGTTCCTGGTCTGCGGCAATAATCGGCAGCCCTTGGGTCAGCGGACGCTGCTTCATTTCAAATATGGTTTGGACGGCATGCGCCGACTGCGGGATGCAGATTAATCCGTATACCGTATCGGTCGGTGTCAGCACAACGCCGCCGTCACGCAAAATAGAAACGGCATATTCGACAATCCCATCAAAATCTGCCGCTCCTATTAAGCGGATATAATTATTTTCTTTCTCGAATTCCACGTTTTTTCCTCGCTTCTTTGTATCCTTTTGCGCCTCTTTTCGTCAGCTTCAAGCAAGACTGAAAGATCACCGCTGTTAGTCCATATCAGACTAATATGATACACTACAAAGAGGGGAAACGTCAAGTTTTCAAACGGATATGCCAGGATAAAATGCAAGCTGAATTTGTACTATTCAATTCCAAATTCTTTTGCATATTTTATGACTCCACATATATCGGATGCGTTTTCTTTTATTTTATATGCCATAAAGTTTTCGTTCGGCACATCAAAAGGCGGTTTGATGCCAAAGCTGCCAGCTGGTACATATCCTGCTTTCGGATAGTATTTTTCACTGCCCAATACAATCGAATATTCATAACCCAATTGGCCAGCAATGCTATGTCCTTCTTTAATTAAAGACATTCCTATCCCCTTTCTTTGATATTCAGGCAGAACAGACAGCGGAGCCAAAACTAAAACTGCGCCATCCCCAACCTTTGCTTTTGTAAACATAATATGCCCTACAATCTTTCCGTCCATTTCGGCAACTAAAGATAAATCGGGAATAAATGCCTCCCCTTTTCTTAATGCATTTACCAAATCGTGTTCATTTCCATCAGAATGTTCGGCACTGTCAAATGCAGCTTTCACTACAGAATATGTTATTTCATAGTCCTTAGATTCTTCTTTCCTAATAAGCATAAATCTCCTCATCAAAATGAATATTAATACTCTCTAACTGTTTCTTTCCTATCGACCTATATTTGTATTGATTTATCTCTACATTCTCTGTGCTATAGAACAGAATAATTTCATCCTTAATACATTCCGGCAGATTCTGCAAATATAATATTGTAAATAGGCTGCAGGCTCCTATATTAGAGTTACTCGAATACTATATCTTCTTCTGCCTTTGCATATACATCCAACTGATTCTCAATATCCAACTGATTAACCAGCCAGCCACGTGCCATACACATCTTGATAAAATCGTCAATACGATTTACACCATTCATTTCCTTCAATGTCACAACTACTCCAAATTGAAGTGGTTCTTTTCTTCTCTGCAAACGCTCTTTGGTATTTATCTTAAGCCCCCAAAGACCAGAAGCATATGCTTTCCTTGGTATTCTTCTTTCTTTAATCTCTTCACTAATATGCTTAATATTATCCCATTTCCGATACATTTTTCTCGCATCTTCTTCATAAAGGGTAATCAGCTTGTCTTCCGATTGTTGGTTATTATCTATTGGTTTTATTGTAGCTTTTTCATTTTCAATAACAACTCTACCAAAGTGTATGTCCATTTCAGTACTTGTATAATCAACACCTTGATTACGATCGCATTGAGGAAAATAGACTAAAGTTGCTCTTGCATAGAATGGATGTGCATTGTCTACAACGGGTACTGGAAGATTATAAGTGTATGTCTCATATTCCTCAGATGCTCCAATCAAAATAAAACGTATCTCATCATCAGATGATTTCATAATGTCACTAATATGTTTGGGAACGACACCATAACCGATACTATGTGAAACATCATCTTTCCTATTCCATCCAGCAGCAGCATCAATCAATAATGCTTTTGCAACCTCTCTACTCAACCCCATAATGTGAATTAAATATGCAAGTTTTCTCGAAATCCACGGTGCTGCAAATGAAGTTCCGCTTACATATGCAGCTCCCATATCATCACGGCATACCACCATTTTGTCCATATAACTGGAACCATCTCCGCCATAATAACTGATATCAGGCTTATGGAAAAACGATAATACAGGACCAACTCTAGTATAGGATGCTGATTTTCCTCTAAAATCTACAGCATTGACTACCAAAGAATTAAGGGAATCTGCTGGTGAGCCAATTCTCATATTTTTTTTCGTTTCCCCTGCTGGGACATTTGTCCCTGCGACAACGAAAATAACATCATGCTCACTCTGTATGCGATCAAGTTCTGCAGCCTCCGGAGAGATAAAACTAGGTTTGATTTCAAGTTTAGAACCCAATGATAAATTCCAGACTTTAATGTCTCTATTTGAAGCAACAATATTTCGTATCATTTTTAACACTGTAAATGAGCTGAATCCCTTATGTGTCGCAACACCAAAATGACGTACTCGAAATCTGCCACATCCATCCTCCAATGCCGGATTACCTTGCGGACCATCTACGATGATATAACTTACTTCTGTTCCATGCTCGTAGTCTTTCGCTGTCAATGGAATATTCGGATCAAGCAAGTTTTCATATTCTACCCATTCATGAAAATACACCTTTTCATTAAATTGTGTATCAATAACCCCTATCACAGGTTCGTTAGTCGGATGAGGTATCAAACTTTCTTCATTGCCAAATTCCCCCTTACTATCCAAAACTTCATCCCGCGTAAGTTGGGAAAAATCCGTAACGCTCATAGAAATCAGATACGAAGCATTATTATACAGCAGTTTCGCCTCATCCGGATTAAGCCTTAATGTAGTACCATCAATGATACGTTCATCAACAATATGAATCCCAAACTTTGACAACAATTTCTTTGTTTCAATCCCCGTCTGATAAATTGTTATAATAGACTCCTCTGTTATTTCTTCTGTAGCACGATCAATATCAAATCTTTCAACGTAAAATCCGTCTACTACAGTATTTAAAACCTTGGATTTAGAAAATTCACTAAAACAGTCCGCTGGTGTCTCTGCTATTTTTTCTATATCCTCGCTTGTAATATTTTCATTATAATATTTTTCAATAACGGATATTGTTTCTTCTAAAACTTCGATTGCTTTTCCAATCGCTTTAAGTGAAACATAATGCGTAAACACATGCTTTTGTACTTGTTTGCCATTCTCGTCGGGTTCCCAGATAAACTTAACTCCTCTAATAGATTCCGCAGGAGATTTACTGTTCTCAGACAATAAAATCTTCACTCTATTACTCTTTGCAACAATATGTGTATAGTGTACGCTAACCAAAGCACCACTGATATCTGTATTTGTTTCCCAATACTGTAAAATTCTTTTTAACTGCTCAGATAATTCAACCAGATGTAACGAAGACACGCTTTTCCCCTTCGGAAGTTTCGGCGAACCTGGTCTGGAAGTATTAGGTCTTTGTTCAAATCTTCCTTTTAATTGTAAAACATTATTCATTCCTTACACCTTCTTTCAACTCTCTTGCAACACTGCTTTTCGATCTTCCAACCAGTATTTCTATTTCCCTAACTGTAAATTTCTGGCTCTGAAGTTTTTTTAAATCTTCTGGTTTTTCATTACATACTGCATAATAAAGCCTTCTAAAATAATCCATGCCATCATGTGGATTGCTAAATGCAATAGACGTTTTAATCAAATTTTTCAATTCACCCGGATATGGTATCTGTGGCATTAATTTCATTATTTTACGGAATAAGCGAATATCTCTGTCCGCCAGTTTTAATTTATCAAGATATTGATCTAACATCTTCTCTGCAATTGAAAGAAGATCTTCCTGAGTATATCTATCAAAATCAATTACCGAATCAAATCTTCTAATTAGCGCTTTATCAAAGAATTTATAAAGATTTGTTGTAGCAACTAAAACTATATTTTCATTCATACGGTCAACCCCCTTCAACATAGCAGAGGTTGCCCGCCCCATTTCTCGCAAATCATTCTGATTTGTTCGATCTAAAGCCAAAGCATCAATTTCATCAAACATAACAATTACCTTATTCGGTTGAACGAAACTATTTATCTCCTTGAACAACATGGATAAATTCTTTTGTGTCTGTCCCAACTTACTATCAATCACTGCTGAAAAGTCCACCATGAAAATCTCTCTATTCAATATTCGTGCAAGTTGCTTAACTGCCTCCGTCTTTCCTGTTCCTGGTGCCCCTTGAAGCAAAAACTTATTAATTCCAATATGATGTTCAATTGCATTTACTACACCCAATAAATCACTGGTAATTACATCTGGCAATAACAGCATATCTTCCTTTCCCTCAATTTTTTCAAAAAAGGGGGAAGCATTCTCTGACAGCTGTGGAACGAACGTATTTACATTGGACAATAAAGACATAATATACTCTGAAAGCTGATAATCTCCAGAAGCATCAAATTCTTTAGCGATTTCATAAGCTTCATTCCGAAAGCCCGCATCATTCTTTTCCACATAATACTTTATTAAGCTTATCACATTTTTTTTCTTCATGATACGCACTCTCCTTCTCATTTTTTCTATGCTTTTAGTTATAACATATTGGGACACATTTGTCAATATTGGGACAATAAACGAAAAACAAACAAAACCGCCGATATGGAAGTGTCGGCGGTTTTTATAAAATATATTCCAAGGAATTTGCCGCTGTTATTCCACCTTCTTCTGGTGTCTCAATGTTACATTCTCAACAATCAAAGGGGGAATCCCCTCGAATTCAATATGAAACTGTGCAAGCCGGGTCATGATATGTTCCGTACTATTTCGATATTCCTCCAGCAACTGTTCCATTTTAGGCCGGCTCAAATATGGCTGCACTGGTTCATGTTTTCCGCCCATAATTCTGACAAAAACTCTTCTGCAAACACCTCGATCCTCCCGCTTATCCGCCAATACCAGATAATGAATCTGCTTAATGATACCCTCCAATAAAGGCACTTGTTTTTTACCAAATCCCGCACAAGGCCAGAGTATTTCCTTCAATGGCATTGGAATTATAAGTATACTCAATAATGAATTCCTCGGCCAAACGTTCCAATCCCCTTCGGTCAGCGGGCATCTGGTATCCAGTTCTCTTTTCTTCCTATCTATAGCTGTCAGCAAGCTTCCGTTGCCTTGAAACGTCCATCCGACGGTTTTCTTGCGTCTGCAAGAATCATCCAACTGCGCCCTTCGCGGATAACACCAGGAGCTTTGCCTTCCGCACATAATATGCGTACACGCCTATCTGAAATCCCCCACTTCTCTGACGCCTGTTTTACCGTCATATACATAAAAGTACACATCGCTGCCCAAAGCATGATACCTCTTTTTCGGAATAATATCAATTTTATAGGAATATAAGAAGGCTAATTATATGTAAAAGTATGAGAATAAAGGATAATACCAGATTATCGGTAACAA
>CAJUHH010000013.1 GCA_910585965.1 uncultured Lachnospiraceae bacterium
GAAAGGAACGGATTGCCAGTAACGAGATGTGTACGTTTCTGATTTTGAATATTTCTTCCTTGCAGCTGATACCGGTGAATATGATCGCGTACCGGCAGCAGTACGGGAGCGTGAATCCGGCGGGAATCATTGCGCCAGCAATCGTGGCGACGTTTGTGAGTACGGCGGTGGCGGTGGTGTATTGTAAGGTGAAGGATAGGAAGCGGAGAGTTTGATGATTCTCCGCTTTATTCATTAGTTATAATCCAATGTTTTATCGGATACATATAAGAAAATATGTGAGAAAAACAAAGTATATCATACATGAAATCGAAATATTATCGGATTATATATTGTGATTGACATATAATAAGCACAAATGTATAATAATATGAAATATTGGAAAGGACTAATTGCATGAATTACCAAAAAATTATTGATAACTTTATAACAGAATATCCGGATTATAAAAGTGATGTAATGAATTTTACCGAATATTTGGAAATACATTGGGAAAATTCTTTGTCGGGAGAACCACTCCGTATTCTACTTAAGGGTATAGATGTTGAATTTATATTACAGAGCCTGATTTATAATGTGGAAGATATACAGCGATATAAGAGCAAGACAAAGGCTAAACGGTATGCCACCGTGGTAGGATTGTTTTTTAACTACATCCGAAAGACTACAGATATTGCAAACTCTGAATTATATGACGCAATTTCTTTCAACCGCCTGCGGGAAAATTCATATATGAAACAAATGATGGCATATATTGAGAAATGTGATTTGCTTGCGGGTATAGTTGAACAGGAACCGTTGACGTTTATGCAAGCCGAAGAACTTTTGGCATGGTCCAATGAACAGCTTGAAGATACGGAATGGGGAGGGGCTACGGATCTTAAGAAAGCAATGGCGGCTATCGGAATAAAGATGATGATGCTTTATGGGATCACATATCGTGAATTGAGAAAAATCAAATGGGAGAATTTTGATGAATATTATGGTTTTATTACAGTAAATGGCTTTGAACTTCGTTTGCCTCCAAAATTGTCAAGACAGTTACAGCAAGTACAAAAATTTGTTTTTCAGAATAAAGTAAAGGGCAATGATGACTTGCTTTTCATGGATGGGAATGGAGAACCATGGGGGGAGATAACATCTTCTTCTGGGATTCCTGACTATTTAGGTACTCTGATAGAAGTTACAAGTGTAACCAGCATTGTGAAGTATGGAATAGGACAACTTCTCAAGGCAGGCTTAAGTGATTCTGTTATTAAAAAAATAACGGGTGCAAGTGATAAATTGATACAAGGGTGTCTCTTGACTGAGGATAACGAACTTAAAAAGATTATAAATAATAAAATTGTTATGGCAGAGTTATATTATGAGTTTTAAAGAAGATAAAGCAGACAGGGAGAGATGAATCTGTGGATGAAAATAAAGGTGAAGTTTTAATCTACCAGTCAGAAGACGGATTAACCAATGTCGAAGTAACTGTATGGGATGAAACGGTTTGGCTTTCCCAACAACAAATGGCAGAACTGTTTCAAACGTCTAGAACAAATGTTGTAGAACATATAAAACATATTTTTGCAGAAGGAGAATTAGACGAAGTCTCAACCTGTCGGAATTTCCGACAGGTTCGGCAGGAGGGAGCAAGGCAGGTTACAAGAGAGATACCGTATTATAATAGTCGGTTCGCTTTTTTAAAATAGTACAAAATAAACTTCATTTTGCGGCGCATGGACATACTGCGGCAGAAGTAGTTTTCGAGCGTGCTGATGCACAAAAACCTTTTATGGGATTGACATCCTTTTCGGGAGAGTTACCTGCTCTTAAAGATATTGGAATTGCAAAGAATTATTTAAAGGAGGATGAACTAAAAATACTAAATAATTTGGTATCTGGTTATTTTGATTTGGCAGAAATTAATGCGATTGAACATCGTCCAATGTACATGAATGATTATGTTGAACAGCTTGATTCAGTATTATCGTCAGGAAACAGAAAAATACTCAATGATAGTGGCAGAGTAAGTCATGCTCAGGCAATGAAAAAAGCAAAAGAAGAATATCAAAAGTATCAGGCAGCCACAATTTCTCCGGTTGAGGATGCTTATTTAAAAACAGTAAAAATGGCAGCTAAAGCAGCAAAACATGCTAGTAGAAAAAATAAATTCTGATGAACGATAATGATGTCAAAGAGTAAGATTTTTAAAAAGTTCGTGTCATTAACTTGACACAAGGGGGATTGAAGACGATGGAGTAGCTGGCGAAGCTGGAAGAGGAGAGGGGGACACCGGCTTATAGCGGAAGTGGTGGAAAGGAACGGATTGCCAGTAACGAGATGTGTACGTTTCTGATTTTGAATATTTCTTCCTTGCAGTTGATACCTGTGAATATGATTGCGTACTGGTAGCAGTACGGGAGCGTAAATCCGGCGGGGATTATTGCACCGTCTTGTCATGTGAATTTACTTGAACTTTCAAGATATACAAAGCAATATGGAAAAAAATTGATTGAACTTACACAGGATGAAGTGAAGAGATTCTCAATCTGATATTTTAAATACAGTAGTTGCTAAAAAGCAGGAAGTCCTTATAAGATATATTCTGCTTTTTATATGCATTGTTATATTTGTCAGGATTACTGTGAATGATTTTTAGAGAGATAGGAATGATTACAAATTGTCTTTAAATTCTCATATGAGGGTTAAATTTTTTAGCTGGCAAACAGCAATAAAAATATTAAGTGAAATGGTATAATAGAAAATATTTATATTTCCCAGTTTAGAGCCTTTCAAATTAGTTTAATAAGAAAAATGTAAATAAAGTGAGAAGGTGATTTTTATGCAGCTGCCATATTCAGAAAATTTGGAAATTCAATACCTAAGTAGTATACCATATTTTCAAGATCAGGCGGCATATCCGAAAGCATTCAAATATGTTAATAACAGGGACTGGAGGAAAAATAAAATTGTAGTCTGATGTAAAGATGCATCACCATATGAAGAAAGGATATCATTTGCATCATGGGAAAAAAACGAATACTTCTCATTGGCACAGGAGGTACTATCGCCTCGGAAATGGGGGATAATGGACTGGAGCCGGAGCTGACGAGCAGACAGTTGCTGCGGTATGTCCCGGACATTTCCGAAATCTGTGAGGTAGAGTGCATACAGCTTTTCAGTCTGGATAGTACGAATATCCGACCGGAACACTGGCTGCGTATTGCAAAAGCGATACAGGATTGCTACGGGCAATATGATGGATTCGTGGTAAGCCATGGCACGGATACGATGGCATATACTGCGGCGGGGCTTAGTTATCTGATTCAGAATAGTTTGAAGCCAATTGTTTTTACGGGGGCTCAGAAGCCGATAGGCTATGAAACGACGGACAGCAAGCAGAATCTCAGGGATGCTTTCAGGGCGGCCGCATCGGATTTGTCTGGTGTGATGTTGGTTTTCAATGGCAAAATAATTATAGGAACAAGAGCCAGAAAGACTCACAGTAAAAGTTTCGAAGCTTTTTCCAGCATAAATTATCCGATTGTAGGTATGGTGCAGGACGGCCGCATCATTCCATATATCAGGCCGAAGAGCGAAGTGCCAATCCGATTTTATGAAGCGCTGGATCCTAAAGTGGCTCTGCTGAAACTGGTGCCGGGGGTTGACTGCGGAATTGCGGAGTACCTTTTGGAACGCAATAGCGCATTGATTATTGAGAGCTTCGGTGTAGGCGGATTGCCTGTTTATGAAACAGGGAGCTTTTATGAGACGGTAAAAAGAGGACTGGATGCTGGCAAGACAGTGGTATTGACGACGCAGGTGGAAAACGAGGGCAGCGACCTTTCTGTTTATCATGTAGGTAACAGTATCAAGCAGAATTTGCCGGTATTGGAAGCTTATGATATGACAACCGAAGCAGTGATAGCAAAATTGATGTGGATTTTGGGGCAGACGAATGAACGGGCGAAGGTTGCTGAATTGTTTTATACACCGATTGCCTGCGATATTTTATACGTTTTCTAAAGACACCTCCGGTCATATTTCAGCCGGAGGCGTTTTTTTCATACTCTCTTTTTTGTACAAAAAATGCCATTATCTTAATTTTGCGCAAAAAGCAAAATATCCGATGCCCGTATTGAACAATAAGCTGTAGTCAAAATATTCCGCAGAAAGTTCCTGCTGGAACTGATCGGGTGTCATAAGGTGGTTGCTTTCCAGGCGATATTGCGGCGACAGGTGGAAACGCAGGACGGTCTGGTCCGCGATCTGCTGAGAAAGTTCCCTGACAGCATTCGCGACCAGCTTATCTATTTTCGTTATTGGCATGTTTAACATGGAACTTACGGTATGCATGATCAGGCCTTCTTCCAGAACTAAAAAAATCTGCAATTTCTTTTTTTCTTCTGAGCGATAGGTCAATCGGTCGATGATACAGCTGCCGAAGTCCTCTCCGTTGTAATGTTCGCTGACAATTTCTGTCTGTAACCCAAAGATTTTCTGCATTGTGCTGGCCAGGGTGTCTTCCAGAACTATTACGCTTTTGCCTGCATTATCTTTTTTCCATTTATTGGGTACTTTTCCCGTAATGGCGCGATCCTCGATCATAATATGGGCGGTCAGCCATCCGAGGCAGATACCGAGGAAATGGTGAATAGACTCCTGGGAATAGTCTGACTTCAATAAATCTTTTTCAAGGGCTGGAAGCGTTTTGTACCGCATATCATCGTGGAGGCGCTTGTGCATCTCAAAACCCTGGTAGCCGATCGACTGCATGTAGGCTTCTTCATCTGTAAAATGCTTTACCGCATAGTTTTTAAAAAATTTGATTCCCTCAGCACATGCCCACCGCCCGTTATGTTCATCTTCGCTCAGATGTATCAGCTTTCCTACGATGGAAAAAAGTTTGCGGTGCGCATGGTCGATGGAATCCACTCCGATATTAAATTGTTTATTCCATTCTGCTGTTTTTTCCATATGGCTCCTTTAATTATTGAGGGAAATATTTTGCCATCGGTGCCGGTGCTGCGGCCCGGGGTCATTACATGATTAATATATGTCGGAAAATGACGATATGTGTCGGTTTTTCCCCATATAGACAAAATTGTCAGAAAATAGTATAATTAGACGAAAAACAAAACATAGATCGGAACAATACTTTTGGATGAAAGGGAAGGGGTGATATGTTTGACTGCTCATGTTTCGGACGATGGATGGAACAGGGAAGAATCGGTAGCGGAGCATACGGAAAAAACAGTATTTTTGTGCGGGAAAAAGGGAGAAAGGTGCGGGCTTTCCAAGCTTATGGCATTATGCGGTATGTTCCATGATATGGGGAAAAATAAGCAAAAATTTGATGATTATATTCACGCGGAGGAAAGAACAAGGAAAAGGCTGAGGGGAACGATTGCCCATGCATCGACGGGAGCGAAGTATATTTATGAGAAATACCATGAAGAACCAGGAAATATTGCTTATATGGCGGAAATGGTTTGCTATGCGATTGCGGCTCACCATGGCCTGTTTGATTGTGTGGATATAGAACACACGGATTTGTTTTCGAAGAAGCTGGATAAGGTCGAAGATTATGAAGAGGCATGTCATAATGCGAAGCAGGAGTATTTGGATGGGTATCAAGAGGATAGGGTTTTTGCGGAAGCGGCAGAGGAATTCCGATCCGTATGGAACAAAATAAAAGAGCCGTTTGCAAGGTTAAAGCCTTTGATGATCGCCAAATATGGGCAGGAAGCCAGGGAAATGCTGGCAGGGTATAAGCTTTTTATGCTGGGGTGTTTGCAGAGGCTGATCTTATCCATACTGGTTGATGCGGATTGGGAGGCGACTTCAGACTTTATGGATGATGTGGATACACTGTCCAAAGGAGAGGTATTCCATAAAGAAGAAATATTTCGGGAAGCCCAGGGGAATTTTAAGGAATATATGAGGAAAAAGCAGGAGGCCATCGACCTTTCCAAATTGACGGATAAGGAAAGAGGGATATTGGATGCGAGGAATGCTTTGCAAAGGGAATGCCGGGAGTTTGTGAAGTATCCGGCAGGGATTTATTGTCTGCCTATTCCTACCGGGGGAGGGAAAACGCTGGCCAGCCTTGCCTACGCGTTGGAATATTGCAGGCTTCATCCGGAAACGGAACGGATTATTTATGTATCTCCATATATCAGCATAACAGAACAAAATGCCCAGGTATTCCGCGAGGCGGTGGGCGATGGCCGGTGGATTCTGGAGCATCATTCTTCAGTGGTCAGGAATGAGGGGGGCGAGGGAGAAGACTACCGGGCCGGCAAGTTTTCACGGTATGATATGAACTGGGAAGAACCGTTTATCTGCACTACGTTTGTCCAGTTTATGAACACACTTTTTTCGGATCGGAGTGAGTCGATAAGGAGGATGCACCGCCTGGCAAATTCGGTGGTGATTATTGATGAAGTCCAGTCGATGCCGTTAAAATGTATCCATACGTTTAACTATATGATCAACTTTTTAAATGCGGTATGCCATACGAATGTGGTTTTATGTACGGCGACGCAGCCGACCCTGGAGGAGGCGGAATGCCCGATCTGTTACAGCGAGCCAAAGTATATGATAGAGGATGTCGCCGGTTGGTTCGATCAGTTTGAACGGGTTAAAATTTGTGTACCCAGGGCGGGTCAGAAGTATACTTTTGAGAGCCTTGGAAAGGAGATCGTTGGGCAGACGGAGAAGTACCGGTCGATTCTCGTGGTGCTGAATACGAAGTCTGCGGTAAGGAAACTGTACGATTTGTTAAAAGAACGGAATGTGAAGGTGGAATATCTTACGACTAATTTATGTGCCGAGCATAGAAGCGATAAGATAAAATCGATCAAAGAGATTCTTGGGAAAAAACAGGAAAATATTGTCGTGGTCAGCACCAATTTGATCGAAGCGGGGGTGGATCTGTCGTTTGAATGCGTATATCGGTCAATGGCGGGGCTGGACAGTCTGGCACAGACCGCAGGGCGGTGCAATCGGAACGGTGAAATGGAATATGGGACGATAACTTTGATCGAGCTGGAGGGGGAGAATATCGGCAATATGGAAGAGCTTCATCGGAGCATAAAGGTGACAGAGGGACTGGTCGGGCAATATAACGGCAGCGAAGGCGGGGGAAGCCTTCTGACACCGGAATGGATGGACAAATATTATCGGTATATTTATTCCGAAGCATCGGATCAAATGAATTTTTCGATTAAAAAATGGGATACGAATATGTTGGAGCTTTTGTCTAGGGGATTTGGCCCGGAGGTAAAGAGAAACGCCATGAACCAGGCATATAAAACGGCGGGGCAGGCGTACCGGGTCATAGATGATCATTCTTTTGGTGTTATCGTGCCTTACAAAGAAGGAGCGGAAATTATCGCATCCATCCAGGAAGCAGACAATGTAATGGATATCAAAGGTTATATACGGAAGGCGCAGAGATATACGGTGAATATCAGGGAAAGCCAGCTGAAAAAACTGGAAGGGCTGATACAGCCGGTAAGCGATCAAATGCCGGATCTTTATATGATAGCCGCGCCGGGGGGATATCATATGGATTATGGAATTGCGCCGGAATGGGAAACACTTATTTTTTAAGGAAAAAATTGGAAAGGAGGGGCGGAATATGGATAAGCCGAATATCATTGAATACAAGGTATCAGGAAGATATGCGTTATTCACGGATCCCTTATCAAAAACGGGCGGCGAGAAATGCAGTTATCAGATACCGACTTATCAGGCATTGAAAGGAATCACAGAATCCATTTACTGGAAACCGACGATTACGTGGATTATCGATAAATGCCGGGTGATGAAGCCGATACAGACGGAATCGAAAGGGATAAGGCCGATTAAATACAGCGGAGGGAATGATCTGTCTTATTATACTTATTTGAGCGATGTGGAGTATCAGGTCAGGGCGCATTTTGAATGGAACGAAAACAGGGAGGATCTGGCGCATGACCGAAATGAAAATAAGCATTATGATATTGCAAAAAGGATGGTGGAACGAGGCGGGAGAAGGGATATTTTCTTAGGGGCAAGGGAGTGCCAGGGGTATGTGGAGCCTTGTGCGTTCGGAGAAGAGGAAAGCCCGTATGATGGCAAAAATTTATCGTTCGGCATTATGGTGCATGGCATTACTTATCCTGACGAGGCCGTCAGGGAGGAAGAAAAAGGAAAGATGACCGTGCGGCTCTGGAATGCACAAATGGTCAATGGAATCATAAATTTTCCGCTTCCGGAAAAATGCGAAATAAGGAATGTGCTAAAGGATGCAAAACAGAAGGAGTTTATTTTTGAAAAGAATTTCCTGGGGCTAAAGGAATGGGAAGGGGGCGACTTGTTTGGCATGGTTGAAGACTTTGGCAGAAACATATGATGTATACTCCCATCTGGCGGGAGTGGATAAGAATGAACAGGCGGTGCTTCTGCCGATTTCCCACTCCACGTTTAACGCGCAGATTACGGTGACAGTGGATATGGATGGTAATTTCCAGAAAGCAGAAAAGCTGGAAAAGGGGAGAAATGCAGTTACGGTTATTCCAGTGACGGAGGATTCGGCGGCCAGAAGCAGCGGCATTGCGCCCCATCCGCTTTGCGATAAGCTTTGCTATGTGGCAGGGGATTATAGTTTTTATACGGGGGATGATAAGGAAAAATATTTTGAAGCTTATATAGATCAGCTGCGGGATTGGGCGGAATCGGACCAGACGCATCCTATGGTGCGTGCAATATATCAATATCTCGGGAAAAAATCATTGGTGCAGGATCTGACAGAAAAAAAGGTATTGGAACTGGATGAGGATGGAATGCTGACCGACGGCGTTAAAATACAGGGGCTGGGCCAAACGGGGGCGAATGTCAGGTTTGTGGTTCTTGATAACTATATGCCGAAGGAGGTGTGGAAGAGTCAGGAGCTGTATAAAAAGTATAGCGAATACTACCGGCAGAAAGCGGGAGGGAAGAAGCTGTGTTATGCATCGGGAGAGGTGGAGGCATGCTCTGATAAGCACCCTTCCAAAATCCGCAATAGCGCGGATAAAGCGAAATTGATCTCCGGGAACGATGAATCGGGTTTTACTTACCGCGGCAGGTTTGCATCCAAAGAAGAGGCGGTTTCTATAGGGTATGAAACATCCCAGAAGGCGCATAATGCTTTGCGGTGGCTGATCCAGAAACAGGGGTATACGAGGGACGAGTCGGCGATTGTCTGCTGGATGGCAAACAGGGATAAACAGGTTCCCAATATGATGAAGGACTCTGTCAATACATATCGGGATATCGATGACTTTGATTTTGACTTTGAGGATGTGGACGAAGGTGAGGATCGGGGCAGGAACAGGCATGATACCGGCAAGTTTTATGCGGAACGGTTTCATAAGGCGGTAAACGGCTACATGGGGAACTTCAAAGCGGAGGATAAGGTAGCGATTATTGCGCTGGATGCGGCGACGACAGGCCGTTTGTCCGTCGTATATTATGACGAAATGGGCGGCAGGCAGTATATGGATGCGATATTGCATTGGCAGGAACATTGCAAATGGCGCAGGACGGTAAAGCTGGAGAATTCAGAGGATGGCAGGAAAAGGATTACCTGTGAATGCACGCCTTCCCCAAGGGATATGGCGCTGGCGGCATTCGGCGTGCAGAGGTCGGAGTGGCTGGAGGCGGACAGCAAACTGATCAGGGCGACGGTAAAGCGGCTGCTTCCGTGCATCACCCGGAAGGGAGTGCGGATCCCGGTTAATATTATTAAGGCGGCGGCAAGGCGGGCTTCCATGCCGCAGACGATGAGCGATTTCGTATGGCGTAATGATGTATTGTGCGTGGCATGTGCGATGATTCGATTTAATTACGAGGAGGATGGCAAGACGATGGATAATTTCCTGAAAGATAACGAGCATGATCGGAATGTGCTGTTTGGGAGGCTGCTGGCAGTCTATGACTATATGGAACAGAGGGCTTTGTTTGAAAAGGACGAGAACGGAAAAGTAAAAGAGATACGTATGACGAACGCCAAGCGTTATTGGAATGCATATTGCAGCAGACCGGCTAAAACATCAAAGACGATCAAACAGAATTTAATTGCGTATGAAAAAAAATTAAATGGATATGAACTGGCAAAGTTTGAGGAATGGGCTGGCGGGATCATGGCTTGTTTAGCGGGGAGTGGATTTGATAATACGGCTTTATCAGAGCGGTATTTGCCGGGCTATTATTTGCAGATGGAAGATATGAAAAAAGTATTTCAGATGAAAAATAATCATGGAGGAGAAGAGAATGAGTGAATTTACAAACAAAATTGATTTTGAAGTTTTGGTAATGGTGAAAAATGCAAATCCTAACGGAGATCCCTTGAATGGGAACAGGCCAAGGGAAACTTATGACGGATTCGGCGAAATATCGGATGTATGCATTAAGAGGAAAATCAGAAATCGGTTGCAGGACATGGGGGAGAGAATTTTTGTACAGAGCGAAGAACGATCCGATGATGGATGCAAGAGTTTGGCGGATAGGGCAAAAAGCAATGAAATTATGCAAAAGGCGCTGAAGAGCAAGGACAAGGAGGCTTATGCCCAAGCGGCCTGTGAGACGTGGATTGATGTCCGTACTTTTGGACAAGTATTCGCTTTCAAGGATGACAGCGTATCCGTGGGTGTAAGAGGCCCTGTTTCAATTCATTCGGCGTTCAGCGTATTGCCTATATCCATTAACAGCATGCAGATCACAAAAAGCGTCAACAGCGAGACAAAGGAAAAGAAGTCCTCTGATACCATGGGGATGAAGCATAAGATATATTCGGCGCTGTATGTAATAAAAGGGAGCATTAATCATCAGCTTGCTGAAAAGACGGGATTCAGCGATGAGGATGCGGAGAAAATAAAGGAAGCTTTGCGAACATTATTTGTAAACGACAGTTCTTCCGCAAGGCCTGATGGAAGCATGGAGGTATGTAAGTTGTATTGGTGGAAGCATAACTGCCCGATGGGTCAGTATTCTTCGGCAAAGGTTCATAAGCTTGTCAGGATTATGCCAAAGGAGGACGACCCAAAGGAATTTGAAGATTATGAGATAGAGATCGATTCTTTGCCGGGGCTGGCGCTGGAAGAAGTGGAAGGGATTTGATGATGTATTCGGAAGAAGATTATTTGATGCTTTCCGGCATCCAGCATTTTGCATTTTGCAGAAGACAGTGGGCGATGATACATATCGAACAGCAATGGGCGGAGAATTATAGGACGACGGCCGGCGAGTTGATGCATAAGAAGGCGCATGAAGAAGGTTCCTTTGAAAAGAGGGGCGATCTGCTGATTGTCCGGGGTCTGCGCATTTCTTCAAAGGAACTTGGGGTGAGCGGACAATGCGACGTGGTGGAATTTCATCAGGATAAAAATGGAGTGGATTTATTCGGATACGATGGGAAATGGAAGCTGGTGCCGATCGAGTATAAACGGGGGATGCCGAAAGAAAATAATGCGGATGAGCTGCAGCTCTGCGCTCAGGCAATTTGCTTGGAAGAAATGTTCCAGACGGGCATAGCGGAGGGGTATTTGTATTATGGCGAGAACAGAAGGCGCACTCATGTGGAATTTACGGATGGTCTGAGGACGGAAGTATGGAAAATGACTAAAGAAATGCACGATTTGTTTCGCAGGGGCTACACGCCGAATGTAAAACCCGGGAAGCAGTGTAAGGCATGTTCTTTGGAGGATTTGTGCGTTCCCAAACTGCAAAAGGCAGGAAAGGTCAGGGAATATGTGGAAAAGCATATAAAAATGGAGGATTAGGGGGAGAAGCGGCGTGCGGAAATTATTGAATACTTTGTATATTATGACAGAGAGCTGCTATTTAACGCTGGACGGCGAAAATATTGTAATACAGGACGTGGAGAAAACACTTGGCCGGTTTCCGCTCCATACGCTGGAGAATATTATATGTTTTACCTATAAAGGAGCCAGCCCGGCGCTAATGGGAGCTTGTGCGGAACGGAGAATAGGAATGAGTTTCTTCTCTCCCAGGGGAGCATTTCTGGCGAGAGCGGTTGGAAAAGAGTATGGGAATGTGCTGCTTCGGAAAGAACAGTACCGCATATCGGATCATGAGGAGAGAAGCATCGCATATGCCAGAAATATGATTGTCGGAAAAGTTTTTAACAGCAGATGGAGCATAGAGCGTACGCTGCGCGACCATGCATACCGGGTGGATGCGGAAAAATTGAAGCGGGTATCTTTGGCTTTGTATGATATGCTGCCGAAAATAGACGGTGTGATGGAAATGGATGAGCTTCGGGGCATGGAAGGGAAGGCGGCGGAACAATATTTTTCTGTGTTTAATGATATGATTCTGAATCAAAAAGAAGACTTTGCATTCGTGGCAAGGAACCGAAGGCCGCCTCTTGATAACATAAATGCTGTTTTATCATTTGCTTATACCGTGCTTGCGGGTGATTGTGCTAATGCATTATCAGGTGTCGGGCTGGATCCGTATGTGGGCTTTATGCATGGCGACAGGCCGGGAAGAAGATCGCTCGCATTGGATTTGATGGAAGAACTAAGGCCGGTTTTGGCAGACAGATTCATTTTGACATTGATTAATACGAAAGCGATTCAGGCGGTTCATTTCGAAAAGCAAAAGGATAACGCGGTTTTATTAAATGACGATGGAAGAAAGGTATTTTTTAATGCATGGCAGAGTCATAAGAAAGAAAAGATAACGCATCCATATTTAAAGGAAAAAATAGAATGGGGACTGGTTCCTCATGTGCAGGCGCTTTTGCTTGCCAGGACAATACGAGGCGATGTGGATGAATATCCGCCGTTTTTATGGAAGTAGGTGTTGGAATGTTAGTATTGATTACATATGATGTTGCTACTCAGGATGCGGCGGGAAGGGCGCGTCTGCGTAAAGTCGCAAAAGAGTGTGTCAATTATGGGCAACGAGTGCAGAATTCGGTATTTGAGTGTATGTTGGATGCCTCGCAGCTATTATTGTTAAAGGACAAACTTGTGTCGCTGATTAATGAGAAAGAAGACAGCCTGCGTTTTTATTATCTGGGGAATAATTACCGAACAAAAGTAGAGCATTTTGGCAGTAAGGCTTCTTATGATGCGGAAGGGACTTTAATGATTTAGGATGTTAGTTGTTTGTAAATAGCACGGGTAATTATGCTGGATATGATGAAAATGTCATGCATTAGTTTGGTGCGGACGGTAAGTAAACATGAAATAGCAGAGGGGTTCGCACCATGAAAAGTGGTAGAAGTTTGTAAGATTTGTAGTAAAGTAAAAAAAGCAATGACCAAATTTGTTGGTGTTGCATAAGCAGAAATCAAAATTTTCAAAGAAATATGTGGTTTTTGCAGTCGCTCCCTTCGCGGGAGCGTGGATTGAAATATATCTACATTGGATGGTATGCCTGATATCCTGCCATCGATCCCCTCGCGGAAGCAAGGAATCACTTAATAAAATATGTGTTATTTCGAAAATGCAGTCAGTATACCTTATTTGCTATGAAAGAGTGAAGGGTGAGGAAGAGGAAATCCTCAGTAATTTCAGAAAACAGGAATGAGTACCGAAATGGAAGTACATAAGAACTGAATGAAAATATTCGGAATTGAATTCCTGAGAGAATTCAAAAAGAAAAGGTCGGATAAATCAGCCAAGGAACTGAAAAGGGCAGTAGATATGTTTTCTCATTCCTTTATCTGATTTACTGAATTGTCTGCAAAAAATTTTCGACTTCTTTATTGAACGTTTCGCATCTTCTATTTGCAATAAAATGATTGCCCTTCATAATCGATAATTTGGCATGAGGTATATTTCCCGCGATTTCTTTTGTATGGGCTTCCCTAATCATATCGCTGCTCCCGCAAATTACGAGCGTGGGGGCTGTTATTTTTGATAATTCATCTAATCCAATATTCGGCTCGTCAACCATTAGCCCGAGCATCTCCGCATTCCTTTTTGCATTGGGTGATTTTGAAGCAAATAGTCTTGCGATTCGGTATCCTATTTCGATTGGGATTTGCACTGTCCTTTTTACTCCCTTCGGATTCAGGTTTCCCCCGTTTAATATCAATGCCTTTACCTTGCCTGGATATTTTATTGCAAACTTCATTGCGATATTTGCTCCGTCTGAAAACCCAAGGATAATTGCATTTGAAATATTAAGACTTGTCATAAAATTGTATAAATCACAGGAAAACTGCTCAATAGTAAAAGGCTCGGTTCCTCTTGGAGATCGGCCGTGCCCGCGCGTGTCCAGAGCAATTACACGGTATCTGTCGCTGAAATAATCCATTTGATTTTTGAAATAAGAGCCATCTTCCCCATTCCCGTGCAAAAGGATAAATGGCTCTTTATCACCTTTTTCCTGATAATATAAATTTATATTCATTTTATGTTTCCTCACGAAATTTTTGTTAATATGCTTGATTATAAAATATTCGTCTGCTGCATGCAATATATATTGCCAGTTATATACATTGATAAAAAGAAGAACTTTTGGTATGATTAAGTCCGAATTTGGCGATCGGATAATGAAAAGAGTTAAGGAATAGGATGATTAAATGGAGGCAGAAAATGATTATTAACACAGGCGGGCGGACAGATACTGTCCAGTATTATACAGAATGGCTTTTGAACCGTTTTTCAGAAGGCTATGTGCTTTCGCGTAATCCGCTTTTTCCTAACAAAGTGACGCTCTATGAACTGACCCCGGATAAGGTGGATTGTGTTGTTTTTTGCTCAAAGAATTACGAACCCATACTTTCGCGCCTGCATGAGATCACAGACCGTTTCCACATGTATTTTCATTACACGATCACTGCTTATGGAAAAGATATTGAGCCGGGCGTGCCAGGCATAGAGGAAAGCATGGAAACATTGATGAAGCTGTCCCGGCTGGTGGGAAGAGAACGTGTTGCATGGAGATACGACCCTGTTCTGCTGACGGAAAAATATACGATACAGCGGCATTTGGAAACCTTTGAACATATGGCGGGAACACTGGCTCCATATATTGATCGTTGTATTTTTGGCTTTGTGGAAATGTATAAAAAACTGGAAAGCAACATGCCGGAACTTATTCCGCTGTCGGAACAAGACAAAGATGTGCTGGCGCAGGGGCTGGGTAATATTGCCGGAAAGCATGGGATTGTGATCCAGACTTGCGGGATAAACGGTGATTTCACCAGCTATGGAATCCATTCTTTGGGCTGTATGACGCTTGATATTTTTGGGAAAGCAAATCATATTGCTTTTAGGAATTTAAAACATAAGGGCGTGAGGCAGGGCTGCCAATGCATCGAAAGCCGGGACATAGGGGCTTATAATACTTGCATAAACGGCTGTAAATATTGTTATGCCAATAAAAACCCGCAAAATGCATTGGGAAATTATAAAGATCATGACAAGGCATCTCCTTTGCTGCTGGGTGTGGTAAAACCGAATGATATTATCACGCAGGGGGTGCAAAAGTCCTTTTTGGAGAAGAAAAGAGGCAGCTGAAAAATACCTGAAAAAAATGGCAAAATTCAAGGCATGTTATCTTGCAATCTGGAAACACGGGTGTTATACTAATAATAACTATAGAGATTTTACAATGATATATTGAGTATATCATGTATAAGGACATGGAGGTCCACATTTTTATTCAAAGGAGTGATGATAATGGGTATCGGTATTGATGTAAGCAACAAACAAGATTACTCTTATCTGTTCCAGAGTCTTTCATCCAGCAGCGGCGGAATGGGGAATTTGAATTTCCTTTCCGATTATGCCAGCATCAGGAATGGCAGCTATGGCAAGCTTTTGAAGACTTATTATGCCAAGAAGCAGGATTCCGGTACAGAGGGGAGCAGTAAGCAAAGCAGATCGGGCGATGTTCTGGACAGAATTCTGGAAGAGAAGAAAAACCCGAAGGTTTCCAAAGATGTACAAGAGGCGAATGCGAATTTGACGACAGGCCTTTCTACTATGAGGACATCTGTTTCCGCATTGCAGAACAGCCAGACGTATACAGACACGGAGAATGGCCGGAGCGCGGAAGACAAGGTGGTTTCTGCGATGAAAGCTTATGTGTCGGATTATAATAATGTTTTAAAAGCAGCAAGGGGTTCCACGCTGACAAACAAAACGGCATATGTAGCGAATATGATGAGCAGCACAGCCGCGAATGCGGATAAACTTTCTGAAATCGGCGTTACGGTGAATAGGGATGGGACATTGAGCCTGAGCGCGGAGAAGCTGAAAGCGACAGATATTTCTAAAGTACAGGAGCTGTTTTCATCTGATGATATCATGAGCTACGGTTCGGTGATCGCGTCGCGCCTTCAATTCGCAGGAGCTGCATCCAGTGCAGGCACGACAGGCTCTGCAAGCAATACGGGCACAAACAACACGGTAAGCTCTGGCGCGGGTTCCCTTAAGGCAGACGGCAAAGCTCTGGCATCGGAAGAACTTTACGAGAAGGTAAAGGATAAGGACGGCAATGAGACAGACAAGTATAATATTGATAAGATTTTTGCTACAGCAAAGAGCTTTGTCAGCAATTATAACAAGATGTTTGATTCCGCTGAATCCAGTTCCAATTCCGGTGTGGTAGCTAATCTGTCCTATATCAGGGAAAAGACGGCACGCAATGAGGATGCGCTTAAGCAGTTTGGGATCAGCGTAGACCAGAAGGGCAGGATGAAGATTGACGAGGATACATTTAAAAAGTCAGATATGTCCGAAGTGCAGAAGTTTTTTAAGGACTATGGTTCTTCGATTGCTTCCAATGCGTCGCTTGTAGAATATTATATGACGACTCAGGCAAACGCGGCCAGCGGTTATACGGCTGCCGGGGAATATAACGTACAGGGAAGTTCCCGTTATGCTGACATGATTTAATGTAAAAATGGAAAAGAATAATGCAAGCGCAGCAGGAAAGAAAAGATCCTGCTGCGCTTTATTTTTTATGTGTATTTGCAGTTGTAGGAACATTTAAACTATGCTATGATGGTCGCAACAGACAGAAAAAGTTAAGATACGCGCGGGGTGACGGAATGGATCTGCTGGTAAAAATAGGCATTTTTGCGGTCGTTGCATTGGTTTTGAATTATGTTGTTAATTTGGTTTATAAGTATATATTGAAAAAAACTGGCGCGATCCATCTGCAGTTTTCGAAAAGCGTGGTCATTATCGTGATCGATGTCATCGTCATATACAGCCTGGCGCAGCAGTTTGATATGACGAAGGACATTAGCAAGGTAGTATTGCAGAGCGGCTCGCTGATCCTGGCTATAGCGACCTTTGCTGCGCAGCATGCCCTGGGAAATGTAATAAGCGGCGTTTCCATATCGGTGTCGAAGCCTTATAACGAGGGGGAAAAAATAAGGGTAGTCCAAGGGGGGACAGTGATTGCGGAGGGAATCGTAAGGGACGTGACGCTGCGGCATACAGTGATTTATCAGTTTAATGGGGAAAGCTATATCGTTCCTAACTCGGTTATGGATACGGCAGTAGTAATTAATACGAATTATACGGAAAACGTAGGGAACTTTATTGAAGTGGAAATCTCTTATGACGCGGATATTGAAGAGGCGCTGCGCATTATGAGGAAGGTATGCTCGGAACATAAGCTGACATTAAACACGGAGGAAAATGCCGTTACCGCAAGCGGGTATACCCAGAATGGGATTATTTTAAAAACGACGATATGGACGGAGAATCTGGATGACAGTTTTCATGCATGCAGCGATATAAGGATCGCGCTCCTGACGGAATTTAAGAAAAGCGGCATAGAGATACCTTATCAGACGGTGACAATAAATGCTCCGTTCCATACATAAAAAAGAAGGCGGAATGTTTTATGGGTTTTGTGGGACTGCAGGAATATGTATCGATAGAAAGCGCTTTGGATTCGCTATTTGGGAGCGGCATTCGGATTACAAGCATGGACAGAGTTTCCGGAGGGGATATTAACGAGGCATATAGGCTGACGTTGACGGATGGAAAGCGTATTTTCATGAAAGCAAACCGGAAGGAGAATATGCCTTTCTTTACGGCGGAGGCGGCCGGGCTGGCGGCGATTGCCGGAACCGGGGCTATTGGAACGCCGGGCGTTCTTTGCGTGGGGACAGATGAGGAGGGAGCGGGATGTTCCTTTTTGCTGATGGAGTGGATAGAGGGGAATGGCCGTGTCAAAGATTACTGGGAGGTGTTCGCGCGCCAGCTGGCGGCTATGCATCGGGCGGAAACAGGGGGCTTTGCTGTCGAGGGGAAGTTCGGTTTTTCTAATGATAATTATATTGGGGCAAATGGCCAGGCCAACAGAGTCTGCGGGAGCTGGATTGATTTTTTCCGGGAGTGCCGTCTGGAGCCGCAGTTTAAGCGGGCTTCCCGTTATTTTGACGCGGGAGGAAGGAAAAAAGTAACAAAGCTGCTGGAGCGCCTGGATGATTTTTTGGTGGAACCGGAACACCCTTCGCTGCTGCATGGCGATTTGTGGTCGGGGAATGTGATGACGGGAAACGATGGGAAAGCATGGCTGATCGACCCTGCGGTTTATGTAGGGCATGCGGAAGCCGATCTTGCGATGACAGAGCTTTTCGGAGGCTTCCCGCAGATTTTTTATGATGTTTACCGGGAGGAAGCGCCAATGCAGCCTGGATATGAAAGACGGCGGGATCTATATAATCTTTACCATCTTCTGAATCATTTGAACTTGTTCGGACGCGCGTATCTGCCGTCGGTCGTGCGCGTTGTGGAAAAATATATCGCATAGGCGGAAGGAAGCAGTAAGGGAATAGTTTGCCCTTACTGCTTTTTATAGCTGCAAGCGTTCAAAAAGTCGTTCATAAGAGCTGTTAAATCTTCTTCAAAATCTTCCTTGCATGTCAGTTCAATGCATACAGCATAATTATGAAACTGGCCGAAAGCGGACACGCCTCGGTGATAAGGAATATCATCGTGGGCGCGCTGATAAGTAATAAAGGTATAAGGCTGTCCGTTGCAGATGATTTCTTCTTCGCTCAGGATGTCGTAATTGGCTTTTCCGGCGGCAAGCCATTTGCCCATAGCGCCTTTTGCGCTTTCATCGTCTGGGAATTCCCCCAATAAAAGATAGAACTGGGCATCGTATAAGTCGATCATATCTCCGGCGCTGTTCTGGAAAGGCTCTGGACTTCCCATTGCCCATGATGCATAGTAAAGGCCGTCTGCGGACAGGGTATCCATATGATTGATGAGGGCTAGGCGGTCATCTGTATTTTGGACGGTCAGTATGTTGCCGACGGTTATCGAGTCGGAGTCTGCCCATGTATTTTCATTTTTCTCTAAAGTGGAAGGGAAAAAGGAACAGCCAGTCAGTAGAAATGAAAAACAAAAAATATAGAATAAGTATTTAAGCTTTTTATATGTCATTAGGAAATTCTCCTTTCGTTGGATGACTATAGGGAATCAACGGCTGTTATAAATAGTGTTCCATAATTCGTTGCATTGATCGATATGTTCCGTTGTTGCGTCGGTATAGAAGCAGCGTCTTCCCAAGTAAAGGCCGGAAAAGTATGCTGGGCCGTCTTCAGGAAGCGCCGTATTCGGTCCGGCAGTGGAAGGAATATTCGGCTCCGGGGAAGATAAGGCGGAGCAGTCTGCCCATGGGATGACTTTGCCTTCGGCAGAGTAATCGGCGGGGGCAGGGCAGCTTCCGTCAGGGGAAGCGAGAATCTGGAATTCGAGCTGGAAGCGCTCCGGGTCATCCATCAGGAAAAAGTAGCTGTCGCAGTCTGAAATATCGCCGATCAGCGGGATGTCAGAGACATATCCGTAATAGGCCGCGCCGGTTTCCGGGGTGCCGCTTATGTATTGGTTGATTTGTATGATAATTTCCCCGTCTCCGTTAAAATCGGAAGCGATGGCTGCAAATGCCTGTTCTAAGGCAGATATGGCGGGAGGCGGGAGTTCCGACTTCCCGATATATGCAACCTGGAAATCGGGATCTTTGGCCCATAATCCGAAAGCATTCCCTGCGAGATTGCCGATAATCAAAAGAAGGATGATGCCGCAAAGCACATACCATTTATAGTAATACCACCAATTCTTCCATTTTGCTTTCTTAAAATTTTTCCAATTATTTGTCTGCATGATGTGATTACTCCTTTGCGTCGAAAGGTTCCGAAGTGGTGCCGCCGTACACATAAGTGACGGGAAGGCAGACGAGGGGCGGTTTGGAGGGCATATTTTCCTGAAGGAGGAGTTCAACGCACATTTCGGCAATTTCGGAGACTGGCTGTACAATAGTGGAACAGATATAGTCTTGATTGCCGAAATAGCGTATGCCGTCAAAACCAATGACTTGCACGTCTTCGGGAACCTTTTGGTTGAGGCGGCGCAATATTTTTAGGACGCGGTAGGCGAGTGCATCGGTAACGCAGAAAATGCCGTCAAAAGATAATTTGCCTTCTTGTATGTGGTCGGCAAGAAACTTGTCGAATTCTTCATAAGGTTCTCCGTCGCTTATGATTTTCATTTCATATGCGAGCCCGCGGGAGAGGCAGCCGTTTTCAAAGCCGGCTTTCCTTTTGTTCGGCTCGTTGTTCAGATCGGAGCCTGTTCGGAGAAAAGCGACATTTTTGCAGCCTAAGTCTGCCAGCTTTTCGGCAGCTATCTGCCCGCCGGCAAAGTTGTCGCTTGTTACGCATGGGATCTTCGGCCCCATGGAACGGTCGATGGCAACAAACGGCGTGCTTTCCTCGATTATAAGATGGGGATTATAGGTCAGGCCGATAATTCCATCCACTTTATTCTGCTGCGCCATTGCGATGTACTCCTGTTCCTGGCCGCAGTCATAATCCGTAGAACAAAGGAGCATTCGGTATTTTCGTTTCAAAAGCGCGAGATTAATATGGTAGACGAGCGATGCGTAGAAGGGTTCCTGGGTGTTAGGTATTAAAAGCGCTACCGTGCGGGTTTTGTTCGTCTTAAGCCCTTGTGCATAGCTGTTGACCTGGTAATTCAGCTTCTGGATAGCGCTTTCCACGCGGGTTTTATAAGCATCGCCCACGGGCAGGCCGTTTACGACTTTTGATACTGTGCCCAAAGCTACCCCTGCTTCCCTGGCAACATCTTTCATGGTTGGAGTGGAATTTTCTTTTTTCATAGGTCCCCCTTTCGATATACTTTCGGTGAAATTGAATATTTATTTCATGAAATCAAGAAAAAATATAAGCATTCATATGGCTTCGTAAAGAATAATAGGGTAGAAAAACCGTAAAAAAGGCTTTATATTTTGTTTCTTTTCTATTATATTGCATTGGAATTCATTTGTAAAGCGTTAATATGAAACATTTCATGAAACGTTATACAACAAATATATTGTAATACTATACAAAATTGGAACTAAATAATTGGGTAAAACGACTAAATAAACAAAATATATAAATAAAATGTGTATATTATATTGATCTTATAACTAAAAAGTGATATTTTTATAAAAAGAGGCATATAACGTTTCATGAGAAAAGCGCGCTTCACATGAAAAGGAAGAGAATGATGAAAAAAATAAATTGGGTTTGGGAGGAAAGGAGAGAAATATGAGCAAGAACAGATTGGTGGCTGCAGGCCATGCAATGTCATTGGAAAAGCCATTGAAAAAACGCATACTGGATAATTGGCAATTATATGCGATGCTGTTGATTCCGGTAGTATTAACGATTATTTATAAGTACATACCTATGTATGGCATACAAATTGCTTTCAGGGATTATAAGGCCAGCCGGGGATTCATGGGGAGCGAGTGGGTTGGATTGGAGTGGTTCCGCCGATTCTTCAGTGCTCCCACGTTTGGCCGGATGATTAAGAATACGGTGCTGCTAAGTTTTTTCAGTCTGCTATGGAGCTTTCCGATTCCTGTTATTTTGGCGTTAATGTTGAATCAGATGAGGTTCCAGCGTTTTAAGAGGGTGACGCAGACGGTTCTCTATGCGCCGCACTTTATTTCCACGATGGTTATCTGCGGTATGATTCGTATTTTCTTAAGTCCTTCCGGCGGGTTGATTAACCTGATTGCGGGCACGTCGGTAGATTTTTTGACGGAATCGGCGGCATTCCGCACGATTTATATCGCTTCCGGCATTTGGCAGGATGCAGGGTGGGGGATTATTGTATATATGGCGACGCTGGCAAATGTGGATACATCTCTTTATGAGGCGGCGAAGGTGGACGGAGCGTCCCTGTTCCAGAGAATCCGCCATATTGATATACCGGAACTGACCTCCATTATGGTGCTGAACTTGATTATGAGTGCGGGCGGTTTGATGAATGTAGGGTTTGAGAAGGTGTGGCTGCTGCAGACGGAGCTGAATAAGGCGACAAGCGACGTAATTGCCGTTTATGTGTATCAGCAAGGTATTGAAAATGCGAAATACAGCTATTCTACGGCAGTAGGGCTGTTCAATACGGCAATTAATATTATTCTGTTGATTGTAGTGAACAAGATAGCCGGGAAGATATCGGAAGACACAAGTTTTATATAGGAAAGGCAAAAACCGGGGATTTTCAATCGGCGAACGAATGCTTGCGTCTGCAAGCTGTGTGAGAATGGAGGTTAAGTATGAAAGCAAATGCAAAATCAGGAAAGCTGTCCGGGCTTTCTGAACGAAGCAGCGATATAGTTCTTGTGGCAATCTGTGCCGTTATTCTGTTTATTGTTGCTTATCCCTTGTATTATGTATTGATTGCATCGGTATCGGACCCATATGATGTATATGCTGGAAAAACCTTTCTTTTACCGAGCCAGTTTACGTTGGACGGGTATAAGTCGGTATTTGCCGATTCCAGTATATTGACAGGGCTTTTGAATAGTTTTAAGTATACGATAATCGGTACGGTGTTTTCTGTTGTAATGCTTTATTTGACGGCGTATCCTTTAAGCGTGAAAGATCTGCCGGGCAGGAAAGCTTTGAGTATTTTCTTTATTATTACTATGTATTTCGGCGGCGGCATGGTTCCTACTTATTTGATTGTAAAACAGACTGGGCTGATTAACAATATGTGGGCGCTCTTTCTGCCGGGCGGGGTTGCAGTAGGAAATATGATTATCGTAAGGAATTTCTTTGAAAACAGCATCCCGAAGGAAATGATAGAAGCGGCAGGGATTGACGGGGCTTCCAAGTGGACGACGTTTATCCGTATCGTAGTGCCTTTGAGCCGTTCCATCATGGCGGTGATGGTAGTATTCAGCATGGTGGCATACTGGAACGATTGGTTTACCTCTATGATTTATCTTCCGTCGCCGGAAAAAGCTCCTCTGCCCCTCGTCCTTCGGAATATCCTGATTAAGAGTTCGGCAAGCGCGAGTCAGGCCAGCACGATATCCGGAGGTTTTGCGGAGCTGAATAAAATGACGGAGATGATTAAGTTTTCATCCATTATTATAGCGGCCGCCCCGATGCTGGCTATTTACCCGTTTGTGCAGAAGTATTTTGAAAAAGGGTTTATGGCAGGTGCAGTCAAGGGCTGATTAGAGAAAGGGAATATGATTATGAAAAGATGGAAAAAAGCAGCGGCTTGTATGCTTGCCGTAAGCCTTGTATTATCTCTGGCGGCATGCGGGAAAAATCAATATGGAAATCATGAAAAGGGTGTAGCGAATACGGACAGGACGCAGACGGAATTTGCCATTATGGGCGCGCAGAGCGCTTTAAGCCCGGGGTATACGAATAATACGGTTTTAAACCAGCTTCAGGGCGAGGCGGGAATCAGCATTGACTGGACTACGATGAGCGAATCTTTGGCAGAACAGGTGAATATCCGTATTGCGGGAGGCGAGCTTCCGGATGCATTTTTGGGGGTAGGATTCAGCAATTATGATATATCCCGTTATGGGGATGACGGAACATTTATTGATTTGACTCCCTATCTGACGGAGGAATATATGCCCAACCTGTGCAAAATATTGGAGGAAAACCCGGATATCCGCAGCGCGATTACCATGGACGACGGATATATTTATGGCCTGCCCGCAGGGGAGCGCATGGGGACGGCAGGAATCGGCGCGGAGGAAGATTACAGTATTTATTCGATTCCGCAGTTTTCCATGATTAATAAAGCATGGCTGGATGACTTGGGGCTGGAAGTGCCTGCGACGTTGGATGAGCTGCATACTGCGCTGAAAGCATTTAAGGATAATGATATGAGCGCGAAATATTATGGGAATGCGCCGGGGAGTACCATTCCCCTGAGTACGGGATTTGACGAGTGGTGCTGGGGGCAGAATATTTTTTATGCGGGTTTTGGCTTCACGAACTGGCCCAATGATGTCTGCAATGATTTGGTGCTGCGTGATGACGGAACGGTGGAATTCGTATGCGTATCGGACGCATACCGCGAGGCAATCACATATTTCCATGATTGGTATGCAGAGGGGCTGATGGACTTGGAAATGTTCAGCCAGACGGATTCGCAGTTGATTTCCAAATGCTCGCAGGGCTATGTGGGCGTGGCGACATGGTGGTATATTGAAGAGGTGATGGGGGATTATGCAAAGGATTATGTATTTTTGCCGGTTTTGGACGGGCCTGACGGAACGCACAATGTGACAGTGCGTACGGGCGGCGGAACGAACAGCGGAAGCCTGAATATAACAAAGGCATGTAAAAGCCCGGCGAATCTTTTAAAATTTTTCGATATGTGGTATGATCCCGAGATAGTAATGCAGCTTCAATATGGGCCGGTGGGTGTTTATTTTACGGAAAAAGACGAAAACGGCGTATGGCTTAGCATTTCGGACGAGGAGAGCCGGGAAAAATATGGAAAGGGTTCCGGGGAATTGAAGGGAGAAATGGAAGTGGCGGGGCCCAAGCTGATTCTCAGCGATTATTATCAGACGACGTTTAAAATGGAGGACCGTGCCATCGAGCGTCTGACGGATTTGTATGAATTCTGGATGCCTTATGTGGACAGCACAGTTACCTATCCGGTGGATTGCGTGTTTACAGGCAGGGAATTGGATGATATTGACTGGTATAAAGCGAATTTTGAAAGCGCGGTATCGGAACAGGAGGGGCTGTGGCTGAAAAACGGCGGGCCTACGGATGAAGAATGGGAGAACTATATTAAGCATTTGAGGGATAAATGCGGAATGGATAAGCTTTTGGCCGTATATCAGGCGGCGTATAACAGGTATGCAGGTATAGAAAGTGTGGAGGATTGATATGACAAGCCAGATTTTGCGTGATGCGCGGAAGTATGAGGAAGAAATGGAAAGAAGGATTGCGGGTGAGCCAAGGCCCGCTTTCCACCTATCCGCCCGGGTGGGGTGGATGAACGACCCTAACGGTTTTTCATTTTTTAAAGGGGAATATCATTTGTTTTACCAGTATCATCCATTTAGCGCTTTTTGGGGGCCTATGCATTGGGGGCACGCGGTGAGCAAGGATTTGCTGCATTGGAGCCATCTTCCGGCCGCGCTGGCGCCGGATACGGATTATGACAGGGATGGATGTTTTTCGGGCAATGCCGTTGTGCTGCCGGATGGAAGGCATTTGTTGATGTATACGGGGGTTTCCAGGGAAACCCAGCCGGACGGCGGGCAGCGGGAAGTGCAGACGCAATGCCTTGCAGTAGGAGACGGGATAGATTATGAAAAGTGGACGGAAAATCCTGTGCTGGATTGGCGCAGTCTGCCTCAGGGGGGGAGCAAATATGATTTCCGAGACCCTAAGATATGGAGGAAACAGGACGGCTCATACCGCTGTGTAGTTGGGAACTGTACGGCGGAACACGACGGGCAGATACTTCTTTACAGCAGCAGGGATGGCTTCCATTGGAAATATGAGAAGATTCTGGCGGCGAACAAGGGGCGTTTTGGAAGGATGTGGGAATGCCCGGACTTCTTTGCTGTTGACGGCAAGCAGGTTCTGTTAATCAGTCCGCAGGATATGATGCCGCAGGGGTTTGAGTATCATAATGGGAATGGAACTGTTTGCCTGATTGGAACATATGAGGAGGAGACGGATACTTTTTCGGAGGAATATCATCAGGCGGTGGATTATGGGATTGATTTTTATGCGCCGCAGACGGTTCTTGCACCGGATGGGCGAAGGATTCTGATTGGATGGATGCAGAACTGGGATACTTGTAATCTTCATGCTCCGGGGCGGCCGTGGTTTGGGCAGATGAGCCTTCCAAGGGAAGTTACGGTTAAAAACGGACGGCTGTTCCAGAAACCGGTCCGGGAACTGGAAAGGATGCGCGGGGAAGAGGTAAGGTATGAAAATGTCTCGTTTTCGGATGTAATAAAGCTGGATGAAATAAAAGGGCGGAAGATAGATATGGAGCTGTCCGTCCGGCCGGGAGAGGAAGAGAAGATATATCGGAAGTTTGCGGTGCGCTTTGCGCAGAACGATACCTATCAGACTTCCGTTAGCTTTAAGCCTTATGAATCGATTATAAAGGTGGACAGAAAGCATTCGGGTTCCAGAAGGGCGATTATCCATCAGAGGCGTTGTCTGGTAAAGGGCGAAAAAGGCAGGATAAAGATTAGGATTGTATTGGATTATTTCAGCGTGGAGGTTTTTGTAAACGATGGGGAGTATGTGCTTTCCGCAACTTTGTATACGGACCCTGCGGTGGACGGTATTTCCTTTTTTGCGGATGGGCAGGTGGAAATGGATGTGGTAAAGTATGAGCTGCTGCCTGTATCGCATATGTCTGGCCAATCTATATAACAGGTTTGTTTTGCCCGAATTTTCTCTTGTGCAGCCAATGGTAGAGAGTGTATAATCTATAATTGAATATGGATGAGATATGGATAGAAAGGCATGGGCTGCAGCAAAAATGCGGAAGGCCGGAAAAGGGGAAAGCGATGGATAGAGGCGAAGAACTTCGGATGACATACTCCGGCTTGCTTTTAAAAGACGGGGAGAAGATGGTGAGGGTTTGCTTTGAAAGGGGAAAAGGCGGCTATGCGGAAGGCATCGTACCCAGGGGAACCATTGAAAAGTCTTCTGGCTTTACAAAAGAGGAAATTGAACAATTGGCGGCCTACCTTCAGGAGAATGCGACTGATATTCTCCATAAGGCAAAAGAGGTGCATTTCCTGAATGAATGGCTGGGCAGAAAATAAGACGCAGAAAAGTGCATGTAGGCATACATGCGCTTTTTTTTAAATAGACTAGGTGTAAGAGCGGTGCAAAGAGGGATCTGTTATTTTAAACGTATTGTCCAATATTTCCAATATTATTATACCCGTCATTATTTTTTATATTGTGGCTTATGGGCTGGTTCATAAGAGGAATGTGTATGAGGATTTCATTAAGGGGGCGAAGGACGGCTTTCAGACTGTTATTCAGATTATGCCTACGCTGGTGGGTTTGATGGTAGCGGTAGGGGTACTGCGGGCATCGGGTTTTTTGGAGGCGGTGGGAAAGATGTTTGGGGGGCTGGCGGCAAAAATCGGTTTTCCGTCCGAGCTGGTTCCGCTGGTGTTTGTGAAAATGTTTTCCTCTTCGGCGGCTACCGGGCTGGTGCTGGATATTTTTAAAACCCATGGGCCGGATTCCTATATCGGGATGGTTACTTCCATTATGATGAGCTGTACGGAAACTATTTTTTATACAATGAGCGTTTATTTCCTGGCGGCGAAGGTGACGAAGACGAGATATACCTTGAAGGGGGCGTTGCTTGCCACATTGGCAGGAATTATTGCCAGCGTGGTTTTGGCGGGCATGGGTATTTAACGCAACAAGCTGGTTCGCGGAGCGCGCCGGCGTTTGGTGCTTGTGGCGGGGATAAAAATAAAGTATACTTATCGTGGTCAGGCAAAACGGGCAATGACATATATCCGTATATGAGCGGGCAGATGGCATTGCAGGATAGGAGATGGGTATGCATCGAGGACAAAAGGGAAGGCGGCTGCCTTTAAAAACAGTGTATTATCTTTCGTTTTTACTTTTTATAGTGATTCCTATTTTGGTTGTTCTTGTGGTTGCCCTTTTGGCATTGAACAAACAGTTTAAGAACCAGGCGCTTACCAATATCCGCCAGGCGCAGGAGACGGTGATTGCGGAGCTGAAATCGGATATTGATATTATGTCTATGCGCCTTTCCCATTTGATTTATACGAATAATAATGAAATATTAGTTTATGCGGCGGAAGTGGATACGGCTGATTTCGGCAGACGGTATGAGTATGAGCAGAAATTGCAGCAGGCGGGGAATCTGGCATTGGAGCCGGTAAAAGACATTATATCGGTGGGATTTTATATGAAGGACGGCAGGGAAACTTACATAAAAAATGATATTAACCGTACGGTGGATGAAATCAGGGAGATGGATTGGTACCAGAAGGCGTTGGAGAAAAGCAATACGGTCTGTCTTGGTTCTTACGATACGGTTTCTTCCAGCGATTTGTATGTGGGAGGGAAAAAGGATTTGCTGATTCTTGTCTTTGCCCTTGCGCCGGATGTAACCACGGATCGTTCCCAGAGAATAGAGATGGTAGTTTTTTACCAGTCTACGGATGCGGCAGAGAGGATTAAGGAATATAACAGGAATTACCTTGGGGGGAAGAACAAACTGGGAATCACTCAGATCAGGGACAGCGGCGGCGGCCTTGTTTTTTCCACGTTGGAAGAGGGGGAGATTGATTTTTCCAATAAGAGATATACTTGCGTAAAAACGCCGTTGGAGCTAAACGACACGATTTGGTATCTGGAAAGCTACATTGAGACAAGGGATCTGACACTGGAATATTGGAACCGGGCAGTGCTTGTGCTGCTGGCAGCGGTGTTGGTTTTGCTGTTTGCCGGATATTATTCGAGGTATTTCCTGAGAAGCATCGTGAATCCGATTGAGGAGATCAGCGGCGGTCTTAGGGAAGTGGAAGAGGGGAATCTGGATGTGCATGTAACGGCTAGCGGCCAGTCCGAAGTAAGGAATATGATTCATCAGTTTAATGCCATGGTGCGCAGGCTGAAAGTATTGATCGGGGAGTATGAAGAGAAAGTGCGCAGCATGGAACGGAAGCCGGGGGATTATCTGGCGGCTTTGTTGAAAAGAGAGATGGAGCCAGAAGAAGTGGAGCGCAGGTCGAGGGATTTTTTTATGGAACCGTATGTTCTTATGGGCATGTATATTGCCTATGAGAATCCGGCAGAAAATGAAATGGATGCGGCCATAGAGTTGAAAAATAGTTTTGAGAGGAATCCAAGATATGCATCCAGGTGTATGGCATATATGGAGTCGCCTTCTTTTTTCTTTATTTTTTACCGGGTGACGGAAGAAGAGTATAGCGGCCGGATGACAAAAATGCTTCAGGAGCTACAAAGGGGGGTATCCAAGGAGTTTGGCGCAAAGATCGCAGTATGTGCCGGGAAAAAAGCGTTTGGAGCCGGGGAATTTCTGGAAAGGGAAGAGGATGTGAGGAAGAAAATCTGTCTGCGCCATTTGCTGGGAGAGAATGCGGTGGTGGATTTGAATAAGGCGGAGGGAAAAGATGAGGCACTGCTGGAATTGGCAGAGGGATATGAAAGGCTGGCGAATGCGCTGTATATTGCGGACGAAAAGAATATGGCGGAAGAGAAGGACAAGCTGTTTGCGGCATTTACGGACCGGCCGATGGAAGAGGTGCGGCGGCGGGCATATGCAGTAATCCTGGCTATCGGGAAAAGGTTTGATATGGATAATTCTCGTTTTTCGGATGCGTTCGGGCAGCAGTACAATTATTTGGATAAGATAGGGCGGATAGAGGATGGGCGGAGCTTGAAGCTCTGGCTGACGAATTACTTTGCATGGCTGATGGATTATTCGGCCTCCCGGCTGAATGTATCAGAGACGGATGTGGTTGTCCGGGCGAAAAGGTATATGGCGGACCATTATGAGGATTGCGAGCTGTCATTGTCCGAAGTGGCCGAGTATGTGGGGCTGAATGAAAAGTATTTTACCAATCGTTTCACAAAGGAGACAGGGGAAAACTTTTCTTCTTATTTGACGGCATTGCGGATGCAGAAGGCGAAGGAATTATTAAAAACCACTACTTTTAAAGTTTATGAGATATCCGAGATGGTGGGGTATCATAATGTGGAGCATTTTAACAGGATGTTTAAAAAATTGAATGGAATTACGCCTGCCCGATATAGAAAAACCATGTGAAAACGTGGTTTTTCTTACTTTTCATCAAAAAAACTTACCAAAAATCAAAAAACGGGATTGGTATAATCTGAAAAAATATCAAGAAAAATGAAGATATGAAATGGCGGAGAGGATGGCAAGCTGATATTCTTGAAACACAGTTTGGCCAGCTGGAAAAAATGGAAAGAAAAATCCGGGAGGTATTATCAGAATGAAAAAAAGAATAATTGCTTCTATTTTAACGTGCGCAATGACAGCATCTTTATTGATAGGATGTGGAAGCGCGGGAGGAAATACAAATACAAATGAAGGCGCTGCGGAACAGGCTCCGGCAGCGGCAGAAGAAAGCGGAGAAGAGAGCGCTGCCCCTGCAGCGGCTTCTAATGAAGAGTTGAGCGGCACGCTTACTTTTGCCATTTGGGATAATAACTTGAATGATTTTATTGAAGAAAACGATATGGTAGGGAAGTTCCAGGAGCAATATCCGAATGTAGATGTGGAAGTGGAAAAAATCAAGGATGATTCGGAATACTGGAATGCGATGAAGATGCGGGCATCGGCGAACCAGCTTCCCGATATTATGTTTAACAAACCGTTTACTTTGTCTAGGTTCAAAGATTATTTGATTGACTTGTCGGGCACGGAGGCATGTGCCAACAATGAGCTGGCAAGCGGCTATGCATTGGACGGGAAGGTGCTTGGCATACCGATGACGTCCGGTTATGAGTATGTTTTCTATTGGAAGGATATGTTCGAAGAGGCAGGGGTAGAGGTTCCTACGACGTGGCCTGAATTTGAGGCGGCGGCAAAGACTTTGCAGGATTATTTCGGAAAAGAGAACCCGGACTTTATGGCGATTGCCTGTGGGTTGAAGGATGAATGGCCGGATTATCCTTATATGGAATTTATGCCGGCTTTGGAATCGGCAAACGGGCAGAACTGGAATACAATGGCTTCCCAGGATGCGCCTTTTGCAGAAGGAACGGATATCAATAAGGCTTACAATAAAGTATATAACTTGTTTACATCAGGCGTCCTTGGAAAAGATCCCTTAGGGCTTGGTAACGATCAGGTAACGAGCTTGTTTGCGGCTAAGAACGCTGCGATTCTGGCATTGGGCGACTGGGGGCTGCAGAATATTGCGAACGGTACGGACGATATTTCCCAGCTTGGGACGTTCTATCTTCCCACAAGGAATACGGAATCCGATCCTTATAATGTAATTGTACAGGGCGATTCCTTTATGGGCGTGACCACCCATTCCAAAAACCAGGAAGCGGCAGTTGCGTTTGTAGAATGGTTTTATTCGGAGGCATGGTATCCTTCTTACATAAATTATGTATCTTCGGCTTCTTCCATGAAGAATTTCCCGAAGGACAAAGATCCTATTCTGGCGGAATCCGATACGCTTTGCCCGGATAAGGTGCTGGTAATGTATGACGGCGGCGGCGATGATTTTACGGCTATCCAGAACGAGACAACGTTTGACTATAAGAAACTGGGCGCGCAGATGATGACGGAAGGTTTTGATTTGAACGGGGCATTGGATGAGCTGAATACCAAATGGGCGGAAGCAAGGGCAAAATTAGGGATTCAGTAAACCGGAAAGCGGACAGTAACAAGAAGATGGGGCCGCATAGAGCGGCCCCTGATTATTACCGGGAGGTAGTCATGAGCAAATTAGGTAAGAAGAGGAAACAGTTTATTTTTGCGGCACTTGTGGTGCCGATGCTTCTCCTGATTGCATTTGTTGTTTTTCCGGCCATTGATTTGTTTCGGATGAGCTTTACGAATTGGGATGGTTATTCGCCGGAAAAAGATTTTATCGGGATGGCAAATTATGTATCCATGTTCCAGAATAAGGACTTGTGGATGTCGTTGAAGAATAATGCGGTATATTTTTTCATTCATTTATTTATGATTGTGGTGGAGCTGGCTTTTGCCGTGCTGCTGACAGGGAAACTGAAGGCGGCGAAATTTTATAAGACGATGGTGTTTATGCCGTATATTATTAATGGGGTGGCGATTTCCTATGCCTTTTCCTATTTTTTTTCGCCGATTAACGGGGCGTTTGATGCAATTTTGTCCGCAGTCCATTTGGAATCTTTGATTAGAAGCTGGCTGTCGGACCCGAAGATTGTCAATTATGTGCTGGCGTTCGTCTCTTTGTGGAGGTTCAGCGGTTATCATATTATTTTATTTATGGCGGCGTTGCAGTCCATCCCGCAGGACCAGCTGGAGGCGGCCGAGGTGGACGGGGCGACTACGTGGCAGCTTTTCAAATACATACAGGTTCCGGCAATTATGCTGATGGTGGATTTCGTGTTGTTCGATAATATCAGGGGGGCTTTGCAGGTATTTGATATTCCTTTTGTTATGACGGCGGGCGGGCCGGGATATGCGTCGTCCACGTTTACGCTGTATACCATCAAGACGGCGTTTACGTTCTCGAACTTTGGCTTGGCTTCTACGATGGCTGTGGCGATTATGTTTATGATTGTTCTGATTTACGTGGTGCAGAATTATCTCATTCATGGTCTGGTTTTGAAGGATAGGAGGAAATAGGTATGCAGAAAAGGGTGTTGACGCAGATTATGAAACAAATCATATGCCTTTGCATGGTTGCAATTGTCCTTGCCCCCATACTTCTTACGTTTTTTGCGGCATTGAAGACGAAGGCGGATATGGCGACGACTTCGCCGTTGCTTTTGCCTGCGTGGAACAGGGTGACATTTGAGAATTTCCAGGATGTATTGACGGATAAATATTTATTGCTTGGGTTTAAGAATACGGGTATTATATTGGTAGTTTCCCTTTTCTTTAATGTGATGTTCGGTACGGTGACGGCTTTTATTATCGAGCGTTTCCAGTTTAGGGGGAAGGGAATCGTGGTGGGGCTGTTTTTTATGGGGATGCTGATTCCTACTTTTGTGACGGAAATCGCCAGATTCCAGGTAATTCAGGGTCTGCATCTTTATAATACCATATGGGCGCCCATCGTTATTTACGTGGCATCCGACTTGATGCAGTTGTATATTTACCGGCAGTTCATCTCGGGGTTATCGGTGTCGTTGGATGAGGCGGCACTGCTGGACGGGTGTTCTTATTTCGGGCTGTTTGTAAAAATTATTTTCCCGCTGCTGGCGCCGGCTACGGCTACGGTCTGCATAATTAAGGCAATCAATATTATTAACGATATGTATATTCCGTATTTATATATGCCGAAGAATAAGCTGCGCACATTGACGACTTTTTTGATGAATTATGCCAATGCCCAGCAGGGGTCGTGGCAGACTTTGGCGGCCGGGATTATTATCATTATGATTCCTACCATCGCCATTTATATTTTCTTCCAGAAATATATTTTGGCGGGAGTGGCGGCGGGGGCCGTGAAAGAATAGGGGAAAAAAGTTTGTGTCTGCGTAGAAATGGGGTGGAATATGAAAGCAGAAATTGACTGGCTGGACGACCCGGAGGTGTTCCGGGTCAACCGGCTTCCGGCTCACAGCGACCATCGTTTTTATAAGAGCATGGAGGAGCTGGAAAAGGGGAGAAGTTCTTTGGAGCAATCTTTGAACGGTATGTGGAAATTCCGTTATTCTGTGAATGCAGCGTCGCGTCCGGCAGAGTTTTATAAGGAAGGCTTTGACTATGGGGATTTTGATGAAATTGAAGTACCCTGCCATATTGAGATGGCGGGGTATGACAAAATCCATTATATTAATACGATGTATCCATGGGAAGGGCATATTTACCGGAGGCCGGCTTATAGTTTGGAAAACAGGGCGGAATGGAAAGGGATGTTCAGCCGGGCCGCTTATAACCCGGTAGGTTCTTATGTGAAGGAATTCGATTTGGAAGAGGGTCTTCGGGGCAAGCGGGTAATGATCTGTCTGGAAGGGGTGGAACAGGCGGTGTATTTGTGGCTGAACGGCAGTTTCGTGGGGTATGCCGAGGATAGTTTCACTCCTTCGGAATTCGACTTGACTCCTTATTTGAAGGAAAAAGGGAATGTGCTGGCGGCAGAGGTGCATAAAAGGAGCAGCGCGGCGTTTTTGGAAGACCAGGATTTCTTTCGGTTTTTTGGGATATTTCGGAATGTAACTTTGTATGGGAAGCCAAAGATGCATGTGGAAGATTTGTGGGCTTTGCCGGAATTGGATGAGGATGGGACAGGAAGCTTGGCGGTGGAGCTGGCTGTGTCTATGGAACAAGGCGATTCCGGGCGGGCGGAAATTACTTTGGAAGATGGAGGGGGAAATTGTTTGCTGCATGAGGGGATGCCTTTGGCGGCGGACGGCATGAATAAGGAAATACGCGGGCAGATGCCGAGGAGGGCGTTGGGCAAGGTGTCTCCTTGGGAAAATAAGAATCCTGTCCTTTATTTTCTGCTGATTCGTTTATATGACGAAGAGGGCGGGCTGGTGGAGGCCGTTCCTTATTGGATTGGTTTCAGGAAGATAGAAATACAGGATAGGGTCATTCGTCTAAATGGAAAGCGTCTGGTGATTAACGGGGTGAACCGCCATGAGTGGAGCGCGGAAAAGGGCAGATGTATTGGAATGGAAGAAATGCGGCGGGATATGGATTGTTTTTTGTCCAACCATATTAATGCGGTGCGCACTTGCCATTATCCCAATCAGATTCCATGGTATGACCTGTGCGATAAAAATGGGATTTATATGATGGCGGAAGCGAATCTGGAATCTCACGGTTCCTGGCAGAAGATGGGGGCGTGCGAGCCTTCATGGAATGTACCCGGTTCCCTGCCGCAATGGCGGGAAGCGGCGTTGGACCGGGTGAGAAGTAATTTTGAACTTTTTAAGAATCATGTGTCTGTTTTGTTCTGGTCTTTGGGGAATGAGTCTTACGCGGGCGATAATATAGAAGCCATGAATGGGTATCTGAAAGAAAAAGAGGATGGAAGGCTGGTGCATTATGAGGGCGTCTTCCATAACCGGGCTTATGAAGACAGCGTTTCCGATGTGGAAAGCCGCATGTATGCGCCGCCGGAGCAAATCAGGGAATATTTGGAGAATGGTCCGAAGAAGCCTTTCCTTCTTTGCGAATATATGCATGATATGGGCAATTCGCTGGGGGGGATGGGTTCTTATATGAAGCTGTTGGATGAGTACGAGATGTATCATGGCGGGTTTATCTGGGATTATATCGACCAGGCTATTTTTGTGGAAGATGAAGTGACGGGGAGGAAAGTGCTGCGGTACGGCGGTGATTTTGACGACCGGCCTTCGGATTATGAGTTTTCCGGGAACGGCATCGTATTTGCGGACCGGACGGAGAAACCGGCGATGCAGGAGGTGAGGTATTACTATGGGCGGTATGAGTAAAGGGGAACATCAGGAGGAAAAAGGGATGGAGACCGGAACGGGTTTGCTGCAAGTGGTCTATGGCGATGTAACGCTGGGGCTTAGGGGAATGTGCGGCGGGAAGGAATTCCATTATATTTTTTCTTATGCGGCACATGGCATGGAGTCTCTTGCGGTTGACGGGAAGGAGTGGCTGTACCGGCCGCCCCGTCCTACGTTCTGGCGGGCGACGACGGATAACGACAGGGGGAGCGGATTTCCCTTGAAAAGCGGGATGTGGCTGGCGGCGGATTTGTTTATCCGATGCACGGATATCGCTGTTGAGGTGGACGGCGAAGATATGGAGCTTCCTTGCGCGCCGGGGAATAATCGGTATGTCAATGGTGCGCCGGAGGCGGAACGGGTAAAAATTAGTTACAAATATGAAACGGTTACGGTTCCTGCCGCAAAGGTCTGTGTGGCCTATGAGGTGGCAGGGAACGGGGATATCCGGGTGGATGTGCATTATTATGGCTTAAAGGGGCTTCCCCAGATGCCGGTTTTCGGCATGCGTTTTTTGATGCCTACCTGTGCGGATAAGTTTATCTATGAGGGGCTGTCGGGAGAAACTTACCCGGACAGAAAGGCGGGGGGCATACAGGGGGTTTATGAAGTGCAAGGTTTGCCTGTTACGCCCTATCTGGTTCCTCAGGACTGCGGTATGCATATGGATACGAAGTGGGTGGAGGTTTACAGGAGCGGCGGTCTGGATAACAGCAGGAAGGATAAAGAAATGTCGGCGCTGCGTTTTGACTTGGGCAACCTGGCTTTTTCCTGTCTGCCGTATACTGCTTCGGAACTGGAAAACGCCGCCCATCAGGAAGAACTTCCATTGCCCCGGCGGACGGTGCTTTGTATTTATGGCGCAGTGCGCGGAGTGGGGGGCATTGATAGTTGGGGAACGGATGTGGAGGAAAGATATTGGGTCGATGCCGGGGAGGATATCGAGTTTGGCTTTTCGGTTAGGATAAGGGGAAAGGAATAAAAAGATGATGAAGGTTAAGATAAATGGCATACGTCCCGTTGTTTTCAGTATAGAAGCGATAGGAAATGACGAAAATTTTCGCGAAAATACTTTTGGTTAGATATTCCTTGACGATCCCCGCTGCGCATTATAGAATACTAAGTAATGTCAAATACTGGCTGAAAGTAAGAACAGAAAGGGAATGATCATCAAAATGAAAACATCATCGGATTTGCAAATATTGCTCAGAAACATAGACCGCAGAGGGTATCCTGCTTATAAAGATACGAAAGGGAGTTACGGCTTCGGGAGCTATATGCTTTCCATCGACCACGTGCAGGGAGACCCGTTCGCGGCCCCTTCCAAAGTGAGTATTCATATAGAAGGGAAAACCGCAGGATTCCCGGAGGAATATTATAAGACAAAAGAAAGAAGGGTGGCTTTGCAGGATTATCTGCTGAGGCTGTTCCGCAGCGAAGTGGATAAATATAATTTTAAGGCAAAAGGATCCGGCAAGAGCGGGCTGATGTCGGTCAGCAGGCCGGGGCAGGAGGTGCTGGAACGTACTGCCTGCGAGATCAATCCGGCCTCGGGGAAATTAGTGGTGCGGCTGGAAGTAGGCTTTCCGGCTAACGGGAGGACGATTTGTTCTTCGGAGCTGATAAAGATTTTGTTTGACTTTTTGCCTAAATGCGTACAAGATGTACTATTTTATCGGAAACTGAACAAAAGCGAAGTGGAAAAGGTTATTTTTTTGGCGGATGACAGGGAATATATTCGGAATCGGCTGGAGGGAATGGAGCTGGTTGCTTTCGTGGCGAATGGTTCGGTGCTGCCAAGGGAATCGGGGGTTTCGGACAAACCGATGAAAAACAGCGTGCTGTTTCAGTCGCCGAAGTCCATGGAAGTGGAAATGGATCTTCCGCATAAAGGGAAGATAAAAGGGATGGGTATCCGCAAAGGGATCACTTTGATTGTAGGCGGAGGATACCACGGGAAATCTACACTGCTGAAAGCGTTGGAACTGGGAGTATACAATCACATTGCCGGGGATGGCAGGGAATATGTGGTGACGGCTTCCGATGCGGTGAAAATCAGGGCGGAGGATGGAAGATGCGTAAAGAATGACGATATTTCCATGTTTGTCAATAATCTTCCGAATGGAAAGGAAACAGAGAGTTTTTATACGGAGGATGCCAGCGGAAGTACCTCTCAGGCTGCAAATGTTATTGAAGCGATGGAAAGCGGGACTTCCCTTTTGCTGATCGATGAAGACACTTGTGCTACCAATTTTATGGTGCGGGATGAGTTGATGCAGAGAGTAGTTCACAGGGATAAGGAGCCGATTACGCCGTTTATTGAAAGGGCGCGCTATCTTTATGAGAAAAAAGGGATCTCCTGCATCGTTGTGGCGGGAAGTTCCGGCTCTTATTTCAGCATTGCGGACTGGATCGTGCAGATGGATAATTATGTGCCTTTGGAAATCACGGCTTTGGCAAAAGCGGAAGCGGAAAAATATCCGCCGCTATCCGTTCCGGAAAAGGAACCGGGCGAACCGGATTACAGGCGCGCGCCGAAGGCTGGAAAAGGCGGAAGGGATAACGGCCATATGCAAAGGAACATGGGGCGCGGAGGAAGAGGCGGCCATGGTGACGGCAGAGACAACAGGGTGAAGATAAAGAGCATGGGCAAGGAGGGCATCAGCCTGAATAAAGAAAATGTCAATCTGCATTATGTGGAGCAGATTGCGGACAGCGAACAGGTGACGGCTCTGGGTTATTTACTGGCGTATGCGGAGAACAATATGTTTAATGGGAAAGACAGCATGCAGGAAATTGTCGGCAAGCTGGTGAAGCTGATGGAACAGAAGGGGCTGGCGAGCGTGGTGCCTGGGGATTATCTTCCTTCAGGCTTGGCATTGCCGAGAAAACAGGAGATTTTCGCATGCTTTAACCGCTATAGGGCGCTGAACCTTTAAAAAGAGGCAACGGGCATATCGTCTATTACTTTGATATGTTCGTTGCCGTTTTTTTGGAACTTCTTATAATTATGTAATATTCATGAAAATGATGGAAGAACAGGATTTATTCATTCATACATGATACGAGATACCGGCCTAATGCCTGGTCTTCTACCAAAACATGGTTAAACAAAAAATCTTGTAAATGGTCTTTGATCTGGGGAACCATTTCCTCCGGATGCTTTCCCAGCCTGGGGAGGTCTATGTCGATAATGCTGGCTCTAAATACGGCATGGGATTGTTTGTGCTGGTCCGTTTGGGGATAATGATATTTCAGCATAAGATCTTCCTCCGTATAGAAATGGTAGGACGTATATTCCCTTAATTCACAGATGATATCCAGCAACTCCTTTGTAGTGGCATTTTGGCAGCCATGCATAATAAGCTGTTCCATTTCACGGCCGATGTGGAATAATATCTGGTGCTGGTCGTCGATAGCCTGAACGCCGCATTCCATTTCTTTGCACCAGTCAAATTTAAAGTCGAACATATATAGATACCTCCATTTGGAAATAGTTGTATGATTTGTATACTCTGATGATGAAGCAAGTAATATGATTTTATATTTTATAATAGGACAATACAGTATGCAACTGAAAATTACGTAAAATTAAAAAATAAAAAAGATCATATAAAAAGCAAAAGATAATATTGCGAAAAGGAAGATAAAAAATGGATAAAAAGGGGCAGATGATTTTGGATATAGTGCCAAAACAGACGGCGATTACCATAGCGGCTGCAATAGTAATCTTTTCAGCAGCAGTTCTTGTTATATTTTGGGCGGTACGCGTTTATAAAAGAAAAAAGATGGGATTCCTCGATGACCTGGAGGGTCATGAATTTGAATATTTTTGTGCAAAACTGTTGAAGGAGAGCGGATTTATCGAGGTAGAGGTGACGAAGGGCAGCGGCGATTATGGCGTGGATATACTGGCAGAAAAGGATGGCGTCACTTATGCAGTGCAGTGTAAATGCTATACTGACCCGGTGGGAGTCAAAGCAGTGCAGGAGGCATATGCAGGAAGGGACTATTATGACCGCATGGTAGGCGCAGTCATGACGAATCAGTATTTTACTGCTCCTGCGGTGAATGCGGCCCGAAAGCTGAAGATATTATTATGGGACCGGGGATATCTGGAAAATATGATGGAGGAAAAATAGTTGTACTATTTAAAATAAGTACAACTATTTTTCATTTGTACTAATTTTTTGATGACTTAATATTGACAAGTTTGACTGGGAAGAAATAAAATAAAGATAGAAAAGCAGCGGCAAGAGTCGCGAAGGAATACGTAAATTTGGGAAAATGGAGGATGGTAAAATGAAAACAGGAAAAAATTACAAATTTTGGTTTTGCACGGGGTCGCAGGATTTGTATGGGGACGAATGCCTGGCAAATGTAGCGGAACATTCCAGAATTATTGTAGAAAATTTAAATAAATGCGGGCTTTTGCCTTTTGAAGTAGTATGGAAGCCGACGCTGATTACAAATGAACTGATTCGGAAGACTTTTAATGAAGCGAATGCGGATGAAGAATGTGCAGGCGTGATCACATGGATGCATACGTTTTCCCCGGCGAAATCGTGGATCTTGGGGCTGCAGGAATACAGAAAGCCTCTGATGCACTTACATACACAGTTCAATGAGGAAATTCCGTATGATACGATCGATATGGATTTCATGAATGAGAACCAGTCCGCCCACGGCGACAGAGAATACGGACACATCGTAAGCCGCATGGGAATTGAGAGGAAGATCGTAGTAGGGCATTGGAACGACAAAGAAGTGCAGAAAAAGATTGCGGACTGGATGTGTACGGCTATCGGCATTATGGAATCCTCCCATGTTCGTGTATGCCGTGTTGCGGATAATATGAGAAACGTTGCGGTAACGGAAGGCGACAAGGTAGAAGCGCAGATCAAATTCGGATGGGAGATTGATGCATATCCGATTAATGAGATTACAGAATATGTGAAAGACGTTGCGGAAGGGGATATCAATGCTCTGGTAGACGAGTATTATTCGAAATACGATATCCTTCTGGAAGGCAGGGATGAAGCGGAATTCAGAAAACATGTGGCGGTTCAGGCAGGGATCGAGATCGGTTTTGAAAAATTCCTGGAAGAGAAAAATTATCAGGCGATTGTTACTCATTTCGGCGATCTTGGCGGCCTGCAGCAGCTTCCCGGCCTGGCGATCCAAAGGCTGATGGAGAAAGGATATGGCTTCGGCGCGGAAGGCGACTGGAAGACAGCCGCTATGGTTCGTTTGATGAAGATCATGACTTCAGGAATGAAAGATGCGAAAGGAACTTCCTTTATGGAAGATTATACTTATAACCTGGTACCCGGCAAGGAAGGAATTCTGCAGGCGCATATGTTGGAGGTATGCCCTACTGTGGCAGAAGGAAAGATTGGTATTAAAGTAAATCCGCTTTCCATGGGTGACAGGGAAGACCCGGCGCGTCTTGTGTTTACGTCTAAGACCGGGCCGGCGGTAGCGACTTCCTTGATTGACCTGGGGAACAGGTTCCGTTTGATCATTAATGCGGTAGACTGCAAAGCGGTGGAGAAACCGATGCCGAAGCTTCCGGTTGCTACGGCATTCTGGACGCCTCAGCCGAACCTGAAGACAGGCGCGGAAGCTTGGATTCTGGCAGGAGGCGCCCACCATACGGCATTTTCTTATGACCTTAGCGTGGATCAGATGGTAGACTGGGCAGCAGCGATGGGAATTGAGAGCGTGGTGATCGACAACGATACGACGATCAGGAACTTCAAGAATGAACTGAGATGGAACGAGGTTGTATTCCGATAGAAATCTGGAAACGAGGATCGGGAAAGGCAGGATATGGCGATGGATAGAAAGGAAATGATTACAAGCGGCAGAACGACGCTTGGCATAGAATTCGGTTCCACCAGGATTAAAGCGGTGCTGATAGGGGAAGATCATTCCCCTATCGCTTCCGGCAGTTATGAATGGGAAAACCTATATGAAAATAATATCTGGACATATAGCCTGGATATGGTATGGAAAGGCCTGCAAGCCAGCTATAGCGAACTTGCTGCGGATGTGGAGAAGCAGTACGGGACAGCGCTTGAGACAGTGGGAGCGATCGGCTTCAGCGCTATGATGCACGGATACATGGCATTTAATAAGGAAGGGGAATTGCTGGTGCCGTTCCGCACATGGAGAAATACGATTACCGGGGAAGCGGCGGAAGAACTGACGAAGATATTCCAGTACAATATTCCCCAGAGATGGAGCATTGCCCATTTGCGCCAGGCGATATTGAATAAAGAGGAACATGTAAAGGATATTGATTACCTGACAACTCTTGCAGGGTATGTGCATTGGAAAATGACAGGGAAAAAAGTATTGGGAGTGGGGGATGCTTCCGGCATGTTCCCGATTGATACGGATACCAAGGATTATTATGAAAGAATGCTGGAGCAGTTCGATGAACTGACAGCGGAAGAAAAATATCCCTGGAAGTTAAAAGAAATTCTTCCTAAAGTATTGGTGGCCGGCGAGGACGCGGGTACTTTGACGGAAGAAGGAGCAAAGCTTCTGGATGTTTCCGGCAGGCTGAAGGCGGGTATTCCGGTCTGCCCTCCCGAGGGGGATGCAGGAACAGGCATGGCGGCGACAAACAGCGTGGCGGTGCGTACGGGCAATGTGTCGGCAGGAACGAGCGTTTTTGCGATGATTGTGCTGGAAAAAGAGCTTTCCAAAGTATATCCGGAGATCGATCTGGTGACTACCCCGGATGGCAGCCTGGTCGGCATGGTGCATTGCAATAACTGCACATCGGATCTGAATGCATGGGTAAATCTTTTTAAAGAGTTTATGGTGACGATGGGCATGGAAGTGGATATGGATAAGCTTTTCGGCACCTTGTACAATAAGGCGCTGGAAGGCGACAAGGACTGCGGCGGCCTGCTGTCCTACTGTTATTTTTCCGGCGAGCCGGTGACAGGTTTTGAAGAGGGCCGTCCGCTGTTTGTCCGGGATGTGGACTGTAAGTTCAATCTGGCGAATTTTATGCGGACGCATCTTTACTCTTCGCTGGCAGCCTTGAAAATTGGTTCCGATATTTTGTTCAAGGAAGAAAAGGTACAGGCGGATGAGATCTTTGGGCATGGAGGCCTGTTCAAGACAAAGGGCGTAGGACAGGGAATTCTTGCGGCGGCTATGGACGCTCCCGTGTCTGTGATGGAAACGGCCGGAGAAGGCGGCGCATGGGGAATCGCGGTATTGGCTGCTTATATGCGGAATAAAAAAGACGGAGAAGACCTTGCCCATTATTTAAATGAATCCGTATTTGCAGGAAATAAGGGAAGCAAGATGGAACCTGCTGCGGAGGATGTGGCAGGATTCGATGCATTTATCCAGCGCTACAAGGCCGGATTCCCGGTAGAACACGCGGCGGTAGAAAGTATCAAATAACGGCAATACGTTAAGAAAGGCACGGGCTGGTATGTTAGAAGAATTAAAAAAAGAGGTATATGAGGCAAATATGCTGCTTCCGAAATATGGGCTGGTGACGTTTACCTGGGGGAATGTAAGCGGGATCGACAGGGAAAAGGGGCTTTTTGTTATCAAGCCGAGCGGCGTGGAATATGATAAGCTGACACCGGAGGACATGGTGGTTATGGATCTGGAGGGCAATAAGGTGGAAGGAAGGTACAATCCTTCCTCCGATACGCCGACCCATCTGGAATTATATAAAGCATTTCCCCAAATAGGGGGAATCGTACATACTCATTCTTCCTGGGCAACGAGCTGGGCCCAGGCGGGGAGAGGGATTCCCTGTTATGGGACGACTCATGCGGATTATATGTATGGCGAAATTCCCTGCGTAAGATGCCTGACAAAAGAGGAGATTGAGGGCGCTTATGAAAAAAATACGGGGCTTTTGATTGCGGATTATTTTGCGGATAAGGACTATATCGCTGTCCCTGCGGTGCTTTGCAAAAACCATGGGCCGTTTGCCTGGGGCAAGGATGCCCATGAGGCGGTCCATAATGCGGTGGTGCTGGAAGAGGTGGCCAAGATGGCAGCAAGATGCGAAATGATTCAGCCGAAAGTGGCTCCTGCTCCGCAGGAATTGCAGGATAAGCATTATTACAGAAAACATGGGGAGAATGCCTATTACGGGCAGCAATAGGGAATAAAGGAACAACCAGGCAGGAGACGGCGTTCCATAGGCAGGGAGCTTATGGAACGCCGTTGTTGTATAATGACGCGGGCATTGGTAAAATATATGGAAAAAGGAACCGATATGAAACTTTTCGGGCATATGAATCGTATTACATATATAAGAACTTAGGATGAGGGGGCATTATGCTGAGAGGTAAGGAAAAGGAAGCGGAGGCGCCGTTTGCGAAATATAAAGACATACTATACCGCATTGCTTTTTCCAACATGAAGAGTAAAGCGGATGCCGAAGATGTGGTGCAGGAGGCTTTTTGCAGGTATTTAAAGGCGAAGCCTTCGTTTGACAATGAGAATCATGAAAAAGCATGGTTCATCCGGGTCGTTATTAATATTTGCTATGATATCCAGAAAAGCGCGTGGTTTTCCAGGACAGTGGGGATTGACGAAGTGCCGGAATGCGAAATGAAGCATTTCCATCTTCCTTTTGTGGAAGAAGATGAAACATTGTGGTATGTGATGGAACTGCCGGCAGCTTATCGTAATCCTTTGTATTTATTTTATTACGAGGATTACTCCATTAAAGAGATATCCCGGGTGATGGATCTGGGGGAGGGGACGGTAAAAACGAGGCTCCGCCGGGGCAGGGAATTAATAAAAGAACGGATTATGCACGGAACGGAAAGAAAGGGTATGGGTCCTACGGAAAGGATTCTGAAAGAAGGTGGCAGGGATGCGGATTTATGAATGGAATAAGGGCGTGGCAGATGCGAAAGGGATGACTGGCGGACTGGGGAAGTTAAATGCGAAAAAGCTGTCTGATCTTCCGGCAGAGGGCAATAAGGTAAGGCAGGAAGAAGACAGTTTTCGCAGCAGTCTTCAGAAAAGCATGCATGTGCGGATGGAAACGGGTATGGCCGGAAAAACGGGGAGAGAGGTTCCGGCAAGGGAGATCCCGTACAGCGAATGTGACATGGTGGAAATTAATGTGCTGGAAGGCTATGTTCTTAAGGCCCAGAGGGAGAAAGCAGGAGAGGGAGAGGAACAAGGGGGACAGCAGATATATGTAGAGAAAAAAAACGATGAAGGTGAAATAAAGGCATATCTGTTTAATGGCTTGCATGTCCGTCAGGACGGCGGGGATGAAATGGAGAGAATGGCTTATGCCGTGCTGAACCAGAAAGGAAGGTAGCTATGGGAATCAGTGGAATCGGTTTTTCCGTCCAGCATTATTACAAGGATGCATGGAAGAGAAAATGCGCAGGAGGCGATGAGGAACAATGGGAAGGGGAAGACCTGAAGAGAACAAAGGGTACTTTTGTGGAAAATCCTGCGGAAAGGAATGTGGAAAAACTGCCGGAAGGCCATAAACCGGCAATCCCCGAGAAAAACCAGGGAGCGCCTTATTCCTATCTGGCAAATGAAGACGGGGTGATTGAGTATAATGGAACAGTATTTACCCTGGATAACGAGAGAAAGTGGCTGTGCCTTGGGAATATTGATTTGAACCATATGGACCAGGTGATCCGCATTCCATTGTCGGAGGGCGGCTGCCTGATGGTGAACAGAAATAATATCGATGATCTGGCAAAAGCGATCGGCATGTTTTCGCCGGAAGACATCAACCGTATTTTAAGGGCGCTTAAATTGGACGGCAAAATACAGCAGATGAAGCGCGAGATCGAGGAAATGGAGGACGGCATCGGCAAAAGCAGCGAGGAACAGAACGCCGACAGCGTGGAAAATGCGGAAAAGGCAGCGGAAAAGGATGGAAAGACAAACGGTTTCAACGGATATGAGGGCGGCGGAAAAGAAGAAGGCGTTTTTAAGCTGAAGGAGTGGCAGCTGGCAGCTTTAGTGGAGGAAAGAGATGGGCGGAATTTCTAATGCGCAGATGTATGTTCGGACGGGGGGAGAGGACTTTTTCCATAAAGGGAGAGCCGGAAAAGGCAGGAAAGAGGGAGAGGGATCGAAGAGTATCCAGGATTTTATCGGTAAGGAAGAGGATACCGATGATAAGATGGATATTATCAGAAAACGAAAAGAAGAAATTATCGATAAGGTAAGAAGAGGGGAAACGGAGCCTTCCATTCCGATCGGCGCGGGTTCTTACACGATGAAGCAATGGAACAAGATGATGCGGGGGCTGGATAAAGCGATTGATGATATGCAGGAGAGAATCCGTAAAGATGCGGAAAGGGCTGAGAAGAAGAGGAAAGATCCTGTTACGGCCGATATACTGGAACAACTGTTGGGCGTAGACGTGGAGAAGGAAAAGTCCGTTGCGAAAGGGGATCTTTATTATCAAATTACCGGGAAGGAACGTTTTGCCCAGGATAACAGTCTTTACCGAATTGCAGACAGCGGGGGCGGTGCATTTCTGATTACGGACAAAACGACAGGCTGTGTATATGAGTTTACAGAAAATGGCTGCCGATTGCAAACGGATAAAAGCACAGGAAGAACCTTTTTGATTCCATGCGATGATTTTGGCATGTCTGGAAGCATTATGGCAGCAGACGATACGCTGAAGACAATGCTGGCGCAATATTTTGGAGCCGACAGGCTGGAGGAAGGAGAACTGACTGGCTATACCTTCCGCAGAAACGAGGCGACAGGAATCGAGATTATGATACCGAAGGGAATGGAAGGGAAAATGGCTCATATATTATTCCAAAGCAAAGCGGATGTGGAGGCGTATGAGCAGCTGGTGCAGACCTATAAAACGAAATATCCCAATTTGGTGCAGAGCGATGAAATGGCGGCATTTTATGCGTCGATCGAAATTGAGGGACTCTGCCACAGGACGGCAACCGGAATCTTGTATACCAATGCACAGGGTGTCAGCTATGCGGATGAAAATGACCCGGAAAAAAACTGGGCTTTGCTGTTTGATGAGCAGTCGGAAGAAAATTACAGAATGATTATGGATATGATGGAAGAGATTATAAAGAGCGGAAAAGATGTGAGGGAGCGCCAGGAGTGGGAAAGAAGGATAGGAGAGAAGGGAAAAAATATTCAAGTATAAAGTTTTATGGGAATGGATGGCGCCGCAGGGGAGTGCGGCGCTTGATCATTTTTCAGGACTGAGGAAGCAGTGGCAGTTGTTCCAGCTGCAGCTGAAGATTCCGAAAGTCGGCCGGCCCGTTTTCCAAGTAAAATTTATGGAAACGGTATTCGCTGTAGGCATTCTTCCAAAGATCCTTGGCTTCTTCTTTTAAACTCATGATTTCCAGATAGCCCAGATAATATTTCAGGTAATTGGTCGGCTCTTCTACGATATATTCATAAATGGAACGGGTAGTGGCTGGGTCGGATATGCCTACGGAAGCAAGCAAATGGTGTACCTGGCTGTAAGAAGCGCCCTCATAATGGATGGAAATATCCAGGAGCGAATAGAGGCAAAGCTGTATTTGCCGGTCCAGTTTATACATTTCATACAGATATTCCGTTTCCGGGGCTGTCTGCTTCATGATTTCTTTGGCATATTCATAGGATTTCAGTTCCACATACATTGCCCATCCTTCCACATAGCCGCCGTAGGAAAGAAGAGAGCGGACGGGGGATATGCCGGTTTTTTGGGAAAAAAGCTGGCTGTATACGGTCTGGTAGAGATGGCCGGGGTATCCTTCATGGGCTAGGGTGGTGTACAAATCTACGCCATAAGGATTGTTTTTCGGATTGATATAAATAACGTTTTCTCGGATATCATCCAAAGGGGGAGTCAGATAAAAGGCAGGACTGCAATATTCCTGAAGGTTTTCAGAAATGGCCTTTACTGTGCAGACAGGCATTGTGCCTTCTGCTACGTCCGACAGGGCAGGAAAATCAGAAGCCATCATTTGCTGGAGGCTTTTCAGCATATCCGTCGGTTCGCCATAAGCAAAAGAATCGGTGCCGGGGGCGGTGGAAAGAAGGCCGGGCTGCTGCTGGAGCAGGGCGCGCATGGCATCGAAACTTTTGCGGAAATCCTGGAGCAACAGCAGCTTGATATCTTTGATATCCCGGTAGCATCCGGTATTGGAACGAATCAGGTAGAGATAATAATTCTTTCCCTGCGGATAATAAAAAAGGCCGTCCTCATTTTTGCCGCTTCCTTTGAGAAGGAACAGTTCATCCCCCATCTTCTGGTAGGCAGGAAGCATAACAGTGGTCAGCAGTCTTTTATTTTCTTCCAAATATGCTTGCTTTTCTTTTTCAGTAATCACTCCGCCTTCGGCCAGTTTGTTCAGACGTTCTTCGAAAGTGGTGTTTAGAAAATGGGAGCCGGATTCCAAGGTCGACGGATCCATAATCATATCGCATTGATCGATGACTTTATCCACGGAGTAATCAGGCATAAATAATCCCTGTTCTGATTGATCCCTCAGATAGGAAGTGATTCCTTCAAAATAAGTATCCGTCTGGTCTAAGAGAGCCAGATAGTCCTCGACATCCCGCCTGGTTCGGAAAGAATATTCGGCCAGCAGGATGGGCAGCTGGGACTGCATTCCGGAGGATGGGGAGAGGGGATTGGCATAATAGTAAAAAGACATTCCTTCTGCTTCGTTTTCCAGATAAGGAAGCAGCAGATGGTAAGTATAGGCTTCCTGCGCACCCAGTTTATTGCTGTTCAGGGAATGCAGGGTTTCCAGCGCGGAAGCCAGTTCCTGTAAAGAGTTTTCCCTGCGCTGCGCGGAATAGGAAGGCAGGGTAGGGGTATAGGAATGGATGCCGTAATTGGCAGGATCGGCGACTGTGTAGTGCATGTTCAATGTATTCCCGCTCAATTCCGAAACGAAAAAATCGTCGCAGAACCGGCGGAAGCTTCTGGCGTCCCTGCTTAGGAAGAAAACCGCAGAGGCGGAGAATACAAGGAACAGAGCCATAGCGCATAAAGTAGCCTTGAGTTTTCGGGAAAAGTGCATAGTTTTCAATAGAATTACCTGGCGATATTTCTTTTAATATATGCATATGCCCGGGAAAATAAAAAATGTATGAATCTCAAAGGCCGAACTAAAGCAGATGGCGGCGTAATTCTTCGTTGCTTAAGGGGCTTAAATATGCCGGAGCGATATCAAAGACCGTCTTACACCCGGTCATTCCCTCGGCATGCATCCGGCAGGCCGCCCTGGCATATGCAACGATTACCGATGCGGTAAATTCGGGGTTAGAATCGAGTTTCAGACTGTACTCTATAACATGGCTGTTTTCCTGGTTCCATCCCGTCTTTCCGCTTCGGATGACAAAGCCGCCGTGGGGGATGCCGCTATGGTTTTTTTCTAATTCTGCCTGAGTAATGAAATGGACGGTCGTATCATAATCCGAAAAGTAGTTCGGCATCGTCTTGATTTCCTCTGCAATTTTGTCCAGGTCAGCCCCTTCTTTCGGCACGACAAAGCATTCCCGCGTATGTTTTTCGCGGATGGAAAGCTGGGGATTTTCTCCGTTCCTTACGGCTTCCAGCGCTTTTTCGGAAGGGATCGTATATTGTTTGCCGTCAGCTACCCCGGCGACTCTTCGGATCGCGTCGGAATGCCCCTGGCTGACTCCCTTGCCCCAGAAGGTGTAATCGCTTCCGACGGGCAGGATGGCATTGGCATAGAGGCGGTTAAGGGAAAACATCCCCGGATCCCAGCCGACGGATATAACGGCGATATGACCGCTTGTCCCGGCTGCCTGATCGACCTGTTCGAAATGCTGCGGTATTGCGGCATGGGTGTCAAAGCTGTCCACTACATTGAAAGATTTGGCATATTCCATCGTCTGTTTTGGAAGGTCGGTAGCGCTGCCTCCGCAGAGAATAAGCACATCGATATCGTCTTTATATTTTATGGCATCATTGGCGCTGTATATAGGCACGCCTTCCGTTAATATTTTTACAGTCTGCGGATCGCGGCGCGTAAATACCGCTTTCAATTCCATGTCCGGGTTCTGCCGGATGGCGCATTCGATGCCTCTGCCAAGATTTCCATATCCCATAATGCCTGTTCTGATCATTGTTCTCCTCATTTCTGCACTTGTGTCTGTGCGCGTTTGGTTGTATTATCAAAAAAATTTATCCTCATTATATTCTCTGTCGTTTGCCCGTGTCAATCTTTTGTGCTATGATGAAAAAAACGATAATTCAGCAGATGGTCTTATTGCCGTAAAAGGATAATGGATAATGGAAAAAAAACAGCCGAAATATATAGAACTGGTAAATTGGATAAGGGAACAGATTGAGACGAAGAAATTTCTTCCGGGGCAGAGGATGTATTCGGAAAACAGGCTGAAAGAGATGTTTCATGTAAGCCGGCAGACGATCCGCCATGCCATCGGCATTCTGGAAGAAGAGGGCGTTCTGGTGCGGAAGCGGGGAAGCGGGACTTATGTCAGCGATATACGCCAGGAAAACCTGGAGAATAAAACGGGGATCGCAGTAGTCACTACTTATGTGGATGGATATATATTCCCGAAAACGATACAAGGGATTGAAGAGGTATTGTTTGAAAAAGGATATTCCGTCCAGATTGCTTTTACAAATAACCGCCTTGGCCGTGAAAAGGCGATTCTGGAAGATATCCTGAACCGTAACGGGGTGGCGGGGGTTATCGTGGAGACGACAAAAAGCGGGCTGCCCAATCCCAACCTTTCTTTGTACCAAAAATTGCAGCAAAGGGGGATTCCTGTTATTTTCATCAACAGTTTTTACCCGCAGCTTTCTATTCCGCATGTTTCGCTGAATGACAGGATGGCGGGAAGGAAGGCGGTCGAATACCTGATCGAAAGAGGGCATCGGAAAGTAGGGGGTATTTTTAAATTGGATGACGGACAGGGACATATGCGCTATGCGGGATATTTGGATGCCATGCAGGAAGCGGGAATAGAGATCGACGATTCGCGGATTGTGTGGATCGATACCGATATGATGAAGCATTTGGGAGAATATCGGAATCTTTTGATCAGCCGGTTAAAAGGATGTACGGCCGCTTTATGCTACAATGACCAGATCGGGGTGGAAGCGGCATCTATTTTAAACAGCGTGGATATCAGAGTGCCGGAAGACATATCCCTTGTCAGCGTGGACGATTCGGAGCTGGCTCTGCTGGGCGATGTGGCGTTGACTTCGATTCCCCATCCCAAAGACAGGCTGGGGGAGAAAGCGGCGTTTAACCTGCTGAAGATGATTCAGGAACCAGGGTATGATGGAACCTATGAATTCGACGCGGATATTGTAGCCAGGGATTCGGTAAGGGACAGGAGAGAAGAAGAATGTTGAAAGTATTCTTGGTGGAAGATGAATTTGTAGTGCGGGAAGGCATCAAAAACAATATCGACTGGGCCTCCCGGGGATATGAGTTCTGCGGGGAAGCGAGCGACGGCGAGCTGGCTTTTCCCATGATACAGAAGCTGAAGCCGGATATCGTCATTACCGATATCCGAATGCCGTTTATGGACGGGCTGGTGCTAAGCCGGCTGATCAAGAAGGAATTTCCCTGGATCGAAATTATTATTCTGACTGGTTATGAGGAATTTGAATACGCGAAAGAGGGAATCAAGATCGGCATCGCCCAATACCTTTCCAAGCCGGTCAGCGGGGAGGCGCTTCTAAAGGAAGTGGACGCGGTTGCCGTCAGAATAGAAGAAAAGCGGAAGGAACGGGAAATAAAAGAAAAATATATGAAGGAAATGGAAGAGAACCTTCATAAAGAGCGGAAGGAATTATTCCAGTATCTGGTGACAGGGTCGAAATCCGTAGCGGAGCTTCTGGAAATTGCGGACAGGCTGGGCATCGACCTTTCTTCCATGTGGTATAATATCGTCCTGCTCAAAAGCCAGTCCGAAGGACATGCTTATGACGGATATTCCGACAGCCTGATTGAGATCGAGCAGGAACTGGAAAAGCTGAATGATAAGGAACATCTGATTATTTTTGACAGGAATTTGGAAGGGAAAGCCCTTCTTTTCAGGGCGGAGTCCGAAGAGGAGCTGGAACAGGTCCAGAAAGGGTATTTGGACAGGATGGAAGAACTGTTGAAAGAATATGCGCATGTTCGGTATTTTGGAGGGATTGGTGTTCCGGTGAACCGGCTGAGAGAGCTGCCCGCTTCCTTTGAGAGCGCCAGCCATGCGTTTGCGCACCGATATCTGGTAAAGGAAAGTCGTATACTGGACAGCAGGGAACTGGAGCGGGGAGTGTACCGCAGAAAAGAAGAGTTCAATCTCAGCAATGTGGATCCAAAGCAGATCGACAGAAGCAAGGTCAGGGAATTCCTGAAACAGGGGGATGAAGAAGAGGCTGTCTATTTTGTGGAAGAGTTTTTTAAGGATTTGGGCGCGAATGCGATGCGATCCAGCCTGTTTCGGCAATATATCGTGATGGATACTTATTTCTGTGTCGTAGATTTTCTGGAAGGAATGCAGCTGCCAAGGGGGGATATCGAGTCTCTTGAGGCGGTCGGGGAAATTACGCAGAACCAGGAAAATGCAGCCGCTTATCTTATCCGAATTATCCGAAAGGCTTTGGAATTACGGGAAAAGGCGGCAAGCAACCGATATGGGGATATTGTTGACGCGGTGATGCAATATATTGAAAAAAATTATGCGGAGGAAGATTTATCGCTTAATCTCGTCGCCTCCCATGTGAATTTTTCGCCGAATCATCTGAGCATGATCTTCAGCCAGCAGACAGGGCGCACGTTCAGCAAGTATCTGACGGATTACAGGATGAATAAGGCGAAAGAACTGCTTCGCTGCACAGGAAAAAGAAGCAGCGTGATCAGTATGGAAGTGGGTTATAAAGATCCGCATTATTTTTCTTATCTGTTTAAAAAGACGCAAGGCATGACCCCGACGCAGTACAGAGGCGGAAAGAGTCCGGATGGGGAAGACGGAAAGGAGCATGGCGATAGCAATGAAGGAAAAACTGCGGCAGATTTATAATCGATCGACTCTTGCGGCGAAGATCAGATATTTTTATCTGATGCTTCTCGTTCCATTTATTTTTCTTCTCGGATTTTTATTTTATAATTTATGGGTCGTAAACCGAAGTTATGAGGGAATGATAAATTCTACGGTAGTAGCCAGCGAATTCAGCCTTGATTTTAAAAAAGACTTTGATTATGAGACCTATCTTCTGATCGTGGAGAATAAATCCATCCATGAATCCAAATTGGACGACATGCTGAATGAGGCGAACCGCATCGTGGACAGGCTGGAAGAGCTGACGAATTCCAGGGAGAATACAAGCCGGCTCAACAGCGTAAAAAAATATCTGAAAAACCTTGGAATTTACAAGGAACGCATCGAGCAGAACCTTATAGAAGGCAGTAAATATGGGGAAAACCTAGAAATATGGGAAAACGACGTGCAGATTGTCACCGATCTGCTCCAGGATACTATCTTTCAATATATTTATTATGAAATCAGCGATCTTCAGCATTTAAGCACGGAATACCGAAATATTTTTGTAAGCACGGTGCGGTTTATTGTCGTTGCGTATGCATGTATTTTTACTTTGCTTCTTATTCTTTCTTATTACATTCCTTTGAGCATCACCCGGCCGATCCGAAAACTGAGCGAAGTGACGGACCAGGTGGCAAAGGGGGATCTGAGCGTCCGTTTCGATGCAAGGAGCGGCGTGGAGGTCAGCAGGTTAAGCGATTCGTTGAATGCAATGATCGATAAGATCAACGAATTGCTGGCACAGGTGACGAAAGAGCAGATCAGGCTGCGCAAAGCGGAGTTTGAGCTGCTGCAGATGCAGATCAATCCCCATTTCCTTTATAATACGCTGGATACGATTGTATGGCTGGCAGAGGCCGGAAAACAGAAGGAAGTTGTCCAGATGGTGGGAAGCCTGTCCGAATTTTTCCGCACGTCTTTAAACCAGGGGAAAGACATTATTCCGATCCGGGAAGAGCTGCAGCATGTAAGAAGTTATCTGGAGATTCAGCAAGTGCGTTACCAGGATATTCTGGAATACGAGATCCATGTGCCGGAGGAGCTGGGGAAGTACCTGATTCCTAAGATTACAATACAGCCCATCGTGGAAAACGCTCTGTATCATGGCATTAAGAATAAACGCGGCTTGGGGCGTATTTTAGTCAATGGGAGAAAAGAAGAGGGGCATTTTGTGATAGAAGTGCAAGATAACGGGATAGGGATTAATGAGGAACGGCTGAAACAGGTAAGGGATAAGATCCAGTATAGATTGTCTGCCGGAAACGATATTTATGGGCTTTATAATGTAAATGAACGCATCCGCCTGAATTTCGGCGAGAAGTTCGGGATTTCGATTGAGAGCGTTTATGGGGAAGGAACTGTCGTAAGTATTTTTCTGCCTTATATGGAAGAGGGATAAAAAAGCTAACTTTTTTCGTAGAAAAACCAACTTTTTCTGAATTCGAATAAGAAAGTAAACTTTTCTGTGATCTATCTGCATGGATTTCCGAATGCATGAGTAATATGATAAAAGCATCAAGGAGTTATTCCTTGAAAAACATAGTTAAGGGAGGACTTTAAGAATGAAGAAAAAACTTTTGGCAGCTATTATGGCGGCAGTCATGGTAGCTGGTTTGACCGCATGCGGTTCCGCTCCGGCAGAGGAAGCGGCAGCTCCGGCAACAGAGGAAGCGGCACCGGCAGAAGAGGCGGCTCCTGAAGAGGAAGCAGCTCCTGCAGAGGAGGCACCGGCAGAAGAGGAAGCTCCGGCAGAGGAAGCAGCTCCGGCAGCAGGGGAAACAGTTACAGTCGGCATTATCAATAATGACCCGAACGAATCCGGTTATCGTACAGCAAACGATAAAGACCTGAAAGCAATGTTTACAGCAGAAAATGGATATGAAGCATCTTTTGCGTACAGCAACAAGAACGATGAGCAGATCGCAGCAGCTCAGAAGTTCATCCAGGACGGCGTGGATTACCTTCTTCTTTCCGCAGCAGATACGGCAGGATGGGATTCCGTACTCCAGGACGCACAGGATGCGGGCATCAGGGTTATCCTGTTTGACCGTACCATCGATGCGGACGAAAGCCTTTATGAAGCTTCCATCGTTTCCGATATGGCGAAAGAAGGCGAGACAGCAGTAGAGTGGTTAAAAGGACAGGGGCTGGAAGAATACAACATCATCCACCTTCAGGGCGTTATGGGTTCCGCAGCACAGCAGGGACGTACCGGCGCATTGGATGCGGCAGTAGCATCCGACGGCTGGAAACTGGTGACACAGCAGACCGCAGAGTGGAATGCTGAAAAAGCACAGCAGATCGTACAGTCCGTGATCGATTCCGGCGAATCCTTCAATGTAATCTATGCAGAAAACGATGATATGGCAAAGGGCGCTGTAGCAGCTCTTGACAAAGCGAATATCCCTCACGGCGTTGGCAAAGACGTTATCGTAATGGGCTTTGACTGCAATAAGTGGGCACTGGAAGAACTGCTTGCACAGAACTGGAACTACGACGGACAGTGCAACCCGTTCCAGGCATCTTACATCGATGAAATTATCAAGACGATCCAGAGCGGCGGAACAGTTGCTGAGAAGACAATCATCATGGAAGAAAAAGGTTTTGACGCTACTACTATTACACAGGAAGACGTTGATAAATACGGTATCTAATGTAGAGAATAGCTGAAAGCAGATAGTAAATGGATAAACAGGCGCGGAGCAGTAGAAAGAAGAACAAGTATGCTTGCTCCGCGCTGTTTTTATAGGATAGGAGCCATACCACAGTGTTGTGGATAAGATCAGGAAATGATTCAGGGGGTGAATACACTGGTGAAAGAAAAAGCTGTATTGGAAATGAAAAATATCCATAAAAGCTTTCCCGGAGTACGCGCTTTGCAAGGCGTGGATTTTACGTTGTGCGAGGGAGAAGTCCATGCATTGATGGGCGAGAACGGCGCCGGGAAATCGACATTGATCAAAGTTCTGACCGGAGTATATGGAAAGGACGAAGGGGAGATATTCTTAAAAGGGAAAGAAAAAGCGGTGGCGATCCATTCGCCGCAGGACGCACAAAGACTGGGGATCAGCACGGTATACCAGGAAATTACTCTTTGCCCGAATCTTTCGGTGGCGGAGAATATGTTTATCGGGCGTACCAGCGGTTTGTGCCAGAACTGGAAAAAAATGAATGCGGATGCGGACAGGATCCTGCAATCGCTGGATATACCGGCAAAGGCTTCGCAGCAGCTGGGGAGCTGTTCGATTGCCGTACAGCAGATGATCGCGATTGCCCGCGCCGTGGATATGGACTGTAAAGTATTGATCCTCGATGAACCCACCTCTTCCCTGGACGAACAGGAAGTGGAGAAACTGTTCGGCCTGATGCGGGATTTGAGGGCGAGAGGAGTAGGAATTATTTTTGTTACGCATTTCCTGGATCAGGTATATGAAATTTGTGACAAGATTACGGTTCTGCGTGACGGAAAATTAGTAGGCGAATATGAAATTAAGGATCTTCCACGCGTGAAGCTCGTTTCCAAGATGCTTGGCAAGGAACTGGACGATATGTCGGATATCAAAGGGGAAAGCAAGCCATATGAAGGGAACAGCCAGTCGGCTCCTGTTTTTGAGGCGAAGGGGCTTGTCAGCAACGCAGGGATCAAACCTTTTAATTTTTACATAAAGAAGGGCGAGGTAAACGGATTTACGGGGCTGCTCGGTTCCGGCAGAAGCGAGTGCGTGCGCGCGATCTTCGGTGCGGACAGAGTACTCGGCGGAAGCGTGAAGATGAACGGGAAAGAAGTGAAGATTGCAAAGCCGCTGGACGCGATGAAAAACGGTATTGCCTATCTGCCGGAAGACCGCAAGGTGGACGGCATCGTGGGCGATCTGTCCGTGCGCGAAAACATTATTTTGGCCTTGCAGGTATTGAAGGGATTCCTCAAGCCGTTTACGAAAGCGGAAGCGAATAAGTTTGCGGAGGATTACATCAAGCTTTTGGGAATTAAGACGGCATCTGCGGATACGCCGATCAAATCCTTATCCGGCGGCAACCAGCAGAAGGTAATTCTGGCCCGCTGGCTGCTGACCAATCCGGAATATTTGATTTTGGATGAGCCGACAAGGGGTATTGATATAGGCACCAAGATCGATATACAGAAATTAGTGTTGAAACTTGCTTCGGAGGGCATGAGCGTTACCTTTATTTCTTCTGAAACGGATGAAATGCTCCGTACTTGTTCCCGCTTGGTAGTGATGCGCGACCGTAAGGTAGTGGGCGAGCTTTCCGGCGAAGAACTGAGCCAGAGCATGATTATGAGTACCATAGCCGGAGGTGACAAATAATTATGAAAAGCAAAGAGACAAATAAATCAGGTGTAGCGGAATTTTTTTCGAAGATTGTGAGACGGCAGATTTTTATCCCGATAGCCGCATTGCTGCTGTTAGCGGTTTTTAATCTGATTACGGATCCGTCGTTTTACAAGATCACGTTTGGCTACAACAGTGCGGGCGATCCCGTATTATCAGGCTATTTGATGACGATCCTGGACAGCGGTTCGGAACTCGCGATCCTGGCGATCGGCATGACATTGGTTACGGCGGCCACCGGGGGGCAGGATATCAGCGTGGGCGCTGCGATAGCAATCAGCGGCAGCGTAATACTGCGCGTACTCTGCGGCACCAATTCCCGTCCGGAAACGCTTCAAGCGCCGATTATCGTGGCATTTCTGGTAGCCTGCGTCGTGGCGATGCTGTTTGGCGCATTCAACGGGGCGCTGGTAGCTTATTTCAAGATACAGCCCATGGTGGCGACGCTGATCCTGTTTACGGCAGGGCGTTCCATTGCGGCATGGATTAATAACAATGAACTTCCTATTATCAATGATCCTTCTTTTGGCTATTTTGGAGGCTTCATTCCGGGGATACCGATTCCGACGCCGTTTTTCATCGCTGTAATATGCATGATCATTATTACCCTTGTGCTGCGGTTTACCAATCTGGGATTATATACGCAGGCGGTGGGCATTAATGAGAGTTCATCCAGGTTAAATGGATTGAACCCTGCTTTTATTAAGTTCCTGACCTTTGTAATCCTCGGTTTATGCGTTGCGGTGGCAGGACTGATCAAGGTAAGCCGTTTTTCGACGATCAACTATTCGGTTATCGCAAAGGACATTGAAATGGATGCTATTCTTGCGGTGGCATTGGGCGGGAACGCGCTGAGCGGCGGTAGATTTAATATGGCAGCTTCCATTCTCGGCGCTTATGTCATTCAGTTCCTGACGACGACATTGTATAAGTTTAACGTTCAATCGGATGCGCTTCCGGCATATAAGGCAGTGGTTGTTATCGTTCTGGTTGTTTTGAGCGCGCCGATCGTAAGAGAATGGTTCTCCGGCGTCTGGAAAAAGATAAAGCCGGAAGGGCATGTAAAGGAGGTCGGTTAATATGGCAGCATCGAATAAAACACCGAAAGCCGGCAGAGGCTTTGGCGATAAAATGAAAAATATGACGGATACCAACCTGCTTCTGACCATAACGATTGTCGTATTCTTTGTTATGTATATCGGGGCGATGGTATTCCAGGGAAAAGGATTCCTGAAGCCGCAGACTTTCTTCAATATATTGAATGCCCAGGCGGCGCTGATTATTACTGCCTGCGGAATGAGCCTTGTGATGATCACAGGCAGCATTGATATTTCGGTGGGCGGCGTGGTGGCTTTGGTCAGCATGTGCTGCGCGGTTTATCTTGATTTCCATAATGGCAATGTATTTATGGCGGTGGTGATCTCATTGCTGATCGGTTTGGCTTTTGGGGCTGTGCAGGGATTTTTGGTTGCTTATTTGGATATACAGCCCTTTATCGTGAGTTTGGCAGGAATGTTTTTTGCCCGAGGCATGACGACGATTGTCAACACCAATCCGTTTAATGTGCAGAATGAAGCGTTTGTGGCATTGAAAAATACCCGTGTGATCGTGCCGGGATTCGGTTCCGTGAATAAGCTGGGCAAATATGTCAATGCTTACGTGGAAATCGGCGTTATTGTCGCGCTGCTGATCGTTGTTCTTCTTTTCTTTGTGCTTCGATGGACGAAGCTGGGGCGAGGGTTCTATGCGGTAGGTGGAAACAGTCAGAGCGCGTTAATGCTGGGCATCAATGTGAAAAAGACGAAATTCCTTGCGCATCTGATCTGCGGGCTTCTGGCAGGAATCGGTGGATTTGTATACTTCATGCATGTCGGTTCCGGATCGGCTTCCCATGCAAGCGGAATGGAAATGAATGCGATTGCTTCTTCCATTATAGGAGGAACGATGCTGACAGGCGGTGTCGGCAATATAATAGGAACATTTTTCGGAGTTCTGTCCTTAAGTACCATTCAGAACATCGTTTCTTCCGCCGGACTGGACGACGCGTGGTGGACAGGGATTACGATCGCGACTATGTTATGCCTGTTCCTGGTTATTCAGAGCGTTGTTATGGCGCGGAAAAAGAGTACACTGAAAGGAAAAGGGTGATGAAAGGATTCTAATGCCTGTTATTCCGCTTTGTTTTGAAAAGAAAGTTTTTAGAACAGAGCGGAAAACAGGCATTTGTTCTGCTTCTTCCATTTTTTTCCTAATTGACAGTTCAGAGGCAGTATGGTATATAAAATTATGGAATATAATGAGGAAAAATGTAGGGAAATGTATTTAAAAAAAGTAATAAAAGTGTCTGCTATTTTCATGTTTTGCGTATATCTTATGGGCTGTGCCGGCAGCTTTGGCTATCGAAGCGAAATGCCGGTGGAAGAGGCTGCGAGCGAAAGGATTACGGTAGGTTTTTCCCAGCTCGGGGCTGAATCGGACTGGAGAAGCGAAAATACGGAATCCATGAAGGGGACATTTACGGAAGAAAACGGTTATACATTGATTTTTGAGGACGGGCAGCAGAAACAGGCGAACCAGATCAGGGCAATCCGCATGTTTATCCAGCAGGAGGTCGATTACATCGTTCTTGCGCCGGTGATGGAGACAGGCTGGGAGACGGTTCTCCAGGAGGCGAAGGATGCAGGGATTCCGGTAATCATCGTGGATCGGAAGGTGGATGTTTCGGATGATGGTTTATTTACATGCTGGATCGGCTCGGATTTTGAACTGGAAGGAAAAAAGGCGGCGGAGTGGCTGAACCAATATGCGAAAGCAAAGGGAATCGATCCTGCTGACATTCATGTGGTGAATATACAAGGGACAAAGGGTTCTTCCCCGCAGATCGGACGCACAAAGGGGCTGGCCGATGCCGCCCGGGTCAATGGATGGGATTTGCTGGCGGAGGTGCCGGGGGATTTTACCCGGGCAAAGGGAAAGGAAGTCATGGAATCCCTTCTGAAGCAGTATAAGAATATCAATGTGGTTTACTGTGAAAACGATAACGAGGCTTTCGGGGCAATCGAGGCGATCGAAGCATCGGGGAAAAAAGTCGGTTCGGATATTACCGGCGGAGAGATCATGGTAATATCTTTTGACGGCGTAAACAGAGAAGCGATCCAATATACGCTGGAGGGAAAGATCACATGCATCGCGGAGTGCAACCCGCTTCATGGCCCCCGCGTACGGGCAATGATTGAGGCATTGGAAGCGGGAGAGATACCAGAAAAATTTTCTTATGTGGATGAGGAGATTTTCAGCGCGGATGAGACGGTAGGCGTGCTGAAGATCGGAGAAACGAGCTATCGAGTAAAGATTTTGACGAAAGAAAACATAGAAGAAGATAAAAAAGAGGAATGACAAGGAAGCAGGCGTGACAGAAAGGAGAATGGTTGTAAAATGACAAATCTGGAATTGCAAAAAAAGGCCAATGAAGTGCGGAAAGGAATCGTGACAGCGGTACATAGCGCGAAGGCAGGGCATCCGGGCGGTTCGCTGTCCGCAGCGGATATATTTACTTATCTGTATTTTGAAGAAATGAATATCGACCCGGAAAATCCGAAAATGGAGGACAGGGATCGCTTTGTATTATCCAAGGGGCATACGGCTCCGGGATTATATGCCGCGTTGGCGAACCGGGGATATTTTCCGGTGGAAGACCTGAAAACATTGCGTAAGATCGGCTCTTATCTGCAGGGGCATCCCGATATGAAGCATATTCCGGGCGTGGATATGTCCAGCGGTTCTTTGGGCCAGGGGATCTCTGCGGCAGTCGGAATGGCTTTGAGCGCGAAAATGAGAGAAAAGGATTACCGTGTCTATACTCTTCTGGGAGACGGAGAGATTCAAGAAGGACAGGTATGGGAAGCGGCTATGTTTGCCGCGCATAGAAAGCTGGATAATCTTGTGGTAATCGTAGATAATAACGGTTTACAGATTGACGGCAGGATTGATGACGTATGCTCTCCCTATCCGATCGATGAAAAATTCGCGGCGTTCCAGTTCCATGTAATCAATGTGGATGCCCACAATTTTGACGAATTGAGAAAAGCATTCCAGGAAGCCCGGGAAACAAAGGGAATGCCGACGGCGATCATTGCCCACAGCACGAAAGGAAAAGGAGTTTCTTTTATGGAGAACCAGGCTTCCTGGCATGGGACGGCTCCTAACGATGAACAGTATGCGGTGGCAATGGCGGATTTGGAAAGGATTGGTGAGAGTTTATGAGCGGAGAAATAAAGAAAATAGCGACAAGGGAAAGCTATGGGAATGCTCTTGTGGAGCTGGGCGCGGAATATCCGAATCTGGTAGTGCTGGACGCGGATCTGGCGGCGGCTACGAAGACGGGCGTATTTAAAAAGGCTTATCCGGAAAGGCATATCGACTGCGGCATTGCAGAATGCAATATGGTCGGCGTGGCAGCCGGACTGGCATCTACGGGGATGATTCCATTTGTCAGCTCCTTCGCTATGTTTGCGGCGGGAAGGGCTTTCGAACAGGTGAGGAATTCGGTGGGATATCCGCATTTGAACGTGAAGATCGGAGCGACCCACGCGGGCATTTCGGTCGGCGAGGACGGGGCTTCCCATCAGTGCAATGAGGATATCGCTTTGATGAGGACAATTCCCGGCATGGTCGTGATGTGTCCGGCGGACGATGTGGAAGCGAAAGCGGCCGTGAGGGCGGCAGTAGAACACGATGGGCCGGTATATCTGCGCTTTGGACGTGCGGCATGCCCGGTTATTAATGACAAGCCGGATTACCATTTTGAAATAGGAAAGGGGCAGATTGTCAAAGAGGGGACGGATGTCACCATTGTTGCTACCGGGATCTGCGTAGGAAATGCCCTGGAAGCGGCGGAAAAGCTGGCGCAGGACGGGATCAACGCAGAGGTGGTTAATATTTGCACGATTAAGCCTTTGGATGAAGAACTGGTAATCGCGTCGGCGAAAAAAACAGGGAAAGTTGTGACGGCAGAAGAACATTCGGTGATCGGAGGACTCGGGAGCGCGGTATGCGACGCCTTGTGCAAGGCGTATCCTGTGCCGGTCTGCAAGATCGGCATGCAGGACGTATTCGGGGAGTCCGGTTCTGCGGCGGCGCTTATTGAGAAATACGGATTGGACGGCGCGGGGATTTATCAGACAGTAAAAGAATTCGTAGGAAAGTGAGATTAATAAAAAATGTTGATATTGTCACCCTCTATTCTGGCGGCAGATTTTTCGGTTTTAGGAAAACAGATTAAGGAAGCGGAAGCGGCCGGGGCAAAGTATCTTCATATCGATGTGATGGACGGCTGCTTTGTTCCTTCCATCTCTTTTGGGATGCCGGTGATCCAGTCGATCCGCAAAATAACGGATATGGTATTCGATGTGCATCTTATGATCGGGAGGCCGGAGCGGTATGTGGAAGAATTCGCCGCCGCCGGGGCGGATATTATTACCTTTCACCTCGAGGCGACAGAAGATCCGGCGGCCTTGATCGATAAAATTCACAGCCTTCATTTGAAAGCGGGATTATCCTTGAAACCGGCGACTCCCATCAGGGCGATGGTTCCTTATGCGGATATGCTGGATATGCTGTTAGTCATGACGGTGGAACCAGGGTTCGGAGGGCAGGATTATATCCCGGAATCCACGGAAAGGATTGCAGAGGCGAGGAAGATTTTTGAAGCCAGGGGGCTGGCAAAAGATATCCAGGTGGACGGCGGCATCCGGGCGGATAATGTCCATGTAGCGCTGGAAGCCGGAGCTAATGTGATCGTGGCCGGAAGCGCGGTCTTCCGGGGAGATATTGGAAAGAATATAGAAAAAATGCAGAAAGCGTTTCAACGTTTTGAAAAATAATGATGAAAAGCATGCAGGGCGGGAAAAGATAAATTCCCGCCTTGTATCTGCTATTTATATATTCATAGAAAAGAAAGGATGGGCGGGGGCATGTATAAAAAATTGGACAGAAATGACAGATGCTGGTGCGGAAGCGGGAGGAAATATAAAGTCTGCCACGAAGCTTTTGATGAGAAGGTACTCCGATACCAGAGGGAAGGCCATATGATACCGGACAGGGATATGCTGAAATCGAAAGAGCAGATCGAGGGAATCCGTGAAAGCAGCAAAATCAATATTGCGGTGCTGGATTATGTGGCAAGCCGTATCGTGGAAGGAATGGCTACAGAGGAGATTGACCGGATGGTTTATGAGGAAACGACCCGGCTGGGCGGTGTCCCGGCGCCGTTGCATTTCGACGGGTATCCGAAGAGCGTATGTACCTCTATAAACGAACAGGTCTGCCACGGAATTCCTGCAAAAGATGTGGTTTTAAAAAATGGAGATATTGTAAATGTAGATGTCTCGACGGCATATAAAGGATATTTTTCCGATTCTTCCAGGATGTTCTGCATCGGATCCGTGTCGGAAGAGGCGGCCCGGCTGGTGCGCGTGGCAAAGGAATGCATGGAAAAAGGGATTGAACAGGTAAAGCCATGGAATTTCCTGGGGGATATGGCGGAGGCCGTACACAGCCACGCCCTGGAAAACGGATGCAGCGTGGTAAGGGATATCGGCGGACATGGAATCGGGCTGGAGTTCCATGAGGAACCCTTCGTGAGCTATGTGACGAAAAAAGGCACGGAAATGCTGATGGTTCCTGGAATGGTATTCACAATCGAGCCGATGGTGAACCTTGGTACCGACGAAATTTATATCGATGATGGAAACGGATGGACTGCCTATACAGAAGACGGGAAGCTGTCTGCCCAGTGGGAGGTGACAGTGCTGGTGACGGAAGACGGCCATGAGATTTTGACTTATTAATCCGTCCCGGCGCAGACAGAAAGCGTTTCTGGCGAGCGCCCCATATTGACACTCTGCCTTCTTTATGATAGGCTAAAAATCACGGATTATGATAAAAACGGAAGGAGAACGGGAAATGGATAAAGGGAAATATTATATCACCACAGCGATCGCTTATACATCCGGGAAGCCGCATATCGGCAATATTTATGAGATTGTGCTGGCGGACAGCATTGCCAGGTTTAAGAGAAAAGACGGCTATGACGTTTTTTTCCAGACTGGAACGGATGAGCATGGGCAGAAGATCGAATTAAAGGCGGAGGAGGCCGGCATTACTCCGAAGGAGTATGTGGACGGCGTGGCTGGAACGATCAAAAAGCTGTGGAACCTGATGGATACTTCCTATGATAACTTCGTCCGTACGACAGATGAACGGCATGAGAAACAGGTGCAGAAGATTTTTAAGAAGCTTTATGAACAGGGGGATATTTATAAAGGCGCATACGAGGGAATGTATTGTACTCCCTGCGAGTCCTTTTGGACGGAATCCCAGCTGGTGGACGGGAAATGCCCTGACTGCGGGCGGGAAGTAAAACCGGCCAAAGAAGAGGCTTATTTCTTTAAGATGAGCAAATATGCGGACAGGCTGATCGAGCATATCAACGCGCATCCTGAATTCATACAGCCGGTATCCCGCAAGAATGAAATGATGAATAATTTCCTGCTGCCGGGGCTTCAGGATCTGTGTGTATCCAGGACTTCTTTTCAATGGGGGATTCCGGTAGACTTTGATGATAAGCATGTGGTTTATGTATGGCTGGATGCTCTTACGAATTATATTACAGGGATCGGTTATGACTGCGGCGGGGAGAGCGACGGGCAGTATAAAAAGCTTTGGCCGGCAGACCTGCATTTGATCGGCAAGGATATCATACGGTTCCATACGATTTACTGGCCGATTTTCCTGATGGCGCTGGGCGAGCCGCTGCCGAAACAGATCTTCGGGCATCCATGGCTTCTGCAGGGCGACGGGAAGATGAGCAAATCCAAAGGGAACGTATTGTATGCCGATGACCTGGTGGATTTTTTCGGAGTGGATGCGGTGCGCTATTTTGTTCTGCATGAGATGCCTTTTGAGAACGACGGCGTGATCTCCTGGGAGCTGATGGTGGAACGGCTGAATTCGGATCTGGCGAATACCTTAGGGAACCTGGTCAACCGGACCATTTCCATGAGCAATAAGTATTTTGGCGGCATAGTTGCGGACAAAGGCGTATCGGATATTATGGATGCTGACCTGAAAGCTTTGGCGACGGGGACTTATGATAAGGTATGCGCGAAGATGGAAGGGCTGCGGGTGGCGGATGCGATGACGGAGATCTTCGCTTTATTCAAGCGCTGCAATAAATATATCGATGAAACGGAGCCTTGGGTGCTGGCCAAGGATGAGGCAAAGAAGGACAGGCTGGCGACGGTGCTTTATAATCTGACGGAAGGAATTATGGCGGGGGCTTCCCTGCTGGAGCCTTTTATGCCTTCGACGGCGGAAAGGATCGCAAAACAGCTGAATGCATCTTTGTATGGATTTGAATCGCTGAGGGAATTCGGAAAATACCCTTCCGGCAACCGGGTAATAGAAAAGCCGGAGATTCTTTTTACGCGTCTGGATATTAAGGAAGTGCTGGAGAAAGCGGAAGCTCTTTTTGAATCGAGAAGGGCGGAAGCGGGGAAGGGACAGGAAGCGGATGCCATCGCGGGCGGCGCGGCAGAGGATGTGATTGATATAGAGGCGAAGGCGGAGATCACATACGATGAATTTGCCAAAATGCAGTTCCAGGTAGGCGAGATCATTGCCTGCGAGGAAGTGCCGAAATCGAAAAAGCTCCTTTGCTCGAAAGTGCGGATCGGCAGCCAGGTGAAACAGATCGTATCGGGCATTAAGCAACATTATACGGCAGAGGAAATGGTAGGAAAGAAAGTTATGGTGCTCGTGAACCTGAAACCGGCTACGCTGGCTGGCGTGGTATCGGAAGGCATGCTGCTTTGCGCGGAAGATGCGGAAGGCAATCTGGCGCTTATGGCGCCGGAGAAAACGATGCCGGCAGGGGCTGAGATCTGTTAACGGATTGTAAAATTGATGAAATTATTATGAAAACCTTATAATAGCGGATCATATAGTGTATAATGGATTCATAGCACGGAAAAACCATGCTATGAATTCTTTTTTTGGGGAGGGAAGCTTATGGTAAAGAAGGAGGAGTTGTATTTTGATTCCAGGGATAATGAAAATAAGATCCATGGCATGAGATGGATCCCGGAGGCCGGTCAGCCGGTATGCATCTTGCAGATCATTCATGGCATGGCGGAATATATAGAACGCTATGATGAATTTGCCCGGGCAATGGCGGAAAAGGGAATCTTGGTCGTGGGCGAAGACCATCTGGGGCATGGCAAATCGGTAGGGGAAAACGGTACATACGGCTATTTCTGCGAACGGGATGCCGCTACAGTAGTGGTCCGCGATTCCCACAGGCTGAAAAAAATGACGCAGGAAAAATATCCGGGCGTGCCTTATGTGATCCTCGGCCACAGCATGGGGTCCTTCATTCTCAGGAATTATTTGTGCCGTTACGGGACGGGGATCCAGGGAGCAGTAATCGTGGGGACGGGGATGCAGCCGAAGGCCCTGCTTGTTGCAGCCAAAGCGCTGGCCGCCGTGCAGAATGTGGTTTGCGGGTCCAGGCATCCAAGCGGGCTGCTGAATACGCTGTCATTTGGAAGCTATAATAAAAGAATCAAGAATTGCAGAACGGTGATGGACTGGCTGACGAAAGAAGAGAAAATAGTAGATGCCTATATCGAAGATCCGTTTTGCGGCTTTACCTTTACGGTAAATGGATTCCGCACGCTCTTTGAACTTGTGAGCAGGCTGTATAAGCGGGAGAACCTGGAGAAAATGCCGAAGGAGCTGCCTATATTGTTTGTCGCAGGCGCGGAAGACCCGGTAGGCGATTATGGAAAAGGCGTAGAAAAGGCATATCGGTCATTCAAAGACATAGGAATGAAAAATGTGGAAATGAAACTGTATGCGGGCGACAGACATGAGCTGTTAAACGAAAGCGACAGGGAAAAGGTTTATGAAGATATTTACCAATGGGTGATGTCGATATTATAAAAAAGAATTGGCCCAGCGGCCAATTCCAAAGAATGCTTCGCATTCTTTCTTGGCGACTTACAACGCTGTGGCGTAATTTCCTATAATATAAAAAGAAAAGAGGAAAATGAGGAAGATTATGAAAAAATGGAAAAGGATGAAACAAATATTATCGGTATCTGCGATGCTTGCCATGGTATGGATGTTCTGCCTGAATGTTCATGCAGAGGAAGGAAAAACGGTAGTGGCGCTTGGGGTGGACCTGTCTGCGGAACAGCGTGCCACAGTGCTTGGATTGATGGGAATTACGGAAGAACAACTGGCAGGATATGAGGTGATATATATTACCAACAGCCAGGAACACCAATACCTGGATTCCTATCTCGGCTCTTCCGTGATTGGAAGCAAATCGCTGTCCAGCGTGATGCTGAAAAAAGGCGCGAAGGGAAGCGGCGTCAATGTAACGACAAAAAACATTAATTATTGTACGACTGGGATGTACCGCAATGCGCTGCTAACAGCAGGAATACAAGATACGGAAGTTATCGTGGCCGCTCCGGCGCAGATATCCGGCACGGCGGCATTGATCGGCGCGGTAAAGGCATATGAGAAGATGGAAGGAACAACAATTCCGGATGCATCTTTGTCCAGCGCACTGGATGAATTGATCACCACAGGACAGCTTGCGGAAGCGGCGGAAAATGTGAGCGGCGACGAAATGGAAGCGCTGATCGCCTATATTAAGGAAAAGGTAGCGAACGGAGAGCTGGAGACGGATGAAGATGTCAGGGCGGCAATAGCGGAAGGATCCGAAAAGTTCGGCGTATTTCTTTCGGAGGATGAAATCCAGAAAATTGTGGACTTGATGAGCAAATTGAGGAGCATGGGGCTGAACAGCGAGTATTTGGTCAGCCAGGCAGAAAAACTTTATGCAAAATACGGGGCAGATATTGTAAACCATGCGGATGAAGCGATCAGCGAGGCGGTGAGCGGCGCGGTCAGCGGGGCGGCGAAAGGGTTTTTCCAAAGCATCAAAGATTCGATAAAAGACTTCTGGAATGGAATTTTTTCTTAAACTTGTGTAAATGATATAGAAGAAAGGAGGGTTATTATGAAAATAGCATTTTATGGAACGAAAGCTTACGATAAGATTTGGTTCGAGCCTTTAGGAAAGGATTATGGATTTGATATCCGTTTTATCGAACTGCCCTGCAACGAAGAAACGATTTTTTTGGCGAAAGGCTATGATGCCATATGTATTTTTGTCAATGATTATGTGAATGCGGAAATGATCGACCAGCTTTATGAAATGAAAGTAAAGGCGATCCTGCTGCGCAGCGCCGGATTTAACCATGTGGATGTAAAGGCGGCAGAGGACAAGATAGCGATTTTAAGAGTTCCCAGTTATTCGCCGGAGGCGGTGGCGGAATATGCAATGGCTCTGCTGCTGACAGTAAACAGGCACACCCATAAGGCGTATAACCGCACCAGGGATTTTAATATGAGCCTGAACGGGCTGATGGGAAATGATTTGAACCATAAAGTGGCGGGAGTGATCGGCACAGGAAAAATCGGGCAGGCGATGATCCGTATCCTGAATGGTTTCCAGATGCAGGTGCTTGCTTATGACCCGTATCCGGTCAAGGGGCTGGAGGCGGAATATGTGACGGTGGAGGAGCTGATGCGCAAATCAGATGTGATCACGCTGCATTGCCCCCTGACGGCGGCGACAAAGCATATTATTAATAAAGATACGATCGCCATGATGAAAGAAGGCGTTTACCTGATCAATACCTCTAGGGGGAGCCTGATTGATACGGAGGCGCTGATCGGAGGACTGCTGGAGAAAAAATTTGCCGGAGTAGGGCTGGATGTTTATGAGGAGGAAGAGGGCATTTTTTACGAAGACCGTTCCGGCGATATTATAGAGGATGAAAACCTGGCAAGGCTGGTTACGTTTCCCAATGTGCTGATTACGTCCCATATGGGATTTTTTACCACGGAGGCAATGCAGGCGATTGCGATAGAAACGCTGGAAAATGCTTATGCTCTGGAGAATGGACTGCCCCTGGTAAATCGGGTAGGCGTGGAGGCTTCGACGCAATAGAAGCAGAAAGATTTCCTTGTAAGGGTCAGGATAATTTGTTAAAATATAAGGTGGCAGAGTTTTTGAAAGGATGAAAGGAATGGCAGGAACTGTATTTCCGTATGAAATCCGTATGGCATATCAGAGGGAATGGGAGGAAGCGATGGCGCTGGCCTGGAAAACCTTCCTTGAATTTGAGGCGGATGATTATTCCCTTGAGGGGATTCGGAGCTTTGAGGATTTTATTACGGACAGTACCCTGCGGCGTATGTTTATTATGGGAGCGTACCAGATGTTTGTCGCGCTGGACGGTTCCAGAATGGCAGGGATGATAACAGTAAGGAGCAATTCCCACATATCCTTGTTGTTCGTAGATAAGGAATACCATAGGAAGGGGATCGGAAGGGCGTTGATGGAAGGGCTGTGCGGGTATTTGAGAAACGAGTTGAATATACGCAGAGTGACAGTGAATGCTTCCCCTTTCGGCATCGGATTTTATCATAGAATAGGCTTTACAGATATGGAGCAGGAACAGACATCTTCCGGCATTCGTTATACTCCTATGGAGATGATTTTGAAGTAAGATATCGATTGGACGCTGGCAGGATACATAGGAAGAAGACATTACGAGAGAAGAGGGAAAATAACATGGGTAAGTTGTTTAATATCGATAGTCCGGTGATGCGCTTTTTGGGGAAGGTAGCAGATCTCATGATTTTGAACCTGGTAACGCTGGTGTGCTGTATTCCGATTGTGACAATAGGCGCATCCCTTACAGCAATGCATTATGTATTGCTGAAAATGGTAAGAGACCGGGAGTGCTATATCGTCAGGTCATTTTTTAAATCTTTTAAGGCTAACTTTAAGCAGGCGACGGTTATATGGCTTATCATATTGCTGGTGCTGGTAATATTTGCAGCGGATTTGAGGATCATTAATGCTTCTGCGGATTTTCCCCAGGTGTTAAAGATTATGCTGTATGCTTTGCTTATGGTGACATATATGGTTGTATGCTATGTGTTCCCGGTGTTGTCAAGATTTGACAATACTGTTGTGAAGACGCTTAAAAACGCGTTATTTATGGCAATTCTGAGTTTCCCCAAAACGGTGTTGATGATGGTGGTATATTTGCTGCCTCTGGCGGCTCTTTATTTTGTGATTGCAGCTGCGCCCATTGTATTTCTTTTTGGAATTTCCCTTCCGGCGTATGTATCGGCAATGCTTTACAATGGGACATTTAAACGGTTTGAGCCGGAGGAGGAACCGATCACGGACAGATTTGAGCTGGGCGAAGGAATCCATATCGAGGAGGATCAGGGAGGCGCGAAATGAGGGATAAACAGACAAAATCTGTAATCATACAATGGATGATTCCTGTAGCGGCGCTGGTTCTTATTGCGGTGGCATTACTTGCCAATTTTTCTACGGAAAGCCGACAGACGGCATCCGACCATGTGGCGGAATTATTTCTCAGTACGACGGAGAAATATGCGGAGGAAGTGAACTATGAAATAAAGGCGATGGCAGCGGCCGGAAAAACGATTATGCAGCTGATCAACAACGAACAATGGATCAGCGAGGAAAGAATTATAAGAATGGCAGAAGCGCTTTATGAAAACTCGGATGCTTATGCGGTTTTATATAACGGCGGAAGGGAACAGGGACTGCTCCATGACGGCAGTAAAATTGAGATCGCCAAGATCAGCTATTTGCCGGAGACGGAAGAGCATTTGAGGAATATGCGCGAGGGCAAGGCGGCTGACGAGGGCGTGTGGACTTATTATACATATGTGCTGGATGACGAGATAGGGAGCGGCCGCCCTGCAATTCTCTCGGCTTTGACCGTATCCGGGGGGAGCCGCACGCTTTTATTGTATTATCCGGTGGAAAAACTGGACCGGCTGTTTGCCAAACCGGAATTCGGGGCCACTACTTTTTATGCGGTAGTCAATCCGGAAGGGGAGATTATCCGGCTGAACAATGATACTGGCGGTATATTTGCAGAAGATGGAAATATATGGGACGCCGTGGAAGATAATGAAGAAAATAATAATCTGATGGAAAAAATTACGGTCAGGATGAGGAATAAGGCATCGGGAAGCTTCAGCGCCGTAATGGGGGGCGTAGAGAGAAGAGTCATATACGCCCCGGTAGGAATCAATAACTGGACGCTGCTCGTAGGGGTAGAGCAGTCTTATGTGGACTCCCTGATCGAAAAAGAGCTGTATAATTCACGGCAGATGATCCTGCGCCTTTTGGCGGCGGTAGGAGTGTTTTTGGGGATGCTGATTGTCATTAATATTATCAGCAAGCTCAGAAGCAATGAGAGAAGGAAGAAACTGGAGGAAAAGGCGGATACGGATCTGCTGACAGGATTGAATAATAAACTGGCTACGGAACGGAAGATTAAGGAATATATGGAAAAACACCCGACGGAACAAGCGCTTTTATTTGTTCTGGATGTGGATAATTTCAAGAAAATTAACGATACGCTGGGCCATGCTTTTGGGGATGAGGTGCTTTCCTCCTTAGGACATCAGGTCAAAGCCATGTTCCGTGCATCGGATATTATCGGGCGCACCGGCGGCGATGAGTTCATGATTCTGCTGAAGAATTTGAACAGCGATGAAGTGCTGGAAAAAGAAGCGGCGAAGCTGGGTGATTTTTTTAAGGACTTCCAGACTGGGGAATATGTGAAATATGCGGCAACCGCCAGCATCGGCGCAGCAGTGTTTCCAAAAGACGGGCATGATTTTGAGAGTATGTATAAGGCGGCGGACAGTGCGCTTTACGTGGCGAAGAGGAGAGGGAAGAGCCAGATCGCTTTTTATGGGGACGAGAGCGAGAAAAGCGAGGGAAAGAAAAGAGTGGAAAGAGAGAGCCGCGTGAACAAATGATTATTTGTACAACTTGTATAGGAAACAGATGATTTCTTGTTCAAGTTGATGCGGATGCAAAAGAGGGTCATACAATATAAGCAATTTTTACAATGGAATAAAAAATATTTGTGTAATGTGAGTATGGTAAAAAAAGAGGAACTTCGTTATACTTGCTATAGAGTTAAACGACATTCCGTCGAAGAGACGGAAATACAATATAAAAATCAGGAGGCAAACTAAAATGGCAAGTTTATCATTAAAGAATATCTGCAAGGTATATCCGAACGGATTTGAAGCGGTAAAGAATTTCAACCTTGAAATTGCGGATAAAGAGTTTATTATTTTCGTAGGACCTTCAGGATGCGGTAAATCTACTACATTGCGTATGGTTGCAGGTTTGGAAGACATTTCCTCCGGCGAGCTGTGGATCGGTGACAAACTGGTAAACGATGTGGAACCGAAGGACAGGGATATTGCAATGGTATTCCAGAACTATGCATTGTACCCGCATATGTCCGTATATGACAATATGGCTTTCGGACTTAAGTTAAGAAAAGTTCCGAAGGATGAAATCGATAAAATGGTAAAAGAAGCGGCAAAGATCCTTGACCTGACAGCTCTTCTTGACCGTAAGCCGAAGGCTCTTTCCGGTGGTCAGAGACAGCGTGTCGCTATGGGACGTGCAATCGTTCGTAATCCTAAGGTATTCCTTATGGATGAGCCTCTTTCCAACTTGGATGCAAAGCTTCGTGTACAGATGCGTATCGAAATTGCAAAGCTGCATCAGAGACTCGGCACAACGATCATTTACGTAACCCACGACCAGACAGAGGCTATGACGCTTGGTACGAGAATCGTTGTTATGAAAGACGGTATCGTTCAGCAGGTAGATACGCCCCAGAACTTGTATGAGAAACCGCAGAACCTGTTTGTTGCAGGATTCATGGGTTCTCCTCAGATGAACTTCCTGGATGCAGAAGTAGAAGCGAAAGGCAATGTGGCAAGCCTTAAGGTTGCTGGCAAGAGCATTGAGCTTCCGGCAGCTAAGTCAAAGAAACTGATTGACGGCGGCTATGTAGGAAAGAAAGTAACATTCGGTATCCGTCCGGAAGATGTATATGATTCTGACGCATTTACGGCATCCGCACAGTGTGTATTCGAATCCACCATTAAGGTTTATGAATTGCTCGGTGCAGAAGTTTACTTATACTTTGATTTGGCTGAGTTCCCGATTACGGCGAGAGTAGATTCCCGCACGACAGCAAGACCCGGCGATACTGTTAAATTTGCTTTTGATATTGAAAAGATCCATGTGTTCGACAAAGAGACAGAGCAAGTTATTACAAATTAGTCTTGGAAAATCATTGGGGGGATGCGAAAGCATCCCCTCTTTTGTTACAATAAGCTGGCTCGTTGAGCGCGACAGCGTTTGTTAATATGCAGGATTTGGTTTTCTATTCTGGAAAAAGAAAAGGTTTGGGGGATAAAATATGATATCAAGTCAGGTAATCAGAACAAATATTGAAGAGTTACATGCGATAACCAAAATCAATTTATGCGTTTATGATTTAGACGGCGTGGCTGTTACATCTACATTTGATATAAAAGATATCCAGCCGGGGATTGTCGCCGACTTTATTGCTTCGCCTGCGGACAGCCAGGTAATAGGAACAGACCACCTTTTAAAAATCAGGGACGAAGGGGAACTGGCATATATTTTGCTTGCGAGAGGAAGCGGCGATGAAGCATATATGGTTGCCAGAATAGCGGTGAGCCAGATTCAGAATCTGATTATCGCATATAAGGAGCGGTTTGACCGAAATAATTTTTTCCAGAATCTTTTGCTGGATAATCTTTTGCTGGTGGATATTTATAACAGGGCGAAAAAACTTCATATAGAAGTATTGGCGCCAAGGGTAGTGGTTATAGTAGAAACGGGGAATGGCAAAGATGGGACTGCGTCCGAGTTTTTGGGAGGGATGTTTTCGTCTCAGTCGGGGGATTACATTACTGCGGTAGATGAAAGCAATGTAATCTTGATAAAGACTCTTGAAATCGGGGAAGGCTACGAGGCAGTGGAGCGGACTGCCCAGACGATTGTGGATATGATGAACACGGAGGCGATGATGAATGCGCGCGTGGCTTACGGGACGATCGTCAACGAATTGAAAGACGTATCCAAATCGTATAAAGAAGCAAAGATGGCCCTGGATGTGGGAAAAATATTTTATGTGGAGAGGAAGGTTAATTCCTACAGTGCGTTGGGAATAGGAAGGCTGATTTACCAGCTTCCGGTCAACTTATGTAAAATTTTTATGAATGAAATATTCGGGCCGGGGACACCGTTGGATTTTGATGATGAGACATTGACGACCATTAATAAGTTTTTCGAGAATAATCTGAATGTCTCAGAAACATCAAGGCAGCTGTATGTGCATAGGAATACGCTGGTATATCGGATAGAAAAACTGGAAAAGAGCACGGGGCTGGATATTCGTACCTTTGACGATGCGTTAACGCTTAAAATTGCTCTGATGGTAGTGAATTATATGAAATATCTGGATACATTAGAATATTAATGAAGAAAAACAGTAAGAGGCGGGGATGATCCGCCTCTTGTTTTCCCTATTTATTTGGGGCTGACTGCTGCCTGAAATCCGTAGGGCTTAAACCGGTATATTTTTTAAAGATAGAAGAAAAATAGGCTGGATCATTATATCCTACCAATTCTGCGATTTCGTAGGATAAAATGTCCGAGTGTATAAGGTAGTCCTTGGCCTTTTCAATTCTTGTCCGGTTGATGAATTCGGTCAAAGACTCATTGCAGTTTTTTTTGAAAGTCCTGCTTAAATGGGAAGAGGAAATATGCAGATGTTCTGCAATATTTTCCAGCGATAAAGGGCTGGACAGGTTTTCGTGGACATATTTAATTGTATTTTCGACCAGTCGGTTCTGGTTGCCCATGGCGCGGATAAAATGATCTTTTGTATAAGCCATCAACTGGTAAATCGTTTCTTCCAGCGTAAAGATATCCGACGAATGGCGGATGCGGTCCAGGAAGACAGCTTCCGGCGGAGAGTTTTCCTTTTTGATCAGTACGCGGCAGCATATGTAATATATTTGGGCGCAGATGTTTTTGGCATCCTGGGAATTAACGAAATTGCTTTTGAACTTTGCCATCATATGGTTCAAGATACAAGAAGCATCATCGAAGAGCCAGTTGTTCAGGCTGTTTTCAAATTGAAATAGTTCCAGGGAATTCTCCGCAGTCAAATCACACATCTCATAATTGGCAAAATCCGAAAATACGGCGATATTGCTTTCGGAATAGAAGTTTAGAGTCAAGGCATGGATGGACTCCGATACGGCGGCGCTGAAGCTGGCGGCGCCGGAATGGCAAAGGCTGATGCCGGCGGCGACCTGCCTGGAATCCAGGGCGAAGGCAATGGCGGCAATTTCTTTGCAGCTGTCCAAAATATAAGAAGGAACCGTCTGGCAGTGCTGTTCTAAAAAATGAATCGCTATCATTAAATTGTCGTACCGATAGCAATAAGCATTTTGCTTTTCTTCCGCAATGATCTTTTTTAAGGACGAAATATCATGTTCAAACGGAACAAGACGAAATGCAACCGTAAAATAGTGGTGCAGGGGAAGCTGGAACTGTTTCAGGCGTTCTGCTAATTCCAGTGAAAAAGGACCGGCAGTCAGCTCTTGTAAGAGCTGGTCTTTCAAAAATGTAAATTCCTCTTCCGCGAGAGACGTGTGCTTTCTGGCGGCAATGATTTTTTGCTGGGCAGCCTTTACGGAAGAAAATAAGTCTTTTTTGTTTGTCGGCTTTAATATAAAGTCAGAAACATTATATTGGATGGCTGTCTGGGCATATTTAAAATCGGCATAGCCGGTCAGCAGTATAACTTTTGTTTCCGGCATATTTTCAAATACAAATTTAGCTACGGCAAGGCCGTCGGCTTCCGGCATTTTGATGTCGGTAATCACAATATCGACATGGTGATGCTGAAGGAATTTGATAGCTTCCAGTCCGTCGCTGGCCGTTCCGGCCACTTCGCAGCCTATGGCTTTCCAATCCATGAAATTGGCAATACCTTTGCGCATCGTTGCTTCATCATCTACGATCAATAGTTGAAAGATCAATGGAGTCCTCCTCCTTTCCGACAGGAATCCGCATGGAGACGGAAGTGCATATATTGGGTTCGCTTTCTATCCTTAACCGGGCTGTGCTTCCAAAAAGCAATTCCAGCCTTTTATCCAGGTTCCGCAGGCCGATATGGGTGTGGGTATCTTTTCCCGAAGAAGTAATTTTGGATATATCGGGAATTTCAGCGAAACCAATGCCGTTGTCAATGATGGAAATTTCCATTTCGTGCTGGTCCGTTTCGATTACCTGAATGATTAAACGGCCTTTTCCCTTTTTCGGTTCAAGGCCGTGGACCACGGCATTTTCTACTAAAGGCTGTATACAAAAACAAGGGATCCGGCATTTCATTAAATGGTCAGGAATCTGTATATGGCAAGTGATTTTATCTTCAAAACGCATCTGCTGAAGATACAGATAGAATCTGACATATTCCATTTCTTTATCCAAAGCAATGAAATCCTTTTCTTTGGAAAGGGTGTTCATTTTTAACAGTTCCCCCAGCGAGATGACCATCTGGTAAATTTCTTCGTTATCATGGATCTGGGCTTTCCACGCGATGGTATTCAGCACATTAAAAAGGAAATGGGGATTCATTTGGCTTTGCAGCGCACGGATTTCTGCATTTTTTAAAAGCAGTTGTTTCTGGAAATTATCGTTGTAATAAATATCCAGCTGCTGGAGCATTTGGTTAAAAGACTGTGCCCAGACATCGAACTCATGGTACATTTTCATAGGCGGCAGGTTTTTTTCCTGTCCTGTAGAAATTCGGTTGATGTAATAAATCATTTTATCAATCGGGCGGGTAATGGCCTGGCTGATTACGAGGGAGATCAACAGGGCTGCAACAACGGTAAGCGCCAGAAGCAGGAGATAAGACTTCATGGCATCATCTAAGTCTGCGAGCAATAAATCTTTGGGTGCGGCGACGACGGAAACGAGGCCGAATTCATCCAGACTGCGGGCGGCGGCAAAATAGGCGCGGTTATCCAAGGACAGTTCCTGGAAAGAAACGGAGCCTTTGTCCAGATTGATCCCCGCCCTCAAATCTATTTTTTCTGCGATCATATCCTGGTCGGAGGCGGCGCTTATTTGCTGGTTGTAGAGGCAAATAAACCAAAAGGGATCCAGGCCTTTCGCGCAATATCGGACCCATTTGTCCAGATTGATATGGATGATAAATACTCCCATATGGTTGCCGGTATTGCCGCTAAACAGATTACGGGCGAAATAAATGCTGTTTTTTTCCGAGTCCAGAGTGCGGCAAAGAAGGCCGGTATCCGACGGGTCGATGCTTTCTAAAAGTTCACATCCCTGATATAAGGGGGCGCTGGCAGAGGCTGATGTATAAGCGGTAAGAATCGTTCCGCCATCGCATGCAATGTAGATGGCATCGGTAAAATTTCTGCCGGAAAGAGGGGTGCTGTAGTAAATATCCGACATTTGCTTTTCCAGCTGGAAACGACTGTTGTTTCCTGTGGAAGGAAAAGAAGAGGTTTCCAGGGCATTTAAGAGCATAGTATTGGAAAGGAACAGAGGGATGGTAGAGTCTATCGTATCAACCTGCTCCGTAATGTTTTGGTTTACCTGGTTAAGCTGCCCGGTAATGGATTGTTCGAAATTGCCGCGAAGCAGGAGGGAAGTCTGATAATAATAGAAAAAAGTCGAACATAATAAAATAGCGGTTACGGTAAACGAGATGGCAAGTGTTATAAAAGAACGCAGAGAGTGTTCTTTTCGAGTGAAAATCCGCAGCATCAATGCTTTCATACAAAATTCTCCTTTATCCGCAGATTTCTTTGCGGCATGTTTTATTATGTCGTAATTTTAATTATGTCGTAATTTTAATTATGTCATAATTATGATTATGTCATAATAAGAAAACCCCTTCAATGTATTTTCCGAGAATGCGGAAATTTTCAAAGTTTCAGTCAAAATTTTACAAGAGATTGGGAAGAGGGAGGCAAAAAGAAGGGAAGCAGGAGGAGATTGGGGGAAATAGTATAAGAAGAGGGCATGGAAATGAATTAAAAAACAAGTGGGAAAAAAATATAATAAAACCAGTAAGCGATAACAATAAATGTACAGGTTACGGAAGGGAAATGGTTATTCGTATGAAGAAAAAAATTGTGAGGCGGATTTTGGCATCGGCAATGGCCGTTGCCATGGGATTAGGAATGGCAGCCTGCGGAAACGGGGGAAACGCAGGAGGACAGGCAGAAGGAGGAACGAGGGCTGAAAGCGAAAGTACGGAAGCAGCCGAAAGCGGGGAGAAGGTCGTGCTGAATGTGATTAACTATCATGTAGGGACGGACTATGCGGCAGAATATTATGCGTATTTATTTGAGGAATTCCAGAAAACGGAAGAAGGCAAAAACGTGGAATTTAATTTTGAGGAAATTCCGACCACGGATGCTTATAACCAGAAAATTAAGCTGTTAATTTCCAGCGGGGATCTGCCGGACATTGTTTTCAATGGGGGCAATAACATTACGGAGATGGCGGCAAAATCGGGAAAAGTAGCGGATCTGACTCCGTATTTCGATGCGGATCCGGAGTGGAAAGCGTTATTTGATGATACTTCTCTGGAATTTAATACGGTAGACGGCAAGATTTACGGCGTGCCGGTTTCCAAGGAGATTTCCTATATTTATTATAATAAGGAATTATTCGAACAGGCGGGACTGACGGCGCCGGAGGTGGCATACGGAAGCTGGGACGAATTCTTTGAGGCATGCGAGCAGCTGAAAGCGGCAGGGATTACGCCCGTCGGCATGGACAGCGCGGATTCGGGATGGCTGACAAACCTCTGGATGAGCGCTTTGATCGGAACGAACGGACAGGCCGGGAATGACTGGATGAACAGCATGTATCCTATGGATTTCAATACGCCCGAAGTGGAAGCGGCAGCAGAAAAGATTGCGATGATGTTCCAGGAATATACGACAAGCGATGCGGTAGGAGGAAAATACGATCCTATGGCGACACATTTCTTTAACGGGGAAGTGGCAATGTTCCCGAACGGGCCATGGATGATTCCTGACTTTTCGGAAGCGGAAAAGGCGCCGGAAGGATTTTACGATAAGGTGGGGATCATGTTAATGCCCTGCGCCGGAATGGAAATGGTTCCCACGCCGGGAGATATGGTAGGAGCGAAAGATGAAGCGAAAATAAAGGCGGCTGTTGCTTTCCTGAAATTCGAAACAACGCCGGAAAACCAGATTAAGGCATTGGAAATGACAGGGCTGCAGCCGGTATCCAATGATCTGGAAATCCCGGCAGGGCTGACGGAGAGCGATCCGCTGATGGCTGAGGTATTGGAGATCCAGAACCATGCGGAAATGACTTATGGGCAGAACCAGGCATATTGGTATCAGAATACCATCGATACTTTTTCGACAGAGCTTCCGGAACTGGCCTATGGAAATATTACAGCAAAAGAATTCTGTGAGAAACTGACAGAATCGGCAGCAAAAAACCAGGAATAACATAGTGGAATCTGTTCCCGCCCGGGTTTCCCGGGCGGGACATATGGGTATAGAGGAATGAAAACAAAAAATAAAGGTTTATGGATCGCTGTATTTACGATTCCGTGTATGATATTATTCGCCCTCGTTTATGCGGCCCCTATCGTTACGGTGCTGTATACATCGCTTTGCAATTATACGACATTTTCGGCTCCCGTGTTTCAGGGGATTAAGAATTTCGTGACTATTTTTTCGGATCAGGATTTTATAGTGTCGATTCGGAATACGTTGGTCTGGGTGGTTCTGCAATCCACTTTTCATGTGGGTCTGGGCTTGGCAATGGCATTGGTGCTGCGCAGGAAACCGATCGGATGGAAATTCGTCCGTACGGCATATATGATTCCCAATATCGTGCCTACAGCGGCGACGGGGGTCATGTTTACGCTGCTGCTGAATCCTTCTTTCGGCATTGTGAAGCCATTTTTGGAAGCGTTCGGCATAGAGGTGGGCCAGGTGCCGAATTTGTTCGGAAATTCCAGGTATGCTTTTTGGACGGTGACGGCAACATGGATTTTTTATTCCGGGTTTAATACGATTATTTTTCTGGCAGAAATGGGGGCTGTGGATAAGGAAATTTACGAAGCGGCCAGAGTGGATGGAGCAAAGCCATGGCAGCTTGACCGTTATATTACTTTGCCTTTGATGAAAAATATTTTCGGCACTTGCGTGACGCTGGCTTCGGTGGCAATGGTATCCCAGTTCGACATTATTTATATGACAACAAAAGGGGGGCCTGGGAATTCCACGCTGAATCTGCCGATTTATTTGTATAAAGCGGCTACGCTGGAGAATAATTACGGGAAGGCAAATGCGGTGGGGGTTGTGCAGATCAGCATCGGGCTTCTGCTGGTATTGCTGGTGCAGCGTATTTTTATGGAGAAAAAAGAAGCATAATACATATGGATAGGGAAGAGGGAAAAGGATGAAAGAGACATCAAAGGCGGTTACAGCTGCGGCGAAAACTGCCAAATATTTATTTATGATTGTTTTTGTGCTGGTGTCCGTAGGGCCGATCGCATGGGCGTTTATCAGCTCTTTTAAAACATATGCGGAAATTAATTCTTCTGCGCTTTCCTGGCCGTCCGGCTTTCGGCTGGATAATTATGAGGCGGCATTCCGTTATGCGCCGATCGCGCAATATTTTCTGAACAGCGTGGTGATCGTGGGATGCAGCGTTTTGGTGACGGTAGCATTGGTCGCGATGTGTTCTTATATCATTTCCAGATTTGATTTTAAACTAAAAACAGTAATTGTGCTGTTGATTTCCGCTTCTTTGATGCTTCCGGCACAGGCGATTTCGCAGCCGTTGTTTGCAATTTTTCAAAAATTGGGGATATTTGATACGAAGCTGGGAATGGTAATTGTCTATTCGGCAATGGGAATTCCGATGTCGTTTTTTGTTATGACGAGTTATTATAAGACAATTTCCATGGCGCTGGAAGAGTCGGCATATATTGACGGAGCTACTTTTTTGCAGACATTTTGGCATATTATCCTGCCGCTGGCAAAGCCGGGCCTGGTGACGATTGCGCTGCTTCAGTTTATCAATACATGGAATGAGTTTTATTTTGCCCTGATGCTGACAAGCGGAAACCGGGCGAGGACGGTTCCGATTGCGCTGAATTATTATATGGGGACATTTGCCAATAATTATTCCGCGCTGTTTGCGGCGGTGGTTATGACAGTGCTGCCGACGATTTTTGTGTTTATCCTGCTGCAGAGACAGGTGATGGAGAGCCTGACGGCAGGAGCGGTCAAGGGATAAGCGCAGCCGGAGGAAGTACAGCATAAGGGAATGCAACAGCATAAAGATATATTTACGGGAGAAGGCCGATGGGCGGCAGAAAGGCGCGGAAAGGGATATGGCAGGAAAGAATGCAGGGGAAGATCGGAAAGGGATGCATGGGCAGATCTGCCCAAGGATTTACCCGATCGAGGACTGGAATGTGACAGAGTTGTCATTTGAACGGGAGAACAATTATCGGAATGAAACGACATTTGCGTTGTCCAATGGTTATATCGGAACGAGAGGGACTTTGGAAGAAGGATATGATTTTTCCATAGAGGAAGGACTGGAAGGGAATTTCGTGAACGGGTTCTACGAAAGCGAGGATATACGGTATGGGGAATGGAATTATGGGTTCCCGGAAAAGAGCCAGTCTTTGCTGAATCTTCCGAACGGGAAAAGAACGCGGATTTTTCTGGACGGGGAAATGTTTGATTTAAGGAAAGGGGAAGTGCGGAGTTATAAGAGGACTCTTTTTATGAAGGAAGGCTTTGTCAGGCGGGAAGTGGACTGGGTATCGCCGGGAGGAAAGGCGGTGGAATTGGTTTTCGAGCGGCTGGTATCCATGACACATAAAAATGTGATGGCACAGAGAGTTATTGTCCGCTTATTGGACGAAAGGAAGCCGGAAAGGGAAGAGGAATCGGGAAAATATAAGGTAAGGAAGATCAAGGTCCAGTCTTATCTGGACGGGGATGTGGAAAACCATACGAGGAAAACCAATCCTCTGGTGGATTACGGGCCTTTTGGAAAAAGGCTGGAAACGGAACGATGCGAGGCTTCGGAAGCATTGCTTTATTATGAGGGACGGACAAAAAAGAGCGGGTTAAGGATTGGCTGCGGGGTGGCGACAGAGGCCGGATGGAAGAACAGCGGAAGCGGGGAAGGAGAGGAAATGCCTGCGGAGCCTTTGGAGTGCAGAGTGGAAACAGGAGGATGTTATGCAAAAGCAGAGCGGGAATTTGCAGCAGAAGCGGGGAAGGAACTGGTTTTTGATACATATATTGTGTATTTTTCTTCCCAGGATGCCAGCGGCTCGTTATATGATGCTTCGGTGCAGGAGTGCGGGCGATGCAGGGAGATAGGCTATGAAAGGCTGAAAGAGGAACAAAGAGAAGCTTTCCATAATTTCTGGAAATATGCGGATGTGAAGATTAAAGGGGACGACAGGCTTTGCCAGGGGATGCGTTTTAATTTGTTCCACATTATGCAGGCGGCGGGGAGGGACGGAAAAACCGGGATGGGAGCCAAAGGGCTGTCCGGGGAAGGGTACGAAGGACATTACTTTTGGGACACGGAGATGTATATCCTGCCCGTATTCGTCTATACCGCGCCGGAGATTGCCAAGGCGCTGCTGGAATACCGCTATTCCACACTGGAACAGGCGCGTGCCAGAGCCAGGGTGCTGGGGCATCCGAAAGGGGCGTTGTTCCCATGGCGGACGATCAATGGGGAAGAGGCATCTACCTATTTTCCGCTGGGAACGGCGCAGTACCATATTAATGCGGACATCGCCTATGCGTTCTCCCTTTATGTCGATGTAACGGGGGATGAAACCTTTTTCATGGAGCGTGCGGCAGAAGTATTATGCGAGACGGCCAGGGTCTGGGCGGACGTGGGATGTTTTGCGGAAGCGAAGGGGGATAGATATTGTATTTGCGCGGTGACTGGGCCGGATGAATATAACGCTATTGTGGATAACAATTTCTATACCAATCTGATGGCGCGGGAAAATATAAGGGATGCAGTAAAGGCGCTGGAACGATTGAAAGGAATGGGGGAGGAAGCTTATCCGGAATTTGTAAAAAGGCTTGGGATTACGGAAGAAGAAGTTGCTTATTGGAAAAGAATCGTGGAAAATATGTATTTCCCCTATGATGAAAAGAGGGAGATATATCCGCTGGACGACGGGTTTATGATGCGCAAGCCATGGGACGATTCCCGGATACCGCCGGAGAAAAGACATCTTTTGTATGAAAATTATCATCCGCTGTTCGTCTACCGCCAGCGAATGTCAAAACAGGCGGACGCTGTCCTGGGGATGCTTCTTCACAGCAATTTATTCACAATGGAGGAATTGAAACGAAATTATGATTTTTACCAGGAGGTCACGCTCCATCATTCCTCCCTTTCCACTTGCATTTTTGGAATATTGGCATGCCAGATCGGTTATTATGACGAGGCACACGAATATTTTTCAAAGTCGGCACGGATGGATTTGGACGACCATCACAATAATTTTTATGCGGGCATCCATGCCGCGAATATGGCGGGTACATGGCTGGCGGTCGTCTATGGGTTCGCAGGGCTTCGGACAAACGGCGGGAAGCTGGAGCTGAAACCTTATGTGCCGGAAGCATGGGAAGGATATTCCTTTACGGTCCGTTATTTGGGGGCGACTCTTTTCGTGGAATCGAGCCACAGGGAAAGATGTTTTGTGCTGACAGAAGGAAAGGAATTGCGTTTTTGGCTGGAAGGAAAGGAAATCATTTTATCGGAAAAGGAGAATACTTATCGTGAAGAAATATAAGGCGATTTTTTTTGACTGGGACGGGACGGCGGTCGTTTCCCGCAAGGCTTCGGCAGACCAGGTGGCAGAACCGATGAGACGCTTGCTGGCAGAAGGGGTGAAGCTGGCAGTGATCAGCGGGACGACGATGGAAAATATTGCAGGGGGGAGGCTGCATGAATATTTTGGAACCAAAGAGCGGCGAAATTTATTTTTGGGCCTGGGGAGAGGGGCGTATAACTATAGCTTTGATAAAGAGGGGATGCCTTTTTTGCTGGAGCAAAGAACTCCTGATGAAGAGGGGACGCTGAAAATTCATGATATTTGTTATGAAATCCATAAAATCTTATTGCAAAACTATCGGATTCCCACGGATATTGTATTCAGCAGGCCGAATTACTGCAAGATTGACTTGATGGTAGAAAATCAAAGAGGGGATGCTTTGTTCTTACAGGAAGGAGAAAAGGAAGGGCTGCTCTGCTTTTTGGAAAAACATGGTTTTATAGGGGGGATAAAAGGACTGGTAGAGCTGGCAGAAAAAACAGGAAAGGAACAGGGAATCGAGGTATCTGCCACAACGGATGCAAAATACCTGGAAGTAGGGATTTCCAGCAAAAGCGATAATGTAAATGTTTTGTATGGATTTTTCCGCGATGAGTATGGGATTGCGGATCAGGAATGTGCATTTTGGGGCGACGAGTATATCGGCTTCGGGGAAGGAATCTATGGCAGCGATAGTTTTATGATGACAGAGGCTACAAAAGGAGGGGATTTTTATGATGTGTCGGATACGGAAGGGGACAGGCCGGAAGGAGTGAACCGCGTAGGGGGCGGAGTGGAAAGCTTTCTCAAGTTCCTGGAAGAGCAAAGCGCAGGGTGAAAAAGGAAGGGAGGAGATGCAGCGCTGCTGTTCGGCATATGGCCATCCGGGGTGCAACAGCTTGTCAGCATAAATGGAAGACTGTCCGCATAAAATTAGAAAATGGAAAATGGGAAATGCGGAAAGGAGGACATCCATGGCTGGCTATTATAAAAAGGTGATCTATCTTTCTTATTTGGAACAGGGGAATCGGATCAGGAGCGCGGGATTCATAAAAGCGGAAATGGCAGGGGATCAATGGACTTTTGATATGCGCGTGTCGGGAATGGCGGAGCTGGCAGAGAAAAAATATGACATATATGTCGGAAACACAAAGGAAGAACATGTGATAGGCAATATATTTCTTTATAAGGGAAGCGGGGAATGGAAAAGGAGCGGAAAAGGAAAATTGCCCGGCGCGGGGGGTATGGAGGCAGGAGAAGCGGGGCGTTTTTTTATAAAGATATCGGATACAGAGGTCATTGAGGGCAAATACCAGGCATCACCCATAGCAGAGGGAATAAAGGAAGACCGCCCGGAGAAAAAGGATGCGGGGCCTGGAAAGGAAAAAAAGGCATTCCATGCGGCGGAGAAGAAGGAGGAAAGGAAGAAACCGCCAAAGGAGGAAGAAAAGGCAGAAGCAAAGAAAACAAGAAACAGGGAGAAACTGGGCGGAAGCCCGGGAAAAGAAATCCGGGTGGAAGATGTTATTTTAGACGATAAATGGGAGCAGCTTTGCCGGATGTACCCAGTGGTGCATCCTTATGAAGATGAGAGGGAATATATATCGATACAGCCTAAGGACTTTGTCATCATGACAGGCGACTGCCAGCATTTGGCGAATAACAGTTTTCTGCTTCACGGATTTTATAATTACCGACACATCGTCCTCGGAAGAGAGCCGTCGGAGGAAACAGACGGAGAGGGGGCGGCGAAAGGATCGGAAAAAGAAAAAGCAAATCACGGGAAAAAGAAAGAGAAATACGGTAATTTTTATCTTGGCGTGCCGGGCGTATATTATGAGAGGGAAAAGATGGTGGCTTTGATGTTCGGGTTCGAGGCCTTTGAATGCTGCGGCGGCAGGGCGGAGCCGGGAAAATTCGGGTATTATTTGCGGAGAGTCAGTATATAAAGTGACAAAACCGCGCTTATATGCCGGAACAATCGAAAGGGGGAATAAAGCTTTCCAGACAGGTATTTCCGTCCTGGATGAAACCATTTTCGATCCCAATATCCAGGGCGTAGTCTGTCAGCTTATCATATTCCCGGGCAGAGACTGTGCGGTTCAGTTCGGGATAGGCTTGCGCATCCAGATAGGAGGGAATGGGAGTATACTGGTTCATAATACTGACATATATGTCATTTTTGTAAGTGCTGTATAAATATTGTAAAACTTTCCGGGAATCCTCCATGCATCCCGGGAGCATAAGATGCCTTACGATGACACCCTTTTTCATCAGAGGGCCGGAGTAATCATCTTCCCGGTTTTCGGATTCCGCCAAGAGCTGGGGGGCAAAAACGGGCGTTCCGGCCTGGCGCACCATTTCTTGGATGGCTGAAGCGGCATAAATAAAATAATCTTCGGCAAAGGAATATTTTTTGCTGAGTGCGGAGGAAATATATTTCAGGTCAGGAAGATAAATATCGATCAGCCCGTCCAATTCTTTCAGAGTGTCCGCTTTTTCATAAGAGCTGGTATTATAAACAACGGGAATGGCAAGGCCGCTGGTTTTGGCATATTCCAGCGCTTCTTTGATTTGCGGGACAAAATGGGTGGGCGTGACAAGATTGATGTTGCACGCGTTTTTTGCCTGAAGTTCTAGAAAAATAGTTCCAAGGCGTTCCGGGGATATTTCTTTTCCTGTCAAGCTTTTGGAAATGGCATGGTTCTGGCAGAAAACGCAGCCCATATTGCAGCCGGAAAAAAAGACAGTACCTGAACCGGCCTGTCCTGAAATGCAAGGTTCCTCCCACATATGAAGCGCGGCTCTTGCCGCCCGCATTTGATCCGTTTCGCCGCAATATCCAGTCTGGCCGTTTGCCCTGTCGGCATGGCAATTCCTTGGACAAAGCGTGCAGTCATGCATGTTCATTCCAGACTCCTTTATCACTGGTGGCATATCGTTAATAGTATATCACTGATAGTATATCATTGATAGTATATCATTGATAACATATCAATATATTTTCCATGTAAAATACCGTGCGTTCTGTGTTGAGCCGCATCAATATACGTTACCTTTACAGTTAACTCCGCCAGGCACCCTTGCGGCACATGGGAGATTCTGCTTAGTGCTGCTTTGTTCCCAACCTGACACGGTTCGCAGATTCCCATTGCGCAAGACCCAAACTTCAACGCCACTTATAAAGGGCAGCTATACCAAATAAAAGCCCGCGACAGAACATCACCCCTACTAAAGCGGATTGTAGGTACAGGACACCGCTAACGCCCCGGCTGCACGGTGGTTTTAGTATACTGGTTTTCACGGGAATTGTCAATGTTGTCTTTATTGCGCTGGCGGAGTTCTTTGAAGAAAGTGGTTATAATATTGCTGCATTCCGTTTCGAGTATGCCTCTCGTCACATGGACTTGATGGTTGAACTGGGGCATTTCCAATATATTAAGGATGGAACCCGCACAGCCGGCCTTGGGATTCATGCATCCGATGATGACCTCAGGAATACGGGCCTGGACAATAGCGCCGGAACACATCTGGCATGGCTCCAGAGTGACATAGAGAGTGCAGTCTTCCAGCCGCCAGTCGCCGATTTTTTTGCTTGCTTTGTTGATGGCGGTTATTTCCGCATGGGAAAGGGTGTTTTTATCCGTATTGCGGCGGTTATAGCCCCTGCCTATGATTTTTCCCTCATGGACGATAACGCAGCCGATCGGGACTTCACCGAGCAGATATGCTTTTTTAGCCTGCTTTAGGGCTTCTTTCATATATTTTTCATGTATATCCATTGTTACCTCATTTCACTTTTGAAATATAGCGCCGATACAAGTATAATATATATTGCCGGAAAGGGCAAGGATACGGGAAAGGGTGATAGGACGATGAGGATATGCGGATTGAATAAAACGACGCTTTTGGATTATCCGGGGCATGTGGCGGCGGCAGTTTTTCTTGGAGGCTGTAATTTCCGATGTCCCTTCTGCCAAAATGGGGATTTGGTGCTGAGGCCGGAGAGCCAGGCGGCGGTCAGGGAGGAAGAGTTGTTTCCTTTTTTGGAAAAAAGAAAGGGCATTTTGTCAGGCGTATGCATAACTGGCGGGGAACCGACGATGGAAAAGGATTTGGGGCGGTTGGCCGGAAGAATAAAGGAGATGGGGTATCTGGTCAAATTAGATACCAACGGCTCTCGGCCGGAAATCATAGAGGGATTGTTAAAAAACGGATGGGTGGATTATATTGCTATGGATATAAAGAACAGCATGGAGCGTTATGGGGAAACGGTCGGTTTAAGGAATCTGGATCCGGGAAGGATCCGGGAATCCATGAACTTGATTATGAAAAGCGGAATTGATTATGAATTCCGAACAACCATAGCAAAGGAATTGCACAGGAAAGAGGATATGGAGTCGATCGGAAGAGAAATAAAAGGTGCAAAGGCTTATTTCCTGCAAAGCTACCAGGAAAGCCCCGGAGTAATTATGCCTGGTTTCCATGCGTACAACAGGGCGGAGATGGAGGGGCTGGCGGCGGCGGTACGCCCTTTTGTACCCGATGTACAAGTCAGGGGCTAGAAAAGAGAATAATATTTCCGGCGGATCCGTCTGGTAAATCCATAGTCGATAATGACCGGGCGGCCATGGATCAGCCCCCAGTTGACCGGGCGGCAGAGATCGGCGGGCAGCAGATTATATTTATGGGGAATATATTGGAAATTGCCGAGCTGGAATAGTTCCCGATTTGTTTTCACATGGAAATAACTGCGGATATCAGAAAAATCAGAGACCGGGTCGGCCTTTTCCATGATAAGATAACGGTTATCTGAAGAAATAAATAAAACTTTAGCGAAAAGATCAGAATCATCCATTTCGGAAATAACGGATTCTACTTGGTTTTGCGCATAGCCTTTGGCGTTGCGGGCAACTTTTAAGACGGCGCCGTTTCCCAAGTCATAAACTCTGCGCCCTGAACCGATACCGAGCGGGGGATAAGCCCCTTCGGAAAGATGGCTGATGATCAAAGATAGATCGGTGGTATCATTCATAAACATCACCTGAAATATTTGTAATATATTATCATTATATGGCAGGAAATGGAGGAAGGTTCGTGGAGGATGGCGCAAAGGAAAAGGGAACGGTTATGCAGTCAATGGTAATTGATTTTTGGATTTCTGCGTCACGTTACTTTTTTCGTGCAAAATTTGGGCAAGTGTGCTATAATATAACAATCGGGTTATTTGACAGAGCAGGGAAGCAAGGGTATAAGAATAAAAGGGAAAAGAGGTAATAAAATTATGGAAATCTTGATTCTGGGCGGCGGTTTGCTTATTTGTATTATTGCAGTGATTATATCAGCGGTGACTTCTGTAGTATCTGCAGTGGCAGCCAGCGAGGATGAGGAAAATTTCTAAATTTAATATTATTTTAGATTTAGTTTATGAATGGTTATGAAATTTTATAGGTTTTTTCAAAACTAAACACATAACGGACACATTTATCATTTATTATTAACTCAGATAGTTGAAGAACTCACTATTTAAAACTCACTATCTCCCCCCTCATAAGAAAATAAAGAAAAAAGCTCCGTTTAAGCGGGGCTTTTTTCTTTATTTTCTTATGAGGGGGGAGATGTAAGAACGCAAAATTGGAATGGATATTTTTTAATATATAGTATATACTAAGTATATACTATATGGCAGGGAGGTTTTGCATGCAGGCACAAGTAAAAGAATGGGGAAACAGTCAGGGAATCAGATTGTCAAAAGAAATTTTAAAAAGCGCAGGAATTGCATTAAATGAGGTTTTAGATGTCACAGTATCCAATGGTGTCATTACTTTAGCAAAACCATTTCGCCATAAAACATTGGAAGAAAGAGCTTCGGAATTTGACGGGGAATTAATGCTTGACGGCGAGTATGATTGGGGCGAACCCGTCGGAAGAGAGGTATGGTAATGGAACACTTGCATCAGGGGGATATTTTGAAAATAGAGAAAATGAAACATCCGGTATTAGTTGCCAGTAAAGATTTTTTTAATGCCAGTGGCGAAATAATAGGATGCCCTATTATTCATAATTCCAGGCAGGGGCCTCTTCATATATGGATGTCTACGGAAAATACAGAAGGATATATTCATTGCGAAAAGCTTACATTGCTGGATTTATCCGTGCGTGGTTATAAAAAGGCAGATAGACTGCCAATTTCCGAAATGATGAATGTATCTGATGCTATTCAAGGTATTTTTGAATATATTTGATGATATACACGCCTGGAATGAGGAGAATGCTTATGGAAAATCTCAGTCTTTTGTACCCGGAAGGATATGGTGAAGCCAGGAGGGCTTCCCACAGAATGAAAAATTATGATTTTGTCGAAGCGCTGCAATTAGAATCTCTTATTGTCCTCGTAAAGGACGGCTACCGGGGAATGACGAATTTGAAGCTTCAGGATTTTTTTTCGACGGATGAGGAAGTGCTGCGGTACCGGCTGGATATCGTGGAGGACATATTAAAAAACAGAGAGTGGTATGATGTGTTCTGCAAAGCCGTTCCGGCGATCCAGAACGTATCGGATATGCGTCGGTCGATGAACGGGGAATTTTCAGTGGAATCTGCGCTGGGATCCATTCGGTTTCTGGAAATGTATATCGAACTCGTGGATCTGTTTGCGGAAAATACCCTTTTCCTGGAAACGCATTCCGAAGGGCTCCGCGCTTTGCAGAGCAAAGTAAGGGAAGTGGCGGAGGGAGAGGAATACCGTAACCTGAAAAAAGAACTGGCTAAGGAAGAAACAAATTTCGGGCTGGTGAAGAGCATAACGCTTGGGGTGAACCTGGATGAGACGCTGCATGTGCAGGAAGCGGGAATTGTTTCGGTCAATATGGAAAAATTCCGCCCCGGAACGGTGATGGACAGACTGTTGAAAAAAACGGGCAAAGAAAGCATGTCTTATATGACACCGCTGTTTTCCATTAACAAAGGGCTGCATATAGGGGATGCGAAGGCGGTGGAGATTTCCACGCGTTCGGCGCTGAATACAATTTTCGCCCGAACGATCAGAAGCTTCGGGCCTGCGGTGCAAAAGTATTTTTCTTTGAATACATCATGGCTGGTGCAGATCCTGGATGATATCCGTTTTCTGACAGCCGGTGCAAAGTTTATACTGGATATGGAAGAAAAGGGATTTTTCTTTTGCAAACCAGAGGTTGCGCCCATGGATGAAAAAAGATGCAACCTGACGGAGGTTTATAATCCGGTATTGGCTGTCAAAGAAGTAGAAAAAACGGTAGTTTCCAATTCTTTTTCCTATGATGAAAAGGGAAGGTTCTATCTAGTGACAGGGCCGAACCATGGAGGAAAATCTATTTTTGCATATTCGGTCGGGATGGCTCAGGCTCTGTTCCAGCTGGGGCTGTTTGTGCCGGCGCGGGCGGCGCGGATCAGCCCGGCGACAGGGATATTCACTCATTTCCCGGTATCGGATGAGAACAACTATGGAAAAGGGCGGCTGGAAAGCGAGTGCGCTAGGCTGGGAAAAATCATGGAAGTATTGGAGGATACGGATATCCTTCTGATGGATGAGTCTTTCGCCAGCACAAGCGGAATGGAGGCCGGATATATTGCTTCGGAAGTGTTATGCAATATCGGAGTAATCGGATGCGGCGGTATTTTTGTCACCCACATCCATGACCTGACACAGAAGCTGGAAGAATATAACGGCTATCCGGGAAACAGGGGAAAGATCGATAATCTGGTGGCGCAGATGGAGGATAAGGAGGGCGGCATCCGAAGCTACAAGGTGGAGCGGACAACGCCGGACGGACTGAGCTATGCAAAGGATATTGCCGCGAGATATGGACTGCTGTGCAGATTGCCCGGTTATGCGGATCATGATAAAATAGAAGAATAGAAAAAGGGAAAGTTTGAAGGGGCATAAAGGATGGCAGGAGAGATAGCGCTGGGAGAAGAAGAGCAGACGCGGCGGCAGGAAAGGATCAAAGGGCTGGCCAGTCAGGTGATGCAGCTGGCACGGGACAGTATCGTAGTGAATATGCGTTTTCTGGATGCGGCCTTGTCCCGGTTGGAAGCGGAAGCGCGCAGCGGGCTGGGAGGAGCCGCGTCGGATGGCGATAAATTATATTACGATCCGGCCTGGCTGTTGAAAAAATACAAAAAGGAATCAGGATATCCGATTCGGCTGTATCTTCATGTATTGCTACATTATGTGTTTTCCCATAGCTACCATTATGGGGAAAAGGAATCGGAGCTATGGGACTTGGCGGCGGATGCCGCCGTGGAAAATGTCATATTAGAAATGGGGCTTCCGATGGGAGGGCTGGAAGAGGATGCGGAGGCCAAAAACAAGCTGCATTACCTGAAAGAAGATGCGGGGGCCTTGACGGCAGAAAGGATATACCGTTATTTAAAAAATAATACACTGACGCCGGGGGAAAAAGGACAGTGGCAGCGGTTGTTTGACAGGGATGCCCATATATATTGGCAGGAACAGGAAAAGCTGGAAATCACGCTGGAGCAGTGGAAAAAGATCAGCGAGAGGATAAAGGCGGATGTCAAGTCCTTTTCCAAAGATAAGAATTCATCGGAAAGCATGGAAAAGAATCTGGCGGAGGCGACAAGGGACAGATATGATTATGGGGAACTGCTGCGCCGGTTTACTGTTATGGGAGAAGACCTGCGGGTGAACGATGAGGAGTTTGATTATATTTATTATACTTACGGATTGTCCCAGTATGGGGATATGCCGCTGATTGAACCTTTGGAATATAAGGATGCCAAAAAGGTGAAGGAGTTTGTCATTGCTGTCGATACTTCGGCTTCTTGCAGGGGAGAGACCGTTAAAGAATTCATCAGGAAAACATATTCCATTTTGAAGGGAACGGAGAATTTTTTCCAGAAAATCAATGTGCATATCATACAATGCGACAGCGATGTCAGAAATGACACGAAGATCACCTGCCAGGAGGATTTTGACCGGTTTTTGAAGGAAGGAAAAATAAAAGGTTTTGGTTCCACGGATTTTCGCCCGGTATTTGATTATGTGGATAAACTGGCAGAAGAAGGGGAATTTGAAAACTTAAAAGGATTGATTTATTTTACCGACGGATATGGGGTATACCCTGCGCGGATGCCGGGCTACGATACGATTTTTGCATTTTTGGATGACAGCGATGAACGGCCGGAGGTTCCGCCATGGGCGATTCCAGTCGTGCTGAATGAAGATGAAATAGAAGGGATGGCTGCCGGAGGGCAGGAAGATGGAAAATGAATATAAAACAGGCGAAAGAGCATATCAAAAATACGGTGAAATTATACTTAAAAAAGGATGAGTTTGGAGAATATAGGATTCCCGTAGTGCGCCAGAGGCCAGTTTTTCTGCTGGGAGCGCCGGGGGTAGGAAAAACGGCGGTTATGGAACAGATCGCCCAGGAGCTGGGAATTGCGCTGGTTTCTTACTCTATGACCCACCATACAAGACAGTCGGCGCTGGGGCTGCCCTTTATCGAAGAAAAAGAATACGGGGAGGAAAGCTACCGGGTATCGGAATATACGATGAGTGAGATCATCGCGTCGATTTACGACGTGATGGAGAAAAGCGGCATAAAAGAGGGTATTTTATTTTTGGACGAAATTAACTGCGTGTCCGAGACGCTGGCGCCGTCCATGCTGCAATTTCTCCAGTATAAAGTGTTCGGCAGACATAGAGTGCCGGAGGGGTGGGTAATTGTCACCGCAGGAAATCCGCCGGAGTATAATAAGTCGGTAAGGGAATTCGACATAGTGACGATGGACAGGCTGAAAGTTCTGGACGTGGAAGCGGAATACGGCGTATGGAAGGAGTATGCGCAGGAGAAGGGGATCCATAACGTGATCACAAGCTATCTGGAGCTGAAAAAAGAGCATTTTTACCGAATAGAGACTACGGTAAAGGGGCGTTCTTATGTAACGGCGAGGGGATGGGAGGACCTGTCCCAGATTCTCTATCTGTATGAAGAAGAAGGGCTTGCGGCAGATGAGGTTTTGATTGGGCAATATTTGCGGAACGAGCGGATCGTCAAAGAGTTTGCCGCTTATTATGACTTGTATTATAAATATAAAAAGAATTACCATGTGGAAGAGATTTTAAACGGAAATGCGTCGGAAGAAGTTGACACCAGGGCAAAAGCAGCGCCTTTTGACGAAAGGCTGTCACTGCTTGGCATGCTGTTTGATATCATGCTTGGCGAGACAAGGCAGGGAGTGGAGGGGGCTGATTATCTGAATGACCTGATGCCCTTATTAAAAGGACTGAAAAATTTGGTGGAAAAGGAATCGGATCTCACTTTGCTGGCAGACATGCTGGACAGACAAGTGGAGGCAAAGAAAAGAGCGTCCGATTCCCTGCGGCTGGCGAATGCTTTATCCGAGGGGGACAAGAGGAAACACAGAAGGACGATCCGTTTTCTGGAGGAGGCCAAAAAGGAGTTGTATGTCGGAGATGCAGGAACGGCGGAAGAAGCTTTTTCTTATATAAAGAAGAAATTTGACATCCAGGTCAGGGAAATGAAAGAAGAGGTTGCAGAAACGAAAGAACGGCTTCATCGGTTATTTGAATTTGTAAAGGAAGCCTTTGGGGAAGAAAATGAGATGCTGATTTTGGTGACGGAACTGACGGTAAATATTTTCAGCGCCCGTTTTATCGGCATGTTCGGCAGCGAGGACTACCAAAAATATAATGGAAAACTGCGGTTGTCGGGACGCCAGGAGGATCTGCGCCGCGAGATCGAAAGGCTGGAGCTGTAAAGTTAGGGCCGCGCAGAAACGGGGTGGATGATGACGGAAAAAAATAACGGAACCTTTGGATATCGAGTAGACAGGCAAAGGGATGGGTGCGGGGAATCCTGGATCGCGATTACGGATTATAAAGGAGGGCATGCCGAAGTGCATGTGCCGGAAAAGATAGATGGGATTGCTGTGAAAGCGTTGGCCAAAAAAGCCTTTTTGAGCAGAAAAAATCTCAAGAATGTATTTTTGCCGGAAAGTCTGGAAGAAGTGGGTGATTGGGCATTCGCCTACTGCACGGGCCTGGAAAACGTATATCTTCCAAAGAAAAACATAAAATTAGGCAGCGGTGTTTTTATGGAATGTCCTAAAATCAGGAAGATATATACATATGAGGCGAAGGAAGCAGAAAGAATGCCGGCCGGCATAAATGGAAGCGGGGAAACGGGGCGGAAAATGGAGAAAGACCAGACTGCCGCGCTGCTGGCTGCCGCCGTGGCACTGGATGCGGAATATCTGCTCGATATGGAGGAAGCAGGGACAGAGCAATGGATCTGGAAATGGGATGCCCGGATGAAAACGATCATGGAAATGGAAGACGGAGACGGGTACACGAAGATGATTTTATGCGGGGAAGAGGATTATGGATGCAGCCTGGAGGAGTTTATAAAGAATAAGAGAAAAAACAAAGTACGCCTAGCTATGCTGCGGCTGCTGAATCCGATCGGCCTTTCCGAAGAGAACGAAACTTTATGGAAGAAATACCTTTTGGAGCATACAAAGGGATGCCTGTCGGAGGAAACCTGGGAGGTGATATTAAAGGAGCATGGATATGAAGAGGAGTATTTTCAGCTTTTTGCGGATATCGGAGGAATCAGGGAAGAGAACTTTGACGGGTTGCTGATTGATATGGGAGAAAATTATGCGGAAATGAAGGCATTTTTTATTAGCTGCAAAGAAAGGCTGATGGGCGGAAAAGATTTTTTTGACGCTATGTCGCTGGATAATTGGTGACAGGGAAGAGAAGGGGGCAAGGCGATGGATGAAAAGTTGATCGAGGATATTCTCAGGCATTTGGACAGTGAAACGCAGATGGGCGTGATGAGGATGAGCGTGGAAATGGATGAAAAAAGCTCCGGGGCTGCCCGGGTTTCACACAAATGCTGCAATATGTACGGAAGGCCGGCGAATGAAACGGTGGGGCTTCTGGATAGTTATACGGATCTGAATGCAGGGAGGCCGGATAATGAAAAAAACGAGTAGGGAAGAATTCCTTCCCTGCTCGTTTTCTGTCACGGGCTATTGCCCGATGAATTTATAAGGAAGAAAATATGTATGAAAGAGAAGATACAATACAGTTAAAAGCAAAGAAAGCCATAATAACAGTTACAACGATAGACTGCGTTCGATTACTTTGCATGGGTTTCCTGAATTCTTCTACAATAGACTGGGAAGGGTCGGAAGGAATATAGCAAACCTGGCAATTGCTGCCGACATTGTAGTGTCCTTTTCTTTTTTCTGCAAAATCCAAGCTCACGGTGTAATTCTTGGAGTCAACCGTATACGATATCACAGGATACTCATTGGTCCAGCGGAAAGAACGGTTCCGGCGGCGGACACTTACTACCTCGCTGATACGGCCCTCTGCTTTGCCAGTCATTTCATGCGCACGGTTTAATAAGCCGTTCATCTTTTGGAAGCGACGGAAAAAAGTCCATGCGACAAAGGCAAGAAGGAGACCAAAAACAAGAGCAATGGCTCCTGAGACAAGATAAAAACTGCTATCCATAATAAATACCTCCTATATTGTAAATATTGATACTATTTTGCAAATGTAATTTTATAATAAACGGGAAAAAAATGCAAGAGGGGGGAAAATCAATTTTGGCAATTTTGGCGGACGGCATAGGCGCAGCTCTCTGGAGAACCGGGCCAGGGGACGGGCAGGGGGGGCGGCAAGGGGAAAGGAGATTTTTCTGGAGCATACAATCAGTCATTTCACTAATGAAATGGGGAAGTGTTATGAAACCGACCGGGTCGGAAGCAACGGACATCCTGTCCACGCTTCCTGAAATTGCCATCCATGGCAATTTCACCCTGGGATATTCGACCATTTCATAAGTGAAATGGCTGATTGTATGTAACAGAAAAATCTCCTTTCCCCTTGCCGCCCCCTCTGCCCGTCCCCTGGCCCGGTTCTCCAGAGAGCTGCGCCTATGCCGTCCGCCCAAATTGCCAAAATTGATTTTCAGGTGGTGGGGAGAGGGGGATATTATAAAAACCATCGGGAAAATTCCGATGGTTTTTGACGGAGATGGAGAGATTTGAACTCTCGCGCCGGTTGCCCGACCTACCGCATTTCGAGTGCGGACCCTTCAGCCACTTGGGTACATCTCCATAAAATGATATAAAATATAAAAGAACAGATTTTATTCTATCTTATATTTTCAATTTTATCAAGATGAAATTATAATTTTTATAGAAATCAGTTTCGGGAAGCAGCGGGGGCGGCCCTAGGCCGGGTGGGAGGCAGGGGAAAAGGCGGGCAAAGGGAGCGGCAGGAAGAAGGGGGATTTTTCTGTTGCGTACAATCAGTCATTTCACTTATGAAATGGCTGAAAAGCTCAGGGGGAAATTGCCATGGATGGCAATTTCAGGAAGCGTGGACAGGATGTCCGTTGCTTCCGACCCGGTCGGTTTCATGACACTTCCCCATTTCATTAGTGAAATCTGATTGGAAGCTCCAGAAAAATCCCCCTTCTTCCTGCCGCTCCCTTTGCCCGCCTTTTCCCCTGCCTCCCACCCGGCCTAGGGCCGCCCCCGCTGCTTCCCGAAATTGATTTCTGTTTACCATAAGCCCTCAAATTTTGCCGAAAATATATGAAAACATCAGTTGTGGTAAAAAGTAAATTATTATATAATGAAAGAACGAGTGAATAGCAAGGGCTTGAAAAGAGCCGGAGGAAGCTTAAAGGAGGATGAGTAATGAAAAGAATCGGGATGTTGACCAGCGGCGGTGACTGCCAGGCATTGAATGCGGCAATGCGCGGAGTGGCGAAATGCCTTTTCCACAGCGGGGAAGAATTGGAAATGTACGGTTTTTTGGAGGGGTACAAAGGGCTTATATATGGCAATTTCCGTATGTTGACCCCTGCTGATTTTTCAGGGGTGCTGACAAAGGGAGGAACTATATTGGGAAGCTCCAGGACTCCTTTTAAGCAGATCAGGGAGCCGGATGAAAACGGTTTGGACAAGGTAGAAGCGATGAAGCAGAATTATTACAAGCTTCGTTTGGACTGTCTGGTGATTTTAGGGGGGAACGGCACCCATAAGACGGCAAATTTGCTGCGCAGCGAGGGGCTGAACGTAGTGACGCTGCCGAAGACTATCGATAATGACCTGTGGGGAACGGATATGACTTTCGGATTCCAGAGCGCGGTAAATATTGCAACGGACGCAATCGACTGTATCCATACAACGGCGGCATCCCACGGGCGCGTGTTTATCGTGGAAGTTATGGGACATAAAGTGGGTTATCTGACATTGAACGCCGGAATGGCGGGCGGTGCGGATATCATATTGATTCCTGAGATTCCTTATGATATTAAGAAAGTGATTGAAAAGATAGAAGAAAGAAATAAAAACGGCAGCAAATTTACTATTCTGGCAGTGGCAGAAGGCGCGATTTCGAAAGCGGACGCAAAGCTGTCGAAAAAAGAGTTTAAAGAGAAGATGAAGAATTATAAATATCCGTCCGTTTCTTATGAGATCGCGGCAAAGATCCAGGAGAAGACGGGATATGACGTGAGGGTGACGGTACCCGGCCATACACAAAGAGGTGGAAGCCCCTGCCCGTATGACAGAGTATTTGCCAGCAGGCTCGGTTCGGAAGCAGGCAAGCTTATTTTAAAAGGCGAATATGGATTTATGGTAGGTTATCGAAACAGGGAAGTTGTCAAAGTGCCGCTGGAAGAAGTGGCGGGCAAGCTGAAAATGGTAGCTCCGGATGCGAGCATCGTGAAGGAGGCAAAACTGCTGGGAATCAGCTTTGGCGATTAAGATATAAAGATATAGAGGTTTGTGATGTCTTATACAGCATTGTACCGTAAGTTCCGCCCCGGAAGCTTTGAAGAGGTAAAGGGGCAGGACCATATAGTAACTACATTGACGAATCAGATAAAGGCAGAACGTATCGGACACGCTTATCTTTTCTGCGGAACCCGGGGGACAGGGAAAACCACCATTGCCAAGATTTTTGCAAAGGCCGTAAACTGCGAACATCCGGCGGATGGGAATCCCTGCGGGGAATGCGCCCTTTGCAGGGCGATCGCATCGGGCGCGAGCATGAATGTCATTGAAATTGATGCCGCTTCCAATAACGGGGTGGATAATATCCGTGAAATTGTGGATGAAGTGTCCTATTCCCCTGCAGAAGGGAAATATAAGGTTTATATCATCGACGAAGTCCATATGCTTTCCATGGGGGCATTTAATGCGCTTCTTAAAACGTTGGAGGAGCCGCCGTCTTATGTCATTTTTATTTTGGCGACAACGGAAGTGCATAAGATACCGATCACAATTTTGTCCAGATGTCAGAGGTATGATTTTAAAAGAATAACAATAGATACTATTGTTGGAAGAATGCGGGAACTGATGGAAGCGGAGGCGGTCAGGGTTGAGGAAAGAGCTTTGCGCTATATCGCCAAAACCGCCGATGGTTCTATGCGCGATGCACTCAGCCTGTTGGACCAGTGTATTGCTTTTCACTTTGGAGAAGAATTAACTTACGATAAAGCGCTGGAGGTCCTGGGAGCAGTAGATACCTCTGTATTCGGCCGTTTATTCGAACTTGTGCTGGAGGAAAATGTAACAGGATGCATAGAACTGCTGGAGGAGATCGTTATCCAGGGAAGGGAGCTTTCCCAGTTTGTCATAGATTTTACATGGTATTTGCGGAATCTTCTGCTGGCCAGGAGTTCGGAAAATATAGAAGATGTAATTGATGTGTCTACGGAAAATATGGAAAGGCTGGCGGCAGAGGCTCAGATGACGGATGCCAATACGCTGATGCGATATATCCGTATCTTTTCCGAGCTTTCAGGACAGATCAGATATGCATCCCAGAAGAGGATATTGATCGAGGTAGCGCTGATCAAATTGTGCCGGCCGGGCATGGAGACGGACATAGATTCTCTTTTAGCCCGTATACGGGATCTGGAGAAAAAAATAGAAAGCGGCGTAACTTTTGCGCCGCAGAAAACTATAATAGACGAACCGGAAAACGGGAAAAAGGAAAAGGCACCGATGGAAGAGCTGCCAAAAGCCGTTCCTGCGGAGGTAAAAAAAGCAGTGGAACGCTGGGCATCTATTGTAGCCGGAATGGGCCAGCCCATGAAAACTTATCTGAAGGATGCACGCCTTAGTCTTGGCGGGGACAATAAACTGATGGTGGTGGTGGAAGAAGGGCTTGCCTCGGATTACCTGATGAAAAATCCTGAGAACAGGGAATTGCTGGAAAGGGCGGTTTGTGAAGCCGTTCAAAGGGAAATCCAGGTGGAAATCCAAAGCATTGCGGAGAATCAGGCATTTGAGGATTCTTATATTGACTTAAGCAAGATGATCCGTATGGAGATAGAAGTGGAAGACTAGGAAACAGGGAGGAAAAGGAAATGGCAAAACGAGGCGGTTTCCCGGGCGGGATGCCTGGCAATATGAACAACATAATGAAACAGGCACAGAGGATGCAGCGCCAGATGGAGGAAAATCAGAAGGAACTGGAAACGAAGGAGTTTTCGGCGGCGGCCGGAGGCGGCGCGGTGGAAGTGACGGTGACGGGAAAAAAAGAAGTGGTGAAGGTAAAGCTTTCGGAAGAAGTGGTGGACCCGGATGATATTGAAATGCTGGAAGACCTGATTATGGCGGCGACGAATGAGGCGATTCGTAAGGCAGAAGAAGCCAATGCGGAAGTAATGAATAAGATGGCAGGGGGATTGGGCCTTGGAGGAGGCTTCCCGTTCTAATGGATTTATATAGCGGACACATTAACAGATTAATCGACGAGCTGGCGGCGCTCCCGGGAATCGGGGCAAAGTCCGCGCAGCGCCTGGCATTCCATATGATTAATATGCCCAGGGAAAAAGTGGAGCGTCTGGCGAAGACGATGGTGGATGCCAGGGAAAACGTTCGTTACTGCAAGGAGTGCTATACCCTTACGGATCAGGAACTATGCCCTGTCTGCAGCAATCGGAAAAGAGACCATAACACGATTATGGTGGTGGAGAACAGCAGGGATCTGGCGGCTTATGAAAAAACCGGAAAGTATGAAGGGGTATACCATGTATTGCACGGGGCGATTTCCCCGATGCTGGGAATCGGGCCGAATGATATTCGGTTAAAGGAATTAATGGCAAGGCTGGAGGGCGACGTAGACGAAGTGATCGTAGCTACGAATTCCAGTCTGGAAGGGGAAACAACGGCTATGTATATTGGAAAACTGATCAAACCGACCGGTATCAGGGTGACAAGGATTGCCAGCGGCGTTCCGGTGGGGGGCGATCTGGAATATATCGATGAGGTGACGTTGCTCAGGGCGCTGGAAGGAAGAACCGAATTATAAAAACAGGCCTGGGCTTTAACGCCGCAGGGAAAAAGAAAGGCGGAGCAGGAAAATGAAGATAGAAAAAACAGTCTTTGGAACAATGGAAGACGGCACGAAGATTTATTTATACAGCATGGAAAACGGTAAAGGGATGAAAGCGCAGGTAATCAATTATGGAGCGATTCTGACCAATCTTTATGTACCTGATAAAAATGGGAATGTGGAAGATGTGGTATTAGGATATGGCAGACTGGAAGGCTATTATGACAATAGCCCTAATTTTGGCGCGACGATAGGGCCGAATGCAAACCGTATCGCCAATGCTTCTTTTACATTGGATGGAACGGAGTATCGGCTGGATGCAAATGACGGAAAAAACAATCTGCATAGCCATCTGGCGCGCGGATATCATAAACAGGTCTGGGATGCGGTGGAAAACGAGGATGGAGTTACGTTTTCTCTGGAAGGCCCTGACGGCGATTTAGGATTTCCTGGAAATAAAAAAATTTGCGTTACCTATTCCCTGACGGAAGAAAATGAGCTTAAAATCCACTATCACGGGACGAGCGACAAGAAGACGATACTGAATATGACAAACCACAGTTATTTTAATCTGGCAGGGCATGGCGCTGGAGAAATATACGATCATATACTTACCTTGCATGCGGCGAACTATACGCCGGTAGTAGCAGGAGCAATCCCCACAGGGGAAATCGCTCCGGTGCAGGGTACTCCGATGGATTTTACCAGGCCGAAGAGGATCGGGGATGAAATTGATGCGGATTTTGAACAGCTGAAACTGACAGGAGGTTACGACCATAACTGGGTATTGGATGGAGAGGAAGGAACTTTGCGGCATATCGCGACGGCAGAAGAGCCGGTGAGCGGAAGAAAGATGAAAGTTTATACGGACTTGCCGGGCGTACAGTTTTACGCGGGCAATTTCCTTGAAAAAGAAGAGGGAAAAGAGGGGAAGGTATATCGCAGAAGATATGGCTTCTGTCTGGAGACCCAGTATTATCCCGATACAGCGAATGAACCATCTTTCCCGTCTGCGGTTTATGGGCCGGACAGGGAATATGATACAACAACAGTTTTCCAATTTGAGACATAAAGAGAAGGAGCGGAACCGAAGGATGGTTCCGCTTTTTATGCGCAGACCCGTGCAGAGGAAATATGCCGCTGAGGCGGCGCACGGATCGCACGGCGAGCAGGGAAGATGCCTCTTCCCTGCTCGATTGCACAGGCCCGCATGCCCTATAAAAAAGTCGATAAAAAAAGGTTGAATTGCGACATATTGTGATAAAAATAGTGGATGGACGGTGATAGAATAAAGGTTAGTGTCTATAGGCCAAAGTTTGCAGGCGGTAGAAAAGGCATAGATATTAATATGGAAGGAGGAGGGTGGAGTATGGAATTGCCGGAGGCGGTTAGTTTGGCTGGAACGATAGAGGGGGACCGAATCATCTACATAGAAGATTATGTGCTGCAATATTTAAAGGTTATGTGTAAAGAGAGGCCGATTGAAGAGGACAAGTTTGCTTTGTATGGGAGCCGGGGAAATGATGCGGGAAAAGAAGTATATATTATATATGGAATCCGCAGCCAGAAAGAGCAGCAGTGTAAACAGAAAAAAACAAACCAGGGATATGAATGGATCGGAAATCTGGAAGTGGAACAAGAGGAGGATGGAGAAGGATCTGGAAAAATGTTTCTGACCTGCAAAGAAAATGACAGGCATTTAATGAACGGATATTATATTTTTTATGATGCCAACGATCAGATGAAGGAACGTTTGGGGGAATATTATGAAGAAAATGTAAAACGCAGCCGATATAAACAGATAACGGAAAAGAAGGCAGAATTGGTCGCACTAAGTATGGATGAACAGGTGGAGGGGATATCTTTCTATATTTGGATCCGCATTGCTGTTGCTGCCATATTGCTTATTTTTTGTGCGATAGCCGTTACAACGATCAACGAATATAATAAAATGAACGATTTTGTCCAGGCCGCTGTCCATACAGGGGAGATAATAGAGGAATCTGAAAAGAATTGAAGCCGAAGGACAAGTGTGCTACAATAAAAGACATATTTATGTGTGGAGGTTGAGATGGCGGGTGTCAGGGAGTATTTACGTTCCAGGGCAAGAGGGACAAAAGAAGGGCGTAGTATTAATTATAAAGAAAGAATCAGGAGCCATAAATTGGCTATCTTTTATAGGGGTGTTCTTGGAGTTGCCCTGGCAGTTGCTGTAGCAGCGATGATCATCGTCAGCTGGAATAACCGGGAATATGAAGAAAGCGTCATTGTGAACTCCATTCCGATTGCAAGGATAGAGGGTTCTGCCTACCTGTCTCTTGGGGATCATATTCTTACATATAGCAAAGACGGCGCTAATTGCATGAACAGCAAGGGGGAAGTGCTGTGGAACCAGACGTATGAAATGCAGAACCCTATTGTGGATATTAATGGATCGGTAGTTGCCATAGGAGATTATAACGGAAGAGTAATATATGTGATGAATACATCGGGCCGGATGGGAGAGATAACGACCAACCTTCCAATACGTAAGTTCAGCGTAGCGGCAAATGGAGTCGTAGCTGTGATCTTGGACGATGCACGAATTACAAGGATACATTTATACGATACTTCTGGAAAAGAATTGGTAGAAAGCGAAACGACGATGGACAGATCCGGATATCCGCTGGATATCAGTATTTCGCCTAACGGGGAGCTGCTGGCTATTTCCTATCTATATGTGGACAGAGGGATTCTGAAATCTTCAATCGCATTTCATAATTTTGGCGAGGTTGGGCAGAACTTGTCCTCAGATCGTTTTGTCAGCGGGTATGATTACCGGGGGACGGTGGTTCCGTTTATTCATTTTATGAACAGCAATACGGTGTTTGCCGTGTCGGATGACAGAATCATGTTTTTTACCGGGAGCCAGAAGCCGGTCAGTGCGGCAGAAAATTTGTTGAGCGTGAAAGTACAGGGGATTTTTTATAATGAAAAGTATGTGGGCCTGGTATTCCTGAATACGGAGGGGGATGGGAAATATAGGCTGAATATATATGACGATACCGGAAACCTGATAACGAGCAAAAGTTTCGATACGGAATATACAAATATTATTTTTCATAAAGACGAATTTATCATATGCAGCGATATTGAATATAATGTATATAATATACATGGAACAGAGCGTTTCAGCGATCAATTTGACGAGATTGTATATTTATTTGTTCCACAGGAAAAAAGCAGCCGCTTTCTGGTTATGACACAAAACGCGATGAGAGTAATGGAAATGAAATAAATAGTGATAGTTTGGCATAGACGGAATTGTCGCCATGGATGAGGAAACAAAAGTGAATATATTGGCAGTAATTTTTATCATATTGGCTGTATGCGGCATTTGGAAAGGGTTCAAGAACGGGCTGGCCGGTGAAATAAACGGGCTTTTATCGCTGTTTATGGCACTTGTCGTTATTTCTGCGGCACTCCTGCTTTTAGGAGGGATATTACAAAAGAATACAAGAGTAATAGTCATATCAGCGGTTATACTTGTCATAATAAGCTTTCTGTACCGTGTACTGGGAATGGTGATGAAATCAATAGAAACGGTGGCAAAACTTCCGCTGATCAGCCTAGTAAACCGTTTGGCGGGGGCGGTGGCAGGGGCTGTAGAAATCCTTATGGTATTTTGGATCATATATATTATAGTAGATAGTTTTCCGACCGGCATTTTTGGAAGAAGGATTATGGACTGGACGGAAGAGAGTGTTTTGCTTATGAATATATATAACAGGAATTATATTGCTAATTGGATTATGGGCTTAGGATTATAGATACCAAATGTATAGGATGCGGCGAATAACCACAAGATATAGTAGATAAAAAAGCTTTCGAAAAAAACTTGAAAAAACTTCAAAAAATGTGTTGACAATCTAGGGATAGAGGTGCTATACTCAATTTCGTTGCCGACGAAATAAGAAAAAACGGCAGCAGGACGAAC
>CAJUHH010000014.1 GCA_910585965.1 uncultured Lachnospiraceae bacterium
AAGGCACAGGACTTTGACTCCTGCATTCGCTGGTTCGAATCCAGCTAGCCCAGTTGAATATGGGGTATTAGCTCAGTCGGTAGAGCACTTGACTTTTAATCAAGTTGTCCGGGGTTCGAATCCCCGATGCCTCATTATAAAGCGCATCTTTATCCGTTGGGTGGAAGATGTTCTTTTTTTATGCGCAGGGGTGCGTAAGGAAATTAGCAGTTTTGCTGCACGTATCCCACGCGGCGAGCAGCCCCATGCGGAAGAAGCATGGGCGTATATATAGAAATAGAAGAAGAGGAGGATAAAAACATGGAATTACAACAGGAAAATAAAATGGGTGTTATGCCAGTAAACAAGCTGTTGCTGTCGATGTCCCTGCCGATCATGATATCCATGCTGGTACAGGCATTGTATAATATCGTGGATAGTATTTTTGTGGCGAAAATCAGCGAAAATGCTTTGACAGCTGTGTCCCTGGCTTTCCCGATACAGAGCCTGATGATAGCGACTGCCACGGGAACGGGCGTGGGCGTTAATGCGATACTGTCCAAATCCCTTGGGGAAAAGAACTTTGAAAAAGCAAATAAGACGGCGGTTAATGGTGTATTCCTTGCAATTATGTCTTATCTGCTGTTCGTCGTGGTCGGGATTGCGGCGACGGCTCCTTTTTATCGGAGCCAGACGGGGGATGAGGAAATACTGGGTTATGGCATTCAATATTTAACGATCGTCTGCGTGGCTTCCATAGGTATTTTCTCCCAGATCATATTTGAGCGCTTGCTGCAGTCCACAGGGAAAACTATTTATACCATGATTACACAGGGAACGGGTGCGGTCATCAATATTATCCTTGACCCTATATTGATTTTCGGCCTCTTTGGCATGCCGGAGATGGGAGTGGCGGGAGCTGCTGCTGCCACCGTTATCGGGCAGATTATAGCGGGCATCATGGGGTATATCATCAATGAAAAAGTCAACCGGGAAATCAAAGTGGAATGGAAAGGATTCCGCCCCGATACAGAGATTATCGGAGGGATTTATAAGGTAGGGATTCCTTCTATTATTATGCAGGCAATCGGTTCGCTGATGACATATGGAATGAATCTGATATTGATTTCCTTTACCTCCACGGCAACGGCAGTATTCGGAGTATACTTTAAACTGCAAAGCTTCATTTTCATGCCGGTGTTCGGGCTGAATAACGGCATGGTGCCGATCATTGCCTATAATTACGGGGCGGGGAAAAAAGCCCGCCTGATCCAGACGATAAAGTTAAGCATTGCCTATGCGATGGCTTTGATGGTTATCGGTTTTCTCATATTCCAGCTCTGCCCGCATATATTGCTGCAATGGTTCGACGCTTCGGACACGATGATGGGCATCGGCGTTCCTGCGCTGCGGACGATCAGCTTCAGCTTCCTTCTGGCTGGCTTCTGCATCATATGCGGGTCCGTATTCCAGGCTTTTGGAAACGGCGTGTACAGCATGATCGTTTCCATAGCCAGACAGTTAGTGGTTCTTCTCCCGGCAGCATACTTGCTGTCCAGGCTTGGGAACGTAAACTATGTATGGTGGGCTTTTCCTATCGCTGAATTTATGTCGCTGGCCCTGTCCGCGTATTTCCTTTTCCGTATCTATCATAAAATTATTAAGCATGTCGGGAATTGAAAAGGTGTGTTGTTTAAAGAGATGAAAAATGATTTAGTTTCACTAAGGCTGCGTTTTTGCAGCCTTAGTGAAACTTTGTTTCTTATACGCTAAATATTTCCGCTAATAATATCGTTCCACACCGTTTTATGTTGAAATTTTACGGTATCATCATGTTTTATTAATTCAACATATCTGTCAATAAATTCAGCAGGGTCTTTTACCAATCGGAGATAATATTTTAAAGAGGTATATACACCGTTTACAATTACTTGGCAACCGTGAATTTGTGCAATTCGTTTGATTTCATTATCAATGCCATCCCAATCAGCAGAGTCCATATTTGCTGTCGTTAATAAATAATATCGGTCTGTATGATAAACTTTAAATTTTTCATAAGCATCAGTGACTAATTGCCTTGTAATCTGTATTTCATGTTTTATTTCTACGCCTTCAAAAGCAGTACCATTAGAATTATTTACATCTATATCACCAATCCTGCCTGATTGTGAATCGGCAGAATTATGAGATTCAAGAGGACATAATATTTTTCTGCTATATCTCGCAACTTGGTCCATCATACACTCATAGGCGGCATAAATAGCCAAAGTTGGAAGTCTGGAAGCGCCTGGGCAAGAGTAATGATAGGTGAAATGTTTTTCCAATGTTTTAATAATTGCTGAAATAGAAAGGCTATGTGGTTTTGCCATTTCAATATTCATGGCATCTCTTTGCTTAATCAGAAGTCTAAACATATAGTTCAGTACGTTTCTTGGAGACACATTATCATTTTGTATTCTGTCAATTGTTGTAAGAAAAGCTTCTTTGGCGCTGGTTGGCCTGATATTTCCAGGATAATTCATATCATAAGGATGCGGCTGTTCCAATGAGCGGGTTAGCCATCCTGACTCTGCCGTTGCGGGAAAACTAACAGATTTCATAAATGGAGTTACATATTGTTGGTCAATACCTCTTCCTGCAAATCCATTAGGTAATTGTGCTTGATGGTAGCGAATATCTTGTTTAGGAGAAACTATTTTGTGTGTAAGTAGTGTAATCAAAACAGTTATTAGACCTTTGTTCTGTTCTGAACGATTGACTAATAACTCTAGATCACCAACAATATCATTGCTTAATTGTACAGAAAAATCATTATTTGCGGTTTGCTCAAGTGCTTTATGGTACGTTTCTTGTAAAACTTCTGAGTGTGTCATATTCTCCCCATTTCTGCGCGGCTTTTTGCGCATGTCAAGTTTGCGGATACCGCGCAGACACAAACTTGAGATTGAAAATTTTTAATTTTCAATTTTTATCTCTAAAAAACTGATTTTTCACTTCAAATGCAACAGCAGAAATCATTGGCACACAAACGGAATTGCCAAGTTGCTTATATTGTTCGCCTGATGAACTAATTTTCTGATAGGTTTCAGGAAACCCCATAATTCGCCAACACTCATTTAATGTAAGTTTCCTGACTCGGTTATCTTCTGTTAAAATGAAAAATCTGCCGGAGGATTCCTGTGATGGAAGCGTTGGATGAATACCATAAACGGAATAGATACGATTTGGCTGTTTATGTACTCTTGAAAGATGCTCTGTTCCTGGCCTAACCCCCACTTTTCTTATTGACTTGTTTCTATAGCCGGCAAAAATGAGGCCGGATCCTGGCTGTTGTTTTGTTTCATCTAATAGTGTATATTCATCAGGTTCGAGATACTCAAAATCTCCAATGGTATCAAGAAAATCAATCAATCTTTTACGAGGTACTTTTTTTACCTTTGAAAAATCAAATTTTTCTTCCTTGCACCCAATAATGATAATTCTTTCTCTGTTTTGTGGCACGCCATAATCAGAACCATTAAGCACTTTCCAAGAAACATGGTATCCCAGTTGTTCAAGCTGGCCAATAATAACATCTAATGTATTTCCGTGGTCATGATATACAAGATGTTTCACATTTTCTAAAAAAACAACTTTTGGTTTACAATGAGATATTATTCTGCAAATTTCGAAAAACAGTGTGCCTCTTGTATCATTAAATCCTTTTTGCTTTCCTGAAATGCTGAATGGCTGGCAAGGAAAGCCAGCACAAAGAATGTCGTGCATTGGTATTTTTGTTTCATCAATAAGGTGGATATCGCCCTTTGGCATATCCTTGAAATTTTCGAAATAAGTTTTTTGGCATTCAGGATTTATATCGCAAGAGAAAACGCACTCAAATCCTTGTCTCTCCATTCCTAATCTGATTCCGCCGACTCCGCAGAATAAATCAGTAAAACGTATATTTTTATCCATTTTTTGTCTCTCCTTTATGCGGATTGCTAAACCACGTAATCAAATTGTATTTACTATAGCATATGCCTGTTTCTTTTTCAATTTATTTACATATTTCATGAAAAAACATCTGGACATTTTCCAAAGAATGGTATACTATAATCAGGAAAACGATTTCCAACACAGTATTCAATAAAAAGGAAGTGTTCCCATGGTATCCATAAAAGATGTGGCAAGGCATGCAGGGGTAGCGATATCTACGGTATCCAAGGTACTGAATAACTACCCGAACGTGAGCGAGGAAACAAAGAGAAAGGTAAACGAGGCGGTAGAAGAATTGAATTTTCTTCCGAATTCCGTAGCAGCGGCGCTGTCCTCGAAACAGGCGGGGAGAATGGCCCTTCTGGTCAACCTGAACACGCGCACCCAGGCGATCGACGAGATCGATATGCGCTATATTTCCGGCGCTATCAATAAGGCGGCGGAACTGGGGCTGGATGTCAATACTTTTTTCTTTTCCATGTTCGAAGGAATGTCGGAGGAGGAGGCCATAAGATATCTGCGTTCCCAGAGCATCCGAGGGATCATCATTTACGGCTTGTCAAAAAATGATGAAATGCTCCACGGGCTTCTCCGGTCCCAGGTCTTCAAGGCGGTGGTCGTGGATGCACCGATCGTGAACGAAAGCACTTCCTGCGTGTCCATTGACCAGGAAAAAGCGCAGTATGATGTGGCAAAGAAAACGGTCGTAGATAATAAATGCAAAAGCGTCCTTTATCTTGCGGGAAAAGAAAATGGTTACGTAACGGAGGAACGGTTAAAGGGCATTCGGAGGCTGGCAGAAGAAATGGAGCTGGAACTGCTTGTCAGGGAAGGGGAGTTTTCCGAACGTAAGGCAAGGGAGATCACTTTCCAGGACGCGCGGGGGAAGGACGTCCTGGTATGCGCTTCCGACTTGATGGCGATCGGGGCCATGCGGGCGCTGATGGAAATGGATATTTTCCGTCCAGTATGCGGCTTTGACGGGATTACGCTGATGGGATATGCTGGCAAGCAGATGAATACAGTCAGACAGGGATTTGCCGAAATATCTGAGGCGGCGGTAGAGGAACTGCATTATCTGATGAACGGCGGAGAGGGGAGGAAAAAAAGGCTGGATTATGATATTATTCGGCTTCAGTATTTGGATATTATTTGTTAAGGGGCAAATGTTAGAAGAATTCCACAAAATTTTATTAAAAAAATGTATAAATTGACAGTTGCAGAAAACGTTTTCCTGTGGTAACTTACTTAATAGAAAGAAATGAGGAAAGATATTTTTGCTGTAATATATTATATATTGATAGGAGGAAGAAAGAATGTCACAGCAATCGAATATGCAGACGGATGTATTAGTGTTGAATATGGAGCGGCAGCTGGAAGAACTGGCTGAGGAAATGTTCCAAGGCAGGCTGGAGGATTTGGAAGACAGGGAGGTTTACTTTTGTCTGCTGGAGTTTACCAAAAGATTGATGAATGTTTCGGAGAGTATTGAAGGAGAAAAGAAAATATACTATATTTCTGCGGAATTCCTGATTGGGAAGTTATTGTCCAACAACCTGATCAATCTTGGGATTTATGACAAAGCAGCTTCCATTCTGAAAACCAAAGGAAAGGATATCGCAAAGATCGAAGAAATAGAGCCGGAACCGTCGCTGGGCAATGGCGGCCTTGGAAGGCTGGCGGCATGTTTCCTGGACTCGATCGCGACCCTCGGGCTTCCCGGAGAGGGAATCGGTTTGAATTACCACTATGGGCTTTTTAAGCAGGTATTCAAAGACCGGCTTCAGACGGCGGAGAAAAACGAGTGGATCGAGAATCGTTCCTGGCTGACAAAGACAGACGTAACCTTTGACGTATATTTTGGAAAGAAAAAAGTAACTTCCCGGCTTTATGACATTGATGTAGTAGGTTATGACAATGGCGTCAACAAGCTTCGTCTGTTCGACATCGAGTCAGTTGATGAGAGCATTGTAAAACAGGGGATTGATTTTGACAAGGAAGAAATTGAGAAAAATCTGACATTATTCCTGTATCCCGATGATTCCGACGAGGCGGGCAATCTTTTGCGCATTTACCAGCAGTATTTCATGGTAAGCAATGCGGCCCAGCTGATTTTAAGGGAGATGAAGGAGAAAAAATATGATCTGCGCAGGATGTACGACCATGCGGTGATCCAGATCAACGATACCCATCCGACAATGGTCATTCCGGAGCTGATCCGTATTCTGGTGGACGATAAGGCGTTTACGATGGACGAGGCGATTGAAGTGGTGAGCAAGACATGTGCTTATACGAACCATACGATCCTTGCCGAGGCGCTGGAAAAATGGCCGTTGGAATATTTGGAAAAGGTAGTGCCGCAGTTAGTGCCTATTATAAAAGAGCTGGATAAGAGGGTGCAGAAAAAATATGACGACCCAAAGGTGCAGATCATCGATGAGGATGAGAGAGTGCATATGGCTCATATCGATATCCATTACGGTTTTTCGGTAAACGGCGTTGCGGCGATCCATACCGATATTCTGAAAGATACGGAGCTGAATGCTTTTTATAAGATATATCCTGAAAAATTCAATAATAAGACAAACGGCATTACGTTCCGGCGCTGGCTTCTGTCTTGCAACCGTGAGCTGGCAGGATTCCTGTCCAAAACGATCGGGGACGGCTATAAGAAGGATGCGGATAAACTGGAAAAATTGCTGGAGTTTGCCGACAACCAGGAAGTGCTTGACAGACTGGCGGAAATTAAGGCAGAGAAGAAGAGAGAACTGGCAGCTTATGTGAAAGAGGCGGAAGGCGTTGTCCTGAATACGGATTCTATTTTCGATATTCAGGTAAAGAGGCTGCACGAATACAAACGCCAGCAGATGAACGCTCTTTACATTATTCATAAATATTTGGAGATCAAAGGCGGAAAGAAGCCTTCTACTCCGCTGACCTTTATTTTCGGCGCGAAAGCGGCTCCGGCTTATGTGATCGCCCAGGATATTATCCATTTATTGCTTGTGTTGCAGGAGATCATCAACAATGACCCGGAAGTAAGTCCATATATGACGCTGCTTATGGTGGAAAACTATAACGTAAGCTATGCGGAAAAGCTGATCCCGGCCTGCGACGTTTCCGAGCAGATTTCCCTGGCTTCCAAAGAGGCTTCCGGCACCGGAAATATGAAGTTTATGCTGAACGGTGCGGTGACGCTGGGAACCTCAGATGGAGCGAATGTGGAAATCCATGAGCTGGTGGGAGACGACAATATCTATATTTTTGGCGAAAAGTCGGAAACCGTTATTGACCACTATGCAAAAGCGGATTATGTTTCCAAGGATTACTATGACAAGAGTCCTGTGATCCGAAAAGCAGTTGACTTTATTGTCAGCAAAGAAGCACTCAAAGTCGGCCATAAGAAGAATTTGGAGAGACTGTACAAAGAGCTGCTGAACAAAGACTGGTTTATGACGCTGCTCGACTTGGAAGACTATATCGAGACGAAAGACAGAATTTTCAAAGATTATGAAGACAGGCAGAAGTGGAAAAAGATGATGCTGGTAAATATTGCCAAAGCAGGATTCTTCTCATCCGACAGAACGATCGCCGAATATAACAGGGATATTTGGAAATTGAAGTAATGATATAATTATAAATAAAAGGAAAGCCGGCCGCCATCCTGCTTCTGAAAATGGCATCCCATGCACAGCAAGGCCATCACTTCCGCAAATTCCTTAAATGCATGTACACGGTATTTTTGGAGATTTCCAGCTGGTCGGCTACTTTCACTACGGCATCTTTAATATTAAAGATGCCTTTTTCTTCCAGGCGGATGACAATTTCTTTGTTTTTGTTGATGGCAGTGATTTCAGGGTCGTTCATGACTTCCGCGAGGATCTCGGATACGGCTTCGGCGATGAGCTCGTCCACATCCTGGGCGAAGCTTTCGATCATGTGGGGCGTGTCCTGGTTTTGGGGGGCCATGGGCAGGAAGGTGGATATAAACTGGCAAAGGCTGATATCGGTATAGAAATTAAGGCAAAGCAGGCCGATAATTCTGTCCTGTTCGCCGATAATAGGGATCGTGGCGGATTTGATGGTGATCCCGTCCTTGTTATGGTTAAAATAGGCCAATGTTTTCTTTTCCCCGCTTCTTTCAATATCTTCCAGCATTTTTAAGGCAAGATTGGTGATGGCCGCCCCGGCTTTGCGGCCGGAATGGTGGCCGTGGATGACTTCGATGGCAGAAGATTCCAGATCCTCCAGGCTGTGGAGGATAATCTCGCATCCTTCGCCAAGATAGACCCCCAGGCCATGCACGACGGTGCGCATGGCTTGGAGGATTAATTTGTCTGATTTTGTCAGGATAATTTCTTTGTTTGGTATCATGGATTGTACTCCGTTATAAGATTTCTCCATTTGATTGTATCACTTTTTGATACCAATAGAAACTATCTTTTTTATAACGTTTTAAAGTTCCATTTCCCTGGTTGTCTTTATCGACATAAATGAAACCGTAGCGCTTTTCCATTTCGCCGGTAGATACGCTGACCAGGTCGATGCTGGCCCATGGCGTATAGCCGATCAGATCAACGCCGTCCCCGATGGCTTCTTTCATTTGTTCAATATGTTCTTTGATGTATTGGATCCGGTAATCATCATGGATGCTGCCGTCCTCTTCCAGAACGTCTTTCGCCCCCAGCCCGTTTTCCGTAATCATGATCGGCACCCCGTATCGGTCATAGACATGGTTTAATGTATAGCGCAGGCCTTTCGGGTCGATCTGCCAGTTCCAGTCAGTGGCTTTCAGGTAAGGGTTTTTAGCGCCGCCCATGACGTTTCCGGAGACTTTGGCGCTGTTGGAATCCGAACTGATGCAGTTGGACATATAATAGCTGAAAGAATAAAAGTCCACGCAGCCTTCCGCAATGTCTTTCAAATCTTGTTCTGTTATCTCAAAATGAATATTATTTTTTTCAAAATAGCTTTTGATGTAATAGGGATAGAAGCCTTTGACCTGCACGTCGCCGCTGAAGCAGTTCCGCATCATATCTTCCTGCTGGGTTAAAATGACATCGTCCGGGTTAGGCGTTAAGGGGTAGACAGTAATATGGCAGATCATCGTGCCGAAATGGAATTCGGGGTTGATCGCCTTCCCCATTTTTACTGCCCTGGCGCTGGCAACGAACTGGTGGTGCAGGGCGGCGAAGCGCGTATTGGGGTCATCTGTCTGGTCGGTGAAGTATTCGGTGCCTTCGTTGAGGATGCCCGCATGGTTCCAGTTGCCCAGCTTGGTTGTAAGGCAGTTAATCTCATTGAAAGGAATCCAGTATTTTACTACATCTTTATACCGCTGAAATAAGACTTCGCAAAAACGGAGATAGTATTCAATGCATTCCCTGCTGGCCCAGCCGTTGCATTTATGGGTAAGGGCAAAAGGGTTTTCATTGTGGTAAATGGTGACTAAAGGTTCGATGCTGTGTTTTTTGAGTTCGGCAAATACTTTGTCATAAAACTCCAGTCCTTTTTCGTTGGGTTCGGCCTCATCGCCATTGGGAAAGATTCTTGTCCAGTTAATGGACATACGGAAAATGTTGAATCCCATTTCGGCGCAGAGGGCAATGTCTTCTTTATAATGGCGGTAAAAATCGACCGCTTCGTGGGAAGGATAATAATAAGAATCTTCATCAATAACAGGGGTAATGCGCCTTGGTTCTGTGTGCGTGCCGTTTGTCATTACATCGGAAATGCTGATGCCTTTGCCGTCCGCGTTCCAGGCGCCTTCGCATTGGTTGGCAGCAGTGGCGCCGCCCCAGAAGAAATGAGGGGGAAATTGTTTGTTGATCATTGCAGTCACTCCTTTATACTTTTTTGTGGATGAAATATATTTCATTGCATAAAAATAAAATAGCACAAAAAAATGAAAAAATCAACGAAAATAATTGGAAAAAATGCATTGACTAAAATCTATTTTAGTGATAAGGTATAGTCAAATAAAACAAATTTCATCCAAGGAGGGAAAAGAAGTGAAAAAAATTTCAACCTCAAAAGCGCCGCAGGCAATCGGCCCGTATTCCCAGGCGGTGGTGGCGGACAGGTTTCTTTTTGCATCAGGGCAGATTCCGGTGAATCCGGCGACAGGGGAACTGGCAGAAGCCAGGATCGAAATACAGGCAAGGCAAGTGATGGAAAACGTAAAAGCAATTCTGGAAGCCGCCGGTTATTCGTTCGGGGATGTGGTGAAGGTTTCCTGCTATTTAAAGAGCATGGAGGATTTTAACGGATTTAATGCGGTTTACGGGGAGTATTTTACCGGCCATCCCGCCCGTTCCTGCGTGGCGGTCAGGGAAATACCGAAAGATGTGTTGTGTGAAGTGGAAGTTACTGCATATCAATAAGGCATGTTTCAGCTTAAGAAAGGAGAAGAGGTATGAAGTACGCGAAGATGGTGGAAGCTATTGTGGAACATGTAGGGGGGAAGGGGAATATTGCCGTGGCAACGCATTGTATGACAAGGCTGCGGCTGAATCTGGAGGACAGCTCCAAGGTAAATGAAGAGGCTTTGAAAAAGCTGGACGGCGTTATGGGAGTAGTCAATAAAGGACAGCAGACGCAGATCGTCCTTGGCCCTGCCGTCAACGAAGTATACGCGGAGTTTATCGAATATACTGGAATGAAGGAGGAAACGCCGGTGGAAGAAAACCTGGATGATTTGAAACAGGATTTGAAAAACCGTAAAGGCAACCTTCTGACGGTATTTTTTGAAACAGTGGCCGGGATATTTAATCCTATTGTGCCCGCATTGGCCGGGGCCGGACTGGTAAGGGCTATTTTAACGATTGCGGTAGTATGCGGTTTGGATAATAGCGGAAATACTTATATGGTAATTAACACCATCGCTAACGGCATTTTTACTTTCCTGCCGTTCCTGCTGGCGGCTTCGGCGGCAAAGCAGTTCAAGATGGATTCGTTTGTGGCGATGACGATCTGCGCCGGCATGATGTCGTCCACGTGGGCATCGTTGATTGCGGAAGGGGTGACAACCTATTCTTTTTTGAAAATCCCATTTACAGTAGTCAATTATTCCTCTTCCGTATTGCCCATCGTGTTTGCCGTCTGGTTTGCTTCCTGGGTGGAAAAAGGGTTTCGGAAAGTCATACCCGGCGCGTTGAAAATTATTATGGTTCCCTGCTTGACTATTCTGGTCGCTACTCCGATATCCATTATGACGATCGGGCCGTTGGCTACCTGGGTCGGTAATCTGCTGGCAAGCGGGGTGACAGTGCTGTTTGAAAAAGGCGGTTTGTTTGCAGGACTTATTTACGGCGGCATTTATTCTTCCATGGTAGTTCTTGGGATCCACCACGGAATGGTCCCGGTATTGGTGCAGGGGATTACGGCGCAGGGCTTCAACTATATATCCCCTACCAGCGGCGCTGCCAATATGGGACAGGCTGGGGCTTCTTTCGGCGTATGGCTGAAAGCAAAGAACCAGAAAACGAAAACCATCGCGGCTTCCGCTACGATTGCAGCGGTGACAGGCGTGACGGAACCGGCTATTTATGGTGTCAATTTTAAATATAAGAAGCCTTTTATGGCTGCGGCGATCGGCGGCGCGGTAGGCGGAGGCTTTGCTTCTTTCCTGGGATTGAAAGCGTATGCCATGGGAGGCCCGTCCTTTTTGAACTTTGCGATGTTCATCGGCGAGAATCCCGGCAATATGTGGCTGGTAATGGCCGGTTTTGCCCTGGCATTTATCGTGGCTGCGGCAATCACTTATATTTGGGGATTTGAAGAGGAATAAAGAAAAGGAGCAAATATGAGCATAAAAGAAAGAATGATAACGGCTTTTCGGGAAGCCAACGGAGGCTTGTTTTCCGCAGTGGAAAAAGCGGATGTGGGGAGTTCTTACCAAGAAATGGAAAAACAGGGTGTCGCCCTGATGGGGTGGGCGGATCCGTTTATGCCGGATTTTTCCCTTCCGGAACATATTGAGAAGGCGACGATGGATGCCGTCCGCACGGCATCGGCCCCGCATTATACGGCGCCCGTCGGAGATTTGGACCTGAAGCAGGCGATCGCGGAAAAACTACGGGAAAAAAATCATCTGGAAATAGACCCGGAACGCCATGTCATGATTACTCCGGGTTCCGATTCCGGTTTATACTTTGCCATGCTTCCTTTTATCGGGGAGGGGGATGAGGTGCTGATCCCTTCCCCCAGCTATCCCAACAATATGCTGAATGTTGCCATTATGGGCGGAAAGGCGGTGCCTGTTCCGCTAAAAGAGGAGCTGGGATATCAATTAGAAGAGGAGGAACTGGAACGCTTTGTGACGAAACGCACGAAGATGGTAGTTCTGACCCACCCGAATAATCCGACAACTACGGTATATAACAGGAAATCTTTGGAGGGGCTGGCCCGGTTCGTGGTCCGCCATGACCTGATCCTCGTCTGCGACCAGGCGTTTGAAGATTTTTGTTTTGGAAATGAGATGATTACGCCGGCCTCCCTTCCGGGGATGTTTGAACGGACGATAACGGTATTTTCCTTTTCCAAAGGGATGGGATTGAGCGGATACCGGGTGGGCTATATTGTCTGCGATGATATCGTGATGGACAGTATGTTTGCCAATGCGGTTTCGGTGCTGGGCGCGACTAGCACAGTCGCCCAGAAGGCGGTAAGGGCGGCGCTGGAAAATACGGAATTTATGAAGGAATTTGAAAAAGCCTTTGATTTCCGCCGCAAGGAGGCCTGGCGGATTTTCAACTCCATTCCCGGCATCAGGATGCAGATGCCGGAATCGGGATTTTTGTGCTGGGTGGATGTATCTTCCCTGGGAAGTTCCACGGAGATTGTCAGATATCTGCTGAAGGAAGCAAAGGTTTCGGTCAACGATGGAATTAACTACGGCGTGGGAGGCGAAGGGCATATTCGGATCGTCCTCGGCGTTTATAAGGATAACCAAAAGGTGGTGGATGCCCTGGAACGGATTCGGAGCGCTTTGATCAGTTATAAGGGGGCATAATTCTATATTTCGAATCATTTTCATATAGGCGCTATAAAAAAAGGGGTGTCCCATGGACACTCCTTTTTGTAATAATGCACAAAAAGGAATACTTTGATTTTACTATTTCTGCCAAACTTACGAAACAATGCGAAAAAGTGCTTGCATTAATTTTAGCTTAATGATATTATGAGTACACGATCGGAAACGTTACCGAAAACGATGCCGAGAACGGTGCCGGAAACCAGAAATGACATATCCGCCTCCGGGCAGGATGCCGTGGACAGGGAAAAGGAGCCGGTACATAAAGAGGCAAAAGGCGAAGGGCGGTTCCAGGAACTTGCGGATTTTTCAAAGGATCCACAAAATACCAAATTATCAAAAGGAGAGTATTCATTATGAAAAAGAAACTGATTAGTGCATTACTTTGTGTAGCAATGGTTTCCTCCATGTTGATCGGATGCGGAAGCGGCGCAGCAGAAGAAACAGCGCCTGCAGAAGAAGCGGCTCCGACAGAGGAAGCGGCTCCGGCAGAAGAAGAAGCTCCGGCAGCAGAGGAAGCAGCTCCGGCAGCATCCGCAGATGGCGGAAGAGTTTATTATTTGAACTTCAAACCGGAAGTTGACGCACAGTGGCAGGAAATTGCAGCAGCTTATACAGCTGAGACAGGCGTTGAAGTGAAGGTTGTCACCGCAGCAAGCGGCACATATGAAGAAGTTCTCAGATCCGAGATCGCTGGCACGGACGCACCGACATTGTTCCAGATCAACGGACCGGTAGGCTACCAGAACTGGAAAGATTACTGCCTTGATTTGTCAAGCTCTGAACTTTATAATGCATTGTCCGATAAAGGCCTTGCAGTAACAGGCGCGGACGGCGGCGTATATGGAGTGCCTTATACAGTAGAAGCTTATGGTATTATCTATAACGACGCGATCATGCAGGCATACTTCGCAACAGAAGGCGCGAAAGCAGCAAGCGTTGACGAGATCAATACTTTTGCGAAACTGAAAGAAGTAGTAGAAGATATGACGGCAAAGAAAGATGAGTTAGGCATTGAAGGCGTATTCGCTTCCACATCTCTGCTTCCCGGCGAGGACTGGAGATGGCAGACGCATCTTGCAAATGTTCCGGTATACTACGAATACAAAGACAACAACGTAAGCGATATGGCAGAAATTGCATTTACTTACTCCGATAACTTCAAGAATATCTGGGATCTGTACATCAACAACTCCACATGCGCTCCTGGGCTTCTGGGCAGCAAGGCAGTTACAGACTCCATGGCTGAGTTCGCGCTTGGACAGTGCGCAATGGTTCAGAACGGCAACTGGGCTTGGGGACAGATTTCCGACGTAGAAGGCAATACGGTAAAAGAAGAAGACGTTAAGTTCATGCCTGTTTATATAGGCGTTGCTGGAGAAGAAGACCAGGGTCTTTGCACAGGCACAGAAAACTTCTGGTGTGTAAACAGCCAGGCTTCTGAGGCAGACCAGAAAGCAACTCTTGATTTTGTAAACTGGATGATTTCTTCCGATGCAGGAAAAGATTACATGGTAAATTCTTTAGGAAACGCAGCTCCGTTCTCCACATTCGGCGATGACGAGAAGCCTTCCGATCCTTTGGCAAAAGAAATGTACCGTTACATGGAAAGCGGAAAGAACAGCGTAACATGGAACTTCACGACATTCCCGAGCCAGGCGTTCAAGGATGACTTCGGCGCAGCTTTGCTGGAATACTGCAATGGCAATATGACATGGGATGAAGTAAAAGAACTCGTTGTTACAAGATGGGCAGAAGAAAAAGCTGCTACAGCACAGTAGTAGTGTGAAGAGAAGTTCTAAGGCTCGCACCAGTGGGTGCTTCGCCAAGAACTTCTAAGGTTCGCGTCGCGAACCGCCCTTCACACCGAAAAATGCCTGAAATACGGCATTTTTCATCGGAGCTTCAGCTCCGGGGGTTTGTGTGAAATCATACTTCTTGGCAAAACATACATTTTATCAGAGTATGAATATGGATGGATGAGCAAGTTGAGTAGGAACACTTCGCAGTCTCGGCTGCGGAGTGTTTTTTGCTCCAATAGAATGGTTCAAAAGGAGAATAAGCAATGGAAAAAACGTTAAAAAAGTATTTTCTAATCTTTACCCTGCCGACAGTGATCGCATTTGCGTTTGCTTTTCTGATCCCTTTTGTACAGGGCGTATACTTGTCTTTTTGTAAATTCACGACAGTAAGCAATGCGACATGGGCGGGATTTGCGAATTACAAGGCTGCTTTTTCCGGCGGACAGGGATTTATGAGCGCTTTGGGATTCACGGCATCGTTTACGGTGGTAAGCGTAGTGACGATCAACTTGCTGGCATTTACGATCGCGCTGCTGCTGACAAGGAAGATCAAAGGAACGAATATATTCCGTACTGTATTTTTTATGCCGAACCTGATCGGCGGTATCGTGCTCGGTTATACATGGCAGCAGATGATCAACGCTGTTTTATATAAATATGAAACGACAATCGTAGCAAATGCAAAATTCGGTTTCTGGGGTCTGGTGCTTTTGATGAACTGGCAGATGGTGGGATACATGATGATCATCTATATCGCAGGCTTGCAGAATGTCCCCACAGAGCTGATCGAGGCGGCGAAGATCGACGGCGCGACTCCCTGGCAGACATTGATTAAAGTAAAGATCCCGATGGTAATGTCTTCCATCACGATCTGCATGTTCCTGACCTTATCCAACAGCTTCAAGCTGTTCGACCAGAACAAGGCTCTGACGGACGGCGCGCCGATGAAGAAGACGCAGATGCTGGCGCTCAATATTTATGAGACTTTCTATGGAAGGACAGGATTTGAAGGCGTGGGCCAGGCGAAAGCGGTAGTATTCTTTATTATCGTAGTAGCGATCGCATTAGTACAGTTGACCTTTACAAGGAGTAAGGAGGTAGAGCAATAATGGTATCAGCAAAAAGCAAGGCTTCCAATAAGATCATATTTGTATTTTTATTCGTATTTGCAATCGCAATCCTTTATCCCTTGTTATTTATTTTAAATAACTCCTTTAAAGGGAAATTTTATATCAGCAAAGACCCGTTTTCCCTGCCGACTGGGGAAACCTTTGCAGGGATCACGAACTACGTGAACGGCCTTGTAAAAACAGGGCTTTTGAACGCGATCGGATGGTCGTTTTTCATTACGATCGTATCGGTGGTATTCCTCGTGCTGTTTACGTCCATGACGGCATATTATGTAACAAGGGTAAAATCAGCTTATTCCACCGGCCTTTATTATATGTTTGTATTCTCTATGGTAGTGCCTTTCCAGATGGTTATGTTTACAATGACCAGCCTGGCAGACAGATTTCATTTGCGTAATCCGCTCGGTATGTGTATACTGTATTTAGGGTTTGATGCAGGGCTTTCGGTATTTATGTTTGCGGGGTTTGTAAAATCGATTCCTCTGGAGATCGAAGAGGCGGCTATGATCGACGGATGCACGCCGCTGCAGACTTTCTTCGGGGTGGTATTCCCGATCCTGAAACCTACGGCGATCACCGTAGCGATATTGGATGCCATGCATGTATGGAACGACTTCCTTCTGCCTTACCTTGTCATCGGTATCAGCACCAAGTATAAAACAATTCCTGTCGTAGTACAGATGCTGGTCGGTTCTAACGGAAATAAAGATATGGGGGCATTGATGGCGATGCTTGTTCTTTCCATCATTCCGATTATTATTTTCTATCTGACTTGTCAGAAGTACATTATCGAAGGCGTTGTTGCCGGGGCCGTAAAGGGTTAGGGCCTTGAAAGGAGTATAGTTTTGAAATGAGAAAAGGCGGCATTTTATTACCAGTATCAAGCATTCCGTCTAAGTATGGGATTGGCACATTCTCAAAACAGGCGTATGAGTTTGTGGATTTTTTGGAAAGAGCGGGGCAGAGCTTCTGGCAGATTCTGCCGTTGGGGCCCACAGGCTACGGGGATTCCCCGTACCAGTCGTTCTCAACCTTTGCAGGAAATCCTTACTATATCGATTTGGAAGAGCTGATAAAAAAAGGATGGCTGACGAGGGAAGAGTGCGACGCCTGTGATTTCGGCAGCGATGATGGATATGTGGATTATGAGAAAATCTATCTGTCACGGTTCCGGATACTCAAAACGGCTTATGAGAGGAGCCATATTAAGGAAGATAAGGAATTCGGGGAATTTAAAGAGGAAAATGCCGCATGGCTGGAAGATTATGCATTATATATGGCGGTGAAAAACTCTTTTCAGGGGGCAAGCTGGATTGAATGGGATGAAGAAATCCGGCTCCGCAAACCCGAAGCGATGAAGGCTTACAAAGAAAAATATGCGGATGAAGTGGAATTTTACCAGTTCCAGCAGTTTTTGTTTGCTGCGCAGTGGCTTGCGCTTAAGGCGTATGCCAATAAAAAGAAAATCAGCATCATAGGGGATATCCCTATTTACGTAGCGTTTGACAGCGCCGATACATGGGCGAACCCGGAGCTGTTCCAGCTGGATGAATCGTGTACGCCGACAGGCGTGGCGGGGTGTCCGCCGGATTCTTTTTCGGCGACAGGGCAGCTCTGGGGGAACCCTCTTTACAAATGGGAGTATCATAAGGAAACCGGTTATGAATGGTGGATGAACAGAATCGCCTATTGTTATCGTTTGTATGACGTGGTGAGGATCGACCATTTCCGGGGGTTTGATGAATACTATTTTATTCCTTACGGCGATACCACGGCGGAGTTCGGACATTGGGAAAAGGGGCCGGGGTATGATATATTTAAAGTAATGAAAGAAAAAATCGGCAAAAAGCCGGTAATTGCGGAAGATTTGGGTTTTTTGACTCCAAGCGTCATCAGCCTGGTAAAGAAGACAGGGTATCCGGGGATGAAGATCCTGCAGTTTGCCTTTGATTCCAGGGAAGAGAGCGATTATCTGCCGCACAACTATTTGCGTAATTCCGTCGTTTATACGGGCACCCATGACAACGATACGACGATGGGGTGGTACAATACGTTGAACAGACGTGACAAAGCGTTTGCCAAGCGCTATTTAAACATAATGACAAAAAAAGAGATTTATTGGGAGTTTATCCGGGCAGCTCTTTCCAGCGTGGCGGATACGGCAATCATCCCTGTCCAGGACTATCTGGGACTGGGATCGGAAGCAAGGGTGAATATGCCGTCCACTTTAGGAAATAACTGGAAATGGCGTTTGAGGGACGGCCAGCTGGACGACGGTCTGGCAGAGCGTATACGGGAGATGACAAAGCTGTATGGAAGAATATAAGGACCAGAATTCCAGGCAGCTATTAGGAGGGTTTGTAAAATGCCTGAAATAACAATCAAGGATATTGCGAAGCGATGCGGCGTCGGCGTAAGCACGGTTTCGAGGGCGATCAATAATCATCCTGATATCAATCAGGAAACGAAAAGCATGATCATGGAAGTGATCCATGAAATGGGATTTGTGCCGAACAACAGTGCCAGGAACCTGAAAAGGACAGATGCCAGATGTATAGCCGTTCTTGTAAAAGGTATTGCAAACCCTCTTTTCAGCGATATGATCCAGGTGATTGAGGAAGAGACACAGAAGAAAAAGTATTCCCTTGTGCTGAAGCATGTGGAGTATTATGAGGATGAAGTGGATGTTGCTCTGGAGCTGGTAAAAGAAAAGCGGCTGCGGGGCATTATCTTCCTGGGAGGTTATTTTTTCCATTCCCAGGAAAAAATCAGCAACCTGACAGTGCCTTATATTTTCAGCACTATTGGTTCTGCCACGCCGGAAAATATGAATCGCGCGCTATATTCCAGCGTATCGGTGGACGATAAAAAGGAAAGCTATCTGATGACATCCTATCTATTAGGCCTGGGACACCGGGATATCGCCATACTTTCCGCAGAATCGGAGATCAACAGCATCGGGCAGCTCCGGCTGGAGGGCTATAAAGACGCGTTGGCGGATAAAGGCGTTCCTTTCCGGAAGGAACTGGTGCGCTGCGTGAAAGAAGATATGGTGCATTATTCCATGGAGAATGGATACATTACGACGAAGGAGCTGATCGGTTCGGGAGAAAAATTTACCGCAGTCTATGCTACGGCGGACATTCTTGCAGTTGGCGCATGCAGTGCACTGATCGAGGCGGGGCTGCGCATTCCCGAAGACGTGTCCGTGACAGGGTATGACGGCATTGATGTGGGAAAATATTATAATCCGGCGATTACGACGATCAAGCAGCCGGTAAAGGAGATTGCGGAAAAAACGATCCGGCTGTTGTTCGATATTATTGCAGGAAGGAAAAAGTGCGAACACATCCTCCTGCCCGGCGAGCTGGTCGTCCGCGCTTCCAGCGGGCCTGTGGGAGGGCTGGCAAAAGAGGCTTGAGAATTGTTTAAAAAGCCTTCCGGCTCAGGTTAGAGTTATGGTAGCTGGGATCCATGGTGACATCTTCATCAAACCAGGCCGGAGGAAGAAAGGCATGCGCCATGTTTTCGCTGGGGAATTCCACTTCCGCGATGACAAGGGGACGGAAAGGATCGTCGAAGATATCGAGTTCAATTTTTAAAGAAATTCCTGCTTCCTGTTCCGAAAGAGAAATATCCGGCGAAAAATCAGGTTTTTCGATGGGAATGAGATACCGTGTTTTGGAAATAATATTCCCGTCGGCTTTTTTCCGCAGATGTTCATAGGATTCCTTGTTCAGAGGGAGATTGTATTCCTCCCTGGCAAGAAGTCCTTTTCCTTTGTAAGTAAGATAATATTCTTCGTCCTGTCTGCGGATCCGAATCGTTGGATCGGTATTCAGGTATGCCTGTTCGATGCGGAGAAATGGATAAGAGTCTAAACGGGCGGGCAGTTCTTTGATCGTGAATTTTCTTTCAATTTCCATAGGGGCATCCTTTCTTTTTTTGTGGTGGTAAGAGGTTTATTAACTTATTTTCCAATAACCTTTCCTGTCAGAACCTATACGGGTAATTTTTTTTGCTTCTCGCAACTGTCTTATGATACGACTAACTTTTCAGGTGCTGAACCCTGTCTGTTCACTCATTTCTTTTGCGGTAATATCAGAATGCTCTTTTATTAAGCGCAGAATTTTGTTTTCATCGCCATTGGCGATGTTCTTCCTTTTCCAGTTTATCATTTAATGTAGTCTTAAATTCCACACGATTACTTTCCTGCAACATCATTGCACTCCCTTTTCTGTCATTCATTAAAATTATCATAAACCTTAATACACCTAAACTGCGAATTTACATAATTCTTAAGTGATTCTTTCCTTTTCTTCCATGCCTCTTGCTGGCAATATTTTAGTATAACATCTTTCATTCCTGTCACTTGTCGTATGACAATTGGATCCATTCCTATATAAAACATATTAATTACGGCGTATTTTGCCAAACCATCTAAAGTTATTTTTTTCCCCGTTCCCTGTATCTTGTTAAAATTTTTTATTATGGTATCAAAGTGGTCGCTGATTGGACGTTGGTTTTCAGCCATAGCAAATAATAAATCTTTGTCTATCTTTTCATCATATATTTTTTGTACATTTATATATATCTGATATGGTAATTCCAATCTTATATTCTCTTTTTCCACTTGTATTTCTATTGTTCGTCTTTGTTCATCAAAACAGTCTCTCTTCATTTCAGCTATTGTGCCTAACTTAAATCCATATAACAGAATTAAAGGAATAACTGCTTTCGCCATTTTGTTTCTTAACGAATCATCGCCCAAATTTTTGAGATATTTAACCAAATTCTCATATCCTTCATCATCCAAATGTTGTCTGGGTTCATATGATTTTAAACTTTTACTGCTTCTATTTAAAATATTATCACGATATTCCTGAAAGTTTCCAACAACAGAGAGCGGGCATGAAGGCCATTCGGGAAAAATAACAGCTTTGAAAAATTCGTTTGCCGCAGTTAAATATTTATCAACGGCAGCTTCTCCCGTCACCTTTGGCCTTTGAATGTACTCAACGCCTGCATCAATAATATGGGAGGCTGAAATCATTTTTTTAAAGAGTTCTTCTGCTGCAATGCCCTCCTTTATACAATAATGCTCCAAATGAGGTATTAAACTATTTTGCAATACTTTAACATAGTTATTGTATTTGCCTGTTGTAAGACCGCTTGAGAATCTTTCTATAAGTACATCAAATTCTTTTAACATTTTGCATTACACTCCGTTCTTTTCTTTTTTTTATAGTAATTCAATGATTAGCATTTGTCAACTATAAAATAAAAATTTGAATATATTAGGTTATTTTGCTGTAAATATAACATATATATAAAATAAAATTATTTATTTTACCATATAATGGTTTCAATAAAACTTTTATTTCATTTGGAATTATATTGTTATTATTTGTTTGTTTTGAGGGGATCTGCTTCGCAAACAAATTCTTGTAATAGTGAAATAAAGGAGAATGGGCTTGCATATCCTATTTCACAGAATTTTTATACTGTTATAAGATTTATTCCCTTTTAAAAACCACCATAAAGTGGTAAAATAGAAACATAAACAACGGAAAGGGTGTGGGGATCGATATGGGAAGGATATGCGTTTTTTTTGCACCAGGATATGAGGAGATTGAGGCGCTTGCCGTGGTTGACCTGCTGAGAAGGGCGGGGATCGATACGGATATGGTGTCCATTACCAAAGAACGGGAAGCGACAAGCTCTCACGGAGTAACGGTCCGGATGGACAAAGTATTTGACGAAGTGGATTTTGAGGATACGGATATGATCGTCCTGCCTGGAGGAATGCCGGGAACGAAGAATTTGGAGGCGTTCCAGCCATTGATGGAGAAACTGGACGAGTTTTACGAAAAGAAAAAATATATCGGCGCGATCTGCGCCGCCCCCAGTATTCTTGGACACAGGGGAATGCTGAAAGGGAGAAGGGCGTGTTCGTTTCCTGAATTCGAAAGCCATCTGGAGGGCGCTCAGGTGGAGCAGAGCCCGGCTGTGGTTTCAGATTTTATTATTACAGGAAGAGGAATGGGATGCGCTGTGGATTTCGGACTTGCCATCGTGGAGAAACTCCAAGGGAAAGAGGCGGCTGCCGCGCTGGCGGAGAAGGTTGTCTACGGGCATTATAGCAAATAAGGGAGTGTCTATGAATATATTATTTTTTTTAACGCCGAAGAGCGAAGTGGATTACATTTACGATGACGATACGCTGTGGCAGACATTAGAAAAAATGGAGCATAATAAATATACAGCGATACCGATTATCAACCATGAGGATGGAACTTATGTAGGGACGATAACGGAGGGGGATCTGTTGTGGGACGTAAAGGAAAGATATGATTTGGACCTGGGGAATGCGGCGGAGGACATGCCGATCCTTAATATAAGAAGAAAAAGAGACAATGAGCCGGTAGAGGCGGATGCGGATGTGGAAGATATTATCAATAAAGTCATGAACCAGAATTTTGTTCCGGTGATTGATGACAGCGAGTGCTTCATAGGGATCATTACAAGAAAAGATGTCATGCAGTATCTGACAAGGAAATGCGCCCTCCATGAGGCGGTATTTGCATAAAATGGCTACATAATGCAATATAACAATATCAAATGAAATAAAAAATATAGATATTTTTGTTTGCCAAAACTTACCTTAATATTTCATTCATCTTCGTAAATACTAACATCAAGATAAGTGATTCGGTTCGGGCTTAGTTCGGATGCGCAACGCACGGGAAATGCGTGGGTGTTCGGGATAAGCAGAAGAACCAGGACTGCTTATCTCGAATATAGATAGCGAATGCTAGAAATACGAAATTGGAGGTGAATTAGGATGGCAAGCAGCAAATCTAATAGAGTAGAAGTTCCTGAAGCGAAAGCAGCTATGGATCGTTTTAAGACAGAGGTTGCTTCTGAATTAGGCGTGAACCTGAAGGAAGGTTACAACGGTGACTTGACTTCTAAGGAAGCGGGATCTATCGGCGGCGAAATGGTTCGTAGAATGATCAAGAAGCAGGAAGAGCAGATGAAATAACAAAGCAAGAAAACGACCCGTCTGGAAACAGGCGGGTTGTTTGATACATAGGAGGCAAAAGCCAGCGCGGCCGGCGGGTCTGGCAGAATGGGTTTCCCGCCCGGGAAGAAGTTATGCCAACTCTAATGCACGAAACAATGGAGGTATAAAGGATACAATGGAGAAAAATTTGAATGATACAGAGGATGTCCAGGAATGGAAGGTGATAGAAGAGGCTTTCCGGGAAGGGGGGGAGGTGGACCGGTACCAGCGGATGATCATGCAGTACCAGTGCGCCATGCTGGAAGTAAAAACAAAGCTGGACGTGCTGAATGCGGAGCTTTCCCTCCAGAACAGGAGGAATCCTTTTGAAACGATTAAATGCCGGATCAAGTCGCCCAGGAGCATCAGGGAGAAGCTGGAGAGGAACCGGCTGGCCATGACGATAGAAAATGCGGAGAAAAATTTGAACGATATCGCGGGAATCCGGGTGATCTGTTCTTTTCCCGACGATATTTATATGCTGGCGGACTGTCTTCTCGCCCAGGACGATATAGTGCTGGTATCAAAGAAGGATTACATAAAAAATCCGAAGCCGAACGGCTACCGGAGCCTTCATCTCATTATAGAAGTGCCGATCTTCCTGACTGATGAAAAGCGGCCGGTGCGGGTAGAGGTGCAGTTCCGCACGATTGCTATGGATTTTTGGGCGAGCCTGGAGCATAAGCTGAAATACAAGAAGCATATTAAGAAGGCGGAAAGCATTTCCAATGAACTGTTCTACTGCGCGGAACTGATTTCCCAGCTGGACGGAAGGATGCAGCAGATCAGGGAGAAGATCGAGGAGGAGTGACGGATTGAAAAAGGAAAATAATTATATGCCGCAGACGATGCAAGTATTATTGGAAAAATATATGGTTGAGATAAAAAAGATATATGGCGGACATCTCAGGCAGGTTGTTTTGTATGGCTCCTATGCAAGGGGGGATTTTGGCCCGGATTCTGATGTGGACATTATGATACTTTTGGATATGTCCGATATGGAGTTGAAAAGATACAGTCGACAGCTTTCCTATATGACATACGATTTTAATATGGACCATGGCATTGATATTAAATCCATGGCCAAGAATGAGAATCATTTTAAAAAGTGGGTCGAAAATTATCCGTTTTATGCCAATATCCAAAAAGAGGGGGTCGTTTTGTATGGAGCGGCTTAAAGAAAATTTTGGAACAAAGGAAGATTTGGCCATGCACCGTCTTCAAACGGCAAAAAGCAATTTAAAATCGGCAAAAATCCTTCTTGAGGCTAAGGAATATAAAAGTGCGAATAACCGTGCCTACTATGCTGTTTTTCATGCTATTAATGCAATACATGCATTAAAGGGAAAGGCTTATAAGCGCCATAAGGATGCGGTCAGCAATTTTAACAAGGATTATGTAAAGACAGGAATATTTCCCAGGGAAATGGGGAGAAGAATCGGTGAGGCGGAAGAGATCCGTCATGCCAGCGACTATGATGATTTTTATGTAGCAGGAAGGGAAGAGGCAGAACGGCAGATTGAAACGGCCGATGAATTTATCGAGATGGCAGAGGGATATTGTGTGTCCCAGCTGGACGGAAGGATGCAGCAGATCAGGGAGAAGATCGAGGAGGAGTGACGGATTGAAAGTTTTGCGGCGAAAAGTTTTGCGATGAAAAGTTTTGCGACGAAAACTGCAAGAAATACTGGAATTTTCCTTGCCGATGTGCTATAATCGCCTAATGACTGTACTGATATAATTATTTTTCATAATAAACGGACAGATGGTTCATATAAGGAGGAAACGGATAAAAATGAGCGTACAGGTGGAAAAATTAGAAAAAAACATGGCAAAACTGACGATTGAAGTATCTGCCGAAGAGTTGGAGAAAGCAATCGAGGGCGCTTATCGGAAAAATAAGAACAGCATCAGAGTTCCTGGTTTCAGGAAGGGAAAAGTGCCGAGGCAGATGATAGAGAGAATGTACGGAAAAGAAGTATTTTACGAGGATGCGATTAACGCGCTCATCCCTGACGCTTATGAAAAAGCGCTGGAAGAATGCGGAGAGGAGATCGTTTCTTCCCCGAAGATCGACGTGGAGCAGATAGAAGCGGGCAAGCCTTTTATTTTTACTGCGGAAGTGGCGGTAAAACCGGAAGTAAGGCTGGGCAAGTACAAGGGCGTTAAGATCGATAAGATAGACGTGGAAGTTACTGACGAAGAAGTGGATGCGGAGATCGAAAGAGAACGCAATAATAATGCAAGAAACATTGTGGTGGAGGACAGGCCGGTCAAAGACGGCGATATGACGATCATTGATTTCGAAGGTTTTGTGGACGGCGTGGCGTTTGAAGGCGGCAAGGGAGAGGATTATCCCCTGACGATCGGTTCCGGCGCATTTATCCCTGGCTTCGAAGAACAGCTGGTAGGGGCTGAGATCGGCAAAGAAGTGGAAGTAAATGTCACGTTCCCCGAGAACTACCAGGCAGAAGAATTAAAAGGAAAAGACGCTTTGTTCAAATGCGTAGTAAAGGAGATCAAAGAAAAAGAGCTGCCGGAACTGGATGACGAGTTCGCGGGAGAGGTTTCCGAATTCGACACGCTGGCGGAGTATAGAGAGGACGTAAAGAAGAATCTGACGGAGAGAAAAGAAAAGAACGCGAAGGATGCGAAGGAAGATGCCGTGATCGACGCGATCATCAATGATTCCGATATGGAGATCCCGGAGCCGATGGTGGAGACGCAGCAGAGACAGCTTTTGGATGATTTCGCCCAGAGGATGCAGATGCAGGGAATCAGTATGGAACAGTATTTCCAGCTTACCGGCAGCAACTATGATATGATGCTGGAGCAGGTAAAGCCCCAGGCGGAAAAGAGAATCAAATCAAGGCTTGTTCTGGAAGCGGTAGTGGAAAAGGAAAATATCGAGGTTTCCGAAGAGGAATACGCGAAGGAAACGGAGAGAATGGCGGAGATTTACCAGATGGAAGCGGAGAAAGTAAGGGAAATGCTCGACGGCAAGGAAAAAGAGCAGGTGATGAACGATCTCGCTATTCGAAAAGCGATAGATTTTGTGGTAGAAAACGCGATAGAGAAATAAAATCTTATAAAACAATAAAAAATCTCTTAATTCAGAGTTGTTTTATTGCATAATCGATTTCTATGGACTATGATTATTTCAGGGCGGCAGAACCAGCCGGCCAGTACGAGGAGGAAATCAGTATGAGTTTAGTGCCTTATGTCATAGAGCAGACGAGCAGGGGCGAGAGGTCTTATGATATTTATTCGAGGCTTTTAAAAGACAGGATTATCTTTTTAGGGGAAGAAGTGAACGAAACTTCCGCAAGCATTATCGTAGCGCAGCTTTTGTTTCTGGAATCGGAAGACCCGGAAAAAGATATCCATTTGTATATCAACAGCCCGGGCGGCGTCATTACGGCGGGGATGGCAATTTACGATACGATGAATTTTGTCAAATGCGACGTATCTACCGTCTGCATCGGCATGGCGGCGAGCATGGGGGCTTTTCTTCTTGCGGGCGGAGCGAAGGGAAAGCGTTTTGCGCTTCCCAATGCAGAGATCATGATTCACCAGCCAGCGGGCGGCGCCCAGGGGCAGGCTACGGAAATCGAGATTACGGCAAGGCATATCCTTGCTACGAAGGAGAAGATGGCAAGGATCATGGCGCAGAATACGGGGCAGGACTTTGAAGTGGTCATGGCGGATACGGAGAGGGATAACTGGAAGACTGCTGAAGAGGCGCTGAGTTATGGGCTTATCGATAAAATCATCGAGAACCATGCCAGCTTTGAAAAATAGGTAGAATGTAAAAGCAAGGAGAAGACATGGCTGGGAAGAATTCTGATGATATCAGATGCTCCTTTTGCAATAAAAGGCAGGAGCAGGTAAAGAAATTGATTGCGGGTCCGGCAGGAGTTTACATTTGCGACGAATGCGTGGAAATCTGCGCGGATATTATAGAAGAAGAGTATGAAGATGATCCGATAGAGGAAGAAATGGATATTAATCTTCTGAAACCGGTGGAAATCAAAGAATTTCTGGACGATTACGTGATCGGGCAGGAGGATGCGAAGAAAGTGCTGGCCGTATCCGTTTATAACCATTATAAAAGGGTAATGGCGCCGAAGGACAACGATGGGATAGAACTCCAGAAGAGCAATATTATCATGGTGGGGCCGACCGGTTCGGGCAAGACTTTCCTGGCGCAGACGCTGGCAAAGATTATTAATGTGCCGTTCGCTATTGCAGACGCTACTACTTTGACGGAAGCGGGTTATGTAGGCGAAGATGTGGAAAATATTTTATTAAAATTAATACAGGCGGCTGACTACGACGTGGAACGCGCCCAGTACGGCATCGTTTATATCGATGAGATTGACAAGATCACGAAAAAAGGCGAGAATGTATCCATTACCCGGGACGTATCCGGGGAAGGGGTACAGCAGGCTCTTTTGAAGATCGTGGAAGGAACGGTGGCGAGCGTGCCGCCCCAGGGAGGGAGAAAACATCCCCACCAGGAGCTGATCCAGATCGATACGACCAATATATTGTTCATTTGCGGAGGGGCATTCGACGGCTTGGAGAAAATCGTGGAATCCCGTCTGGATAGAAGCACGATCGGCTTTAATTCGGAAGTTACTTCCAAACATACAAAGGAGATCGGCGAACTGCTAAAAGAAGTGACGCCCCAGGATCTGGTAAAATTCGGTTTGATCCCGGAATTCGTAGGGCGCGTGCCGATTAATGTGACTTTGCAGGGCCTGGATCGGGATGCCCTTGTGAAAATTCTGAAGGAGCCTAAGAGCGCCCTGATTAAGCAATACAAGAAATTGTTTGATTTTGACGGGGTGAGGCTGGACTTTGAAGAAGATGCAGTGGAGGCGATCGCGGATAAAGCTTTTGAACGCAAGACAGGAGCGAGAGGACTCCGATCTATTATGGAAGACGTTATGATGGATGTGATGTACCGCATACCTTCGGATGAATCCATTATAAAGTGCGTAGTGACGAAAGGAGCTGTGGAAGGGACGAGCGAGCCTCTGATCATCCACAGGGAAGCGATGCGTCCGGCGAAATAGTGGTAATGGAAAGCAGAGTTGGCCGCCGGGCCAACTCTTTTTGCAGGAAAGGAAAAGAAAATGGGGAATACCGGTGTAAAACGAAATATGCCAGCAGTGGCATTACGGGGGATGGCGATACTGCCCCATACAATCATTCACTTTGATTTGAGCAGGAAAAAATCGATAGCGGCTGTGGAACAGGCGATGGTGGAAAGCCAGAGGATCTTCCTTGTGGCCCAGAAGGAGACGGACGCGGAAGAGCCTGGCTTTGAGGATGTTTATCCGATGGGGACGATCGCTCTGGTGAAACAGGTGATCAAGATGCCGAACCATATCGTCCGGGTCATGGTGGAAGGAATCCTGCGCGGGGAACTTCTCCGCTTTACGGATAACGACGCTTATCTGGAAGGGGAAGTGGAAGAGATCGAGGAAGACCTGAACCTACATGGAACCGTACAAGAGGAAGCGATGATACGGCAGATCCGGGAATTGTTTGCCGGTTATGCGGCATTTTATCCGAGGACCGGAGCGGCTATGGAGCGCCATATCCAGGATATTGATGAATTAGGCTGCCTGTTGGATCAGGTGACGATCAATATGCCCTTGAATTATGAAAACAAGCAGGCAGTGCTTTCCGCAGTAGACCTGGAAGAGCGTTATGAAGTGCTGGCCGGGATATTGAACAGCGAGACGGAAGTAGCGAAGATTAAAGCGGAACTTTCCGAAAAGATAAGAGGAAGGGTGGAAAAGAACCAGAAGGAATATCTTCTGCGGGAGCAGCTCCAGTTTATCCGTGAGGAGCTGGGGGAGGACAATTCTTTTTCTGACGCGGAGCAGTTCGAGGGAGAGCTTGGCAAGCTGAAGGCGGAAAAAGAAGTAAAGGAGAAGATTCAGAAAGAAATCGCCCGTTACCGCAGACTGTCCCAGAACAGTTCGGAAAGCGCGGTGGAACGGGGGTATATTGAAACGCTGCTGGAGCTTCCTTGGAATAAACGGACGAAGGACAATATGGATATTCTGAAAGCGGAGGAAGTGCTGGAAAGAGACCATTACGGGCTGAAGCAGGTGAAGGAAAGAATTCTGGAAGCTTTGGCAGTGCGCTGCCTGACGAAACAGGGGCAGTCGCCGATCCTTTGCCTGGTTGGGCCTCCAGGAACAGGAAAGACATCCATAGCCAAAAGCGTGGCTGAGGCTATGAACAGGAAATATGTGCGCATCAGCCTAGGAGGAGTACGGGATGAGGCGGAGATCCGGGGACACCGCAGAACCTATGTCGGAGCTATGCCGGGGCGGATTATTGCCGGGCTGAAACAGGCGGGGGTGAAGAACCCGCTCATGCTTCTGGATGAAATCGATAAAGTGAGCAGCGACTATAAGGGGGATACTTCTTCGGCGCTGTTGGAGGTCTTGGATGCGGAGCAGAACAATAAGTTCAGGGACCACTATGTGGAGATTCCCGTGGATTTGTCAGAGGTGCTTTTTATTGCCACGGCCAATTCCACGGCAACGATTCCCAGACCCCTATTGGATCGTATGGAGCTGATCGAGGTCAGCAGTTATACGGCCAACGAGAAATTCCATATTGCCAGGGAACACCTAGCGGCAAAACAGTTTGAAAAAAACGGGCTGGATGACGGCAGGCTTTCGATCAGCGACAGCGCACTGAAGAAAATGATCGAATGCTATACAAGGGAAGCGGGCGTGCGCGACCTGGAGAGGAAAATCGGAAGCGTTTGCAGGAAAGCGGCAAAAGAGATTCTGCAAAAAAAGAAAGACTGCATAAAAGTGACTTCTTCCAATCTGGAAAAATATCTGGGCAAGGAAAAATACAGTACCAACAGGGTTAACGAAAAGGATGAAGTCGGAATCGTAAGAGGGCTTGCATGGACGAGCGTAGGAGGGGAAACGCTGCAGGTGGAAGTCAATGTGATGCCGGGAAAGGGAGAGATCGATCTGACCGGGCAGATGGGGGATGTCATGAAGGAATCGGCGCTGACGGGCTTAAGCTATGTCCGTTCGGTCAGCGGGCAGTATGGAATCCCCAAGGATATTTTCCGAAAGAACGATTTTCATATACATATCCCGGAGGGGGCCGTGCCGAAGGACGGGCCAAGCGCGGGTATTACGATGGCGACGGCTCTTTTATCCGCTGTTACGGGGATTGCGGTAAGGGCGGATCTGGCGATGACGGGAGAGATTACCCTAAGAGGCCGCGTGCTGCCTATCGGGGGTTTAAAAGAGAAGATCCTAGCGGCAAAGACGGCGGGGATTAAAACCGTGCTTGTGCCGAAAAAGAACGAGAAGGACATCGGGGAGATCGCGGGGGAAATCAAGACCGGGCTGTCCATCCATTTAGTAGGGACTATGGAGGAGGTTCTGTCCTTTGCTTTGACTGAAAAGCCCTGGAAAGTGCATTCCCTGGAGGAAAAAGCTCCTGGGGAAAAGCATTCCAAAGAAAAGGCATCCAAAGGGAAAAACGGGAAAGGAAATAAGAATGGTAATTAAGAACGTAAATTTAGAGACAGTCTGCGGCATTACGAGCAAGATGCCGGAGAATTCGCTGATAGAATTTGCCTTTGCGGGAAAAAGCAACGTGGGGAAGTCTTCGCTGATTAACGGGCTGATGAACCGTAAATCCTTGGCTAGGACAAGCGCCCAGCCGGGCAAGACCCAGACGATCAACTTTTATAATATCAATGAACAATGCTATTTTGTGGATCTGCCGGGGTATGGTTACACCACAGCCAATGTGAACGTAAAGGAACAATGGGGGAAAATGGTGGAGCGTTATCTGCGCCGGACGAAAATGCTGAAGCTGATCTTCCTGTTAGTGGATATCCGCCATGAGCCATCGGCCAACGATAAGACGATGTATGAATGGATGGTGCATTACGGCTTCCAGCCGGTCATCATTGCCACGAAACTGGATAAAATTAAGAGAAGCCAGGTGGAGAAGCAGGTAAAGGCCATAAGGACCGGACTGCAGGCCGGAAAAGATGCTGTTATTATTCCTTGGTCTTCCATGACGAAGCAGGGGAAGGAAGAAATTTATGCGTTGATGGACCAATATCTGGAACGGAGTAGCTTATGAAACCATTGCGTAAGACATATATAAAAGTATTGATGAATCTGGGGATCGCATTGCTGATTTTGATGCTGATTGTTTTTCTTCTGCCGAAAGCGCTCTTGTTTTTCATGCCTTTTGTGATCGGATGGATCATTGCGCTGATTGCGAATCCGCTGGTGCTTTTTTTTGAAAACAAGCTGAAGATCAAGCGGAAGGCGGGAACGGCGTTTGTCATTATTGCGGTGATCGCGCTGGTAGTATTGGCGGGATACCTGATCGGCGCGAAGGTTGTAAAGGAAACGGTAGGGCTGATCAATGAGCTGCCCATGATGTGGGATGCCCTGGAAGAGGACTTCCGCACTATCGGCAAAAATATGGATATTTTGTACAGCCGCTTCCCGGAAGAAGTGCGCAATACGATTTCGGGCATCGGGGAGCAGATGGAAGGCCTTGTAGGGGATCTTGTGGGCAGGGCTGGAACGCCGACGATCGAGGCGGTGGGGAATTTTGCAAAAAATCTCCCTACGATATTGATCGGAGTCATTATGTGCCTTTTGTCGGCTTATTTCTTCGTGGCGGAAAGGGAATATTTGTCTGTCAGGGTGAAGAGCTGTATACCCGAAGCGGTCGTTTACCATTGGAATTTGATGTCACGCAGCTTTAAGCGGGCGGTGGGCGGTTACTTTAAAGCCCAGTTCAAGATCGAGGTATGGATGTATCTTCTTTTGGTACTGGGGCTTTGGATTTTGAAAGTGAATTATGCTTTCCTGATCGCGCTCGGGATCGCTTTTCTGGATTTCCTGCCGGTGTTCGGCACGGGTACTGTGCTGATGCCCTGGGCTGTCATCAAGATCCTTAGCGCGGATTATAAGATGGCGGTGGGCCTGCTGATTATATGGTGCGGCGGCCAGCTGGCACGGCAGATCATCCAGCCGAAGATCGTGGGGGACTCGATCGGCGTACCTCCTATACCGACTATATTCCTGCTGTTTATCGGCTACAAGGTGGCGGGGGTATTCGGCATGATCGTGGCGGTGCCTATCGGTATTATTTTTGCCAATATGTATGAGGAAGGCGTATTCGACACGACGAAGAACAGCATAAAAATATTGCTGGCGGGCATTAACAATTTCCGGCGACTGGACGAAGAGGACATGGCGGTAGTGGAAGAGTACGAGAGATACCAGAGGGAAAAAATCGAGGAACAGGAAAAGAAGGAAATCATGTAGAGCTGCAAAGAGACATGGCAGCAAGGGAAAAAGACCAGTTTTCCGGCAAAAGAAAGGTATGGTTATCGGGATGAAAGTGATAGTATATAGTTGCAGGGAATTCGATGAGAAGGAGTTGTTTGTACAGTACGGCAGGGAGATGGGGATTGAGCTGGTTCTCTGCCCGGATCCGCCTTGCATGGAAAATGTAAAGCTGGCGGAGGGAAGCGATGGCATTGATATTCTTACATCCCAAATGACCAGGGAGCTGCTGGCGGCATATAAAGAGGCGGGCATTCGGTATTTGGTGACGCGCACGATCGGTTATGACCATATCGATATGGATGCCGCGAAAGAGCTGGGGATCACAGTGGCCAACGCGCCTTACGGCCCCCATGGAGTGGCGGATTATGCAGTGATGCTGATCCTCATGTCTATACGGAAGATGAAAAGGATCATGGAACGCACGAATATCCAAGATTATACTTTGAAGGGCATCCAGGGGCGGGAGCTGAAAGATATGACTGTCGGCGTGGTCGGCACGGGAAGGATTGGAAGAACGGTCATCGAAAATTTATCCGGTTTTGGATGCAAAATGATTGCATATGACCTGGTGGAAAATCAAGGGGTGAAAAAGTACGCGGAATATGTTACACTGGAAGAAATATGGAGGCGGGCGGATATCATTACCCTGCATGCGCCTCTTACGGATGAAAACTGCCACATGATAGGGGCGGACACGATCGCCAGAATGAAAGACGGCGTGGTGATCGTCAATACGGCGCGGGGAGGCTTGATCGATTCCCAGGCGCTGATCGCCGGGATCGAGTCCGGGAAGATCGGCGCGGCCGGCCTGGACGTGGTGGAGAACGAGTTTGAGCTTTATTATTATGACAGGAAGTCGGATGTATTGCATAACAGGGAACTGGCAGTTTTAAGAGGGTTCCCGAACGTAACAGTAACGCACCATATGGCGTTTTATACCGATGAGTGCGTAAGGACAGTAGTCAGGGATTCCCTGGCGGGGTGCAGATTGTTTGTAGAAGGAAAGAAAAATCCCTGGGAGGTCGCATAATTGCGTAACATAAGAGTAATACTTCAATATGAAGGAACGAGATATCAGGGCTGGCAGAGGCAGGATAGCACGGACAACACGATCCAGGGAAAGCTGGAAGCGTTGCTCGGCAGGATGTGCGGGCATGAAGTGGAAGTCATTGGTTCTGGAAGAACGGATGCCGGGGTCCACGCCTATGGACAGACGGCCAATTTCCATATCGAAACGCAGATGGGACTTCAGGAAATCATGGATTATATGAATCGGTATCTGCCGGAGGATATTGCCGTTGTCGATATCAAAGAGGTATCGGAACGCTTCCACAGCAGACTGAATGTAAAAGGAAAGATTTACCAGTACCGGGTGATAAACAGCGGCGTTCCACATATATTTGATAGAAGGTATGTCCATGTGGTGGAAGAAGAACTGGATATGGACGCGATGAAGCGGGCAGCGGAAGTATTATGCGGGACCCATGATTACCGGGCGTTTACGTCTAATAAAAGGAGCAGGAAATCCACCGTGCGTACTGTGGATTCCATTTCTATCGAAAAAAGGGGAGACGAGATTCGGTTTACTTTCCGGGGAAACGGCTTTTTATATCATATGGTTCGAATTATGATGGGAACCCTGCTGGAAGCGGGGCTTCACAAAAGAGACGCGGCACAGATAGCGGGACTGCTGGAAGCAGGAACGAGGGAAGAGGCCGGTTATCTGGCGCCTGCCAAGGGATTAGCTTTGGTGGAGGTTTTTTATTCGTGAAGAAATCAAAACGCATAAAGATTGTGTTTTTTATATATATAGCGGTCGTGATCAAAGTGATTATTTTCAAATATCCATGGGAGGATCTGAAAGCGATTGCGGATACATGGGAAAAAGGTGTTATTCTGGAAGGTCTGGATACCGCCAATTTTACCTTGTTTAAAACCATTAAAATGTATATTAATTATTCTTATATGCTGAACAGCTTTGAAAATCTGGCGGGGAATATTGTTGTTTTTATTCCCTTTGGTTTTTTACTGCCGTATGTGTTGAAAGGAGCCGCTAAGTTCCCTGTTCTGCTGCTGAATGCTTTTCTATTTGTACTCGGTATCGAGGTGTTCCAGCTGTTCAGCGCTTTCGGTGCTTTCGATGTGGACGATATCCTGCTGAACTGCTTCGGGGCTTCGCTGGGCTGGCTGATGTATTGGGTTTGGGAGAGAAGGAAGAAGAGGGTGGAGGGGAGTTAAAGAATTGGCAAACTGAAGAGATTGAAAAGAGTTATAGCTGCTGCCTGCCAATATTGAAGAGCGGAAATGAGAATGATATAATGAAAATGGATAGAAAAATTTACAAGGAGGTTCGGCTATGGAGAAAATATATGCCATGAATGAGATACAGGCAATCATCCGTCCAATTCTGCAGGATTATGGCGTGAGCCGGGCGTATCTTTTCGGCTCTTATGCCCGTGGAGAGGCTACGGGGCAGAGCGATATCGACCTGCGGATTGACGGGGGCAGAATTCGATCCATGTTCGGCCTGGGCGCCCTTTACCATGAACTGACGCAGGCTTTAAAGAAGCCGGTGGATCTGGTGACGACAGAGGCGCTGTCCCACGATGCAAACGTAGCAAGGACGGAGGGATTCCGTGTCCGCATGAAGGAGGATGAGAAGCTGATTTATGAAGAAGAACATTGACATCCTTGAGCATATCGTGACGTACTGTGAAGATATAGAGGCTGCGTTGGAACGTTTTGGGAGAGAGAAGGATATTTTTGACACGGACAGGGATTATCGCAATTCGGTCTGCATGAGCCTTCTCCAGATTGGTGAACTGACTGGGCATCTGACGGAGAATTTCCGTGAGGATACAAAAGACTCCATTTATTGGCCGGCAATCAAGGGAATGAGAAACCTGTTTGCCCACAATTACGGTGCTGTGGACGTGGGGCTTGTATGGGAAACGGCGGTGTCGGATATTCCGGTTCTGCATGAGTTCTGTAATCGGACAATACGTATGTTACGTTTCTTGGAGCAGGAGAAAGAGCGGGACGGTGATATGGAGCGTTCACAGGATTCGTGAATTTAGAAGAAAAGTTGATTTTGCTGCAAATATAAAAAAGAGTTGGCCTGACAGCCAGCTTTTTTACTATATAAGCTGAGGCGGGGAATTTTCCCGCCTTTAATGTACCTAGGCATTATAGCGCCCCTATAAAAAATAATAAAAAAATAATAATTTTTTTTGCAGTATTTTAGATTTGTATGGGATATTACTATATAGAAGGGCAGGAGTACGGCACTTGGCTTATTGCGCGCAGGAATAAATGACAGAGATGAGAGACAATACATATGGCAGAGAAGAGGAACGGCAGAGAGGAAGTATCTGTTTCACAGGCGGCGTATATGGAAGCGCTGCAGGAAAAAATAAATAATTACAGCGATTTACTATATAGGATTGCATTTTTACAGTTGAAAAATAATCAGGATGCAGAGGATGTGGTGCAGGAAACGTTTTACCAGTTGGTGAAGTGCCGGAAGGAATTCGAAACGCCGGAGCACGAAAAGGCATGGCTTATTAAGGTGACTTTAAACGGCTGCCGGAAGGTGTGGCGTTCCGCATGGTACAGGCATACGGATATCGTGCCGGCTGGGGAACTGCCAGAAAGAAGCCAGGGAGAGGCCGTGGGCGCGATGGAGGCGGATGTTCTGGAAAAGGAAAGAAACCGGGAAATTATGGAAGCGGTTTTAAAACTGCCAAGAAGATACAGAGAAGTAATCCACTTATTCTACTTCCAGCAGATGAGCGTGAAAGAGATCGGCGCAGTTACTGGAAGAAAGGAATCGACGATAACGTCACAGCTGACGAGAGGCAGGGAACTGTTGAAAAAAAATCTGAGGGAGGAGTATCGGTATGAATGAGTTTAGGGATTGTTACCAGTCAGCAGTGAAAGATATGGGAATGCTGGGCATGAAAGAATTTCATATGGACGCTTCCCAATGCATGGATGAAGGCAGGCATAACCGCCGGATGGTACGACGGATGAGGAGATCTGCTGCGACGGTTTTTTCTGCCGCATGCGTTGTGTTCCTTTGTGGATTTGGAACAGTAAAAGCGGCAGAATATTTTGACAATATCATCAAAGTAAAAGAATGGGGATTTGAATCCGCCGATGCTGCAACGATGGCGAGGAATGAGGCAGAAGATTCCCAGGCATATGTCATTTCGGAAGAAGTGGGGGCGGCCATGGAAAGCGGGATATCCGAAGAAACGGCAGGAGAAGAGATGGTGCAGAGTTTCACGGAAGAGGCGGAAGTGGAAGAAATGCCGGTGAAAAATTATTCTTCTTTTGAAGAATTCCGGGAAGAAAATGAAGATATTATCTTTCCCCAGCCGTCTATAAGTGCAGAGGCAGAAGAAATGAGCGCGACCATATGCGGGGATTGGGCCATGGTTCGCTATGATATGGATGGGAAGGTGGTCTGGGTAGAGCGCACCGACTACGCGGATACGCAGGGGCATGCGTCTTCCAAAGTATTTCCGGGCGGCGTCTGCAATGAGAGGCAGTATACGACGGCACAAGGGTATACTTATACGCTGGTGGATTCTGTAAAAGAAAGCGAGGACGATCCGCTCCAGATCCATGGGGCTGTCAGCGTGGGAACCTATGAAGCTTATATTGATTTCATGGGTTATACGGAAGAGGAAGCGAAGGAAATGATAGAAAGCATTGATTTGAGCTTATATGAACAGGGGAGAAAAGAAGGGAAATAAAAGAAGGGATAAGGTTTTGCGAGAGGAGGAAACCGAATGAAAAATGTATTGATTTACAATCAGAATGAAACGAACATGGAAGTGCTTAAGATTTTTCTGGCGCAGGAAGGGTACCAGGTTTTTGTTGTGAGCAAGCTGGAAGACGTTGTGAAAAGGGTCGGGGAAAAGGACATTCATTTGGTGGTAATGGATATCGATTTTCCTATGCATGACGGTATCGAGCAGTTAAAGGCAATCCGTAAGGCGGACAGAATGCCGATCATCGTATTGTCTGCCAATGATAAAGAACAGATGAAGATAGCGGCCCTCAACGCAGGGGCGGATGATTATGTGATCCATCCGTTTCATCCGCTGGAGTTCATGGCGAGGATCAACTGTCAGTTCAGGAGATACACGCAGCTGGCGCGTATGAGGGATAATATTGACCGTATTTACCGGGTGGACGATCTGGTGATTGATGATATTATACGCAAGGTGACGGTAGCGGGCAAAGAGGTCAGCCTGACTCCCATAGAGTATAAAATACTTCGGTTGCTGGTGCAGGAAAGGGGAAAAGTTTTTTCCATTAACCAGATTTATGAGACGATATGGAATATGCAGGCGATCGGGGCGGATAACACGATCGCCGTACATATCAGGCATATCCGGGAGAAAATTGAGCAGAACCCGAAGGAACCCCATTATTTGAAGGTAGTGTGGGGGACGGGGTATAAAGTGGGATAATTTATATCATATTTTGTGTTTCTTAATCCATTTTTTTATTATGATCCAGCCTGTCATAAAGAATGACACAATTGTCAGGCATACAATCAGGACGAGCAAGGCATATTCTTCAAATTGACTATTGGAGTTCAGCATAGCTCCGTTCAAAAAAGGAACGCCAAGCACCAGGAAAAGATAAAAAAATACCGGCGGAAGGAACTTGCAAAATGGCCGCCGGGTGATCAGCCCGGCCAGATGGTAAATGATGCAAAGGGAAGTGAAATATACGAATGTTCCGATCAGCGTATGAAGCTTTGCGGGGTTTGACGGGCTTTTTTGCAGAAGATACCGATCCATAATGGCCGGAAGGTAAATGGAAAGAAGAATACGGATGACATTAACTAATATGGTCAATACATAAGAGCATGGAAAAGCAAAGGCCGTCCAACATAACTTTTTACGGTTTGTATCCATTTGATGGACAAAAGGGAAGAGCAAGGCGGCGATCGTGATGAGCATAAACTGCACGCCGGAGCAGGAAAGGGCGATGACAAACTGGCGGGTGTGGTTGACATAGCCTTCATAGGGGACGAAATGAAAGGGGATGCCGCTTAAGGCCTGCACCCACCATACGGTGGGCGCAAGAATCCATGTAAAATGATTGGCGGTCGCCTGGCTGTAGAAGTATTTCATCCCGAAAAGGGCAAGGGAGCCTGTCAGATAGAATATCCAGTTGTCTTTGATATAGGAACGTGTTTTCAAATGGACCCCTCCCGTCTTTTTCTGCGGCGGCACAGCGCGCCGGCAAATAAAATGCATAATAAGGAAAGCGTTGGCAAAACCATGGATGGTTCCGAATAAGCTTGGTAGCCTCCGCCGACTGCAAGAGCGGATACGCCGTGGGGGAGCGGCAGGGGCTGGTCCACATCGGCGCTTTTGCCTTCGGGGTTTCGGATGGTGTCGATCACTGCGACAAAGGAAGTATAAGGCGTCATCATACTGTAGGCGAGTCCGAGCTGTGTTACTTCATCCCTGACTTCCGGGTTATCTTTATTGTATCCGTAATCCATCAGGCGTTCGACCCTGGTGCGGGCCCACAGATAGCGGATGGCATCGTCGCCGGTAACGGGCTGGATAGCAGAAACAGCGATTTCCTGTGAATAATCCTTATTTCCTGTTTTGCCGGTGACAGTAACGGTGCCTTCTGCCCCGCCTTTGTATTTGCCGAACAGGACGATGGGTTTCTGGGCAAATAAAGTGGGGAAGACAGCGGGTTCCACATCATAAACATCAAAACCGTCATAGGATACTTTGATATCCGTTAAAACAGGGGCTTGGATGTAGGTGCGGAAGCGTTCCGCCGTTTCTGCGGCATCTTCGGCATCGGTGACAACAAAGGATTCCCCGGCCCCGGCATCTGCGATGCCTTCGATCAGGCAGCGGTTTACGGAGGAGCCGATTCCAAAAGAGAAGAAACTGGCAGTTCCAAGATTCCTGCCGATCAGGTCAAAAACGTTTTCCTCGTTGGAAATGTAGCCGTCTGTGATGATGATAATGCTTCGCGCTTTATCCTGGCCGGAAGGAATTCGAATGGCTTTTTCCAATGCGGGCGAGAGGGAGGTGCCGCCGCTGCCCTCCTGCTTGTCGATCAGGTCGATGGCTTTCCCGATATTTTCTTTGGTAGCTGCCAGGGATTCGGGGGAAAGCTGTTCCGACGAGCCGGAGAAAAGGACTAAATTAAAGGCATCCGTCTCTTTTAAATTGGAAACAAGATCCCGGATCAGAGCTTTGGCGGTGTCCATCGGGTAGCCGTTCATGGAGCCGGATACATCCAGCACGAAAATATATTCCCGGGGAGGGATTTCTTCCGGCGTATAGCGTTCCGGCGGCTGTATAGTCAGCATAAAAAAGTTTTCTGCTTCGCCCTCCGAGAGTACGAGGCCGCTTTCAATCTGGCTGCCGGTAAGTTTGTAATCCAGGATAAAGTCCCGGTCTCCGGCATAATCCGACGGGTCGGCCAGGGTGATCGCGGCAGAAGAATGGTTATGCCATGCGATACTGATATCATGAGACTTACTGCTTAAGTTAGCGATCGGTACTCCGGTGGAAAGATTGACCGCCATATGATATTCGCCGGTGACATCTGTGCCATTTTCCAGATAAGGCGTGATTGCCCATTCTTCGTCCTGGCCAGGGCCTTCCGAAGGTTCCAGATAGCGGGGGCCGACGACGGTGGGAAAGACAAATTGATACATTCCCTCTTCGGGGCTGATCAGCTCCGTATAGTGCAGCTGGATCGTAACGGTATCGCCGGGCATAATATTGGCCACATCCATATGGAATACATTAGACCGTTTTTGTTCTAACAGGGAAGCGCTCTTCCCTTCGCTTTTTGCCTCCTCAAACTCTTGTTTTGCTTCTTCTTTTTCCCTGATCTGGGCAGTAACGATGTCATTTCCGACCTGCATGGTCATGCCATGGACGGAAACTTTGGTGGAAGCGGGGAAGAGATAGTTGGCATCGATAGGGGAGTCCCCTTCGTTCTGGTAGGTCTGGGTGACAAAGATCTCAGCAATGGATCCGTTGATATTGGCTGTTACATCGGTTTCCTTCAATGGAAAACAATCCACAGAGGTATCTTCGCTTACTACCAGGAAGTAGGGAGCCATCGTTACATCTTCGTCTTCCCTGTCTTCTTCGGCCCGGACAGGGAAAGCCGGGAAAGTAAAGATCAGTAACAGGGTGCAAAAAAACAGGATTATTTTTTTCTGGTTCATTTGATTGCTGCCTCCATTCTATAAGACGTACACGTTACGGACATAAATCCGTTACGGCCTTTTGTTCTTGTTACGTTTAATTTATAACAGGGGTGCATCAAAATCCCATCAAAGTAGCACCATATTCCCATCATTTTTGTATCAAAGTTGCATCAAAAAATTTTCGCAGGAAAAATGCAGAGATTGCCGTTCGGCAGTTTTCCTGTTAAACTATGAACTAAAGCTCGATGCTTATATATTGTTTGCGGCAAGCGGGATTTTTCTGGGCTCCAAAGGGCATACGCCTGCAAGTATGCGGCATGGATTTGCAGAACGCGCGAAACGTTCGTTTTTATATGCGGTGTTGGTGGAGGAGGTGATGCAGCTCAGTTTTGGACTCGTGGATTCCCTGCTGGGCATTTTGCACCCGATGATGTCTGCCGTCCGCTTCTTTTGCCCTGCCCTTGCGGGCTGCGAGATATCGATATCTGCATTATTCTTTCGAATGCTTTGGACAATGCGATCCATGCGTGCCGTGCAAGGGGATGGACGAAAGCGAAGACTGGTATATCCGTGTGGCAGGGCATGTCCAGGGGAATTTTCTTTTAATAGAAGTGGAGAATAGTTATGAGGGAAACGGCATGGTACGAACAGGGACGGGGCTGTCCAATATAAAAGCGGTGACAGAAAAATACCATGGAGCGATGAATATAAAAACGGAAGGAAAGGCATTCGTCCTTCATGCCTTGCTGATCATTTCACAGCATTCAGAAAACATCCCGTAGCAAATCGATTCATCTTTCGGTTCCACAGGCCGAAAGAAATCATAGAGGGCGGTTTTTTGGTTTGGATGCCCGAAAACAGGAATTGTAAGGAGGAAAAATTATGGCGATGGAAATCAGCAGAAGTTACAATCCTTCCAAAAGCGATGAGGCAGAGCGGATGAAGGAAAACCAGGCTTTGGAAAGAGCGGAAAAAGCAAAGGAAGCAAAACAGGCGCTCAATGGGGGAAAAGTATCGGGAAAGGCACAGGAGCCGCAGGATGAATATATCAGCAGAGAAAAGTCGGATGCAAAACCTTCTGGCTTGTATTGGATTGGACAGGACGGGGACGGCAGCCGAAAGATTTTCTTTGATGATCCGAAGAAGTCCGACCGCTCGGATGGAAAGGAAGCATCGAAAGCGAAGGAGGGACAGCCGGAGAAGGATGTGAAGAAGGGCAGTGTGGATACCAGCAAGGTGGATCGGGAAATTAAGAGGCTGAGGGAGAAAAAGCAGCAGCTGGAACAGCAGATTCGGTCTGCATCGGGCGATTCGGAGAAGATCCGGGGGCTGGAGAAAAAACTGGCGCAGGTGGAGAATGAGTTAAGACAGAAGGATAATGATGCGTATAGGAAACGGAATGCTTCTGTTTCGTGGTGAGGGAGGCTGGAAGGGTATGTTTAAATAAATACAATAAATGTTTAAAACCCCAGGAATTTGAGGACACTGAAAAAGCCCGATTCGTTTTTAGAATCGGACTTTTTCAGTGTCCTCAAATTCCTGGGGTTTTGCAGGGAAAGTCGGGCAACAGACATTTATATGAATGAAGATTTTATAGATTGTTTGGTCTTTAAGTGCTATAATTGAAAATGGAATTCTGCAAAGATTTTGTTTGATTTAACAAGAAATACCGGTTTTGAAGTATCAAAGAGTAATATTGGTGAATGTTGGATAAAATCTTGTTGTGAATGGGGACAACGAATGCCGGATGATATTTGTGGTCTTGATGCAAGCAGATTACAGCTTAAAGAAAAGATGCAGCAAATTTGTAAGGGAACTAGCCTTTTAATGAAATTCCAAATAATATTACAATATTGACGGGAGATTCCGGAACAGGAAAAACGGCATCTTTTTCATTTATAAAAGAGTGCATGGCATTGAATCCCGATATTGTCTGCTTAAATTATTTAGATTATCAGAAGAATCTATTTGCTACGAAAGAAAATTTATTTGAACTTGTGAGCGAAAAGAAGGGGGAACAGACAGTATTGAGGATTGAGGAATATTTATAATATAGTTGATTAAGATAAGAAAAAGGAACAGTTATGGTAAAAAGTCAAAATGCAAAAAAACTATGCCGTATTTATTTATGCATAATGCTTCTGGCCTTTAGCTGTTTTGGCGGACTTTCCGGCTGCGGGGTGCAATCGGAGAGCGCTGAACCAGGGGAAACAACGGATAAGCCCGGCATCAGCGTGACGTTTTTCGATGTAGGAAAAGGGGATGCGATTCTGGTCGAGACAAAAAACCACTGCATGCTCATCGATTCCGGCTTTGACGATACGGCGGAAACCATATTGGATTATCTGGAGCGTGAAAACATAGATCGGTTGGACTATATGCTCATCACCCATTTTGACAAAGACCACGTAGGCGGGGCAGACCATATATTGGAAGCCGTGGAAGTGGGGGAAGTCCTCCAGCCGGACTACGAATCCGATGCCAAACAATATCGTGAATATATGGACACAATGGAAAAAATGCAGATATCCCCACGGCCCGTCACGGAAACGCTCTGCCTGTCATTGGATGAAGCGGAACTTCTGGTTTATCCGCCCCAGCGCAGGGATTATAAAGAAGAAGACAACGATTTCTCCCTCGTCGTCAGCATGCACTGCGGAGAAAAAAGCATTCTCTTTGCCGGCGACAGCGAAAAAGAACGCCTGGAAGAACTCCTCGACCAACAGGAGTTCCCCCTCGCCCACGACATACTCAAAGTCCCCCACCATGGAAGGAAGGAAAAAAATTCAAAAGAATTCCTTCTGGCCGTCATGCCCGAAACCGCCATTATCACTTGTTCCAAAGAAAATCCCCCCGACCAGGAAATCCTTCAACTGCTGAACCAGCTAGGAACAAAAACCTACTTATCCACAGAAGGAACCATTACACTATCTTATAATGGAAAAGAACTGAAAATCTCACAATAACGATTATTGAACAAGGAAATCAATTTTTGCAGATCGCATCGCGCTAGGGAATGCCGAAGGGCGGCGGCTGGGGAAGGGAGGCGGCAAGGGAGGCTGGTTTTTGCTGGAGCTTCCAAGCAGATTTCACTAATGAAATGAGCAAAAAACAGCCAGCCGATCAGGTCGGAAGCAACGGACATCCTGTCCTATGCTTCCTAAACTTGCCATCCATGGCAAGTTTCCCTTATGTTTTTGATCATTTCATAAGTGAAATTGCTGCTTGTACGCAACAGCAAAAACCAGCCTCCCTTGCCGCCTCCCTTCCCCAGCCGTCGCCCTTCGGCATTCCCTGGCGCGATGCGATCTGCAAAAATTGATTTCCTTAATTATTGAATATCAGGTCTGTTCCAAAATCCCATATTATGATATACTACACTGTTAGAGGTGCAAAAATATGGAAGACAAGAAAAAATTATACCTGTTCGAGCAGGCTCCCGTTTCCAAAGCCGTCATTTCCATGGCGGTTCCGACGGTGATCAGCTCCCTGGTTATGGTGATTTATAACCTGGCGGATACTTATTTCGTAGGCATGCTCAATGATCCGGTGGAAAATGCGGCTGTGACGCTTGCCGCGCCGGTTCTGCTCGCTTTTAACGCGGTCAATAATCTCTTCGGCGTCGGCAGTTCCAGCATGATGAGCCGGGCGCTGGGCAGCAAAAAATATGACATGGTGCGGAAAGTTTCCGCTTTTGGTTTTTACTGCACGGTATTTTGCAGCCTGGTATTTTCTTTTCTCTGCACAGTCGGGAAAAATCCCCTGCTGGCCCTGCTTGGGACGGACATGGAAACTTTCGTGGCCACAGGGGAATATTTGAAATGGACCGTCTGCTTTGGGGCGGTACCGGCGATTCTCAACGTGGTCATGGCTTATATGGTGCGTTCGGAGGGAAGCACATTGCACGCCAGCATCGGCACGATGAGCGGCTGTTTGCTGAATATCGTGCTGGATCCGTTTTTTATCCTGCCCTGGGGGCTGGATATGGGCGCGGCGGGCGCGGGGCTTGCCACGTTTCTCTCTAACTGTGTGGCTTGCTTGTATTTTTTCATCCTCTTGTTTATCAAACGGAAAAATACTTATGTATGTATTAACCCGAAGATGTTCCGGCTGAGAAAAGAAATTATTTTGGGCGTATGCGGCGTGGGAATTCCTGCTGCGATCCAGAATCTGCTGAATGTGACGGGAATGACGGTCTTGAATAACTTCACGTCATCCTTTGGCGCGGACGCGGTGGCGGCGATGGGGATCGCCCAGAAGATCAATATGGTGCCTATGAACGTAGCGTTCGGTTTTTCCCAAGGAATTATGCCGCTGATCAGTTATAGCTATGCTTCCGGCAATCGGAAAAGGATGAAACAGGCGATTCAGCTTACCGCTAAATATACGATTTCCGCGCTGGCGGCGATCGCCCTTTGTTATTATCTCGGGGCTGGGTTCTGGATCCGCTTGTTTATTCAGAATGAGAATATTGTCGCTTATGGGACAAGTTTTTTGCGGGGGCTGTGTCTGGCGCTGCCGTTCTTCTGTATGGACTTTTTGGCAGTAGGCGTTTTCCAGGCGGTAGGAATGGGGAAAAAAGCATTCTTCTTTGCTATATTGCGGAAGATTATTATGGAGATACCGGCGATCTTTCTTTTAAATAAATTGTTCCCTCTTTATGGACTGGCATATGCGCAGGCGGTAACGGAGGTCATTCTGGCCATAGCGGCTGTGCTTGTATTGAGGAGGATGCTGCGGGAGCCTGGATCGCCGAATGCCGGGCAGACAGTATCCTGATACGGTTTGGGGCTGGAAGGAGCAAATGTATGAGGATAGAAGAAATTTTTCATATACTCGGGACTGCGCCTACGAAAGAGGAAGCGGTGATTAAGGACGCTTATCGGAAAAAGCTTTCTTCTGCAAACCCGGAAGATGACCAGGAAGGGTTTAAACGCCTGAGAAAGGCTTATGAAGAGGCTTGTATCTATGCCAGAAGCAAAGAAGGCGGGGAGGAAGAGGAGGATACGACGCCCTCCGGGTTATGGGCGCGGCAGGCCTTTTCCTTGTATGGGAAACTTAGTTCCCGGTGTGATGAAGAGGCATGGAAACGTCTGTTCCAGGAGGAGGTTTTTGTTTCGCTGGAAGGTTTTGAGGAATGCCGGAAAAAACTGCTGGTTTTTTTGATGGGGCATTTTCAGTTTCCGCAGAAAATATGGCAGGTTTTTGATAAATATCTGAATATTTTTGAGGACAGGAACCGTCTGAAGGAAGAATTCCCGGAGGATTTCATACAGTTCGTGGTGCAAAGAAGCAAGGAGAAGGAAGCGGTTGATTATTCCCTCTTTCAGGGGCCGGACGACGGTGATTACGATTTGTTCCTGAACTGCTACCGGGAGGGGGCTGGAGCCTTGAACCGGCAGGAGTATGAAAGCGTGGAACAGGCGCTGGAACAGGCGGCGGCCACGGGGATAACCCATCCTTATATGGAAATCCTGCGCGCCCTGGCTTATAAGGGCAGAGGGCACGATAAAGAAGCCGGGGAACTGCTGGAGGGGCTGCTGGAAAGATACCCGGACAATGGAGCCGTTTTATTCCACGCATCCAATTATCTTTGGGAAAAAGAAAGGAAAGAAGAGGCCTTGAAATGCTGCCGAAGGCTGAAGGCGCTGGAACCGGGCAATTATATGGCGAACTACAGACTTGCCCTTTTTTATTATGAAAGGGAGGATTATCGGTCAGCCAAGGAATGCATGGGACAGATATCCGGCATTTATACCGAAGAAATGCAGAAACTGTTGAAAGATATTCATGGGAAGCAGGAGCCGGAACTGCAAAAAAGATGGAAGGAAAACGGGGATTTGGATGCCGCTATGGAGCTGGCGGGCAATAATTACCAGGATGAGCGTTATTATGCGGCCGGAAAGGTGCTGGAAGCTGTCAGGGACGAGATGCCGGAGGAACGGAAAGAGAAGTATCTGCTGCTTCTTGCCAAAACCTATTTGGGACAGGCGGAAAATGAGAAAGTGGTGGAAACGGTCAGCAGCTGGCAGGAACGAGAAGGAGAGAGAGGACGGGATAACCAGTATACGGCCATACGGCTTAAAATATCAGCTTACCATATGATGGGGCGGGGATTTCCAGAATATTTCGGGAAAGCAGAGGAAGAGTATGAGAAGATCAAGTCCCAATCGAAGGACGATTCCGAACTTTTGATGGAAATGGCGCAGATTTTTTTGGAAAAGAAGGAATACCAGAAATGCATTGACCTGTCAGAAATCCTTTTGGACAAATATCGCATATATTTTGCATGGGCATTTCTGCTAAAGGCTTATGCAGGGCTGTGGGACGGCGCAGGAGTGGTGCGCTGCGGCAGAAAGTGCATCGAATATTTCCCAGGTTACGCCTATCCTTATGAAGAGATGGCAAAAGTATATTATGATACCGGGTGCGGGGATGAGCTGAAGGCCCTGCTGGAACTGGCAGAAAAAAATAAAATAGAAAGCTGTTATCTGAATTATTGCGCATATCACGGGGAAAAACCGCCGGAGAATTTTCCCATCGACCAAAAGCTGAGTGAATTTGATGATTCTTATTATGTAAAATTGTCGATGACAGGGGATTTGAAATATTACCAGGAAGGTTATCCGGTGATCAGCCGGTACTTGGAAATGTATCCTTGCAACCTTCTTTTGAACCGGAGAGGGCTTTTTTGCATGGCGGCGAAAGACGGCAAGACGGCAATGAAGGATTTTCAGAAGATACTGGAAAGGGATTTGGGCGATGCCTTTGCTTATAATAATATCGGATGCCTTTACAAATATGCCGGGAAATATGAAAAAGCGATGGTATATTTTAAAAAAGCGGTTTATTATATGTATAGGGAAGGACGTTCGGAACCGGTGGGAACCCACTATACCAATCTTGCCCATACTTATGAGCTGATGGGGGAGTACCGCCAGGCGGCAGAGACTTACCGGCGCCTTTATGATGAATTTCAGAAGAGCGAGACAGCCATACAAGGGCTGACGGTGAATTATGCCAGAACAGGAAAACTGAAAGAGGCGCGGAGCATTATTGAAAACCTTTATGCTGATGATACCCATGGAAAGGAACTGCGGCTTTACCGAACCTATTTGTATGCCGGGGAATGGGCGCGTGCTTTCCAAAGAATATACCGCTGGGATATGCTTGTCGGGTTTGGCCTATATCCGGGAGTATTGCCGGAATACCGATTGAAATATAAACATATCCTGGCCTGGAGGCTGTTGTTCAAAGGCCGTTGGGAGAAAAGCGTCAAAGCCCTCCGGCGGATATCGGAAAGCCCGGGAGGAAGCAGAAAAGACAGGATCGACAGGGTGCTGGACCGGATCTTTATTCTTGCGATGAAGGAGAAAGAAAAAGGATCCGGGACGGAGATAGGAGAAAGCCTGGAGCAGCTAAGGAAAATATTGCTATGGGCGCAGGAGAATGGGGAAAAGAAGGAAAAAGAGGGGGGACTTATAGAAACGAGGGATTTTTTCTATAAGGAGCGCTATGTAAAATACATAGATTTTATCCTTGCCCTATATGAACATGGGGCAGAAAAAGGGGAAGAGGCATTGCTGGAAATGAAAAAAAGCCCGAGATGCCGTAAATGTAACCATAAATCCTGCATGCGTTTGAAAACAGCGGAAGCGTTGCTTCTGGAGCGGAAGGGAAAAATGCGGGAGGCATTTGCCGCCTGGCAGGATCTGGCAAAAGAGCAGCCTTATAACTTGTATGCCCGTATAAAGCTTATATATAAAACGTAAGAAAGGAAATAGGAGAAACATGATAGTTGGTATTGACCTTGGGACCACCAATAGTTTAGTGGCATATTATTCGGAAGAGGGACCCAGAATCATTCCCAACCGGCTTGGGAAGAATTTGACTCCTTCGGTCGTCAGCGTGGACGAGGAGGGAAATGTATATGTGGGGGAAACCGCTTTGGAAAGGATGAGCTTGTATCCTGACAGCGTGGCACTCGCCTTTAAAAGAAGCATGGGCAGCGGACGGGAATATACGTTGAGCGGGAAGAAATATAAGCCGGAGGAATTGTCGGGCATTGTCCTGCGGGCGTTAAAGGAAGATGCGGAGACTTATCTGGGGGAAGAAGTGACCGAAGCGGTCATCAGCGTTCCTGCCTATTTTGACGACCAGAGGCGCAAGGCGACGAAGCGGGCCGGTGAACTGGCCGGGCTGAAAGTGGAACGGATGATTTCGGAGCCTACGGCGGCGGCCATCGCCTATGGCCTTTATGAGAAAAAGGAAGATACCAGGTTTCTTGTTTTTGATTTGGGTGGGGGAACTTTCGACGTATCCATCCTGGAACTCTTTCATAATATCCTGGAGGTCAGGGCGGTAGCCGGGGACAATTATCTGGGAGGGGAAGATTTTACCAGGGTTCTGGAAAAACTATGTATGAATAAAATGGGAGTGACAGCGGATGTTTTGTCGGCCAAGGACGAAGTGCGTTTATACCGACATGCGGAAGCGGCTAAGAGGGAAATCAACGATAAGGAAGAAGTCACGGTGGAATGTCTGCTGCAGGAAGAAATGAAGAGCGCGAAGGTGACGGCGAAGGAGTTCGAAACAGCCTGCGGGGATCTGCTGCAGAAGATCCGGCAGCCGGTGAAACGGAGCCTGTCCGATGCAGGGCTGTCCCTTTCGGACATCGATGAGGTAGTATTGATCGGAGGGGCGACCAGGCTGCAGATTTTCAGGGATTTCTTTATCCGCCTTTTCCGCAAGTTCCCGGATACGAGCATTCATCCCGACGAGGCGGTGGCTCTGGGGGCTGCCATACAAGCGGCGATGAAAGAGCGCCGGGAAGAAGTGAGGGAAATGATACTGACGGACGTATGCTCTTTTACGCTTGGAACCGAAGTGGTGATGGAATATGGGGACGGCGTGGTGGAAAACGGGCATTACAGTCCGATTATCGAGCGGAACACGGTGATACCGACTAGCAAGACCAACCGCTTTTATACGGCCAGGGATAATCAGGATAAAGTGTGCATCCGTATCCTGCAGGGAGAAAGCCGGTTTGCCAGGAATAATCTGTATCTGGGAGAGCTGGAGATCGATGTGCCGAAAGCGAAAAAGGGAGAAGAGGCCGTTGACGTAACCTATACTTATGATATTAACTCCCTGCTGGAAGTGGAAGTAAAGGTGATTTCTACGGGAGAAAAGAAAAAGCTGGTCATCAAAGGCGAACAGAATACGATGACGGAAGAAGAAATTGCCCGGAGAATGGAGGAGCTGTCCTATCTGAAAGTGCAGCTGCGCGACCAGGAGGAAAACAGGCTGGCGCTTTTGAAAGCGGAACGGATGTATGAGGAATCCCTGGGTGACAGGCGCAATGAGCTGGAATACGGCATCCGAAAGTTTGAGGAAGCCCTGCGCAAAGGAGAACGCGCCGAGGCGGATGAGGCCAGAAAAGAATTATATAAAATCATGGAAGATGATTCATAAAAAATGATATCATGAATAATAAAACAGAGCGTATGCTTTACGATGAAGGAGGAAAGAAATGGGCAATCGATTGGTGTGGCAGGACAGATATAATATAGGCGTAAGCTTTATTGATGAAGAACATAAAAAGCTTTTCAGCATTTTAAACCGGTTATTTGAACATAAGAAGAACGAGGAGAAAAGCCGGTGGGTCTGCGAGGAAGGCATCAAATACTTTAAAGGCCATGCGATGAAGCATTTTGCGGAGGAAGAAGCTTATATGGCCCATATTCATTATATGGGATTTGATGTACACAGGCGGCTGCACGATGATTTCCGAAAAAAAACGCTGACGGCCCTGGAAAGGGAACTGGAGCAGAGCAACTATTCCGAGGATGCTGTCAATCATTTCCTGGGTGTCTGCGCCGGCTGGCTGGTGGGGCATACACTGACGGAAGACCGGGCGATTACGGGAAAAACAATGAGCAAATGGGGGGAGCTTCTGCCGGAAGAGGAACAGACGGCCATGGGGCAGACCATTATCCAGCTGCTTCATGATATGTTTATGCTGGATGCCAAGGTAGTCAGCGAGTGCTACGGCGGGGAGAAGTTCGGGACAGGTATTTATTATCGGTTGGTTTACAGCACAAAACATGGAAAAAAGTGGGAAATTTTGCTGGTTTTTGAGCAAAAACTAATTGTAAATACAGTGGGGCATATGATGGATTCCGATACCGATACGGTCAATGTGATGTTAATGAACGCGGTACGCCATATGGCCCAGCAGTTTGTAAATCGTGTCAGCGAGCGTTTTCCCTCGGCAGATATGTATGAAATAAAAGAAGAAAATCTGTTGTCTTATGAACAGTTTGAGAGAAAATTCCAGGATCAGACACCCCAGTTCAGCCTGTTGTTTGATACTGGCGCCGGATATTTTGCGTATTGCGTGATCGCCCCCCATTTGCTCCAAGACGGCAACGGGGTTTCCATCAAGGCGGATAATGCGATGACTGAGATTAAAAAATATCTGGATAAGAATAAAAAATCCACAAAAAAGAAAATACTGATAGTAGACGATTCGGATGTTATGCTGCATGCAATGAAAGGGCTGCTGGAAAAAGATTACGAAGTGGCGCTGGCGAAATCCGGGTTATCTGCGATTCGGTCTATTACCCTGGACAGACCCGATCTGGTTCTGCTGGATTATGAAATGCCGGTCTGCAACGGAAGCCAGGTGCTGGAAATGATCCGTGCGGAGGAAGACTTTGCGGATATTCCCGTGGTATTCCTGACTGGAAGGGGAGATAAAGAGAGCGTGAAGAAGGTGATCGCGCTAAAGCCCCAGGGCTATCTGGTAAAGAATATGGCACCCGGGGATATTAAAAAAAGCATCGACCAGTTTATGAAGGATTAAAGAAATGCAGCTGATACAAATATTATGGGACAGGAGGGATTTTTTCCTGACCTGTCTGCTGGAGCATATTCGAATATCGCTGACGGCGGTCGTCTGCGCCGGGGCGCTGGGGATAGTGACCGGGGTTTTTATCAGCAGACATAAAAAGGCGGCCGGGATTGCGCTGGGAGTGATCAATGTGATTTATACAGTGCCGTCCATTTCCCTTTTGGGGTTTTTGATTCCCTTTACCGGGATCGGGGACAAGACGGCGGTGATCGCTCTTACCGTTTACGGGCTGCTTCCCATCGTCAGAAATACGTATACGGGCCTGGTCAATGTGGATGCCGGCATTCTGGAAGTGGCGGAAGGGCTCGGAGCGGATGGAAAGCAGGTTTTGTTCGGCATTCGGTTTCCGCTGGCGCTTCCGGTCATTATAAGCGGGTTCCGCAACATGGTAGTCATGATTATCGCCATGGGGGGCATTGCCTCCTTCATAGGAGCGGGCGGCCTCGGAGCCGCTATTTACAGAGGAATTACCACTTACAACATGACGCTGACGGCGGCGGGTTCCTTGCTGATCGCGCTGCTCGCCCTTCTGAGCGACTGGCTGCTTTCCAGGGTCGAAAAGGCGGTAAACAGGAGGTACGGCATTGGATAAGGCGATTGAAATACGGGATTGTTCGGCGGCTTATGGAGAAAATAAGGTGCTGGACCGCGTATCCCTTATGGTAGAAAAGGGGGAATTTGTCGTTATTATAGGCCCTTCCGGCTGCGGAAAGACGACGCTGTTAAAGATGATGAACGGCTTAGTGATTCCGATGGAGGGAGAAGTGGCGGTGAATGGGGAGCGGCTGGAAGAATGCAGTTTATCGGCCATGCGAAGACATATCGGCTATGCGGTGCAAGGGGCAGGCCTGTTCCCCCATATGACGGTGGAAGAAAACATTTGTTATGTGCCGGGGCTGGAAAACAAACTGCCGCAGGAAGAAAAGAGGATGCTGGCGGAGAAGATGCTGGAATTGGTCCAGCTCCCTAAGGAATTGAGGAAACGGTTTCCAAGACAGCTGTCCGGGGGCCAGAAGCAGAGGGTGGGAATCGCAAGAGCTTTGGCGGCGGCCCCGGACATACTGCTGATGGACGAGCCTTTCGGCGCGGTGGATGAAATTACGCGGAAAGGACTACAGGAAGAACTGTTGGCCTTACAGCGAAAAACGGGGATCACGGTTGTATTCATTACCCATGATATCGGAGAAGCCTTTCATCTGGGAAGCCGAGTTTTCATTATGAAGGATGGAAAAATCTGGCAGGAGGGAAAGCCGGAGGAGCTGCAAAGGGCTCCCAAGGATGAATTTGTCAGAAGGCTGATCGGCAGATAGAAATGTGAAACTTCACACAGGGATTGTGGAAGATTGGAAAGAGGAAGGACGAAAAAGGATGAAAATACTTTTCAGCAAAACAAAAAGCAAAAACATAAAAAAAGGAATCTTATGCCTGTTCGCAACGGCGCTTCTTCTGGGCATATGCGGCTGCGGGAAAAAAGAAGCGATAAAAATCGCCTCCAAGCCCATGACGGAGCAGTATATCCTGACGGAGATTATCGCGCAGATGATCGAAGCGGAAACGGATTACGAGGTGGAAATCACGAAGGGAGTCGGCGGCGGCACTACGAATATCCATCCGGCGCTTGTCAAAGGAGAGTTCGACCTTTACCCGGAGTATACGAGAACTGCCTGGCTGAATGTGCTGAAAAAGGAAGAAATGGAAAAGGACGATGACAAGCTGTATGAACAGCTGCTGAAGGAATATGATGAAATGGGTCTGACCTGGACCGGGCTGTACGGATTTTCCAATACTTACGGGCTGGCGGTCAGACAGGAAACGGCGGAAAAGTACGGCCTGTCCACGTATTCGGATCTGGCGGCGGCTTCGGGGGAACTCATTTTCGGGGGAAATCCTGATTATATCGAGCTGGAGACAGGATATCCCAGGCTTTGCAGTGCATATGGCATGGCATTTAAGGACACGAACCAGATGGAGATCGCTTTAAAATACGAGGCATTGAAAAACGGCGAAGTGGATGTGGTCAATGCTTTTACGACAGATGCGCAGCTGGCGGCCAACCAGCTTGTGCTTCTGACGGATGACCAAGTCTTTTTTGAAACCTTTGACGCGGGCACGGTGGTCAGGAAGGACGCGCTGAAGGATTATCCTGAACTGAAGGGGATATTGGAAAAACTGAATGGAATGATCTCGGCAGAGGAGATGCAGCAAATGAACTATAAAGTGGAAGTGGAGGGGAAAGAAGATAAAGAGGTGGCCAGGGAGTTCCTGGAAGAGAAAGGGCTGCTGGGCAATTAGAAAAAGAAACATGGAATCGGTGTTGGGGAACATAGGAAAAAGTTCCCGGATGCCGGTTCCATTTTTTGTGCTTTCGGGCAAAAGAATAAAATACAAAATTGACGTATTTTTAGCCAAAATTGGCAAGGGAAAAAGAAAATATATGTGATACAATGAAAAAAGACTGAGAGGGCAGAAGGAAGGGTGTTTATGAGAATAGCAGTCTGTGACGATTGTATGGAAGATGCTTTGCTGCTGAAAGGCTTTTTAGGAGGACATGAGGCAAGAGTATATTCCGATACGGATCGTCTTCTTGCAGACATAGAAAATAAAAAGATTCGATATGACTTGTATCTGCTGGATATTTATATGGAAGGCCCGGTAAACGGGATTGAGCTTGCAAAGAAAATATATGCGCAACAGGAAGAGGCAGTCATTTGCTTTATCTCCACAAGCAATGATTTTTACAGGGAAGCCTATGATCTTTATGCGATCCAGTATTTGTTAAAGCCTGTGCGGGAGGAAGCGGTGAAACGGCTTCTTGACAAAGTATCCAGGAGCCATGCCAGGAACAGGGAAAGGAAGCTGACTTTTCAGTCCCGGGGACAGACGGGAAGCATTTCTTATGGAAAAATATTGTATATCAGCAGCAGGGAGCATACGCTTTCTATTTCTTGTACGGACGGGACGGTGCAGGAATGCAAGGGGAGGCTCAACGAATTGGCGATGCAGATAGACGGGGATGTATTTATGCGCTGCCATCAAAGCTTTCTCGTCAACATGTACCATGTGGACAGCATGAGCGGCTCCGACCTGATCGTTGCCGGACAGCGGATACCGGTGTCCAGGCGGTATTATGCCGAAGTGAAAAGGAGATACCAGGAAATATTGTTTGAGGAGGTGGACTGATCAGATGACAATGTTTAGAGATTTATCCGTGCTGTGGTCTCTGTTTCATATACTCATCTTATTTATGACCTTATATCGTTCCCGCTATTCCCAGAAGAAAACGTTTCTTCTCACGGGCATCGTTATGGGGATGCTGATCTTTTTGAATGTGGGAGGGCTGGCGCTTTATGGAACGGAGGTTATGGGAAAGGTTTACATATTGACCTGCACCATCCCGAGCCTTCTGTTTTTCTGGTTCATTTCCAAAGACCGAAACGGAAGATTCTTTTTTACGTTCTGCACGGTGGATACCGTTGCCCTGTGGATCATAACAGTGACCAATATAGCTGATTTTTATTTTGGAGGAGAACGGTATATCTTGATGCTGGCCGGCAGGCTGGTATTGTTCCCATTGGTGGAATGGGTGGCGATCCGTTATATCAGAAAAGCCTATATAGAGCTTCAGGAATCGGTGCCGAATGGATGGGGCATATTCGCGTGCATGACGGCCTTCTACTATGTCTTGCTTGCCATCATGGGGAATTTTCCTGTGATTATTACTGCAAGGCCGCAGGAACTTCCGGCTTTTCTTCTGATACTCGTATTAATGCCTATGACTTATGCCACGATCTTTACGTCTCTTTACAGGCAGCTTCTGCTCTATCGGAAACAGCAGGCCGAGCGCGTTCTGCAGGAACAGAAGAATACGCTGGAGGCGCAGCTTTCCAGCCAGCAGCAGATACGGAAAATGAAGCATGATATGAAGGGGTATATCGCCACGCTGTCAGGGCTGCTTGCTTCTGAAAAAATAAAAGAAGCGCAGGAATATCTGAAAGGCGTGGAACTGGAAGCAGGAGTCCTATTGGGACAGTTTTGTACCAATCCGTATTTGAATGCAGTGCTTGTCCATTATTCCCAAAAATTTCAGGAATTGGATGCGGACTGTAGGGTGGATATACAGGTCGGGGAAGAAGAACTGCCATATATGGAATTGTGCCAGATCCTGTCAAACGGCTTGGAAAATGCCTGCGATGCGGCCAGAGAGCTTGCGGAGGAGGAGAGGGAAGTATCCGTGCAAATGAAATACAGCAAGGATTATCTTCTGATACGGATCAGGAACCGGTGCGGGGACAGCCTGCATGTGGAGAAAGGGGCGATGCCCGTTACGAAAAAGAAAGGGCACGACCATGGTTTCGGGCTTATGACGGTGCAGGAGGCGGCGGAGCGGCTTGACGGGGAGATGTTCTGCTATACGGAGAACGGGAATTTCGTGCTGGATGTCATGCTGCCGCGTCATTCCTTTCGGAAGGGGTTGGCAACATAAGGAATGGAGGAAAAATAATGCTGGGAGGGTCTTTTGGGGTCGCCTTTTTTCGGAACGCGATCGCGGCCGGATTGTTCATGACGGTATTTCTGCTGTTGGATCGTCCGAAATTTCCCATGAAAAAAACACAAATATATTATGCGGCTTATGGATGTCTGACTGTGTTTTTCTTCAGCATCTGGTATATGCTGGACAGGGAAAGCTTCGCCCGCTTTTCTGGAATATCTGTGTTTCCGGTGATAGGAAGCTTTTGCATTTGGATGAGCAGGGAAAGGACATATTTGTCGTTGTATAAGATTGCGCTTGGTTTTTATTTGCTTGCGGTCACGACAGTCTGCGGGGTCGATGTGTCGCGCTTGTGTTTTGGGGGGAATATTTGGGCGGATATTATAGTCAGGATCGTAACGAGTCTGGTCATCCTCCTTGTGATATTTGGGAAGGTACGGCAAAATTTTCTGGATGGCGCGGATATACTGGAAGAGGAAATGAATATATTCAGCATTGCCGCGCTGTTTGTGTCCATTGTGATCGTTGCGTTTATCGCCTTGTGGCCTGGGGACCGCACGCTCTCCGCCGTCAGGATCATGCGGATACTGGTTTTATTTATCATGGCAGGGCTGATTCAGTATATGATGTTCCGCATGTATCTGCATCTGGGCAGGGAACACAGATATCAGGTAGAGAAGGAACTGCTGGAAATGAACGAAGAACTTTTATACCACCAGCTGAAGCAAATGAGGGAGTCGGGAAAGGAAGCGGTGCGGATACGCCACGATATCCGCCATCACTGCCTCTTGATCGAAGAATATATTAAGAACGGGGAAAACGAAAAGCTTCTTGCTTATGTCAAACAGTATGAGGAAGATGTGGAAAGCGGCAGGGCGGAGCGCATTTGCGCCAATGAGACGATTAACAGTATTTTGACTGTCTATGGACGGTATGCGGAAAAAGAAAAGATCAGGATAACGATGGATGTGAAAGCTGCGGAAGAAATCGCGGTGCGGAATATCGATATGGTCGCTGTTCTGGCGAATGTGGTGGAAAATGCCATCCATGGATGCCTCCGCTCGGAGAAAATGGAAAAGGAGATCGGGCTGTCCATCGTCCAGAGGGGGAGCCAGATCATCATCCGATGCAAAAATACATGCGCGCCGGATGTGGAATTCCATGACGGGGTTCCCGTATCCTCATCGGGCAGGGGCGTGGGTGTATCCAGCATTAAGAAAGTCGTGTCTGATTATCATGGGGAAACGGATTTTTCCATGGAGGACGGCATGTTTGATGTGAGGATACTGATGCAGGTTCCGTCAGGGGTGTGATGGGGCGTTATGGATATTCCCTTTTTCTTTATAAGCCATATTTTAAAGGTATACGGCAGTTTTGCCAAGAGTAGAAATTTTATATAGAAACAGCGTAAGGGCAGTTATGAACTTGTAATGGGTTTGCAGCTGCTCTTTTTGCATTTTGGTGGAGGGTTTTCTTTTCTGGCCATAAATGGTTATCTCCAAACTACATTTTATTTTATAAAGAATATGATTGAAAAAGCGGTTTATATATGGTAGTTTTTATATATAGTATTAATATATGAGACGGATATATACCCATATTAAAATTGCAAGAAGATATAGAAGGAGAAAAACAAAAGATGGCTTATGATATTGGAAAAGAAGAATCAGAAAGGATTCAATTTATGAAACTAGTTTTTTGTATAATGGTAGTATTCATACATTCCTATACAGCAGAAGTAAACTTTGCAGACACTGTGGTTACAGCGGAAAAGTCACCGTGGATGGGAATGGTTCAACTTATAGTGTCAAAGGTGATTTCTGGATGTGCCGTCCCGGGATTTTTTACGATGTCTGCTGTGCTGTTATATAGGAAGGGCTTTTCATGGAGGGATAATGTAAAAAGAAAAATCCAGACCCTGCTTGTCCCGTATTTTATACTGAATACATTCTGGATAGCTTTTTTCTATGCAGCAAGCAGCATAAAGGCATTGGGCATTTTTTTTTCAAGTTCGTTGTTCAGAGTGCCACAATGGGGTATAAAGGAATGGCTGGATGCTTATTTGGGGATAACAAGGGATCCGGTGTTGTATCCATTATGGTTTGTAAGGGACTTGTTTGTATTGAATATGGCTGCAAGAGTCCTCAAACTGGTTATAGACAGGATTCCTAAAATATGGTTTGTGTTTATTATGTCAACATTGGCTTTAAATATCGATTCGGGGATGTTTTTCCTGTCAACGCAGGCGCTTGCCTTTTTCTCTTTGGGATATTATATCGTAAAATATGGCTTGACTTTCAGCGACTTGGATAAAGTTCCTGCGGCTGTGGCGGCTTTTCTGTATGCCGCGCTGGCAATGGCGAATTATTTGACAATCGGGATGGCGGTACATACAGTATTCTGTGCATTGTCCGATATAGCAGGTGTTTTCTTCTGTGCATGGGCCAGCAGGTATTTTCCGGGCATGGGCTGTAAAAGCAAGCTGCTTTGGGTTTCTAAATATAATTTCAGCATATATTTATTCCATGAATTAAACCTTTCCATACTGAGAAAAATATGGTTTAAGATGTTTCCAGCGGACATTTTCCTGCAGGAAGCATCGTATTTTTTACTGCCTTTGTTTATAATCCCATCCTGCATATTGTTAAGCAGGATTATGGAAATGGCTGTGCCAGGGCTTTATAGGACAGTGACAGGGGGCAGGAAGCAGTAGCGGGAAAATCAATATAAAAGAATTGATGACTAACTTTTATTGTGTGCTTTGAAATAAGGGAGTATAATAAATACATGAGATATGGAACTTATTCACCGATCATATGAGGAAGAATGACAAATGGGGAAAAAAGCAAAAAAAGAGATATTTCCGATTAAAGCGAAGCTGTTGGGGACGATACTGCCGGTAGTTGCAGTCATGGTACTGGTGATTGCCGCGACCTCCTATTTGATTTCCAAGAATATTATCACGGAATATTCGCAGAATCTGTTGAACTCGTCCATTGCAAACCAGGCGAATGAGATTGAGTCATGGCTGGACGAGAATTTATCCGCTTTCCAGACCGTAAAACAGGCGATTGAGGGGACGAATCCGGATGAGGCGGCCTTGCAGGGCATACTGGACAGCTATTACCAGTTCAATGATAATTATCCGGAAGGGCTGTACGTGGCGGATGAAAACGGAAAGCTTATGAAAGCGGCAGAATCGGACAAGGCTGAGAGCAATCTGTTAGAATCCGTGTGGTACCAGGACGGTATCACAAGACTGAATATGGCATTTACAGATGCATATACGGATGAGAATGGAGAAGCGCTTGTCAGCGCCTCCGGTATTTTGGATGATGGTTCGGATGTTTTGAAGGTGATTTCAGCGGACTTGTCCCTGGAACGCATCAGCATTATCGTAAACAGCTTTATCGAGATGGAGGATGCGCAGGCATTCCTGGTTAATGCCGAGGACGGCACGATCCTTGCCCATCGGGATAACAGCCTGATTTCTACAAGGCTTGCTGATGCCGGAGACGCATTTATGAGGGATGTGGGCGAAAAGCTGAAACAGTATGATTACCGTATGACGGAAATCGATGATAGAATGACGGCATTTACGGAAATAGAAGGAACAAACTGGATTCTGGTTTCCTATATTCCGACGGAAACGATTTATGCGGATATTAACGGCGTCAGAATTCTCATGGTTATGATTGGCCTAGTATCGCTGCTTTTGCTTGCCGTTTTGATTGAGCGCGTTGTCCAGGTAGTTATCAAGCCGGTCAAGGAGCTGACAAGAATCATTACTTCTATGACCGACGGCGATTTTACGGTTCGCGTGACAACGAAGAGCAACGATGAAATCGGTGTCATGAGCCGCGGCGTGGAGCGGTTTATCCAGTCTATGCGCGGCATGATTTTGTCTATCCATGGCGTATCGGATAAGCTACATATCCAGGCGGACAACAGCAACGGTGTTTCGGGTGAAATGTATCATGCTTCCAGGCTGCAGAGCGAATCGATGCAGGAGTTGAACAATACGGTAGAACAACTCTCCCTTTCGGTGAATGAGATTGCGGAAAATGCTACCACGCTTGCGTCAGTGGTGGCGAATACCAAAGACGATGGCGGACAGGTAGACCTCAAGATGAAAGCGACGGTAGAGGTATCCCGCCAGGGGAAAGCGGACATGCAGAACGTCGGCGCTGCGATGCAAAGCATCAATGAGTCGGTGATGAAGCTTCAGATGGCAATCGACAAGGTGGGAAAGGCATCCGAGGAAATTACGAATATTACGGGTGTAATCAGTGAAATTGCGGATGAGACAAACTTATTATCATTAAATGCTTCGATTGAGGCAGCCCGGGCGGGAGAGGCAGGAAGAGGCTTTGCGGTAGTCGCCACAGAAATAGGAAAGCTTGCGCAGACCAGTTCCAATTCGGTACACGATATCGAAAGCTTGATTTCTGAAATCAATGCCCTTGTAAAAGATGCCGTCAGCCAGGCGGGGGACAGCGTCGGCAATATTAAGAACAGCGGCGAGATGGTACATAATGCATTGAAGACATTTGATGTCATCTTTGATAATATTGACGAGGTCAATAGCCTGGTACAGCAGATGATGGAAAAGATGGAGCAGGTGGATAATGTCGCAGTCAATGTGGCGGCGATTTCCGAGGAACAGGCGGCAAGTTCGGAAGAGATTCTGGCGACATCGACGACGATGGTGGAACAGGCGCACAGCATCACCGGAAACAGCGAGACAGTAGCGGAAGGAGCAAAAGAACTGACAGAGTCGGCGGTAGAGCTGGCAAATCAGGTAAACATGTTTAAGGTGGATAGGGAGGATGAAGTATGAGAAAAAAGCTGGGAATACTGTTGGGCTTGGCAATGTCCGTAGCGCTGGCGCTTGCTGGCTGCGGGGGCGATGGCGGCGCTGCCTCCAATAAAGACGTAAAAATTCTCCTTGTCCTGAACCAAATGGACAGCTTCCGTGAGACGCTGGTTGCGGCGGCGAGGGACACCGCTGAGGCGGAGGGCGTGCAGTTTGAATTCAAAGATGCCGAAGGATCGATTGAAAAACAGGTGAATTATCTGAAATCAGCCAAACAGGAGGGCTACAATGTGATTCTTTGCAGCCCGGTATCCGCAGAGACGGTTGTGGAGCTGAAGGCGAGTGCAGGGGACATACCGATTGTCTTTATCAATAGCTGCCCGGATGAAAAGCAGCTAAAAGAAGGGGAATATGTTTATGCCGGGTCTGACGAATATGTAGCAGGGCAGTTTCAGGCCGAATATGTGCTGGATAAGCTGGCAGACCGCCAGGAGATCAATGTGGTGTTATTAAAGGGGGAAAAAGCCCATTCTGCGACGAACGGGAGAACCAAGGGGGTAAAGCAGACGTTAGAGAGCAGCGGAAAAACAATCCATTACGTGTTTGAGGATTATGCGGACTGGGACCAGGAACTGGCAAAGCATCTGTTTGAAACATTTCTAAGGACGGGTTCGCCAGTGGACTGCGTGCTTTGTGAAAATGATTCCATGGCGCTTGGCGTGATTGAAGCATGCAAAGAGGCGGATATCGACCTGAACACCTTGCCGGTGCTGGGCGTGGATGCGACTGCCGACGGATGCGCCGCGATTAAAAGCGGCGAGATGGCATTTACCGTCTGCCAGTCCGGGACCGGGCAGGGAGAAGCGGCGGTAAAGGCGGCAATCCGATTTGCAAAGGGAGAATCCCTTGATTCGCTGGAGGGTGTCAGCGAGGACGGGAAATATGTATGGGTTCCTTTTGAAAAAGTAGACAGTACCAATGTGTCACAGTATGGAAAGTAGCGGCTCTGATGAAGGTTTCTCTGGGAAGGCGGCAGCGGGCAGCTTGTTTTTGCCTGTCCGGTGCAGCTTCCCAGTTTTTTATTTCCCGCATTCTTTGTTGCAATGCTAGTTGGTTTCCTTTTGCCCTGAAAACTGGAAGTTAACGTTTTCGTGTTTTCGGTTTGATAGCTTAGTTTCTCCATTCAAGTATTCCATCAAGCTTTTTGCGTGGTCTTTCTTTAGGAAATTCATTTGGATAACCGAATGCAATAGCGGCGATAAGCTGCCCGTCACTGTTTAACCATTTGCACAGTTCTGAATATGCAAAAAAAATGTCGCATATCCAAAGACTTCCTATTCCTTTTTCGGTAGCAGCAAGAAGCATATTTTGTATAGAAGCACCTATAGACTGAATATTACAGATTTCAGAAACACGTTCTTCTGGTGTTAATTCTGACAAAATACTTTTTCCCAGTGAATTAATAACAAAAATTATGGCTGGTGCTTCTGCCATTATATCAATAGTATATTTTGCCGAAGCTACATATTGTTTTCTTTTTGGCAACAATGCGCTGCCATTTTCTTCCCGTTCAATCCCCTGACGGAAAACTTTCAGCATTTCTTCTTTCGTATTTCCTTGTATTACTATATACTTCCATGGCTGTTTATTTTTAGAAGATGGTGCTTTTGCTGCACTTTGGATTATATCTATAATATCTTTCTCAGATATTGGCTTATCTATAAATTTTCTGATGCTTCGTCTATTGTAAATTGCAGAAATCATTTTTATTATTCCCTTTCAAACTGTGATCTGTTTTATTCCGAATTATCGGTTCCTATTATATAATATAGTTAGAAAACCCAAATTTCAATAGTTATGCCGAATTATCCCCGCTCTGTTTCCTTTTATCGTTCCGGCTGCTGCCGCGATGGTTCTTAAAGGAATAGACTTTATACCTTGGTTGTGATATATTTATATTATATTAACATTATCAGAGAGTCTTTAGTGGTGTATGATGGAATATCCCATGTACTGATGGCAGTGCATGGGGTATCTTTATGTATAAATGAAGGATTTTTTGCGTGCAAATTAGCGGTAGATAAGGAAACCGAAATCTGGTATAATTACTTAAATTGCGGAGATGTGGGAGTTTATCAGAATCCGGGGAATAAAAGCTTCTGGAAAGCAGTCCGCTCTGAAATATATATGGTAGTACCAAAATAGATGAGAGGAAGGTATCTGTCTGTGAAGTATAGGAAGATAAAAAGATGCGGCAATCTGGCGGTCAGCGAAATTGCTTTAGGGTGTGAGGGGTTTATAGGAAAGACCCGGGAAGAATTTAAGAAAATGCTGGACCGGGCGATGGCGCTTGGAATTAATTTTATTGATATGTATACGCCTAACCCTGAATTTAGGGACAATTTAGGCGCGGCAATGGCAGGAAGGAGGGAGAAGCTCGTCCTGCAAGGGCATATCTGCGCGGCGTGGGAGGACGGGCAGTATCTGCGAACCAGAGATATCCTTAAGGCAAAGGAAGCCTTTGAAGACCAGTTAAAGCGGCTGGGAACGGATTATCTGGACATCGGCATGATTCACTATGTGGATGGGGAAAGTGACTTTCAGGAGGTTTTTCAGGGGGAAGTCATCCGATACTGTAAGGAACTGAAGTCGGAAGGGAAAATCAGGGCCATCGGTTTAAGTTCCCATAATCCGGCGATTGCCAGGAAAGCCGTGGAGAGCGGACTGATTGATGTATTGATGTTTTCCGTGAATGCCGCTTATGATATGCAGCCGGCAAGCGAGGACTGCAACGATTTGTTTGATCCGGCCACCTATCAGGAAGGGTTTGTAGGAATGAATCCCGACAGGAAGGCCCTATATGAACTGTGTGACAGGGAAAATGTTGCCATTGATGTTATGAAAGCGTTTGGCGGCGGGGATATGCTGAATGAAGAACTGTCTCCTTTTGGGGTGGCGTTTAATGAATATCAGTGTATCGAATACTGCCTGACCAGGCCGGGAGTGGCAGCTGTCATGGCAGGATGCCGCAGTGAGGCCGAAATAGAAAAAGCAGTGTCCTATTTCATGGAAATGTTTTTACAGATACCCTTTGAAGGTTTGTGTAGATTGGTAGAAGAATATTATGATTATGATGGGTATGAATACATTTTTCTTTGGATAAGTGATTTTTCCAGTTTTGAGTGTACTTTGGAAGAAAAGGAAAAATTTTATAGCTTATTGGAAGTATTAAATCGGATAGGAAAAAAACCGCTTATGGCATATGGCGGATATGATTCGATTTTGCTTACACAAGATCAAATGCCAGTAAGACTTTTTGGTGTTGCCCAGTCTGTAGGATATGGGGAAGCAAGAACAATAACGCCTGTGGGGGGTGGGCTTCCGGTTAATAAATATTATTTTTATCCTTTGCATAAAAGAATGAGGTTTGACGAAGCATTAAGTATATTAATGGAGAATGGTTATTTTAGTATAGAAAAGTCTAATGCAGAACATGCAGATGATTATTATTCAGAAATATGTAATTGCAAACAGTGCCAAAATATTATTAAGAATGATATTGATAATTTCAGAATTTATAACGCATCTATTCCGTATACAGTGAATGCCAGATATGGTGAAATAAAACGTAATCGTCCGACAACAGAGGCAAACTTGGTTGCAGCATTTCATTTTTTGTTTTGCAAAAATAATGAATGGAAACAAGTTGAAAATGAAAAGAGAAAAGAATTAATACAGCAGTTGCTAAATGATAGTAAAAAATACGGTTCTAGAGAAAGACAAAAACAAATAGAAGAGTGGTGTAATATATTTGCGGGATAGAATTGTTTTGATAACGGGAGCTGGTTTTTCAGCTCCTGCAAAATTGCCAATACAAGATAAAATATTAGATGAAATGATTGCAGTGCCGACAAGTGATTTTATGAATGCAGATCCTATTCGTGAAAGCATAAAATTTTTGACTGCTTACATAAATATTGCGATTTATTTATTAAAAGTATATGGAAATGTTAATACTCAAAAATTAGAAGAAAAATACGATATTTTACGTCATAATTATTGGGCAGATAATAGAGTAGCCTCTGTATTGCGGTATATTCGTAATAAATATGGCAAAGAAGCAGATATTAGAAATTTTAATTTAGAGGATGTTTTTACCGCATTTGATAAAAGTATTTCGATGCGTGAAAATACAAAAGATTATTCCTATATACAGATGGATATTTTACAGCATTCATTGCTGAGATTATTTGTATATTACTTTGCAAATAGAACAAATAGACATACCTATATGTGTCAGGATTATGAAAATGTAATTCTTTTTTTGAAACGGGAATTAGGGTACATTTCTGTAATAACTACTAATTGGGATGTTTTGTTGGAACAGTATATAGATAAAGCAGGAATAAAATTTGATTATAATTTTAATAGTGAATATGTTATAAACGAAATTAGCAAAGAGAAGAATTTAAAAAAGAAACCCGGCAGGGCGATTAAGTTGCTTAAAATTCATGGGTCAATAAATTGGTTTAGATGTTTGCGGTGCGGTACATTACAAATATGCGGAGCAAATGAGTGTGGACAATATCTTTTTGATGACTTGAAAGAAGAAAGATGTTATAAGTGTGGGCAGAATGCAAATAAAATAATTTTTTGTGGATATTCGCTTCCAGTAGCAGATTTTGAGTTTAGATATCTGTTGAAACAAAATATAAAGCCAACTGCTAAAATAGATGTAGTGTTATATCATAATGATGATCCATCAAAGTTTTATGATAAAAGCAGTGTAAGAGACTTATTGCCGGAAAAGCGTTTCAAAGATTTATTTTCAGGGAATGAATGCAATTTCTATTATGAAGGATTTGGAGAATATTTCAAAAATGTTATTTCTAAGACATAGCGTTTTTGAATATTGAGGAATCGATAAAATATTTTTCAACGACAGAAAAGTTTTGCTGATTGTCGATTATTTGGAAAGGCTGAAAGAAAATGAGTGAATTTCAAGAGTTTTTAAATGAACAATTGCAGGATGATGAATTCAGAAAAGAATGGGAAGATATTCAGCCGGAAATGGATGTGATTCGTGCAATAGTTGATGCAAGGATTTTATAAAATCTTATCAAGGGTTAAGCAAACATAGCGGAAGCCCCTAAAACCGCGCCATCCGCAGTCCTAAAGGCTTCCTTAGGGGAGGATAAGTATAGTGGACTGGAAGTAGAAGAAACCTGATAAACAGGGCATTTGCGCGTCCTCTAAAGGTGTTGGCAACACTTGGCAACAGTTTTTTTTGTTAGTGTAGAGTGGGTTAAGTTTTTGATTTGTTGAGGATAAAAAACTGAATATGGAGTAGACATGCCGGAGAGAAGAAAATGGATAGGATAGGTGATTCTTTTGTGGTATGCAAAGGAATATCCCATGCGCTGGTTGGTGGTGCATGGGGTATTTTATAAGGTCTTATTTTGAAAAGTTTATTGAGTGAAATTATATCTTGAAGTATAATAAAAAATAAAGGTTATGTTGTTTGATATAAGTATATATGGTAAAGGTAGCAGACATGTATAATTTTGATAATCTAAGTGATTTTGAATTTGAAATATTGTGTAAAGATATTATGCAGAAAAAATTGGGGATACAACTTTATATATTTCAAAAAGGCAGAGACGGTGGAATTGATATTACAGATAACCCTATAAAAAAGAACGTAATTATACAAGCAAAACATTATATCAATAGTGGTTATTCCAATTTACTATCCGCTATGAAGGCAGAAGTTGAAAAGGTTAAAAAATTGCAACCAAAAAAATATTATGTTTGTTGCGCCGTTAAATTGACTGCTAGTAATAAAGAACAAATTTATAGTTTGTTTTCAGAGTATATGGAAAGTGCTAATAATGTTTTATCACTTTTGGATATTAATGAGTTTTTGGAAAGCGCGGATAATGTGGAAATTATCAGAAAGCATTATAAATTATGGCTGGAATCGGCAGATGTTTTAGGTGAAATTGCAAATCAAAGTGTTTTCATTGATTGTGAATCGCTTTTATATAAGATTGAGGAATGTAGAAAAGAGTTCGTGGCTACTGCTTGCTATTTTGAATGTTTAGATATATTAAATAGAGATAGGATGCTATTATTACTTGGAATTCCAGGAGTTGGAAAAACAATGACTACAAAAATGCTTGCATTATATTATGCTTCAAAAGGCTATAGAATTAGATATACAACCAACGGGGAACTCAAAGACTTAAAGAATGCTCTTTCCGCACAAAAAGATGTGAAAGAAGTGCTTTTATTGAACGATTGTTTAGGGCAGCATTATTTCAAAATGAAAGATACACAAGGGAATGAATTATTGGGATTAGTTAAATATATAGCGATGAATAAAAATAAGAAATTAATTATGAATTCCAGAGTCACTATTTTCCAGCAAGCGAAGGAAAGGTTTATAGAATTTCGTCAATTTGCTGAAGACGAGGAATTTCAGATAAGAATATTGGATATGAGTAAAATATCTATTCAAGATAAAGGGCGTATTTTCTATAACCAAATATATTTTAAGGAATTGCCGAAACCCTATTATCAGGATATTCAAAGAGAACGCAATTATAAAAAAATTGTTATGCATAAAAATTATACGCCTCGGATAATGGAATTTGTTACAAGAAAAGCTAATTATAAAGATATTAAACCTGAACAGTATTTTGAATTTATTATGGGATGTTTAAATAATCCTAAAGAAATTTGGAATGATGAATTTTTTGAAAAACTGCGTGCAGAGGACAGAATATTTATGACAACATTGTATTCTTTAACAGATACAAGTGTTGAGGAAGATGTAATAAAAAGAGCTTTTTTTTATAGAATAGGACATTCCCCAATGATAGATATTACCAGAAACATTTGGGAAGAAATTACGAGAAGGCTGGAAGAAGCTTTTATTATGATTATTGAAAAAGGTGGAAGAAAAGAAATTGGAGTAATTAATCCTTCGGTTAATGATTTTTTGAAATCGTATTTGCAAAATAACATAATAGAAACAGAGAATATAAAGCAATATGCGACTGAATATGCGCAAATAAAAAGAGGATTTGCTGATAGCATGGAAGTATTAATTAGAAATGGAAAGGCAGATGAGTTTAATTATTCCAACCAAACGGAAAGGTTATATGTTATTTTATCATATATCTGTAGATTGGGAATATTGAATAAAAATTATGAGTGTGCCATAGAATGTTTTTGTGGGCAGATGCCTTATGATTATTATGAAGGATTACTAGCCCGAAGTGAAATTATTGTTACTTTGCTTTCTTCACCATTCAGAACGTTTTATTGTATTGATAATTATATAGAAGAAAGTAATCTGATAAGATTATTTGATAATATGGACTTGAACGAATTTGAAACACTGATTGTAACAGCAAACTCATTTTCGGTTGATTGTTTTTATACAGATTATAAAGATATTTTTATTGAAGCAGTTAATACCAGTATTGTAGATTACATGGAAAATATTGATGCAGATGACTACTATTATGAATACGATATTGATGATTTATTGAAAGAAAATATGAACTTTAACGGATATTATTCAGAAATAGATCAAGAGTCCGTGGTGGAAATTATCTGTGATTATATCAGAGAAGATGTCGAAGCAGAAGTATACGAAAAGGTAAAAGGAATGCCTGAAAATATTTTACAGCAAATTCGTATTAAGAGGGAGTATGTTTGTATAAACAAAGCAGATATAGAAAATTTTATTGAGGGTTATTACGAACCGTCAGAGCCGGATTTTGATTATGACGAATACGAGGGAGATTTTGAGGGTGGCAATAATGAAATTGATATTTTGGATTGTATTTTTGGTTAATCATAGTTTTGGGAAAAATCATAATAAAATAATGTATAATGTATATGAATAGAAACAGAGAATTAGGTTGAATTCATCCTAAATTATAGTATATATTATAATTATAGCATAGGAAAAAAGAAAGGGAGCATATAATATGCATATTGATTTAAAGAATTTGGTATCTATTTCAGAAGCAAACCAGAATTTTTCTAAAGTAGCAAGGATGGTGGATGAGAATGGGGCGGCAGTAATACTAAAGAATAATACCCCAAGATATGTTTTGATTGATTACAATAAATTGCAGGAGGATACGGAAACAGATCAGGAATCATTAGAGGATGTAGCTGCCCGGATATTGCAAAGGCATAGAAAGGCATTTGAGGAATTGGCGAAATGATTTTTTTGAATAAAGAACAAGTAAAGTATCTTCACAAAAAAATGATACAAGAAATCGGAGGAATTGAGGGAATACGTGATGAAGGACTGCTGGACTCTGCCTTATCCGTACCTTTTCAGTCTTTTGGGGGGATGGAACTATATCCTTCTATGATTGGAAAGGCAGCCAGATTGTGCTATGGATTAATAAAAAATCATGCGTTTCTTGATGGAAATAAGCGAATAGGCATTTATGCAATGCTGGTATTTTTGGAGTTAAATGGTATGGAGATAAAATGTAGTGATGAAGAGCTGATTGCTTTGGGGTTGGGAATTGCATCTGGAAGAAATGGGGAAAGAGATATTATTATTTGGATTATGACACATAGTAAATGATATACTTAGTTTTAAATATTAGTATATTAATAGGGCTGTTTTCAAGTAAATGTGGTATATTATATGACAAAAGTTTATATCATGATGGATGAGATTTATGAATGTGGAGAGGAAAAGCTTTTTATATTGTTGGAATATCTCATTCACAGTATTAAGTGTATGGGATATTCTTGTGCAATAAAATGAAACAGAAAGAGCATAAAAAATTGGAACAATTTGCAGAATAAAAGATTTTCCATTGGAGAGAAATTTTATGGGTAAAGAACGGGTTTATTCTTGTGCCGAAGACATTGCCATGCGGCTGAAAGAACATAGAAAATATGGAAAAGCATCACTAATGGTCGGTGCCGGATTTTCTAAAAACGCAAAAAGTAGGGGGATGAAGGATATTAAGCCGCCTGATTGGGGGGAACTTGCAGATAAAATGTATTGTGAATTATACCCCAAATTGCCTGACATGGATGAAAAGCAGAACAAGGAATGGGAAAAGAAACGTATCATAAAGACAACAGGAAAAAATGTCACAAAATTAGCGGAAGAATACATAGTAAATTTTGACAGGAACAAAATGAATCATCTAATAGAAAACACCATTGCAGATGATTTATTCATTCCTGGAGATGTGCATAAAAAATTGGTAAAGCAAAAGTGGGCAGATATATTCACAACAAATTATGATACGTTGTTGGAGCGGGCAGAAAATTTGATTTTTCGTGAAAAAAATTATCAGCTTGTATGTTCCCACCATGATATTGCAGGAAGTATAAGTCCGAGAATAGTAAAACTACATGGCAGTATTCCGCATGTCAAACCATATATCATATGTGAGGAAGATTATAGGACTTACCCGGTTGAATATGCAGCAATGGTAAATACTGTGCGGCAGGCAATGCTGGAAACACGATTATGTTTGATAGGATTTTCAGGCGATGATCCGAATTTTCAAAACTGGATGGGGTGGATCAGGGATAACATGAAAGGATGTTGTCCTATTATTTATCTTATTGGAATTTATGATCAATTAAGTGAGCCTGAAAGGAAACTTTTGGAGAGCCGGCAAATTATAGTTGTTGACATATCTTGTCTGGTGGAAGAGGGAGAGGCAGACAGGCATGGCGTAGCTATTTCCAGATTTTTAGACTTATTAGAGAAGTATCAGGAAGAAAAGAATTTCTTCCAGGACAGGCCGTATCCAGAAGCGGATATATTTTGGAGGCCGGAGGATAAAGAAAAATATATTAAGAATATGGGAGAGTATTTAGGGCATGTAGCAAAACAAATACAGCCTTATATTTTATTGCCTGAAAACATAAGAGAAAAGAGTGGACAATATTTTATTGAACATTTGAGGGTATTAGTGCAAGGATGTAAAGAGCAGTTACCCATAATGGAAATTGCAGATATTATAAAAATTTTACGGAAATGTTCTGTGGTTTTAGGAGAAGAAAATGCAGAAGGATTAGAAAAGATTTGCGAAAGCTATCAAGATGTTGCTGCCGTAGCAGATAATAAATTGGATGCCTTGGTAGAAATCAATTTATACCTTGCTGAGATGTATCGGATAAATGGTCAAAAAACAGAGTATGAGAAAAAAATATCATTGCTTGAAACTCTTGTTAGCAGAGCAACGTGTCATAAAAATGAACTGCTGATAGAAAAAATTAAATATAAGATAGAATATTTTGAATACGAAGTGGCGAAGAAACTGGTGGAGGAAGTGGAAGAAAACAGTTTTGAATACAAGGTAAAAAAAGCCGGATTCTACAAGCAGCTATCGGAATATGAGCTTGCCGATCAGATATTAAGCAAGTGTTCAGCAGAGCTGGCACAAATGAAAATACCCAAAGATATTTATGCTTCCTATTTGGGGTATTTGAATTTGTGCCATCGTGCGGATCGATGGAGTATTGCTGATGAGTATTCAGATGCCGAATATTTGGAAAATCCATATAATACGCGCCAAATAATAATAAAGAAGAGAGAGGTTTTAAGCCGGACTTTCTTTAAAGATGATTACAAGGAAAGCAGCAGAATATTGCCATTTAATCTGAATACAGGAAAAAGTATACTGATTACGCATTATAACGGAATCAAAGATGCCTGTGCAAGGAGTTTTAGTTATCTGATTACGCTTGATAAGTTATGTCTGCCTCTATTCAGTGATTGGGCGGATTTGCTGCCAAGAGTATTCAATGAGGTGATTGCTGTAAGCGGTTGTACATATTGGAGGCTGTCGTTGATAGCCCGAAGCAATAATGATAAGCTTATCAACCAGATATTTACGAGAGAAACAATGGAAGCTTCTTGCAGGGATGACATAGCCGGTTTGTTCCATTCGTTGGTAGCGTTAACAGAATTATATAAAGAGGATGATTATTTTCAAAAAAGATATTTTATATCTGTAAAAAATATTTTGGACATATTATCAAGGATCGTAATTTTTCTGCCGGATGAAAATGTCATACAATATTTGAAAATATTAGGAAGAGCAAGCAGAAATAGTGACAGCCGTATAAAAAAGGATATCAATAATATTTTAGAACGTATTTCCACACGTTTTAATGGTGTCGTGGCGGCTTCCTGCCAAAATATAATATTTAAGGAATTTGGGGTTTCGTTCCATTTAGCGAGTTATTTTACTAGATTTTCGTTTGTTGTGGATGAGGGGAGTGTACGGGATTATTATCTTAGTGCAATTCAACTGGCGGGTAAAGAAGACATAAAAGAGCGGGATTGTGGGATAGCACAGCTTTTGTTGTTGTGGAAAAATTATAAATTGGAAGACTTGAGGAAAAGAATAGAAGATGTTTTATGGGATGGTGATGAATTGCCGTGTTCGGAGTTATATTATCCGTTTATATGGGAAGAATTGCCGCATCCTAATACTGCTAAATTTTCAGAATTGTATTATCAGTATCTTTTCGAAGACAAGTATTTGACATCTGTAACCAATTTTGGCGTGATTAGAGCAAATTCTCTGGACAGTGTACACAATTATTTGTATTTTTTCTATTCAACGTCAAGAATGTCAAAACGGAAGATTGAAAAGGTGGAGTTAGACGAAGAGCTGGCTATATTCATGCTGGATACAGCGTATAATTATATATTGCATGAAAAGAGCCTTTTGAAAGATTGTTTTGAAAAATATAGTGCAGAAAAGAAATTTGAATATATTGGGGAGTTGACTGCTCTGATTTATATTCAGGCCATTGACAGAGGATTTGCAACATCGGTAAATGGCAAAATTAATAAGATCTGGAGGATATTGGATGAAAACCAAATTGTGACGGATGTTATCCGTATGGTCAATGAAATTAACAATGAGCAGTATCATTTGTGCATGGAGATTTTTGAGAACATTGTTTTATCCAGAAATAAGAAAAAATATTCCAGTGCATTTACAGGTATAAGGTGTTTGCTGTTCTGCTTGGAAAGCAAAGGGGAAAGGAATGCTGATATAGATAGTTCGTTTGAAAACTTTATGGGTTCTATAAGGTATTTGGATGTTGAATATGCAAAAACAATTTGGATTGAACTAACGTCTCTGATGATGCAGGATTATTTTTTAGATATAAGGCTACAAAAATATATTGCGTCTGCGGTCAGAAAATGCATGGAGCTTTATAAGGAACCAGCTGAAAAAGGGGAGAGATTTTACATGGATGGATTGTATAACTGTGTAAATGCACTGCATATTTATTATGGTTGTATATTAGATTCACAGATAAAAATATCGCGGGAATTAGAAGATTGCGTTGCGGAGGCAAAAGTTATTGATAATTATGAAATCAGAAATATATGGGACTGATGCTTTAAATTTGCCCTATAAAACAAAACGGAAGCCCCTAAAACCGCGCCATCCGCAGTCCTAAAGGCTTCCTTAGGGGAGGATAAGGGAAGTAGAAGAAACCTGATAAACAGGGCATTTGCGCGTCCTCTGAAGGTGTTGGCAACACTTGGCAACAGATTTTTTTGTCGGTGTGGAAGAGGTTAAGTTTTGGATTTGTTTAGTAGAAAAAACTGAATATGGAGAAGGCGTGCCGGAGAAAGGAGAACGGATAAGTGATGCTTTGGCGGCATGTAAAAGGATATCCCATGTGTTGATTGGCAGTGCATGGGATATTTTATAAAATTGTGAATATATGTTGATATATTAATATAGCTGTTTTTAAGTAAATGTGGTATATTATGATAACAGAAATGTTTCCAAGGAGGCTATACCTAAAAGATAGGAGAAAATGTATGAGGAGACAGAAAATATATCTTGATACGTCTGTAATCAGTTATTTATATCAGGAAGATGCACCAGAAAAAATGAAGGATACTTTGAAATTGTGGGAGGCTATCAAAAGAGGCAGGTATGAGGTCTGCATTTCCAATATCGTGATGAATGAGATTTATGAATGTGGAGAGGAAAAGCTTTTCATATTATTGGAATATCTGAAGCAAATAGACTATAATATGGTTAAAGCGGATGAAGATACGATAAGGCTTGCCGGGAAGTTTATTGATTTTGGTATACTGCGACAGAAAAGTTTTGATGATTGCCAACATATTGCGGCGGCAATCCTTGCAGGATGTGACATTATTACCTCGTGGAATTTTAAACATATTGTAAATGTAAAGACGGCAAGGGGAGTGAAAACCATTACAACGTTGGAGGGGTATAAAGATATGCTGATATACCCGCCATCAGCATTGATTGAGGAGGACGAAGATGATTATGAGTAAACCGGAAGTAAGCAGCAAATTTGATGTAGATGATATTAGAAAAATCCGCGAATACAATTCCCTGCGTCATATTCATATGACACCAAAGGAAATTATAGCAGAAACGCAAGCCGGAGCGGAAAAATTAATGCAGATGCTGGAACAGCGAAAAGCTATGAAGGTTTAAAAAATTCCCTGACGAGTTTTGTAAAAACCATGATTTGTAATGAAATATTTGAAATGCGCAGGAAGGGTGGAAAGATATTTAACTAAAAATGGAATCAGGTATATGGCAGGAATATCTCATTCACAGTTAAGTGTATGGGATATTTTTGTGCAATCAAATGAAACAGAAAGAATGTAAAAAATTGAAAAAATATGTAGAATAAGAGATCCCGTGTTGGAGGAAAATTCTATGGGTGAGGAACGGCTTTATTCTTGTGAGGAAGGCACGGTGATGTGGTTAAAGGGAATAGAAAATATAGAAAGCATCACCTCATAAGGCCGGTACTAGGTTTTCCCAAAATGCAAAAAACAGGGGAATGAAAGATATAAAATCGCCTGAAATGAATGAAAAACAGAACAAAGAGTGAAAAAGCAACGTATCGTAAAATAGCAGGAAAGAATATTGCCAAATTAGCGGAAGGGTATATTGTAAAATTGGATAGGAACAAAATAAATCATCTAATAGGAACACTATTGCAGATGATTTATTTATTTTTGCAGATTTGTATAAAAAATTCTTAAAGTTAAACGGGGCAGATATATTCACAATAAATTCTGATATGTTGATGTAGGGGTAGAAAATATGTTATCATAGGAAGGCATTACTGTTGTTTATAAAATAAACATTGAAGCACAATAAGAACAGTAAATCTGGGGATAAAAAATGTACAATGAAAGGGAGAATAATAGTATTATGATTACAAGAGTAAGGCTTCAAAGATTTAAAAAATTTAAGGATAATGAAATAATATTGAAACCGTTTACAGTTTTAATGGGAGAAAATAGCTGTGGAAAAACTACAGTTATACAAGCAGTTAATTTATCCTTAAATACTTTTGCTAAAAGTGATTTAATTACATCAAAAAATGGGAAGACAGTGCCTAAAACTAGGGGTATAGGTGCGACAGTTTTGCCGGGAATAAATATATCAGATTTTAGAGAATTATATTATGGAAAAGTGTCTCGTCAAAGTAAAAAGAGTAACAAATCTTTTGGAGCTATAGTTGAGTTAGAAGATGATAAATATAATATATATAAGTTACAAGTGTCTTCTCTTTTTGGTGGCTTTAATTTGAAATGTTTATCAGATATTTCTGATTTAAAGAATTCACCTATAATTTACAGCTATACGCCTCTTCTGATATCTGGATTTGTTGGTTTGCAAGAAACGGAACAAAGGTCATTTCCTGTTAATATAAGACAACATTTGTCATCGGGAAATGTAAGTGCAGTTATTAGGAATCTTGTTTTGGATTTGAAAAAGAATAACGAGGCAAACTATAAGATGCTACAATTAAGATTGATACAAGACTTTGGATTTTATCTGGATGATGTAGTTTTTAACGAACAAAAGGATATGTTTATAAAGGCAGCTTATAGTGAAAAATTAGAGGACAAAAGGATTGCATTTGATTTTAATTCATCAGGTAGTGGGTTTATGCAGGTATTGCAGATTTTAGCACCAATATATACAGTATGCCCTAATGAATGCAAGGTAGTTCTGCTGGATGAGCCGGATGCACATTTACACCCCAATATGCAAATTGCTTTGGCAAAATCGTTGCAGAAAATTCAAAAAGAATTAAATATACAAATTATAATATCTACTCATTCAGCAGCAATTATTAAGACGGTCAAGCCTTCGAGTGTAGTTCCGATTGCTGCAAATAATTTGATATGCAGACCATTATCAGCAAAAGAGGATGTTGAAGAACAAATAGCGCAGCTTGATAATTATGAGTTAGCAAAATCTGTGATTAGTGGAAAAATGGTTTTTATAGAAGACGCGAATATTGAAATATGGGAAACTGCGGATAAGATTTTAGGAACTAAAGTTTTTTATGGAGCGAATACAGTATCAATACATAAGGGGAGGAGTAAGGATGATAAAATACCATTTCAGATCAAACCCTTACTAAAGGATTTTTTAAATAAAGATATTGATATAATTTTTATTCGTGATAGCGATGGTGTATCCGATGAATGGAAGAAAAGGTTAATTGAGTATGGAGAGAAGAAAGAAGTACAATTATTTTTGTTGGAAAAATACGAAATAGAAAATTATCTGTTAAATGGGGATTTGATATATAGGGCACTTTATAAAAAATATCCAGAAAGTAATATCCCATCTATAGAACAAATTGAAGACAAGATATTTGAAGCTTTAAAAAATACAATTATCATGTCAAGATATAAATATGATGATAATTTGGAAGATAGTATTTTCAAAGTTAGCCTAATTTTAAATTTGCAGGAATATAGAAATAATAATGAGGTAAAGCGTGAGGCTGAAAAGATTAGAATGGGTTATGAAGAAATTAATGATAAAGAAATACTTAAGAAAATAGGGATGGGGAAAGAATCGCTAAAACAGGTTTTTAATTGGCTTAATAGTGAAATAAAATTAAATCTAAATAAGGATGACTTATTGGAAGTAATGGAGGAAAAGGACATTTCTCTAGAAATTCAAAATATATTAAAAAGTTTGCAGTCTAATATGCTACAGAAAGAAAATCTAAGTGAATTGGAGAAATATGAAGAAGGTCTTCCAGATATAGAAATTTCAATAGATGAAGAGAATACTATAGATGAAATATTGCAATTAGTATTACCGCTTGAAAAATAGTTTGTTATTTTGAAATAGATAAAATGGAGAATTAGCAGGTCAAAAATATAAAAAAGGTATTATTTATATATGAACAATCATTTCATTATCTATAATTATTTAGAGTATATGAATTGGGAAAGTAGTTGAGTTATTATAATGGCAGAAGAGAAAACCCGGGATTACCAAGGTTTTCATCTTCTGCCCAATATTGTCTTACACTATTTCTATAGTTTCTGGTCCTGGTCGGAAGGGATATACTGCATAACATCTTGCACCTTGCAGTCTAATATCCGGCACATGTCATTAATAGTCTTGGTGGAAACTGCTTTATCATGTTTGAACCGGCTTAAGGTACTATTCGATATTTTATGGAACTCCGTCAGGGTATACCAGTTTTCGGTTGATTTTTCAAGCGTTTCCCAGAATGGAGAATAGTTAATCATTTTAATGCCCCTTTCTTATATGTATATTTCAAGTATAGAATATATTTTCACACTTGAATATCTTCGGCAAAACGAATATAATAAGAGAGAGAATAAATTCGATAGGAAAGGAGCGGTAGAATGATAAATAAAAATAATCTGCATTGTAACAGGATTTATTTCTGTTACAAAAATGATAAATAGAGGAAGAAAAGCTTTTTCATCCAAGCAGTCTCCCTATTTATAATCTAAAGCTTTTGGTCTTGTTCAGAACGGACATACCGCATAATATCCTGCACATTGCAGTTCAATATGCAACATATGTCATTAATGGTATTGGTCGAGACTGCCTTGTTGTGTTTCAGGCGGTGTAAGGTGCTATGCGACATGTGGTGTTTATTGGTAAGCGTATACCAATTTTCTGATGATTTTTCAAGTGTTTCCCAGAACGGAGAATAGTCAATCATTGCAGAACCTCCTTGTATTATTTTCGTATATAGCATAATGTATATTTTTATGCGTGAATATCTTCGCTATAGCGAATATACAATTTGAATATGAAATTGCACTGATTGAAAAATCATTAATATGGAAACCATATGTAAGATATTTCTTACGCAGATATTTTGTATCCATTCTGAAAGACCTAAAATCAATAATGCGAAGCATTTTTTTCAACATTCGCTTCCCTGCTTGTGTCTGCGCTGCATCCACAGATGGGAAAGCCAGATTGGTTTTGTATAATAAAGCGGCGCAGAAATGAGGAAAAGATGACGGTAAAAGACTTTCAGGCAATAGTTGTCAGTTCTTTGGAAGAGCGGGAAGAAATAACCCATATTATGGAATCCGAGCATTCCGTTTTGGTTAGTTGTGACAACCAATTCAGCTTTTTCGTTAATATAATGGAATCGAAAGGGGCTTTCATACATAGCGAAAGTAATAGAAGAGAGATAGACGAATATTTCATGTCCCATACGGATGAGGAATTTGCCAAGGATGTCATGAACGCGATGAAAAAGCATCCGGGATTCTATTTCTATTTTATGGTTTTTAAGAAACTGGAGGAAATGGGTTTCATTGACAGTGGCTTATTCAGCCATGTGATGGATAGTATCATTTTCCATGAAGAAGAATTTGATAAATTTATGGCAAAATTCCTAAACCATTATTGGCTTGGGGAAAGATAAATTGGGGATAGAGGAAGGGGAACGATAAAAAGGCATTCGGAAAGAATGTCTTTTTTGAATTTCACATATCAACAGATTGCCCCGTAAAGTATGGTAGCATTTAATGAGGAAATCTATTTCCTTTTGATTCCGGCTTTTCTAAAATGATATATAGGTATTTGAAAAGTGCCGTCAAAAAGTGGAGGCATTTTCGGAAAATGTCGACAAAAGGTGGAGCCATTATAAAAAAATGCCAGCAAAAAGTGGAGGCAAATTTAAAATTGAAATTTATAGAATTTTTTTGCGGAGAAAAAAGTGCCGTTAAAAAGTGTCGCCATAAGTGAAAAATGGAGATAAAAAGTGGAGGCATTTTGAAAAAGTGCCGTCAAAAAGTGCTGGCTTACTTATAAATAAAGGGTTTTAGGGGTGATTCCCCTAACCGAAGGCACGTGTATTACAAAGTGCGTATCTGGCAAATTCCTGTTGGAATTTAAGTCCGTGGAAAGACAAGGAGGGAGTGGGATTCTTTCCTTCCTGTTAATTGTTTTATGCAATGTGAATAAATGTTAGCTTATATATGAAATAGCATATCTGGGTGAGGAGGCACAACAGATAAGAAACATTTTATTGCAATTTAATAGCCTATGGGGGCTGCCATTGGATAGGCAGTTTTTTGCTTTGTGGGGAAGCTATTTGCCAGAGGGGAATCAAATTGTGGAGTGGTAAAGCCATTTTTATTATGGTGTCACATATGAGCCATAAACAGTTCATTTCAGCACTCCACCAGACAGTCTGTTTCAACTATGATAGTCTTGTGCATAAAAGCCAGGGGGCAACATCAGAAACAAGAAATGATGTTTATATGCAATACATAAGAAAAAAATCAGGAAAGGAGACGATTGGGGGCTGATTTAAAATCGAAATATCAAACAGAGAATTGCTGAATCTGATAAAAAGTGGTATAATAAATTTGGATTTGGAGGACGTGGCAGATGTCCTTTTGTGTAAAACGCAAGAGGAGATTACCATGAGTGAGATAAAGATTCCAAAAATCAATTCCCGGCAGAAGGGATTGCAGATACAATTTTATACCACAATTTCCACGAAATATTCGGAAACCGGAAAGCGCCACCAAATTACGGGGGCTTCGGAGGAGGAAGTAAAGAAGAAGTTCCGCAAGGAAGCGAAAAGGGCTATGGCTGGTCAGATGGATTTTGAGAAGCATAAAGATGATACGGTGGAACAAGTGGTGGAAATGTTTCTGGAATTTGCCAAAGGGGATATCAAAAAGCAGACTCACAGCAGATATTATAGGGTCTATATAAACTATGTGAGGGGCAGCAGCTTTGGGGCAATCCCCGCCCGGAAGGTTAAAAAGTACCATTGTGATGACTTTATCCGTACCTTGACAAACGGAACGATTGCTTATTCTTATTTATGCGGAAAGTAAAAGTCAATGAGGACAAGTGCAAAGAACCAGAAGACAGAGAGCTGGGTGTATGGGAGGACGATGAAATTAAAACTTTGCAGGCCGGTTCAATGGAATGTTGGAACGGATGCAGGAAATACCGCAATTCACCGGCTCTCTTTATCCTCTGCGGCACTGGTCTGCGGCTGGGTGAACTGCTTGCCTTGAAATGGGGCAGGGTCAACCTGGAACAAAGGACGATAAAGATTGAGAGGACACAGACGGAATATACAGACTATGGAACAAACTCTAAAATATATGAGGAAAGCACGCCAAAGAACAGGACATCCCGAAGAACAGTGGTCATCAATAATTTCACCTACCAATGGCTGCTGGAGCAGAAACGCAGGACAGAACAGGCAGGGATAGAAAGCGAATATGTTGGTAAAGGAAAGCAGCATTACTGGAACTTTCAAGGCTTTCTGCAATTATGTAGGCGTGGAATATAAACCATCCCACACATGCAGAAGAAGCTACGTGACGAACTGCCTGGATAAAGGCATGAAGCTGGCATTAGTTTCAAAAAACGTAGGGCATATGAGCAAACGCCTGCGGCTTATTGCAACAAAAGCACAACCTTCAACACCTATTATAAGTGCAAAAATGATTACGAAAACAATCTGGCTATACAGAATGAAATCTTTAAAATATATGATTTCGATTTTGGCAGTGGGCAAGTGGAAACTATGTTTGCATAATGTTATTAAAAAGATTGACGGCAATAGTGACATGAATCAATAAATTTTTTGCTGATATAACAGAAGAAAAGAACGTGTGTTCAGCGATGAGATTTAAAGAAAAATTCATGCAGAAAGCGCCTAAAATACTGGCATTACGGATAATAAAGCAAACATTATGAAAATCCATAGAAAACCCGGAAACCCTGATAAGCGCTGGCATTCCCCACACCCTTTTCATGAAAAGGGTGCTGGCAACACTTGGCAACACCCTAAATTGCCCCAAAATGAAGACCTTAAACATAACGGAAGCCCCTAAAACCGCGCCATCCGCAGTCCTAAAGGCTTCCTTAGGGGAGGATAAGTATTTTTCTTATCTTTTGCGATATCATCAGGTTTTTCACCTGCCTTTGCCAATGGAGGGGGATCCATTGACTACTCTTATTATTGACAGGATGAAAAAGTTTATTCACCCAAAATAAAAAAATTTACTTTTTTTTAAAAGTGGTATATACTATCGTTAGTTTGAACGCTTTGCGTCTGTTTTAGACGGGGGAGCGCGGAAAGAAAAATAGACGATAATCGAACAAAAGGTGGTATAAGAGATGGCTTTATTAAAGAAATGGAAAGAAATGGCATATTCGGAAACGGCGAATAAAGGAGACCTGCAGAGGTTATGGGCTGATTATTTTGAGAAAGAGAAGGAAATTTATGCGCAGTTATTAAAGACGCCGGACGAAGTGGAGGAAGGAACGGTAAAAGAGCTGGCAGAGAAATTCAGCGTGGATATCATGACGATGACCGGTTTTCTGGACGGTATTAACGATAGTCTGAAAGAGGCGAATCCGATCGAGGAGATGGAGGAGGATACCAGGGTTCAGCTCGGTTTTGATAAAGAGCTTCTTTATAAAAATATGGTGGCCGCAGGGGCTGACTGGCTCTATGGCTTGGAAGAATGGAACGATATTTTCGATGCGGAAACACAAAAAGCCCTTTATAAGGAGCAGAAGTCTTCTACTACCATCGTAAAGGGGGACAAGGTATACCCTAACGATCCATGTCCTTGCGGAAGCGGCAAAAAATATAAAAAATGCTGCGGCAGGAATCAGTAAGGCGGCTGGCTATGGAGAGCAGAGTTGAAAAGGCGGTACAAACTTTTGAATCCGGTTTTGGCTGCGCCCAGTCCGTTTTTTCCACCTATGCGGATTTGTTCGGCATGGACAGGGAAACAGCTTTGAAGTTGGCAAGTCCTATGGGCGGCGGCATCGGGCGGATGCGGGAAGTATGCGGCGCAGTTTCGGCCATGGCATTGCTGGCGGGACTGAAGGATGGCAATACCGACCCTGAAAATGAAGAGGGGAAGGAAAGAATTTACGCTCTTGTCCGGGAAATGAGCGACAAGTTCCGGGAGAAAAACGGGACGATTATTTGCCGGGAGCTGCTGGGGATATTGGAAAGAGAGCAGAGCGCCAGGCCGGAAAAGCGGACGGAGGAATACTATGCGAGTCGGCCTTGCAGCAGGCTGGTGGCCAGCGCGGCGGAGATTCTGGAAGAAATCCTGTTAAAGGATATGGACTGATGTCCCTGAAACCGTCATTTGCCGGGAGTCAATGCGGATCTTCTGCAAAATGCAAAAATTAGCTCTTTACATATCCGCAGAAATGTCATAGAATAACGACAGAAGGATAAAAGAATAACCAGAAAGTTTTGAAGAGACGAGTAAGATGCCAGAGGGTTCCAGAGAGAGATACCGTCGGCGGGGTGAAATGCCAGCAGTGAAGGGATGCATATGCGTTCGGAGGGCGGCAGTTGTTTTTCCCGGCCGGGGGCTGGAAGTATCTTAGCCGGACGCATCCGAAGACCAGCTCCGAGCGGCCCTAATCCGGCCCGGCGGCCCCGTTATCGGCTTAATGAAGTGGTTCTGCATATGGGAGGATGAATAGCATTGCATCCGCTATAGGCAGAGCAACAAGGGTGGAACCGCGTAATAGATTATAATACGTCCCTTGCATTGTGCGAGCAATCGAGCAGTGCAAGGGATTTTTTATGCGCAGCCCCATGCGGAAGGAATTCAAAAAGAAAATAAGGAGGAAAAGAAATGCAGGAAAAATGGAAAGAATTACAAGTGGTTTTAGAGGAAATGAAAACGATGAAGAAAAGGGAGTATTTTCTGATGCTGGCGGTTTGCCTGCTTTTCGGCCTGGTGGTCGGGATGCTGGTTTCGCCGAGGAAGCGGGTTATGGTAGGGTGCAATAATGGGAACAATAACCGCAGCCATAAAGGAGACTGCGGGGAATGGGACTGCGAAGACGGAGATTATGACTGGGAAGATTAAAGACGCGGGAAGATAGAGGGGAATTTTGGGAAAGGAGAAGAAAACGATGGTTATTACACTGAAAGACGGAAGCAAGAAAGAGTATGCGGCACCTATGCGTGTGATCGATATTGCCTCGGACATCAGCGAAGGGCTGGCAAGGGCGGCATGCGCAGGGGAAATAGACGGAAAAGAAGCGGATCTGCGGACGATGGTGGAATCTGACTGCCAGCTTAATATTCTGACGGCCAATGATAAGCAGGGACTTCAGGTAGTAAGGCATACGGCTTCCCATGTGCTGGCGGAGGCAGTGAAACGTCTTTATCCTGATGCGAAGCTGGCGATCGGCCCCAGCATCGACACCGGATTTTATTATGATTTTGAACATGCCCCTTTTTCCAGGGAGGACTTGGATCAGCTGGAAGGGGAGATGAAAAAAATTATCAAAGAAGGGAAGAAGCTGGAGAAATTCACGCTGCCCAGGGAAGAAGCCATAAAATTTATGGAAGAAAAGGGCGAGCCTTATAAAGTGGAGCTGATCCGCGACCTGCCGGAAGATGCGGTGATTTCTTTTTATCAGCAAGGGGACTTTGTGGATCTTTGTGCCGGGCCGCATCTGATGAGTACCAAAGGGATCAAAGCGTTTAAATTGATCTCCTCTTCCGGCGCTTATTGGAGAGGGAACTCCGACAATACCATGCTGCAGAGGATTTATGGCACAGCGTTTAACAAAAAAGAGGAACTGGCGGATTATCTGGAATATCTGGATAATATTAAGAAAAGGGATCATAACAAGCTGGGCAGGGAAATGGAATTATTTGCCACAGTGGACGTGATCGGCCAGGGGCTTCCTCTGCTTATGCCGAAAGGGGCGAAAATGATCCAGACGATGCAGCGCTGGATCGAGGATGAAGAGGAAAAACGGGGCTATATGAGGACGAAGACCCCTCTGATGGCGAAAAAGGATTTGTATATCATTTCCGACCATTGGGATCATTATAAAGAGGGGATGTTTGTGCTTGGCGATGAGACGGATGAAAAGGCGGAAGTATTCGCCCTGCGTCCGATGACCTGTCCGTTCCAGTATTATGTTTATAAACAGAACCAGAAGTCATACAGGGATCTGCCGTGCCGTTACGGGGAGACTTCCACTTTGTTCCGCAATGAGGATTCCGGCGAAATGCACGGGCTTACCCGCGTGCGCCAGTTTACGATCTCCGAGGGGCATCTGATCGTGCGCCCGGACCAGATCGAGGAAGAGTTCAGGGGATGCGTGGATCTGGCGAAATATTGCATGACGACGCTGGGGCTTCAGGATGACGTGGCTTACCGTTTGTCTTTGTGGGATCCCAACGACCAAGGCCACTATCTGGGAACGGAGCAGCAGTGGAATGAAGTGCAGGACATGATGCGGTCGATCCTGAACCATATCGGCATCGAATATACCGAAGAGGAAGGGGAAGCGGCATTTTACGGGCCGAAACTGGATATTCAGGCGAAAAACGTTTATGGCAAGGAAGACACGATGATTACGATCCAGCTGGATATGTTCCTGGCGGAACGTTTTGACATGACTTATGTAGACAAGGACGGGGAGAAGAAACGGCCTTATATTATCCACAGGACCTCGATGGGCTGTTATGAGAGGACGCTGGCATGGCTGATCGAGAAATACGAGGGCAAATTCCCCACATGGCTATGCCCGGAACAGGTGAGGGTTCTCCCTATTTCAGAAAAGTATGGAGATTACGCCAAAGAAGTGGAGAAAGAACTGAAGGAGAACGGCATATTGGCCACGGTGGATAACCGCTCCGAAAAGATCGGCTTTAAAATCCGGGAAGCAAGGCTGGCAAAACTGCCTTATATGCTGATCATAGGGCAGAAAGAGGAAGAAGATAAGACCGTTTCGGTCAGAAGCCGCTTTGCAGGGGACGAGGGCGTAAAGCCTTTGGATGAGTTTATCGGACAGATCTGCAAGGAGATCCGGACAAAAGAGATTCGGAAAGAAGAGATAACGGAAGAAAAGGCATAGAAGGAAAAGAAGCATGAAGCGACGGACATACGACGATTGGCTCGGAATAGCCTTTTTTGCGGCGGCCTGCGGAATGCTGTTCCTGTCGGCAAGGCTCTGCTTTGCCGACGGGGTATGGTATGACGAGTTATTCACGATGGGGCTTACGGAAAGAAGTTTCAGGGATCTGACCGCTTTGACGGCAAGGGATGTGCATCCGCCGGTTTATTATTATTTTGTAAAAGGAGCCAGGGAAATCGTCCAGGGAATGGCGCAAGGGGCAAACGGCATCGTGGTAGGCAAGCTTTGCTCGATCCTTCCCCTGGCCGGTTTATTCGCTTATGCCGCAACTATGGTTCGGCGGCGTTTTGGCTGGCTGTGCGCCGGCCTGTTTGCATTCGGTATAACAGCGATGCCGAGCCTGTCCCAATATACCGTGGAAATCAGGATGTATACGCTGGCGATGTTTTTTGTAACAGCCGCTTTCCTTCATGCTTACGAGGTCGTCTGCGGAATCGGCGGCGGAGAGGGAAGCAGGAAAAAAGATTGGATCTGCCTGGCGGTTTATGGAGTTTTAGCAGCTTACACTCATTATTTTGCCGGAGCGGCCGCAGCGATGGTGTATTTGTTCCTTTTGGCTTATCTTATTGTCAAGAGGGCGGCGGGGAAAGAAAAGAGGAACTGGATATTCTGTGTCCTGGCATCGATAGCGGCCTATCTTCCATGGACGGCCGCAGTGGTCCGGCAGATGGCACAGGTAAAGGAAAATTATTGGATACTGCCGCTGACCTGGAGGACCTTCGGCTCCTGTGTGAAGTTTTTGATGAAGCCGCCTTTTGGCAGCGGCGCTTTCCAGGTTGCGGCGGCCATCGTTCTTTTTGCCGTTTATGTCGGCCTGATGCTTTCTGCCTTATGGCAGAGTCGGAAAAAGGCGGAAGAGGCTTATCTGGCGGCGGCGGGGGCGGGAGTGCTTGCCGGGGTCGTGCTTTTTGGGTTTGCGGCTTCTTTTTTATTAAGGCCGGTATTTATTGTCAGGTATATGGTTCCGGCGGCCGGATGTTTTTGGCTTTCTTTTGCTTTTTGTGCCAGCAGGGCGGCAAGAACCAGAAAAGTTTTTCTTCCTGTTCTGGTGTTGGTATTCCTGCTGGGAATCGGCGACTACCGATGGTTCCGCAATGATGAGACATGGCGCAGGGTGCGCATGGAGGAAGTGGAGGAAGCGCTTGGGCAGATCGGGCCGGAAGATGCGGTCATTACACAGTTTAACCAGGTGCAGGGAGTGGTTGGTTATTATCTGGAGAACGATATGCATCTTTGGGGTGCGGAGCCGGAGGAGCTGATCTGCGATATTTTTGAAAATAAATATTTTTCTCTGTCTTCGGCGGAAGAACTGAAAGGCTGGCTGGAAGAAGGAAAAAACGTCTGGTTTATTGGAAATAAGGACAGCGGTTTGCTGGAAGAGTGGAAAGAAAAGGGTATTCTTGCCGAGGAAAAACAGGAGGTTATGCTGGAGGTATATTGGGTCACGGTGTACCGGCTGTATAAAGCAACAGCAGCGGAGGAACCGTAAAAATAACGATAGATAAAATGCATAAAAATGAATAAGCCATATCGTTTTCAGCCATACTGATAAAGAAACATCATGTTAAGACAAGTCTGGGAAAATCAGGAGGTTAAACTATGGCTCAATTAGACTGTTCGGTAGAGAATTGTGTTTATAACAAAGAAGAGTGCTGCTGTAAAGGCGATATTATGGTCGGCGGGAAACATGCGGACAAAAAGGATGATACTTGCTGTGAGAGCTTTGCGGAGAAACGCGGCGACTCTTATACGAGCGCGCTGGAACATCCCTGCAGGACGATCAGCATCGACTGCGAAGCGGTAAAATGCGTTTATAACAGCAATTACAAATGCCATGCGGAACATGTGGACATCAAGGGCTGCGGCGCCTGCGATTGCAGGGAAACGGCATGCGCGACTTTTAAGGAAAGATAAGCAGGAGACAGGAATCATTCCAGAGACAGGAAGGGAATCCCGGAAACGGGGTTCCTTTTTGCGTTTGTATCCGTATCCTGGATTTTAGAATATATTAAGAGAAAGCGATTTTTTGGACTTGCATATGTCCTTCATTTTCACTATAATAAATAGCGGAATCGAGAACAGCGTATTTTGATATGGGAGTGACAATGAAAAATAAGTGGATGATCGTATTGGCAGGAGCCGGGGCGGCGGTACTGCTTTTCTTTGGAGGAATGTTTGCGGTAAACACCGTTTTTGCGGCGGAGCAGAAAGCCGCGATGGAAAGCGGCATGTCTGGAACGCAGCTTCATGCGTTGACTGGCATGGAAGCAAAAAAGGCGTATAAAAAAGAAGTATATGGGGACATCGGGTGTACGGTGGTTCTGCCGGATGGCTATGTCCCGAGCGAAGACAAAAAAGGCATGTATTTGTCGGAGCGCAACCCTCTGGATTCTTCCAATATTTATTATACCGCATCGGAAAATGTGGACGGGGAAGCGCTGGACCAGATGCTTGGTACGGATGAATATAAAAAGCGGATGGAAGAAAAATTGAAAGAAACTTACGGACAAAACGCAGCGGTGGACCGTTTCCAACATACGAAAACGGAAGTGAGCGGATGTCCCGCCCATAAAGTGGAATTGTCCTGCAAGGCGGGCGAAACGAAGATGGAACAGCTGATTTATATCATTATTGCGGATAAAGTGTATACGATCACCTATTCCCAGTCGGCAGATGATGAAAGAATGGAAGAGTTCCGTAAGAGCGCGGAGACGATACGGTTGGTATTTGCGTAGTGCCGATGATCAAACAAATGATAGATTTCCTTAAAAAAATAGTTTCTAAATCTAAAGAAAAATGTTGACATATCATGGAAGCAGTGTTATAATTCTTAAGGATTTGGCAGACGACATGCGAAAGCATATGCGTATGCCGAACAGAGATCAAGCAGAGTATCCACTCTCACCCTGCGGCGAGCGGGCTGGCAGGCGTTCATAGGTCAAAGTTCCGTATTATTTTACGCGTGCGGACTATGGCAGTTTGAAGATAAGTGGATAGCTATGCTATCCATTTTTTAGCGTATTATGAGGAGGACAAAGCCATTAGCGATTTATTTATTAACGAGCAGATTAGAGACAGGGAAGTACGTGTTATCGGTGAGGATGGGGAACAGTTAGGTATCATGCCTTCCAGGGAGGCGCTCCGTTTAGCGGAGGAAGCTGGATTGGATCTGGTGAAAATCGCCCCCACGGCCAAGCCGCCGGTCTGCAAGATCGTGGATTACGGAAAGTTCCGGTATGAGCAGGCGAGGAAAGAGAAGGAAGCGAGAAAGAAACAGAAGACGATCGAGATCAAGGAGATCCGCTTATCCCCGAATATCGATACCAATGATCTAAACACGAAAATAAGCGCGGCCAGGAAATTTATTACCAAGGGGGATAAGGTAAAGATCACCCTTCGTTTCAGAGGGCGCGAAATGGCGCATATGGCAAACAGCAAGCATATTCTGGATGATTTTGCAGAGGCGCTTTCCGATATTGCTTCTATAGAAAAAGCGCCGAAAGTGGAAGGAAGAAGCATGACCATGTTTTTAACTGAAAAGCGTTAGTTCGTACAGTTAAAATAGATAAAAATGAGGAAGTATAGGAGGAATTGATATGCCTAAAATGAAGACAAGCAGAGCTGCTGCGAAACGTTTTAAAGTAACGGGAACAGGTAAGTTAAAAAGAAACAAAGCTTATAAAAGCCATATCTTAACAAAGAAATCCCCTAAGAGAAAGAGGAATCTCAGGAAATCGACGATTACAGATAAGACGAACGTTAAGAATATGAAGAAGATTTTACCGTATCTGTAAGAGTAACATTTTTATAAGTCGTAAGGAGGAAACAGGACATGGCAAGAATTAAAGGCGGAATGAAAGCCAGAAGAAGACATAACAGAGTATTAAAGCTTGCGAAAGGATACAGAGGCGCGAGGTCGAAACAGTATAGAATCGCAAAACAGTCAGTAATGAGGGCTTTGAATTCTTCCTATGCGGGAAGAAAACAGAGAAAGCGCGAGTTCCGGAAATTGTGGATTACCCGTATCAATGCGGCGGCAAGGATGAACGGCCTTTCCTACAGCAAATTTATGCATGGTTTGAAGCTTGCAGAGGTGGATATCAACCGCAAGATGCTTTCCGAAATGGCAGTAAACGATGCGGAAGGCTTCAAGGAATTGGCAGAACTGGCAAAAAGCAAGATTGCATAATCCGATTTTTATAAAAGAATAGTTTTTGACAAAAACAGATAAGAAAAAATAAAAACTCCGCAAGAAGGAACCTTGTGGAGTTTTCATTTTTTTTTAATTACTTTTTGTGCAGGATTGGGTGTATACTAATGAGAAGAAGAAAAGCCGGGACGGGCGAAACAATGGGAAAGGAAAAGAGGGAATAGAAAAATGGCAGTGCTGGACGGATTAAAACCAGAAAAAGTATTTCGGTATTTTGAAGAGATATGCGGGATTCCCCATGGATCGGGGAATGTAGATAAATTGAGCGATTATCTGATGGATTTTGCGAAAGAGAGGGGTTTGGCTTGTATCCAGGACGAGTGGAAGAATGTAATTATGATCAAGGAAGCTTCGCAGGGATATGAAGAGGAAGCGCCTATAATCCTGCAGGGGCATATGGATATGGTGGCAGTAAAAAAGCCGGGAGCGCCCATCAATATGTCGGAGGACGGCCTGCGCCTCGCCGTGGAAGGGGATGATATATTTGCAAAGGATACAAGCCTGGGAGGGGACGACGGCATTGCGGTGGCTTATGCGATGGCTCTTCTGGATGCGGATGATATCGCCCATCCGAGGCTGGAAGTGATTATTACAGTGGACGAGGAAGTGGGGATGGACGGCGCGAGGGAGCTGGATGTTTCCATGTTGAAGGGAAAACGGATGCTGAACCTGGATTCCGAGGAGGAAGGGATCCTTCTCGCAGGATGCGCAGGAGGCGCCAGGGTGGACTGGACATTTCCTGTGTGCAGGGAGGAAAAAAGGGGGAGCCGGTATAAAATCAGCGTGAAAGGACTCCAGGGAGGCCATTCCGGCGCGGAGATCGATAAAGAAAGAGGGAATGCCAACGTCCTTATGGGAAGGTTGCTGTACAGACTGCATAAAGAAATGGCGGTATATGTGGAAGAATTGGAGGGGGGACTGGCCGACAATGCGATTCCGAGGGAAGCGGATGCAGTCTTGCTGACGGAAACAGAAAATGGCAAAGAGCTGAAGGATATCGTGAAGGCCGTCGAAGCGGAATGGAAACAGGAGTTGCAGACAAAGGATCCCGGCATTTTTTGCGAAATAGAGGAATTGGGGGATGGAAAAGGGAACTGCCTGGACGGCAGGGATACGGGCAGGCTGATCGGGCTTTTATTTGCCGCACCGAACGGCGTACAGGCAATGAGCGCCGATATCGATGGGCTGGTGGAAACGTCTTTGAATCTGGGAATCTTAAGCCTGGGGAAAGATAAGGCGATGATCCAGTTTTCCGTAAGAAGCTCGCTGGAAAGCGCGAAGAGGGCCTTGATCGAAAAGCTGGAGAATATAGCGGCTATGGCAGGGGCGGCGCAGGAAGTCCGGGGAGATTATCCGGGCTGGGCCTATCGGAAGGAATCGCCGTTCCGGGATATGGCGGTAGAGGCATTTCGCGATTTATATGGAAAAGAACCGGAGATACAGGCGATACATGCCGGGCTGGAATGCGGGATATTGTCTTCGAAAATCCCGGGCCTCGAATGCATTTCCATCGGGCCGGATATGAAAAATATCCATACGACGGAGGAGCGGCTGAGCATTTCTTCTACGGAACGGGTATGGAATTATGTCCTGGAGATTTTAAAGCGAAAAAAGTCATGAGAGGAACTTTCAAGAGGAAGATATGCGAAAGAAACGGGGAAAGTTATGGATTTGAACAGAAATAATTTAAAGAAAATAAGAGGGCTGATTATTTTTACGGCGGTGGTATGTCTGGCAGTCATAAAAATTGATCTTGTATTAAAGGGAGTCTTTTTTGTCATAGGAATATTGAAACCTTTTATCTATGGAGCGGTAGTTGCTTTTGTGCTGAATATCCCTATGAGCGCGATTGAGAAAAGGCTGTTCGGGGGAGGGAAAAATGCGAAAATGCAGAAGGCGAAGAGGCCGGCGAGCATTTTTCTTGCCTTTGTGTCAGTGATTTTGGTTATGGTAATTGTTGCAGTAACGGTAGTTCCCCAGCTGGGGAAAACAATGATAGAGCTGGGGAATAAGATCCCGTTGTTTTTCAGCAGCGTCCAGGTATCTCTGGAACAGCTTCTGGCGGAGCGGCCGGAACTGGTGGCTATGCTGGAGGAACTGGATTTCGAGAGTATAAACTGGGGTTCGATTTTTAACACAATCGTGGATTTTATGAAGAACGGCCTGGGCAATGTGGTGACTTCCACAGTGATGGTGGCATCCACCATTATAGGCGGCGTTGTGAACCTGTTTGTGGCGCTTGTATTTTCTTTCTACATACTGGCTCAGAAGGAGAAGCTGGGGGACCAGCTGAAAAGGGTGATGCATGCGTATTTTCCCAAGGGGGTATATGAGAAGGTGCTGGAAGTGGCTTCCCTGGCAAACCGGAATTTTTCCAATTTTATTACCGGGCAATGCACGGAAGCGGTGATCCTCGGCAGCATGTTCGTGGTGTCCATGGCGATCTTCCGCTTTCCTTATGCCGTGCTGGTAGGGGTGTTGATTGCCTTTACCGCCTTGATACCGATCGTGGGGGCTTTTATCGGCTGCTTCGTAGGAACCTTCCTTATTATGGTGGATGATCCGATAAAAGCGATATGGTTTTTGGTTCTGTTTATCGTGCTGCAGCAGGTGGAGGGAAACTTGATTTACCCCCATGTAGTGGGGAATTCGGTCGGGCTTCCTTCGATATGGGTGCTGGCGGCAGTGACAATTGGCGGAAGCCTGATGGGGGTTGCAGGGATGCTTATTTTCATCCCGATCGTGTCTACCGTTTATGCATTGCTGCGCGAAGATGTGAACCAGAAGAATGGAAGGAAAACTTAAAATATTTAAATATTAAAATATTATAATATTTGGAAAAAGTAGTTGATTTTATGCCGGGCAGCGTTTATAATAGTTATTGCGTTTCGGGGTGTGGCTCAGGTGGTAGAGCGCTACTTTAGGGAAGTAGAGGCCGCAAGTTCAAGTCTTGTCACTCCGATATAAAAAAATCCTTGAAAATGCATGAAATATAGCATTTTCAAGGATTTTTGTATTTGGCTTAATTGAAGATAAATAATTCAAAGCCATTTACTCTTAATTCCGAATTGCCATTGCAATCCTCACGTTCATCACCCCAGTTTTCGGATGAGTTGACAGAGGCTCCGACCACTCTGAGAATGCCAGTAGCAGGATCATATTCATAAGACCGTTTCGCAGGTCTTGCAGGGCCGATATTATTGCCGCTGTCTTGATAAAAATATACTTCGTAGTGGGTGATGGTGAAAATAAAGTTTTCTTTTGTCCAATTTTGATAATCATTTGGAAATAGATTTTTTAAATCAAAGAAATAGTCATGATGGTTATGCTGTTGGTTTTGCCCGTTTGGCTGGCCGGCGCTGTATACATCTATTCGCATGGGGCGTAGATTCACCCAACCATCAGTATACGCTCCATGGGTGTAATAAGTATATACAAGCCAATCGCCGTTTTTTTCAATTGTTTTCTCGATTCGGATCGGTTTGCCGTAAGTAGTATCATCGATACGGTATATAATCTTTTTTACCCCTTCCAATCCCCCGCTACCCAATTTTTTTGGTACTGAATCAGCACCTACTACCCATTTACCATTAGAGTCCTCATAAAATCTTAATCCGCCCAATCTGGTGTTTATACTGTTTACCAGATTGGTAAGGGATGTTATTGATTGCGACAGGCTGTTTTTGATTGATTTCAGAAGTGTTACATCCGCAGCATATCCTGCTGTCTGGTTTTCATTGGTAGTTACTCCTTTGAAGCTTCCCAGCTTGTCCTGCAAGTTCCTGCCGTCGTTAAACTCTACGTCAGAAGCATGTGTCCAGAAAGAATATCTGTTCCAGCGTTTGCTTCCAGTCGTACTGTCTATGCAGTGCCTATATTTTCGATTTTTTAAAATAGTTTCATTGATTGGCATTTTTTACCTCCTATATCCAAAATTCATTTACGCTGATATCCGGTTCCGTATTGGATAGATGATGCGGACTGTATTTTTCCCAGCTTAGTATATGTTCCTGCGTGCTTTTGGTTTTTGCTTCCAGATAATTCATTAAGTCTGCAGAATAATGGTGTACTTTGTTCTGCTGGCTTAAATAGATATTAGCGTTTGTGTATTGGTGCGCTTCTATAAAGCGGCTATAAGCCTCCATCACAGTCTGGCCTTTTAGATCCACATCGCAGAAGTATGTCCGCTCATCGATTCCTTCCGGGAAAATAGAAATATATGGGTATTGCATCATTCCTCCTTATTCTCCAAGCCATACGTCGTTTTTGCAGCAGATATTCGGCTCTTTGTCAAAATAGATACATTGATGTTTTTGGATGCTCATAATCTGTACGTTTCGTATTTCTTCCTCAATGGTATTGATGGTTTCCGCATCCATGTTATAATGCGAGAGTATGCCCGCGTTTTCAGTTATTTTTTAGTTGCCTGATCATATAGGCCGCGCATTTTTAAATCAGTAATCTCATTAATTAAAGATGCAACAGAGTCGTCAGCATTCCTAAAATGGTGCTGTTTAATTAAACTGTTGGGGAAATTGCTGTATTCGTGGGTATATGATGAGGCATTTTGTATTATAAAATCTGTTTGCGTCATTTTTTGCTTCCTTTTCAGTTAGTTTAGACAAATTACTTGATCCGCATTGCTGACAGCCTGTTATTGCCGCTTGCTCCGACGGTATAGGCATCCCCTCTGTTGCGGGCTACGATTATCATTGCGCATGGCGTCGACAGCGTAACAGTATCCATACCATTCTGCCCTGAAAATATACTTATGTACTGCCTGTCAGAGCTGCGCAGTATTTGGTATACGGTATCATTCGAAAAGTTGGACATTCGGTAATAGATAAGGTATGTCCCGGGCTGCAGTGCCGGAGTGCGGCATAATTCGATATAATCTTCCATATTAGCCGGCAATGTTATTGATTTTGTAACATATGCCGATACTGTATTTCCCAAATTGCCGCTTAGCGCATGGATCTCATTTTTCAAGTTTTCTATCTGCAGATCCTTTTGTTGTATTATTTCATGCAATAAAGCACAGCTTGGAACGCGGCTTGCCTCATTTTCATTGCTCTGTGAAATATTAGAGTTCAGGAAGAATATGCGGGCCGCTTCTGCTTTCGCATAGTATTGCGTATCGTGCAAATGGGAATCATTAATGACGGAGGCGGTTCCATCGGAAGAAACTTGTATGGAATCGCTGGATTTGACGATACCAGGAATGTTTTTGTCTGCAATTCCGTAAGTCGTGTCAGTAAAGGCGGCATCAGGCGGGACGGAAGTTCCGATGGTAAACCCGCTGTCCCTGACGGTATATCCATTGCCGTCAAAAACAGGTATTCCGCCGGAAGTGACAGCGCCTGGAAGGCCGTATATCTGCTGCCGGTTTACTACTCTGTCCAATCCTAACTGCTGTTTAGTGACTCCGTGCGGGTTGTTCTTATTGTTCGCATGGGCCTGGAAGTTTTCTTTTGAGGCAAAATTGTGGTCGGCATCCTGCAATTTTTTGATGCTGCTGTCGATAATATCCATGTTGGCGTTGGGTATCTTGATATCATATTTTTCTTCGCTTGTGGGTTTCCCCAATTTGAGATTTGTAGTTAAATTAATGAGGATCACCTCCTATAAATTCGGTTAGTTTATAATGTGCATATTTGTTTAACGTGCCATGTTTATATTCAGACAGCACCCGGTGAGTTCCTATCTCCTTGATGACATCATTATATAAAGGATAGAACTTCATTAAAGATAATGTGGAAGTCCATGTGCCGAAGTCGTGGTTCACGGATTTGATGATATATTGTTCCGGGATGTCGGAATGGGAGCTTTGGTACAATATTTTCAGGTGTACATCAAAAAAGGGGACGAGATTGGTAGTAAGGGTAATGCTGTCCGTGAGCCTGGCACTTTTCCAGTTCTCCCACTTGGCGAGGGAGAGAGCGAGGGAGTCGGAAGTGATATGGTCGTAGTCGCTGCCTGTTTTTACATCCAGTATTTCGCCGAGTTTTTGCACGGTAAATGGGGAGTTGGGGATGATTTCCAGTTCCACGGATTCACAGTTGTATTTTTTCTGGAAATACTTTTTGGAATACTGAGGGCATACGGTTCCGTCATGGAAGGTATAGTCCCTGCCGACAGTGCCGTCCGTCAGGACATTCATTCCGTGCGCCTGCCAATGGCCGAGAAGGTAGGCATTGTAGGTTGTCTGCCCGTTCGCCCTTTTGCTTTTTATTTTGAAAACAAAGACAACGTCTTTCTCCAGAACATTGGCTGCAACAGGGGCATCCGTGTTTTCGTCCAGGATATTGACGGCTCCTAGCTGGTTGATATTCAATTTAGGGTTGGCAGCGTTTGCAGACGGTATTTTGACGGCGACCGTATCGCCGTTATAATAGGCTTCCTCATATCCGTTGATGGAGCAGTGGTAGACATTATTCTGGCAGCTGCATTGTTCCGTGTAAAAATCCGCTTCGATTACCTTTCCCCATACTTCGCATATGTTGCGGACGGCCGCCATGTCTATATTGGTGTCTTCCGAGATATAAATCTTTTGGAGGAATTCATTGCTGAAAATAATATCGTCTTTATAACAGCTTGGAATCATGCGGCATGTGAATACATTGTATTCATCGAAAAACATTTCGTAGTTGGGGTACAGGTCGCGGAGTTTTTCCAGGATGGACAAAACAGTGCATCCGCTGGAGAATTCTAGGTCATAAGGGATGGCATTCCATAGGGGGTTTTGTTCCCTGTAGCTTTTCCAGTTGTCGTTATTTTGTGGCAGCGCCTTATATTCCCCCATGTCGTCTACCATATAATGCGCAATGCCGCCGGATTGTTTTAAAACGGCAATCATTGCTTCGCGTATGATATTGCGTTTGATGACTGCGCCGGTTTCCGTATTTTCTTCATAGGCAGGAATTTTCGTCACCAATGCGCCGATCTGTCCGTTTTTGCTGCCGTCCAATTTGGACATATAGTCACTGCATGTAATGGTCAGCTGGTTCGTGGCGGCATCGTAGGAGCCGGAAGAACTGGTATATATATAATGTCCGAGCGGATAGTAGGTATATGTTCCAGTTCTTATATCCATGATGCATGCATATATGCGGAGTTCCTTGTTCAGCCAGACGAGTCCCTCCTCCGTGATTTTTGTATCGTTCCTGTCATAAAGGGTGGGGACCAGGGAGGCCGAAAAGGTTCGCCGAACGGAAGAGGCGCTGTCGATGGAGGCAGTTCCGCCGATGACAACGCCTTTCAATGTGTCGAGTATTGTTTTTCCGTCGTCTTTTAGGACTTCGATTTTTAATAAAAAATGCAATGGCTTTTGTAATATTAACTGAAGGTCTTTTGCTGTGATCATTCGTTCCACCATTCCTCCCCGATATCGGACAGGTTTGTGTAATACAAGTCCCGTTCGGATTCATAGTTTCCGATTTCCGTCCATTCAAAAGAGACAGCCCGGTTATTGTATGCGCCGTCGGCGGTATCCGTGGGATCGCCGGTGACAGCGATCAGCCATATCCTTCCGTCAAAATGTTTTAATAATTTCGGCATTCCGTCGGCAAGAAAATCCATGATTTTTCTTTGGTAGGGGATGCGGAGCGCGTCTGCAACGGAAAAATTACAGCTTTCCTCGTCCAGTTCTATGAATTTGCCTTTACAGCTGCCTTTGTCATAGTTGGAAATGGTATTTCTGATATAGGAAGGATAGCGGTTATGGATGGTTTCGGCGAGGGAAGAGGGGATTCTTCTTGCTGTATCGCAGAAGCCGTCGGAGGAGGGCGCGCCGATGATGCAGTTTTTTTCCACGAGGAAAATATCACGGAACTGTGAATCGACAAAAATAGTATTGTATAGCCCTTCCGTGCCATGGAGGACGGGGACTACGGCATATTGGTATTCCACATGGGAAGCGTTGGTATAATCGTTTCCCTTGATTCCGTCCGAAAAATCTTTGAGGGTATGGATTTCTTTTACAGCGATAGTTGTCCATTGGAATTTTGAGGTATCCCTCCTTTTGACGAGCAGATGGGATACGGACTGTAAATTCCAGTCTACATTCCCAGCGTTGGTGGAATTATTAAAATCGGCATGGAATATCGTGTCAAAATCCCATTCCCTCGGGCAGTCCATTGACGGCTCCGAATCGGTTTCCCTGGTAATATACAGACAGTCATAGAGACCGTTGCTCAACTTTATATAGGTGAGGTTGGCCAGATGTGTCGGGGTCAGAGGGATGGTATCCGGGGAAGCGCCGAGGATATGATTGAGAAAAAACATGTTGTCACCTCCTTAAATCCATAGGTCGTCTGTTTTGGTTTCGTCGGGTTCGCTGTCGGAACAGTGGATGTTCATTCCATCCCGCTCCACGGCATAGGTAAATAAATTGGGCGCATCGATCCAGGAGTCATATACTTCCAGGCCGGTCCCCGGCATCTGCTGTCCGTACCAGAGGTTGTTTTCTTCCGTAAAATCGGGATCAACGAGAATTTCCAGCTGGTAAATGTCGCGGACGCGCCTGATCCAGATGCAGACCATGTCCGCTGCCTGGAACGCGAGGGCATCCGAATAAAGGATATAGTTGCCCAGCCGGTTTGGGACGGTGAGCTTGAAACGGGTTGTGCCGTCTTCCTTTAAAAAGGATTCTACCAGAAGGGAATACTGCGTATTGCGCAGCTTCAGAATCGTGGCGGTCTGGTTGAGATACATGCCGCGTAATTTCAACGTGAAATCATCTTCTATGACGAATCCTTCTTCATAATAGATTCCTTCTTCGTCATTCCGGAGGTCGATCATTCCGTTTTCGAAGCGGAAGGTCTTGCTGCCGTTATACTGTATAATCCTGATATTGGTATGGTATTTGATATATCCGTGCAACGGGTCGTTTTCCGCATAGATGATTCCATAGGTGGACGGCATTTTATAGTCGGTGTAAATTTCGATATAGCCGGTATCGATTTCCATGCCGTTTACGGTAATGCCATGGCATTTCAGGTAGTAAACGGTGTGGTTGTCCAATCCTTTGTAAGTGTAGCTGATTTTGTCGCTGTTATATAAGGTGTCGCTTTCCTTCAGCAGTGTTTTCGTGCCGTCATAAAGGGAGAAACGGAAGGACTGGATGTCCTCATAGTCTTCCTGGAAATAGTAGATCTGCGCTTCGTAAGAGGCGGAAGGGATGGTCTGTCCGTTTTCCAGGCCATAGAAATAGAAGAGCGGGGTCTTAAACGTCTGGAAATATCGTTTGTCAGACAACCCGCTTTCCAAATCATCCACGTCGAACGTCTGGAACTGGGCGATCCATTGTTTTCCGTTTTTCAGCGTTCCGGCAGGAATGGTGTGGGAATGGGTAAAAGTAGTTATTTTTTTGTCATATACCATTTCCATGGAGTCGGCGTTATAAATGACCAGCCGGTTCGCATACGGCTGGCTGCCGTTCCATGCAAATCCGATTTCCTTGTCCATTTCAGCGTCAAAAGGAGTTATTTTATTCACGATGGGTTTTGCCATTGGCTTGATCCTCCTTTCCTCTTATTTCTTTCCGCATATGTGCATATCCTCCAGCCTGCCGGAAGGGATTTTGACCCATACATATTGCCCGGTTTTCAGGGCGGCGTTTGGAAGGGAGCATTTTAACTTCCGTTCCACGCCGCCGTCATCCATAATGGTGTAAGTGGAGTCCGGGTTTACGCTTTTTATGGCAGATGAAAAGGTTCTGTCGTATTTATGTTCGTGGGTCTTAACCAGGGCGGCGATCTGCTTCGCCAGCATATTGATCGCTTTTTTGTCATAGTTTAAAATTTCGTCCATAAGCATCGCCTTCCGTTTTAAGAAATAATCCATATTTCATAATGGTTAATAGTTGCGCCAATATTCCCTCCTGTCCCGCCGTTGTCGCTTTCGTATGCGGACGGATAACATTTAGGAAAAATGAGAGTTCCCGCTGACGGATTATAAGTGCATTCTTTTTGGCTGCACATTTGTTTGTCCTGAATAATCGATAAGTTATTCTGATCCCCATGGCTGCAATAAATAGTCCAATCCATCATAACAAAAAGAAAATTTTCTTCTTTCCAGTCTTGATAGTCATTCGGAAACATTTTTGACATATCGATCTTCGGGCCCAGCACACAATGGCTGACATCTCCTCCTGCCCAATCAACAGCATGAGAAACTTCTGTTACAGACGTGCCGATCCCATATTTTTCAAGAAATGTGTTCCAATTAGCCTCGCCCTCAGGCAATGATGCCGAAGTATCTCTTACGATAGTAACGGTATTTCCGTCGCTGGAAACTGTTTTTGATATCGGCGTTCCGCTATGAAAACTTCCTTGTTTAAACACTACTTTTTTAAGTCCCTCTAATCCCCCGCTACCCAATTTTTTTGGCACTGAATCAGCACCTACTATCCATTTACCATTGGAATCCTCATAAAAGCTAAGTCCGCCCAATCTGTTATTTATACTGTTTACCAGATTGGAGACGGACGTAATTAACTGTGTCAGGCTGTTCTTGATGGATTTCACAAGCGTTACGTCAGCCGCGTAGCCTGCCGTCTGGTTTTCATTTGTTGTTACGCCTTTAAAGCTTCCTAATTTGTTTTGCAGATTTTGGCCGTCATTAAATTCCACGTCGGAAGCGTGTGTCCAGAAAGAAAATCGGTTCCATTTCTTGTTCCCGGACGTATTGTCAATACATTGCCTATATTTTCTTCCTTTTAAAATAGTTTCATTAATTGCCATTTCGATTCCTCCTATATCCAAAATTCATTTACATTAATATTCGGTTCCGCATTGGATAAATGGTGCGGGCTGTATTTTTCCCAGCTTAAAATATACTCCTGCGTGTTTTTTATTTTTGCTTCCAGATAATTCATTAAGTCGGCAGAATAGTGGTGGACTTTGTTTTGCTGGCTTAAAAAATTGTTTGCATCCGTATATTGCTTTGCTTCGATAAGCTTTTGATAGGCATCCATTACCGTCTGCCCTTTTAAGTCCACATCGCAGAAGTATGTCCGCTCATCGATCCCATCCGGGAAAATAGAAACATATGGGTATTGCATGGTTCCTCCTTATTCCCCCAGCCATACGTCGCTGCGGCAGCAGATTTCCGGCTCATTGCCGAAATAGATGCATTGATGCTTCTGGATGCCCATGATCTGGACGTTTCGTATTTCTTCTTCCAGTATGTTGATGGTTTCCGCGTCAATGTTGTACTGCGACAGTATGTCCGCGTTCTCGGTTATTTTTTTAGCCGCCAGATCATATAGCCCACTTGTTTTTAGATCGGTGATTTCATTAATTAAGGATGCGACGGAATCGTCGGCATCCTTAAAATGGTGCTGCTGGATTAAACTGTGGGGGAAATTGCTGTATTCGTGGGTGTAGGATGAGGCGTTTTGGGTGATAAAATCATTATTGTTCATCGGAAATATTTTCCTCCTATATAGGTTGCATTAGAACATGTCGTATTATCGACAAAACCGAAATTTGGATATTAAGGTTTTGCATAATTCTTTTTGACAAAATGTCTAAGTCCTTTTTTATTGTAATTGTTTTCGCTTGCATTTTTACTCCTTTAACTCTTCAAAATCTGCTTTTATAAAGGAACAATAAAAACCATGAATATTACATGCATAACTTGGACTTGGATTATATACATGTACTTGCCTTAGATAGTGTCTTTCTAATGATCCAATATTAACATTTTGATAATTTCCAATTTTATAGACATAGCCATAATTATTATATGGATGTGCTGTTCCTGCCACACCAGGAAAAGAATGCATAGAGATATCAATGACTATATAGTCCTTCAATATTTCGTAATGTTCTTTGCTTATTGTTATACCAATATATATTCCAGTATCTTTAGCTAATGTATAAGAAGACCCAGAAGTAATTTGTCCATCTGATGCATTTACACATCTGTTAATTGGAATATAGAGATATTTTATATCTGTCGATCCATTTGAAGAAATATTTTTTCCAATCAGCGCCTTTTCTTCGGATGTAACAAATTGATGTGTTTCGTCTTCGGTGATCATGGATGCTGGATGTGTTTCAGGATGGACATATTTATTAGCACCATCTTCTATATGAAGCAACTTTTCTTTTTGATCGGAAGAATAGTCGTTGGAAGATAATCCCATGCCTTCTATTTTATCAATTTTTTCTGCCAGTGCATTTGCCAGAACTGATTCTGAAATATAATTGCAATCATTTTCCAGTTGGCTCATTTTTGTTGGAGTGTTGTCGCTGGGTTGTGGCATAACCCATCCAATCCCGCCATCCGTCATGCCGACTATCTGTCCGACATCTCCGCCGTCAGGTATATGGCTTTGCGTGTGGGAAAGGTGGTCGATTGCAGATTGGATATCCCCCTGGAGATCAGGCGATAATAGATTGCGGTTAATACTGCCTTCTTTTATAATCGCAGAAATAGTATTTTCTTCGCTGATTGATATTTGAATAGTTTCGCTAATGGAGCCGGTATATACATCGATTAATCCGTCAACAGGTATTCTGGACTGGCTGCTGTCGCTCCATGTTATAACGATTTCATCTGTTGCGCCGTCAAAAACAGCAGATTGGAATACTAATGTTTTTGGAATATGAATGGTAAATGTGGTATCGTCCATTCTTGTGGCAGTAATAATTCCAGCGTCAGGGTTGCTTGCAATATCTTTAATTAAATTGCTTGCAGATTCCATATCAAGTTTTGCATTGAAAAGTTCCTGATGCGCATCAATACTTGTTAAATGGTCTTCGAAAGCGTTGCTGCTTGCAAAGTCTGCCGCATGTTTGCCATCTAACAGATCGGCATTGGCGTTGTTCAGTCTATTGTTGATTTGGTTCAATTCATCCGTTAAATTTCGTTTGCTTTCTTCTTCATTTCCGACCAGTACAGCGTCGGTATGAGTATATGGATAGAATTTGTTGTCCGAATAGTCTTTTATCCATTGCGTTGTCTTCATTTACATCACCTCCTCGGTTGCGGTTTGGCCGCTTTCTATATATACAGCAGATTCCTGGATGGATTTAACGCTTGACTGCAAATCTCCAATTTGAGAATTTAACAAATCAAGATTAACAGAGGATTGGTTTATATTATGGACTTGCTGCATAAGATCGGCCACCCTTCGGTCTGTGGCTTGTATCTGTAACAATAGTGAACGGTACAGCGAAAGGTCGTTTTCGTTTATCGTTATATCATCATCAAGCCCCGCCATTACATTTAATTCAGCCGGAAGAGTAGACCAGGAATAGGACATGCCTCTCTCGTCTATGTCTTTTTTGAATTCGACTACAAAATATATTTTTCCCGCCTTTTTTGTTACGAATTTAGAAACATACCAATTTAACAATAAAGAATCCTCGTCAATTTCTATTTCGGTCACAGTATATACGCCGCGTTCTTTGAGGGCGTTGTTATATGATATGGTGCATTTCCTTGCCGACAAATCACAGCCGTCAAAATAGCGAGGGATTCTTATATTGACTTTTTCGGCATTGTCATCGGTAACGACTCCTATGTTGTATAATTCCTGCGGGATATTTATTTTTCTGGTATTTGGATTGATCATTATTTCTGGTTCATAATTTTGAGAAGTATTCAGTTAAAATCACAGCCTTTCTTTTATATTTTTTTTGTTTCCTGCAAAAGTATATTGGGAAATCTTAACAGCAGCTCACGTGACAGGCTATGTGCATCCTGCACCTCATGTAAATGTATATCGCCTATATTTACTACATTCTGTTTCGTGAAGCTGTTGTTATTATTAATGGTTTCAGCCATCCGATCTATGGATTCAGCTGCCTGGAACATGGCACTTGCTGGATGAAGGAAAGCGTCTTTGTTCTCTTTGAAATATGTATCAAACTTCTTCTGCATCCAGTATATTTCATGATCCGGGGTGATGGGGGACAGCACAAGGCCGTCCTTGGTTACGATTGTTTTCTCCGCATATGCATTGCCAAGCTCCTCGCCCTCATTGTCCATGATGCGCTTTGTCTGCTCTTCATTGAAGATCACAGTGCCTTTCGGCAGTTCGCCCAAGGTAGGCTCTGTGGTAAGTTCAGCCTTCCCGTTTGGGTATACCGTAAGCTCCGGCTGTCCGTATTCGGAACGCAGGGCATATTTTTCATCATGCGGGAGTCCTTTGTATTTTGTCCCATTTGCATATGCATTGCCGACTGTGCCTTCCGCAAGGAGTGCTACGGTATTGCCGGATTCGGAACCGCCGACAGAACTAAGGGAAGAAGAGGCTGTCTTTGCCAGTTCATGTAATGCGTTCGCGGCAGCTTCGCATTTTTCCTGTATGATCCTTGCCATTTCTGATACAAGTTCAATAATCTTGTCGCATACGGTCTGGACGGAGTTGTCGCCGTCCGTTGCAAAGTCGTTGAATGCCTTCAGCCATGGGTCTTCCAGTCTTGCAGCCACTTCCT
>CAJUHH010000015.1 GCA_910585965.1 uncultured Lachnospiraceae bacterium
ATCAAAACTGCGGGCGGCCGGGAAACGGGCCTGGCATGGGCTGGGATTTTCTGCTATTGCGTACAATCAGTAATTTCACTTACGAAATGGTCAATACCCAAGGGAGAAATTGCCATGGATGGCAATTTCAGGAAAAAAGGACATGGATGTCCTTTTTTTCCGACCCGATCGGTTTGACCATACTTTCCCATTTCATTAGTGAAATCTGATTGGAAGCTTCAGCAGAAAATCCCAGCCCATGCCAGGCCCGTTTCCCGGCCGCCCGCAGTTTTGATTCCCCTCGGCTTGCCATGCGCACTATGCTGGCTGCAAAAATTGATTTGCGTCGCGGAAACTGCTTGCATATTCCTTCCATTCGTTATAAGATATACACGGCATTTCAAACCCTTCCACAAGAAAGGATATCTCCATGACTTTAACAACGCTCTGCTATATTGAAAAAGACGATTCCTACCTGATGATGCATCGGATCAAGAAAGAAAAAGATATCAACAAAGATAAATGGATCGGCATCGGCGGTCATTTCGAATCCGGGGAAAGCCCGGAGGAATGCCTGCTGCGCGAAGCAAGGGAAGAAACCGGTCTCACCCTGACCTCTTACCGCTGCCGCGGCATCATCACCTTTCTTTGCGACGATATTACCGATTATTACATGTTTCTTTACACAGCGGACCAATTTACCGGGGCGCTGAAAGAATGCGGTGAAGGCACTCTGGAATGGGTTCCTAAAGACAGGCTGGAAGAGCTGAACCTCTGGAAAGGCGATTTGATCTTTTTCCGTCTTCTGGAAGAAAACGCACCCTTCTTCTCCCTCAAATTATCTTATAAAAACAATACGCTTGTCCAAGCCGTTCTTGACGGAAAAGAACTGGATCTGTCCTCCGACAACCTTCCTTAAAAAAGGAAAATCGTCTATGGCTTTCTTCATTGTCATGCTTTTCAAATACCGCATTTTACAGCAGTTTCATTTTCTTTGCCGCCTTTACGATCATCTGCCCTTTCGGCAGCCCTTTGAGATCTGTCTCTTTTACCGCTTTCAGCTTAACTGCCAGCACAAAATACAACATGGCTCCTATCAAAGCCGCTATGCCAAAGGCAATTAAGTTCATAAAGTATGCTGACTCCATAAACAGTGCCAGAACATAGCTCATTCCCTCATATATTCCATAGGCAGCCGCCCCCATGATCACCGCGCAAAAAACAGGCCGTGCAAATGTCTTATCGATTTCCTGTTTATAACCCAAATATTTCCTCATAAAAATATTATTCAGAATACACATGAGAAGCGAATATAACACGGTAGCAGCCATAACGCCATATACTCCCCAGTCTGTATAATATAGGATGGAAACCAATACTGCTGTCTGAACCGCGATCGCAATCACTGCATTAATCACCGGCGTATTTACCTTCCCGATTCCCTGGAGCGCCGCATTGGTCAACGTGGAAAGCCCATATAGCACCACTGTCGCCGCCAGGCCGGCTAACAGCCGGGAAGCCAGCTCCAGAGATTCCAGCTGCGGAAAAAGCACCATCATGACCGGGCGCGCCAATACACCGATTCCGACTGCGGCCGGTATGGATATCAGCATCGTCACTTTGATGGCATACGCTATTTTCTTCTTTGTCTGCTTCACCGAACCCTGTGCATAAGTGGATGCGATTGTCGGAACAATCGCGGAAGACATCGCCGACGCAAGGGCAATCGGTATATTGGAAATGGTGACAGCCTTTGTGGAAAAGATCCCTAATTCCGTCGTCGCCGCAATCACGTCCATTTCTTTATATTTGACCATCATTCTTAAATAAATTGTCTGATTCAGGGCGGTTGTCAGATTATAAATGCAGGTACTCAAAATAAACGGTGTCACCACCGCCATCATCAGCTTAAAAATGTCCCAGTAAGACTCCTGCGTTTCCGTCCTGTCGTAATCCGCCCGCTTCTTTATCATCTTATGGTTCAGCAAATAAATAACCGCCATAAACAGCAGAGCCGCGATTACGCCGGATCCTGTTCCGATCGCGCTGCCGACCGCCCCATACATCGCCTGGGTGCTGCCGTCCCCCCCCGCAGCCGCCGCAGTCTGCATAAGCGCATAAGCAGCTCCCAAACTGACAGCTGCATTTAAAATCTGTTCCAATATCTGGGATACCGAAGTCTGCATCATCGTACGGTGCGCCTGGAAATATCCCCGCAGCACTCCTAACAAACCATAGAAAAAAATAGTCGGCGCAAAAACCCGGAGAACTGGTATAGAATTGCCCATAACAAAAGAAGGCGCTCCTATAAACAGGATAAGACTTGCCGCTCCTCCGACTACCATAACATAAACAAGCGAACATTTAAAAATTCGCTGCGCATTACGGTATTCTTTCAACGCAAGTCTCTGCGCAAGCACCTTTGCAATCGCCGACGGAATACTGTAGGAAGATACCAAGAGGACGATGGTATAAATATTATAGGCTGTGCTATAATATCCATTCCCTTCATCCCCTATAATACCTGTCAGCGGCCCCCGGTACAGCAGCCCTATCATACGGCATATGATAGAGGCTGCCGCCAGAATGCCGGCCTGCATAATAAACCCGTCCTTTTTATTCTTTCTGCCCTGGCCCTGAGACATACTCTTCTTATCAGACATAAAAGTATCCGTCCTTTTTTATCCTATCAGCCAATCATACATTTCCTGATATTTTTTCGCGGATACCTCCCAAGAGAAATCAACTGCCATCCCCCGGTCAACGATTTTATTCCATTCCCGTTTCTTATCATAATAAATACGTTCCGCATACCGAATAGATGCCAGCATCTCGTGGGCATTATAATTCGTAAAGCTGAAGCCCGTTCCTGTATTTTCATATTCGTTATAAGGCTGTACCGTATCCTTCAAGCCGCCTGTTTCCCTCACGATCGGTACAGTGCCGTATCGAAGCGCCATCAGCTGGCTCAAACCGCAGGGTTCAAACAAAGAAGGCATAAGGAAAGCGTCGCTGGATGCATAAATCTTATGGGATAACGCTTCCGAATAGAAAATATTTGCCGAAACTTTATTATTATACTTCCAGTCAAAATGGCGGAACATATTCTCATAACGTTCCTCGCCTGTGCCAAGAACTACGATCTGCACAGCATCCTGACACAATTCATCCATCATATAGTCTATCAGGTCAAAGCCCTTCTGATCCGTAAGCCTGGATACGATGCCGATCAGCATCTTCTTATCATCCTGTTCGAGTCCAAGCTCTGCCTGCAGAGCCCGTTTATTCTTTATCTTTTCTTTCCGGAAATTCACGGAATTGTAATTATGGTCGATGTATTTGTCCGTTTCCGGGTTAAAATCATCATAATCAATCCCGTTCACGATTCCTCTCAGATCGCCGCTCCTTGCCTGAAGCAGCCCGTCTAATCCTTCACCGTAGAAAGAAGTTTTTATTTCTTCCGCATAAGTATCGCTTACCGTTGTGATGGCATCGGCATATACCAAGCCTCCTTTGAGCAGGTTGGCATCCTTATATGCTTCCAGCTTATCAGGGGTAAAGAAATAATCCGGCAGCCCGGTAATGGATTTGACAGTTTTGACATCCCATTTCCCCTGGAACTTCAGGTTATGGATCGTCATAACTGTCTTGATCCCACGGAAAAATTCATTTCCCTGGAAGCGCTCTTTCAAATATACCGGAATAAGCCCCGTCTGCCAGTCATGGCAATGAATGACATCCGGCCTGAAATCAATCAATGGCAGCGTCGATAAAGCCGCTTTGGAAAAGAATGAAAACTTCGTGATTTCATCCAAAACGTTATCGCTGTACGGCTTAAACCCGTTAAACATAGATTCATTATCGATGAAGTAATACTTCACTCCATCCATTTCCGCCTCTAAAATCCCAACATATTCATTTTTCCAGTTGAAATCCATGTAAAAATGTGTCTTATAAGTCATCAGGTCTTTCATTTCCTGTTTCATGCACGTATACTTAGGAATCATGACCCTCACATCAAAATACTCCTTGTCAATACACTTCGGCAAGGAACCGACTACATCTGCCAAACCACCCGTCTTAATAAACGGAACACCTTCCGATGCAACAAATAATATTTTTTTCATAGCCATACCTCCAATAGAATTAGCAATATTATACATCATATTGGAAGCGTTTGAAAGATTTAATTTAATTTTTATATTGTAATCTTATTTTATCCGCAATCAATGCGATGAACTCTGAATTCGTCGGTTTTCCCTTTCCGGTATTGATCGTATAACCGAAAAGCGCATCCAGCGTTTCCATCCTCCCCCTGCTCCATGCCACTTCAATCGCATGCCGGATCGCGCGTTCCACGCGGCTTGGCGTCGTCTGGTATTTTTTCGCAATGGACGGATAAAGGACCTTGGTAATGGAGCTGAGCATTTCATTGTCCTCCACGGACATCATAATCGCCTCGCGAAGGTACTGATAGCCTTTGATATGCGCCGGAACACCGATCTCATGTATCATATCCGTCACATCTTTTTCCAGATCCCGCACAGGTCCCGTATTTTTTGTCATAGTATCCTGCCCCGTTATGGACGCGTTTTTATTACCGGAAGGAACGGTAATCATAATCTGAAACTCTTTATCCATATTCATCAGGTCGCCGAGTATCTTATAGACTCTTTCATTATCCTTTGTTGACGTTAGATTCAGCTGCTCCATATCAAACCTCCGACTTTTTTCATTGCCTATATCTGAAAATCCAAAGCAAATGCCAGCAATTTCCAAATACTGCTATAGTCTATTATAATGGAACATTATTTGAGTATTCAACCTTAATCCATCGCACGGTGCGGGCCGCCCTTTTTGCCAGAAGGCGCTGCGCTTGAGGAAAGGCTATGGAGCTGAACCGATACCGGCAGAGGCAAAGTTTCCAGCTGAAGCTTCCAATCAGATTTCACTAATGAAATGGGCAAAACGCATCAGCCGAACGGGTCGGAAGCAACGGACATCCTGTCCTGGGCTTCCTAAACTTGCCATCCATGGCAAGTTTACCCTGGTGTTTCGACCATTTCATAAGTGAAATTACTGATTGTACGCAACAGCTGGAAACTTTGCCCCTGCCGGTATCGGTTCAGCTCCATAGCCTTTCCTCAAGCGCAGCGCCTTCTGGCAAAAAGGGATACTCGTGTCGTACGATTTAAGCAGCGACATCTAATGCGACAGCATATTTTCAATAAAAATTCCGTATCCCTTCGTCGAGTCCTGGACAAGGACATGGGTGACGGCTCCTATGATCTTTCCGTCCTGGATAATGGGCGAACCGCTCATTCCCTGAACGATTCCCCCGGTCAGGGATAACAGCTCCGCGTCCGTGATCCGCAGGACGATCCCCCGGTTGACGTTGTCGTTGTCCAGATGTACCTCCATGATTTCTATATCGTAACGGCTCGGCATCCCGTCAATGCTGCAAATAATCTGAGCCGGCCCCCTCTTGATCTCCTGCTTCAATCCAATAGGAAGAGCTTCGTTAGAAATCGCTTCGTAAATCTGTCCGTTGCAGGTGCCGAAAATTCCTTCCGCCGTATTCTCCGTTATCTCGCCGATAATATTATCCTCATCATATTCGATATAGCCTGTCAGTTCTCCCGGCGCGCCGTTGCTCCCTCTTGTGATTCCTATGATCTCCGTGTGGTAAAGCGTTCCCTTTTCCAGTTCCATCAGCGTACTCGTATCCACATCGTTTATGCCATGCCCCAGCGCACCGAAATCCGCGCTTTCGTTAAGGTAAGTCATCGTCCCTACTCCCTGCGCGTTATCCCTGATCCACACACCGATCTTATAATCGCCGGACTGGCTGACTTCCGGCCTGACGCTTAAGGTCAGATCCTCTTCGCCTCTTCGCACCTTCATCACCAGTTCCTGTCCTTCGCTATGCTTTACTTTTTCCATAAAATCGTTTTTGCCCGTGACTTCTTCATCATTGACCTGGGTAATATAATCCCCTGACTTAAGAACATACTGAGCCGGGGAAACCTTCTGTCCCTCTTCCCCCGTAAAATCCCCTACTCCGATCACGAGTACCCCCTGGGTTTTTACATAAATGCCTATGGGGATTCCCGCCGGAGTCAGGGTTTTATTCTGAATCACCTGCACATCCACCGTTTTTAGCGGTATAATGCCGAACAGCTTCAGGTCAAGGACATATTTTTCGATGGCATTCGCTTTAATCGTCACCGGCTTCGCAAAATCGATATGGATGCTGTCCCTTGGTATGTTCGATTTGGTAAATCCGCTTACTTCTACAGCTTCCTTATATATTTCCCCTGATGCGGGAACCTGGAAATCCAGCGTCTGGTCCACTCCTGCTTTAATCTTTATATTAGAAGGCACTTTTCTCCATAAAGAAAAATAGCAGGTAAATACCAAAGCGGCAAGGCTTCCTGCCAAAGCGAAATATAGGCACGTTCTATATTTTTCAATATTGCTTTTACTGCTTTTCCCGTTTTTCTTTTTATGGCTTTTCCTTTTCAAGTTTTCACATCCTTTCAAAAATCTTCTTTAGTATGTGAAAAACTTAAGGATTTTAATTTAGTATACTTTTGGCAAAATCGTTATTTTGCATTTTTTGCCAGTTCCTTCATTTCTTTTGCATTTTGGAGGGCTGCTTCTGTAATTTCCGCGCCTCCCAGCATTCTTGCCAATTCCCTTAAGTCGTCTTCTTCCGATATTCTTTTGATTGTTGTAACTGTCCGGTCTTTTTTTGCACTTTTTTCTATTAAAAAATGAACATCCGACATAGCGGCAATCTGGGGCAGATGGGTAATGCATATCACCTGATGGTTCCTTCCAAGAATTCCCAGTTTTTCCGACACTTTCCATGCCGTTTTCCCACTGATGCCCGTATCGATCTCATCAAAGATAAGGGTTTCAATGTCATCCTTATCCGCCAGCACCGTCTTAAAAGCAAGCATGATCCTGGATAACTCCCCGCCGCTCGCCACCTGGCTCATAGGCCTCGGCGCTTCCCCTTTATTCGTCGATATCATAAATTCTATGTCATCATATCCGTCAGAAGCCGGCGTTTCCGGACAGGGACTCACTGCTATCTCGAACCGCACCTCTTCAAAATTCAGTTCCAGCAATGCCTGTTTCAGCTCTTTCCCCAGCTTCTTTGCGCATTTTTTCCGCACATCGGACAACTTGCCGCATAGCTTCAGCAGTTTTTCCTCCGTCTGCCCAAGGCGCTGTAAAATCTCTTTCCGATATATCTCATAATTTTCCAATATATTTAGTCTTTCTTCTCCCTGGGTTTTATATGCAAGAACTTCCTCTATATTTTTTCCGTATTTTGATTTTAAATGATTGACCAGATTCAAACGCTCTTCGGTTTTTGCAAAATCTTCCCCGTCAAACTCCAGGCCGTCCATATAAGCAGAAGCTGCCCGGTTAAAATCGCCCAGCAGGTTATCGATATCCTCAAGCTGCGTTTCCAGTTCTTCCAGAACGCTGTCATAGGAAGAAACGCTCTTTAACTCCCTCAGAGCCCTGCCGATATATTCCCCGGCGTTCTCCCCCTCGCCGTATCCCGTCATATGGCAGGCGCTGTATACGGCTTCTTTGATCTTCCGGCTGTTTATCATTTTATGATAAAGCTGTTCCAGCTCTTCATCTTCCCCCGGACACAGATCCGCCCTTTCGATTTCTTCCACTTCAAACCTTAAAAGCGACGCTTCTCTTTCCCTCGCCGCTTCATCGCCCGTATTCTCTTCCAGCTCCCTCCTAAGTCCCACAAACTCCCTATAACATTCCCTGATCTCTTCTTTTAGTGCTATAGAGCCTTCTCCGGCATAACCATCCAATATTTCCTTATATTTTTTCTTTTGCAGCAATGTCTGATGCTCATGCTGTCCATGGATATTGATAAGTATCCCTGCAATTTCTTTTAACTGCCTGGCTCCTGCCGTTTCCCCGCACACTTTGCATATGCTCCTGGCCGGCATAATTCTCCTTTGTATGATTAAGGTATGGTCTTCCTCCGGGAAAATGTCCATTTCCCTCAGCCGCTCCTCCTGCTCCCTGCTCAACTGGAAGACCAGTTCTACCAAAGCATATTCTGCTCCGGCCCGAATCAAATCCTTATCCGCTTTCGCTCCCAAAGCCAGATTCACGGAACCGATCACAATGGATTTCCCTGCTCCTGTCTCCCCGGTCAGGATGTTTAATCCTTCTCCAAAAAATACCTCTTCCTCGTCAATCAACGCCAAGTTTTTTACATGCAAGCTTACTAACATTTCTTCACTCCTTATGTGCTCCGGGCAAAAATCTAATACACATAAATTCTTAAATATCCATCATTTTATGGATCTTGTCCATAACAATGCGGGTATCTTCTACCGTTCTTATCGCCATCATAATCGTATCATCCCCGGCTATGGAACCCACGATCTCCCTCATCTTCATGGCATCAAGCGCAGCCGCAACCGCCATCGCCATTCCGGAAACCGTTTTGATCACCAATATATTCTGCGCCATATCCATAGAAACAAAACCATCTTTCAGCACACGGATATATTTGTCCCCTAAAAAGCTGTCGTCCTGTTTGAGTACCACATACTTCTGCTTTCCGTTTCCTGTAGGCACTTTGGAAAGCTTCAATGCCCTGATATCCCTGGAAACAGTCGCCTGTGTCACCTGGAAGCCCGCTTTCTTTAGCAGCTCCGCCAGTTCGTCCTGCGTCTCAATGTCGTAGTTTTCGATCAACTCAATGATTTTTCCATGTCTGCTCTTTTTCATCGTTCTTTATCCCCCAATTCCGCTGTGAACTCTTTTACCCTTCTATTTTTAAACGCTCAGTTTTCTGTGCAGTATCTCCAGAAAACTTGCTTCATTCAATTTTACAATGCCAGTGGTCGTTTGCGCCCTTTCGATGGCCACCCGGTCCCCAGTGTACAATGTCACATTATGGCTGCCGTCAAAATTAACTTCCACCTGCTGTGCGGCTTCTCCTCTTCCTGATCCGATTTCAACCTCTACTTTGTCCTCCGGTGCAAGAATAATGCTTCTTGTACTGAGCGTATGGGGGCTGATGGGCGTTATCATGATAAGTTCCGCTTTCGGTTCCACGATCGGCCCTCCCGCCGAAAGATTATATCCGGTCGAACCCGTAGGAGTTGCCACGATCACGCCGTCTGCCTGGTATTCGTTCAAAAACTTCCCATTGACGGAAATCCGAAAACAGATAATCTGCAAAGAACCGCTCCTTGTAATTGCAATATCGTTCAACGCGCTGGACTCTTCCATTTCATGCCCGGTAACGCCTTTTTCTTCATGCCTTTTTTTATGTATTTCCCCCCGTATGATCCTGCCGGTCAGCATCATTCTCTGCTCCACCTCGTATCTGCCTTCCAGAAGCTGGTCCAAGGCTGCTTCCATGCCCGCCTCCTCTATTTCAGCCAGATATCCTAAAGTCCCCAAATTAATTCCAAGCAGCGGAATATCCCTTTGAATAATATCCCTCGCTGCCTGTAAAAGCGTTCCGTCCCCTCCTAATACGAGAATACAGTCCACATCCGCCGGTATCCGGGCGGCATCCGTATAACCATGTTCTTTTTCCATTTCCTTTATCTGGACGGTGCATTTTTTATGATGCCTTTGCAAATATTGTTCAATTTCTTTTGTTTTTTTCAAGTCCCGGTCTTTATGTCCGTTTGTAATAATATAAAAATGATCCATCTTCTCCCAATTCCTATAATGCCCCGTGGGCATCCTCCACAACCTTGGCGATCCGTTCTTTCATTTCCTGTTCCTGCGACAGCCCGCATTTCCCGCTTGTGATTTTTTCCAATCCATGTTGGGCTTCCGTTTCTGTCAAACGCTGCGTTTCTTCGGGTATCCATTCCGGTTTTTGCAAATATAGCAGATATTCTATATTCCCTTCCGGCCCTTTAATTGGCGAGAAACTAAGCCCTTGTACGGAAAAACCGATGCTGTCGGCAAAATCTATTATTTTTTCTATGACTTCCTTATGGATTTCCGGCTCCCGGACCACGCCCTTCTTTCCGACTTTATCTTTTCCGGCCTCAAACTGGGGCTTGATCAGGCATACCATCCGCCCCATTTCTTTCAGCAGATTTCTTGCCGGAATTAATATTTTGGTAAGAGAAATAAAGGAAACGTCCACCGAAGCAAAATCCAGCCGGTCATCGATATCTGACGGAAGCATATAGCGGAAATTTGTCTTTTCCATGCAGACGACCCTTTCGTCATTCCGCAGCTTCCAGTCCAGCTGCCCATGCCCTACGTCCACGGAATATACTTTCGCCGCACCGTTTTGCAGCATGCAGTCGGTAAAACCGCCGGTCGATGCCCCGATATCCATGCATATCTTTTCTCCAAGCATAATTCCGAACTCCGTCATCGCTTTCTCCAGCTTCAGCCCGCCCCGGCTGACATATTTTAACGTGCTTCCCTTCACCTCGATCCTTATTTTTCCGCTGTCAAAAGAAGCTCCTGCCTTGTCTTCCCGCTGCCCGTTTACGAACACGCTTCCTGCCATAATAATCGCTTTCGCTTTTTCTCTGGAAGGCGCATATCCCTGCTCTACCAGCAGTACATCCAATCGCTCTTTCATACCGTTCCCCCGTTTCAGAGTCCGGCATATTCCGCAAGAATCCTCTCCCTTATCGAATCCGCGTCTATGCCGATTTCCTGCCTCAATATGTCCACATTACCATGTTCTACATATTCGTCCGGGATCGTAACTGCCAGCAGCGCTTTCCCCTTATTTTCCAAAAATCCTCTGACTCTTTCCCCATAACCGCCGCTGGCAACGTTTTCCTCCATTGTCACTAAGAGTTTATGGTCTTCCGCTGCCTCCTCTATCAGTCCTTCGTCCATAGGTTTTACGAACCTCACGTTCACGAGGGAACAGGAATATCCCTTTTCCTTCAGCTGTTCCCGTACCTGGCATGCTGTTTTTACCATGCTTCCAACCGCCAGAAGGCAGATGTCCTTTTCCTTATAAATAAATTCGCTTTTTCCATATACGATCGGTTCCCTGTATTCCTTCAGCCCGTCATAAGCCTCGCCTCTCGGATAGCGTATTGCTATGGGCGCCCCGAAATTCACTGCAAACTTCAGCATATCCGAAAGTTCCCACTTATTTTTGGGAGCCATAATATGCATGTTTGGAATAGAAGATAAATAGGAAAGATCAAAAATCCCCTGATGCGTCTCCCCGTCGCTTCCCACCAGGCCGGCTCTGTCAATAGCAAAAACCACCGGCAGATTCTGAATACATACATCATGCAGGATCTGGTCGTAAGCCCTTTGCAAAAAAGAAGAATAAATCGCCACAATCGGCTTCAGTCCTCCTGCGGCCAGCCCGGCGGCAAATGTCACCGCATGTTCTTCCGCTATTCCCACGTCAAAAAACCGGTCGGGATACATATTCCGAAAACGCTTCAACCCGGTTCCATCGGGCATAGCAGCCGTAATCGCCACCACCTTTTCATCCCTCTGCCCCAGTTTCGTCATAACAGTAGAAAAAATATCCGTATAGTTCGCTTTCGTCCTCGGATGAACCGGCAGCCCCGTTTCCACCACAAACGGTTCCGCCCCATGGAATCTTGCCGGATGCCTCTCCGCCGGCTGATAGCCTTTCCCTTTCTGTGTCAGGACATGGATGAGTACCGCCTTTTTCACTTTCTTGGCCTCGTTGAATACGCGCACCATCTGCCCGATATTATGCCCGTCCACCGGTCCAAGATAGGTGATTCCCATATCTTCAAACAGCATCCCCGGAATAACCAGCTGTTTAAAGCTGTTCTTCGCGCGGCGGATAAATTTGACCATCTGGTTGCCATATTTGGGCATATCCTTTAGCGTATTATATACGCCGTCACGCAGATCCAGATATCCGTCCGCCGTCCTGACATTGTTCAAATATTTGGATACGCCGCCCACATTTTCGGAAATGGACATATTATTGTCGTTTAATACAATAATATAATTGGTATCCAGCCTGGCCGCATTATTCAACGCCTCATAAGCCATCCCCCCTGTCAGGGAGCCGTCTCCTATGACCGCCACGACCGAATGTTTTTCCCCCTTTAGGTCTCTTGCCTTTACTAGGCCCAGGCCAGCTGAAATGGAAGTGGAACTATGCCCGGTATCAAAAGCGTCGCAGTCGCTTTCCTTTCTTTTCGGGAAACCGCTCATCCCCCCATACTTTCTCAGATTTTCAAAGCCGCTCCTCCTTCCGGTCAACAGCTTATGGGTATAAGACTGGTGTCCCACATCCCATATAATCTTATCTTCCGGCAGATTCAACGCAAGATGCAGCGCCATCGTCAGTTCCACCGCTCCCAGGTTAGAGCCGAGATGCCCTCCTGTCACGCTGATCTTTTCAATCAGGAACTCCCTGATCTCTTCTGCAAGCAAAGTGAGTTCTTCCTCTTTGATATTCTTGATGTCGTTTACCTGGCGAATATTATCCAATAGCATAGTCATACCTTCTTCCCTTTGTTTCCGCAACTGGCAATAGAGGCTTTATTTTTCTCTTGTAATTAATCGGCGGATCAGCTCTTCCAAAAATAAATTCCTTTGTCCAAAAGAGGATAGGATAGCAACCGCTTCCTCTGAAAGCCTCTCCACTTCTTTCTTTGCCTCTTCCATCCCCTTTAATGTGACATAGGTCGTTTTTTTATTCTTCTCGTCACTTCCCGCCTCTTTTCCAAGCGTTTCCAAACTCCCCGTCACGTCCAGAATATCGTCCTGGATCTGAAAAGCGATTCCTATATTATAAGCGCATTTTTCCACTTTTTTTACTTCTTCCTCAGATGCCCCGGCCAGAATGGCTCCCGTCATCATGGCGCTTTGGATCAAGGCTGCCGTTTTATGCTCGTGGATGAAAAGAAGCTGTTCTTCCGTCGCCTCATCCTGCGCATTTTCTGCTTCTATGTCGGCCGTCTGTCCTCCTATCATTCCATAAATGCCTGATTTTCCGGCAAATATCCGAAGCGCTTGTGCCACTTTCTCCCTTTCCCTCTCGCCCCTGGCCAGGAAAAAAGCTTTGATCCCCGTCTCAAAAGCAAAATTCAACAAGCCGTCTCCTGCCAGCACCGCCATTCCTTCCCCATAAACCGCGTGCGTCGTCTTTCTTCCCCTGCGGTATTCATCGTTATCCATGCATGGCAGATCGTCATGCACCAGGGAATACGTATGAATCATCTCAATAGCGGCCATAAAAGGCTCTGCAACACGGCCCTCTCCCCCGAACATATCAAAAGTTTCCTTCAACAGCATCGGCCGCAGCCTCTTCCCGCCGGCGAGAATGCTGTAATTCATTGCCTCTTCTACTCTTTTCTGGTACCCCTCTTCCCTGGGCAGATATTCTGCGATCACCGCTTCGATTTTCTCTGCCTTTTCCTTCCGTTCCATCTCAAAATTCATCTGTTTCTCCATCCTCGCTGATTTTTAATACCTTCTTTTCTACCTTATCTATCTTATCGCTGCAGAATTTCAGGATCTCCATCCCCTGTTTATACTCTTTAAAAGCATCCTCCAGCGTAATATCCTCCGCTTCCAGCCGTCCAGCCGTATCCTCTAATATTTCAAAGGCTTCTTCCAATGTCAGTTCCTTTCTTTTTGTTCCCATTCCATACTCTCCTTGCACAAAGTCTTTGCGGTAATGATTCCATCCCTCACATGCACCCTCAGGTTTTTTCCTATTTCAGCCGTCCGTATGCTGGCGACCGTCCTTCCCTCTTCATCGGATACATAGGAAAATCCCTGCTTTAATTTATCCAAAGGGGATAATCCTTTCAGCCTTTCGATATATACCTCCAAAAGGTGTCTTTTTGCCGTGAGGACATCCGCCATCGCCTTTTCGATCCGCTCCTCTAATTTCAGAGCATAGGTCCTTTTTTCCCGGATCTGCCCTGCCGGACTCAAATATTTCAGCTTCAGCCCCAGATTCTCCAAACGCCCCCTGCATAGATCCAGCTTATTTCTGAAAAGCCGTTCCAACGTATACTTATATTCCCCCAGCATTTCTTCAAACTGCCGGTATTCATACACTGCCAGCTCTGCCGCCGCCGACGGGGTAGGCGCACGCAGATCCGCCACGTAATCGGCTATCGTCGTATCCGTTTCGTGGCCCACGGCTGAAATAATGGGAACAGAACAGTCAAAAATCGCCTGTGCTACCGCTTCTTCATTAAATGCCCACAAATCTTCAATCGAGCCTCCGCCTCTGCCCACAATCATCACATCCACGCCAAACCGTTCCAAGGTGCGGATGCCCCGGACAATAGATGGAACCGCCTGCTCCCCTTGGACAACTGCAGGATAAAGCACGATTTGCACATAAGGGTTGCGCCTTGCGGCTATATTGATAATATCCCTGACCGCCGCCCCTGTGGCCGCAGTCACCACGCCGAGCTTCTCGATATATTTAGGAACCGGCTGTTTATAGCAGGGATCAAACATTCCCCTCTCTTCCAGCTCCTCCTTCAGCTTTTCATACCTTTCATAAAGAAGCCCCGCTCCGTCCAATACAATCTGCCTTGCATAGAGCTGGTATTTCCCATCCCGCTCATAAACATCGACAGCCCCTCCCACAACCACCTGTTGTCCCTCTTTCATCCGAAAAGCAAGACCGGAACGGTTCCCCGCAAACATCACGCAGGAAATCGTTCCTTTCTCATCTTTTAACGTAAAATAAATATGTCCCGAGGAATGATATTTGCAGTTGCTCACTTCGCCTTTTACAAACAGCGACTGCATCATAAAATCCTGCGTAAACATATTCTTTATATAGGAATTTACTTGTGCTACCGTATATACATTCTGCATCATTTTCGCCTGTATCCCTACGCAAATTTAGCAAGAACCCCGTTTACAAACGCAGGGGAATTTTCCTGCCCGTATTTTTTTGCCAGTTCCACCGCCTCATTGATCGCTACTCCAGTAGGAATCTCATCATCGTATTGAATTTCATAAACAGCAAGGCGAATAAGGGTCAGATCCACCTTGCCCATACGGGTCGTATCCCACCCTTTTGCCGCTTTATTGATGCTATCGTCGATGGCTTCCAGCCGGGACGCAATATCCTCATATTTGGCACTAATATACTTTTCGTCCTTTTCTGCCGCCGTGTTCTCTTCTTCCTGAAAAAACAGTTCTTCCTGCTCCGGCATATCTTCCTTATTATTAAATTCTACGCGGAAAAGCAGTTTGAAAATCTGTTCCCTCAATTCTCTTCTTCCCATAGTATGCTTATCCTATCTGTCTTTCTGCATATTAATGCCGGCAATGCGAATATTTACATCTGATACATCGAGTCCCGTCATATTTTCAATCGCGCTCTTTACCCTCTCCTGCACCTTGCGGCTGGTGGCGGGGATATTATAACCATATTCCATAATCAATGCCATGTCGATCCGTACCGCCTTGCCGACCACATCGACTTTTACGCCTTTTTTCAAGCTCTTCACGCCCACCTTGCTCATGAACTCATGGGTGATATTTCCGGCCATTGCCGCAACGCCGCCTACTTCTGTAGCCGCTATTCCTGCAATCATGGCAACCACATCATCCGCAATTTTTACCGTTCCCGTATTTTCATCCGCATCCATTACATATGCGCTTCTATCCAATTCCTTTTCCATTCGATTTCCTCCATTCAAGGTTGTTTGTACTTCGCCTGTTTCCATCTATCATACCAAAATTTACGGATTTTGCATAGACCTTTTTACAGCCAAAAACTCAAACTGAACTGTTCCGCATTATCCGCATATGCTATTACGCCGTCCGGGCTGTCCAAATAACGGAAAATTTCCTGTTCTTCAATCAGCGACTCCTGCATCTGGCGGTATACGTCCTCCCCGCTGCACTTTAACGTCACATATGTCGTTCCTTTCGCATACTCTCTCTCGAAAAGCTCCTTGAGCCGTTCCGCGTCCACCGATGTAAAATAAGCTCCTTCCCTCACGTAATAATTAGCCGCCATCGATGTGCATTCCGGCAATTCCACCACATGGTCTATCGTATGGGTTCTTTCCAGCTGCTGCGTAGTCACGCATAAATAGTCATAATTAATTGTGGGCAGATGTTCCCCCCCATATTCATCATTTTCCCCGGATTCTTCCATCTGGTAAGAGGCATCCCCCCATGTCGGATCCACATAATAATAAGAGCCGTCTATCCTGACAAGATTCCAGGCATGTCCTTCCCCCTCCGACACGCTTCCAATCACAAGCGTGGAAGAAATATCCAATCGATCCAAAAGATACTGGAAGGCTTTGGCATAGCCCTGGCAGACTGAACGCCCATATATAAACACGGAGCAGATATTCTGGTTATCCGGCGCTCCCGCATCATATTCCGTATGATTGATAATATATTCGTACAAATACTTCACTTTCTCATATTCGTCCGCCCCTGGCGGCAGGCCGGACAGGCATTTTTCCACATAAGCATCGATCCGTCCCTGCTTTTCTTCCGCCTCCGCTTCATCGATCAGATAAGTGCCTGTAAACGTAATTTTTTTCAATTCCTCTCCTAAGGTATATTTTGTAAATGTATAGCCGTCTACATAAAAAATCTCAGGATGGTCGTTCAGCACACATTGGAATACTTTTTCTATTTTTTCCGTATCCATGCAAGTAAGGCGCACTTCTTCCCCCCGCTCTTTCAATATCTGTAAAATCTCTACGTAAATCAGCTGTTCTTCCCCATACAAATGTTCAAAACAATAATTCCCCTCCTGTCCGGCAAGCAGATTCGGAATCGCCTCCTCTGAAAGTCCTACTGACAGGCGGATCGAATCATCATCTTTATCGCCTGTCATCAGCTCCGTCACTTTTTCTTTCCCGGATTCACTTTCCTGCGTTTCCTCTTCCGGCAGCTCCTGCTGTTCTTCCCCTTCTGCCTCATAAACTGTTACGGGCGGTTTCTCCGGCTCCCCTGTTCCAAAAGGCATTCCGCATCCAATGCCGCCCAAGCCCCCAAGCGCCATAGCAAGGAAGCACAAAATTATTCTCTTTTTTCTCTTCATCCGCATCCTCCCTGCTTCGTTCCCGCCACTGTACGCCCAGAGCCGGACACCTCTTCCGAAAACTATTCTTCGGAAATTAATTTTCTTAATTTTCTTCACTCATTCATTGCGCCCGAATTCTGCCAAAACCAATCCTTCATTCCTGTCCAGTGTCATGCCGATACTCCACGAATTCACAAACAGCAGCAGCGGGTTCCCTTTCATATCCTTTACCTTTTTCATATCAGACGTTCCCGTCAGCCTGGAAATATCCGCATCCTTGTTCTCCACCCATCGGATATGCTCATAAGGCAGGGGTTCCAAACGGATATCTACGTTATATTCATTCTCCAGGCGGTATTTCAATACATCAAACTGGAGCACTCCTACAACACCGACAATAATTTCTTCCATTCCTGTATTAAACTCCTGGAAGATCTGGATCGCTCCTTCCTGTGCGATCTGCGTAATCCCTTTTACAAACTGTTTTCTCTTCATCGTGTCCATCTGGCGGACTCTTGCAAAATGTTCGGGGGCAAAAGTCGGTATCCCTTCATATCGGAACTGTTCCTTCGGCATGCAAAGCGTATCTCCGATCGAAAAAATACCCGGATCAAAAACACCAATAATATCGCCGGCATAAGCCTCCTCTAGGATTTTCCGTTCGCTGGCCATAATCTGCTGGGGCTGGGAAAGGCGCATCACCTTCCCGCCCTGCACATGCCTAACTTCCATGCCCGCCTCGTATTTGCCGGAGCATATCCGCATAAAGGCAATCCTGTCCCTGTGCGCCTTATTCATATTGGCCTGAATTTTAAAAACAAACGCGGAAAACTCCTTCTCCGCCGGATCGACCAGCCCCACATCCGCTTTTCTTGGAAGGGGCGCGGTCGCCATTTTCAGGAAATGCTGCAGAAAAACTTCCACTCCAAAATTAGTCAGGGCGGAACCAAAAAAAACCGGCGTCAATTCCCCCGACCTTACCACTTCCAGATCAAATTCCGCACTGGCTCCGTCTAACAATTCGATATCCTCGTCCAGTTTCTCCTTCAGTTCTTCGCCTATATATTCGGCCAGCCTGTCCGCTTCTGCAGACGGAATCACTGTCGTTTCCCCTTCTTTTGTTCCCTTCTGTGTATCGGAGTAAGTGCGGACGCATTTTTCCTCTCTGTCATACACCCCGCGAAAATTCTTCCCGGAACCAATCGGCCAGTTCATAGGGCATGTGGCTATCCCGAGTTCCCTTTCAATCTCATCCAGAAGCTCAAACATATCCCCTGCGTCCCTGTCCATCTTGTTAATAAAAGTAAAAATCGGGATCTTGCGCATCACGCAGACCTTGAAAAGCTTTCTTGTCTGTGCTTCCACCCCTTTCGACGCATCGATCACCATGACTGCGGAATCCGCCGCCATCAGCGTACGGTAAGTATCCTCCGAGAAGTCCTGATGTCCAGGCGTGTCCAAAATATTAATGCAGAAATTATCATACTCAAACTGTAAAACGCTGGATGTAACGGAAATCCCCCTCTCCTTTTCTATTTCCATCCAGTCGGAAACCGCATGCCTGGCCGTCGCCTTTCCTTTTACGCTTCCTGCCAGGTTAATCGCTCCCCCGTAGAGCAGGAATTTCTCCGTCAATGTCGTTTTCCCCGCATCGGGATGTGAAATAATTGCAAACGTTCTTCTCCGATTTATTTCTCGTGTATGATCTCCCACTTATTCTTCCTCCTGTATTCCAAAATCATCCTGTATCATCATTGTCTTTTCCTGTTCGGTACAGAGAAATAAGGGCTGGATGCCGCCAAAGCTAAGGTCGCAGCATACCGCCGCCCATGCTTTCTCTTTATGCCAACGATTCGTATTATATCATATACTGACCTGTCTGCGCATCAGCGCAATTCATTATATCACACCTGCGGTGCCAAATAAACTCCTATTCTTCATTCAGCAGCCATTGTGCTTATAATGATCGTTTCCGGAGATGCTCCTGTTTTCCTTGTAATGATGTCTTCGATCTGGGCCCTTTGCGCTTCCGAAAGTTCAGTGGCATTTACTACTACATCCACGCCCTCATCGCTGATGCTCACTACCACATCGGAAAACCCTTTGGATTCCAGCAAGATCTCGGCAGCCGTTTCCTTTTCTGCGATATCCGTAATGGAAATCATATTGTCGATCGCTTCCTGTTTCTGCGTCTCTGTTATGTTCGCATTATTAATAATTTCCATCAGCGTCTCTTTATTTTTTGCCCTCGTCTGTTCCTTTAACAATTTTGCGCTGGAAAGGGAATTCATGCCCGATGTGGAAGTAAAAACTGCCTCCCCGGGAACTTCGCTGTCCGTAGGCGTGGTACCCTCCACATTTTCTGCCATTCCTTCATCCAGGTAATTCTCCGTCAGGTCGGCGATATCCGTATCCAGGCTTTCGATATCCCCATAAGCAGAAGACTGCTGGATATCCTCATCCGAAATATCCATCATCGCTGCCATATCTGCATCCGACGTCATACCTGTTACGTCATCCGTCAATACGATGCTCCCGTCATCGTTGACTACCGTATCGCTGTCCACTGTCATGATTTCCTCATCCGTTACTTTCGTACCTGCAAAATTCAGGTACCCTGCCACCGCAATCATAATTGCAAGAGCAGTAATCATAATCTGATTTTTTTTAAGCATATTTTTCATGCCGTTTCTCCCCTTTTCCTTATTCGGATTTCATTTTTACTATTTTAATTTTATGTGGCTCAATATCAAATAATGCCACAATTGCTTCTGTTATGTTCTTGCGTACCTCCTGTCTGTTCCCCCCCTGTGCAACTACGACCACGCCCTCCACGGCAGGCTGAAGCGTTTTTACCACATACGGGCAGGTGCTGCCATCGCTTTTTTTGCTGTATACCGTCTCTTCCGCATTGCTGTATTCATCCACGTTCCTGCTTCCGCCCTCGGAATCGTTTTCCACCGTATTGCTTCTTGTAACGGGCCTGTCTTTTTCCACCACCAGTTCTTTCGAAGCACTGACAGTAACCATAACCTTAACTTTCCCAGCTCCTTCCATCACAGATATTGCCTGTTCTAATTTATTCTCCATATACCTTGCATATTCCTCTGTTTCGTCTTTTTTTTCTGTTTCTATGGCTTCTTCCAAAAATGCATCTTCTTCCCCATCGCTGTTTTCTCCTATTATACCCGAAGTGCTGTCCGATAATCGGTACTCATTCGTTTTTCTCCCTTCTTTTTCCGTCCCGGGCATCGCAATAATCAGCAGCAGGATTCCTGCCAGTATACAGATGACAAACTGGTCTTTTCTCATCTTTCCGTCTCTTTCTGTCTTTTGCCGCAGTCTTTTCTTTATCCATATCTTTTTCCTGCTTTCTTCTTCCATGGCCTTTTCCTCATTCTTCCCTGATTATGATATATGCTTCATCCGTATTTAAAATAGAGCTGAACGACTTTTTCATGGAACTATACTTTTCTTCCCCCTCGTTCTCATTTCCCTGCCCTCCCCCGACCCTTATCTTTTCCACTTCGATCCGGCCTTTTTCTTCTTTTCCTCTATGGACCACAATTTCTGCTTCAGGAGGATCGCCGCGCACTTCCACTTCCTTTACCGTGTATCCGTATTCTCCGGCGGCAGGTTCCAGTTTTGACCGAATCTCTTCTTCTAATGCATCGGAAACGGCATCCTCTTCTTCCCAGTCCCACACCACATCCCCCGCCCGCTCTTCCAATTCCATTTGGAACCGTTCCGCCTCTTCCCATATCTTTCCTGCTTCCTTTCCTAACAGCATTTCCCCAAGCGGTATTGCAAACTGCGCCAAAACCATAATGCCGATCAGAAATTTCAAATACTTTTCATACGGCTTTCCCGCCGAAAAATGTAAAAGGCTATGGGCGCATATAATAAAGATTCCTATTTTTTTCATAAATTCCAAAAAAGAATATCCCATACCAGAATTACCATGCCCTTTCTCACCGTCCTGTCGTATATGCCACAATTGCAATTGTCACCATGAACAATGCCACTGCCGTAAAAGAGGCCTTAAACAGCATAAAACTTCCGTCCCCAACTCTGTCCGTACACCCAGAAACCCTTTTATCGCTGACAATCCCGACTAAGGCGGCGCTTCCTTTCATCATGCCCGCGATCAGTACCAGTTTTGCCAGCGGCACCAGGCAGATTGCCAAAAGAAACAGGAGCATCAGAAGGCCGATGCTGTTTTTAATGAGTACCGCAGACCCGACCACCATCTCCGCTACTCCTTCCGCCAGATTCCCTATGCCCGGAATCACCCCGATCGCCTTTTTGACTGCCGAGTTCTTTAGAGAATCCAAAACAGGGGCAATCATGGATTGAAACAAACTGAACGAGGTGATTGCCCCCATTGCTACTTTCATCACAGCGCCTATTCCTTTTTTCAAAAAATCAAGCAAAAGCGTCAGCCGGTCTTCCGCCCAAATACCATTCACCAAAGCGAGCAGCACATAACTATAGATCAACGGAATCAGAAAAGATAAAATGATTTTCTCCACTCCATATGCCAAAACAAACATAAACTGATAATAAGCCGCCCCTGTCACCGCTCCTGTCGCCGCTCCTACCGCTATAAAATAGGTAGGAATAAACATTTTAATGAACAATACAATATTTTCCACCGTCTGTCCCGCAATATCCGAAGCCGCCAGGAAAGCTTTCATCAGCACCGATATAAGCAGCAGATAAAGAAAATAAAAGCTGATATCCGCGATCTGATGGTTCTGGAACACATCGGAAAAATTGGAGAACAACGCGGAAACAATCCCCAGCACTACGATCGATGCAAAGATATTTTTCATCCCGGCCAGTTCGGAAACAAGTTTTCCTTTTACCCCGTCCCACAAAATGGCCGCCGCTTCTGTGATTCTTCCATGCACAATGCTTTTCCATACGCCTTTCATATCCAGTTCATAGCCGGGCATCAGCCTGTCCATACCTTTTTCCACCTCGTCCATTCCATACTGCTCCCATGCGCCCGAAAGGTCGATCTCCAAGGGCGCTGCCTGCACCGGTCTGTATGGAAGGAGCGAAATTGTCAAAACAGCCAAAAAAATAATTGCTATTTTTTTCATCCGGCAATCTCCTGCACGCTTCCTATCACCGCCAGCAATATGGGCATCCCTGCCGCCAGCACTGATAATTTCCCAAAAATCTCTATCTGCCCGGCAATCGAAGAATAACCGGCGTCTTTGCAAATGCCGGAACAAAACTCACAAATATATGTAATGCCGATTACCTTTAGCAGAATGCGAAAGTAAGCTTCCTTTCCGCCAATGTATCCTTCCATTTCTTTCATTCCTTCAAAAATCGAAGAAAGGCCGGATACTGCAAAAGAAAAAATCAACAGGCAGACCGCAAAACCAATGTAGAGGCCGAACTCAGGTTTATGGCTTTTAAATTGCAGGGCAACCATAACGCCCGCTACTCCCAGAAGGCCGATCTTCAATACTTCCATACGCTCCTCCTACAGTTCAAACAGATTTTGGATCATAACAAACAGATCATAAATATATGGCACAATCCATGTAAGGACGAGGATCAGCCCCGCAAGACTGATTAAAAACGCATGCTCCTCTCTCCCGCTATGCTTTAAAATCTGGCTCAATATAGTAATTAAAATGCCAACCGCCGCAATCCTGAATATCAAACTAACGCTCATACTGCTCCTCATTTCCGCACTGTTTTTATATCCCTTTTATCCGCCCCTCCGCGACTCTCACAACAGGATAATGGCAAGCAGCAGGCCTCCCATTATGCTCAGGCTCATAATCACTTTACACTTATCCGCCATATCCTTTTCCATCCTTCCGATCGAAAGATCCAGCTTATGTATGTATTGCTCCACGGCCTGTGTCTGCATCATTCCATCCATATAACCGATACAGCTTCCAAAATCCCGAAGAAGCCGTTTGTCTGCTTCTGCAACGGACAGCTCCCGCATACATATTTCTATCTGCCTGTTCCAAATGTCCAAAAAGGATTTCCCATGGTCGGCTGTCATTTCTTCCCTGACAGCCAGCAGTGCACTCCGGTACGGCTCCTCCGACCTGTTCCCTATCCTCAGGCATGCCTCGGGAAGAGGCGCCCTGCTATAGGCGATTTCACTTTGGAACATTTGGAATATCTGTCTGATACGGTACAAATCATCCAAATTCTTTTTCAGCCTCTCTTTTGCCAACCATCCGCTTCCCGTACATCCTGCCATCAGCAGCACTGCCCCGATGATTCTCAGCATAGGCGGAAATCCCCGTCATAAATCGCCTTTATCCCATGTTTTTCCCCTCTTCTTTCCAACACAACATATCTGGAAAAAATCTTTTTATCTTTCAAAAGAATAAACAGTTCCTTTCCCATAACATCCTCCAAAGAATCCCCATGCACCGTCGCAATCATCCGGCTTCCGCACTGCAGGGCCCGGCGTACTGCCCTCATATCCTCATCGCTGCCCAATTCGTCCACTGCCAATACCTGGGGGGACATAGATCGGATCAACATCATCATTCCCAATGCTTTCGGGCATCCGTCCATAACGTCCGTCCTCCCGCCGATATCGTTCTGCGGGCAGCCCATATAGCAGCCGGCGATCTCGGACCGCTCGTCCACTACCGCCACATTCATTCCCTTTCCATACCGATTCCCATCGGAGATCTGCCTCACCATATCCCTGAGAACAGTAGTCTTGCCGCAGCCCGGCGGAGAAATCAGAAGGGTATCCTGCAATCTTCCGTTCTCATAGATATAAGGCATAACATCATCTGCAGCTCCTTTTATCTCATGGGAAATCCGGATATTCATAAAGCGAATGTTTTTTATATTTCTTATTGTCCCATTTTCTTCCAATATGGCCTGTCCCGCCATTCCAACCCGGTGTCCTCCCGGCATCGTTAAAAATCCCTGTCTAATCTCGTCCGAAAAAGCATAGATCGAATAATTGCAGACATGATCCAGCACCGCCTCCATATCCTGCTGCGTCATCACATCCGCACTTTTCCTGTCGGAAACAATCTTTCCGTTTTTACTGAGAAAATACTCCCTGCCTCTGATCATCAGGATAATTTCCCTATGTACTCTGAGCCGGATCTCCCATAGCCCGTCCGCCTCTTCGGCCGCTTCCCTCCATTGATCTCTCATATAGTCAGGAAAAATGCGCAAAATTTCCATACTTTTTGCCATGCCTGTCCTCCGTCCCAATCAAGCGCCCCTTTGCTTCCTTCTCCTCTCCATTAGTTCCTATCTCAATATATGAAACATTGTCCAAGTTATTCCTAAATTTTTGTATTGAAAAAAATACATATAGTTTTTCTTTTCTTGTAGACAACAAAGGGTAAAAATGGTATTATAAATGCAAGAAACAGTAATCATTATTATTATTGATATTAGGAGGTATTTGTTATGTCGAATTCAGCTCAAGTTGATAATCTGGTAAACTTATTGGATGGATATGCAGAAAAAGGAGGACACCATCTGAACGTCAACGTCCTCAACAGAGATATGCTTCTGGATGCGCAGAAACATCCTGAGAATTATCCCCAGCTTACAATCCGTGTCAGCGGTTATGCCGTTAATTTCATCAAGCTGACTCCCGAGCAGCAGGCAGATGTAATCAGCAGGACATTCCACGAAGCGATTTAACCCCACCAAACAAATTGCTTCTCATTTATATCTGTTGGAACGTGCGTCCGCCGGGCGCACGCAAAAAAGCGACAATGCCTAAAATGCACTGTCGCTTTTTCCATTTTCAAAAAATTCACTTTATGATATTTCTTTTATTTCTGCGCTACATCCTTCATGGAAAAACTGAGCCTTCCCATCTTGTCCTTTCCAAGGCAGACTACTGTCACCTTATCGCCCAACGTAAGCACATCTTCTACTCTGTTGATTCTCTCGCGGGAGATCTTGGAAATATGAACCATGCCTTCCTTGCCCGGCGCAAATTCCACGAAAGCCCCGAATTCTTTGATGCTGACTACAACGCCTTGGAAAATCTGTCCTTCTTCAAAGTCCGTCGTAATGATTTTCACCATATCCACAGCCTTGTCCATCATTTCCGGCTCCGTGCCGCAGATCGATACTTTTCCGTCATCCGTAATATCGATCTTTACGCCGGTACGGGCAATGATCTCGTTGATTGTCTTGCCCCTCTGGCCCACCACGTCTCCGATCTTCTCAGGATCGATCTGGATAGAAACAATCTTCGGCGCATAAGGGCCTACCTCTTTCCTCGGCTCCGCGATGGCGGGAGTCATAATTTCGTTCAGAATATATTCCCTGGCCTCTTTCGTCCTCCGAATCGCTTCTTCCACGATAGGCCTTGTCAAGCCATGGATCTTGATATCCATCTGGATAGCGGTAATCCCGTCATGGGTACCCGCTACTTTAAAATCCATATCTCCAAAGAAATCTTCCAATCCCTGGATATCCGTCAGCACGATATAGTCGTCATCGGTCTCACCTGTCACGAGGCCGCAGGAAATGCCGGCAACCTGTTTCTTGATCGGTACGCCCGCCGCCATCAGCGACATCGTGGAAGCGCAGATCGATGCCTGGGAGGTCGACCCATTGGATTCAAACGTTTCGGACACAGTCCTTATCGCATACGGGAACTCTTCATCGGAAGGAAGCACCGGTATCAGCGCCCTCTCTGCCAAAGCCCCATGCCCTATCTCGCGTCGTCCCGGTCCTCTGCTCGGCTTTGTCTCGCCCACAGAGTAGGAAGGGAAATTATAATGGTGCATATATCTTTTATTTACTTCATTTTCATCCAGCCCGTCAATCCTCTGCATTTCAGACAAAGGAGCAAGCGTCGTCACCGTGCAGATCTGCGTCTGCCCTCTGGTGAACATCGCGGAGCCATGTACTCTCGGAATCAGATCCACTTCCGCTGCCAGCGGACGAATCTGTGTGATCTCGCGGCCGTCAGGACGTTTATGGTCTTTTAAAATCATCTTGCGGACTGTCTTTTTCTGATACTGGTATACCGCTTCGCCCAGCATCCCCAGCCATTCTTCATTTTCCGCAAAAGCCTCTTCCAGCCTTTCCGTGATCTTTCTGATATTTTCTTCCCTTACCTGCTTTTCATCCGTAAATACAGCTTCTTCCATTTCTTCCGGAGAAACGATTTTTTGGATCTCTTCAAACATTTCCTTCGGTACGGCGCAGCTCGTATATTCATGCTTTGCTTTCCCGGTCTCTGCTACAATATGGTTGATAAATTCTATCAGTTTCTGGTTGATGTCATGAGCCATATAGATTGCTTCCAGCATCCTGGCTTCCGGAACTTCGTTGGCTCCTGCCTCAATCATAATTACCTTTTCGCTGGTCGATGCAACGGTCAGGTTTAAATCCCCTATTTTCCACTGCTCCTGGGAAGGGTTCACAACAAATTCCCCGTCAATCATGCCGATCTGCGTCATCGCGCAAGGGCCGTCGAAAGGAATATCGGAAATACATGTAGCAATCGCAGAACCGATCATCGCTACCAGTTCCGGCCGGCAGGACGGATCCACGCTCATTACCATATTATTTAAAGTAACATCATTTCTGTAATCCTTCGGAAAAAGCGGACGCATGGGTCTGTCAATCACGCGGCTTGTCAATACGGCGTTTTCCGATGCCTTGCCTTCCCTTTTGTTAAAGCCGCCCGGAATTTTTCCTACGGCATATAATTTCTCTTCATATTCCACGCTCAAAGGAAAGAAATCAATCCCTTCCCTCGGTTTTTCAGAAGCCGTCGCCGTACAAAGCACGGTGGTTTCCCCATACTGCATAAAAGCACAGCCGTTTGCCTGCTTTCCTACCCTGCCGATATCGACTTTTAACGTTCTTCCGGCAAGATCCATCGTAAATGTCCTGTAATTGTTCTCCATAAAACTTCTCTCCTTCCTGTCTTCCCATAACCATGAGGAAAAGGCGGACAGCCTGCCCTCTCAGCCTGCATCCGCCTTCTTAACATCCGCTCATTACTTTCTGATTCCAAGTTTACCAATTAAAGTACGGTATCTTTCAATATCCACTTTCTTCAGATAGTCCAAAAGCCCCCGCCTCTGGCCAACCATCTTAAGAAGCCCTCTCCTTGAATGATGATCCTTCGGATGATTCTTCAAATGCTCCGTCAGTTCCTGGATCCTCGCGGTCAATACGGCGATCTGAACTTCCGGTGAACCAGTATCACCCTCGCTTCTTGCATATTCCTTGATAATCTCTGTCTTCTTTTCCTTCGAAATCATTGCTTTTCCTCCTATTTCTTCTCTCACCGTATACTAAGATCAGGTCGGAGTCGTCCTTCCACCGAGTATCGGCTAAATTTCATACTTGGACATTCTACCATATTTTCCATTCCATGTAAATACCCAAATTCATTACGGCAGCACTCTTACCACTTTTGCCGGCGTCCTGTAATTATAATTCGATATTTTGATCCCTGTTTTCGGGCTGCTGGCATGGACAACCTGTCCGCCGCCGATATATAATGCCACATGGTTAATGCGTCCGCCTTTTGCATAGAAAATCAAATCGCCCGGCTGTGCTTCCGCCATACTGATTTTCCTGCCCGCATTCGCCTGGGAACCGGAAGTCCTGGGTAGGGAAATACCATATTTCTTAAATACGCTCAAGACAAAGCCGGAACAATCCGCGCCTTTGGTCAGGCTGGTTCCCCCCCATACATAAGGATTCCCTACAAACTGTTTCGCGTACTGGCAAAGATCCACTCTGACATCCGATACTCCCTGTCCGTACATCAATTCTGTCAGGGTAATCGCTGAACCAAGTTTTTCTTCTATTTTTACAAATTCCGCCGAGACATAATTCTCTTCATCGTCGATCATGATCTTGACCCAATCATCCATTTCCTCCACGACTTCCAGTTCTTCGCCGTTTGGAACAAGGGTGATGACTTCGCAGTCTGTATTGGGCTGTTCCCTTACCTTCAAGCTGGTCGTATTCACCACTGCCACCCTGGATATCTGCTCCATGGCACGTTTTTTCGCTTCCCAGCCGTCCAAAAGGAATTCGCTTTTTACATATCCTTCCACCTTCCCGGACCGGATATAAGTCCATTCCCCTTCCTGCGATACCAGCTCGCACGCGGCATTGCTGGGCAATTTCCCGATCAGCTTGCCTTCTTCGTCCGGTATTTTACGGATGTTCAGGTTGTCATCCACGTTGGATATCCCAAGGTTCGTATATCCCCACAAAGCGCCTTCCGCCTGTTTTGCCGCCGATTTATATTCTTCTTCCGTCTTCTCCGAATCCAAAAGGGCAAGCGCCCCTACCGGCTCGCCAAACGCCTCTTCAATAGATGTACTCGAATCCTTCGGTAAACTCTTGCTTTCTGCTGCATATGCAGCTCCTCCGTTTACCATCAACGCTCCTGCTACACATATTACCGCCATGCCCGCCAGTCTGTATCTCATAAAATAATCATGCCTTTCTGTCATATATTACAAATTTATTACATTTATTACAATGTTATTATAACAACAGAATTCCCGGCTGTCAAATAAAAATCCACGGAAATTTCAGGAAGTTTCCGTGGACCTTCTATATGAATCTTTTGATTAATCTTCTTCTGGATCCGCATTCAGAATGGAAAAAGCAATATTCGTCGCATGGTCTGCCACGCGCTCTAAGCCGGACACAATATCCGAAAACAACATGCCGGCTTCCGGGCTGCACTCGTTTCTTGTCAGCCGCCCCACATGTTCCTTCTGTAGTTCCCTTTCCTTTTCATCCACCGCATCCTCCAGATGCATGATATCCTCCAGATGCTCCTCCGTGCCTTTGGAAAACATCTCCACCGCAAACTGTATCAGCGTATTGACCATATCCATCATCTCTCCAAGGCCCCTCTGCGCCTCTTTGCTGAAGCCCACGCCGGTCCCGATACGCTGCTTTGCCGAATCTGCCACATTTTCCGCATGGTCGCCGATACGCTCGATATCGTTTACTACATGGAATAACGCGCCGATACTTTTCAAGTCCTCGATCGGCAGGGTGGCCTGGTTGATCTTCACCAGATAATTGGTAATCGCATGATTCAAAAAGTTGATATTTTTCTCCACTTCATAAACTTCCTCAATATCTTCATTATCCAAAGTAATAAGGGCATTCATGGCGCGGTTCAAGTTCTCTGCCGCAAGGGAAGCCATTCTTTCAATTTCCTTCATGACCTCCACCACAGCCGTGGCCGGGTTAAATACCACTTTTTCCCCTATGTATTTCAGCTGGAAGCTGTCTCTGTAGCCCACCTTCTTATCATCGCCGGGTACCAGCACATAAGTCAGCTTCACGATCAGATTAGAAAACGGGAACAGCACGATTACCTGGAACACTTTTATGATCGTATGCGCATTCGCCACAAAACGCCCCGCATTATTGCCGGATATCGACATAATCCCATCTACCACCTGGTTCATTCCTATCATCAGGATAATATATAATAATACTGTGCCGATAACATTGAAAAGGAAATGGATCATAGCCGCGCGCTTCGCATCCTTTTTACCGGTAAGGGAAGCCAATACCGCAGAAGCACAAGCCCCGATATTACATCCCAGGATAATGAAAAGACTGATAGGCAGCCCGAGCAGTCCTTCATTTGCCATAAGAAGCACGATGCTGACCGTAACCGACGAGCTCTGGATAACCGCTGTCAGCACGGTTCCCATAAGCACGGCGAGCAATGGGCTGTCTAGGGATTTTAACAGATTCATCACAGCCGGGCTGTCCTTCATGCCCGCCATAGCTCCCGACATGCTGCTCAATCCCATAAACAAAATACCGAAACCGACGATCACCTCGCCGATCTTCTCCGCATTCTGTTTCCCTTTCCCTATCATCATCGTCAGCACGCCAGCCAGCAAAAATACCGGCGCAGCTTCGGATAAATTAAAGGAAACGAGCTGGGAGGTTATCGTAGTACCGATATTCGCCCCATAAATAACCCCGGCCGCCTGGTACAGAGACATCAGCCCCGAGTTTACAAAGCTGACCACCATCACCGTACAAGCGGAAGAAGACTGGATAATACCGGTAAAAATAATTCCGACGATCAGTCCGGTAAAACGGTTCGTCGTAAATACTTCAAGGATTGACCGGAGCTTTGCCCCCGCTACTTTTTCAATGCTTTCGCTCATGACCGTCATTCCAAAAAGGAACAATCCAAGCCCTCCGGCCATTGCTAGTATAATCTCCACATTCATATTCTTCTTATCCTTTCATTTGTATACCCGTATGAAAAGCCATCCCTTCTTCCATATCCTTCATCATCTGTTCTTTTAATTCCGCTTTTCCGTCGAACTTCCGCTCCGGGCGCTTAAACTTCAGAAGCCTTACCGTCATTTCCTTCCCGTATACTTCTTCTTCCAATCCATAAATATACGTTTCCACCCCGATCTGTTCTTTTTCACTGACCGTAGGCTTATAGCCGATATTGGTAATTCCCTTATATTTCTCCCCGTTCATCCATACTTCCGAATAATATACTCCGTTAGGCGGGAGCAGTTTGTGAGGCTCCGGCAAGAGATTTGCCGTCGGCATTCCGATCGTCCGCCCAAACCGTTTCCCATGCATCACCGTCCCCTTTATGCCATAAGGCGCGCCAAGCAGCGCCTTTACTTCTTCCATATTCCCCTTCTCCACCTCTTCCCTCACATAAGTGGAACTGATCTCCCTTCCATTATAACAGACTTTATCGACCAGCTGCAGTTCATATCCCCCGAAAGCCGCCATGGATTTCAAAAGCATATAATTGCCTGCCCCTTTCGCCCCAAAAGATACATCCGCTCCCGCCGCGATATAGGCTGACCGCATTCTTCGGACAAGCACCTCTTCAATAAAGTCCTGCGGATCCATCGCCGCTGTCTTATGGTTCAAAGGGAACTCGATCAGAGTATCGATTCCCATCTGCAAAAAAGCCGCCCTTTTCTCCTCCTTCGTCATTAATTCTTTCCCGGAAGATATCCCGAACAAAACGGCCGGGGGCGGGTCAAACGTAAACACTACGGACCGAAGTCCCTGCTCCTTCTGTTCCAAAATACAGCGGAGCAGTTTCTGATGCCCTAAATGGATGCCGTCAAACTTGCCCACTGCCACAGCGCTCTTTTCTTCTATCGCAAAATCTGTCGTATTATGAATGATCCGCATCTGTTGTTAGTTCTCCATAAACATTTTTACCGGCAGAAACCGCCCGTCCTCCGGCTTGTATTGGTAAATACCATAGAACCTGCCGTCTTCATTATACACCCGGACCTCTTCCTCCGGTATATAATTTTTGCTTTCTTTTACCATATGCCGGTAAAAAGCATTTCCATTATCAATCAATTTCTGGAATTTCCGTTCTACTGTCGCCGTTTCATACGCTGCAAACACCGCATCCACCGGCATGATTTTTTTTTGCAGCTCCCCCTGTCCTTGCAGTCTCTCAATCTCGGAAAGCCGGAGCGCGTTCTCTGCACAAAAAATGCCTGCTTTTGTCCTTTCCAGCGAAACCATAATGCCGCCGCAGCCCAATTTTTGGCCGATGTCATGACAAAGAGTCCTGATATAAGTTCCTTTGGAACAGCCAACCCGCATGGAAAGAAAAGGAAGGTCCATTTCCTCTATTTCCAGGTCGCAGATCCTCACTCTTCTCGGTCGGCGCTCGACCTCTTTTCCTTCCCGGGCAAGTTGGTACAACTTTTTCCCGTTCACCTTAATCGCCGAGTACATCGGAGGAATCTGTTCGTAATCGCCCAAAAAGGACATGACCGCCTCTGTAGCCTCTTTCTCCGTCGCCTGCACTTCGCTCTGCCTAAGCACCTTCCCAGAAGCATCCTGGGTATCCGTTTCCCTTCCAAGCAGCATCCTGGCCCGGTATTCCTTATCCGTATCCGTCAGCATGCCGCACAGTTTGGTGGCGCTGCCAAGGCAGACAGGAAGAACGCCTACTGCATCCGGATCCAAAGTCCCCGTATGCCCGATCTTTTTCTGTTTCAGGATGCCTCTCAGCTTTGCCACCACATCGTGGGAAGTAAAGCCCGCCTCCTTGTATACATTTATCATTCCATTGTACATCCGTCTTTCTCCGCTGCCCTCCGGTCTATTCCACGCCGGCCTTCTTCAGCTGCCTTTCTATATGTAACGTCAGATTATTTACCACATCGTAAAATGTGCCGTTCATCGTACATCCTGCCGCCCTCATATGTCCGCCGCCTCCAAAATATACGGCAATCCGGGACACGTCTACTTTCCCTTTGGAACGCAGGCTTACTTTATATTCCAACACTCCTGTCTGGTACATAAAAATCGTACATTCCACGTCCCTCGTCTGATTGAGCTGGCTCACGATTCCTTCCAGGTCTTTGGCATCCGCATGGTAAAAATCCAGCGTTTTCTTTTCTATGCCGCTGACCATGCACTTCCCGTCCATAATGAGGATGCTTTCCAGCAGCGCCCTTCCCAGAAGAAGCGTCTGCACATAAGTTTTCTCATAAAATGTCTTCTCTATGACTTCTGAAAAGTCAAAGCCAAAAGCAACCAGCCTGGAAGCGATAGCTAATGTTTCCGGCGAAGTGTTGGAATAGCGGAATACTCCTGTATCGTGTATGATCCCGATATAAATTGCCTTGGCGATTTCCTCATCCAGTTTTTCTTCCTCTATCACACGGAAAACCAATTCGCTGGTAGAACTCGCATGGGGATCGATGTAATTCACAGTTCCACACCCTTTATTGCTGATATGGTGGTCGATGTTAATCGTCCTTCCCGCCCGGTCAAACAAGGGTTTTGCCGCACCCAGACGATCTGCCGCTGTATCCAAGGCGATAAAAACATCAAAATCCTCTTCGCAGCTTCCGCCTTTCATCACATCCGTGCGTATCCGTTCTATATCTTTAATACAATGGAAGACTTCCGACGGCTGTTCCAAAAAAAGTTCCACCGTTTTTTCAGGAAACACTTTCCTCAAATACAGATACAGCGCCATGCACGCTCCCACGCAGTCCCCATCGGGACGGATATGTCCGCCGATTCCTATTCGGCCCGCATCCTTTACTTCTTCTGCTATTTTCATTCTCTGCCTCCATTCACCTCATCGATCAGTCTGGACATATTGACGCCATAAGCAATGGACTGATCCATAATAAATGTGATTTCAGGCGTATTGCGCAGGTTTACTTCCTTCGCCAGCTGGTTCTTAATATAACCCGTCGCGCTTTTTAAGCCTTCCAGCGTATTTTTCTGCATCTCCTCTTCGCCAAGGACGCTGATCCATGCTTTGCATGTTTTCAAATCCGGCGATACCTCCACCGCTACCACGGAAGTCAGAGGGCTGATACGGGGATCCTTGATTCCACCCCGTATGATCTCTGCCAGCGCCCGCTGCACCTCTCCGTTGATCCTCGTATTCTTTATACTGTTCTTTCTCATAAATAATATATACTCCCTTATTTCTGATTACCTTGGCACTTCCACCATAATATATGCTTCTACGATATCCAGTTCCTGCATCTGGTCAAAACCATCGAATACCAAGCCGCATTCGAAACCGGATTTCACTTCCTTTACATCGTCCTTGAAACGCTTCAGGGAGCTGAGCGCGCCCTCATAAATCTGCTCGCCTTCCCTCGTAATACGAATCTTGCAGTCTCGTTTGAATACACCGTCCAAAACATAGGAACCCGCAATATTGCCCACTGCCGATGCCTTGAAGATCTGGCGCACTTCCGCATGTCCGATGACTTTTTCCTCGAAAATAGGATCCAGCATCCCTTTCATGGCTGCCTCGATATCCTCGATTGCCTGATAGATCACTTTATAAAGCCTGATATCCACGCCTTCCCTCTCGGCAACCCCTTTCGCCATGGCATCCGGCCTTACATTAAAGCCGATGATGATCGCCGAAGAAGCGGAAGCCAGAGATACGTCGGATTCCGTAATGGCTCCTACGCCTCCATGGATGCATTTTACAACGACCTCTTCATTGGAAAGCTTCAGCAGACTTTGCTTTACTGCCTCTACGCTGCCCTGGACATCTGCCTTGATGATCAGGTTCAGCTCCTTCAAATTGCCTGCCTGGATCTGTGTAAAGAGATCGTCCAGGGACATCTTGGATTTCGTATCTTCCAGCATTTTTTCCTTATTCTGTGCCAGATATGTTTCCGCATAGGATTTTGCTGTTTTATCATTTTCATGGGCAATAAATACTTCTCCTGCGCTCGGCACATCGGAAAGCCCCAATATCTCTACCGGCGTGGAAGGCAGCGCCTCCTTCACCCGTCTTCCTTTATCATCAATCATCGCCCTGACTTTGCCATGGCTGGAACCCGCAGAAATGAAATCCCCCACGTGAAGCGTTCCCTTCTGAACCAGCACCGTTGCCACCGGACCTCTTCCTTTATCCAGTTCCGCTTCGATGACAAGCCCTCTGGCGCGTCTCTTGACATTTGCCTTTAGTTCCAGGATCTCAGCCGTAAGCAGGATCGTTTCCAGCAGCGTATCGATGCCTTCGCCGGACTTCGCGGATACCGGCACAAATTCCGTGCTTCCGCCCCAGTCTACCGGGATCAGTTCGTATTCCGTCAATTCCTGTTTTACCCTGTCAACATTGGCATTGGGCTTATCGATCTTGTTTACTGCAACAATGATCTCGATCCCGGCCGCTTTAGCATGATTGATCGCCTCTATCGTCTGAGGCATCACGCCGTCATCCGCAGCTACGACAAGGATCGCGATATCGGTAGAATTCGCTCCTCTCATCCGCATCGCGGTAAATGCTTCATGGCCCGGCGTATCCAGAAAAGTGATCTTTTCCCCGTCCGCTTTTACCGTATAAGCGCCGATATGCTGGGTGATTCCGCCGGCTTCCTTATCCGTGACGTTCGTCTTGCGGATCGCATCCAAGAGGGATGTTTTGCCGTGGTCAACATGACCCATGACACAGATCACCGGAGGACGCTTTGTCATATCCTCTTCTTTTTCTTCTTCTTCTTTCAAAAGCTCTTCAATGACATCGATCTTTTCTTCTTTTTCGCAGATGATGTCATACTCAATCGCGATATTCTCCGCCTCTTCAAAAGAAAGCTCCGAATTCACAGTAACAATCTGCCCCTGTAAAAATAACTTCTTAATAATCACAGAGGGCTGCATTTTCATCTTATCCGCAAGTTCCTTAATAGTCAGAGAATCGGGGATGACGATCACCTTGATCTGCTCTTCCTTTGCCTCTTCTACTTTTTTCTCGGGGCGGATAAATCTTCCGGCTTTATTCTTGCCGGATATCTTCATATCATCCTCTTCGTATATCAGATCCTTCTTAGAGCGTTTATCCTTCTCCTGGCTGATTCTGCGCTTTTCTTCATCCCTGTGCTTTTCCTGATCTTTGATCGGACTCTCCGGCATGAATCCTTTAGAGGCCGCAGGCTTTCTGAATCGATTGTCCTGCCCGCCATTTCCTCTGTTAGGGCGCTCATTATTTCCACCAAACCGGTTATGATTTTGGCCGCCAGCATTGCCGCGCCTATCCCCTTGATTACCCTGATGATTTTCATAAGGCCTTCGATTGGATCCTTCTGTCCTCCGCCCATCATTCCTATTATTGCTCCTGTTTTCATTTCTATTCTCGCCTCTGTTTTCCTGCCGTCTCTGCGGTTCGCCGTTCCTCGGTCTGTCCTGCCCTTCCGGCCTGTTGCTCCGTTCCGGCCTCTCCTGCCTGAAATTATCCGGCTTCTTTGCCTGCTCCTGGCTTGCAGCAGGTATATTCGCCGTCGGCTCCTGCTTCGGCCTTTTTACTTCCGCCACAGATTCTGCCTTTTTATTTTCCACCTTCGCCGCCGGTTTCTGATCCCTCTTCGGCATATTATTGTGGGCTGGCACCATAGTGACAGGAGGCGTAGGGGACGGGGGCGTCAACGGCTTTACCGGCCGGTAGGGAGCCATCTTCTCCTGTCTGTCCTGCCGTCCGTAATTCCCCTGTCTCTGTCCATTTGCCGGCTGGGGCCTTTTGTCTCCTGACGGCCTCGGCTTCTGCCCCGACATCTTGCTGTTATGGGGATTGCTCACAAAAATTATCTTTTTCTTTTTCTTCGGTGCCTCGTTTCCAGCTCCTCCCTCTTTTGTCATAGGCTTCTCCTCTTTCATCTCCATTTTTTCGGTTTTTTCCTCTTTTTTCTCCGGTACCTCCGGCTTATCCTTCTTAAAATGCGCTCTTACTAAAGCAACCGCCTCTTCCTCAATCGAACTTTGGGCCGCCTTTACATCCATTCCTTTTTCCTGCAAAAAAGCTATCAGTTCTTTGCTCTGTCTATCTAATTCCTTCGCAAGTTCATGTACTTTCATTTTCGCCATGCTCACTACCTCCGTCTTCTTGTTCAACCGCTTCCAAATGCTTTTTTATGGTTCTTGCAAACCCCTCATCCAAAACAGCCAATACGGTTCGCATTTCTTTCCCCATGGCATGCCCCAGTTCTTCCTTCCTGCCATACCGATATATGGGTGTTTCATAAAAACTGCACATATTCCGAAACTTTTTTACCGTATTATCCGATGCGTCTTCGCTCACAATCACCATTGCGGCCCAGCCGCCCTTTACCGCTTTTTCGGCAGCAAAGCTTCCGCTCGCCACATTTCTGGATCTTACCGCCAATCCGAGCAATGAATATATTTTATTCACCCTTTTCAAACTCCTTTTCCAGGTTATCGTATATCTCATCAGGAATGCTCATTTTTAAAGACCGCTCCAGCCCCTTGTTCTTTCTCGCCTTTTTCAAGCATTCACGTTCCATACAAAGATACGCGCCTCGCCCGTTTTTCTTTCCTGTCATATCCAAAACAATGCCGTCCTCCGCCGTTTTCAGGACCCTCATCATCTCCTTCTTGCCCTTCATCTTCGCACATCCGACACATTGCCTCAAAGGGATTTTCTTAGCCATACGTTCCTCTTTTCTGTCACTTATGATTCATCCAATGCGGTCTCTTCCATTTCTTCTCCCGCCAGTTCCGCTTCCATAACTTCCTCATCGCCCAGCGCTTCCTCCTCATCGGATGCTCCATCCATGAATAATCCATCCGAAGATGCTTCCGCAAACTCTTCTTCATACTCCCCTTCTTCATACTCATCATAATCATCCAGATAATCTTCATAACGGAAGCCAGGCGCATCCTTCGCCTGCGTCTCGCTCTTAATATCTATCTTATAACCGGTCAGCCTTGCCGCCAGTCTCGCATTTTGTCCTTCTTTGCCGATTGCCAGGGAAAGCTGGTAGTCGGGAACGACTACTTTCGCTGTTTTTTCATCCGGGTCTGCAAACACGGCAACAATTTTCGCCGGAGATAAAGCATTCTGGATCAAATTGCCCGGATTTTCATCCCAGTTGATAATGTCAATCTTTTCTCCCCGCAGTTCCTCCACTATCGTATTTACCCGGGAACCGTTAATACCTACGCATGCGCCGACTGCATCCACATTGGGATTGTTGGACCATACCGCCATTTTCGTACGGCTTCCCGCTTCCCTTGCAATGCTCTTTATTTCCACTGTGCCGTCCTTGATCTCCGTCACTTCGGATTCGAACAGGCGTTTTACCAGTTCCGGATGGGTGCGGCTCACCAAAATGCGCGGACCCTTCGGCGTATTCTTTACTTCCAGGATATATACCTTAATTCTCTCCGTAGGCTTAAACATCTCTCCTTTTACCTGTTCGCTCTCATTTAAGATGCCGTCCGCCTTTCCAAGGTTAATGCTAATATTCCTTCCCACATAGCGCTGCACGATGCCGGTCACGATATCCTTTTCTTTTTCATAATATTGGTTATAAATAACGCTTCTTTCCTCTTCCCGTATCTTCTGCAAGATAACATTTTTCGCATTCTGCGTTGCAATACGCCCGAACTCTTTGGATTTGATCTCCACATGGATAATATCTCCCAGCTGCGCCTGTTTGGATATTTTCAACGCATTCTCTAGGGATATCTGCATACAGTCGTCTTCCACCTCTTCCACTACTTCCTTTTCCGCATAGCATAAAAAGTCGCACGTTTCCTTATCGATCTCGACTTTAATATTATCCGATTTTCCAAAATGGTTTTTACAAGCTGTTATCAGGGAATTCTCAATCGCTTCAAATAAGGTTTCCTTGCTTATTTCCTTTTCCTTCTCTAAAATATCCAACGCTTCCATTAATTCTCTGTTCATTTCTTTCTTTTCCTTTCTTCTTTTCCTCGTTAAAAATCAAGCGCTAACCGAATTACCGCAATATCCCCTTTTGCAAAAACCAGTTCCCTGCCTTCCGCCTCTATCGTGATGGAATTTTCATCGTATGTTTTCAGCACGCCGCTAAATTCCTTGCTATGATCCACTGGCTTGTATGTTTTCACTTCCACGTCTTTCCCCAGGCTCTTTTCCAGATGCCTGTCTTTTTTCAACGCCCTTCCCAGTCCGGGGCTGCTCACTTCCAAAATATAAGCATCCTGGATAAAATCCTTTTCATCCAGCGCGTCCGACAAGATCCGGCTCACCCGTTCGCAGTCGTTAATATCCACACCGCCCGGCTTATCGATATATGCCCTCAAATAATAATCGCTGCCCTCTTTTACATATTCCACATCATAAATTTCCACGCCCGCCGCTTCTGCTATGGGCATAAGCAGTTCTTCCGTCCTGCTTTCATATGTTTCCTTCCTGGACATACTCCCACCGATTCCTTTCCCCGTATATTTTGACCCCCGCAAAAAAAGTGGACTCGCAAGTCCACTCTAATTAACGGTAACATATTATCTTCTTATAACTATAGCACCGGCGGATGGAAAATGCAAGGGAAATTTCATGGGAAAGCCATTACTTAAGAAATTCATTTCTCTCCCCAAAAATCTTTCATGCTGATGTTCATGTCCACATCCGTACCGATTCCGTTTACTTTCCCCGTCGAACTGTACTGCCAGATGCTGAATTCATAAGGGAAGTATAAAGGCGTGCGGTAATAGGCGAACCACTTCTCATATTTTTCCAGCTGTTCCAAATCCACCATAAGCATAAAAGTCTTCAAATTGCCATAAATCATCGGCACATAGCCCGCCTCTTCAATCCGGTCGCAGAAAGCGATGCATACATCCGTCCATTCCTGTTTTCCCATATTTTTCGTACGGGGATTTTTTGTCGTTATCTCCTCCACATCCAGAACGATGGGATAGGCAACATCGTACCCTTTCAGATTCTCCAGGACAAATTCCGCTTCTTCCACCGCCTCTTTTTTGTTCAACGCCTGTGTAAAAAAATAAACGCCCGCATCGATGCCGTTTTCCAGCGCTCCCTCCATATTATCTTCATATGTTTCGTCCAGCATCAGCTTCCCTTCCGTAGAACCCCTGATTCCCAGACGGATAAACGCATATTCCACGCCGTCCCCCGCCACTTTTTCCCAGTCGATCTCTCCTTGGTATCTGGAAACATCGATTCCTTTTTTCGATAAAACCTGTCCGTCCGACACATATTCCAAAATATTATCCCCGTTCATCACAAACTGCTCTTCTATGTAGGAATGATGCGGGATCGTATCTACAATGGGAAAAAAATAATACCGGCTGTCTGCCGCCACTACGATTTCGTTCGGATAAAGCTCCCGCAACATGGCGGAAGTTCCCTCCCCGTTCTCCATCATTGCCTTTACCCTTCCTAAAATCTCCTCCTCCTTTTGCCTGGAAGCATCCGAAACCGCAGTATTTACCATATCCGCCGCTTCCTCCTCCGTATACAATACCGCATCGCCCGCTTCTTCCATATATGCCGCAGCCTCGCTGATTTCCTCTTCCAGCAGCCTGTTCTTTATTAGCAGGAACAGACAGCCAGTCAAAGACCCAAGGGCTATCAGGCATAAAAAGACAGGCAGGAATATTCCCCGCCTCCTCCTTCTTTTCCTCTTCTTTGCCGGCATATCCGAAGGCATTTTCCGCAAAGGATAGTCCTGCGTCTCTGTCTCGTCCATATCCTCAATATTCATATTGCTAATATTGATATTGCTAATATTGATATCGGTAAGGTCTGTATCATAATAATTCCTGTGCTTCATCCGCATCCCCGCTTCTATTTATCCGCCGTATCTCCTGTCCTCATCCAGATTCGTTATATTTTCTCGCTGAAATAGCTCTTATACCCTTCCCCGAAAATTTCTGTAGCGCTGGTGACAATCATAAAAGCGTCTGCATCCTCTTCTTTCACGATTTCTTCCACACGCGGAAATAAAGGCTTCTTTACTACGCACATAATGATTGTCTTTTCCTTTCCACTGTACGCCCCCGCGCCGCTCAAGTGGGTGACGCCTACATCTAGGTCGGCTAAAAGCCTGTCTGTGATCTTCTCCTGGCAGTCGCTGATAATATAAACCAGCTTTGCGCCGTCCCTCCCATAAAGAACGACATCCAAGACAACCGATGTGACAACCACTGCGATTCCCGCATACAATGCGGAATCGATATTCCGGAATACAAACCCGGAAACGGTTACGATGCACACGTCCGTCATAAAAAATAAAACACCAGTCTTTAAATGAGGGAATTTCAACCGTAGGCACTTAATAATAATATCCGTCCCCCCTGTCGTCGCCCCCCTTTTAAATATCGTCCCGATGGATACTGCAATCAAAACGCTTCCCGCAAGAGCCGCCAGCAAGATATCGTCCGTGGCCGCTCCCAAAGGAGACAAAAGGTTTGTAAACAAAGAAGTCATCGCGATAGCATAAAACGTAGAAACGATAAAGCGGATCCCGAACTTCCATACCCCCAAAAGGACAATAGGTATATTGATCAACAGAATCAGCGTCCCTGTTTCCAGCGGCACCGCGCGGTTTAAGAGGATCGCAATTCCCGTCACTCCTCCCGGAGCAAGATTGTTGGGATCGATAAACAAGCTGACTGCCGCCGCATATACTGCCGATGCCAGGGTAATAACCATATAATCCAAAGCGATTTCTTTTACCGACTTTTTCTTTTCCCTCTTTTCCTCATACTCCTGTTCGATTCTGGCCAGATATCTTTCTTCCGCCGCCTGATCCGCCGCCTTTTCTTTCATATATAAACTCCGGTTCTATTTCTACACACTAACCCCCATGCCGCCTCCCTGCGGCACCAATCATCTATGGGAAGAATGCCCGTTTTTTGGGCATTCTTCTGTGTGAGAAAGACTTGCAACGCAAGTCTTTCTCACACTACGTAAGATTGCCACTCGCTGTATTTTCTATACCCCAAAATCAATCTCCTTATAGAAATATGCTTAAATATTCGTTCTGACAACCTTCGGCTGGTATCCGTTCTCATGCAGGGCATTGATAATCTGATTTTTATGCTCGGAGCCGAACGCTTCCATCGTAATGCGCAGTTCCACCGCCGCATTCCTGTTAATCGATACAAACTGATTATGTTCGAGCTTGATGACATTGCCGCTCTGCTTTGCGATCACATCTGCCACATGACTCAATTCTCCCGGCCTGTCAGGCAGAAGCACCGATACCGTAAAGATCCTGTCGCGGAGGATCAGTCCCTGCTGCACGACGGAGGACATGGTGATCACATCCATATTGCCCCCGCTCAATATCGACACTACTCTTTTATCCCTGACATTGAGATGCTTCAGCGCCGCCACCGTAAGAAGCCCGGAATTTTCCACGATCATTTTATGGTTTTCCACCATGTCCAAAAAGGCTACGACTAATTCTTCATCTTCCACTGTCAGAATATCATCCAGATATTTGCACAGATAAGGGAAAATTTTCGTTCCCGGCGTCTTTACCGCCGTGCCGTCCGCAATCGTGCTCACATGATCCAATGTCACTACTTTTCCTTCTTTGATGGATTCCTGAAGGCAGTTCGCCCCCGCCGGCTCCACGCCGACCACTTTAATCTTCGGATTCAGCAGCTTTGCGAGCGTCGACACGCCGGTCGCCAGCCCGCCGCCGCCGATCGGAACGAGGATATAATCCACAAGGGGAAGTTCTTTGAAAATTTCCATAGCGATCGTCCCCTGCCCGGTCGCCACCGCCAGGTCATCAAAGGGATGGATAAAAGTATATCCTTTTTCCTCTGCCAGCTCATAAGCGCGGCCGCAGGCTTCATCATACACATCGCCGAACAACACTACTTCCGCCCCGTAGCTCTTTGTACGGTTGACCTTGATCAGCGGCGTCGTATTCGGCATAACAATAACGGCCTTTACCCCGTGGCATTTTGCCGCATAAGCCACGCCCTGCGCATGGTTTCCGGCAGAAGCTGTAATCAGGCCGCGTTTCCGTTCCTCGTCCGTCAGCGTGCTCAACTTATAGTATGCGCCTCTTACCTTATATGCGCCAGTAAACTGCATATTTTCCGGCTTCAAATAAACTTTGTTCCCCGTCTGCGCACTCAGGTAACTGCTGTATACCAGTTTTGTCTCCTGCGTCACCTGTCTGACTACTTCCGAAGCTTCTTCAAATTTATCCAGCGTCAACATTTCATCCGTCATTTGCCTTACCTCCCATACTCCGCCCTATTCCTCTTCCTCCGTCTGCCTGATATCAAACAGCGCATTTACAAACTGGTCCGAATCGAATTTCTGCAGATCTTCCAGCGTTTCCCCCACTCCGATATATTTCACGGGGATCTGAAGCTCCGATTGTATCGCTACGGCAATGCCGCCCTTTGCGGTTCCATCCATCTTCGTTAAAATAATACCCGTCAGGTCAGTCACTTCCCCAAAATCAATCGCCTGTTTCAACGCATTCTGCCCGGTCGTGCCGTCCAGCACCACGAGGTTTTCTCTATATACTCCCGGGAATTCCCTGTCGATCACGCGGTTGATCTTTTTCAGCTCTTCCATCAGATTCTTTTTATTATGCAGCCTCCCTGCCGTATCGCAGATCAGCACATCCACATTCCTGGCTTTCGCCGCATTCACCGCGTCATAGATAATGCTGGCCGGATCGGAGCCTTCCGCGCCCTTGATAATATCCACGCCCGCCCGGTTTGCCCATTCGGCCAGCTGCTCCCCGGCCGCCGCGCGGAAAGTATCCGCCGCAGCGATCAGCACCTTGCGCCCCTGGTCTTTTAATATTCCTGCCAGTTTGCCTACGGATGTCGTCTTTCCTACCCCGTTCACGCCGATGACAAGTATGACCGACTGCCTGTGTTCAAATTCATAAGCCGTCTCCTCCACCCTCATCTGTTCCTTGATGCTTTTGATCAGAAATTCCTTGCACTCCGAAGGCTGCTTGATATGGTTTTCCTTTACCTGCACCCGCAGTTTTTCAATAATGGAATTCGTCGCGTTCACGCCGATATCGCCGATGATCAGTATCTCTTCCAATTCCTCATAAAAATCTTCATCAATCGCGGAAAACCCGTTGAAAACAGAATCAATCCCATTTACGATATTGTTCCTTGTCTTTGTAAGACCATCCTTCAGCCTGCTGAAAAATCCTTTTTTCTCTCCGCCCATAATTCCTCCATTTTCGCCATACAGCCTTAATCATCCAGCTCCTTGTCAATCAAATTAACGCTTACCAGCGTGGATACGCCTTTTTCCTGCATCGTAATGCCGTAAAGCCTGTCTGCTTTCTCCATTGTACCACGTCTGTGAGTAATTACAATAAATTGTGTGTGTTTTGTCAGCTTATGCAAATATTTTGCAAACCTTCCTACATTGCTCTCATCCAAAGCCGCCTCGATCTCATCCAAAAGGCAAAACGGCGACGGTTTCAGGTTCTGGATGGCGAATAAAAGCGCAATGGCCGTCAACGCCTTTTCCCCGCCGGACAGCTGCATCATGTTCTGCAGTTTCTTTCCCGGCGGCTGTGCGATAATACGGATGCCCGCTTCCAGAATATCCTCTTCCTCCATGAGTTCCAGCGTTCCCTTTCCTCCGCCAAACAGTTCCTTGAATACCTTATCAAACTCCTTGCCGATTTCGGCAAATTTTTCCTGGAACTGTCTGCGCATGGCGGTATCCAGCTCTTCAATGATGTTCAACAACGTTTTTTCCGCTTCTACCAAATCGTCATGCTGGTTTTTTAAAAACAGGTATCTTTCCATCAGGTTTTTATAATCCTCTATCGCATTAACGTTCACATCCCCTAATTTTCGAATCTGCTCCTTTAAGGATGCTGCCTCCCTTTTCATGGAAGAAAGCTCTGTCATGCTCTCATCCCTCATGGATGCCGCGTCGGAAAGCGTGATCTCATATTCGTTCCACATATAATTGATCTGGCTTTCTATGGATTCCTCCCATTTTTCCCGCTGGGCGTTCAATCGGTATACTTCCTTATCGAGAGCGGATATTCTTTCCGCCAGTTCTTCCCTTGTTGCAAAAAAATTCTTTTGCTTCGCGGACAGCCCTTCCTTTTCCTTAATATCATCCCTTAAGCGGACTTCCGCATCAGACCGAAACGTATCGGAAGCCGCGATCGTATTTTCAATCTCCAGAATATTCTGCCTTTTCCGCTCCGCTTCCGCAGCGCTGTTCTCCAGCCCTTCTTCCACCTGTGCCAGCTCTGCGGCAAAACGTGCGATCTCCCCGTCGATGCGCTCCACGTTCTGCCAGTGGAATTCCTGGCGCTGGAGCATTTTTTCCGCTTCCAGCTCCCATTTGGAAACCTCTTTCGACTGTTCGGATTCCCTCTTCCTCTGCTCCTCCAATTCCTTCTGGAAATCCTGGATCTGTGCCTGTACATTGACCTCAAGCCGTTCGGACTCCTCCAGCTCCCTGACGATAGCTTCCTTTTCGGAACGAATCTCCAATATCTTTTCTTCGATCTCCCTCTCTTCGTTCTTGAGTTCCCCGAAGCCCTCTTCCGCTTCATTTTTGCGTTCCTGCGCTTTCATGACATTCATTCTGGCGGTATTCTGTTCGATAAATTTATCCTGCAGGCTGGATTTCGTATTCTCCAGTTCCATCCTCAGCCTGTTCCGTTCCTTCTTGGTATTCTCAATATCCTCCAGCAAACCGTCTATCTTGGCCAGATATTCCTTTACCTTCGCAGCCAGCTCTTCCATTTCCCTCCGCCGCCCGAGCAGGTTGCTGTTGTTTTTAAAAGCGCCGCCGCTGATCGCGCCCCCCGGTACAAGAAGTTCCCCTTCCAATGTCACCATGCGGATGCCGTAATGGAATTTCCTCGCTATTTTCACCGCATGATCCACATGATCCACCACGACGATTCTCCCGAGCATCGCTTTTGCCACGTCTTTATACTTCTTATCCGTTTTTACCAGGCTGTCCGCCATTCCTACGACCCCTTCTTCCTTCAGAGCCTCCGGATGCTTGAATTCCTGCGTTTCCGTAATGCTTGTCAGGGGAAGAAACGTCGCGCGCCCGGCCTTGTGCTTCTTTAAAAAGGAAATCATCCTCTTTGCCGTGTCTTCGTCCTCCGTGACAATATTCTGGATGTTTCCGCCAAGGGCCGTCTCTATTGCCGTTTCGTACTTTTTGTCCACCTGAATGATATCGGCTACGACACCTATAATTCCTTTTTCCTCCTCCTTGCATTCCATCACGCGCTTTACGCTGCCTCCATAGCCGTCATACCGCTCCGTCAGATTAGCCAGCGCATCTAACTTTGATTTTTCCTGATGGTAGACAACCTGGGCATCTCGCAGCTGCTGGTCTTTTCCAGCCAGTTCGTCATGGAGCCCTCCCAGTTTTTCCTCGATTACCGACTGGGCATCGTTCAGCCGAATGATCTCCCCATTAATTTTTTCGAATTCCTCTTCCAGCTCCCGGATCGTTTCTTCCTGCCTGGCCTCATCCGATTTCGCACGGAGAAGGCGGGAGGTCAGTTCCGCCTTGCGGATATTTACCTGCTCCGTCATCGTATCAAAACGGCCGATTTTGGATTTGATCGTGGCACGGCCGTTCAGGGCATCGATGATCGTATTTTTCCCTGCTTCTATGTTATTGTTTAATTCTTCTATTTTATTCTGGACATCGCTTAACAGGCCCCTTGCTTCATCCCTCACTTTCTCCGCTTCCGCAAGCTGCCCGTCGATCTCCTTTTTATCTTTTAATATGGCTTCCTTATCTATGCTTTTTCCATCGATTTCCTTATGCAGGGTCTGAAGCCTGTTCTTTAAGTGTTCTTCATTGCCTTTGGCCGAGTTGATCTGTTCCTGCAGAACATTGATTTCTCCTTCCAGCTTCCCTCTCAAAAGCTCCGTGTCCGTCAGCTTCGTCCTGGCCGCTTCGATAGACTCGTCCAACCGCTCGATCTTTCCCTGGATCTGTTCATACTCTGCTTTGATTCCCTCATATTTTTCCGTCGTTTCCCTCAGATCCCCGCCGGCAATACGGTATTTTTCCTCTACCGCCTGCAGCTGTTCCCGAATCCTGGTATTTTCCAACAGGAACATATTGACATCCAAAGCCTTCAATTCTTCTTTTTTCTTTAAATAGATCTTTGCCGTTTCCGACTGCTTTTCCAAAGGGCCTGTCTGCTTTTCCAACTCCGATAAAATGTCCCTTACGCGCACCAGATTTTGCTTCTCATCTTCCAGCTTCTTCTGCGCCGTATTTTTTCGCCGTTTAAACTTGACTATCCCTGCAGCCTCATCGAACAATTCCCTGCGTTCCTCCGGCTTGCCGCTCAATATTTTGTCGATCTGCCCCTGCCCGATAATGGAATACCCTTCCTTCCCGATTCCCGTATCATAGAACAGTTCGTTTACGTCCTTCAGACGGCAAGGCGTGCCGTTCAGCAAATATTCGCTCTCCCCGGAGCGGTATATTCTCCTCGCCACCGTCACTTCGTCGTAATCGACAGAAAGCTGGTGGTCGCTGTTATCCAAAGTAATCGCCACATAGGCATAGCCAAGGGCCTTGCGCATTTCCGTCCCGGAAAAAATAACATCCTGCATGGAAGCTCCCCTTAGCTGCTTGACGCGCTGTTCCCCCAGCACCCAGCGGACAGCGTCCGCTACATTGCTTTTGCCGCTGCCGTTCGGTCCTACGATCCCCGTAATGCCGTTATGGAACCGAAACACTATTTTATTGGCAAATGACTTAAATCCATGCACTTCTATACTTTTTAAATACATATATTCTCCCGCATATTTATTTTTCTCCGGCCGCCAAAAGGGCTTCATAAGCGGCTTGCTGTTCTGCCGACTTTTTCGTCCTTCCCATGCCTTTTCCCATCGGCCTGCCGTTTACTCTGGCCTCTATCACAAATTCCCTGCTATGGTCCGGCCCGTATTCATCCACCAGCACATACTCCAGAACCGCCCCTTTTTCCCTCTGCACATATTCCTGCAAGAGGGTTTTGCTGTCATAAAATAATCTCTTATCTTCAAAATCATCCAGAATCAGGCGGTGGATCAGCGCGACAGCCTGGTCAAAACCGCCGTCCAGATAAACGGCTCCTATGACCGCCTCCATGACATCGGAAAGAATGTTCTCTTTATGCCTCCCTCCGGTCGTATCCTCGCCCTTTCCCATCTGGATATACTCTCCAAAGCCGAACTCTTCCATGATCCGCGCCAAAGAAGAGCCGCATACGATGGAAGCCCGCCGCTTCGTCAGTTCCCCTTCCTTTACGTCAGGGAAACGCCGGAATAGAAAATCGCTGACCGTCACCTCCAGCACCGCGTCCCCTAAAAATTCCAGCCTTTCATAATCCGGCAGCCGGTTAATTCGCTGCTCATTGACAAACGAGCTGTGCGTAAACGCCTGTTTCAGCAATTCCTTATTCTGAAAACTATACCCTGTCTTTTTTTCCAATTCATTCATGGACGCTTCTGTCAACATATTCTTTTCCTCATAGACAATCGAAAAAGCCCTTAAAAAGGGCTTCCGATAAATCGCTACCGAAGCAGCTTACCTCTTTGCAACTAATTCTTAGCGTTTTTGATCAATTCAACCGCCTCTTCCACTGTACTGATTTTCTCAGCCTCTTCTGCCGGGATCTCAATGTCAAATTCTTCCTCGATCCCCATAATAATTTGGAATACATCCAGGGAATCCGCGCCCAAGTCATCTGTAAATGTCGTCTCCATCGTAATTTCTTCCGGGTCCACGTTCAGCACCTCGGCAATCACTTTTTTCAATTTTTCAAATTCCATTTCCACAGCCCTTTCTTATTCTTCTTCCAAAGTAATTTTTTCTTTTATTTTATCATTAATCTTCTGTTCTTTAAATGTGACGCATTGGAGAACAGAATTTTTAATTTCGATTGCCTTAGAACTGCCATGGGTCTTTACTACCAGTCCCTTCAGCCCCAAAAGAGGCGCGCCGCCGTACTGTTCCAGGTCAAAAACTTTCAAAGTTTCCTTCAGCGCCGGCTTTACCAGAAATGCTCCTGCCTTGCTCCTCAGGGATGTCATCATCCCCGCTTTTACTTTCTTTATAAGAGCGCCGCCGACTCCTTCATACAGCTTTAATATGACGTTGCCCACAAACGCTTCGCATACAATCACATCCGCATGGCCGAAAGGAATATCCCTCGCCTCGATGCTTCCTATAAAATTGATGCCAGGGCATTCTTTCAGCAAGGGGAACGTCTCTTTTACCAGCGCATTCCCTTTATCCTCTTCCGCGCCGATATTCACAATCGCCACCCTTGGATTTTTTACCTTCATCACGCTTTCCATATATACGCTGCCCATCTTCGCAAACTGCACGAGATGGGACGGCCTCGCATCCACATTGGCTCCGCAGTCGATCAGCAGGGCGACTCCTGTATCCGTCGGTATAAGGGGCGCCAGCGGAGGGCGCTCCACACCCTTCAGCCTTCCCACGATCACCTGTCCTCCTACCAGCGTAGCTCCCGTACTCCCCGCCGATACGTACGCGTCACATTCCCCGGATTTTACGAGCTGCAGTGCCTTTACGATGGAAGAATCCTTCTTTTTGCGGATCGCCATAACCGGCGGCTCCGCCGTTTCGATCACTTCCGTCGCATTGACAATTTCTACCTGCTCTTTTTTATAAGTATATTTCTCCAATTCCCGTTTTATAATATCTTCCGCGCCTACCAGGCATACTTTTACTTTGCTGTTTTCATTGGCGGCTTCCACCGCTCCTTTTACGATTTCCAACGGCGCATTATCCCCGCCCATCGCATCCACAGCAACTTTTACCATTTCTGACATGATAAACCTCCTAATATCTTTCTTTAATATACTAAACCCCTATATAAAAATCAAGCTATTTTTTTATCTTGCGGGGAAATCAAAATAGAAATTAACTTGTGCATGTTTGGCGGGCGCATATATGGAGGGCAGGGGGAGGGGAAGCGGCGGGCAGGGGCAGAGTTTCCGACTGGAGCTTCCAATCAGATTTCACTAATGAAATGGGCATATGATATCAAACCGATCGGGTCGGAAACGACGGACATCCTGTCCTATGTTTCCTGACATTGCCATCCATGGCAATGTCTCCCTAGGTTTTCAGCCATTTCATAAGTGAAATTGCTGATTGTCCGCAAAAGTCGGAAACTCTGCCCCTGCCCGCCGCTTCCCCTCCCCCTGCCCTCCATATATGCGCCCGCCAAACATGCACAAGTTGATTTTATATTGCTGTATTTTATCCATGAAAAAAGGCCTCCCGTTTAGGAAAGCCTTCCGTTTTCACCGCTCAGCGAAAATAATTTTCATTATTCAACCGTGATGATCTCTTTTTTGTTGTATGAGCCGCACTTTTTGCAAACGCGGTGAGGCATCATTAATGCGCCGCATTTACTGCACTTTACCAATGTAGGAGCGCTCATTTTCCAATTTGCTCTTCTTTTATCTCTTCTTGATTTGGAAGATTTATTCTTGGGACAAATAGACATCGTTACACCTCCCTTTTTGTATCGAATTCATTCTTAGCGGAAGCATCTGTATGAATCATTCCACCTTGGATTTTGCTGCATTAAAAATATCTTTAATTCCTGCCATTCTTGGATCCGGCACAAAAGTATCGCATCCGCACTCTCCCATATTCAGGTCTTTTCCGCACTTGATGCAGATTCCTTTGCAGTCCGGCTTGCATAAGACCTTCGTCGGCAAGTTCATAAGGCATTCATTTTTGACCAATCCATCTACATCAAGTTCATACCCTGCCATGAAACTCTGCTCGTCATCCTTTTCCTTCTCTTGGTATGCATCCGGCCCTTCTATTTCTCTTACAAAATGAAGAACAATCTTCTGTTGAATTTCTTTCAGACAGCGGTCGCAGTTCATGGCTAATACCAATTCCATCCTGCCTTCCATAGATGCTTTATTCATTCCAAGATTTTTCAACGTAAGGTTCAGCGGCGTTTTTTCTATAATAGGGAAAACTCCCATCCTGCAGTTGATATCCGTAAGTCCTGCTTCCGCCTGAAGCCTTTCTTCTCTTCCTTCGGATGTCAATACATCGGTTAGGTTTATTAACATAGCTGGCTCCTTATTATTTTGCACTCCGTCAATTATAACTGTCGAATATTGGTTTGTCAAGATATTTTGGAGAAAAACGCTATGCCAGCTGTGCCTGTACCGCAGTCAGGGCGACTACGCCTACGATATCCTCCCAGGAGCATCCGCGGGACAAGTCGTTTACTGGTTTTGAAATCCCTTGCAGCATCGGCCCGTACGCTTCCGCCTTCGCCAGCCTCTGCACCAGCTTATAGCCGATATTTCCACAATCCAGATTCGGGAAAATCAATACGTTTGCTTTGCCTGCCACTTCGCTGCCAGGCGCTTTTGACTTGGCCACCTGGGGAACCAGTGCGGCATCGGTCTGCAGTTCTCCGTCCAGCAACAGGTGCGGGTACCGTTCATGGGCAATTTTCGTTGCCTCCACTACCTTGTCCACCAAAGGATGTTTCGCGCTCCCTTTTGTAGAATGTGACAGCATAGCAATAATCGGCTTGGAGCCTACCAGCTGTTTAAAGCTTTTCGCGCTTGTGTCCGCAATCGCTGCCAGTTCCTCTGCGGTAGGATCCTGGTTTAACCCGCAGTCCGCAAAAAGAAAGGTTCCTTTATCCCCAAACTTGCAATCGGGCACGTCCATAAGGAAAAAGCCGGAAACCAGCTTCACCCCGGGCGCGGTTTTCAATATCTGCAAAGCCGGGCGCAAAGTATCAGCCGTAGCATGGCACGCTCCCGCCACCATGCCGTCCGCATCATTCGCCTTTACCATCATAACGCCAAAAGTCAGAAAATCTTTTGAAAGGATATCCCTCGCCTTCTCCGGCGTCATTCCCTTGGATTTCCTCGTTTCGTACAAGAGTTCCACATACCCGTCCAATTTCTCCGTCTGCGCAGGATCAATAATTGTCGCCCCGTCCAGATCCACTTCCAGCCATCCTGCGCCGTCCATGATCTTCTCTTCATTTCCTATCATTATAATATTGGCAATGCCGTCCTGAATAATATGGGAAGCCGCAATCAATGTTCTTTTATCGGTTGTTTCCGGCAGAACGATCGTTTTTCTGTCGCTTCTCGCTTTTTCCTTGATAATATCAATATAGGCCATGTCCCCCAAACTCCTTTCCGATTCTATATCCAGAATTATACAAGATTTGTGGATTTTGCACAAGATGAAAATAGAGAGAGGGAAATCTAATTTATTTTGCAGAGGATGCGGGATACACGAAATTTTTACATTTTAAGGCAGAGTGGAAACCAATGCCCTTAGCTGTGGAGCCAGCAGACCTATCAGAGGAAACACAATTCCCACCCCACATAAAAGCAATGCCCAGCGGTTATCGCGTCTTTGCATAATTGGGACATAAAACAATTTCGGATTTTCAGGATCATAATATAAATCTACCTGCTGTCCTGTTTTGACATTACTGTCACCATATCCGCTCGGAGATTTTACACGGTACTGTTCTTCCCCAACCCGAAATTCATATTGGGGAAAATAGCTTCTTTTGTTTCCTTCCCCTATACCTAATCTGCTGTCCACAGCAACAACAACGGCTTTGGTTAAAACAGTGGCATGTGAACGTTCTTTCAATAAACGCCAACGTATACGCATTCCTACAGCAAAGAAAATCAATGGAAACAGGGTGAACGCTGCATCGGCAATACGTTCATCCGTTCCCCGGTCGGGCCGGGAAACTATAATTCCTGCAAAAATGAAACACAACAATGGCCAAAAAGCAGCAAAGAAATACCATCGTTTTCGTGCATTCTTCCATGAATCTGTTTTCGAATTCATATTCAAGCCTCCTCATTCACCAGTATAGTATTCATTTACCATAAAATATTTGAATATCATCCGCATTCATGTTACCCTGAAAAGAGCCATAAGATTTCATATATCCAATATTCAGAAAGGAAACCAATATACCTCATGAAAATCGCCGGAGTCATCGCCGAATACAATCCCTTCCATAACGGACATCAATACCATCTGGAGCAGACCCGCGCCTTGTCGGGCGCAGATTATATCATTGCCGTAATCAGCGGGGATTTTATGCAGCGGGGCGTTCCTGCCCTCATTGATAAATATGCCCGCGCCGAAATGGCATTGCAAAACGGCGCGGATCTGGTTCTGGAACTGCCCGTCGTCTATGCAACGGGAAGCGCGGAATTTTTTGCCATGGGCGCGGTATCCCTTTTGGACCAGCTTGGCTGCGTAGATTTTCTCTGCTTTGGGAGCGAATGCGGCAGTTTGAAACCGCTCTCTAAAATCGCCTCCGTCCTGCAGGACGAACCGAAAGAATACCGCTCCTCCTTACAAGCAGAACTTAAAAAAGGAAACTCTTTTCCAAAAGCGAGAAGCCTGGCTCTGCGAGGCTTTCTTTCCGATTGCCCGGGCAATATCGACCTGACATCCCCGAACAATATCCTTGGCATCGAATATATCAAGGCGCTAATAAAGAGGGGCAGCCGGATAGCCCCCCTCGCCCTTCAAAGGCAGGGAAGCGGATACCATGACAGCGTTTTGAACAACTCCCTGTCCTTCAGTTCCGCTTCTGCCATCCGGGACAACATTCATTCCTGCGACGGTTTATCCGGCATCAGGCAGCATGTGCCTTCGTCCGTCTTCCAGCTGCTGCAGGCATCTTACGGGAAGACCTTTCCCATAAGCAGCAATGATTTTTCCCTGATGCTGCAATACCGCCTGCTGTTAGAAAGCGGAAGCGGCTTTGCCCCTTATCAGGACGTGACCGCTGCCTTATCCGATAAAATCAGGAAAAATTTGTATGATTACGAGAGTTTTGAGCAGTTCTGCTGCCTGTTAAAATCCAAAGAAATCACGCATTCCCGCCTCAGCCGCAGCCTAACCCATATTCTGCTTGACATAACATCTTCCAAAATGCAGGAATATGCGGAAAAGGGTTACACTTTTTATGCCCGCATCCTCGGCCTCCGCCGGGAAGCCGCCCCTTTGTTCTGCGCCATAAAAGCCCATTCCTCCATTCCTCTTATTTCCAAACTTGCGGATGCCCCTTCTTTTCTAGATGAAACCGGACTCTCCATGCTGGAAGATGACATCCGCTCCGCCCACATTTATGACTCCGCCGCGTGCCATAAATTCCAAGCTCCTTTTATCAATGAATATTCCAGGCAGCTGGTCATTCTCTAAACTGCTTTAAGCCGTTACTTCCTCGAACTGGGAATTGTACAGCTCCGCATAAAATCCTTTCTTCGCCAGCAACTGCTCGTGGTTCCCCTGTTCGATGATATCTCCGTCCTTCATGACCAGAATCAGATCCGCATCCCGAATGGTGGAAAGCCTGTGGGCGATCACGAAGCTGGTGCGCCCTTTCATCAGGTTATTCATTGCCTTCTGTATCCTCGCCTCCGTCCTCGTATCCACGGAACTGGTTGCCTCATCCAGAATCAAGATCCGATTATCGGCGAGAATCGCCCTGGCTATGGTCAGCAGCTGCTTCTGCCCCTGCGAGACATTGCTGGCATCCTCGTTCAGCTCCATCTGATAACCTCCCGGCAGCGTCTGGATAAACCGATGCGCATGCGCTGCTTTCGCCGCCGCGATAACCTCCTCGTCTGTCGCATCCAATCTTCCGTAGCGGATATTTTCCATAATCGTCCCTTTGAACAGCCACGTATCCTGAAGCACCATGCCAAAGCCTTCCCGCAGCTCGCTTCTGTTAAATTCCCTGATATCATGCCCATCTACCCGGATGCTTCCTTCATTGACATCATAAAACCGCATCAAAAGCTTTACCATCGTCGTTTTTCCTGCGCCGGTAGGCCCTACGATCGCCACCATCTGCCCGGGCGCGATCTCGCTGCTGAAATCATGAATAATAATCTTATCCTCCTGATAGCCGAATTTCACATGTTCAAAGCTGACGGCTCCATTCATTTGATCCAAACGAACAGGATTCTCGATCTGTACATCCTCCTCTTCTTCGCCCAAAAATTCAAACACCCTTTCCGCTGCCGCTGCCATAGACTGCAGCATATTGGAAACCTGTGCCACCTGTGTGATCGGCTGGGTAAAGTTCTTTACATACTGTATAAACGCCTGGATATCCCCTACTTCGATCGCTCCCTTGATCGCCAGCAGACTGCCGCTTACCGCTACCGCCACATATCCGAGATTTCCGACAAACATCATGATCGGATGCATCATTCCCGACAAAAACTGCGACTTCCACGCCGACTGGTAAAGAGCCTCGTTACTTTCATTGAATTCCTTCAGCGCCTGTTCCTCCCGGTTGAATGCCTTTACAATATTATGGCCGCCATAGACTTCCTCCACCTGTCCGTTTACTTTGCCAAGGTATGTCTGCTGCGCCACGAAATATTTCTGGGAAAACTTTACTACAATACCGATCAGCATCCCCGATACCGGAAGAATCACCAATGCGATCAAAGTCATAACCGGGCTGATACTGAGCATCATGACCAGTATGCCTATAATCGTAGTAACAGATGTAATCAGCTGGGTCACGCTCTGGTTCAGGCTCTGCCCCAGTGTATCCACGTCATTGGTGATCCGGGAAAGCACTTCCCCCACCGTCCTGGATTCAAAATACTGGAAAGGCATCCTGTTAATTTTCATGGAAATTTCCTTGCGGAAACGATAACAAAGCTTCTGGGAAATCCCAGTCATGATCCATCCTTGTATAAAGGAAAGGCAGGCGCTTAAAAGATATATGCCAAGCAAAAACAGCAGAATGCTTCCAATCCGTTCGAAGTTGATTCCCCCTGTCCCTGACACTTTTGCCATCAAGCCGTTGAACAGTTCCGTCGTTGCTTTGCTTAAGATCTTCGGCCCGGCTATATTAAAAGCCGTCCCTCCTATGGCAAATACCATAACTGCGGCCAGTCCGTATTTATAAGCTCCCATATAACGCAGGAGTTTTCCAGTAGTCCCCTTAAAATCCCTGGCTTTTTCCCCCGGCATCATAGGACCTCCCGGACCGTGCCCATGATGCATTCCCCGTCTGTGTCTCGTATTTTCAGCGCTCATTATGCTCTCCCTCCCTTCAATTCTTCTTCCGAAAGCTGGGAACGGGCGATTTCCTGATATGCCCCGCAGGATGCCAGCAGCTCTTCATGCTTCCCGATGCCGGCGATCCTGCCGTCATCCAGAACAATGATTTTATCCGCATGGAGGATCGTGCTGATTCTCTGCGCCACGATAATTACCGTCGCATCGCTTAGTTTTTCGCTCAGCGCTTTTCTAAGCGTCACATCTGTCTTGTAATCCAGCGCGGAAAAGCTATCATCAAACAGGCATATTTTCGGATGTTTCGCAATCGCCCTGGCGATAGACAGCCTTTGTTTCTGTCCGCCGGAAACATTGCTTCCGCCCTGCGCGATCCCGCTGGCAAATTTTTCCGGCTTGCTTTCTATAAATTCCATTGCCTGGGCGATCCGGGCCGCCTCTTCCATATCATCATCGGTAATAAAGTCCCCGCCGAATTTGATATTGGATTCTATATCCCCGGAAAAAAGAACGCCTTTCTGAGGCACATAACCAAGCATATCATGCAGTTTATGCTGGGAAATATCCCTGATATCGATGCCGTCAACCGTAATTCGCCCTTCCGTCACATCATAAAAACGCGGTATCAGCCTGATCAGCGTGGACTTGCCGCAGCCTGTGCTTCCAATGATCGCCGTCGTTTCTCCCGGAGAAGCGGTAAAATCGATATTTTCCAAAGCGTTCTCATCGGCTCCTGGATATTTAAAGCTGACCTTCTCGAAACGAACCACGCCTTCCGCTTCTTTCAGGCTCTCGTCCATTGTTATCTCTTTATCGTGGATCGTGTTTTCCATATGCAGCACTTCTTCGATACGGTCCGCAGCCACGCCCGCCCTTGGAAGCATAATGGATATCATCGTAATCATAAGGAATGCCATGACGATCTGCATTGTATATGTAATAAATGCAAGCATATCCCCTACCTGAAGGTTTCCCGCATCCACTCCCATAGCCCCGAACCAAACGATCATCACTGCCACGCCATTCATGATCATCATCATCACCGGCATCATAAACGTCATAACTCTGTTCGTAAAAAGCTGGGTTCCCATCAGCTCCCTATTCGCCCTGTCAAATCTCTCCTCTTCAAATTTCTCCCTGCTGAATGCGCGGATCACCGGTATCCCTGTTAAGATTTCCCTTGATACCAAATTCAGCTTATCCACCAGTCCCTGCATAATTTTGAACTTCGGCATGGCGATCCGCATCAGCGTAAAAACAAGCAGCATAATCGCCAGAACGGCAACGATAATAATCCATCCCATGCCAGTCTTCGTATTCACTACTTTCATGATGCCTCCCGCTCCGACAATAGGCGCATATAATACCATGCGAAGAAGCATCACTGACACCATTTGTATCTGCTGGATATCGTTGGTGCTTCTGGTAATTAGGGAAGCCGTGGAAAACTGGTCCATTTCCGTATCCGAAAAAGAAACGACTTTATGAAAAACTCTTTCCCGGAGGTTCCTGCCGATCTTCGCCGAAGTACGCGCCGACAACAGCCCTGCTAAGATGGCCGCCGCCATCATGAAAATAGAAAGGGCAAGCATTATCCCTCCTTTTCCCAGCAAATATTTCGTCTGCACGGAGGCTATGCTCATTCCCAGCGCCTCGTACTCGGCCTTTACTCCGTTTACCGCCATTTGCGTCAGCATTGATCCGCTCATGTCCTCCAGATCCATATCCGATCCTCCTGGCACGGAAAGAAGCACCAATTTTGCCATAGGCATTTCCAGACTTTCGTCCAGCTTCTCTATCGCCTCTTCTTCTGCCTCCAGTTCGTAGGAACCGTCTTCCAACTGCCGGTAACTGGAGCGGAGAAGCGATTCGTCCTCTCCCATCCATCCGGCAAGCTTCTCCATCGTTTCCCCGCGCATTCGTCTTGGCACGGCATTCTCGATCCCTCCCTGGCCGATGCCCACATCCACAATATCAGCCGTAAACTGCGGCAGAGTCAGATCGCAGTATGCCTGTAGGATTAAAAGCGCGATAATCGCCGCCACCGCCGCTTTCGATTCTTTCAAATATCTTAATACTTTGAACATCCTCTGTCTTAGCCTCCTCCATTGCAACCATTTCATTACAGCAAATTCAAATTTTTAATATTCAATTTAATATCCTACTCTGACTTTTTCCCCATTGCAATTAAAAATATATAAAAAAAGTATGAAAGGATTTCCAATATACTTCTTTTTTTCCAAAAAACGCCTGGCTTGCGCAAAAAAAGAGCGTCCATTGCCCCAATGAAACGCCCCGGCTTTCTTTTCTGCCGCCTCCGCCAATCTTATGCAAGATGCTTTAATATTTTATCAATATCTTCTTTCTTTCCAAGCACCATAATATGCTCATCCTCCCGCATCACATAGTTAGCGCCCGGAAGCAGATCCAGCCTTCCGTCCTTCTTCATGCCAAGCACATTTACATGATATTTCGCCCGTATATCCACTTCCCCGATGGATTTCCCCGCCCAGCTGCGGATAATGGGAATCTCGTAAATGGAATATTCCTCCGTTAATTCGATATAATCGAACACATGGTTCGCGCTTACCCTGACCGCCAGCTTCTCGGCAATATCCCTGTCCGGGTAAATGACTTCGTCCGCGCCGTTGCGCAAGAGAAACTTGGCATGGATATCCCTGTTCGCTTTGCTGATCACGTATTTTGCCCCTAATTCCTTCACCAGACTCGTAATTTCCAGGCTGCTTTGAAAATTCGTTCCGATACAGACAAAACAAATATCAAAGTTCCGCACGCCCAGACTTCTTAGTACCTCTTCGTTCGTACAATCTCCTATTTTCGCGCTGGTGACAATAGGCAGCAGATCTTCCAGCATCTCTTCCTTTTCATCCACCACCATGATCTCATTATCCAGCTTAGCCAGATTCGAACAAAGATGATGGCCGAATTTTCCCATTCCTATGATCAGTATCGATTTCATATCCTCTCCCGTCCTCCCCTTGGTTTCTTCCTAACCTATAATAATTTTCTCTGCCGGAAGCTGCACCGGTGCAACTTTCTTACGCTCTGTAAAGGAAAGCGCAAATGTCATGCTGCCGATCCTTCCGCAATACATCAGCAGAATAATGACGATTTTGGAAACCACGTTCAGCTGCCTGGTAATTCCTGACGACATCCCCACCGTTCCTATGGCAGAAAATACCTCTAACAAGATATCCTCCATCGGCAGGCTCTGCATGCCGCATAAGATAACGGCAGCCGCCACGGCCAGCAGCAGATTGATCGTCACGACGATGCTCGCCTTCCTGATCTCCTCTTCTTCCAAACGCCTGCCAAATATATTGCTTCCATGGCTGCCCCGCAGATTTGCCCAGACAAAAATAAGCATCACAGCAAACGTCGTTGTTTTAATCCCGCCCGCCGTCGATCCCGGGCTTCCGCCGATAAACATCAGCACAACCGTCACCAGTTTGCTGCTGGCGCTCATCCCTCCTACATCAATCGTATTAAAGCCCGCCGTCCTGGCTGTCACAGAAGCAAATAGAGAAGTCAATATCTTCTCGCCGGCTCCCATATCCGCCATCAAATTTTCTTTCTCAAACAAATAAATGAGAAAAGCGCCTCCAAAAATCAAGACAGCCGTCACTACAAGCACAATTTTCGTATGGAGAAGATACTCCTTAAAACGTAGTTTTTTCTTCTGCAAATCGTCCCACACAAGAAAACCGATGCCGCCAATTATAATCAAAGCCATCACCGTAATATTCACGAGAAAATCACCGGAGTAAGATACCAGGGAAGAATATTCCTCCGTTTTTCCCATCAGATCGAAACCGGCGTTGCAAAAAGCCGATATGGAATGGAATATCCCATTACAGATTCCTTCGATCCATCCCATCTGCGGAACAAAACGGGCTGCCAAAAGAACTGCCCCCGCTCCTTCTATCACCAAAGTGCCTATCGTTATCTTCCTTACCAGGCGGACAATTCCCCCTATTTGCAGCGTATTCATGCTTTCCTGAAGGATTCCTCTTTCCTTCAGCCCGATATTCTTCTTCATCAGCACTGCCACAAATACGCCGACCGTCATAAAACCAAGGCCGCCGATCTGTATCAGCGCCAACAGTACGGCCTTGCCAAACACCGACCATCCGCTGTACGTATCCACTACGACAAGCCCCGTCACGCAAGTCGCGCTGGTTGCCGTGAACAGTGCCGTTAGAAGGCCGGCCGGCTTGCCGTCTGCTGATGCTATAGGAAGCATCAGCAATACGGTGCCGGCCAGTATAATTCCTAAAAAACCCACTGCAATCGTTCTTGTTGCTGTTAATTTACTATGCCATTTCTTTTTTAACATATTTTATATCTCTTTCATCTGAAAAAAATGACCTTGTATTGTATCCATAATATGTTTTGCCACGTCTTCTTTGCTCATGACCGGAAGCTCCAGACAGCCGTCCCGCATAATCAGCGTAACGATATTCGTATCCGTCCCGAATCCCGCGCCTTCCTGCTTCAGATTATTCGCCACAATCATATCCACATTCTTCTTCTCCAGCTTTGCCCTGGAATTCTCCAGCATGTTTTCCGTTTCCATCGAAAAACCGCACAAAAACTGGCCCGGCCGGCGGTTCTCGCCAAGAAACCTCAAAATATCCTCTGTCCGTTCCAAAGCGATTGCCAGATCCCCCTCCGTTTTCTTCACTTTTTCTTCCGAAACGGAAAGGGGGCGGTAATCTGCCACAGCTGCCGACTTGATAATAATGTCCTGCTCTTCATAGCATTCCTTCACCGCCTCAAACATTTCCCTGGCCGATTCCACTTCTTTTACGCGGACAAAAAGCGGCGGCTCCAGCTGGGTTTTTCCGGTAATCAGCGTGACATCCGCCCCCCGCTGGGCGCAATGCCTTGCGATGGCATACCCCATTTTCCCGGTAGAATGGTTGGTGATGAACCGCACCGGGTCGATTTTTTCCCGGGTCGGCCCCGCCGTAACCATTACTTTTTTCCCTTCCAAGTCTTTCTCAAAACGGATCTCTTTTAAAATATATTCCAACAGCACCTGTTCGGAAGGCATTTTTCCCTCCCCGACATCGCCGCAGGCCAGATATCCCGTATCCGGCGTTATGACTTCCATGCCATAATGCTTCAGCTTCTCTATGTTATCCTGCACCACAGGATTATGGTACATATGGGTATTCATCGCCGGGGCGACAATCTTCTTGCATTCACACGCCATCACCGTAGTCGTCAGCATATCGTCGGCTATCCCGTTTGCCAGCTTGCCGATCACATTCGCAGATGCCGGCGCTACCAGCACCACGTCCGTCCGTTTCGCCAACGACACATGCTCCACACTATATTCAAAGTTGCGGTCGAACGTATCGATCAGGCATTTGTTTCCCGTTAACGTCTCAAAAGTAATCGGGTTAATAAAATTTACCGCATTCCTTGTCATTAAAACCGTAACATTTGCTTCCAGCTTTTTTAACATGCTTGCCAGATATGCGATCTTATAAGCGGCGATGCTTCCCGTCACTGCAAGTACAACATTTTTTCCACGCAGCATATCATTTCCTTTCTTCTACTTTGCATGTCCCAAAACCTTCTCCGGCATCCTGGCCGGCTGCGGGGATATCCGAAGCAGGGCAAGGCTGACCGCGCCGCCGATCACGACGGCAACGATAGCTTCTGGAACCCCGTTCGCGGCAATAATCCCGAGTATCATGCCATATACCGCATCCACAGCCACGCTCTGCGCCGCAGCAAATTCCTCCCTGAAACAGAAAAAGATCAGATGCATCACTAATAAAGTATTCACCAGAGCGCCTGACGCGCATGCCAGCGGAAGGGCTATGGTTCTCCTCATCTTTATATTCTTTAACAATTTTTCTATGCCAGTAAAGACAAAATACGGAACGACTCCCACCAATATCCTCGGCACCAGCGCGATCACTACGCTCCAGCCGTTCCCTCCGATATCCCCTACCTGATAGAAAGGTGAAAAAGCAAAGGAAAGAAGGCTCGGTTCCAGCGTGTTTTTAATCAAGCTGGTAATGCCGAAAGTTGCTCCCAATACCGCGCCTTTTTTCGGTCCAAGCACGATGGATCCGACAATGACCGGCACATGAAGCAGCGTCGCCTTAATGACAATGAGGTTAATATAACCTACATTGGGAATAAAGGTCATAACCGCAATAATCGCCATAAAAAGTCCGGTCATAACCATGGATAAAGTTTTTCTGTTATTCATTTTTCTTCCTCCTGTTATCATTCTCTTATTTTAGAGATACAATACGATTAGAAGATACCACATTGGGGCAGGATTGTAAAGTTTTTTAGCTGGTTTTCCTTCTACTTATAAATCAATGCATAAGCATAGAACTGATTTGTTTTTATTGTAATTGTTTCGGGATCATTATCCGAATCGTTATAAATAACCGGCTGTCCGCCCTCTGTCACACAAATCATCTTATACGTCCTGCCTTCTTTATAAATGGCTGACGGAATTTTTATCGTAACCTGTATTTCCTGATCCATGCTGTAAGCGTTTTGGGCAGACGGATAAATATTATAAGTCCTTCCAATTGTATAGTCACCAAGGACTGCCTCGAAAGACTGAAAACACATAGGACCCTGCATCGCATTCTCTACGGCGACTTGGTAGGCATTATCTTTTGACGGCGTGTACTGGACAGTTTCTTTCCCTACGCATGCATACCGTTTTTTCTCTTCAGGCGTTACCGGTTTCCATGTTTCCGCTTTCGATTTTATTCCCGAATACCGGTTGCTGCCCAAACTGCTGCCCTGGCTGTTTCCATGGGAGGTATTCCCTGCATTATTTCCTATATCATTTTCTGTATTATCCCCTCCAGGATTATCGCCGGGTTTGTTATTGTTATCGCCGCTGCCTCCTGGATTATCTCCCGTATTGTTATCATTATCATCGCCGCCCGGATTAGGGTCTGGGGCCGGAACAGAGGGAATATAGTTATAATGTACGGTTGCCTCCGATATGGCAGATGCCGTATCTGCTATTTTACTTATGCTGTTCCACTGTGCTTCGGTGCCGGTAAAGTATATATCTTTCAGAGAGCAATTTGCAAATGCGGATCGCTCAATTACCGCCACGCTGTCTGGAACTATAACAGCGGCCAGGCTAAAACAGGAAGCAAATGCTGACTCACCGATACGTTCCGCGCCTTGCGGAATTTCCACCCCGGCAAGCATTCCGCAATTCAAAAACATCTCCTTGCTAATACGGTCTATGCTTGAAGGCAGCGTTACTCTCGCCAGCTTCCAGCACCTGGAAAACATGTTATCGCCCATCTTTACCTTCTTGCTGCCAGGAGCAAACGTCACGCTTTCCATTTCTGTGCATTCGAAAAACGCTGCCGCCCCTACCTCCCCAATGCTGGCAGGCAAAGCAATGGAAGCGAGATTGGTACACGCGAGAAACGCATTCTGGCCGATGGTTTCCACTCCTTCGCAAACAGTGACTGAGCTAAGATTCGAGCATTCGCGGAAAGCACTGTCACCAATGGTTTTCACACTGGAGGGAATGTCCGCAGAAAGAATCGCGGAACTGCAAAAAGCGCTGGAGCCGATACTGGTGATGCCATCCTCAATAACAACTTTCCTGATTTGGCTGCCGTCCCACGGCTGGTCTGCGGCACTGGCAAAATCCGGCATGGCTCCCTGGCCGGAGATGGACAGCGTACCCGCCTTTGTCAGATTCCAAGCAAGCCCTCCATCAAGATTTCCGCTTGCAACGGATTCATTGGCTCCTGGATCATCCGGCGAGGTATAGCCTTCCGGATAGCGGGTGATATAGTGGCTGGCGGTCCTCATCACCTCTTCCTTAGAAATTGCACGTCCCCAATGAACCTTGCCTGTATGGTCTCCCGTGCTGATATTTCCTTCGGCAACCATTACTCCCGCATCGTTCACCTCAAGAACGATCACGGTATGAACATCATTATTTACCCGCAGGATATCCCCGACTTTTATATCTTCAAACGAAAACCCGCCCGCCGCATAAGACCTGGCTTGCAGACTGCCAAATGCCGCATCGCTGAGTGAAAAGGCAAAGGCCACGCAGCCAGTAGCGACAATATTCTTTCCATCAATAGGACCGCCTTTCCAACGATATGCATTGGAACCCGAATAAGGCTCATCGTCAGTCCAGGTTGCTCCTTCCTGATACATATCCTGGTTCCTTAAAGCGGTCATGGATTCATAAACTTCCGCCGGGGCAGGAACCCCGCCGTCATGTGCAGCCGGTTCGACCAAGGCTTCTTCCGGCAAAACCTCTTCCTGCTGCAAAGAAGTTTCCAGCGGCGCGGCGGCCGCAACGTCACTGATGTCCGATCCATCTTCGGTTTCATTCGGAAGAATATCCTCCTGCTCCAAAGGGGGCAGCGGCGCAGAAATTTCCTCATCATCCCCCTCCGGTTTCTCTGCGGGATCTTCCGTAAGGACATCTTTTTGCTGCAAAGTATCTTCCTGGGACGCATATGCTACCGACTGGGAAGAAATACATAAGCATAACGCTAAAGCAACTGAAAGAACTCGTTGTTTCAATTTTGTAACCTCCTATTTTTCGTTTATCTATGAAAAATAGCAGTCCAGAATCTAATTTCTGACTGCTATCTATCATTCAAAAAAAGCAGATAATGGGAGTCGAACCCACCCCCTCAGCTTGGGAAGCTGATGTACTACCGATATACTATATCTGCACAATTTGCACTAAATTTGTTTGTATCAAACTGCCCTTTTACGGTATGTCTGTGATAAACGGCTCCAGAGCCTCCAGAATCTCTTTTTCCTGTTCATTGGTCTCTAAAATCCGCAGCTCCAATGTTCTCGACAAATCCATACTGAAAATCCCCATCACAGACTTCGCATCGACTACATATCTGCCGGATGCCAGATCAAAATACCCTTGGAACTGCGCCATAATGCTGACAAAATCCTTCACGTCTTCAATGGTCTCCAGTTTGATCATAATGCTTTTCATCCGGGCAGCCTCTTTCTTCCTGTTTTCGATGACATTAGCTATTATACTATCAAAAAAAAGATTTGTACAGTGGAAATTTGAATTTCGTCATTTTTAACAAAATTTTATGCCCGGTGTTTCCGTTTCCTTTCAAAAATCGGCATTTTCCTTTTTAACATCTGATCAAGTCCCTGACAATTTCACCCGCCATAATCATTCCTGCCACCGGCGGCACAAACGATATGCTCCCGGGAACCGGGCAGCGGGAAATGTCCTCTCCGCCTTTTATCCTGGGAGCAATCGGTTCCTCCCTGGAATAGACTACCTTCAGACTTTCCACCCCCCGCTTTTTTAATTCCCTGCGCATGACTCTCGCCAAAGGGCAGACACTGGTTTCGTAAATATCCGCCACTTCAAATCCCGCCGGATTCAGTTTGTTTCCCGTTCCCATGCTGCTGATAACAGGTATCTGGTATTTCTGCGCCTGCATAACAAGTTCTATTTTCGCCGTCACCGTATCCACTGCGTCCGCCACATACGAATAAGCTGAAAAATCAAAGAAATCCTTATTTTCCGGCAAAAAGAAGCAATGGAATACTTGGACTTTGGCCACAGGATTGATCTCCAGAATCCGCTCCTTCATCACATCCGTCTTATACCTTCCTATCGTGCTGGAAAGGGCTATAATCTGGCGGTTTATATTGGTTTCCGCCACCTTGTCGCTGTCAATCAGGTCCAATGCCCCGATGCCGCTCCTTGCCAGAGCCTCTGCCACATAGCCTCCCACGCCCCCTATTCCGAACACCGCAACCCTGGCCCTTTGCAGGCGCTGCGCCGCATCTTTGCCGAGAAGCATCTCCATCCGGCCAAAGCGGCCTTTGCTGTTATCGATTCTCGCTGACATAAATCTGTACCCTGTTCTGAATAATATCCACCACTTCCTTCACATTTTTCTGGCCTGCAAAATAAGGCGCCGCCTCTTCCGAAATAATATCAACCAACGCCTGGTTATTGGTATAAAGCTGGTCTACCGACTTTATAAAATCCATAACCTCATCCACCTCCTCCTGAGTCATCGGCGTAATCGGCACATCCACTCCGTTGATATTATAAGTCTCTTCATATTCCACCTGATTCCCGTTTTCGTCCTCATAAGTAGGTTTCTTTTTTGCTTCCTGAGCTAGAAACTCCATCCGTTCCAGGCTGAGGGGCCATCCATAATTGTCCTTTTCCTGGTATTCATCCGTAAGAAAATAACGCAAAAACTGCCATGCCCCGTCCTTGTTCTGCGATTTGGAAGACATGGACAGCTTCATCTCCGAACTGATCACAGATCCCTTTCCACTTTCGGAAGGAAATCCGATCATCGTAATATCTTCCCCGAATGTCGCCTTTTTTAAATAATTATAGCTGGAAAAACTATTCAGCACTGTCTGATCCAATAACACTTTCCCCTGCCGGAACTGATCGTCCCAATTCATCCCCATATCTTTTTCCCAATAATCCTCCGGCAATTCTTCTGGAAAACTTTTTATAAATTCAAGAAGGGATATAAATCCGTCCGTATTAAAATTGCATTTCCCGCTTTCCCAGTCAATAAACTGGTTTCCTGACATGCGAATGCTGTAAAAAAGAATATCTCGCCTCGTAGCTCCCGAAAAGGCCTGGGTTCCCTCCGGTCTGGATGCCAGCAATTCCTTCAGATCCTGGAGCTTCCAGCCCGTCCTGTCCCCTACATCCGCCGTTTTTCCCGTTACGGTGTAGATAACAAACCTGGGCGGCAGGCAATATAATTCCCCGTTGTTTTCATGCACCTTCAGCACATTGGAAAAATAATCTTCCCTGTTCATTTCCTCATCCCGGTCTATATAAGGATACAAATCCTCAAACAACCCTTTCGCCGCATAGCTTTCCACCGGGATATTATCATTTAGGAGAAGAATATCGGGCATTTTCCCGGACACGATGTCCGTATTCAGTTTGGTAATTCCCGCTGTGTAATCTTCGTCCGTATCATATTGGGAGTAATCCGTAATCGTGATTCGGTAATCGGGATTCGACTTATTGAATTCCACCACATGCCTCCTGACCTCCCAGTCCAAATAATAGCATGCCAGCGTCAAAACCGTTTTATCCGCCACATCCTTCGGATCTACCTTGGTGAACTTCATAAGCATTTCCTGCCCTGTCATGTCATCAACCAAGATCCCGTAAAACTCTTTCTGGCTGACTGCTGACACATTATACACATAAGAAGAACTCAAATCCGAATCGATAAAGTCCATCAGCTTCTTTACTTCCGCATCCCCGAGATTATAAGAATAGATTCCTCCGTTTCCTACCAGCAAAAAATCGCAGTCCGTGCCTGGATACAAGCTGTAACCGTTTAATCCTGGAATCTCATATTCCCCGGAATATTCCCCCGTATTGATATCCAGCTTGCGCAAAACATTTTTCTCCAGCGCCTCGTTGTAAATATTCATAATAACGGTTCCATCTTTTAAAAAATATACTCCGCCGTTAAACTCTTCCTTCTCTTCCAAATGCCCTGCTGCCTTTCCGTCCGTATCATAGAACGAAATACCTTCCTGGTCAGCTACTGCGATCCTTCCATCCTGCATCAAATGCATCCATCTTACCCAGTAATCCTGCCCGCTCTCATTCAATGCTAATTTCCACTCTTCTTTCCCGGCGCTGCCCAATTTGAGCAGATAATACCTGTCCTCATAAAAAGATTCCCCCGATTCCATATTCTGCTCGATAAACTCATCATAAACGACGTAATAATTCCCCTGCTCATCCGAATTGATATAGGAAAGGTAGGCATTCTGCGGCATATCCAGGACAAACGACCTGGCATCAGAGCCATCCATATTGCAATTCATAAAAGCAACCTGGCTTCCTTCTTCCAGCCACTGGTTTGTCGTAATATACATCCTTTCCCCCTGGATATAAAAATTCTGGAACTGATGGGAATCTTCCATCCCTTCTATGGAAACTTCCTCTGACTTATATACATATTCCTTGGAAGATGCGGCAGCGCCGCCATCCTTTCCCCCGCAGGCTACCAGAATCAAAGCCATGCACCCTGTTCCAACACAAACCATCCATCTTTTCCAGTTCATATACTCTCCTCCACAATACTCCAATCCCCTTGTTGCTGCTTTCAACCCTTCTAAAAGTATTTCCATTTGCTTTTTTCACTATGGAACCTGTCCGCCGCTCTATCCTTTTGTTCCACAAGGAAACGGCCTACATCCTTCCATGTCCACTGCCTTCTCTTCCAGGAAAGAATCAGCGCCGATACTACGATCACGGCCGGACAGAGCAAAAATAATATTTGCAGTATTAAAACGACAGCTAACACATCTTCCCATCCCCTGGCCACGTTTTCCCAATAAGGATACTGGATGGCCCTGGCATTCATCGAACGCATTCCGAATTCCGAAATCACCGTCAGCAGTCCTTTCAAATGAAAGCGGGCAGAGTTTTCCACCACCCACATATGATTTTCATCAATGCCCAGTTTCTCTTTCACGCTGTTATACGCGAAATTTTTCACCGGGTTCGGCATGACCACTTCATAGCTGTTAATCCCCTGCGTCTTGCCGAATTCCTCTAAAGTCTCGCAGGACACATAAACCAGTGTCTTATCCAGCCCGGCTGCTTCCTGGAAGCGCCCCTCCTCCCTCTTGATCACTCCCGATATATAATGGGGCGTGCCGCCGATATTTACCGCCATGCCCACTACGTCGTTAGAACCGAACAACTGCCAAGCCGCATCTTCATCCACAATCACCTTATCGTACATCAGATCGTTTCCTGAGAAATAAGCGCCCCGCAAGAGCTGTACCGGATGGAACAGGAAAAAATCCCCTCCGATCCCAACCGCCGCCACATTCTCCAAAGACTTCTTGTCGGAAGACAAGGTAATCGTCCCGGACGCGCTGTATGCATCCACCCATAATCTGGCATTTTCATTCGGGGCCGTGATCGATGATTCCAAAAGGACTTTGTCCAGTTCATGTTCGAACGATCTGATTTTATCTTTATCGATTTCCGTGCTTTCGGTAAAAAAACAGCTTATCTGGGCAGCATCATTCCCCTCCGCCCATCTCTTCGCCGCATTCTGGTCCAACAGCCCGTTTTTCTTCACTGTAGCAAACACTGCCAGGCTGCCCCAACATAAAAGGCAAAGCAGGACAACAGATGATAAGCATATCTGCTTCCATGAAAGACCTTTTATAAAAATAATAACTTTATTCATTGTCTGTTTCCATTTCACCCTTCCGCCTGTCCGTCATCCGGCCTTACCGCCGTCCTTCAGGATTAATCCGTCAGCCGTACCTGCTTCCCTGCTTCCACCGGTTTCGTCGCCGTGGTGATCACATATTCATACCCATAAAGACCTGCGGAAATCGCCGTGTGGGTATCGTCCGAAGCCAAAACTTCCACATCCACCCTTGTTGCGATATAACGGTTGCCAAGAGGGCTGCTTTTCGATTCCACGATCAGAATAAACTTGCCGTTATTATCTTCCCTGACCGCGCTGTTCGGCACTACCAATTCATAATCGGAACTCTTCTGTCCCACCGAGAGGCTCAAGGACTGCCCCGACTGCACATCGCCCTCGATCTGGAAGGTGAGCTGTTTCTTTTGCGCCGGATCGTCCGGGTCCGGTTTAATGGATGAGAGCGTCGCCTTCACATTGTCGTAATACCATGCATTCTGCAGTTCCGCAATATCCCCCACGGAAAGCTTTCTCGCCTGTTCCGTCGTGGCAGAAAACACAAGGGTGAAACCTTTTCCGGCCACCTGCATAACGGCAAGCGCCTCTTCCGGTTCCGTCTTCTCCCCGGCCGCCTTATTCACTGTCATCACGATCCCGTCCACCGGAGCGTCAATCGTCGCCCCTACCGACTTCTCCCGCAGTTTTTCCACCTTCTCCTGCTGAAGCTCGATGGCATCGTTCTGGGATTCCAGATTGATCTCGGCCAGCAGCTCTTTTTGGATTTCCGATAATTCTTCCTTCGCTTTGTTCAGATTCGTTTCCGCCTTTGCCTGTCTGTCCTGGGCATCCAAGAGCTGGTTGGATACGTTCGCTTTGTTTATGGAATTATCGTTGCTGTTTTCTTTATCGGTCAGGGCTTGTTGCGCGTTCGTCACCGCAGACGTTTTGCTGCTCTGCTCGTTCTGTCTGTTGGCAACTTCTTTATTCGCCTCAGAAACTCTGTTTTCCGCATCAATAACTGCCTGATTGGCCTGAGCCAGTTCATTTTCCTTCGCTGCCGCATTCGCCTGAAGGCTGCTTAGGCCTGCGTCTCCCCCTCTTCTATTATACTCTTCCTGCGCCTGTGTAACTGCATTAGCACTTTTTAAAGACTCCAGTTCCGCTTCCAAATCTTGCAGCTTTCCCTCTGCTGCGGTCAGCTCGGATTGTTTCTGGTTTACCGCTTCTTTTTGTTTTGCCATCTCTTCCGGGGACGCGTCCGGGTTATTTGCCTCCCATTGGCTATAAGCGTTGTTCAGATCTTCCAGATCACTGTTTATTTTCTCCTTTTCATCTCTTGCAACGCTTACCTCATTCTCCTTCGCCGCCAGCAGACCTGGATAATTGTCAATAGTATCCTTCAATCCTTGCATGCTTTCCACTTCCGCCTTTGCCGATGCAAGTTCTGCTTCTTTTGCAAGCACATTATTCTTTGCGATTCCAACGTTTTCCGATGCTTGTGCCGCGCCGGCCTGGGCATCCGCAACCGCCTGTCCTGCCGCATTCGCTTCCTTCTGCGCATTGCTCACCGCATTTTTCTCATTGGTCGTATCCACAACCTGGTTCCCGATATAACCCAATTCCTTATTGACTGCCGCCACCTGCAGCGTCGCGGCATCGTATTCTGCCTGTGCCGCATCCACCATCGATATGGCGCTTTGCAGCCTCTGCTGCTTCTGCGTCAGGGAAAGAGTCCTGTCGCCTTCGATATTGCTCACCGTGCCCACTTCCATGCTTTCCGTAATCACCGCAAGCTGGTAGGCGAGGATCAGCGAATTCAATTCCTTCTCCGCATCCAGCAGCTCCGTGCTTTCCATATCCTCCAGATAAAACAGCGGGTCGCCTTTTTTCACTTCGTCTCCTGCCTTTACAGCCACGCTGGAAATCACGCGACTTTCACTGATAGACACATTATAAGGATCGGAGGCCGTGATCGTTCCCGTTCCCCGCACCTTTTCCGTGATCGTTCCACGCTGCACATATTCCGTCGCTACCTCCGGCAGGGAATAATTCATAATCGTATTGGAAAAAAATGTCAGCACCAGCATAATAGATAAAAAAATGATCGCCGCATTCTTCACCCATTCCCTTCTTTTTGCCGGATTTGTATTTTCGTTCATTTTCTTTCCTCCTATCCCTTAATTCCGCCCTGATAAGTAATTCCTTCCACCAGATAATCTTCCCCGTAAAGGAATACAAGAAGCGTAGGTATCATGTATATCGTCGCCACCGCAAACGCAAGCCCGATCTCCCCGTTTTTGATCTTGGACAGAAAGACGGAAAGGGGGTGCATCGTATCATCCGAAAGCAGAATCAGCGGCTGTTCCACCATATTCCAATAATCAATAAAAACAAGAATCGCCACGGAGCAAAGGCAGCCCTTGCACAGCGGCAGACAGATTCTTCGGAAAATCTGCCACTCCCCGGCCCCGTCGATCTGAGCCGCTTCGATTACCGAAATCGGAATCCTGCGCATAAACTTTGTAAGCAAATACACCGCAAAAGGGGAGAAAATCCCCGGCAGCCATATCGCCCACCTCGTGTCCAGCAGATGCAGCCAGTTCGAAACAAGATAATTGGGAACCAGCGTCACCTGATAAGGCATCAGCATCAAAATAATATAAATAAAAAATATAATTTCTTTTATTCTGCCCCGGTATCTGGTAAAACCATACGAGGCAAGCACGGCCACCATAAGCTGGAAAAACACGATCGGCCCTACCAGAATCACCGAATTCCAAAATTTAAACAAATAATCCGGGCTTTTCAGCAGCACGGTAATATACTGGCTGAAAGATACCATATCCGGAATAAATTTTAAATTTACCTTTTCTGAAATATAGGTTTTTCCTCCCGTATCGCTAGAAGCAAATACCTGCCCGTAATTGGAAGATATTTCCGACGAAGCCATAAAAGAATTGGTAATCGTCAGGACAATCGGCATAAGGAAAAGAATAGCAAAAAATGCCGCAACCAATACCGCAGCCCATTTTTTTACAAAAATCTTTGCTTTCTTCTTTCTCATCCTTCCACATCCCTTCCGAAATAATTTTCTGCCAGAAATAAGATTCCGATAATGACCACCATCACAAGGGACATCATAATCGCGGCCGCCGACAGCCTTTGGTAATCCAGCTTGCCAAAGGTATTATTCATAAAATGCTGCATCATATATACCGTAGGATATGGATAATCATCCGTCAGCAGGTAAATCTCCCGGAATACTTTGAAGGAATTGATCAACGACATGATCGTCACGAACAATAACGTGGAAGAAAGATACCTGATTTTAATGAACCAGAAAATCTGCCACGGTTTCGCACTCTCCAATATGGCAACCTCCAGGATATCTTTCGGAATGCTGCTCAGTGCCGCCATAAACAATATCATATTATAGCCAAGGTTCTTCCATAAAAACAGCACGATAATAACGATCTGGGCATGATCGGATTTCAGCCAGTCAATCTTCCCCATCCCGAACAGGGAAGTAATATCATTTACCATTCCATTGTAGTGGAACAATACCTGCCAGATCAGCACGATAGATGCGATCGGCACCATCATGGGAGTCAGGAAAAACGTACGGAACTGGCTTTTAAACGGCATCTTACTGTCCAATAGCATAGCAAGCCCCAAAGAAAGCACCACTGCCAAAGGAACCGCAATGGCGGAAAATTTCATCGTATTGGCCGCCGCCTGCCGAAAGGCCGCATTGTTGAATACCATTTTAAAATTATCCAGAAATACAAACTGATGGCTGATAGGATTATCCACCACCGAATAGAAAATAACGACAAAAAAGGGTAACACAAAAAACACCAGCACCCCAAGGATGCTGGGGGATAAAAATAGTGATGAAATTTTTCTCCCCCGCTTCCTTTTATCTTTATCTCTTTTCATTCAAATAAACCTGTACCCGTTCCTGAATGAGCCCCGTTACATCTTCCGCCTTCTTCTGCCCGTCAAAATAACTCTGCGCCTCATCGACGATAATGCTGAGTATTTGCGAATCTATCCTGGCGCCGCCCGCCGTATCAATCATCTGGCGGATCCTGTCCACCTGCTCTTTCGAAGCCGCATAGACATCTACCGTTACTTCTCCCGATGCCCCGGTTGTCCAGACTCCTTTCGGCATCTCTTTTTGGGTTCCGTCCACATCCTCATAATATTCCTTGGTCATATCCTTTTCAAACTGCTTTTCCAGCGCCGATTTCAATACCGGAAAACCGGCATTCGCGGATTGCAGATTCTCCTGGCGTTCCTCATCCAATAAAAACTTCATGAACTCCCAGACGCCTTCTTTATTTTTGGAATTCGCATTCATTGCCACCGTCGTTCCATTAGGCGTGATCATTGTCCCGCTTTCCCCGGAAGTAGGATACCCGATCATATTGATGGGTTCCCCGAAGGTACTTTCATACAGCTGATATTGCTGCACGGAAGTAACTGTTTCTTTCAACAAAAGAAGTTTTCCGTTTCTAATCTTTTCCATACTGCTGGGACCGCTCTGGTCATAAGTGATATCCTGCGGAAAACGATTGGCAAATTCCAAAATTTTGATAAACTCCCCATCCTGAAAACTGCATGTTCCGTTTTCTTCATCCACAAACTTATCGCCATTGATCGCCAGCATCATTTGCAACGCATTATACTTTGTCGTATACTCAAACAGCTCCACGTCCGATTCTTTGGAATCCACCAGCGCCATCAAATCGTCCAGCGTCCATGACGTTCCGCTTCCTACATCGGACTCCTTGCCGATCATCGTGTCTATGCCAAAACACCTCATGACCGCATAAAGCTTTCCGTCCGCTTCATACAACTTCATAGCATTTTCCACATAATCTTCCCGGTTGACATCCGCATCCCCATCCAGATAAGGATTCAGATCTTCCACTGCGCCCATGGAAACCAGTTCTCCCAGCCCGACCGGGCAATATACCATGTCGATAATATCCGGCCCGTCGCCGCTGGACATATCCGCCGACCAGAGGGATACCATCGTCTCATAATCTTTATCCCCTTCCCCATATTCCTTAATCTCTATCCGATATTTATCGCTCTGCTTATTAAAAGCAACCACATCTGCTTTCGCAAAGTAAGGAAGATAAGTTGTCCCATAAGTCAGCACTACTTTTTCAGGTACTTCCGACCTGTCTTTTTTCGTAAGAACTGCCAGTTCCGACTTTGCCTTTTCCGAACTCCAGTCCACGGAAAAAGCAACCACCCTGCCATCTGCAAGGATCTGGAAATTCCTCAGGTTCTCGCTGTAAATATCGCTGTCCACCCAGTTTAAAATTTCCACCGGCTCTTCATCGCCCAAATTATACGTATAAAGCTTTGTCCCTGCCGTATAGAGGATATCCGCTGTTTCCCCGCCGCTTAAATAAGTGCCGTACTCAAATGTCATGGGCGTATCCAGCGCCTTTAAGCGTTTCCCCGCCAAATCCACTTCCTGCAGCTCATAAGTCATCTCGCCGAAATAGGAAACTAACACTTTCTCCCCCTTGACATCGAACATGCTTCCAATATAAGTCCCGACATCGATTTCACAATAGGGCTGCCCGTCCTGTTTGACAACATAAATGCTGTTCTGCAGACAGACATAATAATTCCCGTCTTTGTCCTGCAACAGCCCCTGCATATAAAACCCGTCATCCTTGATCATCGTTTTCCCGGTATCAATATCCTGCAATACCGTTCCATCCGCCGAAATCTTTCTTATCGCAGCATTTTGCGGCTTGCTTTCCATCCCCCCGATCTGGTCATACGTCACCAGCCCCAGCAGAAGATTCCCTTCCACATCCTTGCCAATCACGCTGATCATCGTGTTTTCATCCAGATCTACTGGAATTTCCTCCTGGCTGCCATCCATCTTTCTTGCAAACAGCTTTGCCTTGTTTTCCTTCACCCCTACAAAATATACGGTTCCCTGTCCATCCATCATTGCGTTGCCGACCGCATAGTCGTCACCGCCCAAAGACTCGTATTCTGCCACATAAATATAATCGTCCTTTGCGTTTTCCGCCGCCTCAGGCACGCTCTCTTCCTTTCCTTTTCCGCCGCAGCCGGCCAAAGCCAGAGCCGCTGCCATCGCGATACCCGCCGCCAGCCAGTTCTTCATTCTCATCCGCATTCTCCTTTCCTATTGGTTTCCTATCGGTTTTCATTTACATAGACCTGTATCCGATTCTGAATAATATCCGCTGTTTCCTCCGCCGTTTTCTGCCCTTCAAAATACGCGCTCGTCTCTTCCGTAATAATTTCCATCATCTTCTCGTCATATTGGTACATCCTGTCGGTGCTTTCGATCAGTTTCCTTATCGTTTCCACCTCGTAATCCTTCGCGGCATAGATTCGAACGGAAAAGTTGTCATATCCCCAGCTCGTCTTTTCCGACCGTTTCTTTGTCCCGTCCACATCCTCATAATATTCCTCAGTCATATCCTCTTCAAACTGCTTTTCCAGCGCCGATTTCATGACAGGGAAGCCAAAATCCCCGCCTTGGGCAGATCCTTCCTGCGCCTCTTTCGTAAGCCCCTGGCGGATAAACTGCCATGCCCCCTCTTTATAAGGGGATTTCGCATTGATCGCCATAGTGTCGCCGGCATTCGAAATAAAAGAACCATTATCCAAATTGGTAGGATAACCGCAAAACGCAATCGGCTCACCGAACATCGCCTCATACATGATATATTCCTGCATGGAGCTGATGGAAGTCTGTGTCATCAGAACGCGGTTCTGCTGAACCTTTTCCGGCGTGGACAGCCCGCTCGTATCATCCTTATAATCCATATCAAACCGATTGGCAAATTCCAGAGCCTTTACGAACTCCCCGTCGTTAAACTTACATTCCCCCGTATCCCAGTTCACATACTGCTCCAGATTCATCATCACATTCATCATTAAGATGCTGCTCTTTGTCGCATAATCATAAAGCTTCGTGCCTTCCGGCAGACCATCCACGATTTCCATCACCTCATCCAATGTAATGCTGTTCCTCTCCCCCACATTGGATACCTTTGCCAGCACCGTATTCACATAAAACCTTGAAGGCATCGTATAAAGCTTTCCGTCTATTTCGTAAGCTTTCCTGACATTTTCCAAATAGTCTTCCTTGTTGATCTCGTCATCCGCATCCATATACGGATACAGATCCTCTAAGATTCCTTTTGCCGCATACATCCGCATATTGGCATTGGAAAGCTCGATAATATCCGGCCCTTTTCCGCTGATCACGTCCGCATTCATCTGCTCTATCCCGGCACCATAGCCCTCTGCACTGTCATCCGTAATATATTCTTTGATTTCAATCCGATATTCCTGGTTTGTCCTGTTAAACTCGATAATTTCCTTCCTGACAAAATAATCCAGATATAGCGTGCCATATGTCAGAATCTTCTGTTCCGGCACCTCAGACCCTTTCTTCTTCGTCAGAAAGACCAGTTCTGCGCTGCTTACACCGCTTTCAGAGTCCCAAGAGGAAAGAACAGCCAACACACGTCCGTCCTCCAATACGGCAAAAGAACGCACATCATCCCTGTCAATATCACAATCGACCCAATTCAATATTTTAACCGGCGCTGTATCCCCAAAAGAATACGTATACAAATCATTGTCCACACTAAATACAAGGTCCGAATCCATGCCCGGCGCAAACGTATATCCTCCGTTCCTGCCCACCATCAATTCTTCCACTTTCTCGCCCATTGCTTTTGCATTGGCATCGACCAAGTGAATTTCCATCCCGTCGTTGCCATAATACACTACATATATCGCGCCATCCTTCGTGGAAAACATTTCGTTAATCCAATTGTCCGTTTTTATCTCACAGCGTTTTTTCCCATCCTTATCGAGAATGACCACGCTTTGATCCAAACTCAGATAAATATTTCCGTCTTTATCCGTCTCCAAATCCTGCACATAGGTTTCCATATTTCCAAACGCTTCGCTGATATCCGCTCTGGAAAGGACGCTTCCGTCTTGGGAAAACCTGCATAATTCCATGATCTGGGTGGTAGGCGCTGACCATTCGTCATCGCCCGATGCCATGCCGACTCCCTCGCTGGAGCTGCTAAAGGAGTAAACGCGGGAACTCCCGGCGCCATCATTTATAATTTCATAGGAAAGTTCTTCCCCGGAATGTCCTCCCCCTTCTGTCGTTCCTGTTTCTCCTGCTTTCTCCCCGTCTTCTCCTGCCTCGCCGGTTTCGGCCTCTTCTTCTGCAGGCATTTCTTCAGTTTCGGCTTCCTCTTCGCCGACTTCCGCCGTTTCATCGGCTTCTGTCGCATCTGCGTCCTCCGGCATTTCATCCTCAGCCTCGCCGGCTTCCGTCGTTTCACCGATTTCCTCTGTATCGTCTTCTCCGTTCCCGCTTTCGTCATAAACATATGTACTCAATATTGCCAGGAAACTTCCGTCTTTGTCCATATTGATCTGATGAATATTGCTGTTCTCCCCAAAGTCCAACGGCACTTTCTGCGTGGAATCCCCGCCGATTTTCTGCATAGAGAGGTATTCCTCGTATTTCTGTGCTTCTTCATTATAGGAACCGGATCTGTAATAAATCGTATCCCCGTTTATAAAAACCTGATCTGCCCCGTCCGGTGCATCCAAGCTCTGGTATTCCGGCACATATACAAATTCCTTTGTCACCGTCGTATTCTCCGTTTTGGAACCGCCGCAGCCCATGGCCTGTATTCCCATAGCCGCCAGCAAAACTGCCGCTATCGCTTTTTTCCAGTTTATTTTTATTCCCATTATTATAACCATGCCCTTTCTGCAATCCATGCGCCTTCCCTGACACAACACTTAGTATTCCATTGCGCTATGACAGCACTATATATGGAATCATATCACAGTCTTATTCCCAGTACAATCTCACATTTCTTAATAATTTCTGAACCGCCCTGTGCTTCCTGTCCTTTCGCCTCAATTCTTGAAGCTATGGATGGGTGCCGGAATGCGGCCGCCCCTGTTCACAAACGCATCACAGGAAAAACCGTTTACCGGCATAATCGGCGCATGCCCCAGCAAACCGCCGAATTCCACGCTTTCCCCCACACCTTTTCCGACCACGGGAATAATCCTCACCGCCGTTGTTTTCTGGTTCACCATGCCGATCGCCATCTCGTCGGCAATAATGCCTGAAATGGTTGTCGCTTTCGTATTCCCAGGAATTGCTATCATATCCAGCCCTACCGAACATACGCAAGTCATGGCTTCCAGCTTTTCCAATGTAAGAGCCCCTGCGCTGACCGCATCGATCATTCCCTGGTCTTCGCTGACCGGTATAAACGCCCCGCTCAGTCCGCCCACATAGGAAGAGGCCATAACGCCGCCTTTCTTTACCTGGTCATTCAATAGGGCTAAAGCAGCCGTCGTTCCCGGCGCACCCGCATATTCTAAGCCGATCTCGCACAAAATATCCGCCACGCTGTCCCCGATGGCCGGAGTCGGCGCAAGGGACAAATCCACGATGCCAAAGGGTATTCCCAGCCTTTTCGATGCTTCCTGCGCTACAAGCTGCCCCACCCTTGTCACCTTAAAAGCAGTCTTTTTAATCGTTTCGCACAATACTTCAAAATTTTCACCGCGTACTTTGCTAAGGGCAGTTTTTACGACCCCGGGGCCGCTGACCCCCACATTAATAATCCGATCGCTTTCCGTCACTCCGTGGAACGCCCCTGCCATAAACGGATTGTCATCCGGCGCATTGCAGAATACTACCAGCTTCGCGCAGCCGAGGGAATCATCCTCCTTCGTATATTCCGCCGTCTTTTTTACGATCTCCCCCATCAGCTTCACCGCATCCATATTGATGCCCGTCTTCGTAGAACCCAGATTCACGGAACTGCATACCCTTTCCGTCACAGAAAGAGCTAAGGGAATCGACTCAATGAAAACACGGTCTGCCTCTGTCATGCCTTTCGATACCAGGGCGGAATAACCGCCGATAAAATTAACGCCCACTTCATGGGCCGCTTTATCCAATACTTTAGCGATTTGCGCAAAATCTTCCGGCGTCCTGCATGCCGATCCTCCTACCAGCGCTATCGGCGTCACCGCGATCCTTTTATTTACAATCGGTATCCCAAATTCCCGGGAAATATCCTCCCCTGTTTTCACCAGATCCTTTGCCGCCTCATAAATCCTGGCATATATGTTTTCTTTTAGCCTTTCCAAATCGGAATCGATGCAATCCAGCAAGCTGATGCCGAGCGTTATCGTCCTTACGTCCAAATTTTCCTTTTCGATCATCTGGTTTGTTTCTGCCACTTCAAAAATATTGATCATCGTCTCTCCTCATCTTAAATCCTGTGCATTTTATCAAAGATTTCTTCTTTCTGACATTTGATAATCACGCCGATCTCTTCCCCAAGCGTTCCCAGTTCATCCACAATGTCCCCGAAATGCTTCTCTGTCCTGCTCATATCCACGATCATCATCATATTGAAATAGCCTTGTACGATCGTCTGGGAAATATCCAGAATATTAATTTGGTTATCCGCCAGATATGTACATACTCTGGCAATAATGCCTACCGTATCTTTCCCAACCACAGTAATAATCGTTTTTTTCATGAAATAACCTTTCCTTTCCCTCATCCTGCAGCCTTTGCCGCCCTCATGCAATTTCAACGATCTCCGACACCTCGCTTCTGCTTGCGATCCGTATCGGGAAATCATTCGCTTTATACTGATTATCCGCCATTGCAATTTCTACCCGCACTGTTTCATAGGCAAGCTCCGGCAAGTTATTTTCCTTGCTCAAATGCCCCAATACCACCGTCTGCATGCCGTCGTTCAGCAGCCTGCAAAGCAGCTGCCCGGAAAGTTCATTGGACAAATGCCCCCGGTCTCCTGCAATCCTTCTTTTTAAATAATACGGATAGGGTCCGACCTGAAGCATGTTCGCGTCGTGGTTTGCCTCTATCAGCAGGGCATTCATCCCTCTTAAGCATTCCACCGTATAATCGTTATAACATCCAAGGTCGGTCACGATGCCAAGCTTCTGTTTTCCATGGCTGATACGGTAAGCCACCGGCTCCGCCGCATCATGGGAAATCTTCATAGGGTTTACCGTCAGGTCTTTGACCGTCACTTTATTGTCCGTCTCCAGTTCATGGAACAGGCATTCCTCGATCTTCCCAGCCATAGAAGAACAACGGATGGCATCCAGCGTGCCCTTCGTTCCATAAATAGGGATATGATATTTCCTTGCTATCACTCCCAGCCCGTTAATATGGTCCGCGTGTTCATGCGTAATAAAGATCCCGTCCAATTCTTCCGGTTTTATCCCCAGTTTTTCCAGCCCTTCTTTTGTCCTTTTGCCGCTGATCCCAACGTCCACTAATATGTGCGTAGCATCGGAACCCACATAGATACAGTTTCCACTGCTTCCGCTGGCAATACTGCACATCCGCATTTCTTTATCCAGCCTTTCTCTTTTTCTTACTTTTCCCAATATATTTCTATGATATCGCCGTCTTCCACCTGTTCCATATATCTCGATATCTGTCCGTTACGTTTTGTGATCACGCATGCCCCCTGGGGACTGGACCGGTCAAAATCAATATAATCGAAAACATCCACAAATACGTAAGACGGCTTTCCGCTCATCGCCACCGGGCTTCCGTTTACCAGAACGTGTATGGTTCTTGAAGGTTCTTTCACCTTCCCGGCTCCGCCAACAGCCGGTTCTGCCTTTTTCCATTTCTCCGGCTCTGCTCCTTCCGATTCTATTCCTTCCAGTTCTTCATCGGCCGCGTCTTCTTCTCTTGCAGCATACGATCCATACTCCGCCGCCTTATCCCTTTCCGCTTTTTCAGCGGCCATTTCTCCCCTTTCCCGGTTCGTCAGCCACGTATCCTCATCCGTTCCCCTCATCGCCCATGATACGGTAAAGTTTTCAAATACATGAGTATCCATATCCGCCCGCTGGTTGTTGACATACATATGCAGCCTGCTGTCCACCATCACATCCATAAAATCAGCAATCTGTTTTACCGTATAATAGTTCAGCATTTCGATATCATCGTTATCCCTGATATCATAATATCCTGACTGTAGCTTCCCGTTTACCCGGGCGAACTTGGGCAGGTCAATCTTCTTCTCATTTACCGTCACTCTTATCACATCGCCGAATTCGTTCAAAGCGCCCAGTTCCATAGCCGCCGCCTCTCCTGCTGTCGAAGGGGTTACTTCTATTTTATCCCCGCTGCGGATAGGCGTATGGATATCCGCTTCTTCCCCGTTTACCCGGATGACTGCCGCCTCTCCCAACTGCCCCCGGACGATCCTCGTTTTCCCGTTCACGCGGAAATTCAATTCCTTTCCCCTCTTCGGGAACAGGCCTTCCTTGTCAAACTCCGCCTGCATGGCCGCATCGACTACCGCCAGCATATTATTATCGTATAGTTTTACCCTCTGCCCGTTAAAATCCACGAAAATAAAATTATTGCTCTGCTCATAAAAACTCAGGCAGATACCGATCGGCGTCACCAGCAGGGAATCTTTGACGATGTGATCCTCTAAAAACTCTACGGACTGCAATACCTCCCCGCCGCGCACCGCGACTCTTTCCTTTTGTATGCCGAGTTCCTCTGCCAGCCGGTCCGTATAACCTTCTATTTTGCCGCCTCCGCCCACCACGAAAACAGCGCTGACCGATTTTCCCCCGTTCAGCTCCTTAATCTTGTCGGCCACCTGAAGCGCCATGGATTCTATGACGGGAGCCGCCACTTCCAGCAATTCGTCTTTGGCAATGCTTTGCTGCAGCCCCATAATATCTTTATAGGTGATCTCTTTCATGATCCCCGCATCTTTTTTGATCTGTTCCGCCGTTCCAAAATCCACAAGACAATGTTTCGCAATCGTTTCCGTCAAGGCATCTCCGGCCATGGGGATCATGCCGAAAGCAATAATGCTGCCATCCTTCGTAATTGAAATATCGGAAGTTCCCGCTCCCACGTCCACTAAGGCGATGTTCAACATTCGGTACATTTCCGGGATTGCTACCTGGATCGCCGCAATCGGCTCCAACGTCATATTCACCACATTGAGTCCTGCCAGCTCCACCGCCTTATTCAGCCCGTCCACCACATCATCCGGCAGAAATGTAGCGATCATTTCCGCGCTCAATATTTTTGCCTTATGTCCTTCCGGATTGGAGATCGGATAATGATTGACATAATAATGGATCACCGAATGGCCCACGCAATAAAATTTCATATCCGTATCATTTTCCTTCTGGAACCGCTCATATGCCCTTTCCACGCCATAAGAAGTGAGGCCGTACATGTCCTCCTGCGTAATTTCCTTCTCATAAGCGAATTCGCTGTCCACCGTCACATTCACCGTGCGGAGCACGCGTCCTGCCGCAGCAATGCAGGCTTCCGTCAGTCTTCTCCCTGTCGCTGCTTCCAGTTCTTCCTTAATCTGCCGGATCGTTTCTCCCACTTTTCGGATATCATGGATCTGCCCGTCCAGCATGGCGCGGGTTTCATGTTCCTTCATCCGCTGCGCCACCGCATAAAAACGGTCATTGTTTCGATAACCTACTGTTCCTACAACACTTCTCGTCCCTATATCCAATCCAAAAACAAGCTGTCCCGAATAATTTTTTCCCTCTGTCACAGATATCCCTCCAATTTCTCATCGATCTGCTCATATGTATCCGCGAGGCTGCAGCCATTGTTGATCACGACTTTGCAATGCTTCCTGAACTCTTCCTCCGAAAGCTGCCGCCCCAGGATTCCGGAAATTTTTTCATCGCTGTAGTTTCTGAAATGCTTCAGCCTCCGCCTCCGCACTTCCTCCCCTGCATAAATATACCATAGTTCATCCACGATATCTGTATATCCGCCCTCGATCAAAAGCGCCGCTTCGATAAACAGGAAATCGATTTTTCCTTCCCTGCCGGCCCTTTCGATCTCCTTCAGGATATGCTCCCTGACCATAGGGTGGATCAAGGCATTGACCTGCCGCAAAACCGTCTCATCGCCGAACATCTTTTCCGCCATTTTTTTTCGGTCGATCCTTCCGTCTGGCGCAAGCACCTCCCGCCCAAGCAATGCCACCAGCGCCTCATAACAGCCGCCTCCTGGTTCTTTCACTTGATGCGCTGCTTCGTCAGCCAGCAATACTTCGCAATTATATTTTCCTTTGATATAGGCCAGCACTTCCGTTTTGCCGGCCCCTATGCCTCCCGTAATGCCAATAATCTTCATAGCAACCCCTCTTTCGGCTATTTCGCCTCATACCAGTTCCTTCCGGTATGCATATCCACTTCCAGCGTAACAGCCAGTTCCGCCGCCGCCTTCATTTCTTCGTCCAGAATAGTCTTCACTTCCTGCGTTTCTTCTTCCGCCGTCTCGATCAAAAGTTCATCGTGTACTTGGAGGATGAGCCTGGAAGATAAATTTTCTTCTTTTAATCTCCGCCACACCCTGATCATGGCGATTTTAATAATATCCGCCGCCGTACCCTGGATCGGGGAATTCATCGCCACTCTTTCCCCAAAGGAACGCTGCATAAAATTGCTGGATGCAAGCTCCGGCACCGGCCTCCTGCGCCCGAACATCGTCGTCACATAACCGTTCTTTTTCGCGTTTTCCACCTGCTTATCCAGAAATTTCTTCACTTCCGGATACGTTGCAAAATATTGCTCGATATACTCCGCTGCCTCTTTTCTCGAAATACTCAGATCCTGGCTCAGCCCAAAAGAACTGATGCCATATACAATGCCAAAGTTGACGGCTTTGGCATTTCTCCGCTGCAGATCCGTCACCTCTTCAAAAGGCGTATGGAATACTTTGGAAGCCGTAATCCTGTGGATATCCTCATCCATTTTATATGCCTCTATCAGCTGGGCATCCTCCGACATATGCGCCAGAACCCTCAGCTCGATCTGGGAATAGTCCGCATCCGTAAATACAAACCCCTCTTTCGGGACAAATACTTTCCGTATCAGCCTCCCGAGTTCCATCCTCATCGGAATATTCTGCAAATTCGGTTCCGTCGAACTGATCCGCCCCGTAGCCGTGATCGTCTGGTTAAAGGTGCTGTGTATCCTTTGGTCTTCCCCGATATAAGCCGCCAAGCCTTCCGCATAAGTGGATTTTAACTTCACAAGCCCCCTATATTCCAAAATTTCCTCCACAATCGGATGGTCCTTGGCAAGCTTATCCAATACATCCGCTGCCGTGGAGTATCCTGTCTTTGTCTTTTTCCCTCCCGGAAGCCCCATCTTTTCAAACAAAATTTCTCCCAGCTGCTTGGGGGAATTGATGTTGAAATCGCATCCCGCTTTCTGATGAATGCTCTCCTCCAGTTCCCCGATCCTTCCATTCAGCGCTTCCCCGTATGCGCGCAGCTCGTCCGGCTTTACCTTAACGCCCTCTTTTTCCATACAATACAGCACATAGGAAAGGGGCATTTCGATCTCTTCCATCAGCCGTTCCATCCCTGTCTGCCTGAGTCTGTCCTTTAAGACGGGAGCGGCCATCCAGTCCACATATGCGAGGAAACATGCATATTCCATAACTTCCTTTTCCTTCTCTTCCGCCGCCTTTTTCAAAGAAGTTTTTCCAAACCGCTGCGCCCTCCCGGGAATCGTCAGACCCAGATATTCCGAAGCGATATCCTCCGGCCCATAATCATTTTTCAAAGGATTCAGCAAATATGCCGCGATCAATAGATCGAACAGCCCTTTCGTCTCATCCGTTTTTATATATTCATACTTATTTTTAATATCAAAAGTGACAAACCGCATGCCGGTTCTTTCCTTTTCCGCCGCCGCTTCTTCCAGCCCGCCCAGCAGATATTCCCTTGTCAGAAATCCTTCCGGCCTCAGGAAATAGACTTCTTTTTCCCCGAAAGCCAAAGAAATCCCGATAAAGTCTTTCTCCCGGCGGCTGTCTTCTATAATCTCGAAAGCCGCCCATTTTTCTTTCTCCAATCGTTTCAGTTTCTGAAAAAGCCTTTCTGCTTCTCCTAGATCCGTCACGGTCCTGAAGTATTCCGTTTCTTTATTTTCCATCCCATGCTTCTCGAAACGGCCCAATATATTTTTAAATCCAAGCCGCTGAAAAATTTTATAAGCATCCTCCGTATAAAAATCCCTGATTCTGGCATCCTCATACGAAAAATCAACATCTCCGTCCACTTTGATCGTCGCCAGTTCCTTGCTCAAATCCGCAAGATCCCTGTTAGCGGCCAAAGATTCCCTGACAGACTTCTTCGTCACCTCTTCCAAATGTTCATAAATTCCTTCCAACGATCCGAAGCGCACCATCAAATCCGTCGCCGTCTTCTCGCCGACTTTAGGCACGCCGGGAATATTATCCGCCGTATCTCCCATCAGCGCCTTTAAGTCAATGAACTGCACCGGATTCACCTGATATTTGGCTTCTACATCCGAAGCATAATAATCTTCTATTTCCGTCTTGCCGCCCTTCGTTTTCGGTATCCGTATCTTAATATGGGAAGAAGCAATCTGCAAAAGATCCCTGTCCCCGGAAATCAGCGAAACTTCCAGCCCTTCCTTTTCCGACCGCTTCGCCAGAGTACCCAGAATATCATCCGCTTCCAGCCCTGGTTTCTCCACCGTGCGTATTCCCATTGCCCCAAGAACTTCCTTCATCACAGGAACCTGCTCGCGCAGCTCTTCCGGCATAGGTTTTCTCGTCCCCTTATATTCACTGTAAATCTGATGCCTGAAGGTGGGTTCATGCACATCAAAGGCCACTGCCAGATATTCTGGCTGTTCCTCGTCCAGGATTTTAAACATAATATTCAAAAAACCATAAACAGCATTCGTATGAAGCCCTTCCGAATTGCTTAAGTCAGGCACTCCATAGAACGCCCTGTTCAAAATACTATGCCCGTCAATCAATACTATTTTTTCCATACTTCCCATATCCCCGTTACTTTACAGCACTATGATTAAAACAATAATTGTTACAATGGTTATAATCGCCAGAATTTCTATGGCATATACCAAGAAGTGGAATACCTCTCGTATTTTCATCCTCCGCCTGGCATCCTCCATCATCCAGTCAAACTCCTTTTGCAAGTCGAAGGTATTCCCCTCTTCCAGCCTCGCCATCCCTTCCTGTACAAGAAACTGTATGCTGAGTTCTTCTTTGCATTCTTTGCATTCTTCTATGTGGTTCAAAAAATTCCTCAGTTCCCTGCTATTTAATTTATGATTCAAAAAATCCGGTATCATTTTTATTACTTCTTTGCAATCCATAGCAGCTCCCCGATCATTCTCTTACGTATATTTCTTTATCCTATGCTGGGATACTCTCATGCGACATACCCATACTTTATTTACTATACACTAAAATCAAGTTTTTTGAAAGTATTCCATGAAAATTAATTTGGGAAAGCACTGCGCATAAAAAAATCGAACTACAGTAAAAAAGCTGTAGTCCGATCTTCTCATAAAATTCTTCCCCGCATCATAATCCAATACGTAATGATTATTTATTACATTTTTACCAGAGAAAGCGCTGCCTCGTCTGCCACTACCGTTACATTGGGATGAAGCTGTAAAACCGATGCCTGAACCTTCGGTGTAATCGGTCCGAAGAATGCATCCCTTACAATGGCTGCCTTATCTTCCCCGCTGACTACCACCAGAACCGATTTCGCCATCATAATCGTTTTAATGCCCATCGTATACGCCTGCTTTGGCACATCATCATACGATGCAAAAAATCTCTTATTTGCTTCAATTGTAGAAGGCGTCAAATCCACGCAATGCGTTTCCGGAATAAATTCATCCGCCGGCTCATTAAATCCGATATGCCCATTGTGTCCAAGTCCTAAAAGCTGCAAATCAATGCCGCCTACCGACTCGATCACTTTGTTATAATCAGCACATGCCTTATCGCTGTCCGGTTCGGTTCCATCAGGAAGATGCGTATTGTCCTTGTTTATATTCACCTTGCTGAAAAGATGGTCATTCATGAAATAATAATAGCTCTGGTCATTATCCCTCGTCAGTCCTTTATATTCATCCAGATTCACAGATGTCACCTTTGAGAAATCCAGATCACCTTTCTCGTACCATTCCACCAGCTGCTCATAAGTCCCAATCGGCGTAGAACCCGTCGCCAGCCCAAGAACACAATCCGGCTTTACGATTACCTGGGCTGAAATAATATTAGCAGCCTTTCTGCTCATATCCTTATAATCTTTTGCTTTAATTATTCTCATTTCTGCTCCTATCACAAATTGGTTTCAAAGAATTTCTTCAAAGCTGCGATCGCCTCTGCCTCGTCAGGTCCTTCTGCCGTACAAGTAACAGTCGTTCCCTTTTTTGCGCCAGCGCCCATAAGCGCCATGATTTTCTTTGCATCCGCTTTCTTTGTGCCGGTATCCACCGTAATGGTACTCTTAAAAGCCGCCGCCTGCTTTACCAACAGTCCCGCAGGTCTTGCATGAATCCCCAGCTCATCTTTAATTGTGTACTTAAACTCCTGCATAATATATTTCTCCTTTCTTTCTTCCCTTTGCAAGTCTTTCTTCCCTTTGCAAGGATTTCTATCGCCATACTTTATTCCGGCAGTATCCTGTTGTTCCATTTACTGCCAGATTCTCCACAAAATATCTGGGTATATAATAACAATTTATACAATTTCTGTCAAGCAAATAAAACTTTTTTTGTATTTTATGTTCAATTTATTTTTCTCATATTTCATTCGATTATACATTATGCAAAACGCATGAACCAAATTTTATCTGCACAGATCTTTGCAATCGAGTAGGGGAAAAACTTTTCCCCTACTCGCGCGCGGCCCGCATGCTGCGTCAGCAGCAAACTTCCATATGTGGGGCCTGCGCATAAAAAAACTGCCGCACTCCTCTTAGTGCGACAGGTTTTCCATGCCGATGACGAGACTTGAACTCGTACAATGTTGCCATCGTCAGATTTTGAGTCTGATGCGTCTGCCAATTCCGCCACATCGGCTTATCCTTATTCAGCCAGTATCTAACAGCCGAGTAATATAATACCATACTCGGCTGTTGTTGACAAGTCATTTTTTAAAATTCTTTTTTTAAATTCTCATAAACATCCAACCCGTCAAAGGTAGCAAAATAATCTTCCGGCCGTTCCGCCCTGCGGATCAGCTGCACGCTGCCGTCTTCCCTCAGAAGAAGCTCTGCCGATTTTAATTTCCCGTTATAGTTATATCCCATGGAAAAACCATGGGCGCCCGTATCATGGATCACAAGATAATCCCCTTTTTCAATCTTCGGCAGCATCCTGTCCACGGCAAATTTATCGTTATTCTCGCACAAGGAGCCTACCACGTCATACCGATAGCCGCAGGGTTCCTTTTCCTTCCCAAGCACTGTGATATGATGGTATGAGCCATACATCGCCGGGCGCATCAGATTGACCGCACAAGCATCCACCCCGATATATTCCTTATGGATATGCTTTTCATGGATTGCCTTTGTCACAAGCGCTCCATAAGGCCCCATCATAAACCGCCCCATCTCCGTATAAATAGCCACATCCCCCATTCCGGCAGGAACAAGTATCTTCTCATATGCCTTTCTTACGCCTTCGCCGATCGCATAAATGTCATTCCCTGCCTGTCCCGGTTCATACGGAATTCCAACGCCCCCTGACAGATTAATGAATTGAATTGCCGCGCCCGTTTCCTCTTTCAGCCGCACGGCCATTTCAAACAACTGTCCTGCCAGCACAGGATAATACTCATTCGTCACCGTATTGCTCGCTAAAAAAGCATGAATACCAAAATTTTTCACGCCCTTTTCCTTCAATATGCGAAACCCTTCAAACATCTGTTCCGAAGTAAATCCATACTTGGAATCCCCCGGATTGTCCATAATCCCATTGCTCATCGTAAATACACCGCCCGGATTATACCGGCAGCTTATGGTTTCCGGAAGTTTTCCCAGAATTTCTTCCAGATAATCGATGTGAGTAATATCATCCAGGTTAATGATCGCTCCCAGCCTGGCGGCATATGCATATTCTTCGGCCGGAGTTTCATTGGAAGAAAACATGATGTCCTTCCCCGTCACGCCGACCGCCGCGCTCAGCATAAGCTCCGTCATAGAGGAACAGTCGCATCCGCATCCATATTCTTTTAATATCTGTATCAGATAAGGATTAGGCGTCGCTTTCACCGCAAAATATTCCTTAAATCCCGGATTCCATGAAAAAGCTTCCCTTACCGCCCGTGCATTTTCCCTGATCCCCTTTTCATCATAAATATGGAAAGGAGTCGGATAATCCTTTACAATCTCCTCTATCATTTCCTTTGTCACAAATGGTTCTTTTTTCATCTTTCTCCTCATTTCTATCCAATATCTTCAATCTGCCAGTCAATCGGTTCTACCCCGTTTTCTGCCAAAAATTCATTGGCTCTGCTGAAATGCCTGCACCCAAAAAAACCCCGGTATGCAGATAACGGACTGGGATGGGGCGCTTTCAATATAAGATGCCTGGGATTCGTCAGCATCGACATCTTGTTCTGCGCCGGTCTTCCCCATAAAAAATAAACGATCGGCCGATCCTGGGCATTGACCGCTTCAATTACCGCATCCGTAAACATTTCCCATCCCTTTCCCTGATGGGAATTCGCCTGATGGGCCCTTACGGTAAGCACCGTATTTAAAAGCAAAACTCCCTGATCCGCCCATTTTTTCAAATATCCGTTATTCGGAATGCGGCATCCAATATCATCATGCAGTTCCTGATAAATATTTTGCAGGGAAGGAGGAATATTCTTTTGATCCGGCAGCACGGAAAAGCTTAATCCATGGGCCTGATGTTCGTTATGGTACGGATCCTGCCCCAACAGCAGTACCTTTACCTTGCTCAAAGGCGTAAAATGAAATGCATTGAAAATATCATCCGCCGGCGGATATATCACCGCTTTGCTATACTCTCCCTGAACAAACTGAAAAAGCTGCCTATAATACGGCTTGGAAAATTCCGGCTTTAGTGCATCCAGCCAGTCATTTTGAATCATTGCCATTCTTTCGTACTCCTTTTCTCTCTACAGCCTTACCGATACTCCCTGCTCCTTCAAAAATTTTTTTACCTCGCCTATTTCCAATTCTTTATAGTGAAACAGCGATGCCGCCAGAGCCGCGTCCGCCTGTCCCTCCGCCAGAGCCGCGTAAAAATCTTCCAGCTTCCCGGCGCCGCCGGATGCTATGACTGGCACAGAAACATTTTCAGCGATTGTCCTTGTCAATTCTATATCATACCCCGTTTTCGTACCGTCACAATCCATACTGGTCAAAAGAATCTCGCCGGCACCTATTCTATCCGCTTTCATCGCCCATTCCACCGCATCCAGCCCGGTATCCACCCGGCCTCCATGCTTATAAACGTTCCAGCCGGATCCATCCTCCCGCTTTTTCGCATCGATTGCCACTACCACGCACTGGCGGCCGAATATTTCTGCCGCCTGGCAAATCAGTTCAGGGTTATCGATCGCGGAAGAATTGATCGAAACTTTATCCGCCCCTTCCCTGAGTATCGCTTTAAAATCCTCTACCGTGCGGATTCCCCCTCCTACCGTAAAAGGAATGAACACTTTTTCAGCCACGCGCCGCACCATATCCACGACAGTCGCCCTAGCATCAGAAGATGCCGTGATATCAAGAAATACCAGTTCGTCCGCCCCTTCCCTGTCATAAGCAGCCGCTATTTCCACCGGGTCGCCCGCATCCTTCAAATTTACAAAATTAACGCCCTTTACCACTCTTCCGTTATGTACATCCAGGCAAGGGATAATACGCTTTGTATGCACTTATTTTCCCTCCCTCTGTATTCCAATAAAATTACGGAGAATTGTAAGCCCCGCCTCCGAACTTTTTTCCGGATGGAACTGGCAGGCAAATACATTATCCTTTTCCACAGAAGCATGAATCAGCGTATTGTACTCTGTCACAGCGGTGACAATATCCTCTTCTTTTGCTTTCAAATAATAAGAATGGACAAAATATACGTAAGCCCCCTCCGAGATGCCTTCAAATAATTTTCCCCTCCTTGGATAAGCCAGGGAGTTCCAGCCGATCTGCGGAACTTTTCCGCCCCCTTTTTCGGGTATTTTAATAACTTCCCCCTTAAGAATCCCCAGTCCTGCAACGCCTTCGCATTCCTCGCTTTGTTCAAACAGCAGCTGAAGCCCAAGACAAATACCAAGAAACGGAGTCCCCCTGCCAATGGTTTCTTTTATTACCTCTTCCAATCCATAGCTGCGAATTCTCTCCATCGCCTTTCCAAAAGAACCCACGCCTGGCAAAATTACCCTGTCTGCTTCCAGGATCTCTTCCTTCTCCCTCGTCACAGAAGCCTTTTCCCCAAGAAAAAGAAGGGCTTTTTCCACACTTTTTATATTTCCCGCATCATAATCAATTATTGCTGTCATACGCCGTTGCTTTTTATCTCCATCAATTTCCATGTATTTGTACATCAATAGGCTGCCTTATACCCTGGATCTGTTCTCCCTGGCTGCCGAAACCGCTATTCTCCGTCCATGTCGAAACATCCTCTCCTGGGGAATTATCCCCTCCCTGAAGGGATGGGTCAACCGCAGAAGTATCTATAGGCGGCTCTGCAGCCGTATCCCCATCCTCCTGCTGCGCTATGTCTTCTTGCGGAAGGTCTGCTTCCGGCATTTCATCCGCCGACGTATCCTGTGGGAGTTCCTGTTCCTCTGTATCCGGGAACTGTTCTTCCTCCATCAGCTCCTGTTCTTCTGGTAAAATATCCTCCGTTGCAGCCGCTTCCTCTTTTTCCGTCTCTTCGCCTGGCATAATAAATGGAGTATTATAAACAATAGACTCCAGCCTTTTCGTATAAGTCACATCATCATATGCCACAATCGTCTGTGCTACCGGCTCTGCCAAACTATATTTATCATTTAAAATACTTAGTATCGATTCATAAATTGCATTGACTTCCTGGGTCACTCGATATTCCTCAGCCTCAGCCAATATTTCAGGATAATGTTCCACCCCTGACATAAGGGCATCCAATGCCTGTACTTCTTTGCCCATCCCCAGATAATTATGATAAGAATCCAATTTCCTTTTCATTTCGAGGATGGTCTTTGCCTTATTATATATAATAGCATCACTTTCATCCAGCTTCTTTCCATACATCAGCTCATAAGACTTTATGTAATCTGACTGGTAAAAAGCTTCCCTGGCCTTTCTTTTTTCAAAAAAATCAGGAATAATACTGCAAATCATAATAATCATTGCCGTTATCGTCAGGCAAAATGCCGATATTGCCAAAATGCTTTTAATAGAAACCTTCTTTCCTTTTTTAACGGTTTCTGCACCTTCCGAATCAGCCGCCGCAGGTTTTTCCTTTTTCTTTTTCTCCTTCTTCTTTTTCTCTTTCTTTTCTTTCCCTTCTTCATCGCCTTTCGTTTTTACCTTCTTCTTTTTCTTATTTTTATCTTCGTCATCCAATTCTTTCAGGATATTTTTATTTTCATCAGAAGGTTCCAGCCCATCCGCTTTGCCCTCTTCTGCATCCTCGTCATCTGCTTCTGTCAAAAAGGCCATAATCCGGCCAAAAAGCCCTTTTCCCTTTTCTTTTTTTTCATCAGGCTCTTCCGCGCCTTCACCGCCCTTCATGCCCTCCGCATCTTCCTCAGCGCTATCCTTATTTACGGTTTCGCCTTCAGCCGTGCCATCTTCCTCTGCATTTTCTTCTTCGGATTTCTTTTTTTTCTTTTTCCCGAATAGAGGCTTTTTCTCCTTTTTTGCTTTCTTTTCCCTTTTCTTCTTTTTCTTCGGCTGATCCTGGTCGTCTTCCATTGGCATTTCCAATACACCATCTATATCCAGATCCCTAAATTCTTCGCTTTCCTCCTCGCCTTCCATACCGTCTAAGAAATCAAAAATTTCATCCGTCTGCAAATCCGCATCAAGTAATACATCTTCTTCCGATGCAACAGCATCGGACACTGCATCCATATCTGCTGCGGCATCTGCAGCCGCAAACATAGCATCCACCTCGTCCGGCGAAATCAAGCTTTCCTCTTCGCTATTCAAATCCCCGCTTTCCATTTCATCCGCTTGGAAATCGGATAAGCCAAAATCATCAAGCGAAGGTTCCTCTTCCATAAAATTTGTACTTTCCTCCGCCGCTCCCTCTTCTTGCATCTCTTCTAATGCCAGGTCTTCCGGTAAATCTTCTAAAACTGGCTCCTCTGATACTGCCTTCCCAACAGCCTCTTCTGAAAGGTTTTCCTGCAGCGCTTCTTCAGAAAAATCTTCTGGAATGCCTTCTAAAAGCCCTTCTATCGCATCATCTATGTCAGGTTCCTCCAAAACGCTTTCTGACCCGAATTCTTCATCATCCAAATCTTCCAGCGCAAAATCACCGGCATCAAACTCCTCCGGTGTCAAATCTTCTATTGCATAATCTACATCTTCCGGCTCTGTTCCTTCTTCTAAACCAGAATCTTCTTTCCCCTCTTCCAAAGGCGCAAGCCCCTCTCCTGCCTCTTCTTTCATAAGAGAACTAATAAAATCATCTAAGTATTCTTCATCTGAACCCATGAAACACCCTCACATTTTTACTTATATTTTATTATTTATCACCTTAGTTTATCATATATATACTTATTACACAAACCCATTTATCAGAAAATCTATCGGTTTTTTTTCCACTTTATACCCTCTGTCCTTAATTTCTTCTGTCAGCTGGTATAATTTGCTATGCACTCTGAAAATATTCGACTTTTGATTAAAAAAGACCACTTTCTCAAAAGGCCATCGTATCACGGTAGGATATTTCATGCCGACTCCCAGCTCCAGCACACACAGCCTCTTATTAACCGTTCCTTGCAGCCATTTCATATATTGGTTCCATTGCGGCAAATAGCCCTCCTCAATATATCCAGCTTCCCCCGCAAGATTAAAAACCAGGTTCTGGCCGCAAACGGGGCATATGGGAGGCTTCACCTCTTCCTTATATTTTCCTTCCATACAATAATCATATATCTTCTTCGGAAGCTGTTGGTCTGCTGGATACAGTTGTTTGCTGCATCCTCCCCCGCACCGGCAAAATTGATATCCGCCGCAGGGTGTTACAATCTTTTCCTTTAAAAGCCCCGTCTTATAAATATAGTCATCCGTGCGAGTGGACACCACGAAATAATTTTTCCCCTCCAAGAGATTTCCCAATACATTGTATGCTTTTTCAGTCTCATCCCCGCTATGAATATCCATATATGCTTTTTTTAAATAGGGATACATCCATGTATCCTCTTCCTTCTCTAAAACAGCCGAAAAAATCGGTTCTTCCTCCATCTTAGGCATCAATTCCTGAAATTCCTCTCCAATGCCGACGAGAACAAGCTCCGCATCCTTTATTTTTTCAAGCAAAATATTCGTTATCGTTTCCATCCCTTTTCCTCTTCCTGCTTTACGAGAAAATCGCCGTGCAATGTGCAATCGAACAGGAAAAAAAGCCTTTTTCCTACTCGCTGCGCGGCCCCCATGCTGCGTCAGCAGCAAACTTCCATATGAGAGCCTGTGCATAAAAACAAGCCGGGAATTACTCCCGGCTCTATATTCATATTTTATTGAAGTAATTCGTCCACTATGTGTACCAGATTACCAATTTCTGGTTTAGAAAGCTGGGCATCCGCTCCGAGAGCCTTGCCTTTTCTTTTCATTTCGTCATTTACAAGCGATGAGAAAATAACAATAGGAATATGTTTTGTATCCTCATCTTCTTTCACCAGCTTGGTCAAACGATGTCCATCCATTTCCGGCATTTCAATATCCGTAATAATACACTGTACATGATCCTTTAAGGTGCCATCTGCCTTACATTGCTGTATTACGTCATACGCCTGTTTTCCGTTCTCAGTATGGATTAAATTGGTGTAGCCAGCCTGTTTCAAAGAATTAACAATCAGTTTGTTCAACAACGGTGAATCTTCCGCAATCAATATCGGAGTATCTCTCAGCGGCCTTTCACCCAATGCTTCTATTTCTGATATTTTTAATCCGGTTTCTGGATTAATATCCGTTACAATTTTCTCAAAATCCAGGATGATAATCAATTCACCGTTAATTTTAACAATACCTGTAGAAACGCCGTCTTCGCTGGTTGAAACGGTATTTCCCGGCTTAATAATACTGTTCCATGACACTCTATGTATTCCAACAACCGAATCAACATGGAATGCAATATCCAATTTATTAAAATTGGTTACAATAAATAACGATGAAATTTTCTCCCTTTCTTCATAATCCCGCATCTGCAGGCAATTTCTTAAATTAATCGCCGTAATCATAGTATCCCTTGGCATAAAAATCCCTTCAATACTGGGATGCGCATTCGGTACTGGAGTAACATCCTGATAAGCAATGATTTCCCTTATCTTCGCAACATTAATTCCATAATGGCGTCCTTCCAGCAAAAACTCCAATACTTCTAACTCATTGGTACCATTTTCCAGCAAAATATTTGTATCCATACTCGATCCACCTCACACCATTTATTCGTAAGTTTTCCCAACCACACTCAACTATAGCCATTATATCATAGATTAGCATAGGTGTCAAAAGATAATAAAAAAAGCTATTCCTTGTAGAATAGCTTATAAAACTCTGTCTTCAAGGGACATGCCCTCAAAACCGAATACCGCGTCCACAGAGTCCTTCTTCTCCAGCCCTTGCTCCACGATGGGTAAGCCCTCGGCCGATTAGTACGC
>CAJUHH010000016.1 GCA_910585965.1 uncultured Lachnospiraceae bacterium
GTTCGTCCTGCTGCCGTTTTTTCTTATTTCGTCGGCAACGAAATTGAGTATAGCATCTAAAAAGAATGTTGTCAACCATAAATCTAACAAATTTTACATTTTTTTTAACCATAATAAAAAAAAGCCCATTTTACGGACTTTTTTCCAAGTTTCCATTCACTAATTCAAAGTAAGCCGGGCTTCCTCCGAAGCATTTCTCATAAATAATTTAACCGTTTCTATCGATCCTTCCTCCCCTTCCGGTATTTCGCAGATCAAGACAAGATTTTCAGAGCCTCCCGCTGGAATCGTTCCAATATAAGAAGCCAAGTCATTCTCCAACATTGTTGTCAACGCATATTTGGGCGAAGCTCCATTCAAAGATATCTTAAATTTTGTTCCCAGCGAAAGCATATCAAGGTTTAAATCCTGACTGCCCGTATTTTGCACGTTGAAATTCAAGACAATAAGCTTGCAGCCCGCTGACGCGTTCATTGCAAAAACAAGGTCATCTCCCGTTGCTTCCGGATAAACATCTTTCGCTTCATAACCCGCATAAGAAATAACCACCCCTTCTATGCCGCAGAATTCCTCTATGCTTTTATCCGCCTCTTCCTCCGATTCCTGAACCGTTCCTTCTTCCGATGTCTCCACATCAGCCGGCGCTTCTTCCGGTTCCTCTTCCTTCAGCTGTTCCATAGGTTCTGCCGGCTCTTCTGCCGGCTCCTCTTCTATTTCCTCTTCCAGCCTGCTATGATAATTTTCATCATATTTTAACATTAGGCCTGCCGCATATTCCACAACCTGAGCATTTTGCTCTTCCGTCAGCTCCGGTCCTGAAACGCCGCAAGCCGACACCGGCAATACGGCCGCCATAATTCCTATGATTCCCAACCTATGCCACTTTTTCATAATATTATTCATGCCCTCCTCTATGATTCATAACCATGCTTTTTTTATTATACACCAGCTTTCCTTTTCTGAAAAGAGCAAGCTAAAGCTAATTTGTCTCCAATTCAAACCAGAAAGCAACTCCATTATCATAATTTATTACTCCATAATTTTGATTCATGGATTCCATAATCGCCCGGACAATAGATAATCCAATTCCGCTTCCTCCATACTCCCGCGTCCTCGCCTTATCCACTTTATAGAATTTTTCCCATAAATGAGCCAAGCTTTCCTCTGGAATCGGCTCCCCTGTATTAAAAACAGAAACCCTTACTTTATGATCCATTCGAATCAACTTGACATCTATAATTTTATCTCCGGCAGCATAATTAATGGCATTGCTAAAATAATTGCCGAATACTTCTTCTATCTTAAATTCATCCGCCCATACATAAACTGCCTCAGCAAACTGATCAAAACGGATTTGAATCCCTTTCTGCTTTGTCAATATTTCCACCGACTGAATATAGTTTTTAATAAGGGCGGCAATATCAAACCGTTCCATGGAAATGATATCGTTCCCGAATTCCAGCTGGTTCAGCGTCAACAGCTTCTTTACCATATTATTCATTTTGGCAGCTTCATCAATAATAACATCGCAATAAAACTCCCGGCTTTCCGCATCATCGTTAATCCCCTCTTTCAGCCCTTCCGCATAGCCCTGGATCAGCGCAATGGGCGTCTTCAGTTCATGGGAAACGCTCGCCAGGAATTCTTTCCGCATCTCATCGATCTCATTTTTATGCTCAATATCCTTCTGTAATTCATTATTGGCCGTTTTTAGCTCGGATATCGTTGTCTCCAGCGTATTAGAAAGTTCGTTGATATTATTTCCAAGAAGCTCGATCTCTGTCTTGCTGCTTCCGCAATATTTGGCATCAAAATCCAGCCTTGCCATACGTTCGGAAATCTCTGTCAGCTCCAATATCGGCTCCGTCACTTTGCTCGATACTCTCACAATAATAATACCGCTGATAACCATCGCCGCCACTCCGATATAGGCCAGCAGCCGGTTCGCTATTGCAACGCTGTCCTTGATCCCTTCCAATGCCGAGCGGAAAAGAAATATGTTTCCATTATCAAAGACACCCCATATTTCGATATACTCCGTCTGTGTACGGGAGTCCACGATCCTCTGTATCGTGTAATTTTCTTCCGTTTCCAGAATAGCAGCTCCTGTTTCCTCCTCAAAATTGTGAAAAAAATTCTCCCACAACCTTTTACTCATGATTTCCTGGTCATTTCTCGAGGTAATCAGCATTTGTGAATCGGTGTCCAATACAATCAGGCTAATATTATCTGTTTCGATGATTTTTTGAAGCTGTATGTCAAATTGCTCTGTCATTGCATTACCCGCACTAAAAGCGCGATTTACAACTGTGTATGCATTTTTTAAAGCTCCCATTTTATCCCTCATGTAAAATTTACCAAGAAATGTGCTGTTGGTAAACCAGCAGAGCAAAATAGTCGCGGACATCAGCCCTATAAATATCATTGCAAACTGCTTTTTTATGGAATATTTCATCTGAATAACCATGCCTTTCTCCCAGCCTGCAAGTTTTTGTTCCTATCATTATTCCACTTCAAATTTATAGCCCATCCCCCAAATAGTTTTAATCAGATTTCCTTTATCCCCCATTTTGCTGCGAAGCTTTTTTACATGCGTATCGATTGTCCTCGCGTCCCCGAAATAATCATAATTCCATACGCTGTTTAATATTTTTTCACGGGAAAGGGCGATCCCCTTATTTTCCATAAAATAGGACAAAAGCTCAAATTCCTTATAACTTAAATCTACCTGCCTGCCGTCAATCATCACAAGATGAGCTGCTTTATCCAACTGTATCCCTCCGGCATCCAGCGCTCCGTCCGCGCTGACCTGGCTTGTCCTGCGGAGAATTGCCTCCACTCTGGCAACCAATATTTTAGGGCTGAAAGGTTTTGAAATATATTCATCTACCCCCAGTTGGAATCCCAGCAGCTCATCCCTTTCGTCACTTTTTGCAGTCAGCATAATAATCGGGACTTTGGAATATGCGCGGATCTCCTTGCATACTTCCCAACCATCCATCTTCGGCATCATCACATCCAAAATGACCAGCGCAAAATCCTTTTGTCCAAAAAAAAGATCCAATGCCATGCTGCCATCCTCTGCTTCCACAACCTCATAATTATTTTTGACGAGAAAATCCTTCACCAGCTTCCTCATCCGGCTTTCATCATCCACCACTAAAATTTTCAGCCTTTCCATAATATCACAAACTCCTTCTTGCAAACCTTTTTTCGATATTATCCAAGCATCTATTTCTAATTGGTTTTTAGTATAACCGCAAATTATGTTAAAATTGTGAATTTCACTCATCTATCATAAGATTTCTTTCCTTTTCCCGAATTTCTTTCTCCCTTTCCGACAATTCCTGTTCCCATTGGGCATATTTATTTACCAGATTGCGCTTGTAATTCAGCACATTGGGATGTTCGCTTGTATAAGCTATGTAAAACATAAAGCACACAGCTAACACGAGTACCACGTTCAAAATAATGGAAGTTACCAGGCCTTTTTTTGTATTGCTTTTATTTTTTTCCTGAATCCTCGGTTCCGGCACTCTGATGTCATCCCCGACGCGATGGGCAAACACGGTATATAACGCAACAGGCGGGACTTCCTCTGCCAGATCAGGACGTTTGTTCAGCTCCTTCTGCAGCCTCTTCAAATATTCCCATCCGATCGGCGTAACAAATACACGGCTTTCTATCGCTTTCTTATAAACCAGCAGCATATTTTCCGGTTTTCCCAAATCCATATGCTGTTCCAAATATTCAATTTTTTTCTCTTCCTGCCTCGCGATCTCCGCATCCTCCGCTGTGCCAAAGCAGTACCCTTTTACGATATTATTATTTTCACTCATCCCGATTTTCCTTATTTCACTTGAATCATGTCCTTGTATCGAACAGGAAGGTGTCCCGTCTTTCCGCGTTTAGAAAAGGGAAGCCTTAACTTCCCTTTTACAGCCATTTTATCAGCTTTTCTGTTATCCCTTTGCCTGCTTATAGTTTGAATATCTCCACATGTTTTTCCAGGCTGTCCGATACTTTTTTCAGTTGCTCTGAATTTTCCGATATGTTGGATACCACACTGGCCACTTCCGTCACCGCCGCAGATGCCTCTTCCGTGCTGGCCGCATTTTCTTCCGCAATAGCTGTCAGATTCTGCACAATATCAACCACATTGATTCTGGCCGCATCCATTTTTCCGGTTTTTTGCGCAATTGCAGTAATTCCTTCTATGGAACTGTCGATTCCGCTTTTCACTTGCCGGAAAATATGATTGGTCTTATCTACATTTTCGCTTTGCTGTCCGATAATATCCCTTACTACATCCATCGTTTCCACAGCCTTTTCCGAATCCCTGATCAAAGAATTGACAATGGCTTCGATCTGCTTCGCCGATTCATCGGACTGCTCCGCCAGTTTCTGTATCTGGGACGCCACTACGGCAAAGCCGCGCCCCTGTTCGCCGGCTCTCGCCGCTTCTATCGATGCATTTAAAGACAAAAGATTGGTTTCCTCGGCAATCGATGTAATAATCTCGGTAGCTTCCCGGATCTTGACGGCAGACTGGTTGGTGGTATTGGTCTGCCCGTAAATAACCTCTATAGCATCTTTGGTTTTCTGGTTAATTTCCTCCAGATTTTCCAATATTTCCATCGCATCGTCGCTGGATCTGCGTATCGCGGAAGCATTATCCCTTAAATTTTCCACTTCTATATTCGTTTCTTCCACCATGCTTCCCATCAGGATTACATTCTCTGTGGCTTTCTGCGTTTCTTCCGCCTGGGAGGTCGCTCCGTCTGCGATTTCCGTCACAGTCTTCTCCACTTCCCCCATATTTTCCGCTGTGTTTTCCGCATTCGCATTCAAATCCTCGGATGCATGGTATATTTCCAGACTTTCTGCCTTGATCCCCTCTGCCATTTTCCGAAGGTTCTCCCTCAATCTGGCAATCGCCCGGCTCATGCTTCCCGTCTCGTCTTTTCTGCGGTTCAGTTTGTCTTGTACCGCGCTTTCCGTAAAGTCCATATCTGCCATTTTTACTACAATATCCGTGATCTTATGAATAGGATTGACTGTAATTCCTGTTATCCACAGCCCGAGCAGCCCGAAAAAGACCAAGGCAAATACAGCCGTTGTGCCAGTTCTTTTCAGTATATAATTCACTACCGTGAAAACCTCTTCCTCGTCTGCCGATATGACCAATATGTAGCTGGCATCCACGCCCACATAATATGCAGCATATTTGGTAACGCCCTTAAATTCATAGCCGACCACGTCCGGTTCCGGTATCTTTCCTGAAGAAATATCCGACACCAGTTTTTTCACCACTTCATTTTCTACCGGCTGGCCTATTTTATCTGCCGTCGGATGATAAAGCATCGTTCCCTGGGCATTCACCAGATAAGCATAGCTGGATGCCACGCCGTTGATCGACACGTGTCCGATCAAATCCTTTAACTTGGCGGCATCCAGGACATTCCCCTCTGCCCGGACAGCCATATCCAGCATTTCGCCATATGCATTCACCACATCGTTCATATAATTACGGTTCACACCTGACAGCTCTTCCTTCGTAGCCGGTATAATCGCTATGAGAAACAGCGCGGAAACCATAACGATTGTTCCGATCAACAATGCCACAATTCTTGTTCTGATAGAACTTAACACATTTACCTTCAAACCTTTTTCTTCTTTACTTTCCAAAACTCGCATCCCTCCCTCTACTGCACTTTTACGGAAAATCCCTCATAAATCCCAACTGGCGCATTTTCTCCAAATGAATATTGTTCCATTGTTTCTTTTTCAAATCTGTATGCCATAATCAAATCCTTCGCAGGATCGACAATCCAATATTCCCTGACACCAGAAGTACGATATTTAAAGAGTTTTGTAAAGTAGTCCATCGCTTTGCTTCCCTGCGAAACAATCTCAATGATCCAATCCGGCGCTCCATTGCACCCCTGATCGGTCAGCTTATCCGGATTGCAGATCACAGATATATCAGGTTCTACATAATTTTGATTGTTTTCATTCAAAAATACTGCAAAAGGGGCTAAGTATACTTTGCATTTGCCGCCTTCTGCCTCAATATATTCCGCTATTTTCTTTGCTAATGAAAAAGAAATATCCTGATGTCTCCTATTCGGCGGAGCCATAGAATAAATCTTCCCGTCGATTATTTCCGCTCGTTTTCCATCCGGCAAAGCATAGATATCATTTATCGTATAAATTTCTTCTTTCCTGACTGCTTCCATATCTGGGTCCCTCCTTACCAGGGGTGCGTGATAAGGAATCCTCCCACTTCGTGGGTCCCTCCTTACCAGGGGTATGTGATAAGGAATCCTCCCACTTCGTGGGTCCCTCCTTACCAGGGGTATGTGATAAGGAATCCTCCCACTTCGTGGGTCCCTCCTTACCACAAATAATGGAATAGGCGGGAGTCGAACCCGCGTCCAAAGACCCATTCCCTGTCCTTCTACTATCATAGTCAATTATATTTCATTCCCTCCTATATTGGGAAATTGACAGCCCAATATATTCAGTAGCTTCATATTACGCCCATAAGCTCAAAGCTTTGCCTATGTCGTTTCCCGCATCGTCGATGCCCGGTTCCTGACGTGCGGGTGCGCCAGGGCGGACAGCTGCCTTTAGGCAGCGAATGCTAAATTATCTTCAGCGTTTATATTTAGATTCGCGATTTGACGCATCGCCTGCGGATAGCTTCTCCAGCTGCAAGACCCCTGTCGAAACCTTTACTATCCCTTGTTTCATACAGCTATTCTTTGTTTTTTCTTTAAAAACTTCCCAGATATGTTTTTATTATATAATATTTTGCCGTGGAATTCAATTCATTATCCTCTCATTTTTATTTTCAGTTCTTTTTCCGCCTCCCTTCTCTGATCTTTTTTCGCAATGTCCTGGCGCTTATCATATAGTTTTTTGCCCTTCGCCAGCCCTATCTCCACTTTTGCCTTTCCATCTTTAAAATATACTTGCAAAGGCACAAGCGTATATCCTTTTTCTGCTATTTTCCCCATGAGTTTATTGATTTCTTTTTTGTGCAGAAGCAGTTTCTTAACCCGAAGCGGGTCCTTATTAAAAATATTGCCTTTCTCGTAAGGACTCACATGCATCCCATAGGCAAAGATTTCCCCGTTTTCTATGCGGATAAAAGATTCCTTAATGCTGCATTTCCCCATGCGCATTGATTTTACCTCCGTGCCATGCAGCACGATCCCCGCTTCGTATTTTTCTTCTATAAAATAGTCGTGATACGCTTTCTTATTGTTAGCGACCAGCTTCATTGCCTCACTCATCGCAATCATCCTCCACAAAATCCACCGTTCTCGCGAAACGATCCGTTCTCTCTACTACAATGGATATTCTCTGTCCGAGTTTATATTTTTTCCCGGTATCCCTTCCCACCATCTCATAATTGGCTTCATCATAGTAAAAATAGTCGCCTTTTAAAACAGATACATGGATCAGTCCTTCTATCGTATTCGGAAGTTCCACATAAAGCCCCCAGCTCGTAATGCCGGAAATAACGCCTTCATAATGTTCCCCGATATGGCTTTCCATATATTCCGTCTTTTTCAGTTTATCTGTCTCCCTTTCTGCCTCCTCGGCCCGCCGTTCCATTTTAGAAGAACGTTCTGCCACATGGGGCAGGATCGCCTCGTAATGATCGATGCGATTTCCCTTTAACCGATTCCGCAAATGTTCCTTGATGATCCTGTGTATCTGCAGATCCGGGTATCTTCGGATCGGGGATGTAAAGTGGCAGTAGTATTGGCAGGCCAGGCCAAAATGCCCCGTGCAGTCCACGGAATACCTGGCCTGTTTCATGCTGCGCAGAGCCAGTCTGCTGATCAAAGCTTCCTCCGGCGTTCCTTCCGCTTTTCCAAGCAGTTTCTGTATTTCCTTCGGATGCACCTCATCCTTGGCCGTTTTCATGCCGTATCCGAAATTACTGATAAAAATGCCAAGCTGGTTAATTTTCTCCGGATCCGGGTTATCATGGGTTCTGTATACAAAGGGCAGCTCCATCCAGTAAAAATGCTGGGCCACCGTCTCATTTGCCAGCAGCATAAAATCCTCGATAATCTTCGTGGCTGTATTCCTTTCATACGGTTTTACATCAATGGGCTTTCCTGCCTGATCCAGTATAATTTTGGTTTCGGGAAAATCAAAGTCTATGGATCCCCTCTTTTTCCTTTTTGCCCTGAGTATGCCGGACAAAATCTCCATTTCCTCGAACATGGGAACAAAATCCTCATACTTTTTACGTTCTTCGGGATCCTTATCTTCCAATATTTTCTTCACGCTTGTATAGGTCATGCGCTTGTTCACGCAGATCACCGATTCCACGATCCGATAATCCTTTACTTCGCCCGCAGCATCTATCCTCATCAGGCAGCTTAATGCCAGCCTGTTTTCCCCTGCATTCAGGGAACATATGCCATTGGATAGGCGGTGGGGCAGCATAGGGATCACCCGGTCCACCAGATAAACGCTGGTTCCCCTCTTTAGAGCTTCCCTGTCCAATGCGGAATTCTCCTGCACATAATTTGTCACATCCGCAATATGAACTCCCAGGAGAAAGTCCTCCCCGTCCCTGGACAGACTTACCGCATCATCCAAATCTTTCGCATCTTCCCCGTCGATCGTCACCATAGCCATTCCGCGCAGATCCTCCCTGCCCTGCATATCAGCCTCGGACACCTCCTGTCCCACGCGGCATGCCTGGTTTAAAATCTTTTCGTCAAATTCCATAGGAATATCGAAACTTCTTACAATAGAAAGGATATCGACTCCGGGATCGTTCACATGGCCGAGAATCTCCACGACCTTCCCTTCCGGGCTTTTTCTCTCCCCGCCATAGGATGTCAGCTCCACGACGACTTTATGCCCGTCCACCGCCCCTTTGGACTGTTCATTGGGAATAAAAATATCCGTTGCCAGTTTGGTATTGTCCGGGACGACAAAACCAAAGCTCTTCCCCTTTTGGAAAGTTCCTACCACCTGCGCCGTTCCCCGCTCCAAGATCTTTACCACTTCCGCTTCCTGCCGCTTTCCGCTCTGTTCGGGCAAAAGCCTTACCTGGACGGTATCATTATGAAAAGCGCCGTTTACCCTGTCCTCCGGGATAAACAAATCGGTTTCCCTTCCTTCCACCTCCACAAATCCAAAACCTCTGGCGTTACTGATAAAAGTCCCCTTTATCATATCTTTGCCGGGCTTTACGTATTTTCCTTTTTCCGTCATGCTGATCCGCCCTTCCTTCAAAAGCTCGTCCAGCAGCTCATGGAACTGTCCCCGCTCTTCCTTTGCCACCTGCATGAATGTGGCCATTTCTTTTTCTTTCATAGGGACATAGATTTTATCCTGTATCAGTTCGCATATGATTTTTTTTCTTTTTTCCCGCAATTGCTTATCCATCTTCTTACCCTGCCATACAAAAAACGCCCTTGATTTCTGCAAGAGCGCTTTCGTATCTTTCCTTAAAATACATTGAGATTCAAAATAATCGCTAAAACAATAAAGCCGACTGCCAGGTACTTTGTCACTTTCACCAGAGTCCCTTCCATGGAACGTCCCTTGTTCTTTCCCCAGTAGGTTTCCGCCGCGCCGCTGATCGCGCCCAACCCCGCCGATTTTCCTTCCTGCATCAATACTAATATAACCAACGCTATACAAATTATAATAAATACGATCAGTAATATCGTTCTCAAAACCTGCATTTTTACACCTCCTAATACACATGGGCTTAAGTTTAGCATAATTTGTAAAAATAATCAAGCATTTTTCAAAATTTCCTGATTTCCACCTGGCACATCTTCATAGTCAGAAGCGCTGCCGCATGGCTTTCCGGCGTCACGCCCGCGCAGCAGGAGGCATCCACGCATACTCTCGTCTCCGGCATTGCCGTTTTCATCAGCAACGCGTTTGTCACGACGCAAATATCCGTGCATAACCCGACCAGTTCGATCTCTATTTCCTCTTTCCTGCTCACTTCCCGCAGCTTCTGCACCAATTCCTCCGAGCCGAATACCGGTTTGTCCACCAGAACCGCTTCCGGCATCGCCTGTGCTACTTCTTTGCGGATCTCCCAGCCTTTTGTTCCCTTTATGCAATGTTCTACAGGAAGGTACTTTCCTTCCTGCGTTGCCAGATAATCCTTCCCATGCGTATCCCTGGTGGCATAAATGCAGTCCGGGGGATAACTATGTATTTTGCGAACCACGTTGTCTACGATCCCGGTCGCCTCTGCCGTTCCCAATGCCCCATCAATAAAATCATTCTGCATATCCACTACTACCAATATTTTTTTCATGGCCTTTATCCTCCCGAAAATACATACAAAAAATCCGGCGGCCACACAGCCGCCGAATTCAATATAGCCCTGATTCTTTCTGTTGTCAACCATTTTATATCTTGTTAAAAGGTTCTTTATAGGCTCCAACCTCTCCCAGTTCTTCCTCAATCCGAAGCAGCTGGTTGTATTTTGCCACCCGGTCCGAACGGCAAGGGGCGCCTGTCTTGATCTGTCCGGCATTTACCGCCACCGCCAGATCCGCAATAAACGTGTCCTCTGTTTCCCCGGACCGATGGGAAATCACCGCCCTATATGCATTCTTATGAGCCATCTCTATGGCTTCCATGGCCTCCGATACGGTGCCGATCTGGTTCACTTTTACCAATATCGCATTGGCCACTTGTAACTTAATTCCGGCATCCAGCCTCTTCGTATTGGTGACAAATAAATCATCCCCCACGAGCTGTATCTTTCCGCCGAGCCGCCTCGTCATCTCCTTCCATCCGTCCCAGTCGTCCTCAGCCAGCCCGTCCTCAATGGAAACCAGCGGGAATTTTTCAATCAAGTCTTCGTAATAGGAAATCATTTCTGCCGTATCCCTCACCACTTCGCTGCCCTTCAGCCTGCTTTCACCGGGGAAATGATACATGCCCGTTTTTTCATTATATAATTCGCTGCTGGCCACATCCAGCGCAATCTTAATATCCTGCCCTGGAATGTATTTGCTCGTTTCGATGGCTTCCACAATCAGGGAAAGCACTGCTTCCGCATCCGGCAGATCCGGCGCAAACCCGCCTTCGTCGCCGACTCCGGTGGAAAGTCCCCTGTCATTCAGTATTTTTTTCAAATTATGGTAGATTTCGGCACAGATACGGAGTCCTTGTGCAAAACTTTCCGCTTGTACCGGCATAATCATGAATTCCTGAAAATCCACCGTATTGGCCGCATGCTTTCCTCCGTTCAGGATATTCATCATCGGAACGGGGAGCAATCTGGTATGCGCGCCGCCAAGATAACGGTACAGCGGCATTTCCAGCGCTTCCGCCGCCGCCCTGGCACAAGCCATGGATACGCCCAACGTAGCGTTTGCCCCCAGGTTCCCTTTATTATCCGTTCCGTCCGTTTCCACCAGTATTCGGTCAATCAGCCCCTGGTCCATCACATTCTTTCCAATCAGAGCGTCTTTCAGCTTCGTATTGATATTCTTTACCGCATTCTGTACGCCCAGCCCGAAATACCTGGTTTCCCCGTCCCGCAGCTCCACCGCTTCGAACCGGCCCGTGCTGGCTCCCGAAGGAACCGCCGCGCGTCCTCGGATGCTTCCTTCCACAACGACTTCCGCTTCCACTGTAGGATTACCTCTGGAATCCAATATTTCCCTGCCCCGTACGTCCGTAATTTTTAAATATAGATTCATAGCTTCCTCCATTCCTTCCGCCTTTTTCAGGATTTATTTCCTTCACAAGCTATTTTCTATATTTATTTCCTTCTTTTGAAAAAATCATCGATACAAATTTTTCCAATTCAGGAGCCAGGGGCCTGCTGTTTTCGCTCCACCTTCTGTATGATCACGCTGCACCCGGTAAAATACAGGAACGCGCCGTCTTCTCTTCATTTATATGCCGTTTCGGCCTCCAGCCAGCCGGGAATCCTGTCCGCGATCAGCGATGCTCCCGCGTCACCTCTGTATGCGGCGCTGTCCGCTCTTCCATCTTTATATTTTATTGTCACATAATATTCTCCCGAAATTTCCCCCGGAGCCTTCCATTGCCTGGACATATACGACGGATACATAGCTTCTGCCAGTTCCTCTATCTTTTCCCCTTCCGTAAATGTTTTTGTCACCGATAGATCTTTCATGCTTATTTCCACATAAGAATCTCCGTACTCTTCCTTCATTTTCTTTCTCAGTTCCATCTCCTCTTCTGTATGGAAATTTGTCACCGTAATGCTCTCGATGTCTTCCGCTTTCACATAAGCATCCGTATCGATTCCTTTTTCTTCCAGATACCCTCGCAAATTCGTAAAGGACGGATACACATCGCAGCTGAAGTCATAAATGTGATAAACACCGTTCTTTCGCTCTTGTTTCGTCGCCATCTCTATGACTCCGCATTTATATTCTTCCCTTAAGGTAGAATAATCGGCATTTTCCATATCTTTCTTCCACAATTCCCGTATCGTATCCACTTCTTCCGGGTTCAGATTTTCCACGCGGAAGCCGTTGTTGAATGCAATTTCATCTACCTTCTGCTTTTCTATATATTTGCTGATATATTCATAATCACCATCGTCATAATGCTGATATGCCATCTTTTTATATTCTTCGCTTCCGATAATCCGATTCAAGAGTTCTTTCTCTTCGGCATCTACCGCAAAGTTTCTCCAGACGATCCTCCCGTTCTTCATCCGGCAGGCCACATCCATCCAAACGAGGAAGTCCCCGCTATCCGTTTTTTTGGAGGACAATTCACAAATGGCCTCGATATCTGCCACGCCCGGCTTGCTCAATGCATATTCCTCCAAATCGACCGTTTCCATATTTTCATCCACATATTGCATATTGCCTCTGGAAAAAAGAACGACTGCATCCTGCATTTTTTCCGGCGACGGCTCCCAGGCATCATAGCCGATCAAATCGAAATAAAATACCGACGCGATTGCCGCCGTACACAGGCCGGAAACCAATATCTGCCGTTTTTTCCGAAAAGCCGCCTTAATATCCGCTTCATAAATCACCTCAATGACCGCATTGCCCAGAACCACCGCTATCAGCAACGCGCCAACCACCAGCACGCTGCTCGACAACACAATCTCATCTACAACCAGCGCCGTTCCAAGGGAAAAAGGCACTGTCAAGAAAAGCTTGACTACAGCCTTCGATTTTTCAAAAGCCATCGCTTTCCCCGCCGCTTCCGACGGTCTTTTCCAATAGCAGAAATAAGCCAAGCCGATGACAGCCGCTGTCAGAAGGAGCGTCCCCAAAATAGCTGCCAGAGGAAATGTGCCTCCGTCAAAACCCTCTGCCGCTTGGCCAAAATACCAGAGCGGCGACAGGTAAAGCGCCTCGTTGGAAGAATAATAGGAATAATAGGAGAAGAATTTCACCATGTATCCTTCCAGCAACAGCCTTACCGCCATCTCATAGGCTAAAAAGATGACCGTCGCAAATACGGTAATCACCAGATTCCCTGTCAGCATCACTGCCAAAATGGCAATTCCGTAGACACCCAAAAAAAGGAGCAGATGCAGCAATGCCGCTTCCCAGGCCTGGGAAAAAATACGGCCGTTCATCCCGCCGCTGAACCATGCAATCACGATTGCCAGCAGAAGATTCACCAGATAGGGAATAAAACAAACCAATACACCGTTGGTAAAAATCACGGCAAACCTGCGGGATTTCTTTACCGGGACGCTATGATACAGATCCACCTTCTTCCTGCTGTACAGATAAGAAAATCCCTGTATCGCGCAGATAATGGCAGCAACCGTCACCAATAACGCCATCATAATGCGGCTCCCGCCCAGCCAGCCGCCAGCCGCCTCTGTCAGCCGCATCCTGGCTGCCTCCCCGGTCAGCCCGTCAAGGCGGTTATGCTCCATCTTCCGGCTCATCAGCATCGCCATGCCCACCGGATAATAAAAGAGCCAAAGCAATTCGGACACGATCCAAAGCCATATCCTCCTCTTATTGTTTTCCTTCAGACTAACCAAGAATGAGTTTTTTGACATCATAGCCTGCCACCTCCGTTTCGCTGATAAATATTTCCTCCAGGGAAAGAGGAAGCGCTTCAAAAAATACCGTATCCACCGTTGCAAAATGCCCGATGACCTCTTCCCTTGATCCCCTCACTGTGAACGTATGCAAAGATCCCCTCTCCTCTTTCTGAATGATATCAATGCCTTCCATCCCCTTTTCCCGATCCTCCTCCGTCGAGAATACGCACTGCACTTTCTGGATATTGCATTTCATATCTTCCAGGTCTTTTGATAAAAGAACGCCTCCTTTATGCAGAAGCCCCACATGGTCGCAGATATCCTCCAGCTCCCTTAAATTATGGGATGCAATGACGGGAGTCAGCCCCCTGTTTTCCATTTCTTTTGCAAAAATACTTTTGATCCCCTGGCGCATGACCGGATCGAGTCCGTCAAAAGTCTCGTCGCACAAAAGATATTTTGTACCGGAGCAAATGCCGCATAAAAGAGCAAGCTGCTTTTTCATTCCTTTGGAAAAAGTATTGATCTTCCTTTTTTTATCGAGTCCGAAGCTCTCCAGGTACTGGTAAAAATCCTCCTTTCGGAAGTCCTCGTATACTGAGGAAAAATATTTTTCCATTTCCACTGCGTTCGCATTGGCAAAAAAATAAGGTTCATCCGCAATAAAAAATATTTTCTTCTTTGCCTCTATCTGATCAAATACCGAAATCCCGTCCACCGTGATACTTCCCTCGTCCGCCTTCAAAACCCCGGCGATCATTCGGAGTACCGTGCTCTTCCCAGCCCCGTTGGTACCGATCAGCCCGAACACCGTATCTTCCTTCATCTGCACGCTCACCCGGTCCACCGCCAGTATATCCGCATAAGATTTGCTGATATTCGTTATCTCTATCATCCCTTTTCCCTTCCTTTCCCCGCCTATTCCTCGATTCCCTGAAGGCATTCTATAAAATCGGCTTTCGTCATTCCCAGTTCCCTGCCTTCCTTGTACAAGTAAATCACTTTCTGCTTCATTTCTTCTTTTCTTTCATCCAGAAGCCCGCTGCTGTCCGCAATAAAATTTCCCCTGCCTTTCACTACATAAAGGTATCCCTGCCGCTCCAGCTCCGCATACGCCTTTTGGATCGTATTCGGGTTGATGGACAGCTCTACCGCCAGGCTCCTCACCGACGGCATCTGCTCATCCTTCTGTAAAACGCCTTTCAGTATGAGCAGTTTGAACTTTTCCACTACTTGCTCATAAATCGGCCTGGTGTCCTTATAATCCAGAATTATCATGTGCTCTCCTTCCTTCTTTCCCGTCACCAGTTTATACTGTACTATCACAACTAATACACTTAATATACAATGGTTTACAGAAATTGTCAATGGGAAATTTGCAATAATCACGGAAATCAATTTTTACAATTTTTACAAACGCCATGGCCGCCGGAAGACGGGGAGCCGAAAGGCCGGGAGCAGGGAAGGGGGCTGCAGGGGCGGGGCTTTTCTGCTGAAACTTCCAATCAGATTTCACTAATGAAACGGGCAAAGATTGTTAAGCCGGCCGGGGCGGAAATGAAGGGCATCCGTGCCCTGCATTTCCTGAAATTGCCATCCGTGGCAATTTCTCCCTGGGTTTTTGACCATTTCATAAGTGAAATGACTGATTGTACGTAACAGCAGAAAAGCCCCGCCCCTGCAGCCCCCTTCCCTGCTCCCGGCCTTTCGGCTCCCCGTCTTCCGGCGGCCATGGCGTTTGTAAAAATTGTAAAAATTGATTTCCGTGTATAATAATACAATGTAAGGATATCTTCCACACAAAAAAGCATATGCCGACAGTTCTCCTTTCTGTCGGCATATGCTTTCTATCCGCCGCATTCCGCTTCGTTTACGGCCATGCGCTCTCTTTTATTTTTTTATCAGCAGGGATTTCCCTGTCATTTCCGCCGGCTGTTCCATTCCCATTATCTCGATCATCGTGGGAATAATATCCGCCAGGCATCCGCCTTCCCTCAACGTATAATCTTTGTCATAGTTTACGAGGATAAACGGAACCGGGTTGGTCGTATGGGCGGTAAAAGGCTCGCCTGTTTCATAATCCACAAGCTGCTCCGCATTGCCGTGGTCCGCGCAGATAAACATCGTCCCGTCCACTTCCTTAATTGCTTCCACTGCCTTGCCTACGCACTCATCCACCGCTTCCACTGCCTTGATCGCCGCTGCTTCCACGCCCGTATGGCCGACCATATCGGGATTGGCAAAATTAATAATGATCACATCGTACTTGCCGGATTTGATCGCCTCCACCAGTTTATCGCATACCTCGTAAGCGCTCATCTGGGGCTTCAAATCATAAGTTGCAACATCCTTTGGGGAATTTACGAGAATCCTGTCCTCCCCCTCGTTGGGTTCTTCCACGCCGCCATTAAAGAAAAAGGTAACATGGGCATATTTTTCCGTCTCTGCAATCCTTGCCTGGGTCATCTTATTGGCCGCAAGCCACTCGCCAAATGTATTTTCCACCGTAATCTTATGGAATGCCACTTCCTTATTCGGAATCGTTGGGTCATAGTCCGAGAAGCACACATAAGTCAGATCCAACCGATTTCCCCTGTCAAAAGCAGTGAATTCATCGTTGCAGAAACATCTTGTGATCTCTCTCGCCCTGTCCGGCCTGAAATTAAAGAAGATAACGGAATCCTTATCCTGGATCGTAGCCACAGGAGCGCCGTTCTTCACGACTACGGTCGGTTTTACGAATTCGTCCGTTTCCCCTCTTTCATAGGATTCCGCAATCGCCGCCGGGCCTCCTGCCGCCGTCAGCCCTTCGCCCTTGGTCAGCGCATCGTACGCCAGCTTCACCCTGTCATAGTTATTATCCCTGTCCATGGCGTAATAGCGGCCCATCACGGAAGCTACTTCCCCTACGCCGATCTCCTTCATTTTTTCTTCCAGTTCCTCTACAAATCCCTTCCCGCTTTCCGGCGGCGTATCCCTGCCGTCCAGGAAGCAGTGCGCATACACTTTGGACAGGCCGTTCCTCTTCGCCAGCTCAAGGATTCCATAGATATGGGTATTATGGCTGTGTACCCCGCCGTCGGACACCAGCCCGAACATGTGCAGCGCGGATTGATTCTTCTTGCAGTTATTGACCGCATCCAGAAGCGCCGGATTTTCAAAGAAAGTACCGTCCTGAATCTCCTTCGTGATCCTCGTCAGTTCCTGGTATACGATACGCCCCGCGCCCATATTCAGATGCCCTACTTCTGAATTGCCCATCTGTCCTTCCGGAAGGCCCACCGCCATTCCGCTGGCATTTCCTTTTACAAAGGGATATTCCTTCATCAGGCCGTCCATGACCGGCGTAGCCGCTTCCGCCACCGCATTGCCGTCTTTTCTCTCATTCAGTCCATAACCGTCAAGAATCATTAAAACTGTTGGTTTCCTGCTCATTTTCTTCTCTCCTTCTTTCTATTTTTACTGTCGGTTCCATGCCCGGCATATATTATAATCCGACTGTAATTATACCTATTTTTTTTCCCGTTGTAAATTAGTGTTTGTATTTTTTCCAAAAAAGAGCTAAAATAGCCATGCTGTTATCAACTATGCGCTATGGAGGTTATTATGGTATCTTTACTTGCAAAAATATTTATTAAAAATAGAGACAACACATCGGCACCGGAAGTGCGCAAAGCTTACGGGGTTCTCTGCGGCAGCGTGGGAATCGGACTGAACATTTTGTTATTCGCCGGGAAATTCCTAGCGGGTCTGCTCAGCGGTTCCATCGCCATCACCGCAGATGCTTTCAACAACCTGTCCGATGCCGGTTCTTCCCTGATCACTTTGGTAGGATTCCAGATGGCCGGACAGAAGCCGGATCCCCACCACCCTTTCGGGCATGGCAGGATCGAATATCTGTCCGGCCTTTTTGTTTCTGCTGCAATTCTGATCATGGCCTTCGAGCTGGTGCGCACATCCTTCGATAAAATTCTCCACCCGCAACCCGTGGAGTTCAGCGTCCTCACAGTCGCTATCCTGCTCGTTTCCATTGCTGTCAAGCTTTATATGGCATATTACAACAAAAGCATCGGCAAAAAGATAGACAGCGCGGCCATGAATGCCACTGCCACCGACAGTTTAAGCGATACCCTTGCTACTGCCGTTGTTTTAGCCGCTTCCGTCACCGCCCATCTTACCGGGCTTAACATCGACGGCTATTGCGGCATCCTCGTGGGCCTGTTCATTTTTTACGCCGGATACTGCGCCGCCAAAGATACGATCAGCCCTTTGCTCGGCCAGCCTCCCCATCCCGATTTTGTCAAAAATGTGGAACGTATCGTTATGAGTTACGACCATATCCTGGGAATCCACGACATGGTCGTCCACGATTACGGCCCCGGCCGGGTCATGATCTCCCTCCACGCCGAAGTACCCGCCGACGGCAATATCCTCGTACTCCACGATATGATCGATAACATTGAACACCGCCTCCACGACGAACTCCAATGCGAAGCCGTCATCCACATGGACCCGATCATCACCGACGACGAGCAGACGAACCATTTGAGGCAGACTGTCACAGAACTTTTGAAAACTTCCTACCCGGAAGTCCTTTTCCACGACTTCCGCCTGGTCAAAGGCCCCACCCACACCAACATTATTTTTGACATCGTCGTCCCCTTTTCCTACAAAGAGGCCGACGAAACCATCACCGATTTCTTAAAAAAGGAAATACATAACATCGATAACTCCTATTTCGCCGTTATCCAGGTAGACAAAGCTTATACGGGAAATGCATTATAAGGCCATCAGGAGAAATCCATTTTCATGCTCCATGAGGGGCGATGCCGCTTCGGCTGCAGGCGGTTCCCACAAGGCGGCGGTTTTTGTCTGGAGCTTCCAATCAGATTTCACTAATGAAATGGGCATATGATACCAAACCGATCGGGTCGGAAATGCAGGGCATCCATGCCCTGCATTTCCTGACATTGCCATCCATGGCAATGTCACCCTGGAATTTTGACCATTTCATAAGTAACTATTTCATAAATGAAATTACTGATTGTACGCAACAGACAAAAACCGCCGCCTTGTGGGAACCGCCCGGAGCCGAAGCGGCATCGCCCCTCATGGAGCATGAAAATGGATTTCTCTTCTCCCCCTATTGACAATTCACTCTCCGCCTTATATAATTTTATTGTATTATTTTATTAATACAGTAGAACATATGGATATGGCAAGGAGGCAAGTATTATGAATATGCATACAAAAAAGATGATTGCGCCTATCATCATCGTTTCTCTTTTAGTTCTTTACTATATAGGCTTTTTTATTCTTTGCATGTTCATTCCCATAGCTCCGTTGCCAAAGCTTCTGCTGGGGCTTGTGCCGCTTCTGCTTGCAGGGGTGGGGATATATGTCCTGGTAGAACGGATCAAAGAGATAAGGAGCGGTGAGGAAGATGATCTTAGTAACTACTGATTACATTTCAGGCAAAAACTTGGAAATGCTTGGAATGGTCAAAGGAAGCACCATACAGTCCAAAAATATCGGGAGAGATATTACCCAGGGTTTCAAAACCCTTGTGGGCGGAGAGCTGGGGGCTTACACGGAAATGATGAACGATGCCAGGGCTCTGGCAACAAAGAGGATGGTTGCGGAAGCGGAATCCATGGGAGCGGATGCCGTCGTCAACATCCGTTACGCTTCCTCTGCCGTTATGCAGGGAGCAGCGGAAGTAATGGCTTACGGCACGGCTGTCAAATTCGTATAGAACTAGGCAGAAAGCATATTGTGTACACAAACGCTGCCTCGCTTCGTGAATCAGCTTACATGTCAAGCAGAACCACCGGCCCAGCCGGTGGTTCCTTACACTTTTATAGAAAAACCTTCATATATTCCAACTGGCACATTCTCACCAAAAGAATACTCTTCCATCGTTTCTTTTTCAAATCTGTATACGGTAATCCTTTCCTTCATAGGATCAACAATCCAATATTCCCTGACATTTGCTGTCCGATACTTAAATAACTTGACAAAATAATCGATCGGCTTGTTACCTGGTGAAACAATCTCAATGACCCAATCCGGAGCTCCGTTGCATCCCTTATCTGTAATCTTCCTTTTATCACAAATAACCGAAATATCAGGTTCTACATAGTTAATATCATCTTCCTCTAAAAAAACGGCAAACGGAGCCGGAAATACTTCGCATTCACCATTGTTTTCCCTTATATAAATATTGATTTCCGTACTGATAAAATTTAATAATCTTTGATGCTTTGTATTCGGCGGTGCCATATAATAAATCTTTCCATCAATAAGTTCCGCTCTCTCTCCGTCCGGCAATGCATAAATGTCTTCTATCGTGTAAATTTTTTCTTTTTTTAATATATCCATAATATCCGCCTCCGCTCTGATATCCTTATGCAAACCTGTGCAAAAAAGGATTGCCACCCATTTTCCGTGACAATCCTTTTTTTCAGCTCCCAAAGGGACTCGAACCCTTGACCTACGCATTACGAATGCGTCGCTCTACCAACTGAGCCATGGAAGCACTCGCAAATGCTATTATAAAGGGTAATTCTATTTTTTGCAAGAACAAATTGCAATAATTTTAATTTTTTAGCATTTTTTTCGTTTTTCCTTTCTTTCTTCCTGCCAAATGAAGGTCCATCTGGGGATAAGGAATTCCGATTTCCGCTTCATCCAAAGCGTATTTTACGTTTTCCGTCAAACGCCATTTTCCCTGCCAGTAGCCGTCTGCGGCAAACCAGCAGCGGATTCCCAGATTCACAGAACTGTCCGCCAGTTCATCTACATAGACAAAATATTCCTTTTCCTTTAAGACTCCCTCATCTTCCTCCAGGACTTTCTGTAGAATCTCCCTTGCCTGGCGGATATCCGCATCATAGGATATCCCGACTTTGATATCCAGCCGTCTGCTGTCACAGGCGGTTACATTGGTTAAGCTGGAATTGGCCAGTGTTCCGTTCGGCAACACGATCACTCTGTTATCCACTGTCGTCAGCTTCGTGTAAAACAGTTCTATGGATGTCACCGTCCCTTCATTGCCGTTCGTATCCTCTTTGATATAATCGCCTACCTTAAAGGGTTTTAAAATCAAAATCAAAACCCCGCCCACAAAATTCGCCAGGCTTCCCTGGATCGCAAGGCCGATGGCAACGCCTGCAGAACCCAGTAATGCCAGAATGCTCGCTGCATCCAGTCCGAAACCGGAGGCTATTGTAATCAGCAGAACGACATATAGGGAAAACTTAAGAAAGGAATCGATAAATTGTATCACTCCCTGGTCCGCGCTTCCCCTTTCCAGTGATTTTTTCACTAATCTCCGCACCACTTTGATCAATTGTGCGCCAATGAAAAGCACGATGGCCGCCAGCACGATCCTTGTTCCCAGGTGTAATGCCTTTTCCGGCAGTTCCTGTATAAATTCCTCTATCATTCCAATCACACCAATCACAATCTCCTATTCCGCTTTTTTCTTTTTCTTTTTTTCTGCCGTTTTTTGTTCCTTTATAACTTTTTCCTCTTCCTGTCTGACTAATTCCACTTCTTTCAGCATCTGCTCCGCGCGTTCCTTCGCTTCTTCCGCTTCGCGCAGCGCCTGTTCGATCTCTGCTTCCTTTTCCAGACGTTCTCTTTCCAGTTGTTCTATCTTCTCCAGGCGTTCCCTTTCCTCGGCCGCCTCCCGTTCTTTTCTTTCCTTCTCCTTTTTCTTTCTGTCAATTTCTTTCTGTTCCTCTTCCGTATAAGGAGTATATCCGAAAATACTTACCGAAAGCGGAGCGCTTGTCATACGGATGGAATTGTCCCTGCCGTCATATTCCTCTTCCTCGGAACAGATCGTTCCCGCGTTCACGTTGCCTTCCCCTCCGAATTCTTCCGCATCCGTATTCAATATCTCCCTGTACTTTCCAGCGTAAGGCACTCCAATTGTAAATTCCCGGCACACATTGGCAAAGTTTGCCACCACGACAAGCGTTTCTTCCGGCGTATCCGCCTTGCGCAGAAAGACGAGCATGCAGTCATTGGAAGATATACAATTCACCCATTCAAAGCCATTCCATGAAGTATCATATTTATATAAAGCAGGGGAAGAAGTATACAGCTTATTCAACGCTTTTACAAGGTTCTGCACTCCCTTATGGCTGTCATAAGCGGTAAGCCCCCATTCCACTTCCCTTTCTTCATTCCATTCATCGAACTCTCCGATATCCTGTCCCATGAACAGCAGCTTTTTCCCTGGATGCGTCATCAAATAGGCATAGGTCAGCCTTAAATTGGCAAATTTATCTTTTATTTCTCCCGGCATTTTTCCGATCAAAGTTCCTTTTCCATGAACTACTTCGTCGTGGGAGAACACAAGCATAAACTGCTCGCTGTAGGCATAAATCATGCTAAAAGTCAGCTCGTTATGGTGATGCGCCCTGAAATACGGGTCACAGGCAATATAGCCGAGGAAATCATTCATCCATCCCATATTCCATTTGATATCGAAGCCGAGTCCGTTATCCTCCAGGTCGCCCGTCACCTTCGGCCATGCCGTGGATTCTTCCGCGATCATCAGCACGCCCTCATCGCGCCTCTTTACAATCGAATTCAAATGTTTTAAAAATTCCACGGCTTCCAGGTTCTCATGCCCTCCATAAATATTGGCTACCCATTCCCCGTCATTTTTTCCATAATCCAGATAAAGCATGGAAGCCACCGCGTCCATACGGATGCCGTCCGCATGATACTGCTCGATCCAGTATAAAGCATTGGCAATCAGGTAATTGGAAACCTGGGGGCGGCCATAATTATAAATCAAAGTTCCCCAATGAGGATGGCTTCCTTTTCTCGGATCCTGGTGTTCATAAAGGCATGTCCCGTCAAAATTGGACAGTCCGTACGTATCCCTCGGGAAATGGGCGGGAACCCAGTCCAGGATAACCCCGATGCCCGCCTTATGCATTTCATTCATAAAGAACAGAAAATCTTCGTTTGTGCCATATCTCGCGGTAGGCGCATAATAGCCGATTACTTGGTATCCCCAGGAACCATCGAAAGGATGCTCCATTACCGGCATCAGTTCGATATGGGTATAACCCATTTCTTTTACGTACGAAGCAACAATCGGAGCCAGTTCCCGGTAATTCATATATCCGCCGTCTTCTCCCTGGCGGAAGGAGCCGAGATACAATTCGTAAATGCTGATCGGTTTGTCGCTTCCCTGTCTTTCCTTCCTTCCCTGCATCCATTCCTTATCTTCCCATTTTACCTTGCTTCCTGCCTCTTCCCTTATAACGGATGCGGTGTCCGGCCTGAGCTGCTGCCCAAAAGCATAAGGGTCCGCTTTCAAATAAGTCAGTCCACCCTTTACCTTCACTTCGTATTTGTAGTTCTGCCCCGCTTTTGCATCCGGCACAAAAATTTCAAAAATTCCAGAATTGCCCAATTTGCGCATCTGATGGATGCGTCCGTCCCAATCGTTGAAATCCCCCACCGTGCTGACACGCAGGGCGTTCGGCGCCCATACTGCAAAATATACCCCTTTTACCCCATCCACCGTCATAGGATGGGCTCCCAGCTTCTGGTATATCGTATAGTGTATGCCGGCCGCAAATTTATCCATATCGCTTTCGTCGATCTGGGGTGCAAAATTATAGGCATCTTTTACTTTTTTCAGGCTGCCGTCCTCATATTCCGCGATATACTCATAAGAGAAAGAAATCTTCCCTGGAATCAGCACGGCAAAAAAGCCCTGCTCATCCGCCATTTCCATTTCATAGCTTTTCTTGTCCTTTTTATTTTGCAAAATGACACTCTTCGCCCCTGGAAGGTATGCCTGTACAAGAGTGTTATTTCCGACCGCATGCGCCCCCAGCGTCCGATGCGGATTCTCCGATTCCGAATATATAATTTCCTCAATATCCGGCCAATTCATCAATTTATACAGTTTGTTATTCATAAACATCCTCCGTTCCTGCACTGCCTCCAGCGCAATTCCTTCTTTCTCTTTCTATTTTATGGATCAGCAGCCCGCTTCTCAGCTTTGGCTCAAACCATGTGGATTTCGGCGGCATCAGCTGCCCGGCATCCGCAACGGCAAACAATTCTTCCACTGAGGTGGGATATAGGGAAAACGCCACCGCAGCATCCATATGTACCCGGCGTTCCAGCTCTTCCAGCCCCCGTATGCCTCCCACAAAATCAATCCGCTTATCCGTCTTAGGATCTTGTATTCCGAGTATCGGCGCTAACAGCTTATCCTGCAGAACCGCTACATCCAACCGTTTCTCCGGGTGGCCTTCGTCCTGTTCTTCCCGGATCATTTCTTTTATTTTCAGGCGGTACCAGCCATCTTCCAGATACATCCCGAAACAGCCTTTTTCCTGCGGCCTGTACGGCTCCGGGCCTGTTTTTTCTACCAGAAAGTTTTCCGCGATGCGGCGCATCAGCTCTTCCTTTTCCAATCCGTTCAGGTCTTTCACTACCCGATTATAGTCCATAATCATCAGCTGGTCGTCGGGGAACAGGACGGAAAGAAAATAATTGAATTCTTCTTTCCCCGTACTCCCGGGATCGGCTTCCCTGCGCTTCAAGGAAACCTTTACTGCGGAAGCGCATCTGTGATGCCCGTCTGCAATATATATCCGATCCACTTCCCGGAACGCTTTCCTGATCTTATCTACCGCTCCCGCTTCCCCGATTCTCCAGATCCGGTGAGCAATGCCGTCCGAAGCTGTAAAATCATAGAGCGGCTTCTCTTTACACGCCCTTTCCACCTCTTCCTGTATCACAGGATGGGAACGGTACGCCAGAAAAATGGGCCCCGTCTGTGCCTGGCAGACATCCACATGGCGTATGCGGTCGATTTCCTTATCCTCCCGCGTATTTTCATGCTTCCTGATCACCTGGTGCAAATAATCATCTACCGAGGAACAGGCCGCTATCCCTGTCTGTGGCCTGCCATCCATCACCAGTTCATACACATAATAGCATTCCCCGGCCTCCTCCACCAATTCCCCGTTTTCCACCATCCCCCAAAGCAGATCGCGGGCTTTTTCGTACACCATATCCGCATAAGCGTCCACATCATCTGCAAACTGCGTCTCTGCCCTGTCGATCCGCAGAAAAGACAACGGTTCCCTTTCTACTTCCCGCTTCGCCTCCTCCCTGCTGTATACATCGTAGGGAAGGGCGGCTATTCTCCGTTCCAGTCCCTCTTTTGGCCGGATTGCCCTGAAAGGTTTTACGTCCGCCATATATTTATCCTCGCATTTTCTATTTTATAACAATTATTTTAGCAAATTAACCTATACAGCACAAGCGTCAAGTGATAAAATGTTACTGTTCGCTCTATGGACCATGCTATTCAATAATTCCGATAAGGAGATGATATTATGACTGAAGAAAATAAAAAAATATGGGAAAGGATCAGCGCTTATGCAGAAGAGGCGTTAAAAGATATTGATCCCCAGAAAACCCAGGTATCCGTACAGCTGGATGCCCTCCGCCCCGTAATGGAAGAAATCGCAAAGGAAAAAAACATGGCTCTGGAAGATGTTTTTATTCTTTATATGGATCTTGCCAGCGAAGCCGGCGTAGAAGCGGAAGCAAAATTCCAAATGGATATGAATGACGGAAACCCGGGATTTTCCCGTATGGCAAATTCCCTTCAATAAAGAACTGCTGCAAATATTGCTGCAAAAATGAAAAAGAGGCTGTACATCATCTATGTATAAGCCTCTTTTATGTATCATACCAATTTTTACAGTTTGATGCCCCTATTCACTGACAATCCTGCCCTTTTCCAGCAACTCTTCCGCCAGCTCAAAGGTATCCATTTCAAAGGTGTCCATTTCCAGCCATTGGTACTGCATCGCGAGGATAATATAAGTATCATCGCCCTTTCTTCCAAGATATAATCCGCAGTCCGCTGTCCCATCGCCGTCTGTAACGCAGAATTCTGCCGCCGCAGTATCCCCGATGCAAGTCTCTCCGCAGGAACGCACGGTCAAATTGTCTGCCTCTTCCCCGATCCCTTCGTTGACTATCATTCTTAGAAGTTCTTCATCGTTCTCCCCGTCCGGCAGCATCTCGTCCAGGGCAAGGGCGCTCAAATCCCCAATGGCAATGCCGCAGCCCGCGCCGTCACTGTTCCCTCCCGGGGCATAAACGACGATTTCCTCATCTTCATACTCGATTTCCCATCCCTCCGGGAAATCAAACTTTACGACACTGGAAAAACCTGCCTCTGACTCTTCGATATAATGATTCAGTTTTTCCTGCATCTCTTCGGTATCCCATCCTAAGTCCACCTCATAAAAAGCTTCCAGCTCTTCCAAAAGTTCCGGCGTTTCCGGCGTTGACTCCTGCCCATCGACTGTCACATCCAGCAGCACTAATATATCCGATTCCAGCTCTCTCAGGTAAGTGGTTCGACAGCATACATGGTATTCTTCTTCCAGATCGTCATAAAAACAATATTCTGCCGTTATAGCGCATGCATTTTCACCCGCAGGGCGGACATCCGTCATTTCCAGATCCCCGTACTCTTCATGTGCGGCATACTCTTCTTCATAATAGATGCAGTTTACATATTTTTGCAGCATTTCCTCAAGGGGGGCTTCTTTTTCCTCCATGAGCAGATAGTGATTGATGCTGAAATCGAACGTAACGCCAAACAGATCAGCCCAGGCAGTGCCGGGCATTTCCCCGTTTATCACATACCAGGATTTTTCCCATTGCGGAATATAAAGCGTCACTGTCTTGCGCTTTACTCTTCCATTCTCCTTATCTTCGTCCATATAGGCTGTCAGCATTTCCTTCTGCAGATATCGGAAACCGCCATAATCCCCGATATCCTCCATGCCGAATACAGGCGCCTGGACAGCCGGGTCTTCCTCTTCTTCCGCTTCCAAGTCCTCTTCTTCTGAAGTTTCTTCCTTCTTTGTATCCTTGCCTGTCTTTTCCGCCGTCGCATTGGCCACATTTCTGACCTGCTCCATCGGACCGCACCCGGCAAGCAGAACACATAAGAACAGTAATACGCCTATCCGCAAACCAACTGTTTTTCTATTCATCTCTCTCACCCTTGTTCATCAATCCGCCCCTGTGCCTTCATCCTCTGCGGCGCTATTTGACTACCCTGACGCGGAATACTCCCGGGATCGACTGCAGCTTTTCAATCATCTCCTCTGTCGCCGGGCTTTCTAAGTCGATCATAGTATAGGCCACTTCCCCTTTGGATTTGTTGGTCATATCGGTAATATTGATACCCTCATCGCCAAAGCATGCCGTAAACTTCGTAATCATATTGGCTATGTTCCTGTGGAAAATAGCAATCCTTCCTGCCTGGGAACAGATTCCCATATCGCAGTTCGGATAATTCACGCTGTTGATAATGTTTCCATTTTCCAGGTAATTCATCAGTTCTTTTACCGCCATCTTCGCGCAGTTGTCCTCGGACTCCTCCGTAGACGCGCCCAGATGGGGGATCACGATACAGCCTTCCTGCCCCGCCGTCACTTGGTTCGGGAAATCCGACACATATTTCCGTATCTTCCCTTCCCGGATGCCTTCCAGCACATCCTCTTCCATCACCAGAGAGTCCCTGGAAAAATTAAGCAAGATGACTCCTTTTTTCATCTTGTCGATAGCCGCTTTGCCCACCATGCCCTTTGTGCTTTCCAGAAGCGGTACGTGTATCGTAATGATGTCGCAGTTTTCATAAATTTCTTCCACATTCAGCACATGCTTTACGTCGCGGCTTAAGTTCCATGCGGCATCCACAGACACATAGGGATCGAATCCATATACTTCCATTCCCATATGCTTCGCCACATTGGCTACTTTTACGCCAATCGCGCCCAGGCCGATAATGCCCAGTTTCTTATCCTGTACTTCCGTCCCGGCAAAATTCTTTTTTTCTTTTTCCGCCGCTTTTGCTATATTTTCATCGCCCTTATTGGCTTCCACCCAGTTAATGCCGCCTACGATGTCACGGCAGGCAAGGAGCATTCCGGCGATCACCAGTTCTTTTACCCCATTGGCATTTGCCCCGGGCGTATTAAAAACAACGATTCCCTTTTCCGCGCATTTATCCAGCGGAATATTGTTTACCCCCGCCCCGGCCCTGGCCACTGCCAGCAGTCTTTCGGGAAGCTCCATATCGTGCATGGACGCGCTGCGGACCAAAATCCCGTCCGCTTCGCCGACAGCCTCCGTTTTCTTGTAATTTGCGGTAAATTTATTCAGCCCTACCTCCGCAATCGGGTTTAAGCAGTGATATTGAAACATAATCGTCCTCCATTTACGCGTTATCGGCCTCGGCCTCAAATTTTTTCATAAATTCCACCAGTTTTTCCACGCCTTCGATCGGCATCGCATTATATATGCTGGCGCGCATGCCGCCCACGCTCCTATGCCCTTTTAAGTTCTCCAAGCCCGCTTCTTTCGCTTCCTTTACGAACTTCGCATCCAGCTCCTCGCTTCCTGTCACGAAAGGAACGTTCATCAGGGAGCGGTCTTCTTTCCTTACCGTACCCCGGAACAGCTTGCTTTCATCCAGGAAATCATATAATATTTTCGCCTTTTTTTCATTATATTCTTTCATCGCCGCAAGGCCGCCCTGCTTTTTCAGCCACTTGAATACCTTGCCGCAAATATAAATGCCGTATGCGGGAGGCGTATTATAAAGGGAATCCGCATCCGCATGGGTTTTATACCTTAACATAGTCGGAGTTCCCGGAAGAACATCCTCCGTGACCAAATCTTCTCTGATAATCACAATCACTACGCCAGCCGGCCCGATATTTTTTTGTACGCCGCCGTAGATCACCCCGTATTTGCTCACATCCACCGGCTCCGATAGAAAGCAGGAAGATACGTCTGCCACAAGGGTATGGCCTTTTGTATTCGGCAAAGTCTTGAATTTTGTGCCGTAAATCGTATTATTTTCACAAATATAGACATAATCCGCATCTTCCGGGATATCCAGGTCGAAGCAGTCCGGAATATAAGAAAAGGTCTTGTCTGCGGAAGAAGCCACTTCTATAGCTTCGCCATACAGCTTTGCTTCCTGGTAGGCCTTCTTCGCCCACTGCCCCGTCACGATATAAGCCGCCTTTTTCCTTTTCATCAAATTCATCGGTATCATGGCGAACTGCTGGCTTGCCCCTCCCTGCAGGAATAATACCTTGTAGTTGTCAGGAATCTCCATCAGCTCCCTTAAGTCGGCTTCCGCTTCCTTTATAATCGTATCATATGCCTTGGAGCGGTGGCTCATCTCCATTACGGACATGCCCGTCCCCTTATAATCCAGCATTTCATCCGCTGCTTCTTTTAAAACCTCCTCCGGCAGAACCGCAGGCCCTGCTGAAAAATTATACACTCTGGACAATTTTCTCTCCTCCTCTGTCTCTGTTCTCATAGCTCCGCATAGCTTCGCATAACAATATTTTATTTTACCTTTCCTGCATCGATCCGTCAACCGTCAGTAAATACGGAAATCAATTTTTGCAGCCGGCATGGCGCGCACAGCCGTCCCGGGGAACGCCAAGTGCAGCCGCCGGAAACGGAGTTCGACAAGGACTGGGATTTTCTGCTGAAGCTTCCAATCAGATTTCACTAATGAAATGGGCAAACATGGACAAGCCGATCGGGTCGGAAAAAAAAGACATCCGTGTCCTTTTTTCCTGAAATTGCCATCCATGGCAATTTCACCCTGGATTTTCAACCATTTCATAAGTGAAATGACTGATTGTACGCAACAGTAGAAAATCCCAGTCCCTGTCGAACTCCGTTTCCGGCGGCTGCACTTGGCGTTCCCCGGGACGGCTGTGCGCGCCATGCCAGCTGCAAAAATTGGTTGCCGCGATCAGTAAAACATGACCACCGGCGTTCCGACCTCCACCATATCATACAAATCGCTCATGGCATCATAGGGCGTATTGATGCAGCCGTGGGAACCCGCGCTTTTATAAATCTCCCCGCCGTATTCACTGCGCCATGAGGCATCATGAATACCGATATTTCCCTTTACCGGCATCCAGAAGTTTACGTGGGATTCATACCCGGGCCCCCGCAGCACCCTGTTCCTGCCTTTTGCATATACGTAATTCACGCCTTCCGGCGTTCCCCATCTCCTCCCGGTATTGCCGGTGACGATGGGCGTTTCCAGTTCCAGCTTTCCATCCAGATAATAATACATCATCTGTTCCCCCATATCCACTTCAATATAGGTGCTTCCAATATCATCCTTCCCCTGCTGCCAGCCCTCCTGAAGATAGCTTGGCATATGCATTTCCGCTTTTCTCTCCGCAAAAGCCTGTTTCAAATATTCCTTTTCCGCTTTCCGGTCCATACGGTTGCCGTAAGTGCCGCCTTCCACTTCCACCGTTTCCCCGCGCGTGGCCTGAAAATGCCGGACTCCTCCGACCGTATCGTATTCCTCTGCCAGACGGTCTACAAATTCTTCTATTTTCTTTTCATCCGCCGCAATCTTCCCCTCTTCGTCATAAAGAAACTCTCCGTTTTCTCCCGCTGCCATCCAGTCACAAACGACGGAGGCATCAATAGGAACCTGTTCTTCCCCAAAGCAGTAAGTAATCCGGCAGTCCTGGAAGTCCCTTACTTTTTCCCACAATGCCAAAGTTTCCTTCATTTCCTCCGTATAAGGAAGATCCATATAACATCCGCTCTCTTCCAGATCCAGCTCGGTTTCTATGGCAAGCAGGCTCCTCCTCACCGCTTTCTTTGCCTTTTCTTCATCCAAAACGCCTTTCCGTTCATCCACAAGCATATACCCATTGTCCGCCTTTACGATCCATACCTGCCTCTCATCCGCCTTTTTTTCCATAAAAGCCGGACTCGACTCCAAAACCTCCCAAAGGCGGTTCTCATCAAAAGAAATGTCCGGCGCCAGTTTCTTTTCCTTTGAAGCGATCAGGCGGTATCCCCACAGGTAAGGGTGCTGTATGCTTAAATGCAGACGGAGAGCCTCTTTAAAGTCAAACGTAAAACCAATGTCCTCCGCTTTTATCAAAAATGGCTCCCCTTTGGCATCGTAAATGGTCAGTCCGTCATAAGAACAGGATTTTAGCAACTCTTCATTTACCTCTTCCACCGTCTTCCCGGTGCAATAGACCCCGTTGATCCATGTGCCATAACTGAACCCGTTTTTATAATATTCCGCCAATCCCACATAGGATACCGCCAGCAGGAAAAGAATGCCCGCTATGGCGACTCCCGTTTTTCTTATTGTCTTTTTCTTCATTTCTATTCATTCTTTTTTAAATCGGTCTCGTCAAATGCCTTGCTGATCGCCTCCCCGGCAGGAACCATGGGGAATACCTTATCGTCCTCCTGGATCACGCATTCTATCAGCACTGGCGCTTTTAAAGCGATCGCTTTTTCAATCGCCGGACCCGCCTCTTCCTTTTTCGTCACCCGTATCGCCTCGCAGCCAAGCCCTTCCGCCACTTTGCAAAAATCTACCTTATCGTTTAAAACGGTCTGGGAATACCTTCCCCCATAAAATAAAGTCTGCCATTGGCGCACCATCCCAAGCACATGATTATTGATCACGATCTGGATCACCGGAATGTGATAACGGCTTGCCGTCGCCAGTTCGTTCATATTCATCCGAAAACAGCCGTCTCCGGCAATATTCACGCAAATCTTATCCGGCCTTCCCATCTTGGCTCCAATACAAGCACCGAGGCCGTATCCCATTGTGCCGAGGCCGCCGGAGCTTAGAAAAGTTCTCGGCTCGGAATATTTATAATATTGGGCTGCCCACATCTGATGCTGTCCCACATCGGTCGTCACCACTGCCTTTCCTTCCGTAATACGATCCAGCTCTTCTATAATGTATGGGCAGGACAAGCCCTCTTTGTTATAATTCAAAGGATATTTTTCCTTTAACTCCTGGATATGGCCGATCCATTCCTTATGTTCCATCCGGGGCAGATGCCGGTTGATCTGCATCAGCACTTCTTTCAGATCGCCCACGATAAAAGCATCCGTACGGATATTCTTATTGATTTCCGCCGCATCGATATCGATCTGCAGCACTTTGGCATGGCTCGCGAACTTCGCCGCATTCCCTACCACGCGGTCGGAGAACCTGGCTCCCAGCGCCACCAGCAAATCGCATTCGCTGACGCCCAGGTTGGAAGTCTTCGTCCCATGCATGCCGATCATTCCTGTGTACAAATCATCATGCCCGTCAAATGCGCCTTTTCCCATCAGCGTATCGCAGACCGGGGCATCCAGTTTTTTGGCAAACTCCCTGACCTCGTCCGCCGCTTCCGATATGATGGCTCCGCCCCCCACGTAAATATAGGGTTTTTTCGCTTTCTGCAATAATTCCAGCGCCTTGTCGATGTCTTCCTTCGTATAGCGCCTTTCCTTCGATGCCTCTTTCCCATGGGATGTCTTCCCATTGGATACCTCTTTCGGCTCGTACTCGCACTGGTTTGCCGTCACATCCTTGGTGATATCCACCAGCACCGGGCCGGGCCGGCCGCTTCCCGCGATCTGGAACGCTTTGCGCAGCGTATCTGCCAAAATATTGACATCCTTTACAATATAACCATGTTTGGTAATCGGCATAGTGACGCCGGCAATATCCACTTCCTGGAAAGAATCCTTGCCTAAAAGAGGCAGATTTACATTACAAGTAATAGCTACTATCGGCACCGAATCCATATATGCGGTAGCGATCCCTGTCACCAGATTCGTCGCCCCCGGCCCGCTGGTCGCGAGGCAGACCCCCGTTTTCCCCGTAGCCCTCGCATAACCGTCCGCCGCATGGGCCGCTCCCTGTTCATGGGAAGTCAGAATATGGTTGATTTCACCGCTATGTTTATATAAAGCATCGTATACATTTAAAATGGTTCCTCCGGGATAACCAAAAACGGTGTCCACTCCCTGTTCCTTTAAGCATTCTACTACTATTTCCGCTCCTGTCAGCTGCATCACTGTTTCCTCCTAACTTTATTCCCGAAAGCCCTATGTCAAATGCGGCGCTTCCAATATCGCGCCTCTGTTGCCGCTCGTCACCAGCTCCCTATAACGCGCCAGATAGCCGGTCGTCACCTTCGGTTCCCTGGGCTTCCATCCTGCCCTTCTCCGCTCCAGCTCTTCTTCCGATACTTTCATATGGATCGTGTTTTCCGGTATATTAATGCAGATCGTATCCCCTTCTTCCACTAAAGCGATCGGTCCTCCCACCGCTGCTTCCGGCGATACATGGCCAATGGATGCTCCACGGGACGCGCCGGAAAAACGTCCGTCCGTAATCAGCGCCACGCTTGCCCCAAGGCCCATTCCGGCAATCGCGGAAGTCGGATTCAGCATTTCCCTCATGCCCGGCCCGCCTTTGGGTCCTTCGTAACGGATCACCACCACATCGCCCGCCACGATTTTTCCGCCTTTGATCGCTTCGATGGCATCCTCTTCGCATTCAAATACCCTTGCCGGCCCTTCGTGTACCATCATTTCCGGCACTACCGCCGAGCGCTTCACTACGCAGGAATCCGGCGCCAGATTGCCCTTTAACACCGCAATTCCGCCCGTTTCGCTGTAAGGATTTTCCAGCGGCCGGATGACATCGGGATTTTTATTGACGCAGCCGGCAATGTTCTCCCCTACCGTCTTTCCCGTCACCGTCAGCAAATCCGTATATAACAGATTCTTTTTATTCAATTCATTCATCACTGCATAAATCCCGCCCGCTTCGTTCAGATCCTCCATATAAGTAGGGCCGGCCGGAGCCAGGTGGCAGAGATTCGGCGTCTCTGCCGACAGCTTGTTCGCTACCTCCAGATCCAGTTCCACTCCAGCCTCATGAGCGATTGCAGGAAGATGGAGCATGGAATTGGTAGAACAGCCCAAGGCCATATCCATTCTCAACGCATTGATAAAAGCCTTTTCCGTCATAATATCGCGGGGCTTGATGTCTTTTTCCACTAATTCCATAATTTTCATGCCCGCATGTTTGGCCAGACGGATCCTTTCCGAATATACCGCCGGAATTGTTCCGTTTCCTTTTAATCCCATTCCGAGGACTTCTGTCAGGCAGTTCATGGAATTCGCCGTATACATGCCGGAGCAGGAGCCGCAGGTAGGACAGACTTTTTCTTCAAATTCGCAAAGTTCTTCCATGGACATCGTCCCCGCCGCCACGCTGCCAACTGCCTCAAACATAGACGAAAGGCTTCTCTTTTCTCCCTTGACGCGCCCCGCCAGCATCGGGCCGCCGGAACAGAAAATCGTCGGAATATTGAGCCTTGCCGCCGCCATCAAAAGCCCAGGCACATTCTTGTCGCAGTTCGGAACCATGACCAGTCCGTCAAAACCGTGGGCTAACGCCATGCACTCCGTGCTGTCAGCGATCAGATCCCTGGTGACAAGAGAATATTTCATGCCGATATGCCCCATGGCAATACCGTCGCATACGGCGATCGCCGGAAATACCACCGGCATTCCTCCCGCCATAGCCACTCCCAGTTTTACCGCCTCCACGATTTTATCCAGGTTCATATGCCCAGGCACGATTTCGTTATAGGAACTTACAATGCCGATCATCGGCCGCTTTCTTTCTTCCTCGGTATAGCCGAGCGCGTTGAACAAACTTCTGTGCGGCGCCTGCTGTGCGCCTGTCTTTACGGAATCACTTCTCATCTTCCTCTTCTCCTCTTTTCATAAAAAAGTTCTTTATTTTCTGCGAAAGTTCTTTCGCTGATATAAAATATATTCTTCGTTTTCATAGACGGGTTCCATCCCGCCGTTCACTTCCTCCCATGGAATCGTTTCATACGTATGGTAGAACTCCCAGCGGAAACCGTCCCCACCATCTTCCATCATCTCTTTATGAAGCAATACCACATCCGCTTCCTCAATCGAAGTATTTTCACATTCCATGTCATAATAAAATTTCAAAAGATACTGCTGGTAACAGTCCGTGACGCACAGCCTTTTCTCTCCGCTGATACCGGCCTGTTCCAGAGCGTCTTTCGCATAATACTCCGTCATGCCGTATTCATTGTTGTATCCACTGGAAAGCAGAAGCGAAACTGCCCACATCGCAATGACCGCTGCCGGAACCGCTCCTCTGCATGCATCGAACAGCCCTTTTCGCCCAGCCGCCGAAAATTTTTCTTCACACCATCCCGAAGGCTGCTTCCCAAACCGGCTTTCCCCGGCGCTCTGCAGCAATATGCACAACAGGACTGCCAGCGGAATTCCCATATAAGAAAATACCCGGAAATAGGGCAAAGCATTTTGCACAATCAGGAAAACCGGTGTCAATGCCAGAAAAATGCCCACAAGCAACAGCAGGAAAAAGCGTTCCTTTCTTCCCTCCCTATATTCCTTCCGCGCCCTCCAGGCCGTAAAAACAATGCCGAATGCCGCTGAAGCAAGCAGGAATATCTTGCCATTGGGATAATACAGATTAAACAGGGAACGCAGCCATCCCGCCAGCCTCGTAAAATACCCGTCCCTTCCTACGCTTTGGATATAAGGCGTATCCAGCATATAGTCCATGCCCGTCCTGACGGCCAGAACCGGCACCGAACGGATGATATCGATATGCCCCTGCCCGTAAAAAGCTCCGTCTTCCGCCTTGCTTAACAAGTTAGAGCCGATCGCGAGCCATATAACAGCATATAAAAAGACCGTTGAAAGCGCCGCCGCGATGCCGCTGGCAATCAAATATGCCAAGGATCTGATTTTTTTATAAAAAAGAAGGAACAGCCCTCCTGCTATGCATACTGGGATCACCCAGTAAACGCTGCTCGGAAGGATATACAGCCCTAACGTCAAAGCAAAAGCAAATATCACATAATATTTGATATCCTTTTTCGTCCCCTCTTCTCTCCAGCCGATCTCCTGTATCATGGAAACAGCAACAAGCAAACAGGTCGTTGCCAGCGTATAGCCTCTTCCCTGCACCGCAAGCTGGTTGACCAGGTTCATGCAGGAATAGAAAGCCACCGCGCAAAACGCCCAGCCGGAAGAAAAGCATTTTCTTCCAATGCGGTATAAAAGAGCCAGGTTTGCCAGGGCGGCTATGTAAGACATCCCCCTTAAGCCAATCATGGGATTGCCAAGCAGATCCAAAAAGCCGGAAAGCACCGAATAACCGACGTGATTATTGGGCAAGGGCCAATGGATCGCCGCGTACATCGGCCCTCTGCTGATAAAATAATAATAAGTATAAAGTTCGTCGTACCAAGGGGTCAGATGAAACATCCGAAATCCATAATAGACGGCCATCCATAAAAACCAAGCCAGAAACCACCGATCCTCCTGATCCCTTATCCATCTTTTATTTACGGACTCTTTCCACAAGCAAATCACCCATCTTTGAACAGGACACCTGTGTACATCCTTCCGACATGATATCCACTGTCCTGTATCCTTCCTTCAGTACTTCTTTCACCGCTGCTTCCACGGCATCCGCTTCTTCATCCAAATCAAAAGAATACCGTAACATCATTGCCGCCGAAAGAATGGTCGCTATCGGGTTTGCAATATCTTTCCCTGCGATATCCGGCGCAGAACCATGGCTCGGCTCATAAAGGCCGAACTTCGTATCGTTCAGGGAAGCCGATGCCAGCATTCCGATCGATCCTGTCACCATGCTCGCCTCATCGGAAAGAATATCCCCGAACATATTCTCCGTCAGAATCACATCGAACTGGGCCGGATCCCTGACCAGCTGCATCGCGCAGTTGTCCACCAGCATATGTTCCAGCGTTACATCGGGATAATCTTTTGCCACTTCCTCCACCACGCTTCTCCAAAGCCTGGAGGAATCCAGCACATTCGCCTTATCCACGCTGGTTACTTTCTTTTTTCTCTTTCTCGCGATGTCAAATCCCTTTACCGCGATCCGTCGTATCTCATTCTCATCATAAGTCAGGGTATCGATCGCTTTCCTCACCCCATTTTCCTCCACCGTCTTTCTTTCCCCGAAATAAAGCCCTCCCGTCAGCTCCCTCATGATCAGCATATCAAATCCTCTGTCGCTGATCTCGGTCTTTAAAGGACAGGCTCCCGCCAATTCCTCGTACAGAACCGCCGGACGCAGATTGGCAAAAAGGTTCAGCGCCTTGCGGATGCCCAGAAGCCCTGCTTCGGGACGCAGATTAGGGGGGAGTTTATACCAGGGAGATGTTGTCGTATCTCCGCCGATCGATCCCATCAGCACCGCATCCGCTGCCTTTGCCGCAGCAACCGCCTCTTCCGTCAGCGGCACCCCATGCACATCGATGGAAGCTCCTCCCATCAAAATATCCGTATACTTTATTTCATGACCATAGCTTTGCGCTGCCTGATCCAATACTTTTTTTGCCTCCCTTATAATTTCCGGCCCGATGCCGTCACCCGGGATACATGTAATCTTTAATTCCATCGCACTGCCCACTCCTTATATTTATTCCCGCGAGCAATGAGCCAAGTGCCGTGCTTAAAACCAACCAAGGGTTGGTTTGAGCATATTGGCGAATGCCGCGAGGGCCAATGCCCCGTTGCTTGCAGCGGGGTTATTGGTTCTTTGCCATAGTAAAGTATAAAAGCCTACTTGTATCATAATATCGTATATCACGTAAAAATTCAAGTCTGTCGTGAAACGGCGGGAAACAAAGAAAGGATTTTTGCGGAAGGGGCTGGTATTTGGAAGGGCGGCGGGGCCGGGAAGTCATAAAGGAGAAGGCACACAGCGAAATTTCCGGCTGGAGCTTCCAATCAGATTTCACTAATGAAATGGGGAAATAGTATCAAACCGATAGGGTCGGAAACAACGGACATCCTGTCCTATGTTTCCTGACATTGCCATCCATGGCAATGTCACCCTGGGCTGTTCACCATTTCATAAGTGAAATAGCTGATTGTACGCAACAGCCGGAAATTTCGCTGTGTGCCTTCTCCTTTATGACTTCCCAGCCCCGCCGCCCTTCCAAATACCAGCCCCTTCCGCAAAAATCCTTTCCTCGGCTTCCCAATATAGTATAAAAACGCCAACGCCCTGGGATTATTCTCCTCGGGATTGACGTTCCTATCATTTCATTTTAACATATTATTCCGTTTCCGGTTTTTCTACTTGTGTGATTGCTGATTTCTGCATCGGAATGCGGCAGTTTTTGTTGTTGCCAAATTCCACGATAACTGTATCATCCGTAATATCAATGATAATGCCGTACATACCGCTGGTTGTCAGTACGCAGTCACCTATTTCAAGCGCTGCCAGCATAGCCGCCATTTTTTTCTGTTCCTTCTTCTGCGGACGGAGCATGACAAAATAAAATACAGCGATGATCAACACGATCTCCACGATCATCAGCATTCCCATTCCGTCTCCGCCTGCTGCGCCTTCTGTCAACAATATACCCATTCGTAATTCCTCCTAAAATTTATCCTGCTTTCAGCTTCAAAAATGACCTAATAGATATCATACACAAATTCGCCGTATAAAACAAGCCTTTTTATTTTTTTGTCGGAGAAATTCTATTTCTAATTTTCATTTTCCACATGACTGTTCCGTTCTGCGGCGGCGGCGCTCCCAGGCAATAGCATGCAGTTGCGCCTACATCGGAAAGCGTCTTCCTTATCCCTACTTTTACGCCATGCACGCCCTTTTGGTAAATCAAAACAGGCACGCACTCCCTTGTATGCTTGCTATGTCCGATATTCGGGTCATTTCCGTGGTCTGCCATAACAAACAGCACGTCTTCTTCTGTCATAAGCGGCAGCAGCCTCCCGATTCCCTCATCTGCCATTTCTAAAATTTCACGGTAATTCCTCGCTGACTGCGAATGTCCTGCCAGATCTGTTTCTTGTATATTGGTACAGATAAATCCTTTCTCCATTTTCTGGAATTCCGCAATTGTATGCTCCATACACTTTTGGGTAGGCACACAGGAAATACTGTTTCCCAGGTCATTCGCTACAATATCAGCGACCTTGCCAATCAGCGTCACCGGAATTCCGCTTTGGGACAAAATGGTTGGAGCCTGTACATATTTATTGACACCATATCCCAAATGCAGGCATTGATAGCCCTGCACGTATGATTTGGATTTTGCGGATCCGATGCCGATATACTTTCCGTACTTCGTTTCCTCTGCATTCCATAAATCATCCATTGTATTTCCAGTGCCGCCGAAGACAATCACGCGGCCTACTGTAACTACCTCCCTGACCAGCTGCGCAATCCCATGTTCCTTTTCAAAAGAAATATAATCCAAAGGCGCTGTCACATTGTAGCACATACCCAGATCCGCTTCCAGATTATCCGCCACCGTCACGTAATCATCACAAAGCACATAACGGAGTCCTTCCTTTTCCATAATCTGTATTTTATGCCCTGCTTTCCTTAAATGTCCGGCTACTTCATCCACTTTTTCCTGAAACGGGTGTGCTTCTGGTTTTTGGGGAAGCGTTCCCATAATTTCCTGATGTCCCATAAAAGTATCCGCGCCAAAATGCATTAACTCAGATTTTCCATAATTGGCCTTCGGAGAAAACTTCATAAATGCGCTCTCTCTCCCATAAGCGTTCATCAAACCCAGATACTCTAAATTAGGAAGCTGTAAATCCGGCTCGTCATCCAGAATGCTCCTCAATGTATTGGCCTTCTCATCACCCGGGCGTTCTATCCTCGCATCATCCATTGCCCCAATTCCAAATCCATCCAGAACAATCACTACAAAACGCCTCATCTGCTATTCCTTCTTTCTCCCTAAACTGTCATATATCCCAATCACCCTTGGCATTCCTTTTGAAATGCCTTCCACCAGGACAACATCGCTTCTTGTCACGAATATCTGGAAACGGAATGCCATCACAACAGTATCTCCAACTTTGCATTCTTTTGAAATCCCAAAATGATAGTCAATGCTTTCATCGCAAGGGGGGATGACCTGCCGCATCTGCGCATCCTGCACCGAATTCCCTGTGAACGCGTATTGTACATGGGAACGGCGGTAATGCCCCCCGCCATAGCAGTAAGCATTTCCCATAAAATTGTGGGAAATTTCACTCACATATACCACCGCCGGCTTTTCCGCCTGCATCTGATATGCATGCAGCGGCGTCGTTCCCGTAAGTCCATGCCCCGGCTCCCCGCAGTTGCCTCCATAAAATGCCATTTTCTGAATCGTGCTGACACAGGTCGCGGAGGGCGTATTCACAAGCAAGTCCTCATATCCCATGTTTTCCAGCATTTCTTTCGCCCGCAGTACCGTAGCAAGGTTTTCCGTCGGATAAATGTCCTGCTTTTCTTCCTGGTAAAGATAACAAGGGAACGATGTCACTCCGCAGATCTGAAGATGCGAGCAGCTCTGTTCTATGTACTTTATGGTTTCCTCAAGGCTGTTCAGGGAAATTCCCGCCGTCTGCCCGGAATAAATCATATCGTTTTTACCATAGACACGAATTAGAATCCCCTGTTTTTTACCCAGCTTCTTTGCTGCTTTTTCGATAGAAGCCATTTTTTCTTTTGAATACACCGTTATGACATCTGCACCGTATGCAATGATTTTTTCCAGCATCGCTTCCGGAATCTGCACCAAGTGGCCTACATTTCCAAGCGGTATACGGTGTTCCATCATAATCTGTGCCTCTTTAAAGTCAACTGCCACTGCTCCCGCATATCCCATTTCCATTAATTTTCTGGCAAGATACGGATTCCTCCCTGCCTGCTTCAGCATAAAATACAGTTGAAAATCATGCTTCCCTGCTTCCGACAAAATCGCGGCCGCATTCGCACAAAATGTATCCACATCAATCACATAAGAGTCCGGGAGCATCTGGCCGTTTTTATGAAGTTCAAATGCCGCCTGAACAAGCTTCGGATTTCTTTCTAACGTCTGCTTTACAAACATACTTTCACTCTCTCTACTGATTTTTTTATCATATCAATAATTGTATCTGCCCCTGAACGCATCGGGTTAATGCGGATCATGCGTTTTTCCATTGTCGGATCCGCTTTCCGGAATGTTCCGGATACCCGGTAAAACATAGGCACCAGCTCATATTTTGATTCGGCTCCTACCGGATTCGGCGCAGCACCAAGTTTCTCTGCTTCTTTTAAAACGTCATCGGCAATCTCTTCCCTGAATTCGACAAGAAGTACCTTTGACTGTGCATTTGCCAGAAAAGCATTTTTAACCTCGGGAATTTCCCCGTCTTGTAAGCGTCTGACACATTCCTCATTCACTTTTGCCTGAATTGCCAAAGCTACCGGCGCATAGACCAGTCCGTGAAGAACATCCAGCGCCTCGTGTCCCTGTGTCTGCATTCCGCCGGAATAGCTTTCCGAAATCAGTTGGTTTATATATTTTTTCCGGCCTGCCACAATTCCAATTCCTTCCGGCCCCAAAAGCTTAAAAGAAGAAAAGCAGGATAAATCCGCCCCGCATTGAACGCCGATTTTTTTCACTTTCATAGCGGCATAATTATCGTCCGTCAGGATCGGTATGTCTCTTTCTGCTTTTATCGTTTCTACTATTTCCTGCATTTCATAACGGTCATCTATTTTCTGCCGGGTATATTGTACCAATGCCGCCTTAATATCCGGTTCCGTCCGCAAAACCTGTTTTACTTTTTCCAGATCATTAAAATCTGCTTCCACCGGCACCAGTCCGAGCATATCGAATGATGTGGCTGTCGTACTGTAAACCGGCGCCTGGTGAACTAAAATTTTTTCTCCTGCCTTTAACATCGTGTGCAGTCCGAACCGAATGGCAGCGCTTCCAGCGCCTCTTACAAAAACGCATGCTTCTGCATCGAAGATAGCCGCAACTGCCTTTTCCGCTTTATATGTCGTAACCGGTTTGTTTAACCCTTTCACTACTCCCAGATCGCCCCTGTTCAAAAATTCATGTCCCTGAAACTCTTTTGTAATACAGTCCACTGCTTTAAACTGAAGCTTCATTGCGTCTTCTAATACAATGCTTTCCAAAGGATATGTCTGCATGGTTTTCCTCCTTCCCTATACTCCATCCCCCAAAATCCTTTTTGGGTTATCTATGAGCAATGTATCAATTTGTTCCTCTGTCATGCCCGATTCCCTTAAAAGCGGAAGAAAATCCGTGAACAAATAACGATAGCCAATCCCGCCATGGCTCTTTAAATGGGATTTTCTCGTAATGTCCATCGAAAGAACAATTTGCGTAAGCCTACCCTCGGATGCTATTCTTTTCAGAGCTTCCATGCGAAACGTATCCGGACAGTAGCTCAACTTTCCTATCGTATCAAATCCCACATTTACTCCCTTTTCCAAGATCCGCAATATTTTTTCCAGATCCTGTGACAGGTCCATATGTCCGATAATAATCTTTTCCGGCTTTACACCGTGTTCTATTAAATAGTCAGCCTGTTCTTCCCCAAATGTTCCCAGCGTTGTATGTGTCGTCACCGGCGCCCCTGTGCGGACCGCCGCCTGCGACATTGCCTGGAATACCTTTTTCTCCGCCGCTGTCATCTTATTTTTGCTTGTTCCAAACTCCCCTAATACCGATGCACGTATTTCCGTGTCGCCTATTCCCTCTGTTATTTCCTTCTCCGCTAAATCCGCAAGCTCCTCCACAGTTTTTTCATATACCATCTGCGGCAGAAAAGGTTCCTTGTAAAAGCCAGTGGAAATAATGAAATGAATTCCTGTCGCCCGGGCTACTTTTTCGATATAAGAAATATCTCTGCCCATTCCTATATTCGTTACTTCCAGAACGTTTCTCACTCCATGTCGGTAAAGTTCTTTGAATTCCTCTACCGTTTCCTCAAAGCAGTCCAGCCTGCAGTCAGGATCCTTTTTCACTCCCGAAAGATCAATCGTTACATGTTCATGCATCAACGTGTAACCATCTTGAAGCATTGCTATCGCGCCCCTTTCTCCATTCGTCTTCAAAATACCGTTCCATCAGAATACTTTTCGATATCCATTTCTCAGCCTGCTGCCGGTATAGCGATCAATCCTAATACTAAAAGGATATTCAGCAATATGCCAAAAAGAATACAAGCCACAGGGCCGATCGCCATATCCACAATCGGTTTTTTAGACTGCCTGTTCAGCAGGAATGCCCCAATTACAAATAACGCTCCGATTCCAGTATAGCCGGATGCCGCTGCCGACATTTTTTCTGCGGCCACAATGCCGCCTGCTAAAAGTGCAATTTCCAATACCTTATTCATCGAAGTACGGACATACTCCCCCATATCTTTTACACCCGGAAACTTATCCATACCTTTTGCAAAAATTTCAATCAAAGCAATCTCAATAACCATCACCACTACGCCGACAACAAAGGCTAAGATGGGGTTTCCATGCATGAAAAGCCCTACCACAAACACAAAGGTGCATCCGGCTGCTCCATAAACACCTGTTACGATAGCCGTAGTAAAAACCAGCGGAATAAATCCAATAGCCCTTGCCAAAGCAGTGAGTGCTGCATTTATATATTCCCCCTCTGCCAGAAGCGCCAGCGATGCCGGATCTCCTGCAATGATGGAAAGGCTTGTACCCGCTGCAACCAGACCTCCCATCAATGCCAGAAGGAACCAGTTTTTGCGGATACGGGACACATTTGCCTCAAACCCGATGGTCAGAGCCTCATTATTATTGTCCGTCCCTTTGATCTGGGCCGCGTAAACGATCATCATGATCATACCGCCCAACATAGCCATGCCTTCCGCATTTAAAGCTACTGTATTCGCTCCAATCGTAAATACGCCAAACCGCTTCACAATGTAATAAAGAAGCACTGTCATCCCGGCTGTTATGGCACCTTTTTTAAATCCGTGCTGTAAAGCCACTCCCACTGCGGGAAAAACAGCGAAGCCCACAGTTACATAGCCTGATACGTTTCCAAGATCGCTGGTAAAGTTATACGGCATCAGGGAAAACAGGTTGACAATAAATTCCAGTCCTGCCAGGATTGCAATGCCATAAACACCGCCAATCACTGCGGATAAAATCATTCCCGGCTTTGTATTGGGACAGAAAGAGCCTATCATGTCCGTCGTCAGCAGAAGACAATGTATAAGGATAATACTTGCCGCAATAGAAGTCGGAATGCCAAATCCTATGATCAGGCCAAAGCTGACTGCAAAACTCATAGCTGCTAATTCTTTTTTTGAAATTTCCTTATTAAAATACTGTCCCACAATCGGCCGGAAGCCATCATTAAATACTGCAATGCCCTGGTTCGACAGGACCGATGCCAATGCCCCGATTAATACAATTACTATATATTTCATGATAATGTCCCATCCTCTCTATTTTTTAATGCTTTTAGCAAAACCGGTAATACAGCCTCTTTATGCTGTGCTGTAAATCCAAATGCAACTTTTCCGTTTTTTACTTCCTCGCGGATTTCTGCATCACTGCAAATTTGTCCCGGCATAGAAATAGTCGCGCATTTTGCTTTTCCAAGAAGTGCAAGCGCCATGGCGAGCGCCCCGCCCCCTCCCGTGTTACAAGCTCCGACATAATAGTCATATGTCCCGGCTTTCATCCCCATCGTTGCATCCAAATCCCCTTTTACCGTTACCTCGGCCCCGCTCCCCAGCTCTGCCTTTATGATATTGGCAATATCCTGTTTGTCAATCTGACCTCCTACTACGATCTTCATATCTTTCCTCCTTTATGATCCTTTACGATAAAAGACTGCACAAATGCACCGATAAAAAATCCTTTTCCGTCTCCGGAAATTCAATATCTGTCATTGACAGAAACTGGTCGCGAAGCATAACTGCCTTTTTATATGCTTCTTCCTCTTTCATCCCCTGCAAAATAGTATCATCGATCGGATTTTCTTCTGTTCCCTCTTCTGCTCTTTTTCCTGCCATCGCAAGATGCGTAATAAACATTTCAAGCTTTTCCTGTTCGGCCTCCGGCACTTCTGAAAGAATCCGGTCGATGATACTTTTCGTATAATCTGCTACTTTTTCACTAATAACACGATTGACCTGCAGAATCTGGATTCTTTCATACAACTCATTTTTCAATTATTGTTCCCTCCTTTTGAATGTACATTTTTTTGTATATTGAATCGTAAAAAATAAGATTACCGTTTTAGTAGGATGGGCGCCTTTTCTGTTTTCTGATTTCCTCTAAAATAGTTAATGTATATTTTTTACTGATATTTTTATCCAGCATTTCCTTTAAATATTCATCGCCTTTCTGGATGACAATCACTGCAACCGAAAATTTACTGCTATATTCCTGCTCATTCAGCGAGACAATATGTAATCCTTCAAATGATTTTGCTTCCAGAATGTCGTCGTAATTCCAGATCCCCGCATCAATAATGCCTTCCTCCAAGGCAGCAAGCGTAAGCTGGGTGCGGATATCTACCAGCTGCACCTTTTTTCCCCGGATCAGTCTCTTGGTAATTTCACTCTGATCCAGTGAGTCACAGTCATATGCAACGCGCATACCATCCCTGATTCCGTCCGCCTCTTGGTCACGCAGGACTAACACATGGCAGGACACAAAGCTTCCATTGCCAAAATTCTGTACAATCTCAATATTCTTTCCATGTCCAATTGCATATTCCGCCGCATATTGGGAACAAATCGCAAACTGATAGGTACCCGCTTCTACCAGTTTAATACGTCCTACCGCCCCTCTGGCATAAGCCATATTAAAGCGGTAATCTTTTAACTGTTCATAAACAGCCGTGGCCAGCCCCTCGTAAGTTCTGGAATACGGCAACGGCATAATCCCCATCACTTCCTGCACTAATGTGCTGTCCTGGAGCTTCACGTAATCAATTTTTTCAATATAAGTTCCCATATGCCCATGCGAGGAAAGCTGTATCGCCCCGATCTCTTTCAAATAGTTCAGCGCATTCTGCATCGTACCCCTGGATACGCCGAATTCCTGCTGATATTCAGAAATGGAAGGAATTCTGTCCCCAACACTGCGTGAAAGGAGGCTGGAAGCCACATGGCTGATCGTGACACCTTTTTTCTGATAAAGAACACTATTCACATCCTTCTTCATGGCTTCTTTCCTCCTTTCCTGAATGTTCATTTTTTTGTACTTTGATTTAACTTTATGCTACTACACTTTTTTATATATGTCAACACATAAATGCATTTTTCTGCTGTTTTTTGTGTTCCTACAAAGCCCCCATCTTTTCCAGCTTATCCTTTTTATACGCTGCGAACCGCCCCTGGTCCAGCGCGTCCCTGATCTCTTCCATCATCGTATTATAAAAATAAAGGTTGTGCAGCACGCAAAGACGCATTCCCAGCATTTCCTTTGCTTTCAGCAAATGGCGGATATAAGCCCTGGAATAGCGGCGGCACGCAGGACAGCCGCACCCTTCCTCGATCGGCCTGCCATCCGTTTCATATTTTGCATTAAACAAATTGATTTTCCCGTAATTCGTATAAAGGTGTCCGTGCCTTCCATTCCTGCTCGGGTATACACAGTCAAAAAAGTCTACGCCCCGTTCCACGCCTTCCAGAATATTCGCCGGAGTTCCAACCCCCATAAGGTAAGTCGGCTTGTCTGCGGGAAGGTGAGGGACGGTTTCTTCCAATATATAATACATTTCTTCATGGCTTTCTCCCACCGCCAGTCCGCCGATGGCATAACCGTCCAGTTCCATTTCCGCAATCCGTTTGGCATGTTCGATGCGGATATCCGCAAAAACCGCGCCCTGGTTAATGGCAAAAAGCATCTGACGGGGGTTGATCGTATCCTCCAGACCATTTAATCGGTTCATTTCTTTCTGACAGCGTCCCAGCCAACGCGTCGTACGGTCCACGGAAGCTTGGACATAGTCTCTGTCCGCGCGGCTGGAAGGGCATTCGTCAAAAGCCATGGCAATCGTAGATGCCAGGTTGGATTGTATTCTCATGCTTTCCTCTGGCCCCATAAAAATCTTCCTGCCGTCCACATGGGAATGGAAATATACCCCTTCCTCTTTGATCTTGCGCAGCGATGCCAGGGAAAATACCTGGAATCCGCCCGAGTCCGTCAAAATAGGTTTATCCCATGACATGAACCGATGAAGGCCTCCCATTTTTTTCACGATCTCATCTCCCGGCCTCACATGGAGATGGTACGTATTGGACAACTCCACCTGGGTTTTGATCCTTTCCAGGTCTTCTGTGGAAACCGCCCCTTTTATGGCCGCCGCCGTCCCCACATTCATAAATACCGGTGTCTGGATCACGCCGTGCGTGGTATGGAATTCTCCTCTTTTTGCTCTGCCTTCCTGTTTTAACAATCGATACATATTCTCTCTTTTCCTTTTATTTTCTATTCTGTTTCCCTCTTATGGCTTACATCTTCCGCATGGCGCATATCCCTGGGCAACGATCTCCTTCCTGCTTTGCGTGGAATCCTTTCGATTTTCTGCAGGCAGGGAATCACAAGAGGGCTTATGAAATTTTTTTGATTTTGTATTCAATATGTAAGTGATTTTTTTCTCACCCTGCTTCGCCTTATTGGCTCCGGAACCGACGGGTTCCCCCGCTTTCCATGTGTCGGAAGGAGCCGCATTCCAGGTAATCGTGCTTCCATCCGAAAGGGCGATCAGCGATCCCTGTTCGTCCGTGCGGAACACTTGGATCCCCATCCCCCGGAAAGTATTCAATGTAGCCGCATGGGGATGTCCGTATTCATTATCCTCCCCGCAGCTGATCACCGCATATTCCGGATGAACCGCAGCAACAAAATCGCCCATGGAAGCAGTCCGGCTCCCATGATGCCCGGCTTTCAGCACATCGGCGGATATGTCGATGCCATTATCGATGATATCTTTCTCTGCCTCTTCCTCCGCATCCCCGGTGAACACAAATTTTTTATCCCCATGTTCCAGCAGAATGCCTACGGAATAATTGTTCGCCTCATCTCCGTAATCCTCTTTATTCGGGGCGATAATCGTGAACCTTGCATCCCCCAGCTGATAGAAATCCCCTACCCTAGGTTCTGTAATTTGTTTGTGCTTATAGTCCAAGGCCTGGATCACATCACGGTAAGATGCCGTATCTCTGCTGTAATTCGGCATAATAACCGTATCAATATCATATTTTGTAATAACCACATCCGCGCCGCCGCAATGATCCGAGTGCGGATGCGTGACAATCAGATAATCCAGCGTATTTACGCCCTGTTTTCTCATGTAATTCTGGACAAGAATGCCTTTATCATTTTCCCCTGCATCAATGAGCATGGCATGTCCGCCGCATTTGATTAACGTGGCATCCCCCTGCCCTACGTCAATGAAATGCACTTCCAGTTCTTCCATCTTTTCCGCCGAACCGAAGGAAATCTTTGCCTCCGGCATCGTGCTGCCGCATGCCGAAAGCAGGATAAGAAACGCAGAAAATAAGGCCAGCCATCCTTTCTTCATCGCTTAATCCACTCCTTCAAAAATTTCACCAAGCAGCATTTTTATATGAGGAAACCCCTTTAAGCAGATCTCCGTTTCCGCATTATAATCCTCATCATCTTTCTCTTCCTGCAGCATATAGCTTTGCTCCAAAATATATCTGCCATTTTCTAGATAATAGATATCCACGGTTCCTTTGGGTGAAACGATCCAATACTCTTCCACTCCGGCTTTTTCGTAAATATCTTTTTTTTCCGCCCTGTCCCTTTTCGCCGTGGAGGGGCTTAATGTTTCAACGATGAACTTGGGGACTCCGCTGTATGCGCCCCCTTTCAGATGCTTTCGGTCACAGATCACCATAATATCCGGACAAACATAATCATCATTTTCATCGGGATGGTATTGAAAATCAAGGTTTTCCATAAATACGAGGCACAGGCTGTTCTTTAACCCGGCCTTTAACATATGGTAAATATTTCCATTAATAATCCCATGCCGGTATCCCGGGGCAGGGGACATATTATAAAATATGCCGTTTATTTTTTCATCTTTTTTCCGTTCCAGTTCGGCCATTCCCATAAAATTCACCTCCGCTTTTCTTTATATCTTTTCATTTCTGCGGGTTTCTTAACTTTTCAGTCACTGCACCTTTATAGAATATCCGTCATAAATCCCGACCGGCACTTTTTCACCAAAGGTATATTCTTCCATACTGTCTTTTTCAAAATCATACACTGTCACGATCCCTTTTTCAGGATCTGCCACCCAATACTCCCTGACGCCAGCAGTATGGTACTGGAATAGTTTTTTATAATAATCCATCTGTCGGCTGCTCGGCGAGACAATCTCAATAATCCAGTCAGGCGCGCCGTTACACCCTTTATTCGTAATTTTATCTTTATCACAAATCACGGATATGTCAGGCTCCACATAATTTTTATTATTTTCATTTAAAAATACCGCAAAAGGAGCTGGAAAAACCATGCATTCGCCATGGTTCCGTTTGATGTAATCTCTGATCTCGTAAAGTAAATCGGAAACAAGCATCTGGTGCTTTGTGTTCGGCGGAGCCATATAATAAATTTTCCCGTCGATTAACTCGGCACGCTCTCCATCCGGCAAAGCATAAATATCATCAATCGTATAAATCTCTTCTTTTCTTAAGGCATCCATTCTAATACCCATATCCTTTCCACACTTATATTATAAACAATATCCGCAGGAACTACAACTGTATTATGGCCGTTGTTTGTACCAACGAACACTTGACAAAGCAAAAGAATAATCAAGGCTTTGCACTTTTTTCTGCAAGTCAACAACCCAGCTGCAAGCAGCCACTTGGCTCATCGCTCGCGGAAATAAAAAAATGCCCAAAACCATATAAATAATGGTTTCCGGCATCCTTTAGGGTTGGGCTGTTCTAAACATGAATTTTCCATTCATGCAACAGTCAACAGCTCGTAGGGGAATCGAACCCCTGTTTCCGCCGTGAGAGGGCGGCGTCTTGACCGCTTGACCAACGAGCCATATACGCAAATAAACAAAACTCTTTTCTTCGCTTTATTCATTTGCCGACTTGCTTATTTTATTATAAAACAGAAAATATTGCAAGCATTTTTTTTATTTTTCTCCAAATTTTTCTCTCAATCCTCTTCCACTCGCTTTACATCACGCGTTCTATTGCTCCCAGAATCTGATCCGCGTCAAAAGGCTTGGTAATGAAATCATCCGCGCCTTCTTTGATCGCTTGTAACATCTTCTCCTTCTGCCCTGCCGCCGTGATCATAATTACTTTTGAGTTTCTATCTTCTTTTTTGATGCACATCAGCGCTTCCAGCCCGTTCATATTGGGCATCGTAATATCCATTGTCACCACATCCGGCTTGCACTCTTTATAAAGGATAACCCCCTCTTCTCCGTTAGATGCTTCCCCGATGACCTCATGTCCTCCATTTTCAAAAATCTCCTTCAGCATCTTGCGCGATGTCCTTGAATCGTCCACAATCAAAATTTTCGCCATAACTATTCCTCCTCATTTCTATCCTTTGATTGTCCTGAAAAGTTTTTTCTGTCAAAGCATATAATAAAGCACAGCGTGCTATGCTTCCACCCGGATCGGTGTATCCGCCGCAATAATAATCCTTACCTTGCGGTTTTTGATATAAACCGGCACGATCAGTAGCTTGTCCTGCGCCCGCAGCTGCCCGGCCTGGTAATAAGTAGGCGGAACCATATCGACCATAATTCCCTGCGTGCTGAGCGCGGATGCATACAACCCGTTAATACAGTTGATAAACTCGCATACCGCATCGAAAGCAAACAGATCCATGGAAGGAAACTCTTCTTTTGCAAAAATATCGGCAATAGTCAAAAGATTGCCGTTTTCTCCGGCAAGCCCCAGCAGCATGGAATGATCCCCCGTAACGCCCTGCACCGCGATATTTTCAAATTCATAACTATAGGAACTGTAGGAAGGCTCAATGGATATTTCGCTGTCGATCAGGCGGACGATCGTGCGTACCGCAACACCCACCAGCCCGGACACCAGGCGGTTCTCCGTCCTGACGTAAAGCGGAAGCATCCTGTCCATATCCCCGCTCTTAAATGCTTCCAGATCCGTGTTGGTCAGACCATTTTCACGGCGGTATAGGTCGATCGCATTTTCCATTTCTTCCAGAGTCATGATTTCTTTTTCTGCCATGGCCTGAATGAAGGTCAAATAGGGGTTTCCTTGAAGCTGCAAAAGACGGCTCACCTGGCTTTCTGTCAAATAGCCCATTTCTACCGCAATATCCCCGAACCGCTTATCTTCCAGCGCCTGTTTTCGGTTGATCTTATCCGCCTGCTCCTGGGTCAGCAGTTTTTCGCTGACGGCGATCAGGCCAAGCTTCACTCTCACCTTTCTTTGCGCATCCAGAACCTCTTCCAACGTTCCCTGAGAAATAATTTTCTGCTCCACAAGAAATCTCCCAAAAATATGACCAAACATAAATACCCTCCATACACATGTCGCATTCCATAAAATTATTACTATTATAGTCTATTTATGAAACAAAATCAAATAAACTTATCTGATTGGATTCCGGAAGATTTCCGAGCAGATTCAAAGAAGCCATCAAATCCACGATCGTCTTGGAAACTTTTGCCCTTTGGCGGAAATCATCCTTGGAAAGGAACGGCCCGTCCTTTGCCGCCTCCACAATGGAATCCGCTGCTTTTTCCCCCAGTCCGTCAATGCTGTTCAAAGACGGCATCAGTTTGCCTTCCACGATTTGGAAATTCCTGGACTGGGCAGAAAAAATATCGATCGGCACGAATTCAAAGCCTCTGGCATACATTTCCTGCACCAGCTTCATATCCCGGTAAGAGTCCTGCTCCTTTTTGGCCAGCGTATCCATCCGTTGCTTGTAATCCGCCATTACCTTTTCCAGATGCTCCCTTCCCTGGCACATCAGCTCATAGGAAAAGGCAGATGCCCGGATGCTGAAAAAAGCCGCATAAAACGCCAGGGGATAGTTGATCTTGCAGTACGCGATACGCCATGCCATCATGACATAGGCCGCCGCATGGGCTTTCGGGAACATATACTTGATCTTCTTGCATGACCAGATATACCACTCCGGCACATTAGCTTTCTTCATTGCCTCTTCCATTTCCGGCTTCAGCCCTTTTCCTTTTCGGACGCTCTCCATAATCGTAAAAGCAAGGGAACTTTCCACCCCCATCCCGATCAGGTATACCATAATATCATCCCTCGTACAGATCGCCGTGGAAATCGTCGCCTTTCCCTCCTGAATAAGCGTCTGGGCATTTCCCAGCCATACATCCGTGCCGTGGGCCAGCCCTGCAATCCGCACCAGATCCGAAAATGCCTGGGGTTTCGTATCGATCAGCATCTGCATAGCAAATTCCGTACCGAATTCGGGAATTCCCAAAGCACCCAGCTTACAGCCGCCGATCTGGTCCGGCGTGATGCCAAGCGCCTCCGTATTTTTGAACAAAGACATCACCTTTGCGTCGTCCAAAGGAATTTTTACCGGATCGATCCCAGTGAGATCCTGCAGCATGCGTATCATAGTAGGATCATCGTGCCCGAGTATATCCAGCTTCAACAGGTTATGGTCTATGGAATGGTAATCAAAATGAGTCGTCACGATATCCGTCGTCATATCGTTGGCCGGATGCTGCACAGGCGTAAAGGAATTGATATCCTCCCCCAGGGGAAGAACGATAATCCCTCCCGGATGCTGTCCCGTACTCCGCCGTATTCCCGTGCATCCGGCAACGATCCGATTGATCTCGCTCGTTCTTTTGCTCGTACCCTTCTCTTCAAAATACCTTTTCACATAACCAAAGGCTGTTTTCTCCGCCAGCGTGCCGATCGTCCCCGCCCGGTAAGTCTGGCCCGCGCCGAAAATAACTTCCGTATATTTATGGGCCTTGCTCTGATATTCCCCGGAAAAATTCAGGTCGATATCCGGCTCTTTATCCCCTTTAAATCCCAAAAAGGTTTCGAAAGGAATATCGAACCCGTCCTTTTTCAAAGGAGCGCCGCAGACCGGACACGCTTTATCCGGCATATCGCACCCCGCTTTTCCCGCATACGCTTTCACTTCCTGGGAATCAAAATCGGTGTAATGACATTTTTCACAATAATAATGGGGGCTTAAGGGATTGACCTCCGTGATGCCCGCCATCGTAGCTACGAAAGAAGAGCCGACCGATCCCCTGGATCCTACCAGGTATCCGTCTTCCACCGACTTCCAAACCAGCTTCTGTGCAATAATATACATCACCGCAAAACCATTGGAAATAATGGAATGCAGTTCCCGTTCCAAACGTTGTTCCACAATCTTTGGCAATTCCTCCCCATAAATTTCATGGGCTTTGTTATAGCAGATATCCGTCAATGTCCTGTCACTGTCTTCAATCACTGGAGCGCATTTATCCGGCCGCACAGGAGCCATCGTTTCCACCATATCCGCAATTCGGTTTGTATTCGTCACCACCACTTCCATGGCCTTATCGCTTCCCAGGTAAGCAAACTCTTCCAGCATCTCCTCCGTCGTCCGCAAATACAATGGCGACTGTTCATCCGCGCCGGAAAATCCTTTGCCCGCCATAATAATCCTGCGGTATATTTCATCCCCCGGATCCAGGAAATGAACGTCACAGGTCGCAACTACCGGTTTGTTAAACTGTTCGCCCAGCTCTACGATCCTTCGGTTTATATTCTCAATATCCTCTATCGAATTGACATTCCTTATCTTTTCCGAAGCAATCATAAACTGATTGTTTCCCGTCGGCTGGATTTCCAAATAATCATAAAAATCCACCAGCCTGGCGATCTCTTCCTCGGATTTTTCATCCAGAAGCGCCCGGTATAATTCTCCTGCTTCACAGGCGCTGCCCAAAATCAGTCCCTCTCGGTGCTTCTTCAGCAGGCTTTTGGGGATTCGCGGCCTTTTGCTGTAATAAATCAAATGCGATTCGGAAACCAGCCGGTATAAGTTCACCCTTCCCGTATCGTTTTTCGCCAAAATAATCGCATGATAAGAAGGAAGCCTTTTTATAATATCAGGGCTGGAATCCCCCATCGCATTGATCGCCCTAAGGTCTTTTGCCCCGGCCTCTTCCAGCATAGGGATGAACTTCAAGAATATTTCTGCCGTCGCTTCCGCATCGTCCACCGCGCGGTGATGATTTTCCAACGAAATGCCAAGCGTTTTTGCCACCGCATCCAGCTTATGTTTCGCCTGGTTAGGCAGAAGGATTCTGGCAATCCCTACCGTATCTACATAAGTGAACTCCCTTTTTTGCCCGAGCCGGGATGCATTTTCCATGATAAAGCTCATATCGAAACTTGCATTGTGGGCCACCAGCACCGTATCCTGACAAAATTCCAAAAAACGTGGAAGCACCTCCTCTATCATCGGCGCACCCGCCACCATTTCATCCTGAATGCCCGTCAGCTTCTCGATTTCCAACGGAATCGGTACGTCTGGATTGACAAATTCCGAAAACCTCTCCGTAATCTCCCTGCCTTCCACCTTCACCGCGCCGATCTCTATTATCCGGTCATGAACAGGTGAAAAACCAGTAGTTTCTATATCAAACACAACAAAGGAACCGTCTAATCCCTGATTCTTTTTTCCCGTTACAATCTCATGCAAATCGTCTACCAGATAGGCTTCCATTCCATAAATGACTTTAAAAAAATTCTGTTTGTCCGGCACGGCTTCCCCGGCTTCTTTTCTTTTCGCCTTTTCCGCACGCCACAAATCTTCCCACACATGGTTTGCATCGGGAAACGACTGGACGACGCCATGGTCCGTAATGGCAATCGCCGGATGCCCCCACTGGTAAGCTCTTTTTACGATATCTTTTGCCTCCGATACGCCGTCCATATCGCTCATTTTTGTATGGCAGTGCAGCTCCACCCTCTTGCGGATGCTGTTGTCCGAACGGGACGAAGTAAAATCCGGTATTTTTTTAATGCCGCTGATGGAACCGATCGTCAGCTCATTATCAAACTTATCGATCACAGCCATTCCCTTTACTTTTACAAAACTTCCTTTTGAGAGCCCTCCTTCAATTTCGCCCACCTGGTCGTTATTGGCAAATAGTTTAAAAGTCAGCGTATCCGTAAAATCCGTGATATCATAAAAAAGAATTGTTTTTTCATTTTTTATTTCCCTTTTGTCCGTCTTGATTATCTTGCCGCGGATCACCACTTGTCCCATTTCCCCAATAATATCTTCGATGGGAATCGCCGCCTCTTCAAAATCCCTTCCGTAGATCACGTCAGGATTGTCCGAACGCTTTGCTGCCCGCTTGAAGCTAGTCTTCTCCCCATCCTTTTTTATTGTTTTGCCTTCTGATTGCCTTCCCGCCGCCCGTTTTTCAGAAACGGTTTCCTTTATTTCCCTTTTCTCCGGCCTTAAAGGCATTTCAGGTACCGATGCCCCCGCCGCTTTCGCGCTGATTTCCGCCACCTGCCTTGCGATTCTTAATTCGTCCTCTTCCCTGTTCTGCCCTTCCTTTTCCTCTTTATAGGCAATCTCAACATTAGCCTGGAATCCGCATCTTTCGTTGCATATTTTTTCCAGAATACGGCGCAGCTCTTCCCCCCGGCTCCTCGCCGGCACGGAATCCCCTACCGTCAGAACGAGCCTGTCCGCTTCCGGATAAGTAAGATCCCCATTCTTAAAAAGATTGTATTCTATGGGACTGTACTCTCTTAGTTCCAAAAGTATGCTGCCCTTGTAGGCATCCATCAGTTTTTCTACATTATATTGGGAAGACAGCCGATATTTTTCATAAATCTTTACTTTTGTCTGGAAGGAGGAAAGCATCCGTTCAATCCCTTTCTCCGCTTTCCATATGTACTCCTTTCCAATCAGCCTCCCGCTGACCATATAAATCCTCAAAAGATCTTTCTTTTTCGTGGAAGAAACTCTCTCCACTTCCGCCTCCTCCAGAAACTGCCTGACCTTGTCATCCACTTGTAAAAAAGGAAATACATCAAAAAACTTTTTCACCGTATACCCGCCTATCCCTGCGCCGCCTCACAGCGGCACAAACAAACCAATTCTTCCTTCAAAGCCGAAAGAAGTTCCGCTTCCGGCAATTTTTTTACCACTTCCCCTTTTTTAATCAGAAGGCCTTCCCCTATGCCTCCCGCAATTCCGATATCCGCTTCCCTTGCTTCCCCGGGGCCGTTTACCGCGCATCCCATGACCGCCACTTTCACATCCCTCGGAAGGCCCTTTGGAAATTCATCCGTTATTTCCTGCAAAACCTCTGCCGTCATCCGTTCCACCTGGTTCGCCAAACCGATCAAATCAATTTTGGTCCTCCCGCACGTCGGGCAGGATACCACTTCGATGCCTCCCTTTCGAAGTCCTAATGCGCCCAGGATCAGCTTCGCCGACCGAATCTCCTCCACAGGATCGCCTGTCAGCGATACACGGATCGTATCCCCGATCCCCTGGTAAAGAATAATGCCAAGGCCCACTCCGGATTTCACATTGCCGCCAAACACCGTCCCCGCCTCCGTAATTCCTACATGCAACGGATAATCGGTCTTCCCGGCCAGAATCTCATGGGCGCGTATGCACATCAAGACATCGGAAGATTTGACGCTGATCACCAGATTGTCATATCCCATGTCTTCCACCATTTTCACTTTATCCAAAGCGCTTTCCACGATTCCTTCCGCCGTGACTCCCCCGTATTTTTCTATCAAATTCTTTTCCAAGGAGCCGCTGTTTACTCCCACCCGAATGGGGATATCCCTCTCTTTCGCCGCTGCCACCACCGCCAAGACCTTTTCCCTGTTTCCGATATTCCCCGGATTAATTCTGATCTTATCCGCCCCGTTCTCTATGGACGCAACCGCCATCTTATAATCAAAATGGATATCCGCGACTAACGGTATGGAAATCTGTTTTTTGATTTCCTTAAGCGCCAGCGCCGCCTCCATCGTCGGAACCGTGCAGCGGACGATCTCGCAGCCCGCCCTTTCGAGGCGGTGAATCTGCTCCACCGTCGCCTTTACGTCTTCCGTCTTTGTATTCGTCATCGACTGTATCAAAATCGGATTCCCGCCGCCGATCATCCTGTTTCCGATATGTATGGTCTTCGTTTTCATTCTGTGCATCTGCATCTTATGTCCGCTCCTTTTATTCTAATAATTATTATCATACCCCACTTTGCCTTTATGGTTCAAGACCTTTTAAATAGAAAGTTCTGCTGTGCGTTTCTTCCGTTGCGCAATCCGTACATTCCAGACGCAGACGGTAAATCCCCCCTTCCTCAAAATTGCTTAACGGAAGTTCCAGCTTCAGCGTTTCTGACAAGGCATATACTGCGTCATAGCGTATGAGCAGCTTTTGCCCCTTTCCATTCCTTACCTCCACCCGAAGCGTATTCTCCCCCGCCACAGTTATCCTGTTTGTATTTTCTGACGCAAAAACCTTTTGTACTGTATTTGCGCAAGCTGATGCCTGAACCATGCCTGTCACCGCTGCGGATAGAATCCCCGCAGCCAGCAGCCATAATCCTTTTCCTCTCTTCTCCGTCAAAAGCAGGCTTCGCTCCCTGCGGATCCCGCTCCCCCTCCGTCCCATGCATGCAGCTGCCATTTCCTTTCCAAGGCAAAGACCAATGATAGCGGCGGCAGCGGCAAGTATCTCTTTTTCCTTTCCCTGCATGCTGCACAATTTTGCAAACCAGGCGCATAGTCCAAACCATATTCCATAGTAGATGCCATTCGCTATTTTCCTGCCCCGCTCCCATACTTTGTTCTTTCTTTTATACTTCTCTAATGCCTCCTGAAACTGCCTCATCGTCTGGTATCTTTTTCCTTTCTCTTCCTCGGTCGCCTTTTCCACCGCCTGCTCCAATCCCGCCGAAAGATTTCTGTCAAAAAAGCGGATCGGATGAAGCAAAAACGGCGGCTTTGCCGGATCATCCCCTGTCAGCATATAATAGAGCGTCGCGCCTAAACCATAAATATCGCTTCTCTCATCCATTCCCTCCATGCTTTCTGCCGCCAGCTGTTCCGGCGCAGCATAGCCATAAGTCCCCGCACAAAAGACTTCGTCTTCCGTCCGGTAGCGCATCCATGCCGTCCCAAAATCCACCAGCCTGAGATCCCCCCCGCGATCCACCATAATATTGGCAGGCTTCATATCCCGGTAAATCACAGGACAGTTCCTCTCATGGAAATAGATCAGCGCCTCTGCCAGTTCCAGCGCCCATCCTACCGCCTGTTCCTGTCCAAGCTTTCCCCTTTTCCGTACATAATTCCCCAGATTTTCCCCATCAATATATTCCATCACCAGATACCGGCTCCCGTCCTGCTCGATCACGTCCGTGACAGCCGGCAGCAGAGGATGCCGCAGTTCCTTCAGCATGTCCAGTTCTTTTTTCCATATCTCTTCTCTCCCTGAAAATTTCTTTATCGCCCTGTCGCATTTCAGATGCGTATCAAAGGCTCTGTATACCGTTCCGCTTCCTCCTCCCCCTAATTCTTCATAAATCATATACTTCCCTATTGCTATATCTTCCATCATCCTGCCTCCTACTCGATCCATACCGCGATGGAGGAAATATTATCTCTTTCCCCTTGTTTCTTTACATATTCTGTCATTTCTTTCAGCCGCTTATAAATTTGTTCCCTTCCTCCCATTGTTTCCGGCAGCATTGCTTCCTTGATCCGTTCTTCCCCCAGCCGGTTCCTGAAGCCGTCGGAGCAAAGCAGAAAAACGCTTTTTTTTCTCAAATACCCTTTTTTGACATCCGGCCTCTTCCACGGATAACTTCCGATACAGCGCAGCAGCGTAATATTATCCCTCGTATGGTCCGTCGTCATCCTTTCTATTTTTCCGCCCAATCCCCTGCCTGTTATCCGATATGCCCGGCTGTCCCCGCTATGCCACAAGAAATAACTCCTTCCCATCAAAAGCAAAGCGGTGACGGTCGTTCCCATTTTTATCCCTTTTTCTTCTCCAAACCGCTGCATCTCCGCGTTGCATCCATACAGCGCCCGCAGCCCTGATTTTTCTATTTTTCTCCCTCTCTTGCGGCGTTTTAACATGATAATGGCTTCTTTATAAAACCATTCCGTCATTTTTTCTGCCACAAAACCGCTGGCCGCCTCTCCGCAGTCCAGTCCCCCGATCCCGTCACAGACAAGCGCAAATACAGCCATTTTCCCTTTAATGCGGACTTCCTGGAGAGAAATGGAATCCTGATTCCCCTTCCTCATCCCCCTGTCCCAATATGCATCAGAAATAAACCTCATCCTTCCTCCTTGCCGTATTCAATTTTTGTTTTTTTAGAAGTTTGTTCAGACTTTTGAACGATGACCAGATTCCCAGGAATCCGATTAGACGATACTTCTTTTTTGAAATGAAAAAATTCGGAAATATCCTTTTCCTTTATTTGCATATTATAACGCATATCAGAACTTGCTGCAATGAAAATTTACAAAAGCAAAAGAAATCATTTTATGCAAAAATACAGCAGGCCGAATATTTTCTATCCGACCTGCTGCATTTATAAAAAATAAATTTTTTATGCTTTTCCGTTGCATCCGCACATCCTGATACGCTGCTTTACTGTTTCCTTTACATTTTCCATAGCCGCTTTCCCATATTTCTTTGGATCAAAAGCATCAGGATTTTCTGCCAGGAATTTCTTCACCCCGTCCGTATAAGCAATCCTCAGCTCCGTAGCAAAATTCACTTTGCAGATGCCTCTCTTGATGCTCTCTGCCACCGCTTCCTCCGACAATCCGCTGGCGCCATGCAATACTAAGGGAATCGAAACGACTTTTCGTATCTCTGCCAGACGGTCCAGATCCAGCTTCGGTTCTCCCTTATACACGCCATGGGCCGTTCCGATTGCCACCGCCAGGGAACCGATGCCTGTGCGTTCCACAAACTCCCGCGCCTCTTCCGGATCCGTATATCCGCCGCTGCCGCCGTCCAAATCATCTTCCTTGCCCCCTACTTTGCCGAGTTCCGCTTCCACTGGAATCCTGGAAGGCCGACATGCGTCCACCACCGCTTTCGTCACCGCGATATTCCCTTCAAATACGTTGTGGGAACCGTCAATCATGATCGAGCTGTATCCGACGCGCAGCGCACGCATCGCCAGATCAAAGCTGTCTCCATGGTCCAGATGCATACAGACGGGAACGCTTGCCCGCTCTGCCGCCGTCTTTACATTGGCAAGATACATGTCCAAACCGGCATATTTTACTGTAGACGGCGTGGTCTGGAGCATCAGCGGAGCCCTCAGCTCTTCTGCCGCTTCAATGACAGCCATTACCATTTCCATGTTTTCCACGTTGAATGCGCCTACCGCATACCCGCCCTTCTGGGCATCCAATAACATTTTTTCGGACGTAACAAATGACATTTTCCTTTTCTCCTTTCATTCTTTGCAATTTTTTATTTGGTATTGCCATGTATCATTTTTTCTATAGTCTCCAGCGAAATATCTCCTTCCATCGGGCCAAACGCGGCCGCGTTCAGCGCTCCTGCCGCCGCTCCCATCCGCGCTGCCTCATCCAGTCCTTTCCCTTGGGCAAGTCCGCAGATAAAGGCAGCGTCAAAGCTGTCCCCCGCGCCTGTCGCATCCATCTGTTTGACCGGATAAACCCCCATCTCCAGCGCCAGTCCTTTTTTTGTATATATTTTAGAACCTTTCGAACCATTCTTCAAAACAAGGATTTCCAGGTTTTCATTTTCAAAAACCGCCTTAACAGCCTCTTCGATATCTTCCTTTCCCGCCAGCATTTTCAGTTCCTGCACGCCCGGCATAAAAATATGGCAGTTTCCAAATGCCTCCCGTACCATGTCAAGAGCTTTCGGATCGCGCATCAATTCAAGCCTCACATTCGGGTCAAAGCTGATCTTAACCCCTTTCTTTTGAAATAGATCCATTGCTTTCAGGATTTCCTTCCCGAATTCCATGGATGCCATCAGGGAACAGCCCATCACATGGAAATACTCCACATCCTCCATCCCGTCCAGGTTTTTCGGGGCTTTCGGCTCCACAGCAGGGGTATGGTCCATATGGAAAATAAACCTTCTGTCCCCGTTCGCATAATAGGTGACAAAAGCAACTCCTGTAGACCCCTGACTGCTTTTTTGTATCCAACGGCAGTCCACGCCGTCCTTTGCCAGCCGGTCCGTAATGTTTTTACCGAAGTCATCGTCCCCCACCCCTGCAATAATGCCGCTGGAGCAGCCGAGCCTGGCCGCCGTGCTGATAAAAATCCCCGGCGCGCCGCTGGGAAAAGGTCCTTTGAAATCGCCCGTTTCATATAGTTCCATCCCTTCGCGGGGACGCATAATCTCGCAAAGCAATTCCCCCATCGTCATAATCTTTGGCATTTCATTTCCTCCCCCTGCCTCACTCAGGAAAAAATTCTCGCAATGTCGTTAAATAAAACAAACACCATTAATATCATTAAAGCCGCCATTCCTGCCAGATGAACCATTCCTTCTTTTTCAGGCGGAATCGGCTTCCCTCTCGCCGCTTCGATCAAAAGAAAAACAAGGCGTCCCCCGTCCAGTGCGGGAACCGGCAGCAAATTCAAAATGCCCAAATTCACAGACAGCAAAACCGCAATATTCATCATGGAAAGGATCACGCTGCTCATGCCATAAGGCTTCGCTTCTTCATAAGTATCCCCTACCAGCTGGGCAATGCCCACCGGCCCTGCCACGTCGTCTTTCGTCACCTTGCCTGAAAAAAGCATGCCCAGGCTTTTAAAGGTAGAACTTACCCAATATTCCAGTTTGTAAAAACCGTGCTGGAAGACTTCCAGCCCCCGGCATTTAAAATATTCGCTGACACCAGCAAAGCCCATATAATACCGCCCTGCCCCGCTGTCATAAATCGGAGTAATGGTTACGCTTCTTTTTTCCCCGTCCCGAAGATACTCCACCTCCATATCTTCTCCCCGGTTCAATGCAGAAATCAAAAACACCTGGTCTCCTAAATGGATCCTCTCTCCGTTTATTTTTGTAATTGTATCGCCGCTTTGCATCCCGGCTGCCTCTGCAGCGCTGCCCGGAAGCACGTTTTGGATGACCGGGCGGTTGGAGCCGTCGAAAGCCACTACAATCAAAGTAAGAATATAGGCCAACAGCAGATTAAACAAAGGCCCTGCCACCACGGCCGATATCCGCGCCCATACGCTCGCCGACAAAAAAGATCCTTCCCCGGGTTCTCCTTCTTTCGCATCCAGCCCGTCCTCGCCTTCAAACATGCAAGCCCCGCCGATGGGCAGCAGCTTCAGGCTGTATTTCGTTTCCCCTTTCTGAAAATGGAACAACGTCGGCCCCATGCCGACCGCAAACTCCACCACATGTATCCCGTTGATCTTCGCCAGCAGAAAATGGCCGAATTCATGGGAAATTACGATCAGCCCAAATATTAATATGAATAATAGAATCGTCACAATCAATTTATCACCTGCTCTATGAATTCATGCGTCTCCCGTTCCGCCCGGAGAATTTCTTCCACTCCCGGCGCTTCGATCCTCCTGTGTCTTTCCATGGATGCCTCTATCAGTTCCGGAATCTGCATGAATCCTATCTTTCTTTCCAAAAATAAGTTTACTGCCTTTTCATTGGCGGCATTATATACTGTAGGCATGCTGCCGCCCTGCCTTGCCGCATCGAAAGCCAGTTTTAAGCCCGTAAAGGTTTCCGGGTCCGGCTTTTCAAAAGTAAGCGTACCCAGCTGGAAAAAATCTACTCTTTTCCCTCCCAGGGGCCTTCTGTCCGGGTAAAACAGCGCATAGGCAATCGGAAGCTTCATATCCGGCATTCCAAGCTGCGCCATGACCGCCCCGTCCTCGTATTCCACCATGGAATGGATAATGCTCTGGGGATGCACCACCACTTCTATCCTGTCCAGGTCCACGCCGAACAGCCATTTCGCTTCCATGACTTCCAGTCCTTTGTTTACCATTGTAGCAGAATCTACCGTAATTTTCCTTCCCATCGCCCAATTCGGGTGCTTTAAGGCATCTTCTACTTTCATTTTTTTCAGTTCTTCACGGCTCTTCCCCCGGAACGGCCCGCCGGAAGCGGTCAACAGGATCTTCTGTACTCTCTTCTTATTTTCCCCGTTCATGGATTGAAAGACAGCGCTGTGTTCGCTGTCCACAGGCAGGATCGGCACTCCCTTTCTCTCTGCCAGCGGCATGATAATATGCCCTGCTGTCACCAGAGTCTCTTTATTGGCCAGGGCGATCGTTTTCCCATTTTCAATGGCCGCAATCGTCGGCCTGATGCCGATCATCCCCACGATCGCTGTCACCAATACTTCCATTTCCTCCATAACCGCGATCTCCAGAAGGCCTTCCATCCCGCAAAGGACTTTGACATCCATATCTGCCACTCTCTCTTTCAGATCCTTATATGCCTTTTCGTCCCACAGAGCCGCCAGTTTAGGCGAGAATTCGCGGATCTGCTGTTCCATTTTCTCTACGCTGCTTCCCGCCGCCAGAGCCACTACTTCCAGATCCTCATTCTGCCGTACAATCTCCAGAGTCTGGGTTCCGATCGATCCCGTAGAACCTAACACCGCTATTTTTTTCATCCATGCCTCCATCTTATCTGTTTTTTGTGATCTTTCCGTGATTTTTCTCTTCTATTTTATGAAAAGGAGAGCCAGCCCATATATCATCGGAGCGGTAAAAATCACACTGTCAAAACGATCCATAATCCCTCCGTGTCCGGGAATGAGATGTCCGTAATCTTTTATATTATGATTTCTCTTGATCGCCGAAGCCGCCAGATCCCCGATCTGGGAAATCATCGCGCCGATTCCGCCAATCAGGGCAAATATCCAAGTGATCTGCTGTCCTGAAACCACGCCCTCCACAATAAAATATCCGTAAAGCCCCCCTGCCAGCGCCGCGCCAGCCACGCCTCCTACTGCTCCTTCTATGGATTTTTTCGGGCTTAATTTGGGGGTCATCTTATGTTTTCCAATCAGAATTCCTGTCAGATAAGCAAAGGTATCGCAAACCCAGGAACTGATGAAGATCATCCATACCAGATAAATGCCATATTGGAGTTCCCTTGTCTGATAAATAAAAGAAAACATCACTGGCGCATAGGCAAAGCTGAAAAAAGCAGCCATCACCTGGGATGCTTCATATTGGGGAAAAGTAAACACATAGACGAACATAAAGCCGATCATCACGAATAAAATAGAAAGCATCTGCGCCGCCTGGGAACTGGTAAATACAACGATGCCGTAGTAAGCCAGTATGCCGATATATCCCGCCGCCTCCAAGGCATTTATTTTTTTCCCTTCCTTGCCGTCCAAAGAGCCGCCGTTGCATGCCTTGCTCAGTTCGCGGTACGCTGCCAGCGATATCAATAAAAGCACGGCCGCCAGTAAATAACCTCCCTGCAGCAACGTAACCAGCGCGATAATCACCAGCACAATGCTGCTGAGTAAACGAGTGAAAAACATCTGTCCTTCCTCCTAATCATTTTTTACCAAGCCATACCTTCTATCCCTCTTATTATATGCTTCTATGGCTTTTATCAATTCTTCTTTTGAAAAATCCGGCCAGTGTACCGGCGTAAAATAAAACTCCGTATAAGCGAGCTGCCAAGGAAGAAAATTGGATATGCGCTGCTCATTACACGTACGGATCAAAAGATCGGGATCGGGCAAGCCGCGCGTATCAAGCATGCCGCCAAACATTTCTTCCGTAATTTCTTCTTTTTTTATTCTGCCTTGCTCCGCCAGCTCCGCTATCTGTCTGGCCGCCCGCACGATTTCATCCCTTCCGCCGTAATTTAAAGCAATCTGGAAATGCAGGCCGTCATTATTCCGTGTGGCATCTTCCAATTCGGCGATCTTCGCCCTGATGTCCTCATCCAGTCCTGCCTTGTCTCCCAATATCCTGACGCACATCCTGTTCTTTTCTGCCGTTTTTAAACAAGTCTTTAAATAGTTGCGCAGCAGCTTCATCAAAGCATTCACCTCATCTTCCGGCCGGTTCCAGTTTTCCGTGGAAAATGCATACACCGTCAAATACTGTATCCCCATTCGGTAAGCCTCTTCGCAGATAATCTCTACCGTTTTCGCTCCTTGCACATGCCCGTAATTCCTCGGCATCCCCTTTTTTTTCGCCCATCTTCCGTTTCCGTCCAAAATGATTGCCACATGGTTTGGAATATTCATATTGTCCAGCATTTTGCCATCCATATCCTCTCTTCCCCTTGCTTTGGCATAGCCTGTCTTTACTTATAAAAGGGACAATTCGATACGGCGTATCATCCGATACGCTTATATCGCCTGTCCCTGACTTCCCTATCCTTTATACCGTAAGGATTTCCTTTGATTTTTCCTCCACCAGTTTATCGATCTCCTTGATAAACTTATCGGTCATTTTCTGCAAGTCTTCCCCTAACTGCTTGATCTGGTCTTCCGAAACGTCTTCCTTAGCCAGCTTTTTGAAAGCATCATTTCCATCCCTGCGGATATTGCGGACAGCAACCTTGCTCTCTTCCCCTTTTTTCTTCACTTCTTTGACCAGATCCTTCCTGCGTTCCTCGGTAAGTTCAGGAAATACAAGACGGATAATGGAGCCGTCGTTGGAAGGGGTAATCCCGACATCGGAAGCCATGATCGCCTTTTCGATCTCTTTAATCAGCGATTTTTCCCAAGGGGCGATCTGTATCATTCTCGCTTCCGGCACTGTAATATTCCCTACCTGCTGGATCGGGGTCGGTGTCCCGTAATAATTCACACGGATTTTATCCAGTACATGGGGGTTGGCCCTTCCTGCACGAATTGTCGCATAATCCGAAGCCAGATAATCAATCGCCTTTTTCATTTTTTCATCATATACTTTTAATCTTTCATCCATAATACCAATAACCATTCCTTCCGTAATTTTTCTTAAACCGTCACTTTCGTTCCACTAAACGTTCCTTTTACTGCGTTGACAATGCTGTTTTCCCCGCCAAGGCCGAACACCCACATCGGCATCTTATTTTCCCTCGCCATAATGGATGCCGTCATATCCACGACCTGAAGGTTTTTCTCGATCACTTCGTCAATCGAAACCTCGTCGTACTTCCTTGCCTCCGGATTCGTCCTTGGATCCGCGTCATAGACTCCGTCCACCGCCTTTGCCAGAAGGATAACATCCGCATCCACTTCCACCGCGCGAAGAACCACTCCCGTATCCGTAGAAAAATAAGGATGGCCGGTTCCTCCTGCGAAAAATACGACTTTCCCCTGTCCGAAATATTTATTCGCCTTATCCTTGCTGAAAAGCTTTGTAAAGGAACCGCAGACAAACGGGGTAAGAATCTCCGTTTCCATGCCCGACGAGCGGAATATCTCCGACACATAAATACAATTCATCACCGTTGCCAGCATACCGATCTGATCCGCCTTCGTCCTGTCGATATTCTCGCTGGAACGGCCGCGCCAGAAATTGCCCCCGCCGATCACGATACCGATCTGCGTATCCTTTGTCAATTCCTTTACTTGTAATGCGACCTTGCGCACTGTTTCCTCGTCAAAACCTGTTTTCTTGCTGCCCGCCAGCGCTTCCCCGCTGAGTTTCAACAACATTCTCCGCATATGAATAACCATGCCTTTCTCTCAACCTGCGACTCGTCTATATCCAAAACACGCGCATTCCTTTTATAAACTCTCAATACAAACGATCGCCTTTTCATATCTGTCCTGGAATTCTTTCAGTTCCTCCTGCAACCCCGCCATCTCGTTAGCACGCAGTTTTTCCACCATAGGAACCAATATCTGTAGAGCCCCGTCCACCCCGAGGTTGGACATGACTCCTTTTAATGTATGGCCGCTGCGGAACGCCGCCTCGCAGTCCTCCTTTTCCACTGCCTCTATAAAAGCCTTATAATTCTGGTCAGCCGGGAGTTTTTTCAGGAATTTGAAATATAACGTTTCATTCCCCATAAAACGCTGTAATGTTGTGTCTACATCGAATCCGCATTCCACTAACTTATCTTTCAGTTCCTTATCCATAGCCCATTTCCTTCCCTTCTTATTCATTACCCTTTTTCTATATAATTTTTATTCCTGCAATTAAGCGTACTATAATAACATTTCCTTGTCAATATTTTAAATAAGTATGACGAAGAAATCAACTTTTGGAATAACATATTTATGAAAATCACTTGTTCTATGAGATTCTTTAGATAAATTAGAAATTTAAGAAAAAACTCCGAAAAAGAAAAATATATCAAAAAATAAAGTTGTCATGGACGGACTTAACGAGCCAGCTTATTAATTCTAAAGATTTCTTCTATCGCATCCATACCGTCTTGAAGCCTTGCAAATTTCTTGTTAGCGTTCAATTCAAATGCTTTCTGTGCCAGCTGCACTTCTGTTACTTGCCCTGACATTTTATTTTGTTTGATTTCCATGATATCCAGCCTGTTTTCCACCTTATCCAGCCTGTTATCGATTTTATCCAGCCTGTCTATAATTTTACCAAACATTTCCCTGCTTTCCATATCCATATCGCCGCTGCCTCCTTCCCAGATTTATTCAAACACTCAATGAAAATTATTTGTTTATTATAGCATAACAGAGCAGTGAAGTCTATAAAAAACCAATTTATATTATTGAAAAAGAGGACGGCCGCAGCCATCCTCTTTTTTATCAAATACATCTTCCAAATTCAATTATTCAGCGATATCTGCATACATGAAGTACCAGTATCCATAAGGTGAATGCCAGGAGCCTGTGATCTTATCGCTCTGCAGCCAGAAATCGTTGTAGTAAGCGATCGGAACACATGCTGTTTCACTCATCAGAATATCTTCTGCTGTATGAAGAGCTTCGGAACGTTCTGCAGCATCCAGCGTAGTCCTGGAAGTATCCATAGCTGCATCGTATTCTGCATTGCTGAACTTACCATCGTTATTGCCGTTTGTAGAATAAAGCAGGTCTAACATGTTGGAAGGATCGCTGTAATCGCCAACCCATCCGTTACGAGCCACGTCATATTCGCCGTTACGACGCATAGGCGTGAAGCTGGACCATTCTACGATATTCACCTGAAGGTCGATGCCGAGTTCTGCCCATGCCTGCTGCAAATACTCAGCTACTACTTTATGGTATCCTGCATCGTTCGTTGTGTATGAAATAGCCGGGAAGCCTTCTCCGTTCGGATATCCTGCTTCTTCCAGCAGCGCTTTTGCTTTTTCCAGATTGCCTTCGAAATCTGCGGTATCGATATAAGGAGCTCCTCCGTTCGCTTTATCTATAAACGGCGCGCCGTCCGTATCAATCCAGCCGGGACCCATGAAGTTGCTTGCCGGGGAATAAGTTCCCTGCATCAATGTATTTGCAACATACTCGCGGTCGATCGCAAGGCTGAGAGCCTGGCGTACTTTTGCATCGCTAAAAGCATCCCTGTTCAGGTTCAGGCTGATATAGTATGTGCCGATAATCGGATCTACAAAGAAATCAGCATTGCCTTCCAAGCTCGGAATTTCTTCCGTGGGAACATCTTTAATCATCAGGACTTCGCCTGTCTGATATGCGCTGTAAGCAGCGTTAGAATCTTCAATCAATGCAAACTGAATACCATCCAGTTTAATTGCGTCCGCATTCCAGTAGTTCGGGTTCTTGCTGAACAGAATATGGGAACCAGGCACCCACTCTGTCATATAGAAAGGTCCGTTAGAAACATAAGTTTCCGGCGCGGTTGCCCATGCATCGCCGTTTGCTTCTACTGTCCCCTGCTGTACCGGGCTCAAAGTAGCGAATGCTGCAAGGCTTCCGAAATAAGAACAAGGAGCGTTCAGTGTAACAACCAATGTCAGGTCATCCTGTGCCACTACCTGCAAAGCGTCCAGATTTCCGCCGATCGCATCTTCATAACCTACTACCATGCTGAGAACTGTCTCTGCATAAGGAGCTGCTACCATAGGATCGCACACTCTCTTCCAGCTATATACAAAATCATTTGCCGTCAGCGGGCTGCCATCGGACCATTTCAATCCTTCTCTTAAATGGAATGTCCATGTAAGGCCATCCTCTGAAGTTTCCCAGCTTTCTGCCTGTCCAGGAGCCAGCTGCCCATCCTGATCCACGATCAGAAGGCATTCAAATGCATGAAGCAGCATATTACCGCCGTCTACCGCGCTGTTCAGTGCGGGGTCGATCGTTTCAGGGTCAGGTCCGATCTGTACTTTCAGAATCTTGCTGCCGTCGGATGCTGCAGGAGCTTCCGCTGCATTGTCTGCTGCAGGAGTTTCTGCTTCCGCTTCTGCGCCGTCATCTGCCGCAGGAGCTTCTGCTGCCGGTTCCTGCGCCGGGCTGTCACTGCCTGAACCGCAGGCAGCCAGGCTAACTGTCATAGCCGCAGCCATTAAGAGTGCAATAACTCTCTTTTTCATAGTTTTTCCTCCTCTTTTAATAAGAATGTTAAATTGTTTATAAACATTACTCCTACCATAGCAATCATGCAATTATAAAATTGTTCCGCCATGGTATTTGTAATTGTCTATCCAGCTCATGCAATGCCTACCGGCACTGTTCATAATGGTGGCATGCCACATAATGGCCGCTCGATACTTCTCTCCACTCCGGCACTTCTGCCGCGCATCTCTCATCCGCATACGGGCATCTCGTTCTGAAACGGCATCCGGAAGGCGGATTCAGCGGACTGGGGACATCCCCTTCCAAAACAATACGCTTGCTTTCCTTCGCCACCTTCGGATCTGCAATAGGAATGGCAGAAATCAGGCTTTTCGTATAAGGATGGAGGCTTCTTGTTGTCAGCTCATAGCTGTCTGCCAGCTCCACCAGCCTCCCCAGATACATCACTCCGATCCTGTTGGATATATGCTTTACCACCGAAAGATCATGGGCAATAAACAAATAGGTAAGCCCCATTTCTTCCTGCAAATCCTCAAACATATTGATCACCTGCGCCTGAATGGAAACATCCAGCGCGGAAATGGGTTCATCGCAGACGATAAACTCCGGATTGACCGCCAGCGCCCTGGCAATGCCGACCCTCTGCCTCTGCCCGCCCGAAAATTCGTGGGGATACCGATTGGCATGTTCGGAGTTCAGCCCCACCCTGCGAAGCATCTCTATAATAATATCATATCGTTCCTGTTTGTTAGCTGCCAGTTTATGGACATCAATCGCTTCCCCTACAATATCCCCTACCGTCATACGGGGATCCAGGCTTGCATATGGATCCTGGAAAACAATCTGCATTTTCTTCCGATATGGCAGCATATCCACTGAAACCTTGTTTTCCACATCAAAAATAACATTTCCGTCATACGTAAACTTTCCGCCAGTCGGCTCATACAATCTTAAAATTGTACGCCCCGTCGTCGTTTTTCCACAGCCTGATTCCCCTACGAGTCCGAGCGTCTCCCCTCTTTCGATATAAAAGGAAACATCATCCACTGCTTGTATATATTTTTTCTTTTTGCCATAACCGCCGGCCGGGAAATATTGGCGTAAATGCTCTATCTGTACTAATCTGTCACTCATTTGCCGCTCCTCCTTCCATCTCCGCTTTCTGGTTCAGCCAGCATTGTGTATAATGGGTATCGCTGAACGTTGTCACCGGAGGCATTTCCCTGAGGCATATTTTCATACATTTGTCGCAGCGCGGCGCAAACGGACATCCCTTGGGGGGATTCAGCATATCCACCGGGGTGCCTTCGATCGGTACAAGCCGCTCATGCTCCTTCGTATCCAGTCTGGGAATACTGCGTATCAGCCCCTTCGTATACTCATGCTTCGGCCGATAGAAGATATCTTCCGCCGTACCATATTCCACGATCCGGCCCGCATACATAACCGCGATCTTCTCGCACATATTCGCCACGACCCCCAGGTCATGGGTAATCATAATAATCGCCATGCCCAGTTTGTCTTTCAATTCCATCATCAGTTCCAGAATCTGCGCCTGGATTGTCACGTCCAAGGCAGTCGTAGGCTCATCAGCAATCAACAGCTTCGGCTCGCAGGCCAAAGCAATCGCTATCATCACACGCTGGCGCATACCGCCCGACAGCTCGTGGGGATATTGCTTCAGCCTTTTTTCCGGCTCATTAATGCCTACCAGCTCCAGCAATTCCTTTGCTCTTTCCCTGGCCTCGTTTTTCTTTTTATCCGTATGAAGCAAAATCACTTCTTCTATCTGGTTCCCGATCGTATAGACGGGATTCAAACTTGTCATCGGATCTTGGAAAATAATGGATATTTCATTTCCCCGTATCTTCCGCATTTCTTTTTCCGTCATTGTTTCAATTTCATGCCCGTTGAACCAGAGGTTGCCGCCCAAAAGCTTGCCCGGATGCGCCGTCAAGCCCATCAGGCTGTATGCAGTCACCGATTTGCCGGAACCGCTTTCCCCGACGATGCCGAGCACCTCGCCTTCATCCAGCATAATAGAAACATCATTCAATGCCTTTACTTCTCCCGCAGGGGTAAAGAAAGAAAGACGTTCATTCTTTATATCTACTAATTTTCTGACATTTTTTTCTTCTGCCATCTTTCTACGCTGCCTTTCCTAATTTTTTAACTTAGGGTCAAACGCATCCCTCAGGCCGTCTCCCAACAGGTTAAAACTTAAAATAATCAAACTGATCAAAGCCGCCGGAATGAACAACAGATAAGGATATGTATTCAAACCGTTGATCGCCTCGCTCGCCAGACTCCCGAGAGATGGAAGCGGAACCGCAACTCCCAAGCCAAGGAAACTCAGAAAACTCTCGGTAAAAATGGAAGACGGTATCTGGAGCGTCGTCGTAACGATTAAGGTTCCGATACAGTTTGTCAATAAATGCTTTTTAATAATTTTGCCATTGCCTACGCCCAGCGCTCTCGCCGCCGTCACATATTCGCTTTCCTTGAGCATAAGCACCTGGCTCCTTACCATTCTCGCCATACCTACCCAGTACAGCAGCGCGAAGACGATAAAAATACTGATCAGATTTTCCCCGACAGTTCTTATCCAGCCGAATCCTGGAAGGCTCGTCAGCGTCGCCAAAGGCGCTTTCAACGCAAAAGACAAAAGCACAATCAACAGAATATCCGGTATCGTATATATAATATCCACAATACGCATCATGACCAGGTCCACCCATCCGCCGAAAAATGCCGCGATGGAACCATAAGTAGAACCGATTACCAGAATGATCACTGTAGCAATCAACCCGACTAACAAGGATATCCTGCTTCCCATCATCACGCGGATCGCATAATCCCTTCCCAGCTTATCCGTTCCAAAAATATGGGGAAACACTTTTTCCCCTGCCTCTATAGCTTCCAGCTCTTGTTCGGAATACTGCATCGGCGCCAGATTATTCGCCCCTTTGATCTGCTCCTTATAAGAATAAGGATAAAAAGAAGGTACGATAAAGGAAAATATCATTACAATCAGAATAACTACCGAACTCACCATCGCCACTTTATTTTTCACCAGACGGCGGAAGCCGTCCTTCCAGAAGCTTACGCTCTCTCGCATAATGACAAGGCTTTCCTTCTCCTCCTCGCTGGCCGGCAGGAAATCTTCCGGATTAAGTTTTAATTGAAAACTAATTGGATTCTGTTTCATTCTCTTCTTCTCTCTTCCTTACTTTAATTTGATTCTGGGGTCTACGATCTTATAAACAATATCAACGATCACATTCATGACAACGATCAATGTCGCAAGGAAAATCGTTGTTCCCATAATCACCGTATAATCGCGGCTGGTGATCGAGCCGATAAACTCGCCGCCAAGCCCCGGGATTGTAAATATCTTTTCTACAACAAAGCTTCCTGACAAAGTATAAGCCAGCATGGGACCTACATAGGTAATAACCGGAAGAACCGCATTCCTGAGCGCATGCTTGAATATGCTGACTACCTGTGACAAGCCTTTCGCTTTTGCGGTCCGCATATAATCCTGCCCGAGCACATCGAGCATAGATGACCTTGTCAGCCTCATAATATACGCCGTCGGATAAAACGCAAGCGCGATTACTGGCATGATGTAATGCTTCCAGGAAGTGAGCCCCAACGTCGGCAGGATTCTTAATTTAACGCCGAAGAAATACATCAGCACGGTACAAATTACGAAGCTCGGCACCGCGATCCCGCAGGTTGCCACAACGCTGATAAAACTATCTATGAATTTTCCTCTTCGGATAGCGGCGATACATCCCAGCGGAATGCCGATACACAGGGCAACCAATACGGAGATCCCGCCCACCCTTGCTGAAACGGGGAATTTTGTTTGTATAATAGACATTACGGTACGGCCCCTCTGTTTCAGGCTGTCACCGAAATCACCATGAAGCGCGTCTGTCAGATATGTAATATATTGTTGGAACAAAGGTTTGTCCAAGCCGTATTTTGCCTCCAGCGCTGCCTGTGCCTGCGGGCTGATCGCCTTTTCTGAAAGGAACGGACCTCCCGGCACCATATTCATTAGAAAGAAGGTAATGGTAGCCACCGCCCAGATTGTTACGACTGCCAGACCAATTCGTTTTGCAATATACTTTAACATATTTTCAGCTCCTCTTATGCTTATGTTCCTAATAACACGATCCATATTTTATCAAAAACCACGTTGCTTTGTCAATTCCATTTTGTATTATTGCTTGACGTTAAATTATTCATTTTTTAACAATATATTACATTTCATTGCATGAATATTCTTTGTCCCTTTACTTTGATAAATTATTTGTATATTTATTATAAATATATACATATTTATTCATTTTATTTTCTTTAAAAAAAATTTATTTTTTTATAAGAATTAAAAAAATAGCACCCTTGAAAAAGCGCTATTTTTCTAATTTTATAATTATTCAATTCCTATACCCGGAAAGATGCCACCGTCTCATTTAAAAGTTCGCTCAAACGGAACAATTCTTCCATCCGCTCCATCACCGCCTTTGAATTTTCCCGGGATTCCTCTGCGGATTGTTCCATATTTTCCATCCATTCCGCAATTCCTCCCGCCAGCTCCGCAATCACGCCGATGGATTCATTGATCCCGACCATGCTCGCGTTCATTTCCTGGGAGGATGCCCCCAAGTCGCTGGATATATCGTTATAAAATGCGGCATCTTTCTGGTATGCTTTTGCCAGCTCCGTCATCCCTTTATAATCTTCCATCACCTTTCCATTCATAAATCCCAGCAGCCTTCTGGCATTTTCCGATAAAAAGGCAACATTTTGCACCACGTTTTCCGTCACCTTGCGTATTTTATCCACCGCCTGCCTGGAATTGTCCGCCAGCTGCCGGATTTCTTCCGCCACGACGGCAAACCCCTTGCCCGCTTCGCCGGCTCTTGCCGCCTCTATCGAGGCATTCAGCGCCAGCAGGTTCGTCTGGGAGCTGATAGCCAATATCTCCTCCGTCAAAGCATCGATCTCCTGTACCTTCCGGCTGTCCGAAATCGCTTTTTCCAGCTCTTTTCCCGCTTCGCTGCAAAGCGCGACAGCTTCTTTTGCAGACTGGCCGGAGGCTTCATACTGCTTTCCGGCCCGCTCCATAATGCTGTTTGACTGTTCCGCCGCCTCTTCCGCCTTCCTGGCTACATTCTCTATGGCATCCCCCAGTTCCTGCCCGTTCTCCCTCATATTCTCTGTCAGTATCTTCGCCTGCGCGGTCTGCTCCGACACATGAGCCGCCAAGTCAAAAATGCCGGCAATTTCTTTATTCAATACGGTCATTCCTCCAGACGCGCCTTCCGCAATCTCGCCGATCTTTTCCGCCTCCTGCTTGGTATTCAGAATAATTTCCCGCATTTGCTGCCTTACTTCGGCCGTAGCTATCCGGATCTGTTCCGTCTCGTTCTTATATTCTTGCGGAACGCCTCTGGCAGAAACCGCGTTTTCCGAAAAATCCCCGGAAGCAAACTGCTTCAGCATCTGTACCGGCTCCAGCATCCTTCCGATCAGCCAGGCCATAAATAATGCCACGAACACAATAATGACAAGCGCTGCAGCAGCCGCTATCCCGACCATAGCCGCCAAAGAATCCGTAATATTGGCCGCCGGCACGACAACGCCCAGCTTCCACAAGCTTCCCTCAATTCCCGATACCGCAAAATAACAAGCGCTGCCATCATAATCCACCAGCCTATTCACGCCGCTGTCCGTCCCCTCCAGCATTCCTTTTAACCCGGGAAGCACATCCGCCGCCGCTACCGCCGCATCCTCTGTGGGTTCATATTCTTTGTTTTTATGCGCCACATACTGCCCGCTGCTGTCCACCAAAAAACCATAAACCCCTTCTTCATAGTTGATGCTTCCTGTCAGTTCCGTCACCGTGCCGAGCGTCACATCCAATCCGACCACTCCTGCCAGTTCATTGTCTATATAAACAGGCACAGCCATCGTAGTACACATCTGCCCTGTCACCGCGTCCGTATAAGGATCCGTAACGATAGCCCCTCCTTTTTCTGCCGCCTCCTGGTACCATCCTCTTTCCACCGGGTCATATCCCTCCGGCACTTCCGCTCCTTTGTTCGACTGGATAAATCTGCTGTCTTTCGTTCCGCAATAAAGATTTAATAATTCCTTCCTGCCCTCCGCATGGGCATCCACCACGGACTGGAGAAAATCCGTATCCGTCCTTCCGCCCGCCCTTATGCTGGCCGCCGTACCTTCTGCGAGCATTTTTTCATTTTCTACCCAGGTATTGATCTCTTCCGCATATTTATCCGCATTCAGCTGTAATGCCCTCGATTGGTCCTGGATCATCCGTTTTCCTGCAACCCAGACGATTCCCGCTGTCGTCAGGAGAATGCTCGCCACCACAATGCCTATCACATTAACTGTAAGCTTTCCCTTAATTGTCCTTAACATGATTCTGCCCCCGCCTCATCTATGGTTTTTTCTCTTATTGATGACAATTCACATTTAAGCATAGCAGAAATCTTCCAGGAAAAATATTTTTGTTACCATTCGCACTTTTTAGGGTACAGATTGTCGAGGCTCACGATCTCTTGTTCCAACTTCACGTTTTTTTCCATCATATAAACCGCTATATCGTGAAAATCGGTTTTCCCTGCAAGCGTTTCCAAACGTTTCCTGTCGTTCTCCGTCAATGGCTGGAGGCAGGAGGCATGCCTTTTATCCTGAAGAACCTCCACAGACATTCGGTACATAGAAAAAGGAATTCCCGTAATGCGGCGCAAATGTTCGTAAATGGAGAACCCTCCGGCATCGATATCGCCAAAATGCAGATAACGTATTCTACGGTTCCCTTCATATACTTTCTTCAGAAAATCCCTCTGAAACCGAGCCGTATAGCCCCCTAAATAAAAGAAAACGCACCCTTTGCTTTTCATCCGCAAATAAGAAGTGTAATTTTCCACCGTCATAAATTCCCCCGCATGGATTTCGATCTTTTCCATAGGATCCCATTCATCTGCAAAAAATTCGATTCCATTCTCAAACACCCCCGCATCAAAGCTCCTCCCCCTTATCCATAGGGTGATATCTCCTTTGATGCATATCTTCTGGGGTTCCTTTGCGATATGGTATTCCCGCAGAATCTCATCAGGCAGTTCCCCCTCTTCGCAGGGCTTTTCCTGGAATTCCCTGAGCAGGCGGCATATACTTTCCAAAACCGTTTCTTCCAAATATTTGCTGCTCCCATAAATAAGCATGGAAGCCTCCCTGAGATAGAGAGGTATTTGATTGTTTTCTATAAACACCAGCGCTTTCAGGATATCTTCTGTCTGCAAATACTCTTTCGGTATTCTGTTTTTCTCCAGAATGCCGCGCAGCCTTTCGCATTCTTTGTCCGCTGCCGGCGAGCATCCGCCGTATTTTTCCAGCATTTCCTCTATATACTGCCGTTTTGCGTATTTGGGTTCATAACCGTATGTGTCGCTTAGATACTTCTCAATCTCCGCTATCTTATCATCTGCCAGATAAATGGCGGCAATCTCGTTACTGAACCCATTCATATCATACGTTACATATCCTCTTTTCCGGCAGTCCTCTGCCGCCTGGTTCACTGCCTCTATCTCATCCAGATCCCCGTCGTTGTCCCTATAATGCTTATATAACTTTACTGGTTCGATCTTTGTCCGCCTGGCAATCCGGCTGGTGCCGTTGTCCTTCTTGCTCTTCCTATAACTCTCCGCTAAAAGAACCAATATTTTTTCTTTATAATCCGTCATATGCCTTTTCCTCATGGAACTGTATAACGCCCATCTGCATGCTGTCCGCCCGGACGCGCAGCACAGGAAGGATGACTTCGCACTCATTTCCGATTGACTCCGTCTTGTCCGGCGAACAAAAAATCACCTGCATCTTCTGCCTTTTCATAAAATCCAGCATTACCCTCACATTGCCGGGATCCATCTTAGCAAAGGGTTCGTCGATAAACGCCAGCCTGGTGGAATTCACCCTCTGGTTATAGATCAAAAGCAGCGCCGCGCACAAAATAAGCAAATAAGGAATCTGCACCTCCGCTCCCGAATTAAAGCCGATCTGACGGGATAACTTCGCCCGGCTCAAATTCTGGTTGCTGATCAGAATTTCATAAGTCATATAATTTCGGTAATCTGCAAACCGGGCAATGGCCTCCTCGCTGTTCTTTTCGATAATGCGGTTAATAATCCGCTTCAATTCCTGTTCCAGCGCTTCTCCTTCTTCGTCCGAAACCTTTGTAAACATCGAAAACGTCATCTGTCCGTCCGAACTGCCCAGCTGCTCCCTCTCATCCAGATATCTTGCATATTCCAATATCCTCGCGTATTCGGAACCGTCTTTCACGTAATGGATATCAAATTCGTATTTCTCTGAAAAATGCAGCTTTGCCAGTTCCCCGTTGATCTGCTTCAAATCTTCCCGCGCCTTCTCACAGGCATTCAGAATCGTCAGCACGAATTCATTTTTAAAAATATCTTCGTACCGCCTTGTCTGTTCTTCCAGCTTCTGCCTGATCTCCTGAAGGCTGTCCATCCAGATCCTGTCCCTTCTGGCCGCGTATTCCTGCCGTCCGGAAGTATCCACGGGCAGGGATCCTTCGGGATGCCTGCTGTTATAAGCCGACTGGAGGCCGATCAATTCTTTCTTATGCTGCTCGATGCTCCTGGACAGACGCCCCCTTGTTTCCGGCGAAAGCAGACCTCCTGCTCCCTGCTGCCCGTTTTCCACAAATTTGTCATAAGCTTCCACCGCTCTCTTCACAATCGGATAAAATTCTATTTCATATTCTTTCCATTGTTTCTTCTGCTTTTGCAGCTCTTCGGACTTATCTGCGATTCTGCTCTTATAGACTCCTATTCTCGTCCGCAGTTCGCTCTCCTGCGTAATTTTGCCCTCCTGCTCCCTGCGGACCGCTTCCTTTTCCACGGAAAGCTTTTCCACCATCTGGCTCAGCTCCATAAATTCCCGGTTATTCTTCTGCGCCTGCTTCAGCTGCTTTAGCTGCTTTTCCGAACTTTTGCGCATATCAACCGTTTTTTGGTATTCCTCTGCGGCATCGTAATCATATTCCCGGAAAAAGCCTTTATCCCCGTTCAATCGGTTTTTCCCAAATTCCAGCTCTGTTTGCTGCGCCAGAAGCTCTGTTTTTTCTCCCTGCAGGCGTTTGATTTCCTTCTCCGCCCGTATCCTGTTCAGTTCAAATGTCTTCTGCCCCAGATAATAAAAGCGCAATTTTTCAAAGCGGAGAAAATAACTGTCCATCGCTACGGACACACGCCCTTCCTTGGAAATGGCATTTTCATAATCCCTGACTTTTCCGATGTCCACCGCATGCATTCTGCCCAGCTGGAAATCAAAATACTTCTGCGCCACAAAATTCCTGATCTCCAGCATATGTACCGCCGAATCTTCTTCCACTTTTATTTCCTTTTTCATCAAAAGTTTCGTATTGAACAAATGGGCATACCGATACCGGGAGCGATTCAACACGTCATCCGCGATATCATAATATTTCGGCTCGACAAGAATCGTATAACGCCGGGGACCGAGAAACGTTTCTATGGCGTCCCTCCATTCCTCCTTTTCCAGGCCGATCACATATTCACAGGCAAACATCGCCTTTTCCGCAATCTTTCTTTTTTCAAACTCCCGGTTGATCTCATCCCGCAGGCCGACATACTCAGGAATTTGCTGATAGGCATTTCTGTGCTTTCTGCATGCTTCCAGAAGCTCTGCCTGGACTCCCAGCTTCTGGTCCAGCTCTCCTAACTCCGCCTTTATCCTGCCCAGCCTTTCCACATATTCATCATAAAATTCATCCATCTGCCTTTTCAGTTCATTTACCGCCCGCTCTTTTTCTACAGAAGAATATTCCCTGCCGCAAAGCGAACTTAGAATTTCCTTTTTCTTTATCGGCTTATTTTTTTCGGCGAACATATGGATGATTTCGCTGATCTTTGTCTGGAACAGCTCCAAAGAATCCCTTTTCTGGAAAAGCTCCTTTTCCCTTACATGAAGCTCGGACAAATGGCGCTCTTCTGCCGCGATCATCCGGGCGCTGTCCAGCTGGTTCAGGCTGACCCGGGCCTGGATCAGCCGTTCTTCCAGTTCCTTCATCCTTCCCGACAGAACATCCAGCGCAAGCGCCGCTTCTTCTTTCTTCTGTTCTGCCAGCTCTTTTTCCCGGCCATCCCGCTCGATCCCCGCTTCCAGATCCCGGACTCCTTTATATACTGTTTTTATATCGTCTGCCAGCAAACGATTCTTTTCATTCTCATAGGTATCATATCCGGAAAGAATCCCATCCAATTCCTCGATCTCTCCTTCAATCATCTGGAAAGTCTGGTTCAGCCGCTCAATATTCCCTTTCGCCTCAATCAGCTTAGCAAAATCCACATTTTTTTCTTCCAATACGCTTTCCCGGATAAACCGGTCGATCTTCGCATCGGGATCGTAGGACATAATACCCCGGAGCTTCCGAAGGTAAGTAGGCATCTGCTTCATATTCAGCTTCAGCCCCGTCATCTGCATAAAACGGGGAATCCCCTGCTCCTTGTTCAGCAAAATAAGCTGATATCTTTTTTGCAGGGCAGATGCCGTATAGGGCAGCGTCCTCCCCTGTTCCTCATAAGTATGCCCGACCTCGTCCAATGTCTTTTTATCCATCACGTACCGATAGACCTGGTAATTGTTCGCCGCATTGGTTTCGATCACCGTGCCGAGCAGAAACGACCTTTCTTCTGCCCCGTCGTAATACTCCAGCACGATATGGCTGTATACATTCGGAACCTTGTCGGCAGGGCGCATATAGGTACCGGCTGTGGCATCCAAAAGCCCCCTCGTATAAGACGAAAGCGTCCGGCTTCCCTTGCTTTCCGACGATTTGTTGAATACCGTGTCGCCATATGCCGCGTATTTGATGGCATCCAGCATCACCGATTTCCCGTTTCCGTTTTTTCCGGCAATTAAAGTAAAAAATCCAATCGGGGCTGTCACATGCGCGAACCCGTACCAGTTGATCAAACGTATTTTTTTCAGCAAAATCATAGTTCTTCCTCCTCGAAATCAACTGGTATTTCTTCCAAAGGATTGTTTTCCACCGTTTCCTCTTCTCCCTCGTCCTTTTCTTCTTCCTTCAAATATTCCTTTACCACCGTCCGGAACTGCGGAATATCCCATCCAAACTGCAGCGAAGGATAAAGCTCGATTTTCATATCTTCCCCGTCTTCGTCCTCCGCATAATTAATCAAACTGTACTTTTTAAAGAGCCGGAACGCCGCATTCAGCTCCGTCCGCACCGGCATCACGCCAAAAGATTTAATCTTATCGATCAAATCCCCTTTCAACACAAAGTTTCCCTCGCTATATCCCACATTTTCCAGATAAATCTTCCACAGCACAAGAAGGAGATGATATTGCAGGGTCGTAAACGTGACTACATTTGCCCGCTTGAGTCCCACCGTCTCCTCATCCTCCTCGCTGGCGACCAGCATGCATACCCCCGTCTTATCATCCACCAGCAGATCAAAACCGATCATGCGCAAATACTCTGACACATCCTGTCGGTTGGATTCCCTGGACAAAAAAGCATATAATTTTTCATCCTTATCCCTCAAAATAAACGTTGACTCCAGCAGCTTGCGGATGCTCCGCTTAAAAATATGGCCGCTTTCTTCTTTTATCGTCAGCTGCAAATGAATATCGCTCATGAACCCCTCCTCCTGATCCGAACCTGCCGGATCGCCGCTGCATCCGTCTGTACCATCCCTTCCCCGAATTCCACTTCATAAGGGAACCCTTCCGTCCCGGAATAAATGATGCTTGCGGCGATCATCATCGCGTCTTCCCTCGTATGTACCAGACAGTCCTCTACCGATACCATTCTTCTATCCCCCATGAGCCGGTCAAAATATTCTTTGACATTGTCCATGCAGTATTTATCCGGCGTTTCCGTCAGCAGCTCCCTTGTCAGGCGTTCTTTTTCCTCTTCCGAAAGCTCCTCTGACAATATTCCCGCATGGCTCATATTCGGATTGGCCTTTTTCCTCCTCTGGAAAGACTTCTTCCCTATAAATCCTACCGACATCAGGCGGTGCGAACTGGCGATCTGCTTCAGCGCCAGCTCCCTGTCTTCCTCATCCAATTCTTTTAACAACAGCAATATGCGGTCCAGTTCATGTTCCAGATTGCCGCCCCCGCTTAAGACCATCATCATGCGGATCGCATAAAGGTTGTAATACGTATTGATTTTCTTATCGATATAGCCCATTTCCTGATCGTATTCCAGATTAATGAAACTGTCCAGTTCACCGAACTGACGGTCAATCAGTTCCCTGGCCTGGATTTCGTCCGCATTCTTCAATTTCCCGTATTCTTTTATCATCTGCCCGTAAAGCTCTGACCGATGCAGTTTTATAAGCAGATAATTGATTTTGGATATATAAGATGGAATCAGCCCGCTTCTCTTAATAAAAAAATAATCGTTAAAGAAACGGTTCAAAAGCTCGTCCTTGATCAGAAACTGCCCGAAACTGTTGGCATCCGACATGCGCATCACCGCCCGCATAATCTCGCGGATGCTGTCCTTCAAAACTAAAAGCTCATTTTTCAAGTCGCATTCATTTTCAACCAAAGGCACGAGAATATTGGAATAAGGGCGAATTGCTCTGACGCTGTCCTTTTCAAAGGAAGACTTAAGAATTTCATAAATAGAAAATATATGGTTCGTAATAGCCCCATTTACATCTCTGTCAAAAATTTTATGTATGGCATCGATCAGCTTTCTGCAATAAGCCGATACCGATGCAATATTATCGCCGCTCCGCCCGATCTCCTGGGGGGTGATCCAGCCGCATCTGCGGAAATAACGAAGAATGGAGGACGCATTTTCCTGCGGCGTCCTGCCGCTGCCTACCTCTTCCCCGATATCTTCCGTTTCCAGCGCATACTGGCAGTTCTGGAGATAAAGGATCAGGCAGTGCCTGGCATCCGTTTCATATAATGTGGAAATCTCTTTGGATTTTTCGATCAGCTGGTCGATGCATTCCAAATAGATCTCCCGGTTTTTACAGCAGAAAGGATTGAAAAACTTATCGTTTACGGGATCTAGTAGGGACATTGGTTTTGTTTTCTCCTCTCTGCAATGATGAATATGCCCTCATTATACATAGTTGCTTTTATTAAGTAAAGAGCATCCTTGCATGATTTTTAATATTTGTTCTTTTATCAGCTTACTTACAAGGGTTTCTTCATTTAAAGATTCTATAATAAATCTCCAATTCATCACTTTTCCCACTGATCTGGTCTGTCTTCCGCTCCGAATGCTGATAAGACAAACCACAGGATAAGGCCAGCGCCCTTGAAGCAAGATTCCCTGCCCGCGTAGAATAATAAAATTCCTGCCCGCCTAAAGAAATACAGTATTCCATCAATAAACGCAGGATCTGTTTCCCATATCCCCTTCCCACATA
>CAJUHH010000017.1 GCA_910585965.1 uncultured Lachnospiraceae bacterium
ATTATTTATCGCTCCCTTCCTCCGAAGATACCTTTTCTTCGTTTTTATTCTTAGTCGGAAGTATCTCACCCTTGTAAATCCATACTTTCACGCCAACTTTACCATAAGTTGTATCGGCCTCTGCAAAGCCGTAATCAATATCAGCCCTCAGTGTCTGTAACGGGATCGTTCCTTCGCTGTAGAATTCGGTACGCGCCATATCCGCGCCGCCAAGGCGTCCGGAACAGGAAGTCTTGATTCCCAATGCGCCCGCCTTCATCGTCCTTCCCATGCAGGACTTCATCGCACGCCGGAAGGAAATACGGTTCTCAAGCTGCTGCGCAATATTTTCTGCCACGAGCTGAGCGTCCTTATCCGGTCTTTTGATTTCTTTAATATCGACTAAGACTTTCTTATCTGTAAGCTTGGAAAGTTCTTTCTTCGTTACTTCGATCTCTGCGCCGCCCTTGCCGATTACAACGCCCGGCTTTGCAGTGTAAATAACAATCTTTACCCTGTCCGATGCTCTTTCAATTTCGATCTTGGAAATCCCAGCGCTGTACAATTTCTTTTTCAGGAATTTTCTTATATTATAGTCTTCGATTAAGAAGTCTGAAAACTCAGCATCAGCATACCATCTGGAATCCCATTCTTTAATAATGCCGACCCTTAAGCCGTGAGGATTAACTTTCTGTCCCATTAATAACCTTTCTCCTTTCTTTATCTTGCATCAAGCACAACTGTAATATGGCTCATTCTCTTTTCGATCCTGTAAGCCCTTCCCTGTGCTCTCGGTCTTACCCTCTTCATTGTAGGTCCTTTATTCGCGAAGCACTCCGCTACATAAAGATTTTCCGGATTCGGGTATTTCGTCGGATCCTGGCTATATTTATACTCAGCGTTTGCAACTGCCGATTCCAATAATTTTTTAATAACTCCCGAAGCATATCTCGGATTGTATTCCAAAATTGCCAGCGCGGTCGTCACATCCTTGCCTCTGATAGCATCGAGAACGAAACAAGCTTTCTGGACAGGAATCCTGGCGTAAGATAACTTAGCGGAAGGCCTGACATCTTTCTGCGCGTTTCTTTCTCTCTTGATCTGGCTTCTATGTCCCTTTGCCATTTTTTGCTCCTCCTTATCTTACTTTCGATTTCTTTTCGTCTTTTCCATGACCTCTATAAGTCCTGGTTGCCACAAACTCGCCGAGCTTATGACCAACCATATCTTCTGTCACATATACCGGCACATGCTTTCTTCCGTCATGAACCGCAAATGTATGCCCTACAAATGAAGGGAAAATCGTAGACCGGCGGGACCAGGTTTTAATTACCTGTTTCTGCCCTGCCGCATTCATAGCATCTACTTTTTTCAGCAAGCTTTCATCTGCGAATGGTCCTTTTTTCAGTGATCTAGCCATTGTTCTTCCTCCTATTTATTAATAGCAAAATCATTTATTTGATGCTTCTGCCGTCTCTTCTTCTTACGATCAGCTTGTTAGACGCTTTGTTCTTCTTACGCGTCTTCAGGCCGAGAGCCGGTTTGCCCCAAGGCGTGCTCGGTCCCGGACGTCCGATACCGGTCTTGCCTTCGCCGCCGCCGTGCGGATGGTCGTTCGGGTTCATTACGGAACCACGTACCGTAGGACGGATGCCCATGTGGCGCTTGCGCCCTGCCTTACCGATATTGATCAGGTTGTGGTCCCCGTTGCCTACAACGCCGACTGTCGCGCGGCATTTGATCGGAACCATTCTCATCTCGCCGGAAGGAAGCCTGAGCGTCGCATACTTTCCTTCTTTTGCCATTAACTGTGCGCTGTTGCCTGCAGAACGTACCATCTGGCCGCCCTTTCCCGGAAGCAGTTCAATACTGTGAACCTGCGTGCCGACCGGAATGTTTTCTAACGGAAGGCAGTTGCCAATCCTCACTTCCGCTTCCGGCCCGCTCATAACCGTCATGCCGTCTGTCAGGCCCTGGGGAGCGATAATATAGCTTTTCGTTCCATCCAAATAGCAGATCAAAGCAATATTTGCCGTCCTGTTCGGATCATACTCGATGCCGACCACTTTTGCCGGCATTCCGTCTTTGCTGTTTCTCTTAAAATCAACCAATCTGTATTTTCTCTTATGCCCGCCTCCGCGGTGTCTTACTGTGATTTTACCCTGGTTATTGCGGCCGGCGTTCTTGCTTAATGAAACACAAAGGGATTTTTCAGGAGTTTTCTTTGTGATTTCAGAAAAATCAGAACCCGTCATATGCCTTCTTGAAGGTGTATATGGGTTATATGTCTTAATTCCCATGACTTAAGTCTCCTTTACTTTAGCTTTGCGCGGCAATTTCTGCCGCATACATTCCTGTTACTTTTACAATCCAGCGAAAATTTCGATATCCTTGCTGTCCTCTGTCAGCTGCACGATCGCTTTTTTCCTCTGCGCGGTTCTTCCATAGGTCATGCCGCGTCTTTTCACCTTGCCCGGAAGGTTCATCGTGTTTACTTTCTTTACCTTTGTTCCTTCAAACATTTTTTCTACAGCTTCTTTGATCTGTATCTTGTTTGCATCCGGATGAACTAAAAAAGTATATTTTTTCTCGCTCATGCCAGCCATACTCTTTTCAGTGATAACCGGTTTGAGGATCACATCATAATATTGAATATTTGCCATTATGCGTACACCTCCTCGATATTTGCCACCGCTTCCTTTGTCAGGACTACGGTATCATATTTCATAATATCATAAACGCTGATCGTGCTGTTTACTTTCCTCTCATCCCCCTCGCCTTCTACTGCGATATAAGATGTGCGTACATCGGGAAGATTTCTTGCGGAAATGATCACGTTCTTATCAATAATTCCCGTTACTACCAATGCTTTGTTTACTTTCAGGTTGTCAAGGACTTTTTTCATATCCTTTGTCTTGATCTCGTTCAGCTTCAGCTCGTCGAGGACAATCAGTTTATTCCCCTGCACCCTGCTTGTCAGCGCGGAACGGATCGCCGCCTGTTTTTCCTTCCTGTTCATCTTAAAGGAATAATCCCTCGGTACCGGGGCAAAAACAACGCCGCCCCCTTTCCACTGGGGAGCACGGATGGAACCCTGCCTTGCGTGTCCGGTTCCTTTCTGCCTCCAGGGCTTTCTTCCGCCGCCGGAAACTTCGGAGCGGGTTTTCGCTTTCTGCGTTCCCTGACGCTTATTCGCAAGCTGCTGTACGACCGCCATGTGTACCAGATGTTCATTGACTTCAACACCGAATACCGCATCGTTTAAGTCGATTCTGTCAACTTCCTTGCCTTCCATATTATAAACAGATACGTTTGCCATCTGTATGGTCCTCCTTTCACCCGTCTCGGCTTAACCCTTAACGGTTTCTTTTATTGTTACCAGAGCTTTTCTGGGTCCCGGCACTGCGCCTTTTACAAGGATCAGATTCTTCTCCGCATCTACGCGCACGATTTCAAGATTCTGTACCGTAACCTTTACGCAGCCCATATGGCCGGGCATTCCTTTTCCTTTGAACACGCGGCTCGGTGAAGAGCATGCGCCGTTGGAACCCTGATGACGGTGGAATTTGGAACCATGGGTCATGGGACCTCTGTGCTGTCCGTGCCTCTTGATCGCGCCCTGGAAGCCTTTTCCTTTGGAAATCGCCGACGCATCTATCTTATCGCCCGCCGCAAAGATATCCGCTTTGATCTCGTTGCCCAATTCATATTCTTCCGCATTCTCGAATTTAAATTCCCTTACATATCTCTTGCTCGAAACGCCGGCCTTGCTAAAATGCCCTTTCATGGCTTTCGTTGTGCCGTGCCTATGGATCACTTCTTTTTTGCCGCCCTTATCTTTGTTGATGATTCTGTCCTTCTTATCGACAAAACCTACCTGAACCGCTTTGTAACCGTCGTTTTCGACTGTCTTGATCTGGGTTACGTAGCAGGGTCCCGCCTGAAGCACCGTTACCGGGATCAGCGAACCGTCTTCATTGAAGATCTGGGTCATTCCGACCTTTGTTGCTAAAATCGCTTTTTTCATTTCTACCTCCTGTTTGTTCTACAGCGGCCTGGCTCTTTGAATCTTCTGCCGTTCTCCGATGCCATGCATACTAGTAGGGGTTGTTTTTTCATAATGAAGAATCATTTACTCTTATTTGTCCTTCATCTTGATGTCAATATATACACCAGCCGGCATTTCCAGCCTCTGCAATGCATCGACCGTCTTCGGTGTCGGCGTAATGATGTCGATCAGCCTTTTATGCGTCCTCTGCTCGAACTGCTCCCTGGAATCTTTGTACTTGTGAACCGCCCTGAGGATCGTAACTACTTCCTTCTTTGTCGGAAGGGGCACCGGCCCGCTCACCTGGGATCCGTTCTTCTTGACTGTTTCAATGATTTTTTTGGCAGATGCATCCACTAAATGATGATCATAAGCTTTTAAGGTAATTCTCATTACTTGACTTGCCATAAAAAAAGTCGCCTCCTTTTCGCACTTTTAATCCTTAAGTACGACAAGCGGTGACTGTACACTCGTCCGTGTGTGTCCTGATAAATTACATGCCCCGAACTCATCAGGCATATGCCTTCATACGCTTTGCATTTCCACACACCGTTACATCGATTACAAGTAACAAAACGTTACTTGGTAACATTATGTCTGTACAGTGACTTGTCGTCAGTTTCCTTCAGCCGTCCAGCGGCCTTCTTGACATTCGCTCCACGGAAAAACCTGCCTCATAGGGCAGCAACCTCGCGCTTCACAGCTATCATGCCACAGCATTAGGTATTATACCTGATATTTTTTGGAAATGCAAGTCCTTTTTTTATTTTAGTTAAATTAGTAATAATAAGCACAATTGCAAAACGTTATTATGAAACAATCGTGCAGTGCCGAAAAATGATATAGAAATGCAATGAAGCAGTTAAAAAAGAAAAGGAATGGAAAGCGAAATGAAATATGGATTGAAGTTATGGCTATTTGTGGTCTTATTTGCCCTGACGGGCTGCGGCAGGCAGAAAGTGCCGATGCAGGAAGAGAAAGAACCGAAGGAGCAGACATCATCAGAACAGATATCCGAGGCTGCAAAAGACCAAGAACAGGATATGGTTACGAATACGGATATGGATGTGGATATAGATACGGATGTGGACGAGCATTCCGCAGCGGAGGCCAAGGAGGAACTGAGTTTGTATGCCCAAAGCCTTTCTATATGCGATCTGTCCGATTTGAATTTGATTTATGAAAAAGCTGCGGCAGAACACTACGACTATTTTTATACGCAGGGCCTAAAAGGAATCCCCGAAAAACCGGCAGGATGTTTATGTACGAGTCTATGGGATTTTGACGAGGACGGTATGCAGGAACTTTTGACACTTGATCTGAAGGAAACGGACGAGGCTTACCAGATAGAGGCTGTCATGTACGAATACCGAAACGGAGAAGTGGCCAGGGCGGCAGACGTTGTTATCTTGCATAATCTGCTTGTCGGAAACACCGACAGCGCCGAGATTCGTTTTCTTGTCAAGGACGGCAAATATATTTGTGTGGACAGTTGGCAGCAGACATTTGTTTCAGCAGACTGCATATGTATTGATCTGGCGGCATTTTATTACGATGGCAGCCGTTTTACGGAGATGTTCAAAGTATTTAAGTTCGGCTCAGATTTTAGCGGCACAGGGAAGGAAGATGCAGAACCGATAAGGCAGCTGCATTCCATGGGATATGACCGCTCGGCGGCGGCAGTTTATGACAGGGACGTATTTCATTTGTATGCGGCGGACGAAGGCGTGGAAGCCCTTCTAAAGATCCGGCTGATCAACAGTATACAGACCGAAGAGACAGCGTGGGACGAGATGCCGACAGCTTATATCAGACAATTATCCGGCGAAACAGCGGGACAATATATGCTGCCCGAAAGCAACAGCCGGAAGCTGGAGCCTTTTGATTTGTCAGGTATGACTAAAGGGCAGCTGCGCATTGCCCGTAATGAAATTTATGCCCGGTACGGCTGGCAGTTTGAAAGCCCCGACTTAGATAAATATTTTAATGACAGATCGTGGTATGTTCCCTCTGAAAATGTAGATGATACGATTCTATCCGAAACCGAGCTGGCAAACCTTGATCTGCTCAAAGAGGCGGAAAAAACAGCGCCGGAAGATGAAAATCAGGACGGAGCGGAAACCAACGGCGCCACAGAGCTGACAGCGCTTGAACTTGGACAGATTTCACAAGTATTATGCGAAGCAGACGCTTACGGCTTTTTATGCAGCTTTTACACGGATATCCGTGACGTGGAACTGGATCAGGTTTTTTATGCCGGAGCCGGGATTCGTGATGAAGATTTTATAGAGGAAGTGCGCGATGATTACCTGAAAGCGACCCATACGAAAGAGTTTTACACGGATTTTCTTGCACTGCGCGAAGCGGATATGGATGCACTGCTGAAAAAAAGAACCGGCTATGGACTTGCCGATATGAGGAAACCGCTTAGCTGGACATATCTCCCCGAGCAGAAAGCATACTGCATGGAAGCCGGAGATACCAATTATATGGAACCCGCAGTTATAAATGGCTTAAAAACAGACGATGGTACATACTATATTATCTATGAAAATCCATCGCTTGCCTATTCGGAAGATTCGACCGTATGCAGAGTCACCCTCAGAAAACAAGACGATACCTATCAATTCGTAACGAACCAGAGGTTTGTATCAAACTAAAAGTTTGTATCAAACCAAAGGTTTGTTTCAAATTGATAGGTAGAAGAATAAAGAAATTATCTCCCTTTCCTGACATCATCAAACTCCCGCAGCATTTCCTCTCCGGGCGCGGGCGTACACAGGCTGATTACTACGATCGCCAACAAGCTGAGCGCGAACCCAGCCGCCAGAGAATAAAGGCCGGTTGCTTCTCCCAGCGTATTCCCGGATACCAGCGGAATATAGTCCCATACAATGACCGTCAGCGCTCCCGCCGCAATACCGGCGACCGCCCCCTGCAGATTCGTTCTCCTCCAATACAGAGACATCAGCACTGCCGGGCCGAACGCCGCTCCCAGGCCGGCCCATGCATTGGACACCAGCCCCATGATCGAACTGTCAGGATCCAGCGCGATCATGTACGCCAGCACGGCAATCACCAAAACAGTAATCCTGCTGACCCGCAGCACCGTCCTGTCATCTGCGTCCCTTTTCAGTATCCCCTTAAAAAGATCCTCCGCCATGCTGGAAGCGCTTACCAAAAGCTGGGAATCCGCCGTTGACATAATGGCGGCCAGTATCCCGCATAAAAAAATGCCGCCGATTACCGGTGCTTTGATGTCCTCCGTAAACAGTTTCATAATCATCTGTATAAACACATTTTCCTCCGCGCCGCCGGATAAAATCTCCGGATACAGATAAGCGCGCCCGACCACTCCGATAATGACGGCAAAAACAAGGGAAAGCGCTACCCAGCCGATCGCAATCCCTTTGGATTTCCTCAGCTCTTTTTCATCTTTCACCGCCATAAACCGCACCAGTATATGCGGCATGCCGCAGTATCCTAACCCCCACGCCAGCTGGGATATAATATCCACCACATGATACTTTCCCGTCCCGTCGTTGATCAGGCTCAAAAAGCCAGCCGCACCGCCCGGGGCATCGCTCAGTTCCAGGACAGGAGCCATATTCTCGCCGCCGATGATTCCCCATGCAATCATCGGTACGACAAGCAGTCCCACCAGCATCAGATTCCCCTGAATAAAATCCGTTACGCAGACCGCCAAAAAGCCTCCCATAAAAGTGTACGCCAAAATGACGACCGCCCCAATGGTCAAAGCCGCTTTGTAATCCAATCCGAACACGGAATGAAAAAGCTTTCCTCCCGCTGCCAGCGCGGAGGCCGTATAAACCAGGAAGAAAATAACAATCGTAACGGAAGAAATCGATAACAGAACCCTTTTCTTATCGTGAAACCGATTTTCAAAATACATCGGAAGCGTAAGGGAATTATTGGCGCGTATCGTATATCTGCGCAGCCTCCCGGAAATAAAAAGCCAGTTGCACACCGTTCCGATAAAAAGACCGATCGCTATCCATGCCTGTCCCGTCCCAAGCGCGTAAACACTTCCCGGCAGCCCCATCAGCAGCCATCCGCTCATGTCGGATGCCTGGGCCGAAAGCGCCGCCACAAAGCCGTTTAGCTGCCTTCCACCGAGAAAATAATCCTCTGCATTTTTATTCTTCTTCGCATAAACCGCCCCTATGACAATCATCATCAATAAGTACAATATAAATGCGACAATAATCCAAAAAGTTGAACTTCCCACTTTCGTTCCTCCCTTATCCCCCGCTTTTGTATACAAGGATACTTTTTACATATCTATAGATTATACTGTAGCGGGGTCAGGAAGTCAACACATTACTTCGTTAAAGCACGATCATACAAATTCCAGTTACATATCGCTTGCCAAATCGCGCTCCCTCATGTATATTTGACTTATTCGACACTATAACATAATAGCGGGCGAGCAGCTGTGAAGCCGATAGCTTTGCGGAATATTCTCACAATCCATCTCCTTCACAACCCCTCCCCGCATTTTAGCGAAAAGGAGACCCCCACATGTGGACAGCACAACATTGGCAAGATTATGAAGTCCTCGATACTTCCTGCGGCGAAAAACTGGAGCGCTGGGGGGAGTATCTTTTAGTACGCCCCGATCCGCAGGTGATATGGAATACGCCAAAAACGGATTCCGGATGGAAGAAAAGAAACGGACACTACCACCGCAGTTCCAAGGGAGGCGGCGAGTGGGAATTTTTCCATCTGCCCGATGAATGGAGCATTCGTTATGAAGAACTTACCTTCCGTTTAAAGCCTTTCAGCTTCAAGCATACCGGCCTCTTTCCTGAACAAGCGGCTAACTGGGACTGGTTCGCCCCTCTCATCCGCAGGGCAAAGAAGCCGGTCAGCGTCCTGAATTTGTTCGCCTATACAGGAGGAGCCACCCTAGCTGCGGCAAAAGCCGGGGCAAGAGTTACCCATGTGGACGCATCCAAAGGGATGGTTGCATGGGCCAAAGAAAACGCCGCCGCTTCCGGCCTTGGGGACGCCCCCATACGCTGGCTGGTAGACGACTGCGTGAAATTCGTGGAACGTGAGATTCGCCGCGGCAATACCTACGACGCGATTATTATGGATCCTCCTTCTTACGGCAGGGGACCCAAAGGCGAAATATGGAAGATAGAAGAAAACATCTTCCCTTTCATCGAACTGACTGCAAAGATTTTATCCAAGAATGCCATTTTTTATCTGATCAACTCTTATACGACAGGACTGCAGCCCGCCGTATTATCCTATATGATCCATACGGCCATCGTGCCTGTTTTCGGGGGACAGGTGGCCGCCGACGAGATCGGGCTGCCTGTCCGATCAAACGGGCTGATTCTTCCGTGCGGCGCTTCCGGGCGCTGGGAAGCATAGATGGAAAAAACATAAATGGAATTTTGAAAATATACAAAACGGCCTCCCCAAAAATTGAAAAAATTACAGACGGAAAGGGAAACCGCCGCAGCAAAGCCCCCCGCCCCCGCAGCAAACGTTGCATATCATATTCGCGATGCACAGCTGCATGCACATGTTTCCGCCCCCTGCATAAGGGTTGCCGTAAGTATACTGCCGTTGCTGGTACCGCGTCCCTCCGTTTTCAAACCTGTATACCAGATTGCGGTAATCCATATTTCCCGGTTCTAAGGATGACGCCCGCTTCGCATGCTCCATGGCAGCCACTGTATTTCCAAGGCCCCCATGGGCAAGGGCGCTGTAATAATACCATCTCGCTCCTCTTTCTCTCGCATTCATATCATCGAGCACGGTTCTCGCCTCTTTATAATATCCGTTCCTGACATAGTTTCCAGCCGCCCTCAGATGGCCGTCTTCCTCATATCCCGTACTATTGCCGAAACCTCCGAAACTGCCAAAGCCGCCGAAACCGCCAAAACCGCCTCCATAGCTGCCCCCGTCTCTCCGGCCATATCCCTGGTTTCCATATCCATAGCCGGAATCTCCATACCCGCCGCCTTCCGTGCGCTCTTTCATGATCTGCTGGTACGCCTCCTGAACCCGCTTGAATTTCTCTTCTGCCTGAGCCTTATTGGGATTATTTACGTTGGCATCCGGGTGGTATCTCCTGCTCAGAGACCGATATGCTTTTTTTATTTCCTCTTCGGAAGCGTCCCTGGACACCCCCAGGATTTCATAAGGATTGCTCATTTTCCTTCCCTTGTTCCTTTTCTTCAGATTTCCGCTTCGCGCGTACCCTTTCGTAACGGTACCATACGCCGGAATAGATGATATTTCTTAATATTTCTATATTTTCCAAAATCGGCAGCTTTTCGAATTCCCGGGAACACTCCGACATCATCATCGTCAATATGCTTTTGCACTGCTCTTCAAAATCAGGATTTTCATAAATCCAAGCCAGCGGATTATAATTGCCGTCCTTTTGGTCCTTCTCAATATCCTCATAAGCGTCGCACAAATAAATAAATTTCCCCAGGTAGAATCCAAGCCGATATAAATTTTCCTTCCAGACATCCTCCCTGCATACCACGATCTCCGCCATCACTTCCCCAAACAGCCGCGACATCTTATCAATGTCCCTGCATCCCGCTTTTTCCTCTTTGCCCAGCTGCGCCATGAGGCTCTCTATTTTACGTGTTTTTTTCCGATACTTTTTTTCCAGCCTTCGGTAGCCTTTTTCCAAAAGCCCCGCATATGCTTTCTGGCGGTACTTCTTTTCGTCCTGCCAGTCATCCTTGCATTTATAATAGGAAAGCAGCAGATTCATATCCGCCGCGTATTCCGTAAATTCATTGATCCTTGTCATATGTTTTTCAAAAGGATGGGCGGCGCATCTGCAGCTTCCCTTGGTTTCCTCCGGCTCATAAAGGCCGGTCAGCAGCAGAATAACAAAGGTCATATCATAAGACAACGTCATCTGCCCCGGCAGACCGTATCTCTCCTTCAGCTTTCGGCACAGCCCGCAATAATATGCGTGGTATATGTCAAACTCCTTAAATTTCATATCCCCTTTATTGATGATCACATAGCCGAACATAATAACGCCCCTTTCACCATAGGAATCTCTCAGCCGTCTGCAGCATGCCGCTTTTATCGTAATGCTTTCTTTGGCGGATAGCAATAAAAGGGACATTAAAAAATTATTAAAAAATTTTGTCCGTCCAATGCATAAACAACCCTTTCTGGCTGAATACAAACATACGGCGGCTGTATTCGCGGTTCAGCACCAAAAACAAGTCCTCTTCCGAGGACAGGATCCTGCCTTCCCTGTCCACATACCATGTATTCAGTTCCAGATCATTCAGGAGGAAAATGTCTTCCGTCATCGTAAAAGAACAGATTTCCTGCCCTGGCATATTTTTTCCCGTAAACTGCCCCTCCAGTATCTTTGCATCGAATGACTTCCCCTGTTTTTCCCCTAAATCCATTATTATCTCCGCAAACCGTCCTGCCTGTCCTTCCAGGCCGTTCGCATATATTCTGATCTTCTTTTTCCCGGCAAGAAGCGCCTCCAATTTTTGAGCAGAATGCACCACGGGAAAAATCTTGCCCTTCTCCGCCTTCCCCATCCTTCCATGAAGGGCGTCGTCATAAGCAAACATCACTGTCTTCGCCCGGTTTTCCTCTCCCAGATAGAGATCGTTATAAACCACGTCAAAAATTCCTTCCAGAAAAGCGCTGCACATATCTTCCCGCCGTTCTGCCGCCGTGTATTTCATAAAAAAACGAATCCAGTTCCGCCAGGCATAATAAAGGGGAAACGTATTCTCGCTTTCTTTCTTTGCCCCCATGGAATGCAGCACTTTGGAACTTCCCAAAGAGGCCACTTTATATCCCGCCAGATTGCATCGGTATCCCCATTCCGTATCATCCCAGTAAAGAAAATTTTCCTCCGGGAGAACCCCGATCCTGCGGACCACGCTTGTCCTGGCCAGCACGGAGCAGGCCGCCACCGCGTCCGCATATACTACTTCCGGCATAGAACCGTCCTCCAGCCTTCCATGGTATTTTGCTTCACAGCAATACTCATCCCAGATAATATCTATGCCGAACTGCTGGACATAATCCGGATCCTCCATATGGTATACTTTGGAGCCAGCCATTCCCACTTCGGGATGCGCTTCCAGAAAAGCATACAATTCCTCCGCTGCATTCTCATCCACCAGCACATCGTTATCCAGACACCATACATATTCATATCCCTTTTCCAGCGCATACCTTATCCCTGTATTAAATCCGCCGCTTCCCCCCAGGTTTTCTTCATTCACGAGCAGTTTTACCCTGTTCCCGAAGCGGTTTTTGATATGTTCTGCCGAGCCATCCGTAGACGCGTTATCCACCACTACAATATCCATATCCGTAAATGACGACTCCGTCACGCTTTGTATGCATTCAGCCACATATTCCTTCTTATTATAATTACAGATAACAGCCGCTATCTTTTTCAATTTACAACCTGTCCTTTCCGCAGTATACCGAAGGGCAACGCATTTCACATAATGCACAAAGGGACATCGGCCCCTGCGCATTCAGAACGGACTATGCCTCGCCGGTCATAGTCCGTTTCCACACCTTGGAAGTTCTTGGCGAAGCACCCGCTGGTGCAAGCCTTAGAACTTCGCTTCACACTCCATTCACCAACTCGTCCAAAAGCTTCGGAAGCATTTCTTCAATATCTTCGTCTTTGAACTGGCACGTTCCTACCGCCTTATGGCCTCCGCCGCCATATTTTAACATCAGCCTTCCCACATTTACGTCCGAAGTCCTGTTCAATACGCTGTATCCGACTGCTACCGAACACCCCAGCCCGCCTTTCCCGCTGACGATCCATGCGGAAATATTCTGTTCCGGGTACATGCTGTAAATCATAAAACGATTGCCGGAGTAAATAGGATCCACCTTCCTCAAGTCGGAAATAATCACATCCTTTTCCACCCTCGTATTCGCCTTTACCATTTCTTTAAATTTTTCCGCCTGTTCAAAATAAATATCGATCCTTTCCTTTACATCCGAAAGCGCCAGGATCTCCTCCGTCGTCATCGTGCGGCAGGCATCGATCAGTTTCTCCATCAACTGATAATTGGAAATCGTAAAATTCCTCCATCTCCCAAGCCCTGTCCTGGGATCCATCAGAAATCCTACCAATATCCATCCTTTCGGATTCTGTATCTCATCGATCGTCAAATTGCCGGAATCCACTTTATCCACAGCCTCCATCATATCCTTGAACTGTGGAAATCTTTCCTCCCCGCCATAATACTCATAAATAATTCTGGCACAGGAAGGAGCAATCCTGCTTTCCCCTTTGTATTTTCCTTCCAGCTGGTTCCTTTCAAATTCGCTGGAATGATGGTCGAACCAAAGCCCGCACCCCTCCACATAAGGCACATTGGCAAGACAGTCATCCTCCGTAATTTCTACCAGGCCGTCCTGCAGATCCTTCGGATGGGCGAATTTCCAATGATCTATCACCCCTGCTTCTTTCAGCAAAGCCCCGCATGCAAGACCATCGAAGTCCGATCGCGTTACTAATCTCATAACCATACCCTCTCTTTCTCTCTGCCGCAAGTCCCGGCATCTTATGCCGGTTCCCGTGCGATTTTCTGACAGCCGCACAATCCCGCAGCTGTGTAACCCATGTATCCATAATGCCATATTCCGAACATCACGTCAACCTTTCCATAATTTCCTGCCGCTTTTCCACATCGAGCTTTTCAAAGATATGAGACATATGTTTTTTCACAGTCGCTTCGCTGATATTCAGCTCCAATGCAATCTCTTTATTGCTCAGTCCCTTGCACGCCTGTACCGCGATCTCCGCCTCTCTCCGGGTAAGCCCCAGTTCGAGGAAACGCTGGAAAGCCTCCTGCGCCGTCCACGGTTCCTTATTCTTCTTTTTTTCTCCTGTATCTGATTTTCTTCCCCCGTCGCCGCCCAATGCGATCCATATGCAGATCCCATACAAAAGGGGACGCATATTTAATGCAATGCCGCGCATAAAAGAACGCCCCTCGGCTCCGGCTAATGCGCCATAGGCTGTTCCTTCCGGCAAAGCCTTCTCCCCTCCGGCCATCCGCCCTTCCGAAAGCATAAGGAACAGCAGAACAAAAGTCACGATAAAGCTTGCATAGACCGCATCGCGGGCCAGCATCGTCCCATCCGGTTTTTCCCGCTTCACCCAATCTTCCTTTTCCATGCCTGCCAGATACAAAATTATCCCTCCTGAAAGCACCAGCAGCAGCTGGCCGACATCCAGCAGTTCGCCTACCCGGAAACCAAGAAACAACGATACCAGAATAAGATAACACAGGACGGCCGCCACTCTTTTTCCTATTTTCATAATCCGCCCTCTTTCCCGTCCTTACTCCTCCGCTTTTTCATTTTCCTTCTTTTCCCCATACTCATCCCCGGTCTGCATATATTCAATAATCCCAACGCTCAGTCTGCTCCTGACTGGCAGCAGCAATACGTTGACCGCGTAAGCGTACAGCAATGTTAATGATATAACCACCAAATTCGCCCGCCATACCCAGGGATCATCCGGCGTATTATAAATATTTGCAAAATTCATCAAGGCGAGAAACACTCCCCCATACCTCACCGCCTTCATCAAAAGCTCCACCGCTTCCCTGGCCCTCTTCCTTTCCGACAATCCTGCCTTCTTATCCTTTCCCATCGTAAACCGGAACGCATTGACAAAATCTTTCCAAAGCCCGGCAGCAACCAGAACGCTGATACCGATCAGCAGAATCATTAACAGGCTCGGAAGATCCAATACCGCAATATTCATTCCTCCTGACATCAGGCCGGCGATTGATACGATGATGATCATCATTACTATGAAACATATCCAATACATATTTTCTCCTCCTTTGGGGTTGGGCGGTGGTTGGGGAGAGGGGGAGGGGGGGTTGAGAGAAGCTTCTGGGGGTATGTGGCGGAGAAATCTAAATGTGCCGAGCATTCCGCCAGGCCCGGTAAAGCAAAAACATTCGGGCAGAGGCCCTCTTGTTTTTACGGTCCTGGCTCCATGGCACAAGAAAGATTTCTCCGCCACATACCCCCAGAAGCTTCCGCCAAATCTATCCCCTTCCCAATCATCCGCTCCTGCATAGCAGTACGCTTTTTTTACCGCTTATTTTCTTGTGACATCTTTAAAGTATCTTATTTTATGCTGAAAATCCATACCCACGCAGTAGTATTTTAGTAGTATTACCCTCATAAAAACGGTTAATCGGTTGGATCTTTTCATTGGAATAGAGATTCGTGTATCAAAATCGCTGTCCATCAAGGCAGCGGTGGAGGGGGAGGGGCAAGGAGAGGAATAAAAAGATTTATGCAAACGTCTTATGCACAATGGAGATAAGACTCAAAAATCGTGGAAGCCACTGCTGAACACGATTTTAGCTTTAGAGGCTTATCGGAATGCCCCGTGCAATAGAGTTTGCATAAACTTTTTATTCCTCTCCTTGCCCCTCCCCCCTCTGCCGCTGCCTTGATGGACAGCGATTTTGATACACGAATTTCCTCTCTCCCCCCAAAAAACAACAGCCGGAAACCATCTCTGCTTCCGGCTGCCCTCTTCTTATCTCCTACAGCGAAAAATCAAAATTCTGTCCGATGCTGCGTTCTCCTGCTGTCATCATGCTGTCCGCCATATCCGACATCACTACTTTGTCAATCCGTCTTAAAAGTTCATCCCATGATTTGGCGGTAACGGTTACTTTATGGCTCTTATCGAATTTCTCCGCCTCGCCTTCCTCTTCCAGGCGCTTCTGCTCTGCCTTTTTCGCCTCCTGTTTCTTTGCTTCCCTGTTCTCTTCCCGTTTCGCGGCTATTCTTTCCCGCTGCGTTGCCAAGGATTTATCCACTACAGCGAAGAAAGATGCATTTCCATGGTCATCAAAAGACATGCCGATGGAGCTTACTTTGTTCGCGTTCGCCCCGAGCTGCTGCTTCATCATCTGCACTTGGGAAGTAGCGTTGCTTAAAATGCCTTCATACTTTTTACGGTATTCTTCATCCTCCGCCATCCGCTCGATCTTATCCGAGTCGATCAGCACCAGCAGCTCTTTATTGCTGGCATACATTCCCTTATTTCTTTCCACTTCCGCTTTTTTATCCGGGGAAACAAGAACAAATTCCATATTGGAATACTTCTTTTTCAGCTGTTCGTAATACTTCAGCGCCTTATCGCTGAGTTTCGGCTCCCCGATCGTCCTGCCCTTCACCTCATTCAGCTTCTCTTTCTCAGAAGCAGCGGACGGTTTTTTCACCCTCTCGTCCTTTGTCCCATAGCTCCTCGTATTCTGGTATTCCGCCGCTATGGAATTCACATAGGCATTCTGGTTAATTCCATTCATCATGCTCATCCTCCTTGAATCATTCTTCCACGTTCCAAAATCCATTTTGGAAACATCCAATCATCCATAGTGTGAAAGCTCTTCTCACACTATTCCTTATTGTATATTTCGGCATTTATAGGAAATAATTAACATCTGCCGGCGCTTTTCCTTCCTTTTGCCCCGCTGGTTTTCCCATCCCTTCTAATGATGGAAAAGCCGGATTCCCGTGAACACCATCGCCATGCCGTACTTGTCGCAGCATTCCACCACCAGATCGTCCCTTACGGAGCCTCCCGGCTGCGCGATATATTCTACGCCGCTCTTGTATGCCCTTTCGATATTATCGGAAAAGGGGAAAAAGGCATCGGATCCTAAAGCCACTCCCCGGTTTCCGTCCAGCCATGCCCGCTTCTCTTCCCTCGTAAATACCGGCGGTTTTTCCTGGAAGCGTTTCTGCCATTCGCCTTCGCGCAAAACGTCTTCATATTCCTCCCCGATATACACATCGATGGCATTATCCCTGTCCGCCCGGCCAAGGGAATCGAGGAATTTCAGGCCCAGAACCTGGGGTGCCTGGCGCAGATACCAGTTATCCGCTTTCTGCCCCGCCAGCCTTGTGCAATGAATCCTGGACTGCTGGCCGGCTCCGATGCCGATCGCCTGTCCGCCCTTTACATAGCAGACCGAATTGGACTGGGTATATTTCAGGGTGATCAGAGCGATTTTCAGATCCATCATCGCCGCTTCCGGTATTTCCTTATTCTCCGTCACCACATTCGACAGCAGCCCGCCGTCGATGTCCAGCTCGTTTCTTCCCTGTTCGAAAGTAATGCCGTATACCTGTTTCCGTTCTATTTCCGCAGGAACATAGGCCGGATCGATTTGGATCACATTATAATTTCCCTTTTTCTTTGCCTTAAGAAGTTCCAGCGCTTCCTCCGTATAACCCGGCGCAATTACGCCATCGGACACTTCCCTTTTAATCAGCCTTGCCGTATCCGCATCGCATTCATCCGATAAGGCGATAAAATCTCCGAAGGATGACATCCTGTCCGCTCCTCTGGCCCTCGCGTAAGCACAGGCAAGGGGAGAGAGTTCTCCCAAGTCATCCACCCAGTATATTTTCGCCAGCGTCTCGTCCAGCGGAAGCCCTACCGCCGCTCCTGCCGGAGATACGTGCTTGAAGGAAGCTGCCGCCGGAAGCCCCGTGGCTTCCTTTAACTCTTTCACAAGCTGCCAGCCGTTAAAAGCATCCAGGAAATTAATGTACCCCGGCTTTCCGTTTAAAACATCCACCGGCAGCGCGCTTCCGTCCTCCATGTAGATCCTCGACGGCTTCTGGTTCGGGTTGCATCCATATTTTAATTGAATTTCATTCATGTTCTCTCCTTTTCCCTATCACATCATTTCTGATTTTTATTGACTATTCTGGTTTCATATTCCCCGGTCGCAATATCGATATATCTTACGAACAAGGAAACTTTGTTTTCCCCGTTCAGGCTTTCCCACACCCGCCCGGTAAATTCATCGATCCCCCCGCTGATGCCGACCCTTTTCGGCTCGCCCTCAAAGCTGGGAAGCGGATCGCCATCGTGCATATAGGTATGGATAAAGCATCCTTCCCCCGCCACCGGGTTTTCATAAGAAAATGTATACCGGCTGCAGGAATCCGGCCTTCCGTTATCACTTTTTACGCTTTTTAAAATAGACATGGCGTAACAATATGTACCGTCCATTACCTGCATGATCCCGGATATCCTGGGCGTATAATTGGGCGCGTCCGGCTCGAATTCCCGGCTTCTCAACGACTGCTCAAAGGTCTGCCCTTTTTGCAGCCCGTCATATACCGTGTCCGTCTGGTCGCCGTTTGTCACAATCGTCTTTCCGTCCAACACTCTGACCGGCGCATAAATAATCAGGCTCGGGTCTTCCAGCTTCGACGGGTCGAACGCCTCCGTACGAATGCCTTCTCCCTCTTCCACAAATATCCGGTTCCGGCTGTTCGAACTCCTGCCCATAATAAAATATGCCGCAATTGCTTTCTTTCCGTCTTCCGACCTACCGATCACGATTCCCCTTCCCGGATAAGCATTCGTTTTCAATTCCTCTTCCAATGACAATATTTTCATTCCCTGCCTCGCTTTCTATCTCTTCCTGCTTTCAATGATTAAAAACATTTCCTCTTTTTTCTCATTCTTTATCATGAATCTCCCCATGCAGCTCCTGCAAGGATTTCAGTTCGCTTCCTTTATGCGTTTTTACATAATGGATTCCTTCCGCCGTCACCCTTGCCGCCGCTACGGTAGTAAAATAAGGAACCTTTGCCTTGATCGCCGCTTTTCGCAAATAGCTGTCGTCGTGAGCGCCGTCCTTGCCGATCGGGGAATTCAATACCAGCTGGATATCCCCGTTGGTAATCATATCGCCGATATTCGGTCTGCCCTCGTAAAGTTTCTTTACTTTCGTTGCCGGAATACCCGCTGCCGCAATCAGGTCATAAGTTCCACCGGTAGCTACGATGCGGAAACCGTCCTCCGCAAAGCTTCTTGCCGCTTCCACCACTTCATCCTTGTCCTTGTCATTGACGGAAATCAGCACCGTCCCTTCCAACGGAAGCTTGGACTGGGCAGCTTCCTGCGCCTTGAAAAAGGCTTCCCCGTATGAAACCGACAGGCCGAGCACCTCCCCGGTAGAGCGCATCTCCGGCCCGAGCACCGGATCGACTTCTTGGAACATATTAAAAGGAAAGACCGCTTCTTTTACCCCGTAATTGGGGATCACCTGTTCCTTCAGTTCCGGAATCGGAGAAGGCCGCCCGGTAATTTCCGAGGTAATAATATCCGTCGCCAGCGGCACCATGCGGATATTGCATACTTTCGATACAAGCGGCACCGTACGGGAAGCCCTTGGATTGGCTTCCAGCACAAAAACTTTTCCGTTTTCAATCGCATACTGCATGTTCATCAGCCCTTTTACATGCATCTGCTCCGCAATCTTCCTCGTATATTCCTTAATGGTTTCTACGTTCTCTTCTGAAATATGAACCGAAGGTATGATACATGCGGAATCGCCGGAATGAATGCCCGCCAGCTCGATATGTTCCATGACTGCCGGCACAAAAGCGTGAACGCCGTCGCTGATCGCGTCTGCCTCGCATTCCAGCGCATGGTTGAGGAAACGGTCGATCAGGATCGGACGGTCCGGCGTTACTCCCACAGCTGCATTCATATACTCCGTCATGCTGTCATCGTCATACACCACTTCCATGCCCCGGCCTCCCAGCACATAAGAAGGGCGAACCATAACCGGATAACCGATCTTTCCGGCAATGGAAACTGCCTCTTCCACCGTAGCCGCCATTCCAGACTCCGGCATAGGAATCTCCAGTTTTTCCATGATTTCCCGGAACTGGTCACGGTCTTCCGCCAGATCGATCACGGAAGGGGAAGTCCCTAATATTTTCACGCCGTTCTTTTCCAGCTCCGCCGCCAGATTCAGAGGCGTCTGTCCACCGAACTGGGCGATTACGCCCAAAGGTTTTTCTTTCTGGTAAATGCTCAAAACATCTTCCAGCGTCAAAGGTTCAAAATACAATTTATCGGAAGTATCATAGTCGGTGGAAACCGTCTCCGGGTTACAGTTGACAATAATCGTCTCGAAGCCCAGTTTCTTCAATGCCATTGCCGCATGTACGCAGCAATAGTCGAATTCAATCCCCTGGCCGATACGGTTCGGCCCGCCTCCCAGGATCATGATCTTCTTGTTCTGCCCTTCGTCCTGGCCGGAGCAAACCTGATTTTTTTCTTTTCCGTTATAAGTGGAATAATAGTAGGCGCTGTTTTCCGTCCCGCTGACATGAACCCCTTCCCATGTTTCCACCACGCCGAGTTCCGTACGGCGGCAGCGGATATCCTCTTCCGGGATTTCCAGGATACGGCTCAAATATTTATCGGAAAAACCGTCTCTTTTTGCCAAAGCCAAAGCTTCGTCTTCCGGCAGTTGACCCTTATATTTTAAAAGCGTTTCCTCTTCCTCCACCAGTTCTTTCATCTGTTCGATAAAATAAGTCTTTACTTTCGTGATCTCATAAATCTCTTCTACCGACGCGCCTTTGCGGAGCGCCTCATACATGAGGAAATGCCGTTCGCTGGACGGGGTAATCAATCGGCGCAGCAGTTCTTCTTTTGTCAGGGAGTCAAAATCCTTTGCATGCCCCAGCCCATAACGCCCGGTTTCCAAGGAACGGATCGCTTTCTGGAATGCTTCTTTATAATTCCTGCCGATGCTCATGACTTCGCCGACCGCGCGCATCTGGGTTCCCAGCTTATCCTCCACTCCTTTGAACTTTTCAAAAGCCCAGCGGGCAAATTTCAGGACAACATAATCGCCGTCCGGCACATAGCGGTCCAAAGTTCCATATTTTCCGCAAGGAATATCTTTCAAAGTCAGCCCGGCCGCCAGCATAGCGGAAACAAGGGCGATCGGAAAACCGGTAGCCTTGGAAGCCAATGCGGAAGAACGGGAAGTACGGGGATTGATTTCGATCACGATAATGCGGTCAGAAATGGGGTCATGGGCGAATTGGACATTGGTTCCGCCAATCACCTGGACAGATTCTACGATTTTATATGCCTGTTCCTGAAGCCTTTTCTGGCATTCTTCGGAAATGGTCAGCATAGGGGCAGCACAGAAGGAATCTCCGGTATGCACGCCCAAAGGGTCGATGTTTTCAATGAAGCACACAGTAATAATATTATTATCCGCGTCACGGACCACTTCCAGCTCCAGTTCCTCCCAGCCGAGAATGGATTCTTCTACCAGAACCTGTCCCACCAGGCTCGCCTGCAATCCCCGGGCGCAGACCGTCTTCAATTCTTCCTTATTATATACGAGGCCGCCTCCGGCTCCGCCCATCGTATAGGCCGGGCGCAGAACAACCGGATAACTGAGCTTCTCAGCGATGGAAAGAGCCTCCTCCACGGAATATGCCACTTCGCTGCGGGCCATTTCTATTCCGAGGCTGTTCATCGTCTTTTTAAATTCAATACGGTCTTCCCCGCGTTCGATGGCATCTGCCTGTACGCCGATAATTTTTACATGATACTTGTCCAAAACACCGGCCTTGTTTAATTCCGCGCACAAATTAAGCCCGGACTGTCCTCCCAGATTGGGAAGCAGGGCGTCTGGGCGTTCTTTTTCAATAATCTGTGTCAGCCGCTCCACATTCAGCGGTTCAATATATGTTACGTCAGCCGTTTCCGGATCGGTCATGATCGTTGCCGGATTGGAATTGACCAGCACGATCTCATAGCCCAGCCTGCGAAGCGCCTTGCACGCCTGTGTTCCTGAATAATCAAATTCGCAGGCCTGTCCAATGATAATAGGGCCTGAACCGATGATTAGCACTTTATGAATGTCTGTCCTTTTTGGCATAAAGAATCCTCCTGCGTTATGTGTGAATTTGTTCCAGATATGATTTTAACATCGCATGGTTTGGGGTGTCAATTCCAAGTGTGGGATTCTTTGCGCTTTCTCTACACGGAAATCAATTTTCGCGGCCGGCATAGCGCACCCGAGGGAATACCTACCGCAGCAGCCAGGAAGGATGCCGGACTTGGGCTGGGATTTTTTGCTGCTGCGTACAATCAGCTATTTCGCTTATGAAATGGCCGAAATTCCAGGGGGAAATTTCCATGGATGGCAATTTCAGGAAAAAAGGACATGGAGGTCCTTTTTTTCCGACCCGATCGGTTTCATAACCTATATCCATTTCATTAGCGAAATCTGATTGGAAGCTCCAGCAAAAAATCCCAGCCCAAGTCCGGCATCCTTCCTGGCTACTGCGGCATGTATTCCCTCGGGTGCGCTATGCCGGCCGCAAAATTGATTTCCATGCTTTCTCCATAAAACAGCTTGACTGCACTGTTACTGGACGGTATATAATGTAATTCAGTTGGTTCCTCAAATATTTTGTGATACCGCTATATTTATTTCTATGTTTATAAACAAAGGAGAAAGAGTTATGCCGACAGATTATAAAAATAAAGGTCTTATTCTGCTGAAAAAAGGACAAAAGGGGATTGTGCATGCTTTGTTCAGCCGTTTCGGGCTGATTCTGCTTTTGCTGGTGATACAAGTGTTTATGCTGTTCGGGATTTTTCAGTGGTTTGAGGAATTTCTGCCCCATGTCTTGGGCGGAACGGCGTTATTCAGTTTAATCATGGTCATTTATCTGTTGAACAGCAATATTAATCCTACCGCAAAAATCACCTGGCTGATCGTCATCATGCTCCTTCCTGTGTTCGGCGTGCTTCTGCTTTTATACACGCAAAGCGATATCGGACACAGGGCATTAAAGAAACGGAGCCTTGAGATTATCCACGCAACCAAAGAGCGGATTCCTCAATCGGCAGAGGCTATGGAAAGGTTTTCCGATGAAAACCCGGGGGCGGCCGCACTGGCCCGTTATATCGCGAGGAGCGGATGTTACCCGGTCTTCGGCCATACGGCTGTTACTTACTTTCCGCTTGGAGAAAATAAGTTCGAAGAAATGTTAAAGCAGCTGGAAAGGGCAGAGCATTTTATTTTCATGGAATATTTTATCGTGGATGAGGGGATGATGTGGGGAAGGATATTGGAGATACTGGCTAAAAAGGCAGCCGCAGGCGTGGATGTCCGCGTCATGTACGACGGGGCCTGTGAATTCGCCTTGCTTCCCCATGATTACCCAAAGCGGCTGAAAGCTCTGGGAATCCAATGTAAAATGTTTGCCCCTGTTTCCCCCTTCGTCTCCACCCATTATAATTACCGGGATCACCGGAAAATCCTCGTGATTGACGGACACACGGCGTTTAACGGGGGAGTCAACCTGGCAGATGAATATATTAATCAAAAAGTGAAATTCGGACATTGGAAAGATACCGCCGTTATGTTAAAAGGCGATGCAGTAAAAAGCTTTACTTTGATGTTCCTGCAAATGTGGGGGATCGATGAAAGGAAAGATGAAACTGTGCATTTTCTTTCTTATCCTACATTTCCTGCCGATCATGCCAAGGGGTATGTCATTCCTTATGGAGACTGTCCGCTGGACAACGACAAGGTGGGCGAAAGAGTCTATATGGATATTTTGAACCGCTCCCTGGAATATGTGCATATTATGAGTCCTTATTTGATTCTGGACGGGGAAACGGAAACTGCCTTGAAATTTGCCGCAGAACGCGGTGTGGAAGTGGTATTGATCCTGCCGGGCATTCCTGATAAATCCGTTCCTTATGCGCTGGCAAAAACCCATTATGCATCGCTGTTGGAATCCGGGGTAAAGATTTTTGAATACACGCCCGGCTTCGTCCATGCCAAAGTATTTGTCAGCGATTCCAGGGAAGCCGTCGTGGGAACAATTAACCTGGACTACCGCAGTCTCTACCATCATTTCGAATGCGCCACTTATTTGTATGGCACCGACTGCATCGCGGACATTGAAGCCGACTTTCAGAATACCCTCGCAAAATGCAGGCAGGTTTCTATGGAAACAGTGAAAAAAGAAAAATGGCATATGAAATTAATCGGCTATTTGATGAAAGCAGTCGCCCCTCTTATGTGAGGGACGGCTGTTTTTCCTTCTTATCTGCCCTGCCGAACCAATAACCCATACATTTCATGAGCTGATCCATATTCAGCGGCTTTGCGATATGCTCGTTCATTCCCGCTTTCTTGCTCGCGACCATGTCTTCCGTAAAGGCATTAGCCGTCATAGCAATAATCGGTATCTGCGCGGCATCTTCTCTTTCTATTTCCCGGATCGCCTTCGTTGCCTCATATCCGTTCATCACCGGCATCTGCACATCCATAAAAATCAGGTCATAATACCAGGAACCCTTTTCCTTAAATCGTTCCACAGCCTGCAGGCCGTTCTCCACACATTCTATCGTCACCCCGGTGCTTCCGATAATTTCCTCCGCAATCTCCCGGTTCAGCTCATTATCTTCTGCCAGCAATATTCTCTTTCCGTTAAAGTCCTGGCAAATGGATTCCGCTTCGGATTCGACTTCTCTTTTGCCATCCCCTCCTGCAATTTTTTTCAGCAAATATACGAGTCTTGACTTAAATAACGGCTTGGAAATAAATCCGGCTATCCCGATTTCCTTAGCTTCCACCTCCACATGGCTCCAATCGTAAGCAGTCAAAATGGCAATCGGCACGCCCTCGCCTGCTTCCCGGCGAATCTCTTTCGCCGTCGCAAGCCCATCCATGCCAGGCATCTGCCAATCCAGCAGAATAGCGAAAAATTCCTTTCCTGTCCGGCGCGCCTCCGCAATCCGGTCTGCCGCTTCTTTGCCCGATGTCACCCACTCACCTTTCATTCCGATGCTGTTCAGAATCTCGCAGGCTGCCTCACAAGCCATCCCGTCGTCATCCACAACCAATACGGGCAGCCCGGCAATCTGTTCCATATCCGGCATTTCCGTATTCTGCTGTTTCAAGTATACTGTAACCGTAAATTGGGAGCCTTTATTGACCTCGCTTTCTACCTGGATATCTCCGTTCATCATACGGATAATATTCAATGCAATCGCCATCCCCAGCCCCGTTCCTTCAATCTTATTGATACGGGAATCCTCTGCCCGGCTGAAGGGTTCAAAAATCTTTTTCACGAACTCTTCCGACATACCAATGCCGTTATCGCGGAACACGAATTCATAACATCCATAACCGCTTCTTTCCGACTCTTTTTCCTTGATCTCCAGTTCCAGCGTGCCTCCCTGCGGCGTATATTTTACTGCATTGCCCAAAATATTCATAAATACCTGCTGGAGCCTCATCACATCCCCAATCACATCCTCATGCTCTACCTTCGCGATATTCAACTCCAGCTTATGATTCTTCGCCTCTGTATTCGGCCGTATCATCGTCAACAGGTTCTGTATCAGATCCGAAATATTAAATTCCTCTTCCGCCAGATCAATCTTCCCGGATTCTATCTTGCTCATATCCAGCACTTCGTTAATCAATGAGAGCAAATGCTTACTGGAAACGGTAATCTTGTTCAGGCAGTCTTCCACCCGCTCCTCATCGTCCAAATGCCCTTCCGCGATTGTCGTCATACCGATAATGGCATTCATCGGCGTACGGATGTCGTGGCTCATCCTCGAAAGGAATTCGCTCTTGGATGCATTGGCACGGTTAGCCGCCTCACAGGCTTCTTTCAGCATCTGATGCTCCATTTCTTCCTTTTTCTTGACCTCTGATATATCCTGAGCCACATAAAGCGCTTTCACCGGTTTTCCATCCCGGAATTCGGTCGCGATCACTGTCGCACGCACCCAGCCGTCCCCTGCCGGTATCTCCCCGGAATCTTTTTTGATCCTGTGATATTCTATTGCTACGAAAGGACAGTTCTCTGTCAGCTTCTCCAGCAAGTTCTGCCGCTCCATTCTCCTCACATATTCTTCCCGGAAATCAGAATGCACAAAATGCCTGGAGTAAACAGCTATCGCCTCTGTAAAGCTCATTTCCGCCTGAAGAACATTTTTTACATCCTCCCGCTGGCTCACCATATGGAGGATATCCTCTTCCAGATCAATATCATAAATAGCAAAAAACAGGTTCCCCAACCTCTTGCCAATCGATTCCTTCTCGCTCTGCCCCTTTTCTTCTTCCTGGTCAGGAGTCACCGTAACAACAGATGCTGGAAGCTTCTTCTCCCACAAAACCTCTGTCGCTTCTATCCTGGCTGTTCCTTTTAACAGATGATTGCCATAAATATTTTCTCTGCCGCTTTCATCCTCCCTGCCCGGAATCGGATCTACCCACAGTTCATGGCAGACTGCTCCCAGCCTGATATCGGGAACCGCTTTTTTCATCCACTTATTGAAATATAATATCTGATGATTATCTTTTCTTATCACATAAACCCCTGCCATCTGCAAAGAGTCTAACAGCAATTCATAATCGCTTATTTCCACAATGATTCACTCCTATGTATTATTGCGTTATAGTTATTCTTTCCTATTCTATCATACACCAACTTGGAAATTCAATATCTGCTCCGCTCAAATTTGTGGATTTTATGTGATTAAATGGCATAATCATACAATTATTCCCCTTCTTTGCAAATCTGCCCCCTTTTAACCTGAAATTCGGCATATCGTTCTCTTTTCTTCTGTATCTTCATCCCTTTTATAAACTCAAGGGAAACTGGCAGATATGGCTCCAAAGCCCTTAAATATTTCCTTGGCAGGGATCCGCCGCCAGAACTCCCGCTTATTGCCGCAGAAAGCATCGATATTCCTATGCAATTTTTTAATACAAATCCTTTTAAACCCGGATTTCTCGGAACAAATGCCCCGATTTCATGCCAGATAAACCAAAGCAGGCGGTTGACCTGCTCCTCCAGCTGGTTCTTTTCCGCCCCATTTGTCATCAACGTATGGCTTCCTGATTTCCCGTCTTCTTCCATATCCTGCAAATCATCCACCAGCTGCAGCATGAAACCGAATTTACAATAAAACTCTTCTTCCTCTTTCTTCCAGTCTTCTGTAGCAAACAAATAATCCGCCAGCACGGAAGTTCCGCCTTTCCAGATCGAAATTTCCAGAACACGTTCTTCCTCCACCTCCTGCTTCATCTGCCCGATGCTGCAGCTCTGAGCCTCCAAAAGCTGGAGCAAAGTATAGGCTACTTTCTTTTTTGCCTCACCCTCATAGAAACCTAGAATCATATCCAGCAGTTGGCACGTTTTTTCTTCCAGCGGATTGTTCGGCTCTGCCTTCTCCCCTTTCAGCTTCTGGCCGATCATTCGGTTATACCGGGCTTTTTCATCCCCTGAAATGCCCGCGTCATCAATATAGTTATCGGTATATGGATAAAGCAGACTGTACGCTAAAATGGGATCATCCGCATTCTGCTCTTCTCCCTGCATCTCCACGATCATTGCATAAATAAAATAGTTCCGCATGGCCTGCCAGATCTGTTCCGGCTCCAACGTTTCATCAAACTCCCTGATCCTGCTGATAAACTTTTTTGTCTCTCTTTCAAAAGCAGCCAACAGACCTTCGTCCATCCATTCGGAAAGGCACAATATCTTTTCCCTTCCCAGAACCTCTTTCAGCTCCTGTTCCAGTTCGCGCTCCCACTGTTCCCGCTCTTTCTCATCCTCCGGCCTCTGCTTCGCCCTTTTCTTCATTTTCCGGGATACGTCCTCGATCAGCTCCTCATTTTCTTTCTTCTGCGCCGCATCTATTTTCGGAAAAAATCCCGGATTTTCTTCCAGAAAAACCGGAAAAGTTTCCGGCTGCTTTTCCCATATCCCTTTGATTCCCTTTATATGCTCCATCCGTTATCCCGTACCTTTCCGCATAGAAACTTTTTTATTCCGGCAAGCAATGCGCCAAGTGCCGTGCCTGCTCAACATTTGCCTCCATCCTCTCTATGCTATTTTACTCTTTAACGGATTTTCTGTCTCATTTTTTTCAGATTCTTAAGAAATCATCTATTTTTTCATCCACCGCTGAAGTATTTCCTTTATTTCTTCCTTCTCACACAGCTTCGATAAGTTCTCATCCGCCGCAATTCCCCGGAGCATCATTTCCTTTCTCTCTTTTTCCGATATCGGGTCTCGGTTAATCTTTTCCAGCATGCAGGAAAACAACAGGGGATTCGGATCCAGCCGCCATCCGGCCTGGCTTTCCAAATATGCTTTCAGATACTCTTCCGCTTCCTGCTCCTTGCCGGCCCTCCCATATACCGCTGCCAAAACAAGGCTGCTGTTTCCCGCGCCGTCATACAAGATCTCTTCTAATTTTTCATAATAACTGCATATTTCTAAAATCTCATTCCATTCAAACGGCATCTTTTCGATCATTATCGTCAAACAAGCACCTGCCTGGCACAGCAGCACCCAGACCCTCTTCTGCAATAATTCCAGCGCTTTTTCTGTTTCTTCTCTTTTCAAATATAACTGCACCCACAGCGCCGTCGCATCCTCCGGGACATCCGGCAGCTCCCGCAGCAGCTGTTCCGCCTCGTCCAAACGGCCGTCCTGCAGCTCCGCCGCCGCCATCGCCGCTGTCACTGGCCGCAGATAATTCGCATCTTTACTTTCATAGACCTCATGCAATAATTCTTTCTTCCTCTCCTCCCATCTATGCCTGTCTTCCTCCGTCCCTTGGTCCTCCTGCAGCCCAAAAGTCGTAAACAGGGCGGCTGCCTGGAATTTAAACTCCATGCTGTTCGGATAACGGCATAAAATCCGCTCCAGCTCTTCCTCTGCCACCTTCGCTCCCAGCTCCTGTTTCATTTTTACAATACGCACCGTATATTCGACCGCCTTTTCCCTGGGCAGCTCCTCCTCATATTCCAGCAAAGTGTCCGTATTTGTTCCAAGCGCCCTTGCCAGCGGACACAGCAGCGTAATATCAGGATAGGAAACGGCCGTTTCCCACTTGCTAACCGCCGCCGCCGACACCCCCAGCTGAAAACCCAGCTGTTCCTGCGTCATTCCTTTCGCCTTCCGTAATTCCGCAATCCTATTGCCAATATTCAATTCCATCATCCCATCACCCCATCGCTATGCTTCCACCTGTTAATAACAGTATAATATGGGTTTCCCTATCCGCACAATGGACGTTTTGTCCACTACCCTTCTTTTTTTACAACCGTCAGTTAATTTTCGTACCCAGTTTTTTCTCCTGCCGCCACTGCGGCGCATCACCGTCGTCGCCCCAATATTCATCTATAGCGCTGATCAATCCGTCCCTGATTTTTATAAAAGATACGACATGGAAGGAAAGGCTTCTATCACGCGCATATACATGCACGGCTGCAATCAGCAGATCACCGGCCTGCTCCACCCGTTCCACCGTTCCTTCCCATTCCCCAGGGTATTCACAATTCGCCCTGATATATTCTTCCACCGTAAAATGTTCGTTGGTGCAGTGCCAGTTCACATAAGCATCCGCTTGAAAATATGTTCTTATTTTTTCCTCATCCTGATCCAGCACCGCTTTCCAGAAATGTTGTAAGTTCATTAAATGTGCCTCCTGTTATCGCATTTTTTCATTTGTCGTATCCTTGTCCCGATATTCATACATGACTTCCCTTAGCTTTTTCCCGCCAATCTTTTCATCCTTGCACTCTTCGGAACAAACAAACCCATGCTTCTCATAGAACCTTCTCGCCCGCCCATTGTCCTCCAGAACCCACAAAAGAATTTTTGGGAATCCTCGCCGTTCCAATTCCTCCACCGCCCGATCCAGCAATTTCCCGCCGTACCCTTTTCCCATATATTCCGGCAGAAAATAGAGGGATACGATTTCCCCATAATCGGCATGGCTTTCCCATCTTGACCGGCAAATGCAGGAAGTGCCGATCATAATTCCGTTCTCCAGCATCACAAGGTTTGTCCTGTTATCCCGGTCTATGCTGCCCGCCCATCCATCGCCGGAAATGGAATCCAGATAGCTTTGCGGTATTATATTCTTATAGGCATACTTCCAGCTTTGTTCATATATCCTGCCGATTTCCTTGAAATCGTCCTCTAGTGATAAGTATCTGATTTCCATTTGAATCACTCCTATTTTTTGTTTAGACGGGGTATTGGGACTTTATGGGAGATTCTTTAAAATTTTGTTAGCTTCCTGGATTCTGTTTCTTATATAACCCTTTACATCCTTATAAGGAATCTGATCAGATATTTGATTTAGTTCTGTAATTATTTTTGATGCTTTTTCACTGTCAGCGCATAGGCTGTATGCACAGCAAAGTTCTGACATTGTATAAGCATAACCCATTATATCTTTTTCATCTTGGTATAAAAGCAATGCACGCTCATAAATTTCAACAGCCTCATGCAGCTTGCCTTGTTCTATGAAAATATCGCCCTTGTTTTGAAAGACATATGCCAACCCAAGGTTAAGCCGCTCACCTCGGTATAGTTCCTCTGCTTCCTCATGCAGCTTCATAGCTCCATCCAAATCTCCCAAACGGTTTTTCAAATTTCCCCTGCTTCGAAGTACATTCGCCAAGCCTAAGTTATCCTGCTCGTCTCGGTACAGTTCTTCTGCTTCCTCATACAGCTTCATAGCTCCATCCCAGTCTCCCAACTGGCTTTTCAAGTCTCCCTTGCTTCGAAGCACATTCGCTAAGCCCAGGTTATCTCGCTCCCCCCGATGCAATTTCTCTGCTTCTTCGTACAGCCTCTCCGCTTCATCCAAATCTCCCAGACATCTTTTCAACTCTCCTTTGCTTTGAAGCACATTCGCCAAGCCTAGATTAGCCTGCTCGCACCGATACAATTTTTCCGCTTCTTCATATAATTTCATAGCTTCCTTCCGTTCTCCAAGACGGTATTTCAAATCTCCCTTGCCCTGAAGTACATTTGCCAACCCAAGATTAGACCGTTCGCACCGATACAATTCCTCTGCTTCTCCATACAATTCTTCAGCTCCATCCAAATTTCCCAAACGATTTTCCAAGTCTCCCATGCTCCGAAGCACATTCGCCAACCCCAAGTTATCTCCCTCGCCTCGGTACAGTTCTTCCGCTTCTCCGTACAGCTTCTCCGCTCCATCCGGCTCTCCCAAACAGTTTTTCAAATCTCCGCAATGAGACAACACAAACGCAGCCAGTCTATTCTGCTTTTTTCCTCTTACAAACACAAGGCACTTTTCCAGAAAATCCAGAGATTGTATTTTATTAAAAAAATAATAGTCCCCCAAACCATAACACAGCCCCTCTATCGTCTCACCCAGCAAATCCAATTCCATCATTTTAACCATCACATAATATATCTGCGGCAGCATATCAATCAGCAGAGAATGCCAAAAATAACGATCCTTTGATGCAAGCGATGTTTTTTCTATCAAACTTCCAATAAACGCACCATGCCTCTTCAAAGCCCATTCAATCTCTTCCTGCGATGCCAGCTGGAAAAACACTTCCTTCACCGGCGGCAGCATCACAACCGCCCCCTGATCCCCCCAGCTAATCATGCTGCTGTCATACAATATCTCCAGCGCTTTCTCGCATTCCTCTTCACCGCATTGCACTACCTCTGAAAGGAATTTCATTTGAGGATTATCGATACATAAAGCCAAAACCCCCCATATCTCCCTGCAAACCGTTTCTTCCGAAAGCGCCTCCCAGGAAATACCAAGCGCCGTGCGCAAACTGTTATGGCGCTCATTTTTTCCCTTCTTTTCTGCCTTCGTCCATGTTTTTAACACCGATTCCCAGCTTGTCTTCGCCGCCGCGAAAGTGGCGACCAGAACAATCGACAAAGGATGCCCGCCCAGTTTCTTCAAAACATCATGATATTCCCTGCCCTCCGGTTCCAGTTTTCCACCCTTTTCTCGGTACACCCGGCAAAAGAGCTGACTGTCATATCCTTCGTTGCCATCCAGCGGCTCAAGCGGATAAGTATATATCGCAAAATCATATTCCCTGGGCTGTACCCGGCTTGATACCATCACTTTTACCCCATAGGAAACCAGGCCTTCCATCCATCCCAGCAGCCGAAGCCGTTTCTCCTCATTTCCTTCCAGGCCGATCCACAAATCCTCCCAATTATCCAAATACAAGCCGTAACACCTTTTTGCCCCATCCAGCATCGCGTCCGCCAGCAGATTCCAATTTCCATTGATATCATTCGTTTCCGGCAAATCCCCATAACCAATCGCCGTTGCAACTTTTGCACAAAATGCCTCCAGGCTGTTCACGCCAAACAGTTCAATATAAGGTATCAGCAAATCAGGATGACGATCGATCACGCTGCTGCACAGCTCCGTTTTTCCAATCCCTCCCGTTCCTGTCACAAATATGATTTTATCCTGTGTCCGAAACATCTCGTCCAATTCCCTTATGGCATTGTCACGCCCAACGATTTTCCGTTTCACCGCTAACGATCCTTTTGCCGGATCTGCCGGAATTTTAGCCGGACAAACCTCTTTATACAGTTCTCTGAGAAACGCATCCAACGCACCATACATGCCATAAGGATACCATATACAGTTAATATGATGATCCCCCATAAACTGCCTTCTTTTGCGGTAAGCAGGATTCTCCGATCCGTTTTCATCCACCAGATGCGGCCAAAAAGGATCCTCCGGGTTTTCCGTTTCCTTTGGCAGCTCTGCCAAAGCATAATACTGCCTTGTCTCTCCTGCGCTGTCCAATAAAACCTGCATGGTCCTGTCCGAACATAACGAACATCCTAAAAATAATACGATGCGGCTTTCAAGGATTCGCTTCAGCATCGGAACCAGTATGCCCTGCGCTTCCTGCACCGCCGAGCTGCCATATACCTTCTCATAATCGTCCTTTGTAATCACTATATGGCTGATATCCTCGATATCCCCATGCAGCTTGATCAAGGAAGGCTGGTTGGAATGCAGTATGTTATCCAAAAGCGGCCTCTGGTATTCCGTATGGGGACATACCACCTCCAGCTCATGATGATAAATCGTTTCCAGCACCCTGTCATAATTCGTCGTAATCATGCTGCATCGGAAGATCTCATCCAGCTTTTTACGGCTCGATGATATATTTTCCCATTTTCCGGCAAGCGTATTCTTCCCAAAAGTCTGGCTGATTTCCTTTTTAAAATAAAATTCCGTCATTTCTCCGCATAGTATTTCAGCCGCTTCTTCATATTGCCCCTGGGCAATACACTCGCTGACCGCTTTTTCACAATCCGGGTAAGCCACAGCTATATCCAGCAAAAACCGGCTCCATGAAGGATAAACTTCTGCGGAAAACCCAGCGCCTATAAATGGAAGAATACGGTTCTTCTGAACAAGTTCCCTGATCGATTCATAGGCGGACCGATTCCCTTTATAAAGCCTTTCCAACACCGGGTTATCATTCTTCCGGCCGCCGCCCATCAGTTCTTTCCATAATAAATTATCTTTCATCTTATCGCTTCCCCTCTTCCGTATCTCCTTTACCTTTTTTACCCAAACTGCTATCACGATTCCAGTCCCCGTTTCATGGTTCATTCCCCTTTCCTGCCTGCCTTTATATCATCTAACGCATTTCCATTTTTATCAAATTTCTTTGCCAAGGCCTTTTCTACGAAAAAAATTGTCATAAACAATGCAATACATTCTATTATTTCAATTACCCCGCACAGCATTCCCACTACATCCTCCGCTGCTTTGATTCCCGGAAACATGCCGATTACCGCCAATGGCAGCATAATCCATCCCGTCTTCCACCATAATTTTCCGCAATATAAATGGGCATAAATCCATGTGTCTTGATTTTTCATTGAACGAGAAGTCCTATATCCATAAATTCCGTTGATTGTTTGGGGCGGATTCTTCATAAACACCTTTCCCATCACAATCATCAATATAGGTATCATAAGATTACATATTGTCAAAAAAATCCAAAATCCCATTACTTATCGCCTTCCTTTTTACCATTCTCGATCTGCCCTATATATCTTATATTACTAAATATAGCGTATAACCAAAACTCGATGAAGTCAACCGTCTGCTTATTTTTCATGCAGCTACTTCTCTACCGCTTTCGGATAGGGTCTCACAGTTCGCTGTTACCCGGCTTATGAGACGCTGTGAAACCCCCACGCTTATAGCGCAAAACCGCCGTTATGGTGTTATCCATAGCGGCGGCTGCATAATCATTTACTGCCCGCAAGTGTGATTTTCATATACTGAACATTGATGATTGCTTCCTGCTTACATTTCAGACAATACAGGGGGAAATTTTTTTGCTCAAAACTTTTCTCTCCAAACTAATTTGCTTTTTGTTTTTTCAAAACTATTCCACATACAATTACTGCTGCAAAAAGGATAGCGATTAGATACCATAGATTTTCAAAGCAGAATCCATTATCCAGCATCAATCGGTATCCCCAGGAAGCTGGGAAAACTAGTCCTATCGTTTCCAAGAAATCGGGCAGAAACTCAATGGGAAACATAATTCCCGAAAGCATAATTGAGGGCAAAAACACTAATTGTGCTATCATCGTCAGTTTCGCTTGATTTTTTACCGTCAATCCTAAAATGCTTCCAATGCTTAACGATACAATAATGTATATAGCAAGTGCAAGAAAGAAAAACGGAAGCTGTATCGGCAAAGTCGCTTCAAATAGAACAGGGGCAAGCAGCACTATCACAACACAGGTAATCATCAAATGAACAAATGCTGAAAGGAACATTGTAACAAGTCCTAAGCAGACAGGTACTCCGTTTGCTATATAGACTTTTTTTATATCACTTCCGTAAGTTTCGATCAACGACGGCGGTAATCCGATAAATGCCCCCATTGAAACACTCATTACAATCATAGATTGTATTAGTGTGCTTCCCATTCCGGGCATAACGGAAGTAAAAATGCCGCCCATAAGAAGAAAGAAAATAAGCGGAACGATATAGCAGGTAACTAAGAGGGACTTACTTCGTATATCCAATTTCCACTGTAACACTGCACCATATAAAAAACCATTCATTCTGTTTCCCTCCTTGCCATTTCGATAAAATGTTGTTCAAGTGTGCCACGGTCAACTTTAAGATCCAATATATGAATTTCTTTTTGCTTCAAATCATTAAGCAAGGAAATCAAAGTATCTTCAATATGATCTGTTTCAAAAGTGCTGTCCCCCTGCCTCGTTTTGATATGGATAAAATACTTTTCCCCAATTTTATCTGTCAGTTCTGTCGCTGTGCCACAAAAGGCAATATTCCCATTATTCAAAATTGCAAGGCGGTCACATAAGTTTTCCACTTCTGCCATATCGTGGCTTGCCAAAACAATCGTTTTCCCTTGTGACTTGAGTTTGCGAATTTGCCCGTGAAGTGAAACCCTACCCTCAACATCAAGCCCAGCAGTGGGCTCATCAAGAAAAATAATATCTGGATCACCAATAAGTGCAAGGGCAAGATGCAATCGCCTTTTTTGTCCTGTGGACAGTTGGATGTACTGTTTCTTCGTGGTTTCTTGAATGCCAAGAGCGTTAAGCATAGTGAAATCAATCTTTGCCTTGTTCCATTTTGAAAATAATCTTACAGCCTCCATCGGTTTGATATGGGCAGGTAAGGAGGATGATTGCAACTGAATACCCATTTTCCCATTTACTGTAATTGTACCGCTATCATATTTTCTCAAACCCTCAATACATTCAAGGGCTGTCGTTTTTCCTGCACCATTTACACCGAGCAGAGCGAAAGTTTCTCCCTTTTCAATTTCAAAATCAAGTCCATTGAGAACAATATTGCTGCCATAGTTTTTCTTTAATCCGCGAACTTGTATTGCACGATTCATCATTCTCCCCATTTCTGCGCGGCTTTTTTTACGTATGTCCAGTTTGTGGATGCCGCGCAGACACAAACTTGGGATTGAAAATTTTTAATCTTCAATCTTCCACCCCCTCAAACGGATTTTCTCCAATCCTTGAAAAGTAGACTTGCAAAGCCGGCTCTAAATAGTCGTTTACAATTTTTTGTCTTTCTTCCCAAGCATTTGTAGCGGTATCAATATTGCCGATCTCCATCAATTTAGGAAGCATACTCATATCACCGTTCGTAAATTCCATAATCAATCCCCAATACTCTTTGACAATCCGTTGGCATTTCTCGCTTTCAGGGGACACACTTGCCTTTTGAAGTTCTATCATTTCATCACTCAAACGATTAAATCTATCCATAAAATGCAAACCGCTTTCCTTATCAAACCGGTTACGGATATGGTCAAGCGTATCATCATCAAACCGCTTAATGAGATAGTAAAAGTCGTTTTTCATTTGCAGATTGACAATAATATCTGCATACTTCTTAAAATTGACTGTCTGCATTTGTAACACTTCTTCCTTTAACTGTTCGATTGCTGTCAAAGAAGCAGTGAGCTGTTCTATTTTTTCTCGTATGCTATCTGCCTGTTCGGTAAGGGCGGCTGCCACATCAGACGGTGTTTCTAAAGAAATTAAGCGATGCTTTATATCATCCAAAGAAAAACCCAATGATTTCAAAGATATAATTTGATGGAGTATAACTAAATCTTTATCTGTATAAAGCCTGCGCCCTCCTTCACTTTCTGCAGAAGGGGATAACAAGCCTTCTTTGTCATAGTATTGCAATGTACGGACAGTAACTCCCATTTTCTTTGCAACTTCTCCAACTGTCATAAGCCCAAGCGGTATTGCTCTGTGTTTTGCCATAACTATCTGCCTCCTATAATGTATTATGCATCATTACGCTGCGTCACAAGCAAGACCTTTTTCAAAAAAATTTACGGCAGAGATTTCTCCCTGCCGCCTTTTTGCTTATACAAAGATAATTTCCTTTTCTACAATTTCCTTTGCACACGCCCGTATGTATTTGCTTTGCAAATCCACTTTGCCAAAATCTATATAGCATTTTTTACGGCTTATTTTCTTTTTCATTCTATCTCGGTCCCAAAAACTTATCCCCATTCAAATGTATCATATGCTCCGGCATCATAGTCATTTTCTTTTTAGACGCATAAATATCTACCAGTCTCTCATGACACTGCAAAAAATGTTGCAGGTATTTTACCCACAGTATCCCTCCAAAATCATATTACAATTATTCTCTGAATAATCCCGGCTCTTCATTAGTCTTTTTCCCATTTCCTGAATACATTCCAAACTAGGAACTGGCATTGCATTTATCTCTGTTTTTTCTAATATTCATTACACATATCCATTGTTAATTCTATTATAATAAATTTTTCTGCTTTTATATACATAACCGCATTCCTCCAAATCCAATTTATATCTGCTTCAGTAACTGTTCCATGTTTTCCCTATGCGGAATAATAATTTCTATATCTACTTCAGAATGAACACTCACATATTCCGTAAGCATATCCATTAAGTTGTCTTTGGACTTCATATAATCTTCAATGATTACTTCATCGCTAAATCCAAGTCGTTTTAAAATTATCGCCGATACTACACCAGTACGGTCTTTACCCGCCGTACAAAAATACATCACATTGGATTCTGCATTCATGATTATATCAATAATCTTCTCCATCTTCTCATCTACCATCTGTTGATAAACAATATGCAAATGTTCAAGCGACTTTGGAGTATCACCGCTACCTGTAACTGGAAGATGAAAATACCTAAATCCGGCTTTTTCCTTAAGAAAACATGGTTTTTTAACAATCTCTTCATCTGATCTCAAATCTACAATTGTAATTATATTATTATCCAATAACCACTGAACTTCCTTATCAGTCAAATTCTCTGGAGCATCACTTCTAATATATCTCATCGTGCCTGTCGGTAGTACACGCGTGTTTCTTGTTGATTGTAATAAAGAACTCATTTGGATAACCCTCCCACATATGATTAATTATAACACTTTTGAATTCTATTTGTCTCTATAAAATATAAGGCATAGCAAACGCCATGCCCTACATTTCTTATCGTTTTAATGACCTCACAATTTTCTCTTTCTGCCTTTTCAAATCATTCTGTTTCTCATAAAGATTATTGCGCTCTTTACAGAGTTCTTTCATACGCTCCAACTGCGCCCGCACTCTCTCCCGGCAATCCGGCTCTATCTTCTTATATTCCCCGGTCAGATTGCGGATTGTATTATTCTTTCCCTTTATCTGTCATAATCCTACCAATCCTCACTTTCCTATCAGCTCATTTCAAAGGTATGTTTCGGACGTTTCTTTGTCCTTTCTGCCTGCTCTAATGCCTTTGACCGCTCTACTACCGACTGTACCTGTTCCCTGCCTAAATGACGCTCCTGCTTCTCCGCTTCATTCCATTCCGTCATTCCCCTTGTGCTGCCTTTAAAACCTTGCTCTGACAGTGCGTCTTTGAGGGAAACTCTCGTATCAAGTCCACGCTTACTGTTATGGATAAAGGGAACATTGGCAGATGTACTTTTTAGAAATTCTCTTTCCCACTCCAACACTTCTTTTTTCGTGGCAAAACCACGCTTCTTTTTGTGCTTCTTCTCCCCTTTCCAGTTTTCGTAATAGCATTGAGCAGTCCATTTCTCAGTCTTTTCATCTCTTGAAGCAGACATTCCTTATCCCTCTTTCATATGGTTTGGTTCGGCTGATTGTAACCATAAAGCTGGTGTTGGCATTGGTAGTGAAGAATGCAAAGAGCGACCTTGTGTGGTTCTCCAATATAATTCAGCTAACAAAACATCACCTAATACACTGGTTGCACCTATAACGCATACCACCTCTACGCTTCCCATTGTTGTACCGATTACAGAGAAAAAGGATTCTTACGGCAAACTGATACTTGATGGAAATGTTCTTCTCGGAAATATTACCTGTGTTAGCAAGGCAAGACTTAGCGATTATATTACCGACCTTTCCGCTGATGAAATGAAAGCTGTTGATAAAGCCATTTCTTTATCGCTTGGTATAAATCACCATTATCAGACATTACAAAATATGTATGACGACAAACTACAATATATTGAAAAGCTGAAAAGCAATCGTACCTTGCAACAAGCTGATTTGGATTCAAAATAACAACAGCTTGATAAATTCCAAGAATTGCTTGATACCTATCATTTTTCAGATATTTAAAAATTAGCATATTTTTTAGAAAAATCTCTAAAAGAAATGTAGACAACTTTGGATTTTCATGCTAGTATCAGGATACAAGAAAAGTGTTCACGAGTGGAACGCTAATATAGTATTTCAAACAAGGGAACTACGAGTGAGTTCTCTTTATTTTATTTATGCATAATTTCTTTCCTTTAACATAAAATATTATTACAATTCTTCTTTGGACGTGTGCCAAAGGATTTATTGTAATTAAACAAAGGGAGTCACGAGCGGACTCCCTATTTATCTACAATCTATCTACAATCATATCAATTGCATTTAAACATTCTTTTATTTTTTCAGAATTTACTTTTACATCTATACCGTATACCTTATAATATCCTTGCTTCATAGATGAAAGTAAGCGTCCCAAATGTGCGCATACGACTCCTGCCGTATTAAAATCCCTTAATGGAATAGAGTAATAATTTCTAAACTGTTCTTTCGTTGATATAGTCTTTGTTGCATTAACAAAATAACTTGGATTTTGTTTGTAGATATCATATAATGCCTTGGACGTAGCATCTGATAATGCCGCAAACGCTGTTGCCGGACCCTCAAACTGTGTTAATCTATTCCCAATTAGTAAATGAATTTGAGGGACTCTCACTTTCTGCTGTTTTGCAACTTCGGCAAACGTCCATGATCCATATATCGGATGTTGTGGATTTGTGCCGTGTAAAAGTGCTACCATAGCCGATGCTGCTGTTTTTGAAGAATCATCAGCATTAATAGGTGTCAATAACCTATTTACCGCCGCAACTGCCATTTGCGTATAAATACTAAAACTTGGATTCGTATCTACAAAGACCATCCAATCATCTTGACAATCTGCAATATTATCAATAAATTTCTTAAATATTTCAATTACCCATTTCCAAGGCTGTGCGTTTGGTGTAAGTGCCCTTGCTGATGCTGCTTCATTAATTGCAGGTGCCATAGGTTCCATATTTCCGTCACCACATAATAAATACATATTGCTTGGTGCCCCTTTATTATAGTCACTCACATGAATCAAAAAATCATTTGGATTTGGAAGTTTTGCACCACGTCCATTTGTAATTACCGTACTTACATAACCAACAACCGATTTGGGAATGTCTCTACTGCATAATTCAACTACTCTTTCATCTCCTGCTGTTCCACCACCTAAAAGCATCATGCTAGAATTAGACTGAGGACATAAATCAATAACTAGAACCTTTACATTTGAATGTGTTTCCGCATATCTCATAGATAAATGAAATGAAATCGTACTTTTCCCTACACCGCCTTTATTATTCCATAAAGCATAACTATTAATTAACGGCATTTCTTTCCCCCTTCGCAAACATTTTAGAGCCAAAATAGAGCCACTTCCATTATATCATAGATTTCAGAGTTTGAAAAAGGGCTTCCCGAAATCTCGGAAAGCCCCATAAAATCCAGCTTTTTACTGATTACTCAATGATAGTAGCAACCCAACGCGCAAAACTCTTTGCCCTCATTTTCACCCTATTTTTCATTGATTTTATAGGCTTGTTCGCTCTGATTTTCTCTTATTTTTCTATCTGCATGATTTTTTAGTACCATTTTAGTACCACTATCTCAAGCTATTAAGATGGTTCATAATACCCGCTTTTTCCTTACCAGAGAACATGGAGCATCTGGCCATCCCCATCCAAAATTCACGCTCATAATCCTTTTGAAGCTGCCGGAACTCCTTCATAATCCTTTCGTACTTCTCCCACCGCATATAAGGCGGCTTTGGGATATGCCACAAATCTTGAATGGGCGTATCAGGGTAATCTTTCCACCACCATGTATATCCTAGCTTCTTTTCCACAATACGCTCCATTTTCAGCCGCATTTCGTCCATGCCGCTTTTCTGCTGACTGGAATAATTCAGCTTTGCACAGTTCCGGCACATATAATGTTCCTGCCGTCTGTAAAGGTATCTGACACGCTTTCCGCAATATGGACAATGAAAATATAGCCTTGTGGATTTTCCGTCAATCCCTGATACCCTGGACAAAATCAGATCGGTGTACGAATCTCCCTCCCTGATCTCTGCCATTCCTTCTCCCACATAATAGATAATATCTCCACTGATAATCGGATATTTTACAGTCTCTTTGCAGAAAAGATATTTATCCCCTTTGAGGTAATCATAAAAAGAAAAGCTGTCAATCCTGCGGAAATTTTCAAGCCGCCTGTGCGTCTTATTATGCCCTCCGGAACCATAGCCGCCCATATTACACCGCATCCTTTCCCCGAAGCATCCTGTCCAGTATGGAAAGCGTAAGTTTCCGATATGAATAAAAGCTGTTTCTACAGCATGGCATTATTTCCGTTTCCCCAAGCTCCCATTTGATTTCCATATCGTGGAGTGATTTTCCCTCGGCAATAGATGCTATAATCCACTTTGCTATGTGTGGTTCTGCCTGTCGTGCGGCCACACGTAATAAGTCAGCGTGCTTCCCTGTCCTGCATTCTTTTAACAATGCCTTTGCCCGGTTCTTTCCCAAGCCATACCCGGCATAACTTTCTTGCACACCGTAACCATTTCGCTTTGCCCGCATACCCTATCCCTCCATATACAGAAAGCCCCTGCCGCCTTTATGGAAGCAGGGGAAGACTTTCTATTTCGTTTCCTGTGTGCCGCTGTCCGCTTTTGTGGCCGTCTTTGCCGTCTGCTCCTGATAATAGATTGCTTTTACCTTGTTATCCAGCACAAACGCATCGTAACAGATACGCCCCTCCACAAGGGAGCCACTGATTCCCGGTGGGTCTTCATGCACTTTGTAATCTTCCAGTTTTGTCGGAGCAACTGTCGCGCATGGATGCGCCAGCATGAAGCCGAAACTCTCCGGGAGCCTTACCGCAGGAACCTTTATAACCGTTGCACCGTCCATCATTGCAATGACCCCTCTAAGGCGCATATCCTCCGCAATATCTGTTTCCATGATGATATCTTTACTCCGCTTCATCGTGGTGTATACATCCGGCGTAACTACCAAAATACGGCCTGTCTCCGGCACTTCTGAATTATCCAGCGCATTGTTTGCTCTAAGTATTTCATCAAAGATATTCGTTGCATCCAATACCACTGCGTCTGGCTTATGCCCTGCACCGGAACACATCACGCCATAAGTATAGCTGTCTACCTCTGGAACAACCTTTTCCCTGACCTGCCTTGCCAGTGCCGATGCCGCCGCAAGCTGCTGTGCCGTCTCGTCATTGTCCAGCTTGTCGATTGCGAACGTAAAGGAACGGTCATTTTTAAGGGTAAATTCTTCCGTTGCCGCATCCAAATCATGGATAGTGCCATACCGGGAGCCGGTAAATCCCGGCACAGGGTTCCGGCTGTAGTCCTGCATCTCGCTTGTACCGATTTTGTAAATTTTAATGCTGTGCGCCCCTGTCCAGCTAAAGTCCTGATTCGTCAGGAGCGACTTTTTTGATTCTGTGGTAAAGATTTCATCCGTATAAGGCTGAAACTGTGTAACTAAACTGATTGCCATAAAATATTATTCTCCTTTAATTCAGATTCATGGCTTTTCTAATGGGGTCTATGTTTGCCGCCCGAAATGGCTTCAACGGTCCCGTGAACGGTTTCGCCCGTCCTGCTTCAAGCTGTGCCTGTTTTTCATCATCTTTTTTTGATTTCAGGCGTTCCTCCATCAAGCCATCTATGATGCCTAAAGCCTTGTCAAAGGCTCCTTCACTGTTACAATTCAGCGCATCCAAAAGCGTTTCCGGGTATCCCCTGTCAATCAGCTTTTGGCGGCTGTTCAAACGAAACTCACGCTGTGCAAGCTCCTGTTCCCTCTCACCCAGTTCTTTTGATGCCTTTTCCCGGTCTTTTGCAAGCCGCTCCTGCACGATACGGTTTACATCGTCCTGCGTGAAAGTCTTTTCCCCTGCCCCTTGTACGGGCATCTGGTCTGTGTTCTGATTCTGGTTCATACTCTCTGTATTCATAATTTTCCTCCTAGTTTTACGCCATAGTAGGCTATTTTGTGGCAAATAGAAAAGGCGTGAAAAATTCCACTCGCTTTGAGTAAAACTTCCCACGCCTTATATGGCTTCCGTCCGTTTCTTCCTAATCGTCCGGGGTACTCCAATATTCTGTTTGCTCTACTGTTATTATAACAAGAAACAGGCAGATTTTCAATATTTTTCTACACATTCTCCAATTCCTATATAGATATGTTTTGCCTAAATCAACGGCGAATTTGCACCTTTTTGTGCTTTTCCATCGGAAATATCCACTTCAAGATAGGCTTTCTTATACCGCCCATTTTCGCCCTTATCTGCCCTGCACGACTTAATTACCGGCTTTAACAGTTCCGTCACTGTATGAAGCTCCTGCGGCTTCTCATAGCTTACTCTTACCTTTACTGCCATTATATCAGATACCACCTCACTTTGCCAGCGCCATACCGTTATTTCCACGTTTTGATCTGAATACCCATTATGCCGCCGGGTTCGGGTGTTGGCGCGCCGTTCCTCGGCTCATAAAAGGATTATCCCCAAAGAAGCCACTGGATGATATTCAGTGTAATGCTGATTACCGCAGCCAGCCGCCAGCGGTTACGCTGTTTCACTGCTTCATTGATTATCTCCGTTGCAAAAGTCTCTTTCTCGCTTTTCCTTGTCATTCTTTGTTTCCTCCTTATCTTCTGCAAATACCTTTATGAATGTGTAAATTTTTAAAAGCCAATCCACGTTGTGGATTGTGGATACCATCTCGGAAATGCTGTCTTTGTAAAATTGCTCGTCACTCATTCCATACCCTCACTTTCTTTAACATAATCTCTCATAGAAATATAAATGGCTTTGAGAAATCTTGTATTGTCGATTTTGTCAAGAAGAGCAATAATCAGTTCCTTGTAATTCATGCCACACTTCCTACTCTTCTCCCGGTATGCCGCCATATTGTCCTTTGCTTCCAGTTCCTCATTGCTCATGACAACTGCCCCTCCCATTCCAGTTTTCCACTCCCTAACAGATAGCCCATGAAATAAATGTATGCCTGATCTGTGCTCCATTCCTTGTACTTGAAATGTCCTTTATCTGCTAAATGCGACATAGCTTTCAGCAGTTCGCTGCAATACGGAACAGACGGTCTGTCCATGGCTTTTTCTATAATTGGAAGATATTCCTCTGCCACCCTCTCCGCTATCTTTTCCCGCTCTTTTTTCAATAAGAAATCGTGTGCGTTTCTGATTTCAAAGTACACCGCCGAACCGTATTTATTGTAAATGCTGTCCATAGTCCTGTTATTCAGGCATCTTTTTTCACTCTCTATCAGCGCAACAAACCTTTTTATTTCACTTTCTTTCAGTTTATTGTAATAAAGCGTGTCTTTGTTGCTCCATATTGCAAGCCGGTACTCTGCTACTGGAATCTTCTCACAATACAGAACGTGCATCTGCATAGCGTCCGGCAGTTCGTCAAATGTGCATTTTTTAATAATCATTGTCATTTCCTCTCTTTACTCCGGGCAGAGGTAATGTTATACTACCCACATACCCTAATTTGATGTGATCGGGTTGCCTGCCCTGTAGGTATTGGCCGTACCTATGGGGCGTTTCTATTCCTGCATTATATTTTTTATAAATTCCCTTGTATGCCTGTCCGCTATCTGCCGCCTTACATTGACTTCCGGCATTATGACGGGGACGGATACGGAATATATCCTGTCCGATATCCGGGAATCCGTTTTTAAATCCTCCATCCGCACATTGCTTGTGAAAATCGTCGGGTAATGGTTTGTGTACCGCCTGTCAATCAACCGGAATAATGCCGTCGTTATCCAATCCTTATTCTCCACCTGTGCGCCAACATCATCCAAAATCAATAAGCCGGCTTCAAGTATTGCTTTCACATTTCCCCTGCTTGCATCGTCCTTCGCCTTTACAAGCTCTATGTAATCTGTCACACTGATAAACTTCACGGATATGTCATGTGCTTTAAGAATCTCATTAGCGACCGCACAGGCGATCATGGTCTTTCCGCTTCCTTTCGTGTCAGAGTAAAAATATAATCCCCGGCCTTCACGCTGGAACATTGCAAAATTTATTACAAAGGCATTTACAATATTCTTCTGCGGCGTTATGTCTTCAGAACCATATTTCCCCCAGTCAATACTTTTCCCTGTGCAATACACATATTCAAGCGGCATTCCGCTCCGGCTCCTGCGTTCATCAAAACGGGAATCCAGTATTGTCCCATCATCGAGAAAAATAGCCTGTGTGCTGTAACCGACATCCTCATACCTGTGATAGACCAAAAGGCCGCTTAATGTTTCCGTTTTGATTTCCTCCACCTTAGTTACCGTCGCCAGCCCCCAAGAACTGCTCATAGAAGTCTGTTGCCGATCCCCGACTTTTATTGTCTGCTCCAACCTCTCCACCGCCTTTCCTGTCCATATAATTGCCGTCAAGCACCTTTGCCATGTTAGAATCCTTAATAAGCCAGTCAAAATTGGCAGACCAGTTTCGGGCATTTTGCCCCTTTAAGAAACTGCTTTCTTCTGCCAGCTCAAAGAGCCGTTTGAAATCCTCAATGGTATATTGGTTCAGCCTTGCCCTGATTGCCTTTTTTCTGGAATCGGATAATTTAGTCAGACGGGGGAATGAGATGCAAATCTCATTATACATATCAGCTATCTGCTGATAATTAATATTACTATCCTTATCCTTATCCATATCCATATCCTTATCCTTATCGGCTTTTTTCGGTTTTAAATCTAACCGTTCGGTTTTTTCGGTTTCCTCAATATCCATTTGGTTTTTCTTCGGTCTTCCACCTTTGCGTCCATTTTCCCGATTAGCTTCACAACGCTTTACATATCTTTCCTTATCCCTATCTATTGCCATGCTTAAAATATCAAAAGCCATAGTGAGCGCAGGATTTTTTTCAAAGTCAGGCTTAATTTCTTCTCGCCCATAAGGAAATAATGATTTAAATAGTTTCCCTGCTTCTTTATCCGGAAGCCGCAATACAACAACTTCATTGTCATAATAAACAAGGAAACTCGGTTTTTTTATTTCTTCTTCCAAAATTTGTCCTCCTTCCCTATTCGGCGTGCATTCCATAGCACCGCTCCCGGAAGTAAGCAGTCGGAACCTTGCCAGGAATTACTATGTAATGCTTTTCGGCCAGTTCTCTGTTAAGTTGCCTGATTATGCCGTAAGCCTTACTTTCAGACACTTCCAGCACTGCCATAACATCTTTGACGTTCATAATCTGTTTTGCCATCTGCCGCCGCTCCTTTCTTTACCCGGAGATTTTCTTTACATATTCCTCCGATACCATAAACGGTGTTTCTCCGTCCCTATGAACCGAATCATAAAAAATATCAATGCCGATGGTTACATTGTCAATTGTCCGCTCCAATTCCAGCATCATGCCGCTGCCCTCTGCATTGATTCCAGTAAATACCTTTGCTACTGTGAAACCCTCCATCATGCTTTCGTTTACCTCTGCATAATCTCTGAATACTTTTGCCATTGTCTGTTTTCTCCTCTCTTAATCTTCAATGATTTCAGTTACATCACACTCAAGAGCATCCGCCAGCCTCCCAGCTGATACAACAGATACTTCCCTCTGATTGAGAATGACGTTCATCCTCGCCCGGCTTACCCCGTAGGCTTTTGCCAAATCTGCCACACTCTTTTTCTTTCTTGCCCGGCAGATATCCACTTTATCTCTGCTGATCTTCATTGGCTTCCTCCTTTCAACACCTAAATGGTGTTTTTTATATTGCAATTTTAACACCATTATGCTATAATGTCAATATGTTATTGAAAACAATACACCATTTTGCTATTATATTTGCAAAGGAGGTGTATATCTTGAATTTTTCTAAAAAAATGAAAGAATTACGAATAGCAAATGGATTGACCCAAAAACAACTTGCTGATTCCCTGAATGTTTCACAAAATGCAGTATATAACTGGGAAAATGAAAAACGTGAGCCAAGTCTTGATATGATAAAGAAAATAGCAAAAGTTTTTGACTTTCCTTTATATCTATTGCTAGATGATAATTTTGAGTTAGAAAATGCTGAACTTGAAATGAAGCGTGCTCGACCAGTTAATTCTTATGAAATGGCAGAACCGCCCAAACCCTTCACTGGACCGATGTCGCAATACAATAAAGATAACAGTGTTTATACCGACCCAAACTTGCAAATGCTATATGAAACGGCCATGCAAAAAGCTATACACCATGAAGAATTAACAGAAGAAGAGGAACGAGTTATTATTGGTATACCCGGACAGCTACGTCAAAAAAGCGATTCGTATGAAGATTCATATTCATTCGCCAGTTCAGAAGAAGAGCTTAATAAATTACAAAAAGAACATTCAATAGAACCTAACAAAAAGCAGAACTATAAAATTCATAAATATGATGCTACTGTTGAAATCACACCTGAAGCTATGGAAAGATTAAAAGAAGATGCAGAAGCGAGGGAAATACTCAAGAAATATGAATCTGGCGAAAGAATTTTAGAACCAGAATATAAAAAGGTTATTGAATATCACAATCGAATGATGGAGCGTTCCAAACTATTGCAAGATTGGCTTGAATGGTATGAAAGCACTTATGAGCCTTTGAACAATGAAGGGCGAAAAAAAGTAGCTGAATATGCCGAAACTCTTGCGGAAACAGATAAATACACTAAGCCAAAAGAATTGTTTCAAAATAAAATGACGAAAGTGGAAATAGAAAAAGCCATAGAAGCATACCTGAATGACGAACCACCACAAAAATAATTACTTATGGAAAGGATAACTTACAATGGCAAGACTAAAACCAAGTATCTATGAAGAACGCAGACGAATTACAAGAGCCTGTATCACCGCAAACCAAGAACGATACGGCTATACTGACGAACAACTCGCAAAATTATTGTGTATTTCAATTCAAACATTTCGAAAGAGAAAAAAAGACCCGGATTATTTCACATTGGTTGAACTGCAATCACTTGGCCGCGCATTGAAATTTACACCGATTCAGGCCGCCAGTATAGTTTTAGGACGTGATATAACAGCAAAAGAAGTGAAAGATTTTATTTTGATGTAATCTTGTTTTAACATTAGCACTATTTTCAGATTTCAAATCGGGCAATTACTGCACCATGACAATATCATATGCTTACCAATGGAGCCGAAGGGGCGATTACGTCAGCCGCCGGACGAAAGAAAGGGGGCTGGTGCTATGGTTACATACAGTGACTTATTCACATTCGTAATTATGCTTTGCGCCGTTATAACTCTTGTTATCAATATCAAACGCAAAAAGTAGCGCCCTCGGTCTGGTAAACTAAGGCGCTACTTTTGTAACATCATATTTGCCAGCGGCTAGGTGTACTCTAGCTTTCGGCTCTCTTGTTAAGTATATTATATGCCATATGTACGGATTTTTCAACCATAATTTGAAAAGACCCCAGCGCGCCAACGCCGGAGCCTTTCAGATAGATACCATAAGGATTATGATATGCAATCATTCGCAAATTCAGTATATCACAGTCCTTTATAAAATGCACCCATTTTTAAGAAAGGACTGATTTTTTATGCCGGCATATTATGACGAATCAACCAAAACATGGTACTGCAAATTCTATTACACCGATTACACAGGAACAAAGAAACAGAAAAAGAAGCGTGGCTTTAAGCTGCAACGGGAAGCCAAAGAATGGGAACGTGCTTTTCTTGACAGACTGCAAGGCACACCGGATATGACTTTCCAATCCCTCTATGACCTCTATATTGAGGATATGAGCCACAGGCTAAGGCAAAACAGCATAGACGGGAAAAAGAATGTGTTTAAGAACCGCATACTGCCTTACTTCAAGGATAGGCCTGTAAATGCCATTACTCCCACAGACATCAGGGCATGGCAGAACGAACAGATTGATATGGGATATTCGGATGCATACCTTGACCGCATCCAAAATATGATGACCACAATCCTAAACTATGCCGTCACTTATTACAATCTGCCCTCAAATCCCTGCGACAGAGCCGGACACATGGGCAAACGTACCCGATCAATGAACTTTTGGACAATCGAGCAGTACAATAGCTTTATCCCCTACGTGACGGATATAAGCGCACGCACCGCCTTGCAGCTCCTTTTCTATTCCGGTATGCGCTTTGGAGAACTTCTCGCCCTCACACTGGCCGACTTTGACTTTAATGAAAATATCATACATATCACTAAATCTTTACAGCACAAGGCAAGCGGTGATATTGTGACACCACCCAAAACAGGCAACGGTATACGCACCGTTACCATGCCGGAAGCAATCATGCAGGAAATAAAGGACTATACCCATAAAATATACGGTATAAAGCCATCTGACAGGATATTCACGTTTACAAAGAGCCTTATCCGTGGCAATATGAAGCGCGGAGCAGAAAAAGCCAACATACCCTTCATACGCATCCATGATATGCGGCACTCCCATGTATCGCTATTGATTAATATGGGATTCTCCCCACATCTGATAGCGGAACGCATAGGCGATACTGTACAGATGGTAAACAGTACATACGGGCATCTTTACCCCAGCAAGCACAATGAAGTTGCTGAAAAGCTAAATCAAATAATAGTACCAAATTAGTTCCAAAAGTCATAAATTAAGGGCGAACCCACAATGGGAACGCCCTGTTTTACTATATTTCTTAATTATTCAATGATAGTAGCCACACGACCAGAACCTACAGTCCTGCCACCCTCACGAATAGCAAACGTAAGACCCTGCTCCATAGCGATGGGATGGATCAGTTCGATCGTCATCTCAACGTTGTCACCAGGCATGCACATTTCTGTGCCTTCCGGTAAATTACATACGCCAGTTACGTCCGTTGTCCTGAAGTAGAACTGCGGTCTGTAGTTGTTGAAGAAAGGAGTATGACGTCCACCTTCATCTTTTGTCAAAACGTAAACCTGAGCCGTAAATTTCTTATGGCATGTTACAGAGCCGGGTTTGGAAAGAACCTGTCCTCTTTCGATTTCCGTTCTCTGAACACCACGAAGCAGAGCGCCGATGTTGTCGCCTGCCTGAGCTTCGTCAAGCATCTTACGGAACATTTCGATACCGGTAACAACCGTCTTCTTTGTTTCTTCTTTGATACCAACGATTTCAACTTCCTCGTTCAGGTGAAGCGTACCACGCTCAACACGGCCTGTAGCAACCGTACCACGGCCTGTGATTGTAAATACGTCCTCAACAGGCATAAGGAAAGGCTTATCTGTATCACGCTGCGGATCCGGAACATAGTCATCAACAGCATGCATCAGCTCGATAACTTTGTCGCCCCATTCGCTGTTAGGATCTTCCAGAGCTTTCAAAGCAGAACCCTGGATAACCGGAATATCATCGCCCGGGAATTCATACTCGGACAGCAGTTCCCTGATTTCCATTTCAACCAGTTCAAGCAGTTCTTCGTCGTCTACCATATCGCATTTGTTCATGAATACTACGATATAAGGAACGCCTACCTGACGGGACAGAAGGATGTGTTCTTTTGTCTGAGCCATAACACCGTCTGTAGCAGCAACAACAAGGATAGCGCCGTCCATCTGAGCAGCACCTGTGATCATGTTCTTTACATAGTCAGCATGCCCAGGGCAGTCAACGTGTGCGTAATGTCTCTTCTCTGTTTCATACTCAACGTGTGCTGTGGAAATTGTAATACCACGTTCTCTCTCTTCCGGAGCCTTATCGATCATATCGAACGCAACAGCTTCGCCTGTACCCAGCCTTACGTTCAATGTCTTTGTAATTGCAGCGGTCAAGGTTGTTTTGCCATGGTCAACGTGACCGATGGTCCCAATATTACAATGGGGTTTGTTTCTTTCAAATTTAGCTTTAGCCATTTCTAAAGTCCTCCTTTAAACTGTTCTAAAAAAGTTTCCAATAATTTTCGATTTTCTCGCTTCTTTGATTATATTAAATAATGCCAAGTTTTTCAAGCATTATTTCGTCTTAGCTGCTAATACCTTCTCTTGCACGCTCTTCGGCACCTGTTCGTATTTCTCGAAGAACATCGAATAGTTGCCGCGTCCCTGCGTCCTAGAACGAAGGTCTGTAGAATAGCCGAACATTTCAGCCAGCGGAACAAAGCCTTTCACCAGCTTGCCGCCTCCGATGTCTTCCATGCCTTCGATACGTCCGCGGCGCGAGTTGATATCGCCGATAACATCGCCCATATACTCTTCCGGCATTGTAACTTCCACCTTCATGATCGGCTCGAGAAGAACCGGATTGCCCTTCTTCATCGCTTCCTTGAATGCCATGGAACCAGCAATATGGAATGCCATTTCGGAAGAATCGACTTCATGGTAGGAACCGTCGTATACATTGGCATGTACGCCGAGTACCGGGAAACCTCCCAGAATACCTGCCTTGGTCGCCTCTTCGATGCCTTCGCCTACTGCAGGAATATATTCCTTCGGAATAGCGCCGCCCACAACGGTAGATTCATATTTAAATGTTTCTTCGCCGTTCGGATCCATAGGCTCGAATTTAACTTTACAATGTCCATACTGCCCGCGTCCGCCGGACTGTTTCGCATATTTGTATTCCTGGTCTACCGGCTTTGTGAAGGTTTCTTTGTAAGCAACCTGAGGAGCGCCTACGTTAGCTTCCACTTTGTATTCACGCAGAAGCCTGTCTACGATGATCTCCAAGTGAAGCTCTCCCATGCCGGCAATAATGGTCTGGCCCGTTTCCTGATCCGTATGGGCACGGAAAGTAGGATCTTCTTCTGCAAGTTTTGCCAAAGCCTCTCCCATCTTGCCCTGGCCCGCTTTTGTCTTCGGCTCGATTGCCAGCTCGATAACGGGTTCCGGGAACTCCATGGATTCCAGAATAACCGGATGCTGCTCATCACAGATAGTATCACCTGTCGTAGTAATTTTAAACCCTACCGCAGCAGCAATATCGCCGGAATAAACCTTGTCAAGCTCCGCCCTTTTATTCGCGTGCATCTGAAGGATACGTCCCACGCGCTCTTTTTTATCTTTTGTTGCATTCAATACATAGGAGCCGGAATTCATTGTACCGGAATAAACCCTGAAAAATGCCAGCTTGCCGACAAACGGGTCAGCCATGATCTTAAATGCCAAAGCTGAGAAAGGTTCATCATCGGATGAATGTCTTTCCACTTCATTTCCGTCCAAATCCGTTCCTTTGATTGCAGGGATATCAATCGGTGAAGGCATGAATTCCAAAATAGCATCCAAAAGCTTCTGAACGCCTTTATTTCTGTAAGCGGTTCCACAGCAAACAGGAATCGCCGTACATTCACAGGTCGCTTTCCTCAAGCCTGCCTTCAGCTGATCATTAGAAGGTTCTTCCCCTTCCAGATACATCATCATCAGGTCGTCGTCCAGTTCGCTGATCTTTTCCACCAGCTCAGAACGATAGAGTTCTGCTTCGTCCTTCATATCCTCCGGGATTTCTACGATCGAAATATCCTCGCCCTTTTCATCATTGTAAATATACGCTTTCATCTCGAACAAATCGATGATTCCCTTGAATTCATCTTCTTTGCCGATCGGAAGCTGAATGCAGATAGCATTTTTGCCAAGCCTTGTCTTGATCTGTTCTACCGCACCATAAAAATCTGCGCCTAAAATGTCCATCTTATTGATGAATGCCATTCTCGGCACGTTGTAAGTGTCAGCCTGACGCCATACGTTTTCCGACTGAGGCTCTACTCCACCCTTTGCACAAAAGACGCCTACTGCGCCGTCAAGTACACGGAGTGAACGCTCAACTTCCACCGTAAAGTCAACGTGTCCCGGCGTATCGATAATATTGATACGGTGTTCCAATGCACCCGGCTTCGGTTTGCATTCTTCCTGTTCCGTCCAGTGACATGTCGTAGCGGCTGATGTGATTGTAATTCCTCGCTCCTGCTCCTGTTCCATCCAGTCCATGGTAGCAGTTCCTTCATGAGTATCACCAATTTTATAATTAACACCGGTATAATACAAGATACGTTCCGTCAGAGTCGTCTTACCCGCATCTATATGAGCCATGATACCGATGTTCCTGGTTCTCTCTAATGGATATTCTCTTCCAGCCAAGGGTTTTTCCTCCTTTAGAATCTGTAATGCGCAAATGCTTTATTAGCCTCTGCCATCTTGTGCATATCTTCTTTCCTCTTTACTGCTGCTCCCGTATTGTTCGCCGCATCGAGGATCTCGTTTGCCAGTCTGTCTTTCATGGTTTTCTCGCCTCTCTTGCGGGAAAACATGGTCAGCCAGCGAAGAGCCAGAGCCTGGCGCCTATCCGGCCTTACTTCGATCGGAACCTGATAGGTAGCGCCGCCGATACGCCTTGCTTTTACTTCAAGGACAGGCATGATATTGTTCATCGCTTCCTCGAAAACTTCAAGCGCCGGTTTGCCAGCCTTCTCTTCTACTGTAGCAAATGCACCGTATACGATTTTCTGGGCAACGCCTTTCTTACCATCCAGCATAATGTTGTTGATAAGTTTGGTTACTACCTTATTATCGTATAAAGGATCTGCCAATACATCTCTTTTCTGAATATGTCCTTTACGTGGCACGTTTCTTCCCTCCTTATTAATTTGTAACGATTTCATCGTTACAAATCGAAATTTGCCTTTGGCAAATTTCCTACCGCCTTTTTATAAGCGATATTCCATTTGGCAAATTTCCTTTTGCTCCGAATCTCGTCACCTGAATAATTCAACGGTACTCACATGTTGAGATACTAATGTGTTCGTGCGGTTTTCTAATCAATAATTACGCTAATATAAGCCGCTGCAAAAGCAACGCCCCTTATTTCACACATGGTGACGCATACTGCAGAATTCCAACACAAATTAGTACTGTTTTGTGGTACAAAAATCCTAATTACTTACCAGCTTTAGGTCTCTTAGCGCCGTATTTGGAACGGGCCTGCCTTCTGTTAGCGACTCCTGCTGTATCGAGCGTACCTCTGATTACATGGTATCTCGTACCGGGCAGATCCTTTACCCTTCCGCCCCTGATCAGGACAACGCTGTGCTCCTGCAGGTTATGTCCTTCACCCGGAATATAGCTTGTTACTTCGATTCCGTTAGAAAGGCGTACCCTGGCGATTTTTCTGAGCGCTGAGTTAGGCTTCTTAGGAGTTGCTGTCTTAACAGCCGTACAAACGCCTCTTTTCTGAGGAGAAGAAGTTTCGATCGCTTTCTTATGAAGAGAGTTATACCCTTTCTGAAGAGCCGGCGCTGTTGACTTCTTAACGGATGTCTGACGTCCTTTTCTTACTAACTGATTAAATGTTGGCATTCTGTTTCACCTCCTGTGGTATAAACTGTATAAAATGTGTTCGTCCTATGTGCTGTACCCTGCCAGTTTATGTGCTTCGCAGGTTTTCATGCACACAAAAATATGATGCATTTACATGCACACTTTGATAGTATAAGTGCTTAAGATGGCGTTGTCAATAGGTTTTCGGGAAAATTCATGGAAATCGTTTTTCAAAACAAACATAAAGTACCGGCGTGGAAGCTCCAGATTCGGTCCGCCCCCAACGCCGGTATATCCTTTAAGTCAAATCACGCTTCGGACAAAAGTCGTTGTCAAATTGCCCAAGGCTTTTATTCCGTTTCCTCATCTTCATCGATTTCCGAGTCATATGCTTCATCAGAATCGTACGCTTCCTCCGAATCTATATCCTCTTCAAACTCCATTTCTTCCGCATCGTCTTCGAAATTTTCATCTTCAAAGTCTTCGCTTTCGAACCCTTCTTCCTCATAATCATCTTCCGTAAAAGAAATGGTTCCCATCAGGTTATTGTCCGAATCCAGCACTGTATTCCGATATCTCTTCATTCCAGTACCGGCAGGAATCAGCTTGCCGATGATTACGTTTTCTTTCAAACCGATGAGAGGATCGATCTTTCCTTTGATCGCCGCCTCCGTCAGAACCTTCGTCGTCTCCTGGAAAGATGCCGCTGACAGGAAGGAATTGGTTGCTAAAGCCGCTTTTGTAATACCGAGCATTACCTGTTTGCCGTCTGCCGGTTCTTTTCCTTCTGCAATCAGCCTTTCGTTCATGTCTTCATATTCCAGGATATCTACCAGCGTGCCAGGCAGGAATTCCGCATCGCCGTTATTCTCGATGCGTACCTTTTTCAGCATCTGACGTACAATAACCTCGATATGCTTATCGCTGATATCAACACCCTGCAGACGGTATACTCTCTGAACTTCGCGGAGCATATAATCCTGGACTGCACGCACTCCTTTGATCTTCAGCAAGTCGTGTGGATTCACGCTGCCTTCGGTCAGCTCGTCGCCGGCTTCCAGAACTGCCCCGTCCATGATCTTGATCCTGGAACCATAAGGAATCAGATACGTCTTGGATTCGCCTGTTTCCTCATTGGTAATCACGATTTCCCGCTTCTTCTTTGTATCCTTGATCGTCGCGAGGCCGCCGAATTCAGCGATAATCGCAAGCCCCTTGGGTTTTCTTGCTTCAAAAAGCTCTTCGACACGGGGAAGACCCTGTGTGATGTCATCGCCCGCAACGCCGCCTGTGTGGAAAGTACGCATCGTCAGCTGGGTACCCGGCTCGCCGATGGACTGCGCCGCAATAATGCCGACTGCTTCTCCGACCTGGACTGCTTCGCCCGTCGCCATGTTTGCGCCGTAGCATTTTGCGCAGATGCCGTTATGGGAACGGCATGCCAGAATCGTACGGATCTTGACCTCCTCGATCGGCTCGCCCTTTTCATTCACTCCCACGCTCAATATCCTTGCCGCGCGGCTAGGCGTGATCATATGGTTCTTTTTAACAATAATATTTCCATCCCTGTCCTTAATATCCTCACAGGAATATCTTCCGTTGATCCTGTCTTTTAATCCTTCGATGGTTTCCTTCCCGTCCATAAACGCTTTTACCGTCATTCCCGGAATCTCGTCCCTGCCTTCGCTACAATCCACTTCGCGGATAATCAGCTCCTGGGATACATCCACCATACGCCTTGTCAGATACCCGGAGTCCGCTGTACGCAGAGCCGTATCGGACAAACCTTTACGTGCGCCGTGTGCGGACATAAAGTATTCCAGAACGTCCAGTCCTTCACGGAAGTTGGATTTGATCGGCAGTTCGATCGTCCTTCCCGTCGTATCTGCCATCAGTCCGCGCATGCCTGCCAGCTGTTTGATCTGCTGGTTGGAACCGCGGGCGCCGGAATCCGCCATCATAAAGATATTGTTATATTTATCCAGTCCTGACAGCAGCACGTCCGTCAGTTCTTTATCCGTTTCATTCCATGTTTCCACTACCGCACGGTATCTTTCCTCTTCGGTAATCAGCCCCCTCCTGTAATTCTGGGATATCCTGTCTACCGTCATCTGCGCCCGGTCGAGCATTTCCTGCTTCTGCGCCGGAACCGTCATATCCGAAATGGATACGGTCATCGCCGCTTTTGTGGAATATTTATAACCAGTCGATTTGATCAGGTCGAGTACCTCAGCCGTTTTGGAAGCGCCGTGGGTATTGATTACTTTTTCCAGAATCTGTTTCAACTGCTTCTTTCCTACATGGAAATCCACTTCCAGCTTCAGCAGATTGTTCGGATCGGACCGGTCAATAAAGCCCAAATCCTGAGGCAGAATCTCATTGAAAAGGAAACGCCCTAATGTGGACTCCACATTGCCGCTCACCATTTCCCCTTCTTCATTGCGCTTGCTTACCCTCACCGTAATTTTGGAATGCAAGGTACAGCATCCGTTTTCATAAGCGAGAATTGCTTCATTTACATTTTTGTAAAAATTCCCCTCTCCTTTCGCCCCAGGCCTTTCCTGTGTCAGATAGTAAATACCGAGCACCATATCCTGGGAAGGAACAGCCACCGGCCCGCCGTCGGAGGGCTTCAGCAAATTGTTCGGGGAGAGCAGCAGGAACCGGCACTCTGCCTGTGCTTCCACGGAAAGAGGAAGATGCACCGCCATCTGGTCCCCGTCAAAGTCCGCATTAAAAGCCGTACATACGAGGGGATGCAGCTTGATTGCCTTGCCTTCTACTAAAATCGGTTCAAAAGCCTGAATTCCCAGCCTGTGGAGCGTGGGAGCGCGGTTCAGCATAACGGGATGCTCTTTGATGACCTCTTCCAAGACATCCCATACCTGCGTATCCAGCCTTTCCACTAATTTTTTTGCATTCTTAATGTTCTGCGATATTCCTTTTGCCACCAGTTCTTTCATAACAAAAGGCTTGAAAAGTTCGATCGCCATCTCTTTGGGCAGTCCGCACTGGTATATTTTCAGTTCCGGCCCTACCACGATAACTGAACGACCGGAATAATCCACACGTTTGCCGAGAAGGTTCTGGCGAAAACGCCCTGACTTTCCTTTCAGCATATCGGAAAGGGATTTTAACGCCCTGTTGCCCGGCCCTGTCACCGGCCTTCCCCTTCTGCCGTTATCGATCAAAGCATCTACCGCCTCCTGGAGCATTCTTTTCTCATTACGCACGATAATATCCGGCGCGCCAAGCTCCAGAAGCCTCTTCAAACGGTTATTCCTGTTAATAATCCTTCTATATAAATCATTCAAATCCGATGTCGCGAAACGTCCCCCGTCCAGCTGTACCATCGGGCGCAGATCCGGCGGAATGACCGGGATGGCATCCATGATCATCCATGACGGCTGATTGCCGGATTCCCGGAAAGCTTCCACGACTTCCAGCCTCTTGATGATCCTCGCGCGCTTCTGCCCTGTGGATTCCCGCAAACCCGTTTTCAATTCTGCCGCCTCTGTTTCCAAGTCGATCGCCTCCAGCAGCTCCTTGATCGCCTCCGCTCCCATGCCTACGCGGAAACGGCTTCCCCAGGTCTCTCTCGCATCCTGGTATTCTTTTTCAGACAATACCTGCTTGTAATCCATGTCCGTATCGCCGGCATCCAATACAATATAGGATGCAAAATACAATACTTTTTCCAGCACTCTCGGCGACAAATCGAGAATCAGCCCCATACGGCTGGGGATCCCTTTAAAATACCAGATATGGGATACCGGGGCCGCCAGTTCGATATGCCCCATACGTTCCCTCCTCACGCTGGCTTTCGTGACTTCCACGCCGCAGCGGTCACAGACAACGCCTTTGTACCTGATCTTTTTATATTTGCCGCAATGACATTCCCAGTCTTTGCTCGGCCCGAATATCCTCTCGCAGAACAAGCCTTCTTTTTCCGGTTTCAATGTCCTGTAATTAATGGTTTCCGGCTTGGTTACTTCGCCTCTGGACCATTCCCTGATCTTTTCCGGAGATGCTAAACCAATTTTAATCGCGTCAAATGTCATTGGTTGATACGTTTCCTGTCTTATTTCTGGCATCTTCACACATTCCTTTCTTTTCGGACTGCTATTATTTTTTACTCATCATAAGATTCCACATATTCGGCCTCGTCATCCAATGCCAATTCCAGATCTTCTTCCAGATCGTCTGCACTGACTAACTCTCCGCTGTCCTCATCGAATTCCTGTTTCTGATAACCCATAGAACCCAAAGACTCCTGCTCATAATCGTAATTCCTGGAATCCCCTTCCATCTCATAACGGTAATCGGTATCTCCGTAATCGATCGTTTCCATGATCTCCACTTCCGTGTGGTCTTCACGGAGAACGCGTACATCAAGCCCCAATGACTGCAATTCCTTCAAAAGCACCTTGAACGATTCTGGAATGCCAGGTTCAGGAATATTATCGCCTTTAATGATTGCCTCGTAGGTCTTCACGCGCCCGATCACATCATCGGACTTCACAGTCAGAATTTCCTGCAACGTATAAGATGCGCCGTATGCTTCCAGCGCCCAAACTTCCATCTCGCCGAATCTCTGTCCGCCGAACTGCGCCTTACCGCCTAACGGCTGCTGTGTCACCAGCGAATAAGGGCCGGTAGAACGCGCATGGATCTTATCGTCTACCAGATGGTGCAGCTTCAGGTAATGCATGTGTCCTATTGTCACCGGGCTGTCAAAATATTCCCCCGTCCGGCCGTCGCGGAGCCTTACCTTTCCATCCCTGGAAATGGGTACTCCTTTCCAAAGCTCTCTATGATCCCTGTTTTCATACAAGTAATCCATCACTTCGGGAAGCAGTTCATCCTTATGCTTCTTCTCAAACTCTTCCCATTCCAGATTGACATAATCATTGGCAAGGTCGAGCGTATCCATAATATCTATTTCATTCGCGCCGTCAAATACCGGCGTCGCCACATTAAATCCAAGCGCTTTTGCAGCCAGGGACAAGTGAATCTCCAATACCTGTCCAATATTCATACGGGACGGCACGCCCAGAGGATTTAATACGATATCCAGCGGACGGCCATTCGGAAGATACGGCATATCTTCTACCGGAAGCACCCTGGAAACAACGCCTTTGTTTCCATGGCGGCCCGCCATCTTATCCCCTACGGATATCTTCCTTTTCTGTGCGATATAAATACGTACTGCCTGGTTGACCCCGGGAGAGAGTTCATCGCCGTTTTCCCTTGTAAATACTTTGGCATCCACTACGATACCGTATTCCCCGTGAGGTACTTTCAAAGAAGTATCCCTTACTTCCCTCGCCTTCTCACCGAAAATAGCCCGCAGAAGCCTTTCCTCCGCAGTAAGCTCCGTTTCACCCTTCGGCGTCACCTTGCCCACCAGTATATCCCCGGCGCGCACTTCCGCCCCGATGCGGATAATGCCTCTTTCGTCCAAGTCTTTCAAGGCATCCTCGCCGACTCCGGCCACATCCCTCGTGATCTCTTCCGGTCCCAGCTTGGTATCCCTTGCTTCTGCTTCGTACTCTTCTATATGAACGGATGTATACACATCCTCTTGTACCAGTCTTTCACTCAAAAGAACTGCGTCCTCGTAATTGTATCCCTCCCAGGTCATAAAACCAATGAGCGGATTTTTCCCTAACGCCAGCTCGCCGTCAGACGTGGACGGACCGTCCGCGATCACCTGTCCTTTTTCTACATGGTCGCCCTTAAGAACAATAGGCTTCTGGTTATAGCAGTTGGACTGGTTGCTCCTCGAAAACTTGGTCAGGCGGTATTCATCCCTTTCGCCGTCATCATAGTCAATCTTAATGATCCTTGATGAAACATAGCTGACCGTTCCTGCTTTTTTTGCCACCACGCATACGCCCGAGTCCACCGCCGCCTTCGGTTCCATGCCCGTGCCTACCACCGGCGCTTCCGTATCCAGAAGCGGAACTGCCTGGCGCTGCATGTTGGAACCCATCAGGGCGCGGTTTGCATCATCATTTTCCAGGAAAGGTATCAACGCCGTCGCCACCGAGAATACCATCTTCGGGGATACATCCATATAATCAAACATGGCCTTCGGATATTCGGAAGTTTCATCTTTATAACGGCCGGAAACGGTATTTCTCACAAAATACCCGTCTTTATCCAAAGCCTCATTCGCCTGTGCCACATGATAGTTATCTTCCTCGTCCGCCGTCATATAGACCACTTCATCCGTTACGCGCGGATTAGCCGGATCCGTTTTGTCTATTTTACGGTATGGCGCTTCCACGAAACCGTATTCATTAATTCTCGCATAACTTGCCAGCGAATTGATCAGCCCAATGTTCGGACCTTCCGGCGTCTCAATCGGACACATCCTTCCATAATGGGAATAATGTACGTCTCGCACCTCAAACCCCGCCCGGTCCCTGGAAAGGCCGCCCGGCCCCAATGCGGAAAGACGGCGCTTATGTGTCAGCTCGCCCAAAGGATTGTTCTGGTCCATAAACTGGGACAGCTGGGAAGAACCGAAAAATTCTTTGACCGCCGCCTGCACCGGCTTGATATTGATCAATATCTGCGGGGAAATCTCCTCCGCATCGTGGGTTGTCATTCTTTCACGAACTACCCTCTCCAGCCTGGACAAACCGATACGATACTGGTTCTGCAGCAGTTCGCCCACCGCCCTGATACGGCGGTTGCCCAAATGGTCGATATCATCATGGTTTCCAATCCCATACTCCAGATGAATATTATAATTAATGGAAGCAAGAATATCTTCCTTCGTAATATGCTTCGGTATCAATTCATGCACATTCTTCTGGATGGCCTCTGCCAGTTCCTCCGCATTATCAGCATACTCTTCCAGAATCTGTGCCAGAACAGGATAATAAACCAGTTCCGTAATGCCCAATTCTTTGGGATTGCAGTCCACAAAATTCGTAATATCCACCATCATATTGGAAAGGATCTTTACATTCTTTTCCTCCGTCTGGATATATACATAAGGCACCGCCGCGTTCTGTATCGCATCCGCAAGCTCAGCCGTCGCCTTCGTGCCAGCCGCCGCCAGCACTTCGCCTGTCGTCGTATCCACCACGTCTTCTGCAATGACATGGCCTCTGATCCTGTTCCTGAACGCTAATTTTTTATTGAATTTATATCTTCCGACTTTCGCCAAATCATATCTTCTGGGGTCAAAAAACATTGCCGTGATCAGACTTTCAGCGCTTTCCACGCTCAAAGGCTCGCCCGGACGTATTTTTTTATACAGCTCTAAAAGACCTTCCTGATAATTCTCAGCAACGTCTTTTCCAAAGCTGGCCTCAATCTTCGGCTCATCGCCGAAAAGCTCCCTGATCTCATCATTCGTGCCTACTCCTAAAGCCCTGATCAGCACGGTAATCGGCACTTTTCTCGTTCTATCTACACGTACATAAAAAACATCATTGGAATCTGTCTCATATTCTAACCATGCGCCCCTGTTCGGAATCACCGTGGAAGAAAATAATCTCTTGCCGATCTTATCATGCCCGATCGCATAATAAATGCCCGGAGAACGAACAAGCTGGCTGACGATAACACGTTCCGCCCCGTTAATGACAAACGTCCCCGTCTCGGTCATCAATGGAAGATCGCCCATAAAGATCTCATGTTCGCTGATTTCTTCTTTTTCTTTATTATAAAGCCGAACCCTGACCTTTAACGGCGCCGCATAAGTTGCATCTCTTTCTTTACACTTTTCAATAGAATATTTCACGTCTTCTTCACACAGCTCGAAGTCCACAAACTCAAGACTTAAATGGCCGCTGTAGTCTGCTATCGGAGAAATATCGTCAAAGACTTCTTTCAAGCCTTCTTCGAGAAACCATTGGTAGGAGTGTTTCTGCACTTCTATCAGGTTTGGCATTTCCAGGACCTCTTTTTGCCGTGAATAACTCATACGTATATTTTTGCCTGCGGCAATGGGACGTATTCGGTTTTTTTCCATTGACATTTCACCCCGTTCTTTATGATTTTGAGCCTATTTATCGGTGATTGATATATCCCTGTTCTAATTTTTGTTTGTACAAAAATGAAAGGTAAGCACACCTTACCACAATAGTGCATCATCCATTCTACTACAAAAGAAATGGCGCGTCAAGTTTTTTTTGAGGAAGGGGAAGGGGGATTTTTCAGGAGGCAGGGGGCGGCATTCGACCCGGCATCTGGTTTGGTGTCCGGCCCGGCATGGCGGAGGGGAGGATTTTCCTAGAGGTTGTAATCGGATTTCACTAATGAAATGGGTAAAACAGTGGAGCCGAACGGGGCGGACACCAAACCAGATGCCAAGCCGAATGCCGCTCCCTCCCTCCTGAAAAATCCCCCTTCCCTGATGGCACGCCTAAACCCTGAATGCAAATAATATCGGCGCAGGAAACCCATATCCTAGTTTTCCTGCGCCGTATTTCGCTTCTCTTGTTCTGCTTCCCGTTATGGCTTTCTTATTTAACCGTAACTTTAGCTCCTTCTGCTTCCAGTTTGGTCTTAACTTCTTCTGCTTCTTCCTTGGAAACGCCTTCCTTAACCATCTTCGGAGCGGAATCAACCAAGTCTTTTGCTTCTTTCAAGCCGAGGCCTGTAGCTTCACGAACGACTTTGATGACTTTAACCTTGTTAGGACCTACTTCCGTAAGCTCTACGTCGAATTCTGTCTTTTCTTCCTCTGCTGCGCCGGCATCTGCCGCTGCTGCAACTACAACGCCCGCTGCTGCGGATACGCCGAATTCTTCTTCGCAAGCTTTTACTAAATCATTTAATTCCAGAACTGTTAATTCTTTGATCGCATCGATAAGTTCCTGAGCTGTTAATTTTGCCATTATCATTTACCTCCATGATTCCATTTTATACTATTTGTTTTTTACCTGATTTTTTGTTTCCCGCCAGGATTATTCTGCGGGTGTTTCTTCTGCGGGAGCCGCTTCTGCAGCGGTCTCTTCCGCCGCCTCCGCAGGGGCTGCGTCCGTCGCTTCACATGCGGATGCGCCGCCTTTTTCTGCCAGCTGGTTCATAACGCGTGCAAAGTTGGTGATCGGAGACTGTAAGCTTCCAAGCAGTTTGGAAATAAGTTCTTCCCTTGAAGGAATCTTAGCGATATCAGCAATTCCTGCCGCATCGTACGCAATGCCTTCAACCATTCCGCCTTTCACTTCGAGTTTGCTTGCTTCCTTCGCAAATTTGCACAATATCCTTGCTGGCGCTGTAGCGTCCGAATCGGAAATGGCAATCGCGCTGGGGCCTGCCAGATACTGGGTAAGCGCCTCGAAGTCAGTTCCCTTAAACGCGAAATTCATCATCGTGTTTTTGTAAACTTTGTAAGTGATCCCTGCTTCGCGAAGTTCCTTGCGGAGCCTTGTGTCCTGCTCAACGGTAAGTCCGCGGTGATCCACAAGAACAACTGACTGCGCATCTTTCAGGTTTGCAGAAATCTCTTCTACGACGGGTTGTTTCAATTCAATTTTTGCCACTTTCTTTACCTCCTTATAGATTTGTCGGAAGCCGGTATTTCTGCCGGTTCCTCTATGCCGAAAGGAGTTTTTATGCCAGTATAATATAAAAACCTCCCTGCCTGGAACACTCCAAAGACAGAAAGGCATAAAGTCATACCAAATAAACTCTTTTCCTCGGCAGGCGTCTTGTCCTTACGCTGTTCCTACAGCACCTGCTGTCTTCGGCATTTATTACTATATTCTATATTTGCCGTCCTGTCAAGAAAAAATCAAATAAATCAGGGAAAATCCCATGAAACCCATTCCGGCAAGCTGTATGGCATGCCAGAATGGATTTCGCCTATAGCAAGTTTACTCCCCGCCCTTCAGCCTGACACTGTCTTTATTGAAAAATTCCGCCACCGCCGTATTCGGCCACTCATTGCTGTCTTCCACAATATCATAATTAAATAGCGGGCCGGCAGAGGGCACGGGATCCAGTTCCACCTCTTTGAGATCTTCATTTAACAATATTTCATAACGCCTGTCCATTGCTTCGCCGAATTCCTTCGCCTGTCCGCTTGCCAGGTAATTAACAGTCCTTGCCATAGCGGTAGTCCTGTACCATTCCGGGTGGAGCAGAATCAAAACAGTAACAGCCAACAGAATATAAATTTTATATATTTTCCATTTTTCTGCCGCTTTCCAACATCTTTCCTTCCATTTGTCATTCCACTTTTTTGTCACATAGCCCGTCACATATACGATATTCAGAATCAGGCTCAATTCAAAATAAAAAGAAATCAAATTAGACATCCTTCCAAAAGGCGCTCCTACACCGGCATAATAGGTCGGCGCATACATGGCCAGGTAACTGCCAGATGTCATGATGACAAAAAGCAAAGGGCAGCGGAAGGAAAAATCATATTGCTTTTCTATCATCTGCGAAGCCAGAAACAAGGCAATGATAATCGTACAAAGGACGATCACCGGATTGTTTACGTACATCAGGCGGACATCCGTCAGCCCCTTATCGACAGATCTGCCGATGGTGCGGACCACATTATGAATATCAAACCCAAAGCCGCTCCCTCCCCGCACCTGTGTTCCCGGGGCTTTCATATTGATGACAGCGGTTATCCCGAATACGGCCAAGGGAATGAGCAAGTATAAGGTATTCCGTCTGGAAGGAGCAAAAAGGAACAAGAGCAAAATGAGAAGAAGGGGCAGCAGAACCACTGTCAGATAATTGCCTCCTCCTACAAAAAAAGCGGTAAATACTGCCATGGCCAAATTTATTTTTTTCCGGAAAAAATAAATTTCAGGGAAAAATACAAACAAAACAACATCACTGAGTAAGCCAGGGTATACGCTACCGCCCCGTTATACCAGTAGAACGCTTCCCCGGTAGAAGGTATGTATTGGATGGAAATCAGAAAGTAGAGCATTGTCACTACAACCCAAACCGATTTCTTCATTTTTAGCATTACCACCAGCAGATAATGCAAGAACATTGCCGTGCCTCCCAGAAAAAAAAGAAAGCATGATATACGGAACAATAAAATACGCATTTATATTGAAAATTTCCGGCTGAAACGCTTGGACGAATGTGGTCGTAAAAGTGCCCTGCCATCCATAATAAAGACTGACCGTGCCTCGAAACGCCGCTTTCACGAATTGTATGATCGAATGGGTCTCATTCCAAACCTGGCGGCGCAGCCCGGCTCCCCATCCAAAGTCATCTGCCGAAGCGTGGGAATACCTTGCTGCTGCCAGCATCGGAATAATCGTAATAACAATGAAAATTGCCATGCCTATGGCTATTTTCTTATCATCAAACCATAAACCGACTTTCTTTATACCCCCCCCCGGACCTTTCAAGAATCTTCTTTTGTTTTCCTGTCACGATATGTATCCTCCTGTTATCCGTTGTTCTCTGTTATTTTTTCATCCGCCCCTGCTGCTTATGCTTATGAAGACAGCAAGCTATTTCGCCAAAATGAATCCTTCTTCATCCATATCTACCTTCGGCGAAATCGACCGCATGTAATTGATCACTCTCGCCTTCTCCTCCCCGTGCAGCATAACGGTTTTACACCCCTTCTGCAAAGCCGGCACAAATTGCAGGGATTTCAGTCCCTCTTCCCCCACGACCGCTTTTACCAGGCAGGTATCCAGTTCTTTGGAGTTAAACCAAAAATTCCCCAGGCTGTATACTACCGGCACGCCGTTCACATATTCTATCGGCTGCAGGCAATGGGGATGGTCCCCAATGATCAGGTCGGCTCCGGCATCTGCAATTTTAGGAGCCTGGTCCCGCTGCAGCCAATCCACCTCCACTGTATTCTCCGTTCCCCAATGAATATACACTACAACAAAATCGCTGTTTTCCTTTGCCTCCCGCACTATCTCCAGCAGATGGTCAGGATTCAGGCAGCGGAATACGCCGGCCGAACTGTCAGTAGCCCCTTTGGTATCCGGGTTGTCCAGCCTCTCGATCTGCGTGGCGGAAACGATTGCTATCTTCATATCCCCGGCTATAAAATAAACCGGCCTGGATGCCTCTTCCAGGTTCTTCCCCGCGCCCACATAGGGCATTCCGATGCCGGAAAGAGTCTCCATCGTATCCAAAAAGGCTTCTTCTCCGTAGTCATAAGCATGATTATTGGCAAGGGATACGATATCCACTCCCATCTCTTCCAAAATAGATGCGGATTCCGGCCTGGCCCGGAATGTAAATTGCTTCCCCTCCGTCGGGATTCCCCTGCTGGAATAAGGGAATTCATTATTGATCATCATAATGTCCGCATTTCTCATCTCATCCATCAAATCTTCGGAAATGCTGTCATGAATGCCCCCAGCCCTTTGCAGCAGGCTTGCCATCACGCTATAAGACGGGTCAAAAAGAATATCGCCCCCGAACGCCAGGGTGACTTCCCCTTCCTTCGATATTTCTTTCTCATAAATATGATTCTCTGCCATATAAGACGGATCCGCGAGAATTTCAGCATATTTCCCTTTAGGCGCTTCTTCCTCTGTTTCCTGATCAGCTCCCAGAAGCCCTCCCTGCCCCTGGGCATTTTCCGCTCCAGGCAAATCTTCCCGTAGCTCCTCTTGGGGAATATTTTCCGTCGGGATATTTTCCGTCGGAATAATTTCCGTAATCATTCCAAGTGCATCTGCCGTCGGATTTTCCCCCTCTTCTTTTCCCCCCATATTCCGCCATACAAGAAAAAGCAATATCCCAAGGATCAGGACACTGCTGAAAACCAACAAAAAAGTCAGCAAAGTATTCAAAAAGTAATTTTTTTTCTTCTTTTTTCTCTTTTTTCCCTTTTTTGCCATAACACGCTTTCCTTGTAATCCAAAGACCATCTGTAAAGTTTCCCATACAGATGGTCTTTCTATTTTCCAACAATACTTCCTTAATATTTCGCAACATTGACCTTTACGCCAGGACCCATGGTCGAGGATAAGGTAATGCTCCTTAAGAACTGCCCCTTCACTGCTGACGGTCTTGCTTTTGTAATCGCTTCCATCAACGCATTGAAGTTCTGCTCCAGCTGCTCCTCCGAGAAAGAAGCCTTTCCGATCGGCACATGGATAATATTGGATTTATCCAGCCTGTACTCGATCTTACCTGCCTTAATGTCCTTAACGGCTTTCGTTACATCCATCGTTACAGTTCCCGCTTTCGGGTTCGGCATCAGGCCTTTCGGTCCCAAAGTTTTACCGAGACGTCCTACTACGCCCATCATATCGGGAGTAGCAACTACAACGTCGAAGCCTAACCATCCTTCGTTCTGGATCTTCGGGATAAGCTCGTCGCCGCCTACGAAATCCGCTCCAGCTGCTTCCGCTTCTGCCAGCTTATCTCCCTTAGCAAATACCAGCACCTTTACTTCCTTGCCCGTGCCGTTCGGCAACACAACAGCGCCGCGGATCTGCTGGTCTGCATGGCGTCCGTCGCATCCTGTCCTGATGTGGACTTCGATGGTTTCGTCAAATTTTGCAATAGCTGTCTTCTTAGCAAGACCGATCGCTTCCAAAGCTTCATACTGAACGGAACGGTCTACCTGTTTTGCAGCCTCGTTATATTTTTTTCCATGTTTCATTATTAATTCCTCCTATGGTTCAATCGACAGTCATACGCCTCCGGCATATTGCGCTCCCCGGAGTATTTCGCTCGGATCCTCCGCTGCTGTCTCCCAATTCTATCTTTTTCCTGATTATTCTTCTACCGTGATTCCCATGCTTCTTGCCGTTCCTGCAATCATGCTCATCGCCGCTTCTATGGAAGCCGCGTTCAGATCCGGCATTTTCATCTCTGCGATCTCTCTCAGCTTGTCTTTGGAAACCGTTGCAACCTTTGTCTTATTCGGCACTGCGGAACCAGACTTGATGTTGCATGCCTTTTTCAAAAGCACTGCGGCAGGAGGAGTTTTCGTAATAAAACTGAAACTTCTGTCTGCGTATACCGTAATAACAACAGGAATAATGGTATCGCCCTTATCCGCTGTTCTGGCGTTGAACTGTTTCGTAAATTCAACGATGTTTACACCATGCTGTCCAAGCGCGGGACCAACTGGCGGTGCCGGTGTTGCTTTGCCGGCAGGAATCTGTAATTTGATATAACCTTGTACTTTCTTTGCCATCTTGGCTACCTCCTAAAATATTGTGGTATGGCGCATCCGCCCGATATGGCGCTGCTCCCACTGCCCCGGCGCGATGCTCCGGGACTTTACATACTGCTGTTTATATTTAAACCGTAAACCGGCATAAATATCACATTTTTCTTACTTCTGCAAAACCTATTTCCACCGGGGTCTCCCTGCCGAACAGATCTACGTTTATCGTCGCCGTCTGTTTGCCATAGTCTATCCTCTGAACCATGCCCACCGTGTCCTTCCATACACCGGCGACAACCGCGATCGTGTCGCCTTCGGCAAAGTCCACAGTAATATTCTCCGTACGGATGCCAAGCGGCTTCATCTCCGCTTCCGTAAGCGGCACCGGCTTGCTTCCCGGACCGACGAATCCGGTAACGCCCCTTGTGTTCCTGACTACATACCATGTATCGTCATTCATTACCATATTAATAAGGACATAACCCGGGAACAGTTTTTTCTGGACATTCTTCTTTGCCCCGTTTTTCATTTCCACCACGTCCTGCATGGGGACGCGAACCTCCAGGATCTCCTCTTCCAGATGCCTGTTCTCGATTGTCTTTTCAATATTGGCTTTGACTTTATTTTCATATCCTGAATAAGTATGCACTACATACCAGTTTGCCTCTGCCATTCATTCACCCTCACTCTACAATGTCGTCAAGAAATCTATGCCATACTGGAACAGAAAATCCAATATAGCAATAATCGCTCCTGCCACGACCGAGATGCAGACAACCGCAACGGATTGTTTAAAAAGCGAATTCTTGTCCGGCCATGCAATCTTCTTAAATTCAGTTTTCAAACCTTTAAAAAAGCTCGGTTTCGGCGTCTTATCTGTCTTTGCGGAACCTCCCATGTGCTACTCCTTTCAACTACTGCAAGGACAACCTTATTTCGTTTCCTTATGCATCGTATGCTTCCTGCAGAATTTGCAATACTTCCTCGTCTCCATCCTTTCCGGGTGTTTCTTCTTGTCTTTCGTCGTATTGTAGTTACGCTGTTTGCACTCTGTACATGCTAATGTAATTCTCGTACGCATTTATTTTCCCTCCAATTTTTGAGCATAAAAAAAAGACCTGAATCAATCTTGTGAAATAACAATACCACAAGACCGCGCCCCCGTCAACCGATTTTTCACAATACTTTTTAAAATTTCTTCATCTTTTTTCTTATTTTTCCTCTTCCTTCCTCCGATATATGTGGTATACTATATATATATCAAAAGTAAGCCCCATACGCGGCATGCCGGACCGGCTGCCACGCAGGAACAGATTCCTGCGAATGTATGTTTTCATGGAAGAAAGGAGGGGTGTATCATGGCATATAATACTGCTATTCTTAATAATGTCTATAATTATTATATGACGACTTATTCTCCAAGGCCTTCAACCCGCTATGATACCCATAAGAAAAGCGAGCTTCGCAACATATACAATACGATTGTAAAGTTGAATAAAGAAGCGCCTTTATACAAGCTGGACACAAGCAAGGCCGCCAAAAGTTTTGCCGTCGGAATCAAGGAGGATGCCCGCGAACTTCGCAATGTCATTGCTTCCCTTGGCGGACTCGACGAAGAAAAGATCCTGAATAAAAAGGCTTCCTATTCCAGCAATGAGGATATCGTATCGGTCAATTACATCGGCGAACATCCGGAGAATTCCGAAGTACCCACTTATGAGATCGAGGTTTCTTCCCTCGCCTCCGGCCAGATCAATATGGGAACTTTCCTTCCCGAAGCAAAACCTGCGCTGCCGCCGGGTACCTATTCTTTTGATGTGATGATCAACGATTTAAATTACGAGTTCCAGTATAATATAAGGGAAGGCGAAACGAACCGGAATATTCACGACCGGCTGGCAAAACTGATCAGCAGCGCGGACATCGGCATGCAGGCCGACGTGGTCGAAGACGGAAAAGGCAACAGTGCGCTGCGTCTCCGCTCTTCCACCGAAGGAACAAAAAATAATGGTTCTTCCATTTTCCATGTTTCCGATGACCACACCAGCAAGCAGCCTGGATCGGTTGCCTACTTTGGGCTGGACTATATGACGCGCCCCGCTTCCAATGCGGAATTTATCCTGAACGGAGAGCGGCATACTTCTGCTTCCAACCGCTTTACTATCGACAAACTGTTCGATGTCACTTTGAAAGGCATAAGCCCCCTGAACGGCGAGAAGACCACTTTCGGCCTTAAGACAGACATCGAATCCTTAACAGAAAACATCAGCACCCTGACCAAGGGATATAACAGCTTTATTACAAACATGGCAGCTTACCGGGATAATTTCGCGGGCAGCCAGAAGCTTCTGCGGGAAATGAACGGAATCATCAACCGTTACCACAGCGAACTGGACGTGGTAGGTCTGAACCTTCAGGAAAACGGCACTTTAGAAATCGATAAAACCGAACTACAGAACGCGGCTTTGTCCGAGTATGCAAAAGAAGATTTTTCTTCCATTAAAAACTTTGCAAACTCTCTCGTCCGTAAAATGAACCAGATCTCCATCAATCCGATGGATTATGTTGATAAAACAATCGTAGCTTATAAAAATCCGGGAAAGAATTATCCGACACCGTATATTACAAGCGCATTCAGCGGAATGTTATTTAATTATTATTGCTGATAGAATAACAACGGATGCCGTCAGACGCACCACTTAAAAAAGTTGGCTCGAAAGCCAACTTTTTTATTTACCGACAACCGTATGCTACGCCTCCGACTCCGCCATGTCGAGAGCCGCCGCGATCACTTTGTCCATATCATAATACCGGTACTGTCCCAGCCTTCCGCCAAACAGAATATTCCCCTCTTCCTCTGCCAGCTTCCTATATTCTTGGAACAACTTTTCATTGTGCGCATCGTTCACAGGATAATACGGCTCATCCCCAGACTGCCATTTCGCAGGATATTCCCGGGTAATCACGGTTCCCGGCTGATCGCCGAATTCAAAATGCTTATGCTCAATCACCCTTGTGTAAGGCACACTCCGTTCCGTATAATTCACCACCGCATTGCCCTGGTAATTGGCGCAGTCCGGCATCTCTTCCTGCTCAAACCTCAAAGAACGATATTCCAAAGCCCCAAGTTTATAATCAAAGTATTCATCGATCATGCCTGTATAAAGCACTTTGTCAAACGTAATCCCTTCCGCCCCGCACTTCTTTATAAACTCCTTATATTCCGTATGGGTCCGTACCTCTGTTCCTTCCAGCATTTTCCCCGCCATCGCCGTATAACCGCCGACAGGAATCCCCTGGTATCGGTCATTAAAGTAATTATTGTCATACGTAAACCGAAGCGGCACCCTCTTAATAATAAAGGCTGGAAGTTCCTTGCAGGAACGCCCCCATTGCTTCTCTGTATAACCTTTGATCAGTTTCTCATACACATCTTTGCCCGCCAGTGATAACGCCTGTTCTTCCAGATTCTGCGGCTCAGAAATATGGAGTTCCCTAATCTGCTCTTCGATCTTCGCCTTCGCCTGGGCCGGAGTTTTCACTCCCCACATCCTGTTGAACGTGTTCATATTAAAGGGAAGATTATAAAGCTCATCCCCATATACCGCCACTGGCGAATTTATAAAACGATTAAACTCCGCATACTGGTTCACATACTCCCAAACCCTTCTGTCCGATGTATGGAAAATATGCGCCCCATATCTATGTACTTGTATTCCCAGAATCTCTTCCGTATAAATATTGCCCGCTATATGCTCCCGTTTGTCAATCACAAGGCATTTTTTGCCTTTCTTTTTCATTTCACAGGCAAACACGGAACCAAACAGCCCGGCTCCAACAATTAAGTAGTCGTAATGCATGAGCGCGATCCCTTTCCTGCCTATTCCTTTACCTGGTATTTCTCCAGCTGCACATAGTCGTCCATCATTTCCAATATCTTCTTGCGGCCTGTCTTATTCAGCTTAACATAATACTGCATCACGCGGTTTTCCAGAATCTTCTCGCCCAGGCTTGCCCCTTTCTCCAGAGATGTAAAGTCCACCGGGTTTAGATTCAGCTTATCACACATTCTAATCACCGTTCCATATGCCATCCCTTCGATCCCTCTATCCAATGCCGTTACCAGCGTGCTATATGGTATCTGCATTTCAATAGCAAACTGGCGCACGCTTTTGTACTGCGATAAAATCTCCCTCTTTAAAATCTCTGCTTTTGTCATACTTACACTCCTCCTGCTACTTTCCATTACTTCTGTTATTAACTTGCTATATTTCTCCAGTTGCCCAGATGCATATATTATAGCACATGCACGTTTTTACGTCATTGATTTTTTAAAATGTATACGAAAAATTAAGAATATTTTATAATTTTAAATAATTTTTTTAAATTATCTATTTTTTAAGCCAAAAGACCCCTATCGAATTTTTAACCGAAACTTCCTTATGCAGAAAGTCATTGATTCGTTTTCAATAGGGGATGCAGAAATGAAATATTGAATATATGCAGATATCCGAACATGCCTGCGACCATCTTTGATAACCTCATTGTATGGAAATTCTGTCCCGCCGTCAATATATTATTCTTAATTATAATAAATATTATGCAAAACATTCATATATGTATAAATCAGCCTGAAACTGCCTGCTTTTCATGGAATTCCTGAATCTGCATCTTATTGCGCGGATGCTTCAGCCTGAGGATTTCCTTTTGCTTCTCCACAGCCACATAAGTATAAATCTGCGTCGTCACGATGGATGAGTGCCCCAGCATTTTCTGTATATATCGGATATCCACATCCTCTTCCAGCAAAAGCGTAGCAAACGCATGCCGGAACATATGCGGCGTCAGATGAACGGCTATCCCGGCCTTCTCCACATGCTTGCGCAGCATCAGGCGCACTGCCTGTTCCGACATTCTCTTTCCCCATTTATTCAGGAAAAAATATTCCTGCTGTTCAATTTCCTGTTGAAAATAATGATAATATTCCTGGATCGCTTTCCGCACCTCCCCGTTCTCTATCTGCATATAGCGTTCCTTGCTCCCCTTCCCCTTAATCAAGAAAATTCCTGTGTTTAGATCGATATCCGCTCTTTTCAGCGCGCTGAGCTCCGACACGCGGAGTCCCGTTGCAAATAGAAATTCCACCACCGCAATATCCCTGACCAGAAATTTTTCCCCCAATTCCGTGGCTCCTTTTTCTTCGTACATCTTCCGCAAAAGCAGTTCCACCACATCCCTTGGAATCGTACGGGGAAGGATGATTTCTTCCTTGAACCTGGTATTGATTTTATGGAACGGGTTTTCCTCTATGATTTCTTCGTATTCGAGATAAGCGACAAAGGCTTTCAGGCTGGCTATTTTGCGTTTTACGGTCCGCTGCCTGTAGCGGCTGTGGATGTGGAACAAATACTGGTTGATGCCGTCCTTGTCCATTTCCATGCCGCCCTCCTCCAAATATTGGAAAAACTGGGTCAGGTCTATGCGGTAGGCCTTGACCGTCTTGGGATCCAGTTCCTTCTGGTTCAGGCAGTAGTTTAAATAGGGGGGGAGTTGGTTTTGGTTTGTTATCATTTGTAGTCGTCTCCTTTTTTTGGGGTTTTCTATTGATGATAACATATGGGGCGGGGAGTGGGGAAGGTGGATATCACAGCAGATAATCCAGAGTTATCCGTTGGATTTGGTCTGAGAATAATTT
>CAJUHH010000018.1 GCA_910585965.1 uncultured Lachnospiraceae bacterium
AGTTCTTAGCGAAACGCCCTCTGGCGTGAGCTTTAGAACTTCTTTCCACACTACTCCAGCTTGAACTTCCCGACCTCCGCCGACAGCTGTTCCCCGATCTTCTTGTTCTGGTCAGCCCTCTTCTCGATATCCCTCATGCTCTCCGTCAGCTGGGCAGAAACTTCCGACACATTCACAATGCCTCTCGCATTTTCCTCAATAGCCGTGCTTACCGACTGGAGGGCATCCTTCATATGGTTGATCGACTGTTCCATCCGCTCTGAATCTTCCGCAAAATTTTCCATCATGCCATGGATATTATCCGCATCTTCGCGGTATCCCTGGCTTGTGGAAAGCAGTTTCCGATAGCCTTCCATCGCAGTATCCTCCATGCACTGAAGCATCTTTTCCGCCTCTAAGGCAAGCCCTTCCACCGCCGCGATCACCACAGCGCTGACCTGTTTGATCTGGGCGGCGGTGTTCGCCGAAGTCGATGCCAGCTTCCCGATCTCATCGGCCACCACCGCAAAGCCTTTTCCTGCCTCTCCTGCCCTGGCCGCCTCTATGCTGGCATTTAATGCCAGAAGGTTTGTCTGCCCCGTAATACTGATGATATCTTCCGTCAGCAGATTAATCTCTCCCACTGTTTTTGACTTCTCAATCTTTTCATTGACCGAATCGGCCAACCTCTGAACCACAGTACGGGCATTGACCTGCTCTTCCTCGGCATAGTTATAAATCTTCTGGGCTTTCTCCTTAATATCCCTTGTCAGCTGATTGCCCGTTTCTGCTTTTTCCGCTATATAATTGATATTTGTGTATACTTCTCCCATGGATTCGCCGATCTGGCTTAAGGTCGCCGTGCTTTCCTCCATGGCGGCGCTCATCTGTTCCATGGTGGAAGAAACTTCCATGACATTTTCCCCCGCACTCGTCAGGTTGCCGAACACAATTTTCGTTGACTCATTCAGTTTATGCGAATCGTCCGAAATATGAAGCATAATCTCGCGGATATATTTTAACAATGCATTCACATTATCCGCCATAAGCTCCATTTCATCCCCGGTCCTGACTTGCAGCTTCTGGGTCAGATCTCCTTCGCTGTTGACCAATTCATAAATCTTCTGGTTTACCTTCCACAAACTCCCCGTAATCGTCCTGATAATCAAATGGGAAACCACAAGTGCCGCCAAAACTCCTATCACGCCGATCTGTATCATCCAGACGCGTATGTGGTTCAGCCTTTCCACAATCCCTGAAGCATCGTAATCGCTGCCAAGAACCGCCACAACACGGTTCCCCTCATCCACCACTGGTATGTATACGGTAATCAGATCGCCGTCTTCCGTAGAATCAATATAATCCTGCACATATATCTCCCCTTCAAATACAGGCTTTAAATCCCCATAAGAATATTCAAACAGCTCTCCAACCGCATTTTGGGAATCCGTTTCATCGGTATCGATTCCATAAAAAACCTGATTTCCATCCGTGCTAAGCGTGTACAGATAAGCCACATTGCATATGCTTTTTGCTTCCCTGAGGGAAAGCAGCATCCTCTCATAATCCTCCGAACCTTCATCCCCCGGCTGCAGCCCGGCCACCGAAGCATCCACGCTGCCGACTGCCACTTTAGCCGCCACCTGCGCCTGTTCGATCCCCATAGCTATCATATTATTTTCCATGCTCTTATAAAAGCTCACCCCAAGCACTAAAAAAAGGCCAACCATCATCAAACTCGTACTTAACAGTATCTTCATTTTAATGCTTAATTTTCTCGTCCTTCTTTTCATAAATACCCTCCATGCGCAAATTTCAGTACAATGCCTCCCCCCTTTATGACCGTTTTTATTATACCACCTTATGATATTTTTGGCAAAAACTATATACGAAACGAAAACCTTATAGTAAAATGAAGGCATAAAATCCAAAATCAGGGGGCATTATGACATTATGGGAAGAGAAGAATACAGCAAAGCATTTCGATTAGGAAAAAAAGATTATCAGTCACGCATGCTTCACGGGGTGAAGCCGACCCTCCAGGTCCTTGACGATATTATGCCCGAAAAAGGTTCCTACTCCGAACAATCCCTGGGACTTGTCCAGATACCGGCGGATCAGATCGTAGGAACGAAAACAATAGGAAGAAGCAACTCCTTCGCGGGCAATTTTATGCCTATTCTGCGCGAGAACTCGGAATTCGCGCAAAAATGGTCTGCCCTTAGCACCAGCCACATCAAAGAAGGGATCCGGGAGCCGATCAAAGCTTATGAATATATGAATAAATTTTATGTGCTGGAAGGCAATAAGCGGGTCAGCGTCATGAAATATTTCGGAGTCGTTTCCATACCGGGGAACGTAACCCGTATCGTACCCCGGCGCACGGAAGAGAAAGAAAATAAAATCTATTATGAGTTTATGGACTTCTACCGCTGCGCCCCGATCAATTATATCTGGTTTTCCCACGAGGGCAGCTTTGCCAAACTGCAAAAAGCCGTGGGCAAAGAACCCGGGGAAATGTGGACAGACGAAGACCTGTTAAAATTCAGCGCATTTTATACGCGTTTTAGCGCGGAATATAAGGCAAACGGAGGCAGCAAGCTACATATTACGCCGGGCGATGCTTTCCTTTCCTTTATTATGCTGCATGGTTATGACAAAACAGAGGAAAAAACTACCAACGAACTGAAAGAATTAATGATAAAAAGCTGGGAAGAATTCAAGCTTCTTCAGGAAGAAAAATACATCGATTTGAAAATGCAGCCCAACCAGGAAAAAAAGTCTCTTTTCAATCTCCTGCTTCCGCTCTCGACAAAACAAAAGATTGCTTTTATTTATGAAAAAACACCAGGAACCTCGGCCTGGACTTATGCCCACGAATTAGGAAGACTTTATCTGGACCAGACCTTCCCGGAGGAAGTGCATACTTTATGTTATGAAAATGGAACGACGGAAAACGTGGATTCCCTGATTGAGGAAGCCATTTCTTCCGGCTGCAACCTGATCTTTACCACGACCCCCGCCTTTGTGCAGGCGAGCGTGAAGGCAGCAATCGCCCACCCGGAAACCCGTATCCTGAGTTGTTCCCTGAACACCTCGCATCGGTATATCCGCACTTATTATTCGCGGATGCATGAGGCCAAATTCCTGATGGGGGCTATCGCCGGAGCCATGGCGGATAATAACCGGCTGGCCTATATCGCCGACTATCCGATCTATGGTTCCATCGCCAATATTAACGCTTTCGCCCTCGGGGCAAAAATGATCAACCCAAGGGCAAAGGTTTATTTGGAATGGTCCACCATGAAGGAAGTGGATATTGAAGAAAAAATAAAGGAGATCGGTCCTTCCTGTATTTCCGGCAAAGATATGGTGATACCGGAAGAGGGTTCCCGGTTTTTCGGCCTTTACCATTTGAACGGAGGCTATCCCAGAAACCTTGCCATGCCGCTGCACCACTGGGGCAAATTCTATGAACAGCTGATCCGTACCATTATGGATGGAAAATGGAAACATGACGACAATCCGGCCTCCACAAAAGCCATTAATTACTGGTGGGGAATGTCTTCGGGCGTCATCGATGTCATCTGCTCCCAGCACCTGCCTATCGGCACGAAGCGTCTGACAGAGCTGTTGAAGGCCACCATCTGTTCGGAACAATTCAATCCTTTTTCCGGCATTTTATATTCCCAGACGGGCCTCGTTACCGATTCCCCGGATCAGAGCCTTTCACCGGAGGAGATTATGACCATGGACTGGCTGGCCGAAAATATCGTTGGTTCCATCCCGACCAAGGAAGAATTAAAGGAACAGGCTGTACCTGTGATCGATCAGCAGGGAGTAAAAAAAGAAGGGTGACATATCTATGAAGATACTGGCAATCGCGGATGAAGAGTCCAAATATTTATGGGACTTTTTTGAAAAAAGCAAGCTGGAGGGAATCGACCTGATTATCTCCTGCGGCGATCTGGACCCGCTCTATCTTTCTTTCCTGGTGACGCTTTCCACCGTGCCAGTGTTGTACGTACACGGAAACCATGACGGGAAGTATGAGAAATATCCACCGGAAGGATGCATTTGTATCGAAGACCAGATCTTCGTTTACCAGGGTGTCCGCATCCTCGGCCTGGGCGGTTCCATGCGTTACAAACCGGGTCCGCACCAATATACGGAACGGCAGATGAGACAGCGGGTGGCCAGATTATGGTTCCAGCTTTTCCGAAAAAGAGGGTTCGATATTCTTGTCACCCATTCCCCCGCCTACCAGCTGAACGACGGACGCGACCTGCCCCACCAGGGATTCCAGGTGTTCCGAACGCTGCTGGAAAAATACCGGCCCAAATTTTTCCTTCACGGCCATGTACACATGTCCTATGGAAGGGGACATAAGCGGTATGACAAATACCAGGATACCCATATTATCAATGCCTACGAACGGTGCGTCTTTGAATTTGAAGACAATGACCCCAAGGAGCATATCCGATAAAAAAACGTTACACCCCGCCCTTTTTCCCTTTTTTTACCTCCCTGTAATAGGAAAAAAACTGGTACACCGGCTCGAAATACCGATTAACATAAGCTCCCACCATAATAATATAAATACACATATACAGCCACAGCATAATGATGACGATCGTCGCCAGATTCCCATATGTGCTGAAATTATTGATTTTTTCCACATAAATGGAAAAAGCCCAGGAAAAGACATTCCATAAGACCGCCGAAAACACTGCCCCTGGTATCTGGTATACAAACCTTAATTTTTTATTCGGTATGTACGCATACATCATGGCAAACCCGATGATCATAAAGCAAAGCACAAACAACAGACGGAAATTCAACATGAAATCAAAAAATTTCTCCGTCTGGGGGATATAGCGGATCACTCCGTTCACCAGCGCGTTCCCAAATACCATCACCACGAGGGAAAGCATAATCACCGCCAGAAATAACACCGTATAAAAAGAAGCGATTCCCCTAACCACTATATAATTCCTGTCCTCATCCACATCATTAATTTCATTTAAGCCCCGGCTCATGGCGAGCATCCCCTTTGCCGCTGACCATAATGTCGTCACCGCCGCAACGGAAAGCACCCCTGCCGACTGGGCGTATACGTCCCTGATAATGGATACCACAAGGGAATCCACCGCATCCGGTGTCAAGTCCGTAATAAAAGTCATAAGGTTCGCTTCTGTCAATGAAGTGTAAGGAATAATAGAGCAGAGCAACACCAGCATAGGAATTAAGGACAAAAACAGAAAAAACGTCGTGCTTGCCGCAAATGCGCTTATATTTTTCTTATTCATCTGACGGCTGAAATCCCTGCCGACATAAATCAACCTTTTTACCATAAACTCCCATTCCTATCCACACTTTTTCCGGCCGTCATGCGAATATGCAGGCCGTTCACTGCCCGGAACCGTAGACATTCCGTATCTCGCAGGAACGGTAAAAGAAAGTCAGGATTTCATAGGAGCTGAACCCTTTTTTCGCCATCGCCTTCGCCCCGTTCTGGGACATGCCGACTCCATGCCCATACCCGCCGCCGGACAAACTATATCCTACCACAATATCGTCTTCTTTGCTAGTAGCAATCGAAAAATACCCGCTGGGAAGCAAGGTGGGGGAAGAGACCTCGCTGCCGTCCTGCCTGACGACCTTGCTCACCCCGTTATTCAGCACGTAGCGTATGTTATGTTCGGAGATAACTTTAAACGTATTTTCTGTTCCTTCAATCAGCAGTTCATCCGCCACGCCTCCGTTCCCCCTCTTTACAATAGAAATATCCTCCACTTTCCCTAATCGCTTCACCGGCTTGCTTTCGAATCCCCCGTCATCATTCCTGGTCAGTACCAGCTCGTTATTCACCTCATACCGTTTCTGCATGGCTGCAAGAAGCCGGTCCCCGTCTGCCTCTCTCGATTCATATGTCCACCGGTACCAGGCCTCCCCGCTTTCATAATCGGAATCATAGGCATTGGAAATAAAGGAAGAAAAATTCCCCTCTTCTGCCATCTCCTCTCCATCATGGCCCAGTTCCTCTTCCCCGATGCGCTTCGCCTGCAAATAAGAAGTATCTTCATCATTGCCCGCTTTCCAGATGCCAGCATCCGTCCCGAATCCGCAGGAAGTGGAATAATAATACGAGCCGCACAGCTCATCGCCATAATACAAAAGGCTCCCGGAGGTTTCCTTTACTGCTTTCGTACATTGCGCATTTTCCGCGATATTATTATATACCTGATAGCCGGCGCTGTCGTCCACATGGGCTCCGAACCCGGCGATCCCTGAATGCTGCATATGCCGGTATGCATAGGTTCTCGCGCAGACGGCCTGGGCTTTCAGCGCTTCCAAAGGATAAGAGGCCGGCATCTCGCTGGGGACCACCGAATATAAATATTCTTCCAGCAGAAGTTCATTGACCACGACCAGGCCGTCCCCTGTCTTGGCAATCTCCATTTTCCCCCTGTATTCCGGATTGCCCTGCGCCCGCTCCACGGAAAGAAGCTGGATTCTCCCGGTCAGCGCTTCCGGTTCGATATAAATCCTTTCGCCGGAAAAAAATTCGCTTCCTCCATCGATGGATACGATATCCCCCGCTTCGTATTCCCGGCTTTCCATATTTTCATAATCTCCATATCGCAGCGTAAAAGCGGTATCCGCCGTCAGCTCCACCTTCTCATGATAGGCTCCCCTATATCCCGTGTCTTTGATCACCACCCTGATATTTTCCATGGCCTCATCCCTTGTCACCAATCCGGCGCAGACTGCCCCGTCTTCCAGCACGAAATCGGTAAAGTCATAGCCGATCCTCAAATCCGCCCTTCCGCCCGCGCTCAGTTTCCCATACAGCTTATAAACCGCCATATCATCCTGATAAGGGTATTTCCCCTTTCCTTCGATTTCTATGGTTCCATTTCCTATGCTCAAGAGTTTTCCATTGATCTTTTCTTCTTTGATCTTCACCGACTGCAGCTTTCCGTCCGCAAAGGCCAGATCCCCGATCTGCTCTCTCTGTCCCGCCTCTGCCTTCCCATAAGGGAATCGGATCTCATATCCTTTATAAAAAACCTGTATTCCATCCCCTTCCTGCGCTTCCACGATCCACATATTCTTCAGATCCATTCCCCGGCTTGTGATATCCACCGCCGCCAACAGCACATCCTCTTTCTGATATGCCTGGATCCCCTGGTATTTCATATCCTGAAATAAATCCGAACGGTAAAAATATTCCCCCTCTTCTGCCAGCAGCCGCCCTTCTGTCATCGCGTTTCCCTCTTCATCCACGACCTCGCTTCCGCATCCGAGTACCGTTACATTCGTCTTTTGTATCCATTCTTCCAGCCCGAAACAAGCCAGGAGCGCATCATACATCCGATACCAGTCCGTCTGAAGGAATTGGAAATCTTTCCTATACTTTTTTTGGTATTCCTTATACAGCTCCTCGACAGCTTCCCGCCTTCCTTCTTCTTCCCCCATCCCTTCTTCCAGATATAAAAGCATCCCGTCCAGCCAGCCGGAAAACTGCCCGTAAGTGAGAACGCTTTCCCTGTCTGTTTCCAGCAGTTCCCGCCAGCCATCATATGAAGCTGATTTTTCCCCCTCTTCCAGCCCTTCCTCCATCGCTTCTGCCAGGATCAGCGCATCCTGAAGCCTTATGTACCCGCCCTCCGGCTGTCTGACCATATTCATCCGTATGCTGACCACAAAAATGTATCCTATCATCAAACATCCGGCCATAGTCAGCAATATCTTGGCAAGAATCCTGCTATTTTCCTTCATCCATAATCCCCCTGTTATTTCCTGTTCCATCCAATCTTATAAAAAAGCAGCCCCCAAGGCTGCTTTTTCTTTTGTAGCATACTACAATATTTTCCCCAAAATGCCGGTTCTTGTACTTTGACTCCTAGCCTAAGCCAGGTGGGTAACCGCAACCTTCCTTTTGTCTTCCCCTCCAATCCTCTAAGAGTGGGGGCTTGACAGCCACAAGGCGATGTAGGAATCCCGTTTAAAGTAAATGTAGGTTCAAAATAACAAGAGTTATCGCACATTTCAGGTTATTTCTATTATATCCAATCATACTACAAAATACAACTGCAAATTTTGGTATAAATGCAAAATATATGGCAGGGCACATAAATTCATTTTTATAAGCGCCAAGGCATGCCGGGAACGGGGAGGGGCGGTGGCAGAGGGGGACGAGGCTGGGGAGAAAGGTATTTTCTGCTGGAGCTTCCAATCAGATTTCACTAATGAAATGGGCAAATATAATCAAAACGATCGGGTCGGAAAAAAAGGACATCCTTGTCCTTTTTTCCTGAAATTGCCATCCATGGCAATTTTACCCTAGATTTCTGACCATTTCATAAGTGAAATGACTGATTGTACGCAACAGCAGAAAATACCTTTCTCCCCAGCCTCGTCCCCCTCTGCCACCGCCCCTCCCCGTTCCCGGCATGCCTTGGCGCTTATAAAAATGAATTTACGTATCCGAATATATAATGCTTACTCATAATAGTATTGTATTCCTTTTTCTGTCCTGACAGGCTTTACTGTTATACCGTATAACTCCTTTATAATATCCGATCCTAAGATCTCCTCCGGCGTTCCGCATTGGATGATTTTTCCGTCGCAAACTGCTACGATGCGGTCGGAAATTTTTAAGGCAAGGAGAATATCATGCAGGATGAGGAGGATCGTTTTCCCGCTTTCGGACAATTTTTTGACCATCTCTGCAAACTTGAACTGCTGTCCGATATCCAGATAGGTGGTCGGCTCGTCCATGGCGATCGCTGGAGCCTGCTGCGCCAGAGCCATCGCCAGATAGACTTTCTGCCGCATGCCGCCCGAAAGTTCGGCCATCTGCCTGTCAGCCAGTTCTAAGACCCCCATTGCCCGCATGGCTTCCTCCGCGATCTGAAAATCCGATTCCCGGTATCTTCTTGGATAACTCAGATAAGGAAAACGCCCGTGCAGCGTCATGCGCCCTGCCGATATATCGGGTACATTTTTTCCCTGCGGCAGGTAGGCGATCCTCCTGGCAATCTCCGCCCGGCTCATTCCTTTTACCGACAGGCCGTCCATCATAATGTCGCCGCCGCTCCATGGAATCAGTCCCAGCATCGCTTTCAGCAATGTGCTTTTTCCGCTGCCGTTGCTGCCGATTAAAGTCGTTATCTTTCCCTCTTTTGCCTGGAAGCTGACATCATGCAGGATTTCTGTTTTCCCATACCCTGCCGATATATTTTTCACTTCAATCATAGCGGCGCCCTCCTTTGTAACGGACTAAGAGGAAGAGGAAAACGGGGCCTCCAATGACTGACATCAAAATGCCCACCGGCAATTCGTAGGGCGCGAATGCCAGGCGGGACGCCAGATCGCAAAAAGCCACGAAGCCCGCACCGCATATAGCGCAAAGAGGCAGCAAATGCCCGCTTTCATTTCCCGTATATCGGCGGACAAAATGCGGCACAATTAATCCGACAAATCCCAGCAGGCCGGCAAAACTTACTGCTGCGCCGGCCAGCAGGGCGGCAAGAACCAGAAAAACCAGCCGATATTTTCCCACCGGAAGACCGATGCCCCTGGCCGTCTCATCCCCAAGGGCAACCACGTCCAGTTCATTGCATAAAGTAAACAGTATTGCCAAAGCAGCCAGAATCAGAATGCCCGCAGGAACCAGCCGGACATAGGAAACGGAAGAAAAGCCGCCCACCCGGAAATCAATGCTTAACATCGCAATATCCGTATCCAGGACTGTCACCGATTCGCAGATCGCATTTAAAATACTGTTTAATGCAACTCCGCCTAAAATCACAGTGGTTTTGGAGGCACTTGTGCGATAAGAAAATACAGAGATGACGGCGACCGTGATTAAGCTTCCCGCAAAGGCCGCACAGGAAACCGCATAGCCGGACAAGACCCCTGCCGCGCAGCAGAGCGTCACGCCCAGCCCGGCTCCTGCATTCACGCCGATGATCCCCGGCGATGCCAGCCTGTTCGCCAGCACCGTCTGAAGTACAGCGCCGGACACCGCCAAAGCGGCTCCGGCCAGCAAGGAGGCAAATGTACGGGGAAGCCTGGCATAAAGCAGGATGCTTCTGCTCATCGCCCCTTTGTCCCCGGCCAGGATACCGGGCAGATCCGTCGGCAGAAAATAAACGTTTCCAAGGCAGAGGCTCAAAACGGCCACCATCAGGCAGCCTATAACCCCGGCACATAGAAACAGAAACTGCTTCCGGCTCCTATTTCTCATATAGAATCTCCTCCAGCTTTTCATAAGCTTCCGCCCACCGCGCATTCGGCTTCAGATTGTACAGATGCTTGTCCAGGAAATACACCTGTTCCTTTTTTACGGCTTCCAGCTCGCTCCAAAGAGGATTCTCCCGAAACATATTTTTAATATTCTCCTTCGTTCCCTCCGTATCGTCGCCCGACTGCACGATCAGTATTTTGTCCGGATTCAGAAGCATAATGCTCTCCAGGCTTAAATTCTCCAGCAGGCTCTCATCGCTGTCGGCAATATTCACGCACCCAAAGCTTTCCAGCATTTCGCCCAACACATTTCCTTCATTTTTCTTGGCACGTATGCTCGTGGCGGAGGCCCGCATCATCAAAACTGTCTGCTCCGGCCTGTCCGCATTGCGCTCCAGTATTTCATCAATCTGTTTCTGGATATTGGTTCCATATTCCTCATAGCGCTCCGGCATTCCCGTAATATCCGTACATATTTTCAGCATCCGCAAATAATCTTCAAAACAGGAAACATCGAAATACGCCACCGTAATTCCTGCTCCCTCTATGGCCTCCTGCCATTCGAGGTGCTGGGGCGTATTCGTGCTGGCAAGCACGAAATCAGGATTGCCAGAGAGCAGCAGCTCCAGGCTGAGCCTCTTGGTAGCGCCCAGATTGACCGTATCTTCTGCCAGAGGCAGATCCAAGTCGTCAAAGGCATCTTCCGGCGCGGCACAGACATTTCCCCCTGCCAGTATCCACATATCCGCATAGCTTCCTAACAATACGGCAGTCCGTTCATAAGAATCCACAGAAACCTCCCGCCCCAGATCGTCCGTAAACGTATATCCGCCTTCTACAGGCTGCTCTCCTGCCGTCCGGCCGCAAGCGGCCAGGCAGCAGAAAGAAGCCGTCATTACTGCTAAAATCATATACCATTTTTTCATAATCATCCTCATTCTACCTCTGTCAGCAAGTCGCCCCGCCTTTCACCTTCTTTTCCAGAACGGCCGCCTTATCCATGCTTCCATGCAGCAGTTTATCCTGTACATAGTCGAACCCGAGACGATTCACCGTATCAGCAAAACGCTCTCCTGTGATTCCCTCGTCGCGGAAGAACAGGATCGCCCGTTCCACCGTATCCAAAACTTCTTCCTCGCTGGTAAAAAGCTTATCTAACGGGCGGCCATTGGCAATTTTCTTGCCCCATCTGCCCCCGATGTAAATTTTATAACCGTCCGTATATTCTTCCGTAACGCCGAAAGGACATTTTCCTTTGCAGCGCCCGCAGCCGTTGCATGCTTCGTTGTCCACTCTCAGCATGCCCTCTTCCAGCTTCGCTGCCTTGATCGGGCAGCCTGTTTCTACCTGGCACTTCTTGCATCCCCGGCATTTGGAAAAATCAAACAACGGTACTCTTTGCCCGATAATTCCAAGGTCGTTCAGATCCGGTTTTACGCAGTTATTCGGGCAGCCCCCCACAGCAATCTTGAATTTATGGGGCAAAGTAACCGTATGGTATCCCTCATAAAAACGGTCATGCAGCTTCTCGCTCAGCCCAAATGTATCGATCAGGCCGTATTGGCAGGTCGTCCCCTTGCAGGAAACCACAGGGCGCACCAAAGAGCCTGTTCCGCCTGTCTCCAGGTTATTTTCTGCCAGATAAGCGATCAGAGGATCAATATTATCGTAAGGAACTCCCTGGATCTCCATCGTCAGGCGAGTGGTCATCGTAATCTCGCCGCTGCCGAAGCGTTCTGCCGCTTCTGCCACCGCCCGGTGTTCATCCGCTGTAATCTTGCCGTTTCTTGTAATCACGCGGACGTTGAATACGTCTCCATAACGTTTATCCTGGAGACAGCCCAGGCCTTTCACGCGTTTGATTTCCTCCGGGGGAAGCTTTCCTCCCGCCGGAACCGCTCTCTTTATCACGTTAAACGTAGCGCCTCCTTCCAATACCCTTGTATTGGTAAATCCCAGCGCCCTCAGCTTATTCTGCGCCAGATACCCTCTCTTTCCCCTTGCACATACTAACAGAAGCTTTTCGTCTTTCTGGTATTTCGTGGAAGCCTCCGCTGCTTTTGCCAGATTAAGCCAATCCGCCCCAGGCAGCGAAGGCGCGGGATGGGCATCGACCAGACGATAATCTTTCGCCGCTCCTGCGGCATATTCTGCTGGCGTTACGGATTCCAGGCGGCCGCTGATCTTATTGGCCAGAATATTACAAGCCGCTGCAAAAGGATGGATTGCCGTAGAAAACGGCGGCGCATATGCGAAATCCATCGTTGCGAAGTCTTCCGCTTTACAGCCCAGGGAAATTCCGGTGACAGCAATATCCGCCATCTTATCCACCGCTCCCGCGCCGATCACCTGCATTCCTAACAATTTATGGCTCTCCCTGTCAGCAACCAGCTTCGTAATGAAATTGCTGGAATCCGGATAATAATGGGCTTTGTCGTCGCTGACGCAGACAATGGAAACAACAGAAAAACCTTCTGCCTTCGCCTGTTCCTCCGTCAAACCGGTTCTCGCCGCATTCAGCCCCTGCGCCAGCTTCACTACTCCTGTTCCCAGGCATCCCTTGTATTCGTTCTCTTCTCCCCCCAGATTCAGCGCCAAAACCCGACCAGCGATATTGGCCGTAGAACCCATCGCCGACCATTGCCTTTTCCCGGTTATGCGGTTTTTCACCATAGCGCAGTCCCCGACAGCATAAATATCGTCCAGATTCGTTCTCAGGCATTCATCGGTAATAATGCATCCCCTTTCCATCTCCAGTCCGCTGTCTTTCAAAAATCCCGTAGCCGGACGAATTCCCGCTGCCAGGACAACCATGTCCGCAGGCAGCGCTCCGGCTCCTGTCTGTACGGTTTCCACTTTTTCTCCGCCCTCAATGGCAAGAAGCGCCGTTCCTGTCAGGATACGCAGCCCTTTTCCTTGGAGCTGGCGGCGAATATAATCCGCCATTTCCTTGTCAAAAATATTCGGCATAAGCTGGGGAGCCATGTCGATCACCGTAACGGCAATTCCCCTGGCCATCAGGTTTTCCGCCACTTCCAGCCCGATAAAGCCGCCTCCTGCAACAACCGCCCTCTTGCAGCCGTATTCTTCCGCATATTTCCTTGCTCCGATGGCATCTTCCGGCGTTCTGACCGTAAATACCCCGGAAAGCCCTGTTCCTTCCACTGGCGGTACCGACGGCTCCGCGCCCACCGCGATCACCAGCTTGTCATAGCTGACTTTTTCTTCCTCTTCTTTTCCAACAGTAATTGTTTTCCCCGCCGGGTCAATCGCCGTCACCTCACAGCCCGTATGTACCTCCGTGCCCGTCAGCCCCATAAATTTTGCCGGAGTATTGACGATCAATTCTTCCTCCGTTTCAATCGCGCCCCCGATATAATATGGAAGGCCGCATCCCGCATAGGAGATATCCTTTCCCTTTGTATAGATTACGATTTCGTCCTGCGGGTTTTCCCTTTTCAGCTTCGCGGCCACCTTCGTTCCAGCCGCAACGCCGCCGATAATTATTGTCTTCATAAAAATCTGCCTCCTGTCCGTCCTTCATCCTATGATTATATGGCAAATTATATAATAAAAATGAACCGGGGGCAATGGTCTCTTTTTTACAAAAAAAGAGGGTATCGCCTTATCATTCGTTTCCATGATTTTACGACACCCTCTTATGCTTTTATTTTTCTCTCTTTTCAGGAACTCCCAACATTAGTTGAGGGCATCCACCAATTTCTGAACTGCTGCAAGCGCTTCATCCGGAAGTTTGTCATAGCCTTCCTTCTTTGTCGCGAAACCTTCCACAGCGTCCACGCGATTCTGCATAGCGCTCTTTAATGCCGCTTTGTATTCCGCATCGTTCAGGTCAGGCGCAAAGCCTTCCCAATCCATGATCTCGATATCTTCGAAAGGCCCCCACTGTTTGAAGGAAGCTTTTTCTTCTACGATGGTTTCAAGGATTCCCAGCGTATCCGCAGGTTTTACCTTCTTGCCCATGAAATCGCCGGTATTGATGATGTAGCAGTCTACATTCTTCTCTTCCACCAGTTTCTTAAACTTCTCATAGTCATTGACAAGCGGATATGTCCTGAACGGGTTTGCATAAGGCACGATACGAAGAGCGTTCATATCGGTTCCTGCTGCCACGCGTTCTGCGGTAGAAGTCTTGGTAGCCAGCGTAGCGCCCATAACGGAAGCCAGCGCTGCGCCTTTTAATTTTACTACCGGCGGAATGGTCGGGTCTTTCATAATCCAGAAAATAGCGTTAACTGGAGCATCGATCTTATCCACGCGGTTCGGGGACCACAATTTGGACTTGATCGCACGGCCGTTACCGTTCCTGATATCTTCTGTCACCAACTGGATCTTGCCTTCGTTGTCCAATGTACAAGAGCAGTTCTGAGCGGAAAGCAAATATTCATTATCCGCGCATCCTGTCGGGTAATCTGCTGTCTTATCAAAATAAGTAGGCTCCAAAGCAACAGATGCACAAGTATCGGTATTGATAATGAACGCATCGTCATGAAGAACCTTAATCTCGTATTTTCCGCCATGTTTTGCATGAGTCAGAGTGGATTTGCCGGAGCCGGACAAGCCGTAAACGGATGCAACGAAAGTCTTTCCACCAGGAAGCAAATACTCTTTCTGGCCGCCGTGGCAGGAAGCATAACCGTTTCTGTTTGCCAGCGCCCATGCCATCGTCAGCGTGCCTTTCTTATGCTCGCCGAAATACCTCATGCCGAGGATCGCCGCACAGTTCTGGTTCGTATCGAAATAGCAGAGCGTCAGAGGATCGCTTAAGCAGCTGTAGTCAACATCCGGCCTTTCCCCGGGCGTCCACTGGGGATCGGAGAAAATATAAATATCCGGCTCGTTGCCGTCGCCGATCGGTTTGGAATTTTTGTACATTTTTACATATTCATCGGACATATACTGGAAATTCAGCATCCAGTTATAAAGGAGGTTCTCTTCTCCTTCCGGAATGAGCAGATGAGCTTTTGCCATGAATTCAGGATCAAGGCCGATGAAGCATTCCGCATGGTACATCGTCTTCCAACGCGTCTCATAAACAGCATCCATAACAACCTTATCAAGCTTTACTTCGTCTACGCCCGGTTCGCCCTTGATGCGGCGCGCCGCTGCATAACGGCCGGTTACTGCGCCGTCGTTGAACAGAAGCACTCTGGAATCCTTCTCCAGCCCGAATGTCTCGCCATCTTTAATTTTCATATCCGTTACGATTGTACCGGGAGAATTTTTTGCCATTTCATAAGCTTCTTTTAAGGTATTCACTTTTACTACGTTATTGCCATAAAAAGCAGCTTCAATGATAGATCTTGTTTTGGAAAAACCAACTTTTCCTGCGCCAATTTCACTAATTGGATAATACGCCTTTGTTGACATGTTACGTCCTCCTTATATTATTGTTATTATTTACCGCATTTTATATGTATCTGCTATCCATGCTATATGCGTATGTTTATAGCATTCATAAAATACGGTTTATGACAACTTAGTACATCTATTATATTATGTCAGAATCAAATTTAAAAGTCAAGATTCCCTTATTCTTTTTTACATTTTTTTCTCACATCGCCGTCAGCGATTGCCGTCAGCGATTGCTGTCGGAGATTGCTATCGGCGCGGTAGCCTCTGCCAGCCATTCCCGCTCTTCCTCTGTCAGATATTCCTGCGTCTTCTCGTATACCTGGGCATGGTACCGATTCAGCCGCTCCACATCCGCCGGCTGCATATAGGCCGTGTCGATCGCTTCTTTATCGATAGGCGCAAACGTAAGCGTATCGAAACGCAGGAACTGCCCGTCCCCATTTTTTTCATCCTTTCTCACAACGAGAATATTTTCTGTCCGAATGCCGTGACTGTTCTCGATATAAACGCCGGGTTCATTGGAAACGATCATCCCGGGTTCAATCACTGCCTCTTTCATGGAATCTGCAAAACGCCAGCGAATATTCTGGGGTCCCTCATGGACGTTCAGCATATACCCGATTCCATGGCCGGTCCCGCATTTATAATCGATGCCATGGCTCCAAAGGGGCTGCCTGGCCAGGATATCCAAGTTGCGCCCCGTGCATCCATACAAGAACTTGGCCGCCGTCAGCTGCAGCATGCCGACTGCCACTAAGGTGAAATGCTTTTTCACTTCATTGTCTATCGGGCCAAGGACAATGGTTCTCGTTACATCCGTCGTCCCGCCCATATACTGTCCGCCGGAATCCACAAGAAGCATTCCTTCCGGGGCGAGCGTCTTATGGTTCTGTTCCGTGGCCTCATAATGCATCATCGCCGCGCTGTCCTTGTATGCGCTGATCGTAGGAAAAGACAGATCCAGGAATCCTTCCGTATTTCGGCGCAGATCATCCAGATATTTTGCGGCGGACAATTCCGTGATCTCCATCTTTCCTATATTCTTTTTCAGCCAATAGATAAATTTGATAAGCGCCACGCTGTCCTTTCGGTATACCTCTTCCATCCTGGACAATTCCGTTTCATTTTTCACCGCTTTCATCCGTTCCGTCGGATTATCCCCGTCCACATGCCCGGCCCGTTCGTCTATCCTCTTAAATAAGGCATAATTGCTGTTTCTCTCATCCAGGAATACCTTTCCTTTATAATCATATTTTTCCAGGAAATCCTCGATCCCGTCATAATCCTTCCATATGATATGGTTCTCCCTGGCATATTTTTCAAATTCTTCCGTCACCGCAGGTTTCTGTGCAAAAAAGTAGATTTCCTCCTGAGTCAGGAAGCCATAGGACAGCGCCACCGGATTGCATTCCACATCACTGCCCCTGATATTCAGCAGCCACATCAAATCGTCCAGCTTGCTTAACAGCAGGTATTCCGCTCCTGCCTCTTTTATTTTCTCCCTCACTTCCCCCAGCTTTTCCGCCGTGCTTTTCCCGCAGACTTCCCCTGGAAGCACCGTAATGCCCCGGCAGGGTTTTTCCGGCCTTTCTGCCCATACTGCCGCTGCCAGATCCTGCCCGTACGCGATTCGAATCTTTTTTTCCGCCAGCTTCTTCTCCAGTTTGCGGCCCTCTTTGCAGCTGACCGTCCTTCCGTCAAAGCCAAGAGTCTGCCCTTCCTTCATCTGTTCATATAAAAAATCAGGGATTTCCGGCACGCTCTCCTCCTGCATGCGGAACAACGTAATGCCGGTTCCTTCCAGTTCTCTGTCCGCCTGGATAAAATATCTTCCGTCCGTCCACAGCCCTGCCGTGTCCTTTCCGACTACTAAAGTCCCGTTTGATCCGGTAAAGCCGGAAAAATACTCCCTTGCCTTAAAATATTCGTCCACATACTCCGAGTTATGGTAATCGGCAGTAGGAATCATATAATAGGCCATGCCCGCTTTTTCCATTTCTTCCCTTAACAGCGCCAGCCTGTTTTGTATCACTGCATTCATTTTCCTGTCCTCTTTTCTCATAATTTTCACAGCCATTTTCTTATTTATTGTAATATGTTTTCCTAAAAAAAGAAAGAAGCCCGCCGCCCCAAACCATTAATTTTTCAAAAATATTCAATTTTTTTTACAATCCCCCACTTTTTTATGATATTATAACACCTAAAGGAATGGAAAGGAGGCCTGCTATGGATCACAATATTTATTCCGAAGTCACGCCTGAAATCATACAACTTGCAAAAATGAGCGAAAAAGCCGATATTATCGAGACTGAGCTTTTTACAAAATATGACGTAAAAAGAGGACTCAGGGATTTGAGCGGAAGGGGCGTGCTCGCAGGGCTCACCCGGATTTCCGATGTCCGCGCCAACCGAATCGTTGACGGGGTGCAGATACCGATTCATGGAAATTTATTTTACAGGGGCTATAATGTCAAAGACCTGGTTGACGGTTTTACGAGAGAGAACCGCTTCGGTTTTGAAGAAGTCACCTATCTCTTATTATTTGATAAACTGCCTAACAAGAAGGAATTGGACGATTTTTGCGCATTGCTCAGTTTTTACCGCAATCTGCCCACATCCTTTGTGCGGGATATCATTATGAAAGCGCCCAGCAGGGATATGATGAATACGCTGGCAAGGAGCGTCCTGACCCTTTACTCTTATGATGACCGCGCCGACGACACTTCCCTGCCCAATGTGCTGCGGCAATGCCTGCAGCTGATCAGCCTGTTCCCGCTATTGTCCATTTACGGCTACCAGGCGTACAGTTATTACCATGACGGGAAAAGCCTGTATATCCATTCGCCGCTGCCGGAGTTATCCGCAGCAGAGAATATATTACATATTTTAAGGCCTGACAGCTCTTATACTCCCCTGGAAGCCAAGATACTCGATATCGCCCTCGTGCTTCATATGGAACATGGCGGTGGCAATAACTCTACTTTTACGACCCATGTCGTGACCTCTTCCCTGACCGATACTTATTCCGTCATCGCGGCGGCCATCGGCTCCCTGAAAGGACCGAGGCATGGCGGGGCCAATATCAAAGTAGTGCAAATGTTTGAAGAAATGCAGCAGACCCTGTCCGATTGGACGGATGAAGAAGAAGTGGAGGCTTATCTGCTGAAGCTTCTCCGCAAAGAGGCTTTCGACCATGCGGGACTCATATACGGCGTAGGACATGCCGTTTATTCCAAGTCCGACCCCCGGGCCGTTATTTTTAAATCATTTGTGGAAAAGCTCTCGGAAGAGAAAGGGCTGCAGAAAGAATTCGCGCTTTACTCCTTAGTCGAGCGCCTAGCTCCCGAAGTCATCGCCAAAGAACGGCAGATCTACAAGGGCGTCAACATTAATGTGGATTTCTATTCCGGCTTTGTATACCATATGCTGGGGCTTCCTATGGAATTATATACCCCGATTTTCGCCATGGCCCGTATTTCCGGCTGGAGCGCGCATCGTATGGAAGAACTGGCTAACAACGGCAAGATCATCCGCCCGGCTTATAAGCCCATAGGGTCGGACCATACTTACGTGGATATGATTTCCCGGCCGTAATAACTGCTTCCAGGCAAACAGTTATTTTATACAAAAAAATACCAGATACCCGCTATTTCATAAAAGAAACCGGTATCTGGTGTTTTTATTTTCTAAAAATCTGCCAATTAATCAATAAACAGCTTTCTCGCTTTCCTATATGCCACCATATATATAATAAGCGCCGCAATAAAAACGGCATCCGCTGCTATGTTCAAACCCGTCACGGCCAGGTTCCCGGCGGCAGACAGAACGATGAGCGCCCCTGCCAGCAGAACCCTGCCAAACATATAGTCGATAAAACCTTTTTTATCCTTCATTTTGTTCACGTCCATTTCCTTGCTGACGATCACCCCTGTTTTTATCTCCCCGGTTTTTTTCATTACTACCGCTATATAAATCAAGTAAACTCCGCTCGCCCCGATCAGCAGATCGAATATATTTACATTTCCCATGCGCAACCTCCTGCCGTTTCCTTTGTATCCCGTCCGCTATAAGCCTAAAAACTCTTCCACCGTCCGGCGCATTTCATCCTTTCCGCATACGCGGTCATGCACCACCGGCGCCGTCCGTATCTCCCGGACCGCTCCCGGCATCGGTTTTCCTGACAAGGAAGCCAATTCGTCCGCCAGCTCGAAGTCGGTCATAGCGTCATATTTCCCAACGTCTGCGGCATTTGTGTCCGTACTGTCTGCGCCGCCTGCGACCGCGTTCATGACGCTCCTCGTAAACTTAAAAGGACTTGCCGTAGAAGCAATGACGGAAAGCGTATGGTCCCCCGTTTCTTCCACATATTTCCGATATACGCATGCTGCTACCGCCGTATGAGGGTCCACGATATAACCCGCCTTTTCCTGCAATATGCGAATCGTTTCTGCCGTCTCTTCTTCTGAAGCATAACCGCCGTAAAAATCCCCCAGCTGTTCTCTCATTTCCCTGGTAATCCCATACCGGCCTTCCCCGGTTAAGGCTTTCATGAAATCCGCCGTTTTTTCCGGGTCGTTGCCCGCGATCCGATAAATCAGCCTCTCCAAATTGCTGGAAATCAATATATCCATAGAAGGAGAACTGGTCAGCACAAACTCTCTGTTCCTGTCATATTCCCCCGTATGGAAGAAATCATACAGCACCTTATTTTCATTGGAAGCGCAGATCAGCCTGCCGATCGGCACGCCCATATTTTTTGCATAAAACGCCGCCAGGATATTGCCGAAGTTTCCCGTAGGAACCACTACGTTTATTTTATCGCCTTCCCTTATTCCTCCCTTTTTCAAAAGACGGGCATAAGCATATACATAATATACGATCTGGGGAACCAGCCGCCCTATATTAATGGAATTGGCCGAAGAAAACTGATATCCCTTTTCATCCATCCTCTTTTCCAGTTCCTTATCGGCAAATATCTTCTTTACCCCCGTCTGGGCATCGTCGAAATTACCGCGGATCCCTACGACATATGTATTTTCCTCTTTCTGCGTCACCATCTGCCGCTCCTGTATCGGGCTGACGCCGTTTTTCGGATAAAACACAATAATTTTCGTCCCCTCTACCCCCGCAAACCCAGCAAGAGCCGCCTTTCCCGTGTCCCCGGAAGTAGCCGTCAATATAACGATCTCATTCTTCACCTTATTTTTCTTTGCCGATGTAATCATCAGATGGGGCAGGATAGACAGCGCCATATCTTTAAAGGCAATGGTAGATCCATGGAACAGCTCCAAAAAATAAGCTCCGTCCGCCTGAACCAAAGGCGCGATCTCCTCCGTATCGAACTTGGAATCATACGCGCTTGCAATACAGCCCTCCAGCTCCTCTTTTGTAAAATCCGTCAGATATAGCTTCATGACTTCATAAGCCGTTTCCTGGTAACTCATCCCGGCCAGTTCCTGGAAACTTTTTTCCAGCTCCGGTATGCGGTCCGGCACGAACAGCCCCCCGTCTTCCGATAATCCCTTTAAAATAGCCTCCGAAGCCCTGACCCGTATCTTGCCGTTTCTTGTGCTGCTATACCATACTTCCATTCCGTTTTCCTCTCCGTTCCTGCTTGTCCTTTTTCTACGCCGTTAAGTATAGCATAGTTTCCCCGCCCGCGCAATGCCGGGAAATCAGGAAAAAAACTCATGGCCTCCATAGGAAAACAGAAGCGTCAGACTGTTGTCAAACCATTTCATCCTCTCCGGGTCCGCATACTTGCGGGCGGCAAAATACAAGGCTCCCTCTGTAATGTCTTCCCCATACAGCACTCTTTTCACTGCTTCTTTCGTTTCCTCGCTGACTTTCACCTTGTCCAGCCGCCCGTCCTTCACCGGGGAAAACTGAACGGTGCCGTTCCCCCTCTGGAATACCACTTCCTTTACGCTGTCCGGGAACCGGCTGCTTTCCACCCGGTTCATAATTACCCCTGCCACCAGCATTTTCCCTTTGATGTCCTCGCATCCCGCTTCCGCCTCCACAATGCGCAGCAAAATATCATAATCCTCCTGATTCAGCGTATATTTCGCCTTCCTCTCCAGCAGATTATAATCCACCACCCTCTGCCCGGAGGACGCTTCCGTCACCATTCCCATAAAACTGGATGCATCCAGGTCTGCCTGTTCCTCCATAAAACGTATCTGGAATGCCGGCGTGGACGCGATCCTATTGATCTTCAATTCCTTCAGGTTAAACCAGGATACTGCGAAAATCATCTGACACAACACCAATATGGTAATACTCTTTTTATACTTGTACATTTTTTCCTCATTTCCGCGCCGCGCCAAACCGGCGGCGCTGGTTCCGTTTTGCTATGACTGCACGTAACTTTTTGTCATAGAAATGTAACACTTCTTTAATATTCTATACAAAGAGTATTGAAATTATTTCTAAAAAATTTCTAAATTTGTATTCTTTTTTCTGAAATGGTATAATTATGATTGAAATGTGTCAAAATATGTATAAATAAAGCGGCGGTTGCCGCGCGGAAAAAAGATCATTGAAATCTGCCGGACATATGCGGAAAGAAAGGAGGAAACCAATATGGGGCTGCCAGGAGTTTTTATGGCACGGAAAAAAGATCATTCCGTCTATTACCGTTCTTCGATTACGGTTCGCGAAAAGCATATCAGCCTGGGCAGCTACCCAACGGAACTGGAAGCCCATCTGGCTTACAAGGAGGCTCGCATGGTCTGTGAAACGGACACCGTCGGGCTGGCAGATTATACGGAAGATTCTTTACTTTCTTTTTCGAAATGGGTGGTTCTGGTGAATTACCGGGATAACGGGCTTTATTTTGCTATGCCCATTTATTTGAAAAACAAATATTTTCTCTATTACCTGAGTCCTTCGCACTGTTTGAAATTTGATATCGATGATTTGTTTTATTATTCCTCCAAAAAAATCATGTGCCGGGGCGGACGGCTTTTTGTGAACGATTATGGCATGCAATGCAGCATTCTCAATCGTTATGGCATTAAGAATTATGCCGTATGCGGGAAGGATTACCGTTTTATCAACGGCGATGCCACCGATTTCCGCTATGAAAATATTGAAGTCCTGAACCGGTTCCACGGACTGTCGTGCATGCCCGCCAAAGATCGGAGCGGTTTTCTTTATAAAGTGCGCATCCATGTCAGGAGCAACTATGTGGTCGGCGTTTACAAAGAGGAAACGGAAGCCGCCATCGCCTACAATAAGGCGGCGGATATCCTGAAAAAAAACGGCATAAACCGCAATTTCGCCCAAAATTACATCGAAGGGCTTTCCCCTGCCGTCTATGCCGATATTTACTCCAAATTACAAATTTCCCCCGCTATTTTCCGTCTTACGCCGGAAAATACCTGATACTCCTTTACTTTTCCGAATAGTCCACAAAACTGATATTCAGCCCCACATCCCCGCTTACGCCGCCGATTTTCCCTTTCAGGCTGTACTGCCACATCTGAAATTTATAAGGATAATCCGGGACATCCTTCTGCTGGGACAGCCAGATATCGTACTCCGTCAGCTTGGTCAGATCGATTTCCCTGATCAGCCATTCTTTCGTCCCATAAATCATCGGATGATAACCCGCCACCTTGGTATTCTGCAAAAAAGCCTTGGCAACCGCCGTCTTTTCTTCCCTTGATAAAGCCTCTATTCTCGCCTTATCGTTCTGTACATACTCCATGTCGAAAGCGATTGGATATGTAATCTTATAATTAGCCAGCGTCTGTACGATAAAATTGGACTCCTCCACCGCTTCTTCCGCCGTAATCGCCTGGGAAAAGAAATAAACGCCCACTTCCAGCCCGGCTCCTATCGCCTTCGTAATATTTTCCTCAAATTTTTCATCCAGCGTGATCTGGCCGCTGCCATATCCCCTCGACCCCAGACGGATCATGACAAAGTCAATGCCTTCTGCCTTAAGAGCCGCATAATCCACCTCGCCGTTATATTTGGACAGATCCAGTCCGAGATAAGAAACATCCCTTCCATCATCATAATAGGACATCTTATCCGCTTTCATCTGAAGATTCGTATAGTCATAAGTATTCTGTTCCAGATAAGGATTGATCAGCACCCATTCCTCAGTTCCGTCCGCATAAGTAAGAAGCGTATGTTTCCCATCCCTTGCCGGGTCGTTCGCGATCTCCTCTTCTTCCACCCGCTTGGCTTCCTCTTCATACTTGGCGCTGCCCCCCTCTTTGCCGGTTCCATCCTCTTTTTCCCCGGAAGCCTCCGTCTCGCTGCTCTCCACCACTTCCGGCGTTTCCGGATACATATCCCAGAAATCCAGATCCGATGCTTTCAGCTTATTTTCCTCATACAGCCGCTCTACTTCCTGCATGCTCTTCCTGCCCGCGTAACCAACGACCGGGGCTGCTTCTGCCGCCGCAGCATCTGCTTCGCCTTCCGTGCCGCCCTCCTGTGCCGCTTCATGATCCAGCGTCATCACAGCCGTTTCCTTCTGCCGGTGCTGCCTCCTTCTGTCTTCCTCCCGCTTATTCGTATAAACCACCACGCCAAGAATCAGCAGGATCGTCAGGCTCACGCCCATAATCATATACTTCATCGATAATCTCGCGTTTCTCTCTTCGCTTTCGCCGGGTAAGCGCATGGTATGTATTCTCCTTTCATTGGGGTGGGAATTTGTTTTTGGGAAAAGGGGCACCGCTTGGGCGGCTGGGGGTGTGGGGCGGGGGATTTTGTCTGGAGCTCCCAATCGGATTTCACTAATGAAATGGGCAAAACATTGGAACCGATCAGGTCGGAAACAACGGGCATCCATGCCCTTTGTTTCCTAAAACCGCCATCCATGGCGGTTTTACCTTGGGGTATCGTCCATTTCATAAGTGAAATAGCCGATTGTCCGCAACAGACAAAATCCCCCGCCCCACACCCCCAGCCGCCCAAGCTCCATCCCCTTCGCAAAAATAAATTTCCCTTGTGCTGCTATTTACTATTCTGAAAATATCATTTACTATTACTATAGCTTTGTTAATTTTTGCTTTAAAAAAATTCCAATACTTTAACTAATTTAACACGAAACCCCTAAGTATGCAATGGTTTTTGATGGCAGGAAGAGCTTGTCGGCGGCGGCCTTTCTTTTTGCTGTTGGCGGGGCATGATGCCCGGGATTCTTTTGGCGCAGGGGGACGGCTGTTTTCAGACGATTGCTTCTGGCCAGCCATTTCACTTATGAAATGGTTCGATATACTAGGTAAGCCTTGGACATGGATGTCCATTGCTTCCGACCCGATCGGTTTGAAAAATTCCCCCATTTCATTAGTGAAATCTGGCCAGAAGCTCCCGTCTGAAAACAGCCGTTCCCCCTGCGCCAAAAGAATCCCGGGCGGCATGCCCCGCCAACAGCAAAAAGAAAGGTCGCCGTCAACACCCTCCCCCCCACACACAACCCAAGGAGCCACCTATGAATACACACACCCCTCTTTTTAAAACCATCCTCTTTTTCATCCCCCTCTCCTTGATTATTTTCTTCACAGGATGCAGCAAAACCCCCGACCCCCTATCCAAAACCGGCTTTTATTTCGACACCGTCATTACCATCACGCTCTACGACAAGCCGGACGAGTCCATCCTGGACGGATGTTTTTCCCTTGCGGAAACTTATGAAAACAGATTGAGCAAAACAAAGGAAAACAGCGATGTATGGAATATCAACCATAGCGGAGGAAAACCGACGGCGGTAAGCGAAGATACCCTTGCCCTGCTCCGCGCATGCCTTTTCTATGCGGAGCTTTCCGATGGAAAGGCCGATCCGACTATCGGGCCGGTTACAGAATTGTGGGATTTTTCCGGCTCCTCCCCCGCCGTCCTCCCGGCTCAGACAGATCTGGAGAATGCTTTAAACCATGTGGGATACGAAGGGATTTCTATCGAAGGGGACATGGTACGGCTTGCGGATCCCGATGCTGAAATCGACCTGGGTTTTATCGCCAAGGGATATATCGCGGACCGGATGAAAGAGTATCTCGCCTCCCAGGGCGTGGCAAGCGCTACCATTAACCTGGGGGGAAATGTGCTTGCCATAGGCTCCCGCCCGGACGGCTCTCCGTTCCGCATCGGTATCCAAAAACCTTTTGCTCCCAGCGGCGACATCGCCCTGGTATTGCCTGTTTCCGATCTTTCCGTGGTCTCTTCCGGCACGTATGAAAGGTATTTTGAATTGGACGGAACGATTTACCATCATATTCTGGATACAAAAACAGGTTATCCCGTGCAGAATAACCTGTTTCAAGTTACCATCCTTTCCCGCTCTTCCATGGATGGGGACGCTCTTTCCACCACCTGTTTTCTGCTCGGCCTGGAAGAGGGGATGAAGCTTGTCGAATCCATGGAGGATACGGAAGCCTTATTCTTTACGTCCGATGGAGCTATCCATGCTTCCAGCGGACTGGAAGATTTTGTGCCTTAAACTTTTATAATCGACTTGCGCGGGCATTTCTCCAAGCAAGTGCCGCATCCGCTGCATTTTTCATAATCAATCGCCGCATGGAAATCCGCGATCTCCACCGCCTCCGAAGGGCAGTTTTTCTTGCAGAGCTGGCAGCCGATACAGCCGACCGTACAATCTTTCATTGTAACAGGGCCTTTGTCTTTGGAGCTGCAAGCCACCGCATATTTGGAATCATAAGGAATCAGCTCGATCAAATGCTTCGGGCAGACTTCCACGCATTTCCCGCATGCCTTGCAGGCCTCTTTATCCACTACCGCTACCCCGTTCACCACATGAATCGCATCAAAAGGGCAGACGGACACACAGCTCCCATAGCCGAGGCAGCCGTAATTGCAGGATTTCGGCCCGCCGTTCGGCACAAAGGAAAGCATCCGGCAGTCTTCAATTCCGTGGTAATCATAATCCGATTTTGTTTTTTCGCAATCCCCCTGGCATTTTACAAAAGCGACTTTTCTTACCGATTCCCCGGCTTCTACCCCCATAATCCCGGCGATTACTTTTCCCACCGGCTCGCCGCCCACCGGGCATGCGTTTACCGGGGCTTCCCCTTTTGCGATCGCCGCCGCCAGTCCGGAACATCCCGGGAAGCCGCAGCCGCCGCAGTTGTTTCCGGGCAGCGCATTCAGCACCGCCTCTTCTTTTTCATCTACCTCTACTTTAAACTTGATTGCGGCAACACCTAGGAACAGGCCGATAAAAAGCCCCACTCCTCCCACGATTGCTGTTGCCGTAAGGACACCCATCATCATCCTGCCACCTCCTATAGCAAACCGGAAAATCCGCAGAACGCAATCGCCATTAAGCCAGCTGTCACAAGCACGATCGGCATTCCCCGGAAGGATTCCGGAATATCGTTATACTCCATTTTTTCACGGATGCCCGCCAGAATCACGATGGCCACCGTAAACCCTGCCGCCGTTGCAAAACCGTTTACAATTCCTGTCAGGATTCCATACTTTTTCTGCACGTTCGTAAGGGCGATCCCCAATACCGCGCAGTTCGTCGTAATCAAAGGCAGATATACGCCAAGCGCCTGGTACAGAGGGGGCATGAACTTCTTCAGAAACATCTCCACAAACTGCACCAAAGCCGCGATCACCAAAATGAATACGATCGTCTGAAGATAGGTGACATCGAATTTTTCCAAAATAAATTTATATACCAGCCCGGAAACGGCAGAAGCCAAGGTAATGACGAAAATAACCGCAACTCCCATTCCCGCCGCCGTATTCGTTTTCTTGGATACCCCGAGGAAAGGGCAAAGCCCCAAAAACTGGCTCAACACCACATTGTTTACCAAGGAAGAGCTGATCAATATAATAAGCAGATCCTTTATCATTTTTGCTCACTCTCCTTTCCCTCTCCATAAAACCGATGGCTGCATCCCTTTTCCTTGCAGTTCATGCAGTCTTCGCTGCATCCCGACTGTATCTTCGACATGTCTTTTCCTTTCCGTTCCCCGTTGATCCGTATCTTGTTCTGTACGGCGGTCAGGGCTGCCAGCACGAAGAACGCGCCGGGAGCCATAATGAAAATCGCGCAGGGGACATAGGAATCCGGCATAATATGTAATCCGAAAATCTCCCCGGCCCCGATCAGCTCGCGAACCGCGCCGATGCAGGTCAGCGCGAAGGAAAAGCCAAGTCCCATGCCGATGCCGTCAAACAGCGAAGGGATCACCGGGTTTTTGGAGGCATACGCTTCCGCTCTTCCCAAAATAATACAGTTTACAACAATCAAAGGAATATATAAGCCGAGCGCGTCATAGAGGGCCGGAATAAATCCTTCCAGCAAAAGCTCCACCATCGTTACAAAAGAAGCGATGACAACGATAAAAGCTGGTATCCTCACCTTATCCGGAATGATATTCCGCAGCAGGGATATGATCATATTGCTGAGCGCCAATACCACCATGGTCGTCAGGCCCATCCCCAAGCCGTTCATTGCCGATGTCGTCACCGCCAGGGTCGGACACATGCCGAGCATCAGCACGAAAGTAGGATTTTCTTTGACCAGGCCGTTATACAGCCGTTCCATCGAGTTACTGTTATCCATTGCCGTTTCCTCCTTCCGTCAGCATTTCCCTGAAATAATACAATCCTGCGTTGACTCCGTTCGTAACCGCATGGGTCGTAATCGTAGCGCCGCTGATCGCTTCGATCTGATTATCCCCAGCAGCGCCGGATTTCACATATTCAAAACTTTCGGCATTTTTATTCACAAACTGGGGCTTCAATACTTCTTCCGCCCGCATTCCAAGACCCGCCGTCTCCGCTATGGACAAAAGGGATATCCCGTTCAGGGAGCCGTCATTCCTTACCCCCATCATAAACTCGATATCGCCGCCGTAGCCCTCATGGTCATTGACCGTGATCACATAGCCCAAAGTAGCGCCGCCCGCATCCTTCGCCGCCATGACTGCTCCGATATCCACGCCGCCATAGCCCTGCTCCGTCCATCCGGCTGGCATCTCCCGGCTGACTCCGTCCTGCGCCAATATTTCTATTTCTTCGAAGGAATCCGCATCCTGGAACACTTCCATGCACGCTTCCTGTTTCGCTTTTTCCTTTTGTGCCGCGATCGGCTCCTTCGTCACCTGGTACACGGTTCCAAGAACCAGCCCGGCGATCAGGGTGATCGCGAACAAAACAAGGGCATCTCCTATCATGCTGCCGCTCTTTTTCTCATTCATGCGCGTTTTCCCCCTTTCATGCCGAATGCCGTCGGAAGGGTTATTTTTTCAATCAACGGCACCAGAAGGTTGCCGATAATGATCGCATAGGAAACTCCTTCGGACGACGGACCGAAAATACGGAAAATTCCTGTCAATATTCCAAGCAGTATTCCATATACATATTGCCCGTTCTTCGTGATCGGCCTCGTTACATAATCCGTCGCCATAAAAAAGGCGCCAAGCATCAATCCGCCGCCAGCCAGCTGGGCGCTGATATAAGCGGGATCAAAGCCATGCCCCCCGAACAGGCAGGCAAATATGACAAAACTTACGATGTAGCTGCCGGGAATGCGCAGGTCGATCACTCCAAGAAGAATCAGAAAACACGCGCCCAAAACAATAACGATCATGGAAGTCTCTCCGATCGTGCCCGAAGTCCTGCCAATGACCATGGACAAAATATCCACCGGCTCGCCGCTCTTGATGGCCGCCAGCGGAGTCGCCCCTGTATAGGTATCGCATTCAAAATTCGTCATGATGGATGTAAAGGAAATCAGCAGGAAGCATCTGGCCGCCAGCGCCGGGTTCATAAAGTTCTGCCCTAACCCGCCAAACAGCATTTTTACTACCAGTATGGCAAAAACGCCGCCTAACGCCCCGATCCACCAGGGCGCGCTGGACGGAAGGTTCAGCGCCAGCAAAAGCCCTGTCACCACCGCCGAATAATCTCCGATCGTCACTTTTTTCTTCATCAATTTTTCATAGGCAAACTCCGTCAAAACCGTGCTTGCCACTGTCACCACTATCAGTATAAGCGCATCGATCCCAAAATTATAGATACCGAAGCCCGCCGCCGGGAGAAGGGCGATCACCACCATCATCATGATACTGCTGGTCGTCACCTTGCTTCGCACATGGGGATTGGATGACACTTTCATCAAATCACTCACTTTTCGTACCTCCTGTTATTCTGTCCATTGCCGCCGCGCCCGGGATTGGTCAGGCTTTTGCCTTTTCCTGCTTTGGCGCGGGCTTCTTATTGCGCTTTGCCAGCTGCATCTTGCGCATGGATTTGATCGTCTGCGTCAACGGCCGTTTCGCGGGGCATACAAAGCTGCAGCATCCGCATTCGCAGCACTCCATGCCGTTGTGGGAAAGAAACGCCTCCTCGTCATAATGTTCCGCAAAATCAGCCAGTTTTCTCGGCACGACCCTGCCCGGACATACTTCCACGCATTTCCCGCAGTTAATGCAGGCGCTCGGCTCCATCCTGGAAACATCGTCCTGGGTCAGGCACAAAAGCGCCGAAGCCGTCTTTGTCGTAGGAACATCCAGGTCAAAAATACCGAAGCCCATCATCGGGCCGCCGGAAACGATTTTCACCGGCTGCTCTTTAAAGCCTCCCGCTTCTTCCACCAATTCATGGTAGTTGGTTCCGATCCTTACGATAAAGTTGCGGGGATCGGCGACCGCATCCCCCGTTACCGTCACAATACGGTTCATTAATGGTTTTCCAAGCATCACCGCATGGTAAATCGCCACGATCGTATCCACATTGTCCACCACGCATCCGACATCCGCAGGAAGCATGCTGGAATTGATGCTTCTTCCTGTTGTCGCATAAATGAGCTGCCGCTCCGCCCCCTGGGGATACTTTGTCTTCAATGCCTTGACGCTGATTCTTGTTTCATCTTTTGTTATTTTCTTTAAAAGCTCGATACAATCAGGCTTATTATCTTCCACCGCCAGGATTCCTCTGGCATGATCAAAGAGCCGCAGCATGATCTTCATTCCTTCCACCAGCTTTTCCGGCTCCTCCAGCATCCTCCGGTAGTCCGAAGTCAGGTAGGGCTCGCACTCCGCGCAGTTAGCAATGACATAATCTATCTTATCCGGCTCTTTCGGCGAAAGCTTGATAAAAGTAGGAAAGCCCGCGCCGCCCATGCCGACGACTCCCGCCTCTTTTACCCTTCCTATAATTTCTTCCTTGGATAATTGATCCGCCGATTCCACCGGCGAATATTCTACTTCTTCATATTCCCCGTCATTCTCTATGATGATGCTCATCACATTATCGCCTGTCACTACCCGCCTCGGCTCGATCGCCTTCACGGTTCCCGACACCGTAGCATAAATCGGGGCGGACACAAACCCGGAAGCCTCTGCGATCTTCTGCCCGGTCAGCACATGATCCCCTTTTGCCACGATCGGCGTTGCAGGAGCGCCGATATGCTGGGACAGGGGGTATACCAGGTCTCCCTTGGGCAGTACCGCCTTGATCGGCTTATCCTTCGACAGATCCTTTCCGTCATAAGGATGGATGCCGCCCACGAATGTTAACTTTGCCATTTGTCACCCTTCTTTCTCTCAGAATTCAAATGCCGCCGGACAGCCCTCAGAGCATAACTTGATTGCTCCCGTCCTGCCGAACGCGACAACTTTTAATACCAATATACTATTTTTCTACAAAAAATACTACTGAATTTTGAAAAAACATGATAAAATAAACAAGGAAATATTTTAGAGGAAAGGATATGATCATACCATGAGAACATTACGCCAAACGATGCACCTCCCAAGCCTCAACTATCCTTTGGAAAAAATCGCGCCTTTAGATAAAATTCTTTTTCTTGACATAGAGACCACCGGTTTTACCGCGAAAAGTTCTTCTATTTACCTGATCGGCACCGCTTACCAGGAGAACGGCAAATGGTATGTAAAACAATGGTTTGCCAATCATTATGAAGAAGAAAAGGAGGTACTGTCCGCCTTTTTCAGTTTTGCGGGAAACTATACCCATCTGATACATTTTAACGGCAATAATTTCGACCTGCCCTATCTGATCCAAAAATGCGAGCAGTACGACCTGCCTTATCGTTTCGATTCTTTTGAAGGAATCGATATTTACCGCCGGATCGCGCCGTACAAAGCCTTCCTGCGCCTTCCCAACTGCAAGCAGAAAACGCTGGAGCAGTTCCTTGGCATCGAAAGGGAAGATTCCTACAGCGGAGGCGAGCTGATCAGCGTATACCACACATATGTCAAAACCCCTACGGACTATGGCCTGCAGGCGCTCGCCCTCCACAACGCGGACGATATGAAGGGCATGCTACAGATCCTTCCGCTGCTGTCCTATTACGATCTGCTCAATGAGCTGCCACGCCCGAAAAAGGTACAAGCCAACTATTATCTCGATATGGACGGCAACAAACACCAGGAACTGATCATGAAGCTGAATCTCCCTTCCCCTCTGCCGCGCCCTCTTTCCGGCACTGCAGAAGGCTGTTATTTTAAAGGCGAAGGATCGGAAGCCAGCCTCCGCGTTCCCCTTTATGAGGAAGAAATGAAATATTTTTATTCGAATTATAAAAACTATTATTATCTGCCGGAGGAAGATACCGCTATCCACAAATCGGTCGCGTCCTATGTGGACAAGGCACGCCGCGTCCAGGCCACGGCCAAGAACTGTTATACGCGCAAGCTTTCTTCTTATCTCCCCCAATGGGATATTCTCTTCCAGCCGTTCTTTAAACGGAAATATGAGGACAGGGATATCTTTTTTGAGCTGACGGAGGAAATGAAGACAGAACGTTCGCTTTTTTCAAGGTATGCGGGGCATGTGGTGAATATGATTGCGGGGTCTTATAAACAAACGTAGCGCATAAAAAAGGCAGATCTTCACTCCCATGAAAATCTGCCTCTTATTCTTGCTTTTAAAACATATTGTTTCACTTGCTCCGTCAGGGCTTCTCGTAAAAGAAGGAATTCTTTCTGTCGTATCCGATTTCCTTATAATTAATAATCTGCTCCGTACTGCCGATAAACAGCAGGCCGCCCCTTGCGAGCGCCTTCTGGAATTTGATGAATACTTCGTTTTTTGCTTCTTCCGTAAAGTATATGAGTACATTACGGCAGACGATCATATGCCATCCGTCACGATATGCATCCTTCAGGAGATTATGCTGGGTAAACTCCACCCGCCTTTTTACCTGGTCTGAAATCTGGTATGATAAACCGACTTTTGTAAAAAATTTCCGTTTCAAATCATCCGGCACACTGGCAACGCTCTTTTCATTATAGAGTCCCACTTTTGCCTTGGCAATGACTTGTTTATCCAGATCCGTGGCATGTATCTTTATCTGTTCCAACGGAATATGCCTGGACAAAGCCATAACAAGAGAATACGGCTCATCCCCCGTGGAACATGCAGCGCTCCATATTTTCAGGTTTTTCCCGTATTTGGAGATCAGCTCCGGAATGATCTGCTGATCCAATACCCTCCACTGATCCGCATTCCGATAAAACTCGGATACGTTAATCGTCAAATAATTAATAAATTCTTCAAACTTCGCAGTATCCGCTTTCAGAAAAGCAATGTATTTGTCATAGCCAGTCACACTATTCTTCGCAATCAATGTATCGATGCGGCGTTTCATCTGCTTTTCCTTATATGCGTTCAAGTCAATTTTTGTAAGGTCAAATACCGCTTTCTTGAACCATTCATAATCATAAGCCATGGCAATTACCTACCGTCATTTATTTTTTGTTTAATGCTTTATTCTTCTGCGTTTTCTTCTTGTTCATTGGCAATTACAGCATCAATATCCACCGATACCACATCGGCATCTTCTTCCGGCGCTTCCACTTTCGGTTCAGGAGCGAGCATTGCCTTTACGCTTAAGCTGATCTTTTTATCTTCATTATTAAAGTCAACTACCTTCGCTGTAATCTCTTCGCCCACCTTCAATACATCCGCCGGTTTCTCGATATGCTCCTTGGAGATCTGGGATACGTGAAGCAATGCATCCACGCCCGGCTCCAGCTCGATAAATGCGCCAAAATCAGTCATTCTTGCTACTTTTCCTGTGACAACGTTGCCCGCCGCATATTTCTCAGCCGCATCTTTCCACGGGTTTGCATCCGCAAATTTAAGGCTTAACGCGATCTTATTCCCGGAAATTTCTTTGATCAATACTTTTAGCTTCTCGCCAACTTTGAATACCTTCTTCGGATTCTCCACTCTGCCCCAGGACATCTCAGAAATATGAAGGAGCCCGTCTGCACCGCCAAGGTCGATGAATGCGCCAAAGTCCGTTACATTTTTTACGGTCCCTTCCACTACATCGCCTTCCTGGATGGATTCGAACAGTTTCTTCTGAAGCTCCGCTTTTTCCGCCACGATCAGCTGCTTGCGGTCTCCGATATATCTTCTTCTCTTAGGATTATATTCGCTGATAACGAATTGTATTTCCTGTCCTGCATATTTTGACAGATCTCTTTCATAGACATCCGATACAAGGCTGGCGGGAATAAAAATCCTTACTTCCTCCACGACAACGCTCAAGCCGCCGTCCAAAACCTGCGCCACTTTTGCCGTCAGCACTTCTTTGTTGTTAAACGCTTCTTCAATCCTCTTATTTCCACGGTCAGCAGCCAGCCTCTTATAAGTAAGAAGGACTTGTCCTTCGCCGTCGTTTACTTTCAATACCTTCACTTCCATCGTATCGCCGACTTTTGCGATCGTTGTCAAATCTACATTGGGTTCGTTCGTGTATTCATTTCTTGTAAGTATGCCGTCCGATTTGTAGCCGATATTGAGAATAATCTCTTCTGGCTTGACATCGATTACTGTGCCTTCCACTACCTCTCCCGCATGTATTGTCTTTAATGATTCTTCTAACATTTGTTCAAAAGTTAATTCTGACATAATTTTGAACCTCCTCAATAATATTATTTGGGGTAGACGCCCCGGCAGTGATACCGACCGGTGAAGCCGTTTTAGGTAGTTCTAAACGCAAGTCATCCAGTGTCTGTATAAAATAAGTATTCTCACATTCCTCCTTACAAATCTCGTACAGCTTCCTTGTATTAGAACTGTGAGTACCCCCTATTACTATCATGCTCCCAACCTGAGACGCAATCTGCCTCGCCTCAGTCTGCCGTTCTTCTGTTGCGTTACATATGGTATTCGCAACACTAACATTGTAACCTTTTTTTAAAAAAATTTCAACTAGTTCTTTAAATTTGTTGTAGTTAAATGTCGTTTGGGAAACAATGCATATTTCTTCTCCCTTTATGGCAAGTTTTTTTTCCTCATTCGCAAAGCGTTCCGCCTGTTCCCTGGATTCCATGACCTGCGCTTCTCCCGATGCCCATCCTCTGATTCCTTCCACCTCGGGATGCCCTGGATTGCCGATAATAATAATTCTTTTCCCCTGGCCGCTTTCCTTTTCTACAATATCATGGATCCTTTTCACAAAAGGGCATGTGGCATCCACGCACTCCAGCCCTTTTTCTTCCAGCAGATCATACACTTCCCTGGAAACGCCGTGGGAGCGTATGACTACCATGCCCTCTTCCAGCCTTTTCAGTTCTTCGATCCCTTCCAGCACCGTTACGCCGCGCCTTTCCAGGTCTCTGACGACTTCCTCGTTATGTATGATCGGACCGAATGTATATATCTTCCTTCCTTTCCCGATCTGTTCATACACTTTCTCAACAGCCCGTTTCACCCCAAAGCAAAATCCGGCGCTTTTCGCCCTGACCACTTCCATTCCCTGTCCGTTCCCTTCTTCCTTTATTTCCAATCACACAATCCGATGATTTTTTCCGCCACTTCTTCTATCGTCATATCCGAGGAATCCACAAGCACCGCATCCTCCGCCTGGCGAAGCGGTGAGAGTTCCCGGTTCATATCCCTTTCATCCCTCTCGATAATATCCTGCTCGATCTTCTTCAGATCGCATTCCACTCCTTTGGCACGCAATTCCTCGTATCTTCTTTTCGCGCGGACTGCACTGCTCGCCGTCAGATAGATTTTCACATCCGCATCCGGCAGCACGCAGGTGCCGATATCGCGCCCGTCCATGACCACATCCACGCGTCTTGCCAGGCGCTGCTGCAGCTCTACCAGCTTCTTGCGCACCTCGGGATTCACGCTGCTGACGGAAGCCATATTTCCCACTTCTTCCGTGCGGATCCGCTCATTGACATTTTCACCGTCCAGAAGCACCACTTGCTCCCCGTCCACATGGCAAATCGTAATATCCGCGTTCCTGCACTTTTCGCTTATTTTCTCCCCGTCTTCCGGCCGGATCCCGTTTTTGATAAAATAAAGCGCCATGGCGCGGTACATCGCTCCTGTATCCACATAGACAAATTTCATCTCTTTGGCGATCCTTCTTGCTATTGTGCTTTTCCCTGCTCCTGCCGGACCGTCTATCGCTATACTGTAACTCATGCCTTTCCTTCCTTTCCTACTCCTTCTGTAAGAAGGAGTTTCCCTCCGCTGCGGAAATCCCCGCCTGATAGCCGGTAGACCAGGCTATCTGCAGATTGAAACCTCCGGTCAGCGCATCCACGTCCATCACTTCGCCTGCAAAATACAGTCCCTCAATGATCCTGGATTCCATCGTGGAGGGATTGATCTCTTTTACATGGATGCCGCCCCTTGTCACCACCGCTTCCTCATAGCCTCTCGTTCCCGTCACCGTCATCTCCATGTTTTTGATCAGATGAACCAAACGGCTCCGCTCTTCTTTCGTAATCTCATGGACTTTCTTTTCCCCATCTATGCCGGACAACATAATCATAACCGGAATCAGCCTGGAAGGGAACAGTTTGCCAAGAGAATTCTTAAACTGCTTCTTTTTGTTTTCTTCAAAATCCCTTAAAAGTCTTTTATCCACTTGCTCCGGCGCAAGGGCCGGTTTCAGGTCCAGGCGAAGCACCGCCTTTTCACCTTTGCCTTTTTTTCCATAATAGCTGCTTGCACTTAAAACCAACGGCCCGCTTACCCCGAAATGAGTAAAAAGCATTTCCCCGAATCCTTCATATAGCGGTTTTTTCCCTTGCATAAAAAGAGAAACCTTTACATTTTTCAAAGAAAGCCCCTGCAAAGATTTGCACCACTCTTCCTGTATCGTCAGCGGCACAAGGGAAGGAAATGTTTCTTTTATGGTATGTCCTTCCTCCGCCGCCATCCGATAGCCGTCCCCGTCGGATCCCGTCAGGGGATAAGACAGCCCGCCGGTAGCTAGGATGACCGCATCCCCATATTCCAGCTTTCCGTCCGCCAGTTCCACGCCTTTTATTTTTCCATCCTCTGCCAGAAGTCTTTTTACCTCCGCACGGAGCCGGATATCTGCCTTTCCTTTCCGCAGCCGTCTCTCCAGCGCCGCCGTTACGTCATACGCATGGTCGGAAACAGGGAATACTCTCCCTCCCCTCTCCACTTTCACCGGACATCCCCAGGTTTCAAACCATTCCATCGCCGCATGGTTGTCAAACCCGTAAAAAGAGCTGTAAAGAAACTTGGCATTGGTCATGACGTTCTGGAACAATATTTCCATATCACAGTCGTTGGTCAGGTTGCATCTTCCTTTTCCCGTAATAAACAACTTTTTCCCCAGTTTCTCATTTTTTTCAAAAAGAACCGCCCTGCCTCCTGCCTGCAGTACGGAAGCAGCTGCCATCATCCCCGCAGCTCCTCCCCCTATTACTATTATTTTTCTCATTTTTCCTCGCTTCCAAACTTTTTCTGCCAAAAATACTTTTATCAAAAGCCCGATTCACTGCCCGAAGCTTTCTCTTCGGTCCGAAGCGGATAATTTAGCATCGGCTCCTCATCGATAAAATTAATCTCGTCGTTCAGGTAAACCTGGTAATTATTCCATGCCTGCTCCAGTTCTTCCAGATTATGTTTGACATCCTCAGGACGCTTTAAGCAGAGCGCCACTACCAGCGCATTGATCAGGCTTAAGGGAGCCACCAGCGAATCCACGATAGAAACCATATCGCTTCTGGCAAAAAGGTTGCAGGAAGAATACAAGTTCATCGGCGAATGCACGCTGTCCGTAATGGCAATCACTTTGGCGTTCCTGTCATTGGCAAATTCCATAGCTTTCAGCGTGCGCATGGAATACCTGGGGAAGCTGATCCCCACGATAGCATCCTTTTCGTTGATTCTAATCATCTGCTCAAACATTTCGCTGGTACTGGTCGTCCGCAGAAGCACCACGTTCCCTCTTATCATATTCAGATAAAAATGCAGGAAATCCGCCAGCGGCTCGCAGCTCCTGATTCCTACAATATACACAGTCTTAGCTTCCAGAATCGTATCCACAGCAATTTCAAAAGACGCGCTGTCCAGATGGCCGATGGTATCCCTGATTTTTTCTATATCCGCTTCCAGCACGGAGGTGACAATTTCCGACTGCGTGCTTCTTCCATACTTCACGCCGATTTTCTGAACCGAATTCAGCTTATCCTTCACCCATTCTTCCAAAGCCTTCTGGAACTCAGGATAACCGTCATAGCCAATGCCGGAGGCAAACCGCACTACCGTAGACTCGCTTACTTTCACGGTCTCGCCGAGTTTGGCCGCCGTCATAAATACCGCCTGTTCATAATGGTCGGTAATATAAGCCGCAATCGCCTTATGGCTCTTGCTCATTTTGGGATATCGGCCGCTGATCTTTGAAATAATATCGATATCTTCTTCCTTCCTCGTATCTTTTTCCATCCTGTGTATCCTCATTTTTGAAAAAGGAGCTGGCCCGGCGGCCAACTCCTGATAAAATCCTTCTTAAACCGGATAAGCCCCATTTTTCGTATCCGCTTGGGTCATATCCACTTTTTCCTGCTGTGCCTGGCGGTATTTGAAGAAATCGGTAGCTACCTGCGGGAACAACGCATAGGACAATACGTCCTCGTCCTGCTGCTTCCATTCCTTCATTTCTGCTTCCAGCTTATCCATCTCGTTTTCGATCAGATCCGCCGGACGGCAGGTGATCCTCTTCTCGCCCGGAATAACCTTATCGATGATTTCCTGGTTCATCGGCTTGATCGTCTGCCCGTATTCACCGCGCAAAACCGCCTTTGTCTCCTTCGTCGCCATCTTATAGCGCTCGCCCAGCAATACATTAAATACAGCCTGCGTGCCGACGATCTGGGATGAAGGCGTAACGAGCGGGGGTTCGCCGAGATCCTTCCTTACTGCCGGGATCTCTCTCAGCACATCATAATATTTGTCTTCCGCGTTCTGCTCTTTCAGCTGGCTTACCATGTTGGAAAGCATGCCGCCCGGTACCTGGTAGAGCAGAGTCTTGATATCCACGCCCATCACCTTCGGATTCAGAAGGCCGCTTGCCAGACATTCATCCCTATAAGGCCTGAAGTAATCCGCGATTTCCGCAAGCACGTTCTGGTCATAGCCAGTATCATAAGGAGTCCCCTTAAAGGTTTCTACCATAACTTCCGTCGCCGGCTGGGAAGTACCCAGGGCAAACGGCGAGATCGCACAGTCGATCACATCCACGCCCGCTTCCACTGCCTTCAGATAGGTCATGCTGGCTACGCCGGAAGTATAATGCGTATGGAGCTGGATCGGCAGCTTCGTCGCGCTCTTCATGGCGGAAATCATTTCCGTCGCCTTATAAGGAACGAGAAGTCCTGCCATATCTTTGATACAGATGGAATCCGCGCCCATCTCTTCAATCTTCTTCGCCATGTCCACCCAATACTCCAAAGTATAGGCATCCCCAAGCGTATAAGACAATGCTACCTGGGCATGGCCCCTGCCTTCCCTCTGTTTTACCGTATTGGTCGCATTCACTGCTTCCTGCAGATTACGCAGGTCGTTCAAGCAGTCGAAGATTCGGATAATATCGATGCCGTTGGCAATGGATTTTTCTACGAAATAATCCACCACGTCATCCGCATAAGGACGGTATCCAAGGATATTCTGTCCCCTGAAAAGCATCTGCAATTTTGTATTTTTAAAACCGTCCCTTAACTTTCTCAATCTTTCCCAGGGATCTTCCTTCAGGAAACGGAGAGAAGCGTCAAAAGTAGCCCCGCCCCAGCACTCTACCGCATGATAACCCACTTTATCCATTTTCTCAATGATCGGAAGCATCTTTTCGGTAGGCATCCTCGTTGCGATCAGTGACTGATGCGCATCGCGGAGAACGGTTTCCATAATTCCAATCGGTTTTTTCACCTGTTCTGACATTTTCTATTCCTCCTTAACAATCCGGCTTTAAGCCATTCCATTAAAATACTCCAAATACCGCCATGAAAGTTCCGGCCGCCACTGCCGTACCGATAACCCCGGCTACGTTAGGCCCCATCGCATGCATAAGCAGGAAGTTGGTCGGATCTGCTTCCGCTCCTACCTTCTGGGACACCCTGGCTGCCATAGGAACTGCGGATACGCCCGCAGAACCGATCAGAGGGTTTACCTTTCCATGGGTAAAGATGCACATCAATTTACCAAACAATACGCCCGCCGCCGTACCGAATGCAAACGCGATCAGTCCGAGCGCGACGATTTTCAGCGTATCCAGATTCAGGAACGCTTCCGCGCTGGTAGTAGCGCCTACGGAAGTGCCGAGCAGGATGACTACGATGTACATAAGAGCGTTAGATGCCGTATCCGTCAGCTGTCTTACCACGCCGGATTCCCTGAAGAGATTACCGAGCATCAGCATACCTACGAGGGGCGCTGTGGTAGGAAGGATCAGACATACAACGATCGTTACGATGATAGGGAACAAGATCTTCTCCAGCTTGGAAACCGGACGAAGCTGCGCCATCTTGATCTTTCTTTCTTTTTCCGTTGTCAGCAGTTTCATAATCGGCGGCTGGATGATCGGCACCAGCGACATATAAGAATACGCCGCTACCGCTATCGGTCCGAGAAGGGCCGTCTGTCCCAGTTTTCCTGCAAGGAAAATGGAAGTCGGGCCGTCCGCGCCTCCGATGATGGAGATTGCTGCCGCCGCCTTATCATTAAATCCAAGGCCGATTGCTCCGAAGTATGCGGCAAAAATACCGAACTGCGCCGCCGCGCCGAGCAGAAAGCTCTTAGGGTTGGCAATCAAAGGGCCGAAGTCCGTCATCGCGCCGACTCCCATAAAGATAAGAGAAGGCAGGATCGCCCATTCGTCTAAGAGATAGAAATAATAAAGCAAGCCGCCCGCCCCGTTTGCTGAATCCTCGATACTCATCATAATATCGGGATAGATATTCACGAGCAGCATGCCAAATGCTATCGGCGTTAATAACAATGGCTCAAAGCCCTTTGCGATAGCAAGGTATAGAAATCCGCAAGCTACTGCAATCATCAGGTAATTTCCCCATGTAAGGTTGAAAAAGGCCGTCTGATGCACTAGGTTGTCTAATGTATTTGCTATATAACTGAAATCCATTACTTTGACCTCCTGTTTTGATTCACGATCTGCAAACGCGTATCAAATACGGATATGTTATGCCGTATTTGCCCGCGTCCCCGTCTTTAGTTTAAAGTTGCGAGCAATGCACCCGCCTCTACGGGATCGCCAACGGATACGTCAACGCTTGCCACTGTGCCGTCCTGAGGCGCCACAACCGGGATTTCCATTTTCATAGCCTCAAGCACAACTACGGTATCGCCTGCCTTTATTGTCTGTCCGACTTTTGCCTCCACTGCAAATACTTTGCCGGCTGCGCCCGCCTCTACTCTTACGCTTCCTGCCGCGCCGCCCGCTGCAGGTTTTGCCGCTGCCTTGGGAGCTGCTTTCGGCGCTGCCTTGGGAGCTGCGGGAGCCGCTGCCGGAGCGCCTGCGGATGCGCCTTCTTCTACTACTACATCATATACGTTTCCATTTACGGTAATGGTATAATTTTTCATTTCTTATTCCTCCTGTTATCACCTTACAACTTACAACTCACAACTTATCAACTTAGATTAAAACATTCTTCTTTTTCTGATCGATCTGACTACAAAGCCGTCCGTGGAAGACGCGCCTTCGCTCGCCGCGATTGCCGCCGCAATAACAGCCACCAGTTCCAGGTCGTCCGTTTCGTCTTCCCCTGCCGCCGGAACAGCAGCCGGAGCCGCCGCCGGAACGGGTTTTGCCGCTTCCTGTTTCGGCTTCTTTGTAAATGCCGCCTGGATCTTAGGGATAAAGGTAAAGCATGAAATAATCAGGCTGATAAGAATCAGCACGATAAATACCGTTCCCATGCCGAGCAGCGTATTCATGAATGCCTTTGCCATTAATTCTTTAAATGAATAGATCACGTTTGTGGACATGCTGGTCAGCCTGTATTCATCATCAAAAATCATTTCGATATTTGCATCATGGCTTGTGCCGTCCACCTTCAGATTGACGATGATCCCGTCGTCATTGATTTCTGCGCTTCTTTCCACAATATCAACATAATCACCCATATCGGCCTGAGCGCTTTCCCAGCTGGCAAATGCCGCTGCCAAAACCGGATCCGCCTTTGCATACTGCGCTTTGTCCGCCTCATATGCGCCGGAGCAAAGTTCCCTGACGCTCAGGAAAAACCCTTCGCCATTGTAGATTGCCTCTTCTTCCGACATCTCCATCCATGCGGCCGCATCCTTCTGCTCGTCCCCGCATGCGCTCGCTCCCAGGATACAGGTAATCATACCTAATACTAATAACCATTTTTTCATATTAAGTATCATCCTTTCTATACGGTGCCGTGTTTTTTTGCCGGGCGGTCTTCCTGTTTGGTATATAACATTTCAAATGCGCCGATCACATATTTCCTCGTATCTTCCGGCGACACGATCTGATCCACATATCCTCTTCTTGCCGCGCTTTCCGCACTCGTCTGAAGACGCGCATATTCTTTCGCACAGGCATCGATCGCTTCGGAACCTTGTCCATCGCAGATAATCTTCGCAGCAAGCTTCGCATCCATCGTTCCGATCTCCGCATCCGGCCATGCCATCGTAATATCCGCGCCGATCGCCTTGGAATTCATCGCCACATAAGCGCTGCCATATGCCTTGCGCGTAATTACATTCACCTTCGGAACCGTAGCATTCGCGAAAGCGTATGTAAGGCGCGCAACTGCCTTAGCCATCCTTTTTTCCGAACATTTTGCGGAAGCGAATCCTTTGACATTCGTCAACGATAACACCGGAATTTCAAAAGCATCGCAGAACGCGATGAAGTCCGCCGCCTTTTCGCATCCCCTCACCGACAATACCTCGTCAAACTTATCCGTAACCGTTCCCTCTTCGCCGTAAACTTCCGTACGGTTCGCCACAGCGCCTACCGTAGCCCCGTTCAGCTTGATAAAGCCTGTCACCATATCTTTTGCATAATTTCTCTTCGTCTCAAAAAATATACCGTTGTCAGAAATCTGGGAGAGCGCAATTGAAGTATCTCCCGCGCAGTTTTCCAGCCCTTCGCATAATCTGTTCAAATCATCCGCGCATTCATCGAATGCCGTATTATCTTCATTATTTGCAGGAAGCATGGAAACCAGCTCCCTGATCTGTGCGAGTATATCCGCTTCGGATGCCGTCACGTCTACAATGCCGGCCTCTTCGCTCTGGAATGCCGCAGAAGAAGTATCGCATCTGGAAATCTCATTGCCATCGATCGCATTCGGGGCATTGACAAATAATTTCGCCGTCTTTTCCTCCATGAACGTGAAATCCGTCAATGTCGGGACAACGGCAAGGCCGCCGCCGCAGGTCCCGAAAATCGCCGTAATCTGGGGAACCACTCCCGACGCATCCACCTGCTTCTTATAAATCTCGCCAAAACCATTCAATGCATCCGTCGCTTCCTGCAGCCTTAAGCCGGCAGAATCGATCAGCCCGATCACCGGTGCGCCCATCTTCATTGCCAAATCATAAAGACCGGCAATTTTCTTCGCATGCATTTCACCGATGGTTCCATTCAATACAGACGCATCCTGGCTGTAAACATACACAAGATTGCCGTCGATCACTCCGTAGCCGGTAATAACGCCGTCCGAAGGAGTCTCTGTCTGCTTCAGATTGAAATCAGTCGCCCTTGCCGTAACAAGCGCCCCTATTTCAACGAAACTGTTTTCATCGAGTAAAGCATTGATTCTTTGACTCGCTTGTGAAGTAGTACTCATTTTTTCAGCCCTCCATTTTATATTAAATAAATAAAAACTATTTAACGGGGAACATACCGCATCTTCGGCATGAATGCCGCACGCGGAATCTTAATGCCCAAACTTCCCCATGATTCACGGTAGTAGTATATCATAAAAGCGAGAAATAGCATAGAATTATTTTTACTTTTTAACACAATTTTTACCCCTGTCTTTGTAACCCCCCGTTTTACAGCGCATACAAGCTCCATATGTATCCAATGGTCCACCGAAAATCCATCCGCTCCACATCCTGGTCCGCCACAATCGAATATTCCCCGATCAAATCCCCGTCCAGATAATATTTTACGCTGCCCACCTCGCTCCCGCTCTCCACCGGCGCTGTCAGCGCCTTTGGCAGCTGGATTTTCTTCTCCACAGCCTCCCCTTCCTTTAAAAGAACCCGCAGCTCCTGCTCCGGCTCTTTCATGGAAATCTTCACGTAAGCCTCATCGTAGGGACGGCCGGACCCCGGCACGCCGCCTTCCACCGGAAGGGGTTCCAGTTTTGTCTGCTCATAAACATCCCTGTACTCATAATTTTCCAGCCCGTACCCCATCAGTTTCCTCGTGTCGCTCCATTTATAATTCTTATTGTTCGGCCAGCCGCATGCCAGAAGAGCCACCACAAAAGTTTTCCCGTCCCTCCGCAGCGCCCCTACATAACAGTAACCGGCATTATTGGTAAACCCTGTTTTGCCGGACAGCGCGCCGTCCATCATGGAAAGAAAGGCATTATGGTTATTGCAGGAATAACTGCCCCTTCCCTCCCCGTCAGAAAAGAAATGGCTCTGCGTCCTTGTAATTTCCAGGAATTCCTCTTTTTTCTCCGACTCCTCGATACAATATTTCATGATGCGCGCTAGATCCTTCGCCGTCGTGGAATGCACTTTCCGTTTGCCCTCCTTGTCTGTAGCGGAAGCATCCAAGCCGTTCGGAGTAATAAAGCATGTATCGAAGCATCCGATATCCCTCGCCTTCTGGTTCATCATCGCCGCAAAGCCCTCCACGCTTCCCCCGATATGTTCCGCAATCGCCACCGCCGCATCATTATGCGATTCCAGCATGAGGGAATACAGCAGATCCTCCAGCCGAAACTGCTGCCCTTCCCGCATGCCAAGATGCACCTTCGGCTGCCCCGCCGCATAAGCGGATACCGTCACCATATCCTCCATATTGCCGTTTTCCAGCGCCAGTATGCATGTCATAATCTTCGTGGTGCTCGCCATGGGCATTGGTTCGTTTTCATTTTTCCCAAATAAAACACGCCCGGAATCCGCATCCATCAGGACTGCCGAACGGGCGTATAACTGTATGTTTGTACTATTTTCTTCCTTTTCCTCCTCCCGGCCCGCCAAAAGATATCCGGCCGCCGGAACGGTTACTTCCGCCGACATTTTTTCTTCCGGCCTCTTCCCCTCCGCCGTCAGAATCTGTCCTGCCATAAATAAAATAATTAATACCAGCGCTGCTGTACGTTTTCCATCTCTTTTCTTTTTCTCTTTCATCCCATGTCCCAATTTCTCTTTATCAACTAAAATATATGCTCCTGAAAAGAAAAATAGTCATCCGGCTTAACGATTTTGCAGCATCAGATAACAGCCCTTAAATATCCAGCTTCAGCTCCACCTCTGCTTCCGCCTGCTGTTTGAATTCCTCCACCTGAACCGCATCCAGCTCCGGCAGCTCTTCCAGGGATTTTACCCCGAAACTTCTTAAAAACTCCTCCGTCGTCCCGAACAAAAGGGGCCTTCCCGGCGCATCCAGCCGCCCCACTTCCGTAATCAGGGAAAATTCCATCAGACGGTTCACCGCATGTTCACAGCTCACCCCCCGTATCTTCTCGATTTCCAGCTTCGTCACAGGCTGTTTATAGGCAATAATGGACAACGTTTCCAGCAGCGTATCCGTCAGCACAAATTTTTTCGGTGCCTTCGCCACCTTAATCAGATATTCATACATTTCCGGCTTCGTGCAAAGCTGGATGGAATCTTCCAGTTCCATCAGCGTGATACCCCGGTCCTGTTCCGCATACCGCTGCCGCATTTCCTCCAATATTTTCTTCGTTTCTTCCACATTCTCGCCTACTGCCTCCGCAAGCCTCGCTATCTCCACGGAATCCCCCATAGTAAAAAGAACCGCTTCGATTACCGCTTCCGCCTTTTGTCTTTCCACGCTTACCCTCCGTCTATCTTCTAATCAAATCATCCTGCATGGGATATAATCACAATATCGTCCCCGATCTCCTGCTGCTCGATATCAATCCGTCCCAGCTTCATCATTTCCAGAATCACCAGGAAAGTAACAATAATCTCCATCTTGCTGTGCTGTTTCTCCAAAAGGCTTTGGAAACGGAACCTTGCATGGCTTTTTATGTATTCCTCCACATAAAGCGCTTTCCGATCCATATCCACCTCGTCCTTTTCAATCTTTCCGAACGTGCTTCTCACCGGGTCGATCTTATCTTCCTGCCGCTTCATCATAAACCGGAACACTTCCTGCAGCCTGCTCAAATTAACATCTGCCAGCAGCTCCTCATAATCCACCGGCTGTCTGTAATCCGCCACTTCCTTCGGCAGATGCTGTTCCCTATATAACGTCTTCCCTGCGTCCACCTGCCTGTCCCTCAATTCAAAAGACATATACTTGTACATCTTATATTCCAGCAGCTTCTGCACCAGCTCCGCCCTGGGATCTTCCTCTTCGCCTTCTTCATTGACTTCCTTCGGCAGAAGCATCCTGCATTTGATATCGATCAAAGTCGCCGCCATAACAAGGAACTCGCTCATCACGTTCATATCTTCCGTTTCCATCTGCCTGATATATTCCAGATATTGTTCCGTAATCTCCACGATAGGAATATCATAAATATCGATTTTATTTTTCTCAATCAAGTGAAGCAGCAGATCCAGGGGACCTTCAAACGCCTCTAACTTTACCGGAATCGCCATAGACTTACCTCTCATTCCTCTCGGCCGCTTTCAGCCGCCCCACTATTCTACCCGCAAATCCCGATAATTTCAACCCTTATTTGCCGCCGTACACGAAAATCAATTTCTCGTGAACCAAGTTGGCATTTACACAGATGAAGGAAATGCTTCTGACACTGCTCCCATTGTAAAACTACCGCATAGCAAAGCCGTTCAAACAGCTCTTAGATGAAGGAATCAGACTTGAAATGTATTACTGCCTCAAAACACTGCAATGGGGAGCAGGATGTTTCTGCATAAGAGGCCTGGATTCTGTACGGTTAGAGCTTTTCTTTGTATCTATAGGCCATAATCTTTATAAATTTCACAATAAGCATTTCACCTTTCCAGATGAATCACCACCAATTCCCCCGGATTAAAAATCCTGATCGGAATCGTATGCATGCCAAGCCCTCTGCTCAATACCATCCGTTTCCCATATTCTTCGAACATCCCCCCGTCATATTTGGGGAACAGGCGAAAAGACGGGGATATGACTCCTCCAAGCAGGGGCAGTTTCATGACCCCTCCATGCACATGCCCGGCCACGGTCAGATCAGCCCCCCATCCGGCATATTGCGGGAAATAATCCGGGTTATGGCCGATGAGCAGTTCAAAATAATCTTCCTTAGTTTTTCCAAGCAGGCTTTCGATATAGCCTTCCCCCATCGGTTCCCTGTGCAGCCTCTTATAATAGCGCCTCCTGATTTCCAGCCCGCAGATCTCTATGTTGTATTCCGGCAGATAAACTCTTTCGTTTTCTAAAACACGGACACCGTATGATTTTAGCTTTTCTTTATATTCGTCAAACAGATTCCCATATGCTTTCCGATATACTTTTATCCTATATTCATGGTTTCCCATCCCATAGTATACGGGATAGTGTTCTGCCAGGCGCTTCATCAGCGCCATTGGAACTTCAAAACGGGTTTTCTTCTCATTCGCAGTCACCATATCACCAGCCACGACGACCAGGTCCGGGTTTACTTTCTCGATTTCTGCCAACAGATTTTTATTATTCTTTCCGTAACTTTTATTATGAAGGTCGGACAAAAGCAGAATTTTTGCCTTTTTCCTGATCTTATCCGAACGTATCCTATATTCCCTTCTGATAAAACGCGAACTGTCATATGCGACAGCCACTGCCAAGCCAGCCAGCGCCGCTCCCGATAGCGCAATCACCATTCGGATCCCTCTTTCCTGCATTTCCATCATCATTCCTTTCTCTTCCCGGCAATCCGGGGGCGGCGGGCAAATGCGTCCCTGCGCAGAATTTACCGCAACGCCAATAATCGGCCGGATATAAAAATCTTCCAGCCGATCATTAGTGTACCACGTTTTCTCTGTTTATAAAAGTCATATCCATTATAGCAGGAAATTCTTCCACACTTTCTTTACATAATCCCGGTATCCGGCTTTATCAATGCTCTTAGCCGCCACGATCGATACGCCGCCGATCCTCTGTCCGTCCAGTTTATAAACCGCCTCGCCGATAGGCTGCCCTTCCGCTATCGGAGCCACGACTTCCTCCGGCAGGGTGATCGTCTTCTCGATCTGGCTTAAGTTGCTCCCCTTCGTGTCCAAATACCGAAATTCCCCTGCAAAACTTAAGTTGACCGTATCCTCCACGCCTCCTTTTACGAGCTGCGACGGCAGCGCCTCCTTGTTTTCGTCGATATAAATATTGCTTACGCTGTATCCAAAATTCAAAAGCGCCATCGCATCCTGGAACCGCACTTTATTGTCCGGCGCCCCCATCACCACCGCAATCAGGTCGATGCCGTCCTTGCTCGCGGTCGCTGACAGACAGTATTTCGCCTTGCTGGTGGAACCTGTTTTTAACCCGGTCGTCCATTCATACTGTTTCAGAAGCTTATTGGTACTGGAAAGGGTAAACGTCGTGGAACCCTGCCTCGTTACATGGGTAATATCCTCCATCCAGATTTTCGTGTAATCATAGACCTCCGGGTGTTTTGTCACCAGCTCTCTGGACATAATTGCCACATCCCGCGCCGTCGTATAATGTTCATCGGAATCCGACAGCCCGCAGCAATCCACAAAATGCGTATTGTCCATGCGGAGTTCTTCCGCCCTCTGGTTCATCAGTTTTACAAATTCCTCCTCGCTGCCGGCAATATATTCCGCCACAGCCACACAGGCATCGTTGCCGGATGCCACCGCGATACACTTTATCATCGTCTCTAACGTCTGTACTTCCCCTTCTTCCAGAAATACCTGGGAACCTCCCATGGATTTTGCATGGGCGCTCGTAATTACCTCGTCCTCCAGCTTGATCCTCCCGGTATCCAAATGGTCGAAAATAAGAAGCAGGGTCATAATCTTCGTTATGCTCGCCGGACTCCGCCTCGCATCCGCATCCTGCTCGCAAATAATCTGCCCCGTAGAAGTTTCCATTAATAGGTAGGAAGGGGCGGACACATCCGGCGCCGCCTGCACGCACAGAACGGAGGCCAATACCATCCAAACGCTGAATAAGTAGCATATAGTAGTTTTCACCAATCTCTTCACATTGCACACTCCTGTCAGGTGTTCTACTACTATAAATATAAAAAAACGGTTCCCGTTAGAACCGTTTTATAGGTAAGGCATATGCTTTTTTATAAACTGTGGTACCAATTCACCAGCCTGTCTTTTTGTTCTCTTACATCGATATGGAAAGCACGCGTCAGCTGGATCACATAATCCACTGTCACTATCGCCAGAATCAGGATGCACAGCTTGCTCCCCATGGAAAAACTCCAGCTGTCAATAAACGCCATCACTCTGGAATGCAGGAAAACAATAATAATCACCGCATAAAATCCCCAGGCCACCGTACTCTCCAAGCAGACGATTCCTTTATAGTTGCAAGGCTTATCATTATAATCCCACCATACTTCCCCGAAAAGCCGGAGCATCAGCTTTCCTACAAGAAACTCAAAAATGGTCGCCATCACCGCTCCCGTCAGGTACAAGCGGAACAAATCGGTCCGCAAAGGGCAGAGCACCATATAGCCGATGACAGCCCCGAATCCATAAATCGGGCAGAACGGACTCTTCGCAAACCCACGGTTTGTCAGCTTTTTATTGCAAAACGACATATAAATGGATTCCACCAGCCAGCCTAACATGCTATAAACAATAAATGCCGAAACTAAATGATAAACATCCGTGCCCAAAACCTCTTTTGTCCACATAATAGTCCCTCCATAACAAAGTCCCTGATTAAATAATCAGGGACCTGCCACTCACATTCACATAATTAATTATATTTACGTTTTCTTGCTGCTTCAGATTTCTTTTTCCGTTTTACGCTTGGCTTCTCGTAATGTTCTCTCTTACGAATTTCCTGCTGAATACCAGCTTTTGCACAGCTTCTTTTAAAACGACGTAAAGCGCTATCCAAAGTCTCGTTTTCTTTTACGATTACGTTTGACATTTTACACCCGACCTCCCTTCAGTCCCTTCAAGCTACTCGACTGAGTGGGTTTATTCTATTTTTGTACAAGGACTGTTTATGTATCCCTATGCACTTTATTTATTATATCACATATTTTGGCAGAGTCAACTGTTTTTTGAAATATTTTGGGTTTTGTCCTATGAATATGCTTTTTACTTTTTGTTCTGATATTCTTACTATTCTATTTTATGATATTAGCCTTCCTAAATCATATAATTCATCTGGGCATATATCTTGCCCGTCAGGCCATACCACTGTATATCCATCCGTAGCAACACGCTTAAAGTATTCAAAAGAATTTAATTTCCCATACCATTCACCTTTTATATATGGTTCAACATCAAAATACTTTTTTTCTCCATTGTCAAATAATACCAATATCTGATAGGCACAAATTACTTCTACCTGAACCGCTGTTGGTCTTAACATAGCAATACCTCGCTGTCTAACGCAATGGTTCTATCTTGAAATACCCGTCTCCATTACGCAAAAGTTCCCAATTTGCCTGCAATTCATCCTCATGAATCGCCATCCATGCCAGCAAAAGTTTCATTTGCTTATTTGGTAAATTTCCTTCTAAGATTTCCCCATCTATTCCTGCCACCACTTCATAATCCCCATATAAAGCATGCACATGCGCTTTATTGTGTCTACCCCCTTTTTCACTTTGCATTCGCACAATAATTCCAAAGAACATAGATAATGCTGGCATTTTAAACACCCCCAAACATAAAAGGAACAGAACGGGAATCCACTTTCCGATTCCCGCCTTGCCGTTCTTTTATCCCAGCTGCCCCGCCAATACTTTCGCCGCTTCCGCGATAGCGCCATCGATGCCCGCAGGGTTCTTGCCTCCCGCCTGGGCCATGTTCGGCCTGCCGCCGCCGCCTCCTCCTACCAGGGCGGCGATGCCTTTGATCAGGTTGCCCGCGTGGGCGCCTTTCTTCATCGCCTCTTCTGTTGCAAAGGCAACCAGGTTCACTTTGCCGTCCAGGTCGGAGAAAAGGACGATCACGCCTTCTCCTAATTTCGCCTTCAGCTGATCTCCCAGATCCCTCAGCCCGTTCATATCCACTCCCGATACTTTTACAGCCAGAAGCTTTACGCCGTTGATATCCTGAACCTGGTTCATCACATCGCCCAGAGCGTCCTTCGCCGCCTTGCTCTTTAAAGACTCGTTTTCGCTCTGTAAAGCCTTGACTTCCGCCATCAGATGTTTCAGTCGCTCTACTAGGTCAGCCGGGCTTGCTTTGACTGTCTTCGCCGCCTCCGCAAGAACAGATTCCAGCCCTTCGTAATATTTCAATACGCCGTTCCCGGTCAGGGCTTCGATCCTTCTTACGCCTGCCGCCACGCCGCTTTCCGACAATATTTTGAAATGCGCGACCGCGCTTGTATTTGCCACATGGGTTCCTCCGCAAAGCTCGGTGGAGAAATCCCCCATTTTCACTACCCGCACCGTTTCGCCGTATTTTTCCCCGAATAATGCCATCGCGCCGCTTTTTTTGGCTTCTTCGATGGACATGACACTGGTGATGACCGGGAGGGCATTGGCGATCTGCTCATTGACGATCGCTTCCACTTTCGCAATTTCTTCTTTCGTCATCGCAGAAAAATGGCTGAAGTCAAAGCGCAGCCTTTCCCCGTCCACGTAGGAGCCCGCCTGCTCCACATGGGTTCCGAGAACCGTCCGCAAGGCTTTCTGCAGCAAATGGGTGGCGCTGTGGTTTTTGCAGGTATCCCCGCGCCTTGCGGCATCCACCGTAAGGGTGACGGCATCCCCCGTCTTGAACATGCCTTTCGTCACCTTGCCGATATGGCCCACTTTTCCGCCCAGCATCTTGACGGTATCGACCACTTCAAAAGCGCCGTCCGCCGTAACGATCATGCCCGTGTCCGCGCATTGTCCGCCCATCGTCGCATAGAAAGGAGTCTCTTCCACGAAAATCGTTCCAGCCTCCCCGTCGGTCAATGCATCCACGATTTCCGTTTCCGTGGTCAGAACGGTGATCCGCGAGTCGTGCGACAGCCTGTCGTAGCCTACAAATTCCGTCGTAATATTCGGATCGATGGATTCGTAAACAGTCACGTCAGCGCCCATGTAGTTCGTCACCTTACGCGCCGAACGGGCTTTTATCTTCTGTTCCTGCATCGCCTCTCCAAAGCCTTTTTCGTCTACCGTAAATCCCTTCTCTTCCAGGATTTCTTTCGTTAGGTCAAGCGGGAATCCATAAGTATCATACAATTTAAATGCTTCGCTTCCTGCCAGCTCCTTTTTCCCCTCTTTTTCCATGGCCGCTTCCATCTCTGTCAGGATCGTAAGGCCCTGGTCGATGGTTTTATTGAATTTGCCTTCTTCCTGCGTCAGCACATTAAAAATAAAATCTTTCTTTTCTTCCAGCTCCGGATAACCGTCCTTGCTTCCTTCGATCACCGTATTGCTCAAATCCGCAAGGAACTGCCCCTCTATGCCGAGCAGCCTTCCATGTCTTGCCGCACGGCGGATAATACGCCGCAGCACATACCCCCGGCCCTCGTTCGTGGGCATAATGCCGTCCGAAATCATAAAGGTCGCGGAACGGATATGGTCCGTCACGATACGGATCGATACATCCCATTCGTATTTTTTCTTATATTCTTTCCCCGCCAATGCACAAACTCTGCCCCGAAGCGCCTGGATCGTATCCACGTCAAAAATAGAGTCCACATCCTGCACGACGGTCGCCAGACGCTCCAGCCCCATGCCGGTGTCGATATTTTTTTGCTCCAGTTCGCTGTAATTGCCTTTGCCGTCATTGTCAAACTGGGTAAATACATTGTTCCACACTTCGATATAGCGGTCGCAGTCGCAGCCTACCGTGCAGCCCGGCTTGCCGCAGCCGTATTTTTCCCCCCGGTCGTAATAAATCTCCGAACAGGGGCCGCAGGGGCCGGAACCATGCTCCCAGAAATTATCTTCTTTTCCAAAACGGAAAATCCTCTCCGGCGCAATGCCGATTTCTTTATTCCATATATCAAACGCTTCGTCGTCCTCCAGATAAACAGAAGGATAAAGCCGGTCCGCATCCAGCCCGACCACCTCCGTCAAAAATTCCCAGCTCCAACGGATCGCGTCTCTTTTAAAATAATCCCCGAAGGAAAAGTTGCCCAGCATCTCAAAAAAAGTCCCATGCCTTGCCGTCTTGCCGATATTTTCAATATCCCCGGTACGGATGCACTTCTGGCAGGTCGTCACCCTTCTCCTGGGCGGTATCTCCTGGCCGGTAAAATAAGGCTTCAAAGGAGCCATGCCGGAATTGATCAGCAGCAGGCTGTTATCGTTGTGTGGAACCAGCGAAAAGCTTTTCATCGCCAGATGCCCTTTGCTTTCAAAGAACTCCAAAAACATCCTTCTCAGTTCGTTTACCCCGTATTGTTTCATCGTCGTTCCTGTTCCTTTCCCACTTATTTAAAAATCAAATTTATCCGCAAAGTAAGCATCCAATTCCGCAATCGCCACCCGCTCCTGCTCCATGGAATCGCGGAAGCGCACGGTCACGCAGCCGTCGGTCTCCGAATCAAAGTCATAAGTCACGCAGAAAGGTGTTCCGATCTCATCCTGCCTGCGGTAACGCTTGCCGATATTCCCTCTGTCATCGAATTCACAATTATATTTTTTGGACAGGCTGGTAAAAATCTTCTCTGCCCCCTCGTTCAGCTTCTTGGAAAGCGGAAGCACGCCGATCTTCACGGGAGCCAGCGCCGGATGGAAATGAAGGACGGTACGCACGTCCCCTTCTCCTATCTCCTCTTCGTCATAGGCTCCGCACAAGACAGCAAGGAAAAGCCTCTCCACTCCAAGCGAAGGTTCGATCACATAAGGAATATATTTTTCACGCTTTTCATCATCAAAATAACCCATATCCTGGCCAGATACATTCTGGTGCTGGGTCAGGTCATAATCCGTCCGATCTGCAATCCCCCAAAGTTCGCCCCATCCAAAGGGGAATAAAAATTCAATATCTGTCGTCGCTTTGGAATAGAAAGATAACTCTTCCGGATCGTGGTCACGGACGCGCATCTCCTCTTCTTTCATTCCCAGCTTCTTCAGGAAATCAATGCAATACTGTTTCCAATATGCGAACCATTCCAGATCCGTATCCGGCTCGCAGAAAAATTCCATTTCCATCTGCTCAAATTCCCTGACGCGGAAAATAAAGTTCCCAGGCGTAATCTCATTCCGAAAAGACTTTCCTACCTGACAGATGCCGAACGGGATTTTTTTACGGGAAGTCCGTTGTACATTTTTAAAATTCACAAAAATGCCCTGTGCAGTTTCAGGCCTTAAGTACACCGTATTTTTCGCATCTTCCGTAACCCCCTGGAAAGTCTTGAACATCAGATTGAACTGACGAATATCCGTGAAATTATGTTTGCCGCAGGTAGGGCAGGGAATCTGGTTTTCCTCAATGAATTGTTTCATCTGCTCCTGGCTCCAGCCGTCCACAGAGGATTCCAGGGAAATTCCCTTTTCTGCCACATAATCCTCAATAATCTTGTCTGCGCGGAACCTTTCATGGCATTCCTTACAATCCATCAAAGGATCGGAAAAACTTCCCAGATGGCCGGATGCCACCCATGTCTGGGGATTCATCAGAATCGCACAGTCTACGCCTACATTATAAGGGCTTTCCATCACAAACTTCTGCCACCATGCCTTTTTAATATTATTCTTCAGTTCCACGCCCAGATTCCCGAAATCCCATGTATTGGCAAGCCCTCCATAAATTTCCGAACCGGGATACACAAATCCCCTTGATTTCGCCAACGCTACGATCTTATCCATTGTTTTTTCCATTTTCTCTCCACTTCTCCTTTAGCCCTATTTATATATGATATAATATCTTCCTGACGCTTCCCCGTTCTCATCCGGCTGCATATTGGCCTGGTTCTTTCCAGAAACCGCCACATTCTCCCCCACATACAATATTTTCCCTGATACTTTCACACGCGCCGGAAACTCCGCGATCAATATCTTCGAGCTTCCCATGCCCAGAATATCCTCTTTCCCTATCGTCTTCTCCCCCTTCGCATCCGTCATGGAAATATCAAAGTCATATCCCTTGCCCTGCGCCTCCGCGACCGTCCCGCAGAACAATGTCTTATGGTTATAGGAATCCGTATTATACGCCGTATAAGCGTCCGCAGAAGGATATTTCATCCGCACCGTCAGCCTGCCGTCCGCATTTTCAAACCGATCCACAACAATATCCGCGCCTTCTTGTCCCTGGTTAAAACTCTCCACCTCGTCCAGCAGAATATCCCTCAGATTCGTTTCGTCGTAGTATTCCTCGCCGAACTCCTCATTGATCGTTTCCACGATACTGCCGTCCTTCACAACCTCGATTTCGGTGCCTGCCGCAGCATCCAAAGCCGCCGGTTCCTGCGTCTCCGCCTTCGTCCCGCTTTCCCCGCAGCCGCATAAAACAAAGCTTATCAAACATACGCATGTTATTGATTTTACCCATCTATCCATCCGTTCATCCTCCATATCCACCATATTATATCCGACTTACTCCTTTTTTTCAACACCAAAATCAAACGCTTTAGGATAGCGCCTTGGGATAGTGCCTTAGGTTAGGGGAAATCAATTTTTGCAGGATGGATGGCGGCAGGGCATGGTTGGGGGGGAAAAGAAGGGCGGCGGGGGAACCGTAGGGGCGCGGGGGTGGAAGGGGTTTGCCGTGCTGGCTTCGGAAAATGGATTTTCTAAATATTCCGGTATTGTCTGTATCCGCCGGACGCAACCGCCAGCAATTCGCCATCCAGGCTCAATGCTGGCTTTTGGTGACATCCATGTCACCAAATTGCTGTTTTGGAACGGAATATTAAGAAAATCTCATTTTCCTACGCGAGGCAGCGGCAAACCCCTTCCACCCCCGCGCCCCTACGGTTCCCCCACCGCCCTTCTTCCCCCCAACCACCCCCTGACGCCATCCATCCCGCAAAAATTGATTTCCGTACATACACTCTATAGGAAATGCCCCCTAAAGCACCCTCGGTTAATAACCTCACCGCAAGCATCTAGACATTGCCCCTCGTGGCATTATTCGCAGGAGTATCCCCGGGGAATCCATTTTCGCAGAAGCCATCCTGCGCCGGGGACACAGGCGGGGAAGACTGGCAAAGGGGGATGGAGGGGAAGGAATTTTTGCTGTTGCGTACAATCAGCCATTTTACTTATGAAATGGTAGACCACCAAGGGGAAAATTGCCATGGATGGCAATTTTAGGAAACATAGGACAGGATGTCCGTTGTTTCCGCCCCGGCCGGTTTGATAATATTTTCCCATTTCATTAGTAAAATCTGATTGGAAGCTCCAGCAAAAACTCCTTCTCCCTGCCATCCCCCTTTGCCAGCCTTCCCCGCCCATGTCCCCGGCGCAGGATGGCTTCTGCGAAAATGGATTCCCCTCTCCACACCAACACCTCACTCCCCCATCCCCTCCAAAATCCCCAGACTCTTCATCTCCCTATCCATATACCTCTTCCGATATATCCCCGCAATCTCCCCCAGCTCTTCCAAAATCTCCCCCGTCACCGAAAACGTATACAATTTTTCTATGGGGCTTTTTTCTATGTAATTCATCGCGTACACCGTAGACTCTTTCCACTCCCTCCCCCCGGGTATCCCCGGGTATTCCCCATTTGCCGCTAATGCCCTGATCTCAAACACATGCCGCACCAGTTTCCGGTCCAGCCCCTTGGCCAAAAGCGCCCGCAGAGACTGGTATAACAGCTTCAGCATTTCTATTTCATCGTTATTTTCCCTCGTATAATAATCCGTTACTTCCAGGAAATACATGCCGTAACAGGCGGCGGAAAAGTCTTCTCTCAGACCCTCGAAATAATTCTGGATATCCGCTTCGGACATATTATAGGAAGTCCTTCCTTCATAAACTTTAAATTCGCCAAAAGCAAACGGGGAAGCCGCCGCTACCAGACGGCTGTTCGGTTTTCGCGCCCCCCTGGCAAAAACGGATATTTTCCCTCTTTCTTTCGTTAAAATAACGACGCGCCTATCGTATTCCCCGATAGGCACTGTCTTCAGTACGATCCCTGTTAATTTCACAAACTCCTGCATACGGGTTATCCCCCATAAAGGTATTTTCTTTCGATATGTTCCCTTTTCCTTCTGTTTCCCTGAACCTTAAGTAATCTTCCACGCTGCCTGTATTTAAGAATTGTTGCCAGTAATTTAATCCCTTCATCTTGTGCCCCCTGACTTCTGCCGCCGCCGGGTCTGCTTCCGTCGTCAGCTTTCTTCTCTCTGTTAGGGTTCGCTTTTTTTATCTTTCCTATTCGGAATCTTTGGGATTATAACCGAAATTTTTCATATACAGATCGCTGTCCCTCCAGTCCTTCCTCACCTTTACCCATAGCTGCAGATTTGCCCTGCACTCCAGCATATCCTCGATTTCCGGCCTGGCCTGGCTTCCGATTTTTTTCAGCATCGCTCCCTTTTTCCCGATGATAATTCCTTTGTGGGATTCCCGCTCGCATACGATCGTGGCCTCTATATCTGCTACTGTTGCTGTCTCTTTGCCGGCCGCGCCACCAGCGGTTCGCCCATTTTTTTTGCTGCTTCCTTTGCGGAATTTCATGCTTTCGATGACGACTGCGATGCCATGGGGAATTTCTTCTTCCAGGCATCGGAGCGCTTTCTCCCGGATCAGCTCCGCCACGATCTGGCGCTCCGGCTGGTCTGTCACCGTGTCTTCATCGTAGAAAGGCTCTCCATAAGGAAGGTAAGCCATAATGCAGGAGATAAGCGTATCGGTATTATCCCCCTTTAGCGCCGACACGGGAACGATCTCTGAAAAATCCATTTCCTTCCGGTATGCATCGATAAAGGTCAGCACCTCTTCTTTTTTCACCTTGTCCGTTTTATTGATCACTAAAATGACCGGGGTTTTCACCCTTTTCAGCTGTTCGATAATATGCCTCTCCCCGGCTCCGATAAAAGTGGTCGGTTCCACCAGCCAGAGGATCACATCCACCTCTGTCAGCGTGCGTTCCGCAACACGCACCATATAATTCCCCAGCTTGTTTTTCGCCTTATGGATGCCGGGCGTATCCACAAATACGATCTGCCCTTCCTCCGAAGTATATACTGTCTGTATCCGGTTGCGGGTTGTCTGGGGGCGGCTGCTCGTAATGGCGATTTTCTGCCCGATCAAATGATTCATCAACGTGGATTTCCCCACATTCGGCCTCCCGATCAAAGTGACAAACCCCGATTTAAAATTATGGTCCAATGTCTTCTCCTTTTTCTTAATGGAACAAAGGTTCCAGTCTTTCAAACATTTTGCTGTTTTCTTTTAGTTTTTCTTCACTGCCCACTACGCACAGGCAGTCCTCTTCCATAAACGCCCGTATATGCCCGGCAAGCCCCCTGATCGCTTCGGCTGTCGCGCCCAGCAGCTCATCCCGTTCCTTCTGCACGCTGGCAAACGGAAGCTTCGTCATATAGCCCGTCAGGGAGTATAATCCTTTCGCGGCAGGAGTCATCGGCACATCCATGTCGCTGACCGCTCCGATGACAAACTGTGTCATCGTCCGCTCATCCGCTTCGAATCCTTCGATATATTCCGCTGCCTTCTCATAAACATCCACTGTCTTTTCCAGGTTCGGATCCCTGTAAGATACAAAATAACTGTCCCCGGATTTCCCGAAGCTGCACATGCAGCCATAGGCTCCGCCTTTCACTCTCACCCGGTTCCAAAGGTAATCATATCCCATCATTACCTTCAACACCTTCAATGCCCCCGTATAGGGAAGCCCTTTATGGATAAAATTGCCTGCCCGGCAGACATACTGCACCTGGGCGGATGTCAGATAGCCCTCGTTTTTCTTCGACAGCTCCGGCTGATAGCTTTCCTTTTCCACTGGAACGGTAAATAATTTCTCCTGAAAGGAATGAACAAGCGCGTCTATCTCCTCCAGGCCTTTTTTCTCGCCGGTATAATCCAGCATGAAATTTTCGGGGCGGAAAATGCTGCGGACGAGCGTTTCCAGTTTTTCCGCCAGATCTTCTTTTTCCTCTTCAAACCGCTCAGAGAGTTTTTCCAACAGACGGTACTGGGGAATTCCGCTGATCTGCCCCGCTGCGGCCGCCGTCGGCGACACATAGGAAAGCGCCCGGACCGCCGCCAGGGAATGCCCCGCAGACATCATGGCTGCCTGCATCCGCGACTGCAGCTCCGCAATCACGTCATACAGCCTTTTTTTATCTTCGAATTTGGACCGAAGGGCGATCTCCTCCACCAGCCGGAAGGCTTCCCCTATATTTTCATAAAGCGTCTTTGCCTTTATTTCCAGCATAACTTTATATTCCGACATATTCTGGGAATCGATATAGGTGTTAGCCACGATACTGATGCCGCCGGTTTTTATATTTGTCTCATGGTACAAATCCCCATACGCATAATTCTCTGTATCCACCATGCCCAATACATTTTTCAACACGCCGATATAAGGGAACAGCTCTGCCGGTATCTGCCCGATATCGAACATAAAACGCAGGTAGGCGATTCCGTTCGTATAAATATCATGTTCCAGAACGAGCGTGCCGTCGCTTGTTTTATGCTCTTCGTTGATATACGGCTCCGCTTCTTTTTTGATGTCCTCCCGCTCCAGCAAAGGTATCCTGGCTAAATCTTCTTTGCTGTTCGGCTCTTCCTGATATGCCACCAGCTCCCTGGTCTGCCTTACGATCTCTTCCAGTTCTTCCCTGCCCAGCGCTTTTTTCCATTCCTGCAGTTTTTTCTGCAATGCCGCATCCTTTCTGGCTGTCATTCCTTTCGACGGGGCAAGGACGAGTATGGACTTATGCGCGTTGTCCAGCAAATATTTGCGGATCAAGTCTTCATAATATCCGCTCTCCGCTTCCTCCTTCAATACCCCGAAAGTTTCATTGGCTTCCACATGCAGGAAAGGTTTTCCGTCGTCATACAGCCAGCTGTCCAGCGCCTGCAGTCCAAGGATCAGCCCCTTCGGATAGCTGCCGAAATCCGATTCCCTGTATTTGAATTCAAAATAATTCAGCCCTGCCCTCAGCGCCTTCCTGTCAATGCCCGCCTCTGCCTGTTCTTTCAATACGTTTTCAATCACGCGGACAAACTCTTCCTTCTGATCCTCTTCCGCTCCTTTTGCCACGATGGAAAAATAAGGCTGCATCACCCCATTGTCATAGGTGCTGTATATTTCCTTCCCGATCCCCTGCCGGATCAGCGCCTCTTTCAGCGGAGCGCCCGGCGCGGAGCAGAGGGCATAGTCCAATACCTGAAAGGCGATATATAATTTTCTGTCCAGATTATCTCCGACCACTGCGTTATAAGCCAGATAGGTGTTGCTCTTTTCCGACTCCTCTTCCATAATTGAATACTCTTTCCTTATCTCTTTCGGAGCTGCAAACTCCTTCTGCATCCGTATCTTTGAATCCACCGCCAGCGCATCAAAGCGGGACAGATATTCCTGATCGATAAACTCCAGCTTATCCGCCATATCCATATCTCCATACAGATAAATGTAGCTGTTGGAAGGGTGGTAATATTTTTTATGGAAATCAAGAAAGGCTTCATAGGTCAGGTCAGGAATCACGTCCGGGTCTCCCCCCGATTCCGTTCCGTAAGGGGTATCGGGGAACAGGGAATTCAAAACCTCCCGGTCCAGCACGTCATCCGGCGAAGAAAAGGCTCCTTTCATTTCATTATAGACTACCCCGTTGATCGTCAGGTCGTCTTCCATATCCGCCAAGTCATAATGCCAGCCTTCCTGCATGAAAATTTTCTTTTCCTGATAAATATTCGGATAGAAAACCGCATCCAAGTAAACATGCATCAGATTCTGGAAATCCTTGTCATTGCAGCTTGCTACCGGATATACTGTTTTATCCGGATACGTCATCGCATTCAAAAAGGTATTCAGCGACCCCTTTGCCAGTTCGATGAAAGGATCCTTCACGGGGAAATTCTTAGAACCGCATAAAACCGTATGTTCAATGATATGCGCGACCCCGGTGCTGTCCTCGGGCGGCGTACGGAAGCCGATATAGAAGACTTTATTGTTATCATCGTTGGAAAGCAGGGTCAGCCTGGCCCCGGTCTTTTTATGGCGTAAAAGAAAGCCATAAGAATTCAGATCCGGCACACGCCTGGATTCCAATATCTCATAGCTCCCCAATCCCGCGATCTTTTGTTCCATCTGTTCCCATTGTTGATTGTCCATCTTTTCCATTTCTATTTGTCCTTTCCCTTTCTTCCGGCCCCTACACCGTAAAAGTCATTAATCCAAGCTTGGAAAAAATTATTTCCCTGATGATGATCCCTGCCTGTTTCTTCCTGGCCAGGTTCAGCCCCGCCAGCTCCTTCAGCGTATAGATTTTATCTTTATACCGGCTCTTCGTCTTACCGGCCAAGCTCTTTTTTTCTTCCAGGGCGCTGACTCTGATCCTGACCTTCAGTTCCCGGAAAGTCTGGTAGGAGAAACTGCCCTCCTCCATATAGTAAAAATGGCTTTCCAGCGTAGTCGAAGCATCCACATCCTGCAAAATATAACGGGACAGGATGGTTTTCAGCTTGAATGCCGCCATTTCCTCCTCCAGCAGTTCCGCGTAACTATACCTCGCCCCCACATAGATTGCCCCTGCATCCTGCAACAGATATTTAAAGTCCTTATCCTGCGGCATTGTTTCTATCTCTTTTTCTATCTTTTCCATGTCATTCCTTTTCCGCCTCAATATCCTCCATTTGGTTCCCGCTCATGCGGACCGCCTCGCGGATCTCCTCTTCTGAAAGCGCCGTTTCCTGCGCCAGCTCGCCAATTGTCACTTTTCTTTTCAATAATTCCGCAAGCTCCCTGGCCTGGTCAGCCACCTGGTTTACCTTATCCACAATCCTTTGGTTCGCTTCGGACTCCGCCAGGCTTTCGCTGATATGCCTCTCCATGGCATCCATAATCATCCGGCCAAGCATTCCTTCCGCTTCCCGATGATGTTCCAGGCAGCCCAGCATCGTGACGCCCATTGCCACCGCCACATTGCCTTCCCCGATCAAATCTTCCAGGGGGACTCCTTGTCCGGCATACAGTTTCGCAATCTGCGCCACTTCCGGCAGCCAGATTTCCATCATCCTTGCCTGCGCCTGTTTATCCCCAGCCATAGCCGAGATCGTCACCGCTTCTTTTTCCCCCTGCGATGCTTCCTGAATTCCTTCCAGTTCCTCCAGATAAGACTCCAGATAGCCCGCTTCCTCCCCGCTTAAGAATTCATCCGATTCCAGCGGTTCGCCGATGCCTATATGATGTTTTTCCAAATAATCCGACACCAAAGCAAGCTGCCCCTTGTCCAGCCCGAGTTCCAAAAACGCTTCCTCCAGCTGCTCCTGAGAGATGCTGTTGCCCTGTTCCCTGGCCAGTTTTTTCACTTTCTCCAATGTTTTCGCAAATAACAGTTCCCTATCCATTCCTGCCCATCCTTTTTTAATATTTCACATGCTGGTGGGTGAATAAATGATCCTGGCAATATTCATAATTCCCCTCGCATTTAGAGCAATAACGGAATTCCAGATCCGGGCTGTCCGCCTCCGTCCTTCCGCAGACCGCGCATTTATGCTTCGTCGCCCCCGTATTTCTTTTTACCTCGCGTTTGAACTCCTGCCGCCGCTTCACCTGTTTGGGGGACATATGGATATGGCTCCGGCTGGTGACCCAGAAAACGGCGAAATTAAGCAGGGAAGCCGCCATCGCAAAACGGCTGTAAGTATTCCCCTGAATAAATCCCGCAAGCAGCACGATCCCGTAAATAACGCCCAGCACTTTCACCTTCACCGGAATCACAAACATCAATAACACTGGCGTCTCCGGAAAAGTGGCGGCAAATGCCAGGAAAATAGACATATTAACATAGTATGTGCTGAAATATAACGATACCAGACGGAAAAAAATATTCGCCCCGCCATATGCCGCTATCGTATCTGCCTGAAAAATAAAACAATACACCATCAAAAGGAAACTTCCGATAATCGTAAAAAACATGCCGGAAAACAAATATACGTTATAGCGGTATGTGCCCCACGTCCTTTCCAGCGTCGTTCCCAGCGAATAATAAAAATAAAGCATAATCAGCGTAAAGAGTATATTGGATGTTTCCGGCGGTATGAGCACCCATGTGACAAGCCGCCATATCTGCCCATGCAGGACTGCATAGGGATCCAATGTCAGATAGCCCAAAAGCCATGGCATCAGCATCTCAATCACATAGCCCAGCACATAACACATGATCAGCACCAATGAAATATTCTGAATCGCATATTTACCAAATTTTTTTTCGAAATTACTCATCTTCTATCTTTCCTCCACGCAGAAGTTTAGCACGTGAATATATTCTAACATTCCCTTATTTAAAAGTAAATAAACTACTTACTGTTTCTGCGCCAAGTCATATTTTTTTCATACTTTTCAATGATTCTTTATAATTTCCTGGCAATGTTTCATTGATTTTTGCAATATCGTGTCGTATAATGTCTAGGTATGCCCGGAACCCCTATATCATACATTATAATAGGAAGAATCTGGGTATAGTTCCAGCAAGAAAAAGAAGAAAGGGCGGATATTATGAATCAGTTACATTACACTCTTGGAATCGATATCGGTTCGACTACTGTAAAAATAGCAATCCTAAATGATGCCCATCAAATATTATTTTCCGATTATGAGAGGCATTATGCAAATATCAGGGAAACGCTGGCGGGCCTGCTGCAAAAAGCATACGCCAAGCTGGGATCTATAAAACTCCATCCTGTCATAACCGGCTCAGGCGGGCTGGCCCTCGCTAACCACCTGAATGTTCCTTTTGTCCAGGAAGTCATTGCGGTCGCTTCCACGCTCCAGGAATTTGCCCCCCAGACGGATGTGGCGATCGAGCTGGGAGGGGAAGATGCCAAAATCATTTATTTCGAGGACGGGAACGTGGAACAGCGCATGAACGGCATCTGCGCCGGAGGCACCGGCTCTTTTATCGACCAGATGGCCTCCCTGCTGCAGACCGATGCTTCCGGCCTGAACGAATATGCCAAGAATTACCAGTCTTTATATACGATTGCGGCCCGCTGCGGCGTGTTCGCGAAATCCGACATACAGCCGCTGATCAATGAAGGCGCTACGAAGGAAGATCTTTCGGCCTCTATTTTCCAGGCCGTCGTCAACCAAACAATCTCCGGACTCGCCTGCGGCAAGCCGATCCGGGGACATGTGGCCTTTTTAGGCGGCCCCTTATACTTTTTATCCGAGCTGAAAGAGGCTTTTATCCGTACGCTGAAGCTGGATGAGGAACATATTATAAAAACAGAGCATTCCCATTTGTTCGCCGCCATCGGCTCCGCGCTCCATGCCAAAGAAGAGGTATGCTATTCCATGGAGGAGATGACTGCCAAGCTTTCCTCCGACCTTAAGATGGAATTCGAAGTAGAACGGATGGAACCCTTGTTTGCCGACGGCAAGACATACGAAGCTTTCCAGCAACGCCACAGCGCACATCATGTAAAAACCGCCGACCTGGCCTCCTACCAAGGGAATTGCTTCCTCGGCATCGATGCGGGCAGCACGACTACGAAAGTCGCTTTGGTGGCGGAAGACGGCTCCCTCTTGTACTCTTTTTACAGCAACAACGACGGAAGCCCTCTGAAAACAGCTATCCGTTCCATCCAGGAAATTTACCGGCTGCTTCCCCAGGATGCCCATATCGTGCGTTCCTGTTCCACCGGCTATGGAGAAGCGCTGTTAAAGTCCGCCTTTTTGCTGGATGACGGCGAAGTGGAAACCGTGGCGCATTACTACGCCGCCGCCTTTTTCGACCCGGATGTGGACTGCATCCTTGACATCGGCGGGCAGGACATGAAATGCATTAAAATCAAAAACCAGACTGTGGACAGCGTGCAGCTCAATGAAGCGTGTTCCTCCGGCTGCGGCTCATTTATCGAAACCTTTGCCAAATCACTGAATTACAGCGTGGAAGACTTTGCCAGCGCCGCTTTATTTGCCAAGCATCCGATCGATCTCGGCACCCGCTGCACCGTCTTCATGAATTCCAAGGTAAAGCAGGCCCAAAAAGAAGGGGCCGAAGTGGCGGATATTTCTGCGGGCCTGGCTTATTCCGTCATTAAAAACGCTTTATTTAAGGTGATCAAAGTATCCGATGCTTCCGAGCTGGGAAAAAATATTGTCGTACAAGGAGGCACCTTTTACAACGATGCGGTGCTGCGGAGCTTTGAAAAAATTGCCGGGTGTGAAGCCATCCGCCCGGACATCGCCGGAATCATGGGCGCTTTCGGCGCTGCCCTGATCGCAAGGGAACGCTATGCCAAAGGATATGCAACCACGATGCTTACGATCGGCCAGATCAATTCCCTGCAATTCGAAACAAGCATGGCAAAGTGCAGAGGATGCACTAATAACTGCCGGCTGACCATCAACAAATTCAGCGGGGGCCGCCAGTTTGTTTCCGGCAACCGCTGCGAACGAGGGCTTGGGAAGGCGAAAAATGAAAGCGGAATCCCCAATCTTTTTGAATACAAACTAAAAAGAGTCTTCGGATACGAGCCGCTTCCTGCGGACATGGCCAAAAGAGGCCGGGTCGGCATCCCGAGGGTATTGAACATGTACGAAAACTATCCGTTCTGGTTCACTTTTTTTACCAGGCTGGGATACCAGGTCGTACTCTCCCCGCTTTCCAACCATAACATTTATTCCCTGGGCATCGAATCCATTCCCAGCGAGTCCGAATGTTATCCGGCCAAGCTCGCCCACGGACACGTCAGCTGGCTCATCCATGAAGGCGTGGATTTTATCTTCTACCCCGCCCTTTTTTACGAGCGCAATGAATTCGAGGCGGCCAACAACCATTATAACTGCCCGATTGTCACCTCTTATTCCGAAAATATCAAAAACAACATGGAAGAAATCGGGCGCGGGGAAGCCGTGCTGCGAAATCCTTTCCTGTCCTTCCGCGACCTGAAAACCGCTACGGAAGCTCTGATCAAAGAGTTTTCCGAACTTCCTGCCCAGGAAATCATCGATGCTGCCAGCGCCGCATGGGAAGAGCTGGGCAATGCAAGGCAGGATATTCGGAAAAAAGGGGAAGAGACCTTGCAATATATGGAGCAAAATAAAAAACGCGGCATTGTCCTTGCCGGACGGCCTTACCATATTGACCCGGAAATCAACCACGGCATACCGGAACTGATTACCTCTTACGGCCTCGCGGTATTGACGGAGGACTCCGTTTCCCATCTGGCAGAGCCGGAACGCCCGTTGATTGTTTCCGACCAGTGGATGTACCACTCCAGACTGTATGCTGCGGCCAGCTATGTCAAAACGCGGGATGACCTGGACCTGATACAGCTGAATTCCTTCGGCTGCGGCCTTGATGCCGTCACCACCGACCAGGTAAACGATATCCTCAGCGGCTCCGGGAAAATATATACCTGCTTAAAGATCGATGAAGTCAGCAATCTGGGGGCGGCGCGCATCCGCATCCGTTCCCTGCTTTCCGCGATCCGCGTCAGGGAGCGAAAGAAGCAGAAAAGGGAGATCCATCCTTCTTCCATCTCCAAGGTTCCATTTACCGAAGAGATGCGCAAAACCTATACGATACTCTGCCCGCAGATGTCGCCGATCCATTTTGAAGTATTGGAACCGGCATTCCGCGCCTGCGGCTACCGCTTCCTGGTATTGCCCAATGACAACAAGCGGGCGGTGGACGTGGGTCTGAAATATGTCAACAACGATGCCTGCTATCCATCCCTTATGGTTGTCGGACAGATTATGGATGCCCTCCTTTCCGGAGAGTACGATTTGGACAAAGTAGCAGTCATTATGTCGCAGACCGGCGGCGGCTGCCGGGCCACCAACTACGTCGGCTTTATCAGGCGTGCGCTGGAAAAGGCCGGAATGCCGCAGATCCCCGTTATTTCCATCAATATGGCTGGCATCGAAAGCAACCCCGGCTTCCATCTGAACGCAGATCTGCTTACACGCGCCGCCTACGGCGCAGTGTTCGGCGATATCTTCATGCGCTGTGTTTACCGTATGCGCCCTTATGAAATGGAACCGGGTTCCGTAGAAAAAGTGCATGCCAAGTGGTTAAAGAAATGCCAGGACTTTGTGTCCGCCAAACATTTAAATCCGCTTGTTTTTCAAAAGATGTGCAAACAAATGATTGAAGAATTCGATGCCATCCCGGTATCCGACATTCCGAAACCGAGAGTGGGCATCGTCGGGGAAATCCTTGTAAAATTTGCCCCCGCCGCCAACAATCATCTTGTAGAACTGCTGGAGTCGGAAGGAGCGGAGGCCGTCGTGCCGGATCTGCTGGATTTCATGCTTTACTGCTTCTACAACCAGATTTATAAGGCAGAAGAACTCGGTACAAGCAAGAAAACCGCCATTATTTCCAGGCTCGGCATCAATACCATCGAACTGCTGCGCGCGCCCGCCCGGAAAGCTTTTGCAAAGAGCAGGCATTTTGATCCGCCGGTCAGCATTTACCAGCTGGTGGATTATGCCAAATCCATCGTTTCCATCGGCAACCAGACGGGCGAAGGCTGGTTTTTGACCGGCGAAATGGTTGAACTGATCCATGGAGGAGTAAACAATATCGTCTGCACGCAGCCCTTCGGCTGTCTGCCCAACCATGTCGTAGGGAAAGGGGTCATCAAGGAGCTGCGGAAGCATTACCCCCTCTCCAATATTGTTGCTATCGACTATGATCCCGGCGCCAGCGAGGTCAATCAGCTGAACCGCATCAAGCTGATGCTTTCCACTGCCCAGAAAAACTTAAAGAAAGCGATGGAAAATGAAACCGGCGCGAAGCCGCCAAAGACGGTTTATGGAGCAGAAAAAACAGAGCCGGTCTGCCAGAGGCCGGAAAACCAAATGGCTTAAAACAAGAGGCTGGTCATCTGTACTCTGTACGGAAATTCATTTTCGCAGTCAGTATAATGCGCTGGAGGAAAGTCTGCCGCCGCTGGGGAACGAGCCTAGCATAGGCTGGAATTTTCTGCTGTTGCGTACAATCAGTAATTTCACTTATGAAATAGTCAAAAGCTT
>CAJUHH010000019.1 GCA_910585965.1 uncultured Lachnospiraceae bacterium
CTCCGAAAAGCCTTGATATTACAGTGTTCCTATTAAAACTCATTCATAAGATTGGAAAGGACTTTCTAATGCAGATTCAAGCAGACCTATATCCCTAATCCCATCACTTCCTCCGGTAGTCTCTATTAACTGAGTATGAAGTAATAGAATCTGTTCTTTTGTCAGCTTTATCATTTTGCAAGCACCTCATAAGATTCCTTATTTTTCTCAATCAATCTCTGGGATATACTCAACACATCTTCATTTGATGCAACAGCATCATGTTCTGCTTTACTGAAATCTATGACAAGGTATCTTGGTACATTATTTTTTAATATAACAGCTGTTCCATGTTCATCCACTAATCTTGCCACTTTTGAAAAATTCTGATTTGCTTCCGTAATAGAAACCATTGTATTTGTGTTTATTGTCATCATTCATTCCTCCTGATAGTTCTATTATATCCCATTTATAGGACAAATTCAACCTATTCCAGGGCCCTAATTTCCTATTTACATATAGTACACCATAGTTATAATAATTATCTTAAATTTTCCATTTTCAATAATACAACGCAAAATGAAATTTATCATCTTCATTACCAATAAACATACATCTGTACACTCCATTATATTTCGTGGATATGGGAGTAACAAACTGTTCCTTATACGCCATATTATAATTGATTTTTAAGTCTTTTGTATATGTTGGCAGTCTGTCTGTTCCTAAGAATGGAAAATACTCCTTTTTTCTCTCATCAACTAATGGATATGCACCACTACCCTTTCCCAGCTGAATTAATTGTGAAAATGAATCTACACAGTTAAACCAGCCAATTACAAAAGCAACTTTTCCATAATTATCAGCATCTATCTCATCCATCAGCCAGTCAAAATCTTGTTGAAATACTGACCAGCTTTTGCTTGCTGCCCTTGTATTTGCTGAACTAATCCAGTTTTTCAAATATTTGACCTCTATCTTAAAATCCCTTTGGCTTATGTATAAATCATGGTTTACTTTTTGTAAATTTTTTATTCTGTTACTTTCTCCTACTGTATAATGAGCATTTTGTTTAAATGGATATCCCAATCTCACTATTATATCCATTTCATTAAAATTTTCATCTGCCTCCTTTTTTAGTTTTTGTTTATCCCATTCTCCATACAAAATGTTGAACTCATCAATAATATATAAGCAATTTGCTACTAGATATTGATCAATTGATGGATTCCCCATTTTATTGCTCCCTCCTATTCCTTGAATTATATATTTCATAAACTACTGTTATTATATTCACTCTATAACGATTTATGTCCAAAAATATCCCCTTCCATAAATAAAAACCCCTGCAAATGGCATTCACACGCCATCTACAAGGGTTCTCATTCTTATCTCTATTTGCCCAATTTCGACAAATTTCTACGCATTCATCTGCTTCGCCACTTCTTCCGCAAAGTTCTCTTCTTTCTTCTCCAAGCCTTCGCCGGTCTCAAAGCGGACGAATTTCTTAATAGAAAGCGCTGCGCCGTTTTCTTTCGCTACCTGCGCCACATACTGCGCCACCGTCTGCTTTCCGTCCTCTGCTTTCACGTAAGTCTGCTCTAACAAGCATACTTCCTTCAGCTCTTTGTTCAAACGGCCTGTCACCGCGCCTTCAATTACCTTCTCCGGCTTTCCTGCCATCTTGGGATCCTGGGCGATCTGCGCCATAAGGATTTCTTTCTCATGAGCCTTATATTCTTCGGAAACATCTGCTGTAGACACATATTTCGGAGAAAGCGCCGCCACCTGCATAGCAATGTTCGTAAGAGCCTCTTTCACCGCATCATTCACTACATCCGTAGCTGCCTCTACAATAACGCCGATTCTTCCGCCGCCGTGTACATAAGACACTACGCAGCCTTCCGAAGCGACTACCTTTTCGAATCTTCTGATATTCAGATTTTCACCGATGACTGCAACTTTTTCTACCAAAGCTTCCTTTACGGTCTTGGAAGCGTCTTCTTTCCAGCTTTCTGCCAAAAAAGCATCAATATCCGCTGCATCGGAATTCACCGCCTGAGCCGCTACTGCCTCTACGAAGCTCTGGAAATCCGCATTCTTAGCCACGAAGTCGGTCTCTGAATTTACTTCCACGACCGCTGCGCGCTGGTCGCCGTCCATTGCCACGCGGCAAAGACCTTCTGCCGCAATCCTGCCCGCTTTCTTCTCCGCTTTTGCCTGTCCGTTCTTTCTCAAGAACTCCACTGCTGCATCCATATCGCCATTGGTTTCGGTAAGCGCCTTTTTACAGTCCATCATACCTGCGCCAGTCATTTCTCTCAATTCTTTCACCATTGCTGCTGTAATAGCCATTTTAATCCTCCATTCTTGCCCTGCCGCAGTCTCGGCTTCGGGCAGATTTATTTATTCAGCCGCCGCTATTTCTTCCATATCCGTCGCTTCAGATGCCCCAGCCGCTTCTGCCATCTCAGCAGCCACGTCTTCCGTCACCATTTCTTCGCCCTGGTTTGCTTCGATAACCGCATCGGCCATTTTAGAAACAATCAGTTTTACCGCCCTGATCGCATCGTCATTTCCTGGAATGATATAATCCAGCTCTTCCGGATCGCTGTTCGTATCGCCGATACCGATCAGCGTAATGCCAAGCGTATGGGCTTCCTGTACACAGATTCTTTCCTTCTTGGGATCCACTACGAAAATAGCGTCAGGTATCCTTGTCATCTCTTTGATGCCGCCCAGATTCTTTTCCAATTTGTCCCATTCCTTGCGCAGCGCGATTACTTCCTTCTTCGGAAGAACATCAAAAGTCCCGTCCTGAGACATAATCTCAATCTGTTTCAGTCTTTCTATTCTGCTGCGGATTGTCTTAAAGTTGGTCAGCATTCCTCCCAGCCATCTTTCATTTACATAAAACATGCCGCAACGCTCTGCTTCCGCCCTGACTGCATCCTGCGCCTGTTTTTTTGTGCCGACAAAAAGGATCGTGCCTCCCTGGGATGCAATATCAAATACTGCCTTATATGCCTCGTCCACTTTGCCTACCGATTTCTGCAAATCGATAATATGGATGCCGTTTCTCTCGGTAAAGATATAAGGAGCCATCTTAGGGTTCCATCTTCTTGTCTGATGCCCGAAGTGGACACCTGCTTCCAATAACTGCTTCATTGAAATAACGCTCATGTTTCTACCTCCATTTGGTTCATTTGCTTCCGTATGCCTTATACTCCAATGCCTACCCCTTATTCCTGGCATTCTCTGCTGAAAATCTATGTTTCCAGCAAAAGAACTGCTAAAAGAGCACCGACATCGAATGAGCATACGTGTTTTTTAGTCACAACGCATACATTGTATCATAATAACCCTTTGCTTGCAAGGGAATATTATCTATCTTTGCTTCGTAATAATTTTTGCAATCGTCTCCATATCTGCATCTATTGGGATATGATACTCAGAAGCCACTACCTTCATATCATAACCGTTATCTACCAGAAAGCGGTCAAAATTGGCATCCTCCGGCAGCAGCCCTTCTTCTTCCAGCCTTTTTCCTATGCTATAAGGCGTTTCCCCCTTCTTTATGGTAAAGATAATCTCCTGCGCCAAATCCTCTTCCGGCTCTGCCGCCGCAGCATCATCCCCTGCCGGATATGTCCTGCCGTCCGGCCCTCTCTGGACATCTTCTGCCTGAACTGTTCCATCGGCCGCTTCCGTCCGTCCCTGGCCGCCCGTACTATCTTGTCTTTCTCCTGGCTCCTGGATATCTGCCGTCCCATCGCCGGCAGCAGCTTCCTGGCCCTCCGCTCCTTCTTGTCCAGCAGGCGCTTCCGTCGTTCTGCTTTCCTCTGCCAGTGCCGCAGCCGTTTCCTCAGAAATCTCCTTCCGGACCCTCTCTTCTGTTTCCGCCCTGGCTTCCTCCAAATATTCCTCCAGCTGTTCCTCTTCTATCATCCCCAGCGTTTTTGCCTTTTCAATGATTTCCTCTTCCGTCAGGCTCTTATCTTTCCCATGCGTCGCTATTCCCATAATAATCGCAGTCATAACGATGCCCAGCCCCAGCCCTCTTAAATAATATTTCAAATTCATAACTGCTCCTATCCGCCTATACTTTTCAGGATGCTTATTTAGCCTGTTCAAATAAATCAATGACCAGCTTCACTTCCCCAACGCCTAAACCAAGCTCCCTGGCTATTGCAGTCTTTGATTTTCCTAATTTATGCAGCCGCAATATTCTTTCGTTATTATTATAGTTCTGCTCTTTTTTCTTTGCAGGCTCTTCTTTTTTTGCATCCGCTGCCCCGGCTTCTGCCTCTTCCTTCCTACGGGGGACTGCCTCCTTCAGAACTTTCCCCGGATCATTTGCTTTTTCGGGTGCAAACGGCACAAATAAGACCTCCTCCCGTTTCTCTTCCTTTTCAGGTTTCGAAAGGATGCCTTCTTTCGTTTTTTCTTCCTCTTTTTGCTCCGTTTCCGCTTCCAGGCCTCCTGATGCCTCTTTTACGGTTATTTCCAAATCCTGCACTTCCTGCCGGATCTCCTTCATTTTTCTGTCGGCTTCGCCCACTGTCCTGACAAACTTCTCATGTTTATCATTCAGCATATCATATAAAAATATAACTTCCTGATGATTCTTATTAATACCTTCCAGCACTTGTTCCGAATACTCATTGACCGCCATTATCTTTTCATTTGTCAGGCGTTCCATTGCCCTCTCGGTCTTTTCCATAGAATAAGAGAGGGTTTCATCCACCATATCGTTAATATGGTTCCTCGCATTTCCAACCTCTTTTTCTACCAGGCTTCGGATAAGGCCCTCATCGATTCTCGTTCCTGCCTCAGCCATGTTCTCCCCTTTCCCCATAGGAAGCACATAACTGAGAATAAGGAAAACAACCCCGACTACTATAAGAACGATTTCTGTCAATCCCATAATTTCTATTCTCCTAGATTTTCATATCAAATCTTCCGATGCCCTTCAGTATCACTCTTCCGTCCGCGTCTTTTTCCTTATCCTGATCCTTCTTCCGTTTTTTTCCGCCATCTCCGGAATATTCCCCATTGCCCTTTTCCTTCGCGTCATACTTCTTCTTATTGTTTTCCGTGTTGTCTCCCTGGTGTACCTGCGTCGCTTTGCTCTCCACCGCCTTATGGAACTGGGCCTGGAAATTCGTCTGATCGACCATCCCTTTATTATCTTCGTTATGTTTTATTGTCGTATAATCCTGTGCTCTTGTAATGGTACCCTGCAATTCGATACGGTTAATCGACATAGCTATGACCTCCTTGCCCCTAAATCGCCGTCATCTTTACATCCCCGTCCAGTTTAATAAACTTGCAGTATTTCATTTCACTATGGACTACCATGGATACATCGCCAATGCTGATCTTCGTGCCCGGAAATACCGTATCCGTCACCATAACCTTTGCATTGGAATAAACACCGATGGACTCCTGCAGACGTTCCATCTCCTGGGCTTTATCATCGATCTCTTTTTCTTTTACTTTGTTCAGCACTTCCAGCGATTTCACATACTGTAGTTGCTCCGGCGTCACTTTTATTCCTTTTGCGCGTTTCTGTTTGGAAGCCTCGATCAAAGGCACTACCGATTTCACGACTCTGGTCGCATTGGCAATATCCCACTGCAGATTCTGGATACGGACTTTGATCGTCGGGTCTGCCCCTACTTCTACAATCGTATCCGCCCCCATAGAAGAACCCAGCGTTTTTACCGTAACGCAATTCGTCGCGCACACGCGCCCTCCAGTAATGAAGCCTCTTTTGCCGCTGACTGTCACTTCATCCCCTGCATAAACCGTGCTGTGCAGAATCGTTTCCGACGACACATAGCCCAAGGCGGTCACGGTTGCATTTTCCAGGAACTTTGCCACCACGTTCCCTTTGGCGTTAAGGACTCCCTTTCCCATGCCGTTCATTCCCTTGGCAATAATAATATCGCCTCCCGCTTCTACCAACGCGCCTTCCACCACGCCGGAAACTTCAATGTTTCCCTTTGCTTTCACAGAAAAATTAGCGCACACATTGCCGTTCACCTGGACGTTTCCGTCATATTCTATGTTCCCAGTAGAACTGTCCACATTCTCCACCGTCAAAATATCCGAAACAAATACCTTGTCGTCCACTAAAGTAACATGGCCGTCCACATCCGAGATCATCGACAGCTTATCCTCGGAAACCGATATGTTCCTGCCGAATTTCAGCTTTTTCTTCTTTACTTCCCTGGGCTTGATTTTCTCGCCCATAATATTGTAACCCACATCGCCGGGATCTTCCGGAAACAGCTTCGCCAGGACATCCCCTTCATGGCAATGGCTTATCGTATTCAAATGGAAGAAGTCTACGCTTCCATCTTCTTTCAAAGTAGGGCGCGCGCTCAGATCCGTATTAAAGTAATATTCAATATACGCATCGGATCCATGCCTCGGCTGCTGACCGACAGCCACGATATAATCCTCGCAATATCTTTTATTATTAAAAAAACGGTCGATCTCTTCTTCCTGAATGCCGAATTCAATCCCTTTAAAACTTAGGTCGGCAATAAATTCCTGTTTGCTCAGCGTTCCGCCTTTCAGTGACGGCGGATAAAAACGGACAATCGCATTCATCTTATCCGGGCTGATCGTCAGCTTATAATCTTCCCTCACTTCATCACAGGTCATATGGTTAATCAGCACCTCATGTTTTCCGCTCATTCCCGCGATCTCGGAAATAGCAGAACTATCATAAGGAATACCTTTGTTTCCCAAATATTCCCCTATTTCGCTCGTTGCAGCCGTCATGCCCCCGTCCGTAGGCGGAAACACATGCAAATAAGTCTGATTATTACTGCATACTACTTGAAAATATCCATTCATGTTCTCTGTTCTCCTGCTTCTATGACAATATACCTATATAATTTCCCATTTTTGTCTTCATTTTCTGCAATGCCCTCGTATGCAGCTGGGATATCCGCGATTCGGATACCTCTAAAATACTGCTGATCTCTTTTAATGTCAGCTCTTCGTAATAATACAGCTCAATCACTCTTCGCTCTTTCTCTGTCAGCAGTTCCAACGCCTCCGCTAATATTTTCTTCAGCTCCTCTTTTTCCACTACTTCTTCCGGGCTGTCAAAATGGGCGTTTTTATTATTCTCTGCCGGGACTTCGCTCCCCTGTTCCATAAATTCGTTCAACGATACTACGTTCGTAATTTTCATCTGGGACTGCCATTCCCCAAATTCATCCTCGGAAATTCCCAATGCCTCCGCAATTTCCGTATCCGTTGCGTTCCTTCCCCGAACCGCTTCTATTTCTTTGATGGCCGCGTCAATCTTTTTCTGCCTCTGTCTGATCGTTCTTGGGATCCAATCCATTTTACGGATTTGGTCTAAAATCGCCCCCCTTATCCGCAGGCTTGCATACGTTTCAAACTTAACCGCTTTCATGCTATCAAATTTATCAATCGCATCGATCAGCCCGAAAATGCCATAACCCACCAGATCGTCATATTCCACATTATAGCCCAAATACATGCTGAGCCTTCCTGCGACCAGCTTTACCAGCGGGGCATACTCTATGATCAGTTTTTCACGTATATCCGGCGATTTTGCTTTCGCATATTCCTCCCACAACTTCTTTCTGCCCGTTTCATCCATATTTCGTCAGCCACCTTTACTTAATTATCCTTCCGTTTTCACCTGTCCTTCTCGCATGTCAACCGGTGTTCCCTCACCCGATACGATTTCCTCTATAGCCTCTTCCTGAACCTCTTCCTCCGGCTGGTTTTTCTTATCAAAAATATTCAACATCATCGTAAACAGACTTCCCGCAATATAAAAAGAAATCATCACCGCCAGCAGAATCACCAGCATTTTATTTGTTTCATAATAATTAAAATGCATGATAATACTGCATACTGCTCCTGCAAACAGCATCAAAAAAGGCGGTATCAATTTTCTTTTCATTGTCTTTCGCCCCTTTTTATTGCTTTTCATATCGTCTTCTGCACCTTTCCGACGGCTTTAATGATAAAATCCCCTGTCTCCGGATAGAAAATAACCGTCCTTCCATAGCTGTCCCCTGTATCATGCGCCAAAATCGGTATCTTCAGCTGGGCAAGCTTTTTCCTTGTAGCCTCTACATTCCGCTCCCCAACGCGAACCATTTCCGACTTATTCTGGAAGGAAAACATTTGCGCCCCTCCTGCAATTTTTGCTACCATACGGCTCTGCTTCGCTCCCCTTGCCACCATCTGCCTTACCAGTTCTGCAATGCCCGTATCTGCAAATTTAGGGATATTACTGTTATTTCTTATTTGTGTGCTATCCGGCAGCATAATATGTGCCAATCCCCCGATCTTTGTAACCGGATCCCTGATCGCTATTCCCACACAGGAGCCAAGCCCTAACGTAGTAACGGCATCCGGACTGACACATACTTTCAAATCCGCCATTCCGACTTTAATTATCTCACCCATAGCCTTCCCGAGTCTCCCATTTTTCTTATGAAATCGCTAATTGATTGAAATGCCCAGAGATGACAGAATCTTTCCATAAGACTCCAGATCCGGAATAAGGATAAAATAGCCATCCAGCTGAACTTCATCAAAAAACTGAGTCTGTATTAAAAGGATATGATCGCCTAAAATCCCAAACTCAATGGCAGGAACGCTGAGTATTGCCCCCGCCATATCAATTGCCAGCGAAGGGATTGTCGGGAGAATCTTCAGATTCGTCATCATGGACAACGAATTCAGGTAAGAACCTGTTATGATATTCCCCACTTCCTGAAGAGCAGATATTTCCATCTCTGAAAACTCCTCTCCTTCGCCGGCCATTCCCATCAACTTCCCCACTAAATGCCTGGCTGACTCTTTTTCCAAAAGAAACATGATGCTTCCCGTAATATCTCCGTCTACTCCGAGATAAATACCTGCCATAATCTGTTCTTCCCCGCCCATCAGGGTGGCCACGTCGCCAAACTCCAACAGTTTTACCTGTGGTACGGACATATCGACTTTGCATTGAAGCATCTGCGCCAAAGCGGTCGTCGCATTTCCGGCCCCTATGTTGCCCAGCTCCCTTAATATATCATAATATTCCTGAGACACTGTCTCCAAATTTAAATCAGCCACTGCCAACCTCCTATATGCTATCCTTATCCAGAACAACCGCGTTCAAGTCCAGAAGGGAAATCAATCCGCCGTCCTCGTATTTCCCGATTCCAAAAATAAAGTAGTCCTTTTCTTCCTTGCTGTCATATGCTATTTTGTCGATCTGCTGGTTCTCCAGCGTCACCACTTCTTTTACTTCATCCACAATAATTCCCATCGTCCCATGCTGTTCCAGTTTCAGGATAATAATTCTTGTACTCTTCGTATATTCGTCTGCCGGAAGATCCATCTTAATGCGCGCGCTCATCACCGGAATAACCTCCCCGCGCAGATTAATAACCCCTTTCAGATATTCCTGTACCTTCGGCACTCTTGTAATATGCTGCATCCGCACAATATTATCCACGTATTTAATATCTATCCCATACTGCTCATCGCCCAGCCTGACTACAATAAACTGAGTTGTTTCGTTATCCAAAACTACTTTTACTTCTTCCATTCCGCTGCCCTCCTACAATATGCACTTAAAATAACGCATTAGTATCCAGAATCAATGCCACTTCGCCATCACCCAAAATAGTAGCGCCGCTGATCATCTTGCACTTAGTAATGTATTTACCCAGCGACTTGATAACGATTTCCTGCTGGCCCATCAGTTCATCGACCACGATTCCGGACAGCCTGTCGCCCTTTTTCACGATAACGACCGTCATATTGTCTTCCGAATTTTTCTTGCTGGCAATATCAAGGACTTCGCTCAACCGGATAAGCGGAATCACAATTCCTCTTAAGTGGATTACTTCTTTATTCTGCACCGTCTTTATATCCGAAGGAATAATATCCTCGATCGTCTGGATAGACCCAAGGGAAATCGCGTACTTTTCACCGCCCACATCCACCATAAGAGCCTGGATGATCGCAAGGGTCAGCGGAAGGCGGATCGTCCAGGTACTTCCCACGTCAATCTTGCTCTTTACCTCTACCTCGCCGCTCAAGGATTCAATCTTGGACTTTACAACATCCAGTCCAACTCCTCTTCCGGATACGTCTGACACTACCTCTGAAGTAGAAAATCCAGCGTTGAACAACAGATTGATAATTTCCTGGTCGGACATATTCTCGCCCTGATCCGGCGTAATCACGCCTTTCATGATCGCTTTTTCCTTCACGGCAGCCGTATTGATCCCGGCGCCGTCGTCCCTGACCTCTATTACAACATTATTCCCGTCCTGATAAGCATCCAGGAAAATGGAACCTACCTCCGGTTTTCCCTTGGACTTGCGGACCGCTCCCGATTCCAGCCCGTGGTCGGCCGCATTCCTTAACAAATGCATCAGCGGATCGCCGATTTCGTCCACTACCGTACGATCCAGTTCCGTTTCTTCCCCGGACATATACAGCTCCATTTTTTTATCCAATTTCTTAGATAAGTCTCTGATCATGCGGGGGAATTTATTTACCACGCTTTCGATCGGCACCATCCTGACCTTCATCACAGATTCATGCAGGTTCGTCGTCACGCTCTCCAAATATTCGATATGTTCATTCACGCTGTTGTTCCTGTCGCCTACGGAAGCAGACACCAGGGAATTTTTCGCAATGATCAATTCACTCACCAGGTTCATCAGCACATCCAGCTTTTCAATGTCCACCCTGACGGTTCTGTTTACTACCGGCTTAGACACAGGGGCTTTCTTTTCCACCGCTTTCGAAACCGGTGTCGGCTGGTTCGCTTTCTCCGCTGCCGGGGCATTCTCCCCTTCTTCAGGCACAGCAGCTGGAACCGCGTTCTGGCTGGCTTCTATCGCCGTAACGGAGCCGATCTGTTCATTTTCTATCAATGCGCCCTGTGTGCCTTCTATTTCTGAAACTCCCTTTATCGCATCCAGGACTTTCTCCAAGGAACTGTCCGACACGAAAATAAGGCTGAAATCCAGTTCAAATCTTTCATCTTCAATATCCTGGACAGAAGGATTGGAAATTAGCACTTCCCCCAGTTCTTCCAATGCCTTGAATACAAGAAAAGCTCTTGCCGCCTTCAAAATGCAAGACTCCTGTACCTTCACCGTAATTCCATAAACTTTCTTGCCCTGGTCCACAGCTTCGGACAGCACTCGTTTCTGTGTATCGTCAAACTTAATATCTTTCCATTTGGAGCCGCTCCCTTCTGCAGCTTCCGCTTTTGCCTGCGGCTTCTTTTCCTTCTGCGGCTCGCCGCCTTCTTTGGAATCCAGCACGTCGTTTAACATCTTGATCAGAGGTTCGTTTTCATTCGTCCCCTCATCGCTGGTTTCCTGGATATTATTCAGATATTCTTCCAAGGCGTCCAGGCATTGGAAAAGAATATCGATCATATTTCCCTTCACCTTGATCGTTCCGTTGCGGACTTCCGAAAATACATTCTCCATATCATGGGTCAGATTCTGCATCCTCTTATATCCCATCGTCCCGGCCATTCCTTTCAGGGAATGCGCCGCCCTGAATATTTCATTAATCGTGTCCGTATTCTCCGGGTCCTGTTCCAGATTCAGGATCTCCGTATTTAAACTCTGCAAATGTTCTTTTGTTTCATCAAGGAAAATTTCCAAATATTGGCTTACATCCATTTTACATTACCCCCACGTTCATTATGATCTCCTGCGCAATCTGCTCAAGGGGAACCACCTGATTTGCCAGTCCGGAAACTACAATGCTTTTTGGCATTCCATACACTGCACAGCTGTCTTCGTCCTGAGCAATAACATGTATCCTTTTTTTATTTTTCAGATAAGCGATTCCTTTTGTTCCGTCCGCCCCCATTCCTGTCATCACGGTACATACGACTTCATCGAACTTGCTTTCCGCCAAAGATTCATACATATAATTAGCGCAAGGTTTTACCCCCTCCCTCGCCGGCTCATCCGAATAATAAACCACATGCCTCCCTCCGCTGTAACGTATTTTCAAATGCATGCCCCCTTTGGCGATGTAAACCTTTCCCGGAAGAAGAACATCCCCCTCCGCAGCCTCCTTTACCTCTGCCTCGCTTAAGGAATTCAACCGTTCCGCCAAAGATGCCGTAAACCCGGCTGGCATATGCTGTACGATCACTACCGGGGCATTTAACTTGGATGGTATCCTTGGAACCACGGACTGCAATGCTTTCGGCCCTCCCGTAGAGCTTGCAATGGCGACCACCTTATTCCCTTTTACCTTCCCTGCATGCCGACTCACCAAATCCACCATTTTTTTCGATGCCCTGGCATCTTCCATCGAAAATGCTTTTGTAAAAGAAGGGGTCCTGCTCTCCGTTACTGCTGCCAGAATCTGCAGCAAGCGGGTTCGGAACAGATCCCTCCGGCATTCCAGAGCGCTTGTCGGCTTATGCACAAAGTCGAGCGCTCCTAATTCCAGTGCATCCAGAGTTGTCTTCGCGCCCTCTTTCGTATCGGTACTCGCCATAACGACCCTTGCCGCGATTTTATTTTTCTGCAACTCCTTTAACAGCTCCAGCCCGCTCATTTTTGGCATATTGACATCCAGCACAACGACATCGTAAGTATTCTTTTTTAACAGTTCGAGAGCTTCTAAGCCATTCGTAGCGTTTGCCACTACCTGGAATCTCTTATCCTGTTCTATTATATCACACAGTACCCTCCTCATGAGTGCAGAATCATCAACGACTAAAACTTTTTTCATACCTATTCCTCCACGCTGCCCTATCGGCTTATTTTTTTAGAAAGAACATATCATTTACTCTATGCTTTTTTTGCGGTTCTTCCGTTCCGTCTCAAAAATAAATTTTATAATCTCTTCCTTGGCCGTATCGTCAATATCTATAAACTGTACTCTATGTTCAAACACGCCTCGGCGCGTCTGCGATTCCTGGACGCTGAGAACTTTTCCCAAGATCTCATACTCCTTCATCCCCTTTTCCGTTTCAAGCTGGTACTTGCATAAGATAACGCTTTCTTCCTCGTATCTATAGCTGGACATAAAACGCAGCCCGCCGGCGCTGATATCAATGATCACGCTTTGATTCAGCGGTTCTCCCCCCGCATCCTCCATCATGCCATCCCTCTCCAGCAATTCCATCTCTTCTTCGCCCAATGCCCTGGAATCCATTTTTAATGCACAGCTGAAACGGTAAAATTCCCGCCTCTGATCCTTGCTCAAATTGCTGGTAAGCTCCATAGTCAGTACGAACACATTATTCTTCTTTCCTCTGTCCGCCACCTTCGCCCTGCATTGATATACGCCGTTAGGAGTATAAAAATACAAATCATATTCCGCTCCTACCGGCAAAAGAATGATTTTCGTTTTCTCCATAGGCATCGTAATCTCGACCTTGTCTTCTGACAAAATATCGCTTACCTGGCTGTGGTAGATAATTATTTCCTCTTCTCCCCCGTCAATTTTTTTTCTTTTCTTTTTTCTTAACTCTACTTTATTGCCCGACACTACATACTTTGTTAGTAATTTACCTGCCATATCCCACCTACTCTGCTTTTTTTACGCTGAAAATCTGGGAAAAGAATGATGCCATCCCTCTCCGTTTTACTTTTTCCGTTACTTCCTTATTCGCCAGACGCATCGCGATCTGCTTATACGCCATCGCCGACTTTGTATAAGGATCCTCCATCGATACTGGTTTCTGCTGCATCACTGCCCTTACAAGATGCGCGTCCTCCGGCACTTCACCCAGATATTCCATAGGAGTTTTCAAAAATTTTTCCACTACTACGTTTAATTTTTTATACAGTTCTCCCCCATCGCCGCTTTTCTGCACCTTATTTGCGATCATTTTAATCTTTGTCTCTTCCCTCGCATATTTGGGATGCATGCTGAGCGCTTTCAAAAGGGAATAGGAATCCGTAATGGACGTAGGTTCCGGTGTCGTCACCAGAAGTATCTCCCCGCTGGCCACAAGAAATTCCATAACCGCATCGGATATTCCCGCCCCGGTGTCTATGATCACTACATCTGCCAACGAATCCAGCTCTGCCAGGCTCTGCACGATACAATGTATATTATCCTGCGTCAGGTTGGACAAACCGGCAATGCCGGATCCGCCGGAAATAAATCCGACTCCCATCGGCCCTTTTGTAATGATTTCCTTAATTCCCTTTCCTTCGTAAATTAAATCGGATAAATTATATTTTGGCACTGCGCCGAACATGATTTCTATATTAGCAAGCCCGAAATCCGCATCCAGAATAATCACTTTCTGCCCCATCTTACGAAATTGTATCGCAAGATTGATGGAGGTATTCGATTTGCCGACGCCGCCTTTTCCGCTTGTCACGGTCAGGACGCGGGCCTCAGGCTTTTGCGCCCGGGAATTGGCTTTTATAATATTCCTTAACTGTTCCGCCTGATCCATGCTCTGTAATTTCCTCCTAAACTTTCTCTCCAAGTAACTGCCTTACCGCGTCTTGCGGGTTAAATTCCCTGAAATCATCCGGTACATTCTGTCCGCAGGTGATATAGGATATCATTTTATCCGTATAAAGCTTCACGTTCATAAGGTTGCCCAACGCGCCCGTCTCATCCAGTTTCGTAAATATCAGCTTATAATTAGTAATCTCCGAATATGTCTCTACAATTTTCAGCAGATCTTTATATTTTGTCGTTGCACTTAATACAAGATATACCTCTGTTTCTGCTTCCCCGTCCACCGCATGGACGATCTGCTCCATATTCTGTTTCTGCTCTTCATTTTGATAAGAATGCCCGGAAGTATCCACAAAAATATAATCAAAACCGGCAAACATCCTCAAGCATTGCACGATCTCTTCCGGCGAATACACCACCCGGAAAGGTACTTCTAAAATACTGGCATAAATCCGCAGCTGTTCTGCCGCCGCAATACGATACGTATCCGATGTTATCATCGCCACTTTCTTTTTTTCATCTACAATATAATGGGAAGCCAGTTTTGCGATCGTCGTCGTTTTCCCCACGCCGGTAGGCCCGATAAAAAATACTACCTTCGTTCCGTTTTCTGCAGGGGTGATTCCCTCCGACTTGCCGAATTTCAATACCATCTTCTGGTATACATTCGTCAGGGCATATTCGAAAGGCATGTTGGGCTTTGCGCTCTTTTCCATTTCATCTATGATCTGGTTGGCGTACTTTTCATCCACCTCGTTATCCAAGAGCTTGTTATATAAAAGCTTCATCAATCTTTCGAATTCACTTGGAGGAACTTCCGATTCCTCTTCCTGCTTTTCCTCTTCCGGCTTCTGTATCTGCTGCTCCAGCAAGGCATGCAAATTGTCAAGTTTCTCTTCTAGCACGGCGCTACTCTCCCTCTTCTCTCCCTGTTCGCCAGGCAGAGGCCGTCTTGCCTGAATCGTTTCTCTGTTTTCCTCTTTTTTTACCGGTGTATATTTTTTGCCTTCCTCCTCAAGGGCAACGGTAACTTCTACCTGGCTGCGGCGAAAAAAACTAAAGAAGCCTTTTTTCTTCAAATCCCGTACATTCATAATCACAATACTGCCGCCCATTTCCTTTTTCGCCGCTTCTACCGCTTCATTTTCTGTTTTGCCTTGGAATTTTTTTATTATCATGCTATTGTCACCATCCCAACCGATTGTAATTCAACGTTCGAATCTATCTCATTATAGGAAACGACGATCAGATCCCTATAATAGTCTTCCGTCAGTCGTTTAAAATACATACGCACAATCGGCGATGTAATAATAATCGGATTCTTTCCCAAATTCTCCAGCTTCTGGACTTCTTCTCCCACCGATGCGATCACCGCTTTTGTCTTCTCCGGGTCCAAAGTCAGATAAGCTCCCTGCTCCGTCTGTTTTACGCTGTTCATAATCTCCTGTTCCATCTGCGGATCCAGCGTCACCACGCTCGTAGTTTCATTCGCCGGAAAATATTTGCCCGAAATAGCTCTTTTTAAACTCTGCCGCACATACTCTGTCAGGATATCCGTATCCCTCGTAGTCGGGGCATAATCCGCCAGCGTTTCAAAAATCGAAAGCAAATCCCTGATGGAAATGCCTTCCTTCAGAAGATTCTGCAATACCTTCTGTATCTCTCCAATTCCAAGCAGTTTCGGCACCAATTCTTCCACAAGAACAGGATTGGTCTCTTTGACGTTCTCGATAAGGCTCTGCACATCCTGCCTGGTAAGAAGTTCCGCAATATACTGCCTGATAATCTCCGTCAAATGGGTCGCGATAATGGATGGCGGATCCACCACCGTATATCCAAGGCTTTCCGCCCGCTCCCTCTGGCCTTCCGTAATCCATATCGCCGGAAGATGGAAGGACGGTTCAAAGGTAGGAATACCTGTTATCTCCTCTTCTACATATCCGGGGTTCATTGCCATATAGTGGTCGAACAAAATCTCCCCTTCACTTACCTGTACACCCTTTATTTTAATAATATACTGGTTCGGATTCAGCTGGATATTATCTCTCAAACGGATAATAGGCACGACAGTACCGAGTTCCAGAGCAATCTGCCTACGTATCATAACAACACGGTCCAGAAGGTCGCCGCCCTGGTTGACATCTGCCAGGGGAATAATTCCATAACCGAATTCCAGCTCGATCGGATCCACCTGCAAAAGGCTGGTGACATTCTCCGGCTGGCGTATCTCGTCCGCCGCCACTTCATCCGTATCGATCTCTGTCTCGATCCTAGATGTCTCAATCGTCCCGGCGATCACCCTGCCGCTGACAATAAAGATAAGGCCGACAGTCAAAAAGATCAGCGTCTGCAGCGGAGTAACAATACCTAATCCGATCAGGATAGCACCGACAAAATAAAGAGCCTTTGGAACGCCAAAAAGCTGGCTTACCAACACCGTTCCAAAATCCGCATCCTTGGAGCCCTTGGTTACAAGAATACCAGTGGACAAAGAAATCAGAAGGGACGGGATCTGGCTTACCAGGCCGTCACCGATCGTCAGGATCATATATTTATCTGCTGCTGCGCCAAAATCCATTCCTTGGCGCAGGACACCCATCGCAATTCCCCCGACAATATTGACAAAGGTGATAATAAGCCCTGCCGTAGCATCCCCCTTTACGTATTTCACGGCACCATCCATGGAGCCGAAGAAGCTTGATTCTTCCTGTATCTTATCGCGGCGCTTCTTTGCTTCCTCATCCGTGATCGCTCCCGTATTTAAGTCCGCATCGATCGCCATCTGCTTGCCCGGCATTGCATCCAAGGTAAACCTTGCCGTTACTTCCGCTACCCTTTCAGAACCTTTATTAATAACCATAAATTGGATCAATATCAAAATAATGAATACAATAACGCCGACCACGATATCGTTGCCGCCCACATAACTTCCGAAAGTGGCAACCACGTTTCCAGGATCTCCCGTCAATAAAATAAGTCGGGTGGAGGAAACGTTAAGCGCTATCCTGAAAATCGTCGTAAACAGCAAAATGGTCGGGAAAAAGGACAGATCCAACACTTCCTTTGCAAACATACAACTGAATAAAACGGTAAAAGCTACCGCTATATTACAAGCCAGAAAAATATCCAGCAGCCAATTCGGAATAGGCACGATAAACATAATAAATGCTGCCAATATATATAAAGCAACCCCTATATCCGCTTTCTTCACGACTTACTTCTCCTCTCTTTTCTGTCCGTCCCCTCAGACTTTCCCCTGTAAATGATATACAAATGCCAGTACTTCCGCCACTGCCTGGTACAGTTCCGGCGGCACCAGCTCCCCTACTTCCACATTGGCATACAGCATCCTCGCCAGCGGTTTATTCTCCACGATTTCAATATGATGCTCCTTCGCCGTTTCTTTGATCTTCTGCGCCAGATAGTTCTCTCCTTTTGCAAGCACCATAGGAGCTTCGTATTCATCCGGGTCATATTTAATCGCCACAGCATAATGGGTAGGGTTGGTAATTACCACATCCGCTTCCGGCAGTTTCTGCATCATACGGCGCTGGGACGCTTCCCTCATACGCTGTCTCTGTTTCCCCTTGATCTGGGGATCTCCTTCGGAATCCTTGAATTCATCCTTTACTTCCTGCTTGGTCATCTTCATGTCTTCTTTAAACTTATATTTCTGATAGATATAGTCTAAAAACCCGACAATCAGATAAACCGCAGAAACGCGTATTCCCAATTCCGTGACCAGCTCTCCGATCAAACCGATTGCCTGCTTCATGGAAATGTCATACAATGAAAAAATAACCCCAAATTTATCTTTCAGATAAGAGTATACCACATAAACAATTAAGCCGATCTTTAATATAGACTTCACCAATTCCACGATCGCTTCTTTGGATACGAACTTCTTAAAACCTTTGATTGGATTCAGCTTGCTGAATTTGGGCATAAGCGGTTTTCCTGTAGGCCGCCATTTTACTTGTACCACATCGCATAAAAAGGCAACCGCTACCCCGACGATCAGGATCGGCCCCATAATAAGCACCATATCCAATATCGTATGTTTGAAAATCTGGTTAATATTCGTTACCGGCAGCTGCCCGTCATACATCTTAATATATTCCGGGATCTGGGAATAAACGCTGCTGAAACCGCCGATAAAACGGCCGCCCATAAAACCGACATAAAACTTCAAAACAAGAAACAATGCAAGAAGCCCAAAAGCATTTCCAATCTCTTTGCTCTTGGCAACCTGGCCTTCCTTTCTCGCATCCCTTAATTTTTTATCCGTAGCCGGTTCCGTCTTTTCCCCGCCAGGTCCCTCTTTCGCAAAAAACTGAAGGTTATATATTAACATTACATCATTCCTTCTACAAATGATACCACAATTTTCTTCATCTGTGTAAAAATAAAATTGGAAGCTCCCGGCAGCATTCCTACCGTCAGGAAAAGTATGGTTAGCCCTGTCAGAACCTTCAGCTGGATACCGACAGCAAACATGTTCATCTGCGGAGCAACCTTTGCCAGAATTCCGAGTATGGCATTCAGCAGAATCATTACTGCAAAAACCGGAAGGCATATGCGGAAACCGATAATAATATACTCACTCATAAAACGGATCATAGAAGCCATCAGGGAATCCATCTGAAAAACAGCGCCGTTCACCGGTATCAGCGTAAAAGTTTCCAATAACGCTTTCAGCAAATATTCATGCATCCCGCTGATAATTAACATCAGCATGACCATATACTGATAAAAAACGCCGGAAATACTCGCCCCTTCCCTTGTCGTCGGATCCATCAATGTAACCATGGATAAGCCAATCTCCATATCAATAATATGGCCGGCAAAAGATACGATAGAACTACAAAGCGTTGCTCCGAAGCCTATCAGGAACCCCGTAACCGCTTCCTTCATCACCATAATGGAATATTCCAGCAAACTTTCATATTCCATCGTCTCGTGAGGCGTTATCCCGCTGAAAATAAGCAGAGACATAAAAATACCCAATCCCACTTTTACTCTTCTTGGCGTATTATTCATTCCAAAAAAAGGAGCGATAAAAATGAAACAAGTCACCCTCGTAAATATAAGCAAAAAATATTCAAGATCCGCATAGGAAAAAGTACTGTTAATCATTGAATTTACCGTATATATATACTAAAATCGGTCCAAAGCCTAGTCATAAACTCCGCCATTCCATTCATCATCCAATGCCCTAAAGCTATAATAGCCAGAAATACGCAAATAATCTTAGGCACAAAAGTAAGCGTCTGCTCCTGAATGGAAGTCACTGTCTGGAAAATACTAATAATCAGCCCGACGACAAGCGAAACAAGCAATACTGGAGCGGCAGTCTTAATGATCAGATAAAGAGCTTCGCCCGCTACCGCAGTCACATCATCTATTGACATTTTCTGCCCCCTTCCTAATTACCATCGTTAATAAAAAGTTTTCACCAGGCTCCCTATAATCAAATTCCATCCATCCGCCAGCACAAACAGCAAGATCTTAAACGGCATGGATATGGTAGTAGGCGGCAGCATCATCATACCCATGCTCATCAGGGTAGATGCCACGACCATATCAATCACTATAAACGGAATGTAAATAAAGAAGCCGATGATAAAAGCGCTCCTCAATTCACTGATTATAAAGCTGGGGATCAATACGCTGCTCGGTATGCTGTCCAAGTTTCCATCCCACTCCGTGCCGCTTATTTCCATAAACAAGCGAACATCCTTCTTCTGCGTCTGCCCATACATGAAGTCCCTGAAAGGCTCCATGCCCGCCTTTAACGCCTCTTCCTGATCGATCTCCCCTGCTTCAAAAGGAATCACCGCATTCTCGTTGACGGCATTCAACGTAGGCTGCATAATGAAAAAGGTTAAAAACAAAGCTAACCCAATCATCACCTGATTGGGAGGTGCTGTTTGGGTATTCAAAGCCGCCCTCGTAAAGTGCAGAACAATAATGATTCTGGTGAACGAAGTCAGCATAATGATCAATGTCGGTGCCAGCGCGATCAGCGTCAGCGTAATCAAAATCCTGAGCGTGCCGTTGATCTGGCCGTTCCCATCATTATAAGTTATTGAGAAAGTATTGCCTATATTCAGTTCCTGCAGCTCTTCCTGCGACTGCGCTTCCCCAGGATTGCGCATGGTCGTCCGCTCATCCGTTGTTCCGGTCAGGTGGGACTCTCTTTCCGTTGCATATACCGGAACCGAATTGTATATATACAACAATATGCCTACCGAAAACAGCAGGCATATCATCCTTAAAAATCTTTTTCCGGAAAAATGTCTTTTCATATATCTTGCCTATTCTTCATTCCTTTGGTTTTTATCCAATATCTTAGCTTTTTCAAAAATCTTCTTAAAGTCTGGCATAGAATCTGCCGGCCTTTCCGGCAAATGAATCTGTTCGGCAGATATCTCCGTAAGCATCGTCACCGTATCCTTACATACTGCTACCGCCAAATATTTCTCTCCGGTTCTTATAATTTGAATATATTTGCTCGCAGACAGACGATAGGTCTCCACCACCTCAATGTTCGTCCCGCCGATTTTGGTGCCTTGAAAATTTGCAATCCATTTCGTAGCTGCCCAAGTAACCGCCAATACGAACAGAAATATCAAAAGCACCGTGCAAAACTGCAAAAATGAGTTCATACCGTTGGATACAGTCAGCAGCATCTTAGCCGACTACCTTTTTCACTGCTTCCAATACGCGCTCTGCCTGGAAAGGCTTAACGATAAAGTCTTTTGCCCCTGCTTGAATGGATTCGATAACCATTGCCTGCTGTCCCATTGCAGAACACATAATCACAAGTGCGCCGGGATTTCCTTCTTTAATTTTCTTTAATGCCTGGATGCCGTCCATCTCAGGCATTGTTATATCCATAAGTACCAGATCGGGATGCAGCTCATTATATTTCTCCACTGCCTTTGCCCCGTTTTCCGCCTCTCCGGCAACGTTATATCCATTTTTAGTAAGGATATCTTTGATCATCATACGCATAAATGCCGCATCGTCGCAAATTAAAATATTTTTTGCCATCTTTCTTTCTCCTATTTCCTCTTTTATTTGATAATTTCAGTTACACGGATACCAAAACTTTCTTCAATTACTACTACTTCGCCTTTTGCTACGAACTTGCCGTTTACCAAAACGTCTATCGGCTCTCCTGCAATCTTATCAAGTTCAATAATTGTACCTGGTGCAAAATCCAAAATCTCTGAAATGGATTTGCTTGTTCTCCCCAATTCCACCGTAACCTCTAACGGTACATCCATAATGAGCCCAATATTCTCATTGCTCTGTATCCCGCTGTAATCTGCTGAAAAATTCTGGAATTGTGCCGGCTGAATATTCATATTCGGCATTTGCATCTGCGGCATCGCCATCTGCATCTGGGGCATTTGCATCTGCATCTGCGGCATTTGCATCTGCATTTGCGGCATTCCCATCTGCATCTGGGACATATCCATCTGCGGCTGCATCATCGGCTGCTCTGCTGCCGGAGCCGGGGCAGGTGCCGGAGTCGGTGCTGGAGCTGGCGCAGGTTCTGGCTCTGGCTCGTTCAAACCCAGCTGATTATTCATGAAAGCATCATACAGTCCTTTCGCAAAATCCAGCGGATAGATCTGCATCACCGTACTATCCACCAAATCTCCGATCTGCATCCGGAAAGATATCTTGACAAAGGTCCCTTTCAAAAAGGTAGCAATATCCTCCCCCGATTCAAAATCATTTAAATCGATCAGGCTCGCATCCGGAGGACTGATATCGATCATCTTGCCAAGCATCGTGGAAAGCGAAGTAGCCGCTGAACCCATCATCTGATTCATGGCCTCTGAAATCGCGCTCAAATGCAGCTCGCCCAGCTCGCCCTCCGTATTCGTGCCATCCCCGCCCATCATAAGGTCAGTAATGATCTTTACATCATGTTCTTTTAATACAAGTATATTAGAGCCTTCCAAGCCAGCCGTATACTTAATTTGAATAAATACGCAAGGCCTCTCATATGCGTTCAATACACGCGCCCAGTTCGCCAGGCTGACCGTCGGCGTAGTAATATCCACCTTACGGTTTACAAGGGAATATAATGTGGTGGCTGAAGATCCCATGCTGATATTCGCCACTTCGCCGATTGCATCCTTTTCCACATCAGAAAGCAAGCTTTCATCTATTTCATCGGATTCGCTGCCCGGCGCCGCTTCGACATCATCATCGCTTTCGTCCGCCAAATCTATCCCGTTCAATAATGCATTTATTTCATCTTGCGATAACATTCCGTCCATACTACTCCCCCTCTCTGATTACCGAGGTAACTCTTACAGCATATTTATCCTTGCTGGAACCCGGCAATGCGGTGAATTTTCTTAAATTTCCGACATAAATGTTCAGTTCACTATCTACACCCTTATCCAGCCGTATAATATCTCCCGGCTGTAAATTAACGAAGTCATTGACCGAAACACTGCTTTTCCCCAAAACAGCCTTAACAGGGATGCTCACCCTTCTAATTAGTGATTCGATATACTCTTCGTATGTTTCACTGCTCTTTGCCTGCATTGTCGAATACCAGAACTTCGTATTCAATTTATCTATAATATCTTCCAGCGTAAAGAAAGGAAGACATATATTCATAAGGCCCTCTATATCACCTATCTTAACATTCAAAGTAACAATCGCTATCATATCGCTGGGAGCTATCATCTGCGCAAACTGCGAATTGGTCTCAATCCTTTCCATGACCGGATTAATATCCAATACATTCTTCCATGGCTCCCGCATCATCTGCATACATATTATAATTAATTTTTCCAAAATAGCCATCTCTATTTCAGAAAATTCCCTGTTTTTCTCTAATGGGTTTCCCTGGCCTCCCAGCATTCTGTCTATCATCGCAAATCCAAGATTACAAGATATATCGATGAGAATATTACCGGGCAGAGGACTAAAGTTTATAATCCCCAGGATAACCGGATTGGAAAGCGCATTGGAAAACTCGGAAAAAGTAACTGTTTCCGAACTGGCCACGCTGATCTGTATATTCTTCCTCAAATATACTGCCAAATTGGTCGATACCAACCTGCCATAATGTTCATATATAATTTCAAGAGTACGCAAATGCTCCTTGGAAAATTTTGCAGGACGTTTAAAGTCATAATTTTTTACCTGCTTTTCTTTTTCCTGCTGCGTTTCATCCACTTCCAGCTCGCCCGTGCTAAGCGCTGCGAGCAAACTATCTATTTCACTTTGTGACAGTACCTCACCCACTCATGTCACCTCCTGCCTGTTCATTCATCATGCACAACATCTACGCTGCGCAATATGCGTTACGCAATGCGTATTGTTACGCATGGGAGATTATTGGTATTTGATGTCACTAAAGGAAACGCGGAATATAAACTGCGAATCATACATCGACTGAATACGTCTTAAAATTTCGGCTTTTGCTTCCTCTTCGCCATTACCGCCTTTTAATTCTTCCAATTTATAACTGCCGATTACATCAAAAATAACTTCCGACATCAGCGGTTTCTTTGCATCCAGATTTTCCACTGTACCAAAGGACTTGTACCCCTTATCCTTCATATTCATGGAAAGCGTCACGCCCAAGAGGCACCAATGGGTGGTCCCGTCAGCATCCGGCTGCAGTTCAATGGTCAAATCGGTAATATTATACACATCGGTCTCTTCCATAGGCACCGTTATAACCTCGCCGTCTTCTCCCCGAAGTTCAAGCTTCAGCACCGAAGCAATATCCGTTACCAGCTGTGTTGTCTTCTTGGATGCGCCGACCACACTAAACATCATAATCGATGTCAATACGATATTTACAATCAGCAGCGCAAGTATCAATATAGACAATATGTTTTTTTTCATGTGAAATTTCCTCCCACTCTTTTAATAGGAACTCAACGAGTTATAGATGCGAATCTCTACCCTTCTGTTCATCGCCCTGCCCTCTGCCGTCGAATTATCCGCTATCGGCATATACTCGCCCCTTCCTGAATGTTTTACCATCGATGGATCCAGGTTCGTATGGTCTATCAGATAATTAAATACGGAAAGAGATCTACCTCCGCTCAGTTCATCATTATTGGAATATTTCGCGCCAGACATCGGCACATTGTCCGTATGCCCTTCTATTTCAATCGTACCCTCTGAATATCGTTCCAGCATTACGCCGATCTTATCCAGAACCGGCAAGGATTCTTCTTTCAAGACAGTGCTTCCCGAGTCAAAAAGCAAAGACCCCTGCAATGTCAGCTGTACATATTGTGAGGTAATATCGACATCCACCACTCCCTCCAGGCTTTCTTCCTGAATGGACTCTTCCACTTTTTCCGCCAGCTGCTCGGATTCTTCTATCTGCGCCTGCTCCACTTTCGCTTCGGCTTCCGCCAGCGTCTCCGGCACAATATCTCCGTCCGTAGCCTTTCCCGTGCTGTTCATGTACTGATCCAGCTCATTTAACTGGCTTACCCCGTTGCTCACAAGAATACCATCCCCGATTGCCGATGCGCCCGCCGTAAATATGCTGAAACTCTGGGCGAAAGAAGCCGCTACCTGCTCAAACTTCTGCGCATCTACGGTAGACATGGAAAACAGCAGAACGAAGAAGCACAGCAGAAGGTTCATCAGATCGGCAAATGTATTCATCCACGCCGCCGCTGGTTTTGGCGGATCTTCCTGCCTTTTTCTAGCCAACCTCTTCACCTCCGCTTTCTTCCTGCTGCGTCTGCCTGTCTTTCGGTGACAAGAATGATTTCAATTTTTCTTCTATAACACGCGGATTTTCGCCCGCTTGAATGGAAAGAAGCCCTTCGATCATAATTTCTTTGATCATAACCTCTTCCCCGTTATTTTCCTTTAATTTACTCGAAACCGGCGCACACACCCAGTTTGCCAGCAACGAACCGTATAATGTAGTGATCAGAGCAACTGCCATGTTCGGCCCGATCGCCGACGGGTCATCCATCTTGTTCAACATGTTAACCAAACCAACCAGCGTACCGATCATACCCCAGGCAGGCCCCATCGAACCGAGCGTATCCCAAAACCCGATCTTTGCCTTATGTCTTCCTTCAATACTGATCAGCTCTGTCTCCATAATGGCGCGAACCAGTTCCGGATCCGTTCCGTCTACAATCAGTAATATACCCTTTTTCAGGAATTCATCATCCAAATCAGCCGCCGCTTCTTCCAGGGAAAGAAGGCCTTCTTTACGGGCGATATTGGATAACTCAATTATTTTCGTGATCATCTGCGGCGTATCAATCGTCGGCGTTTTGAAAATGAGCTTAATGCTCGCAACCCCTTCTTTAAAGTTTTTCAAAGAATAAGATGCCAGCACACAGAAAAAAGATCCGCCAAACGTAATAAATATGGATGGAGGATCGACGAAATCACCAAACGCCCCAATACCACCGCTGGAAATAATACCAAATATAAATACGACTCCACATAATACCAAACCTAAAATTGATGCTATATCCACGAATCTTCACCCACATTTCTGCGTCAATCCGCAAAAATATCCTTTCTATACGATTTTACTAGATTTTTCACTTCTTGTCTACTTTCTTTTACAATTATTTTGCGTCCAGTAGTGAATGAAATGACCGTGTCAGGAGTTTCCTCCACCAATTCCATCAAATCCGGGTTGATCAATACCTTAACCCCGTTTATCTTCGTTACCTCAATCATTTTATGCTCTCCTCGCTGCCGGGTTTCCCTCGCGAACCCGTCCCCCTTGATTCCCTGCTATTGGCAGACCCTTTTCAAAACAAATGGGGAACCTTTTGCCAGTTCCCCATTCAGTTGTAGCCTTTACATTATATTACTAACGCTTCAGGTTTGTCAATTCCTCCAGCATCGTATCAGAAACCGTAATAATACGGCTGTTCGCCTGGAAGCCCCTCTGGGTAGTAATCATTTCCGTAAACTCCTGGGAGAGATCCACGTTACTCATTTCCAGCACGCCGGCCTGCATCTTGCCGCCTCCTGCGGTAATGTCCACGCCCGTTCCGTCGAAATCGCCGGAGTTATTGGTTGCGGTATAGAGGTTATCCCCTACTTTCTCCAGACCGGAAGGATTGGCAAAAGCTGCCGTCGCGATCTGCCCGAGGCATCTGCTCATACCGTTGTCGTAAGAAGCGGTAATCACGCCTGACTGGTCAATGGCGATGGATATCATCTCGCCCGGCGCACGTCCCGAACCCAGCCCGCTGCTCGTACCCTTTGCAGAACTGATCGTACTGGAGCCGTTATTGTTTACGTTGGAGCAGGTGGAAAAATCCATGCTGATATCACTAAAACGTTGGCCGTCTGCAGCCGCCAGCCCAAGAGTAATCAGTCCCTGGCCGTTTCCGCCAATGCTGATGAACTTGCCGGTGCCGGGGTTAAACTCCAAGCTGGCAGCATTATCTACATTCTTCTTCGTTACGGTAATACTTCCGTCCTCGTTAACTTTAATTTCTTTTACCTGCTCTGCATTTACATCCAGCCCGTATAAATTGAGCAATCCTGCATCATCAAGAGGTGCTGCTGCTCCGGGTACCGCAATCGGCGTATTGATATTTGCTGCCGGGATATTCGTTGGAGTATTCGTTCCGTTAGGAACATCCACGCTTGTAACCGTAAACTTCGGTGTCACTCCCGCTTTCGGAGTATAATATGCCGTCTTAATCGGACTCGGCTTAAGAATTTGCAAACCGCCACTCTGATCAAATTGAATTTCCTCAAAGGTAGCTATCGTTGCATCGTCTATTCCATATACATCTTTTAACAGCTGCGTAGGAATATTCGCTTGCTGGATACTGGTAGCAATATCGGGCGATGTTACAGCCGCTGCTAATCCTCCCCCCGAAAACTCTACTGTTCCATGTACAGTAGCCGCTCCCATGCTTGGCGTATAAGGAATCGCCGTTTCCACTTCCATCGTTGTACCAAAGGTTACTTTACTCAACACTTCATCGCTCAACGATGTCCCAGATGAATCCTTAATATCTTCCAGCGCTATATAATAACTGCCATTACTGCTCGTTGCATGGACGCTGAACTTCGCCGTATACAAATATCCTGCATTATCGTAAAATTCAAAATTCATCATCCGCCCGCCGGTACTGTGAACATTTTTATCATTCCTGTCCACGATGCCCGTCACCCTGGCATCCGTGGTTGCTGCCGGATCATATGTCATCACTTTCTCATTCATAATCTGCAACGCAGTCACCGTATCCGGCCTTGGCGCTCCTGTCTCTTCATCTACCGGCCATCCCATAACCGTGTACCCGGTACTCGTCATCGCCAGGTTCCCGGCTCCGTCAATGTAAAAAGAACCGTCCCTCGTAAACAAATTCTCGCTTCCGTTGCTGACAACAAAGAAATTATCCCCGGAAATCATAATATCAAACGGGTTATTCGTCGTCTGCGCGGAACCCTGCTGTGCAATCGCCGTGTTGATCGCGCCGGTCGTAACACCGAGACCGATCTGTTTTGCGTTAATACCGCCCAGCCCGGTTTCCGCATTCGCGCCGGATGCCGACTGCGTCGTCTGGTACATTAAGTCGCGGAATGTCACCGACTGCGACTTATATCCTGTTGTATTGACGTTGGCAATGTTATTACCAATAACGTCCATCTTTGTCTGGTGCGTCCGAAGACCTGCCACACCAGAGAACAATGATCTCATCATAATTCATGACCTCCTAAATCATTACCCTGCCGCCGAAGCGGCTATGATACGCGTCTTGCCCCTTCCATCATTCCGGGGTTCCAGCCTCCTGTAAGGTCCGGCTACATAATGACAGCGCCATCAATATTGGTAAATATGTTTTCATCTGCTTCTGTCTGGTTCATCGCCGTCACTACCGTATGATTCGGTATATTTACGATAAACGCCAGCTGATCCACAAGAACCAGCGAGTCATTAATCCCTTTCGCGCCAGCCTTCATGGTGCCTTCCTGCAAACGTTCCATCTGATTGTCCGTAAGCTTTATATTCCGCTCCTCCAGACGGTTAGCCGCATGCTTGGAAAATCTCACTCCGGCAGTTTTTTCCGCGCTTTCCGCAGTTTTGTTCAAAATATCCTGGAAACTGAGGCTCTCGCCCGCATCCGTGCTGATCTTCCCCTGCTTCGACTGTGCGAAATATTTTGCCTGCAGCTGCTCTATGGAAAGGAACTGATTATTCTGAATCTTCATAACCGCCTCCTCCTTGAGAATTCCTTCTCCATTTTTTCTTTATTCGCCGGCTCCCAGCTCTTTCATATATTCCGTATACTCTGTCAGTTTATCCTTATACTCTTTGGATACCAGTTTCTTTTCAAAGTCTGACATATTATTGTACATCTCATTTGCTTTGTCGATCTTTTCCTTATCCTCAAGTTTCAGGTCTTCCTTTAACGGAAACTCATCCACCGCCGTCATGAAATCGCCGATCATATCCTTCACCAGCTCGTTCATTCTGTCGGACGCCTTATTCAGGCGATCCACAAGCGCTTTCGCCATAAAGGATTTTTCGTATTTCGACATACCATCGTAAATCTCTTTCAGCTCGTCGATATATTCCTTGTCATCCAAAGTCAGGTTCTCATAAGACGGCAGTTTTACGATCCCCGCTGCAAGGACTTCTGCCTTATCATAAGCATCCAGATATTTTGTATCCGCCACTCCGTATACGTCATCCAGAGAATAAAGATTTCCTTCGATCGAAACATAAGCTTTGTTGTTCTCATAAACCACGTAATCCACCATGCCCTGAATCGTCGTCGTTTTTCCTGTGCTGTCTGTCGTATTCACGCTGACTGTCTGGCCGACCAGGGTAGACGCTCTGGATAATTCCAGCGTAGCGCTCATATTCTGCATCTGTTCCAGAGCGGAGAACTGCGCATACTGTGCCACGAATTCCGTATTGGAAGTCGGTTCCAAAGGATCCTGATATTTCATCTGGGCCACCAGAAGGTTCAGGAAAGCCTCTTTATCCATGGTAGAGCCGTTTTTCTTTGTCTCTTTTGCCAGAGAAGCCGCAGAATTGCTTTCTACTACTTTTCCGTCTTTGATTTGTGCTATTGCTCCCATATCTTACTCCTTTCCATATGGATATCCCATATCATTTTTGTATTTGCTATGCGGTAAAACTTACGGTGCTTCCTTCCATGCCCATCATAGCCGGTTCCTCTTCTTCTGCAGCCATTTCCTCTTCCATGGCCGGTCCGTTCAGATTCACTCTCCGATTTCCCTTTTTCTTCCCATCCTGTGTCTGCTGCTGTCCGTTTCCGTCGCCGTTTAAATTCCTTTCAAAGGAATGGCTGGCCACCGTGACTTCCACCGCTTCCACCTTCAGCCCCTGTTCTTCAAAGCTGTTCTTCAGCTGGACGATCTGGCTCTCGATTGCCGCCTTTACCGTCTCGTTCTGGGTTAAAAACTGTGCCGTAATGACGCCCGCCTTCGAGGTAATGTTAATATTTACCGTTCCCAGGCTGGCCGGATTCAACTGTAATTCCATCTGGGTCATATCCGCTTTTACCTGAACTCTCATATAATCCATGATCTGGTTCATGATGTTCTGGGTATCTGCCGTATTCTGCGCCATAGCATTCTCGAATACTGCTTCGCTCTTCACTACGCCGCCTCGGTTTAAAAGGCTTTCCAAAAGCATATTTCCGTGGGTCATTTCCTGTGCATTTTCCTTCTGGGAAGAACCTTCCTTCTTAGAGCTGTCCCCTTTGCCGGAGTCTGCGGTTGTTTCCTCCTGCACTGCTTCCGGCTTAAGCCCGGTCACTTCCGTGCTTTCCGTCTGGCTGCTCCCGTCAACTTCCACGCTGACTTTTACCGTTTCTCCATTCCGTTCTACCGTAACGGTATAATCTTCCTGGCCTTCCGGCATCTGAGGTTTTTTTCCGCTGTCTGCCGCGGCCACAGGATCTTTCTCCATCTCCTGCGTCTTTGCCTGTTCCAGTACAGCCGCCAGTTCCTCGGGCGAAAGTTCCATTTTCTCCCCGATCTGGTCAACCGCCTCTGAAACCATCGTCAGTAAATTCTGCAACGAATGGTAAAGGCCTTCGTCCGTCATCAGCGCCAGCATATCTTCGCCTTTCACCGCCAGCACAAGCTGTGTCATATTGTCCGCATTCAGCAGATCGACCATCGTAAGTCCCAGCGTTTCCATCGCTGCCAATACTTCCTCTTCCGATACGCCAAGCTCCTCTGCTACTTCTTTGACCAGCTCTTCTCCCGCCTTCTGTGCCTCTTCCGTCACTTTTCCATCCTGCACGGCTTCCTGTTTCCCGGCCTGTTTCTGATCTGTCTTCTGTACATTGCCGTTATCCAAGCCTTTTTTGTCCGTATTCTGCACTTGGACCTTGGAACTTCCCTGCACTTGTTTCTCGCTTTGAAGCACCATATTCTGCTGCCCGGATGCCTTGCCGAATGCTTCTGAAAAATTGCCGGACAAATTATCCTGAAGATTCCCTTTGCTCTTCGCCGACACAAAATCCATCAAAGGATCCATCCCTTTTACTGGTGAACTCGTCATCCTGTTCCCTCCTTTCTTCTCATAATATTTATATAAATGCGGAAACCGCACTTATACACGCTGCCTTCGGTGTGAAGGGCGGTTCGCAACGCGAACCCTAGAAGTTCTTGGCGAAGCGGCCACTGCCGCAAGCCTTAGAACTTCTCTTCACACTAATATTCAGGATCCATAATCTTCGTCAGCCTTGCCGCCACTTTCGCGTCCATAGCTTCCAAGATCTTTCCTCTGTCCTCCGCGCTCATTACGGAAAGAATCCTTGCCGCCAGCGCCAGGTTATCCGTCATTTCTTCAATAATTCCCGCCGCCGCTTTCGGCTTCATTTCTGAATATGCCTGGGCATACTCTTTTACTTCATTGCTTTCCTCTACTTGCTGCACTACCTGTTTATATAAATATTCCGCAGTCGCCGGGTCGATACTCTCGTAATATTTTTTATAAGCCTCTTCTCCCGGCCCGTTTTCCGCATAAATGACCTCTTCGTAGAATTCTGTCTTAATTCTTTGGAATTCGACCTGGTTATCTTCGAAAGTTTTTAATCTCGCCACCTCGGCTCTCAGGCTCTCCAGTTCTTCCGAACTCTCGGCTCCTGATGACTGCGCCCTTTGCAGCTCCAGCTCGAGCTCCGTAATATAATCCACTGCCTCTTTCAGATTCGTATAACCTCCATAAGAATCGTCTTCCGCTTCCTCTATGGTCATCTCCTCTTCCGTCGCTGTCGGAAGGATCTTGCTGATCACCGGCACATCCTTTAAGACGGGTGTCAATACGCCGGAGCCAAATCCTCCTACATCCAGTTTGATCAGCAGACACAAAATAGCGATCCAGACAACCACGATCAATGCAGTCACCAGAAAAACGGGAACGCCTCCGCCGATTTCATCTTCTCCCAGTTCTTCTTCCTGCATGGCAATCTCTTTTGCCCTGCGCTTCGCCTCTTTCTTCTGTTCTTTCTTTTCTGCTTTCAGCCTCTTTTTCTCTTCGGCCAGCCTTTGCTTTTCGGACTTCGCATCTATATCCGTAATTACTTCCGTTCCTGCCATTTCCTTCACCTTCTTTTCTGTCCATAGGTATAGCTGACTAACTCATCCACTTCTTTGCTTTCTCTCGCATTCTCTTCCCTGATGAACACTTCAAAAGCATTCTCCCTCAGCTTTTCCTGAATCTTCCTCTCCTGCACCGCTTCCTGAAGCTTCTGCCGTTCCTCTTCCAGCTTCGCTTCTGCTTTCGATACTTGAATCTGTTGAAATGCAATATAATCATCCATCTGTATCAATGCATTTCTATTATCGAGGATATCCTGGACATTCAGGTCATCTTCCCTCAGCCGCCTGCCTTCTTCTTCATAGCCTGCTTTCCGGCGAAAAAGGAGATGCAGCTTATCCTCTTCTTCGTCCAAACGCTTTCTGGCGGCGGCAAACTCCATTTTTTGCTGCTCCTCCAGTTTTAACTTCAGATTCAATATGTTCTGCATTCTATATACAAACTTTGCCATGAATCCCTCTAATCGTTAAAAAGCTCTTCCATCATGTTCACTGCCTCTTCGAAGCTGAACTTATCTTCCACCGCCTGCATCAAAAATGCATTGACGGCATCTATTTTTTCAATCGCATAATCAATATTCGGATTACTTCCATTTTTATAAGCACCGATATTGATCAGATCTTCTGCCTCGTTATAAGTAGCCAGTACATTCTTCAATTTCCCGGCCGCCTGCTTATGCTCCCTGTCCGCTATTTGGCTCATGCACCGGGAAATGCTCTGCAAAATATCGATTGCCGGATAATGGTTCCTGTGGGCCAGTTTCCTGCTCAGCATCACATGGCCGTCCAGTATGCTCCTTGCCGTATCCGTGATCGGCTCGTTAAAGTCATCCCCGTCTACCAACACAGTATAAAGCCCAGTGATAGAGCCTGTCTTAGAACGCCCCGCCCTCTCCAGAAGCTTTGGCATCTCCGAATATACGCTGGGCGGATATCCCCTGGATACCGGCGGTTCCCCGCTGGCAAGACCGATTTCCCTCTGTGCCATGGAAAAACGGGTCAGGGAATCCATCATCAGTAGAACGTCTTTGCCCTGATCCCTAAAATATTCCGCGATCGCCGTCGCCGTCTTTGCCGCTTTATTTCTTTCCAAAGCCGGTTTATCGGAAGTAGCGACTACCACTACCGAACGCTTCATTCCCTCCGGCCCTAAATCTCTTTCTATAAACTCACGGACTTCCCTGCCGCGTTCGCCAATCAAAGCGATCACATTGATATCCGCTTTCGTATTTCTGGCAAACATACCGAGCAATGTGGACTTGCCCACGCCCGAACCGGCAAAAATACCGATTCTCTGCCCTTTTCCTATCGTAATCAGTCCGTCCACCGCTTTTACTCCAAGCGGAAGCACGTCTTCGATAATATCCCTGCTCATAGGATCCGGCGGCGGCGCTTCCACGGAATAAATCTTTCCATTCACCGGAACCGCGTCCCCCGTAGGCCTGCCCAGTCCATCCAAAGTCTGTCCCAGCAAATCCTCACTTACCTGAATCGATAACGGAAGCCCCGTGTTCTCCACCATGCTTCCAAAACCAATGCCCTCTACCGCTTCATAAGGCATCAGCAGCGTCTTTTTATCCTTAAAGCCCACGACCTCCGCCATAACCGGCTTCATTTCTTCTTTGGAATCGGGATATATCAGGCAAATATCTCCCAGCTTCGCCTCAGGACCCAAAGATTCTATGGTCAAACCTACGATATTGACCACTTTTCCTTTCATCTTATAAAAAGTTCCTTCGGCCACCCTTTCATATTTTACAAAATTAACCGATGCTCTCAATGTCAGTCCACCCTATATGATAATAGCCTTAGCTTCTGTGTCAGTTCTTCCAGCTGCGTGCCAAGCCCGCAGTCAAAAATCCCCCCGTCTGTTTCAATAATGCAGTCATTCGGACCCAAGGTCATATCTTCTACCAGCTCCACCGAAGCATTTGCAGATACGGAAGAAAGCAATGTTTCATTCTTTTTCATATTCACATAAGGATAATCCTCCTTGGAAACATGAATCAGATAATTGCTGTTTCCTTCAATCTTATGCATGGTAGATGCAATCAGATGCATGATAATGTCATGCTCTTTCTGCAAATCAATCTGAAAAACCTTCTCGTAAATATCTGTCAGCGTTTCTACAAATTTGGGTTCCAGACCGCGTACCAGCTCCTGGTATTCCTCTTCCAGCTGTTTCCGTTCCTCCGCAAGCTGCTGTTTCTGCCGCTCTACCTGTTCTATCGCTTCGTGGTAGCCTTCGTCATAGCCTTGCGTCCTGGCTTCTTCATATGTACTCCGGCGCAGATTATCGATCTCTGCCTGTGCCTCTACGAGCGCGCCCGACTTAATGCTGTCTGCCTCCCTGCGCGCAGAAGCTAATATTTCCTGTGCCTGTGCAGAAATCAGGGACAAAGCCTCCCCTGTATCCTGGAAGGGTTCAAAAGACTCTCCCTGTTCCTGGGACGGCAGCATCCTATTTTCTTCCTCCGGCACATTTTCTAACTCCCCAAGCAATGCATCCACTTCATCCGGATCAAGGCCGCTGGAAAAGCCATCCAAAGGATCCGCTCCCCCTCCTCCATCGTACCTTACTTCCTTCATCATCTGTGTTTCCAAAGACTCTATCTTTTTCGCTATCTTTTCATTATTGTCAATAAGAAGCGTATCGTCGGTCTGAAGATTGACTTGATTGAATTTATATATATTGTTATAACTGTTCGCATGATTATATAACAATCTCGTCACCTCCGCCTCTGGAAATAACGATTTCAGCAGAATCTTCCAGTTTCCTGATGATATTAACGATCTTCTGCTGCGCTTCTTCCACGTCCTTCATACGTACCGGACCCATAAATTCCATATCTTCCTTGATCATGACAGCCAAACGTTTGGACATATTATTGAAAATTGCATTCTGCACCTGCTCATTCGAACCCTTAAGAGCAATCGCCAGGTCATTATTATCCACATCCCTGAGCACCCTCTGGATCGCTCTGTCGTCAAGCAGCAGGATATCTTCGAAGACGAACATCTTTTTCCTGATTTCGTCTGCCAATTCCGGCTCTTCGATTTCCAGGGTTTCCATAATATGTTTCTCTGTACCCCTGTCTACCGTATTCAAAATCTCTACCACGGCATCTACACCGCCAATAATGGTGTAATCCTGGTTTACTAAAGTTGACAGCTTCGATTCCAATACTTTCTCCACCTCTTTGATAACATCCGGGCTCGTTCGATCCATTACCGCAATACGTTTTGCCACATCTGCCTGACGTTCCGGCGGAAGGGCAGAAAGGATCATCGACGACTGAGCCGGCGATAAATAAGACATAATCAATGCAATCGTCTGCGGATGTTCATCCTGAATAAAGTTCAAAAGCTGGGATGCATCCGTTTTCCTTACAAATTCGAAAGGTTTTACCTGGAGCGATGCCGTCAGTTTGCTGATCACGTCCATCGCCTTGTCGGAACCAAGGGCTTTTTCCAGCAGTTCCTTCGCATAACCGATACCGCCTTCTGCAATATACTGCTGCGCCAGGCATACCTGGTAAAATTCTTCTATAATTTCTTCTTTTAACTGCGGCGTAACGCTTCTTGTATTCGCGATCTCCAACGTCAGTTCTTCTATTTCATCCTCTTTCAAATGCTTAAAAATCAAAGCCGATCTTTCCGGCCCCAGCGCAATTAAAAGGATTGCCGCCTTCTGCAGGCCTGTAATCTTCTCATCTGTGGCTCTGGCCATTATCTTCTACCCCCAGTCCTCATTGAGCCAGTTTCTCAGCAGACTGGCAGCCGCCTCTGGATTTTCATCCACGAATTTATCGATCAGCTTCCTAGTCTCGGATTGATCGTCAAAAACAATATCCTCTTTATCGTCAGGAACAGACTGAAGCAGGGATTCCACCGACAGCTCCTCGTCCTGCACTTCCTCTTTCTCGCCGCGCATGCTTCTGAACACGACAAATCCCAATAACGCCAGTATGACAATAATCAAAGCCACCTGTACTACATCTGTAGCCGATACACGGAAACCTTCCCTGTCAAAGAACACATTTTCCCTATATGCCAGGATGGTAATATTATCCGTGCTGATTCCCGTCGCATTGGCAACCACGCTGTACAAGTCCTCATCCACATCTATTTTGGTTCTTCCCTGATTCGATGCCTTGTACTCATCCCATGTAATACCGTCAAGAAGACCCTGGCTGCTGGCATCTTCCTCCCTCACCACATTATAGTCGATAGCCGTAACGGAAATCGAAGACTCCCCGTACACAATCAGCCCTGCGGGGATTGTCTTATTTGTAATCGTCTCATTCGGCACATAGTCCCTGGACTGCTCGCTTACCGTCTCATTGCTGTCTGCCGAATTCTGGAACTGGTATGTAGTGCTGTTCTCTGTATTGGAGTCCGTTCCTGGAGGGCCTCCGCTGGAATTCGTGCTTTCCGAGCTGAAAATGTCCTCATGGCTCAACAGACCCTGTGACTGCCCATCTGCCGGCGTATACATATGTTCCGTGGACTCTGACGAAGAAAAATCCAACGACAAATTGCTTGCAACCTCTACGTTGTCAAACTCATTGGTTCCAAGCAAAACTCTCTTTACTTCGTTTTTTACAAGGTTCTCAGCCTGCGCCTTTACGTTAAGCTGAGAGGTAGCCGCCCCGGATATTGTATAATTCTCGTCGCCGGAAAAGAGCATATTCCCTTCCGCATCCATAATCACAATATTATTCGTCGTCTTATTGCCGATCGCTGTAGCTATCGCCCTAGCCAAATATGCCGCATTATCGCCTGTAAACTCGCCGTCCAGTTCCAATACAACGCTGGCAAAGGACTCTTCTTCCGAAGAGATCAGAGTTCCGTCATTCTCGGCAATGGAAAGCTCTACCTTCGCGCTCTTAACGGCAGAAAACATGCCTATAAACTGTTTCTCCAGCTTATTCTCCATATACAGCTGATATTTTTTCTGTTTATCCGACTCTGTTGTACTAAAGCCCCCGTCCGTCACCTTATCAATGGTATATGTATCGGAACGAATATCATTCGCTCCCAGAAGAAGTTCGGCATTCGATATCTGTCTCTCCAGAACCTTGATCTGCAGTCCGTCACTCGAAACGTTATAGGTAATTCCTTCGCCTTCCAGCAGCTCCACTACCTGCGATGCTTGTTTTGTCGTCTCGCACTGTATCAAGGATACATATTGGGGTCTGGTAAGCACTGCTGCAAGAATCGCAATCGCCAGCACAATGCCCGCAGCGGCCGAAATAATAATTGTTTTCTGTTTTGCCGTGAATTTATTCCACCATTCAAGAACTTTGTTCAAAAGCCCTTTCAATCTATCTGCCATCGTTAAGTCTCCTTATCTGATTTTTTTCATCAGATTTTTTAGATTTGTATCTGCATAAGTTCTTTATATGCTTCCAGCAATTTATCACGGACCGCGACGGTATATTGCAGCGCCGTTGCCGCCTTGTTCATTGCAACAGATAACTCATGGGTGCTGTTCGTTTCTCCCAGCGCCCATCTGATTTCCTCGTTTTCCATATCTGACAGATAACTATTGGTGGTATTTATATTCTCTACTGCCTTTTTCAAGACACTGTCAAAAGACAAATCTGGCTTTTCCAGTACTTTTTTCCCGATCGGACTATTTTCAGCCGTCTGTCTGATGGCAGGCGACCCTATGCTGTAAAGTGATGAAATATCCATATTTCCCTCCATTTTAAGACCCTTTTACCTGTTTATTACGCCTTTCCGATTTCTAATCCCTTCATTGCCATCGCTTTGCTGGCATTAAATGCCGTGGAATTGGCTTCATATGCCCTGCTGGCATCAATCATGTTCGTCATTTCCGTAATGATATTGACATTAGGATACATCACATATCCGTTTTCATCCGCATCCGGATGGGAAGGATCGTATACCATCGTCAAATCTGTTTCCGTATCTTCATACACCCCGTCTACCTTTACGCCATCACCTGAATATTTATCCCTTGATAACTTTAACACGCGGCTGAATGGCGTGTGGGAATTTTTTTCCGCAAAAGTAACCACTTTCCTCCGATAAGGCGTTCCGTCCGCAGTACGCGTCGTATTCGCATTCGCGATATTCTGCGAAATAATATCCATGCGGTATCTTTGTGCCGTTAAACCGGACGAATTAATGTTAAACGATGAAAAAATACTCATATACCCCTCTCCTCACTCTTATTTCATAACTGCCTGCAGATTTTTGAATTCCTGGTTCAGGCATTCCGTCAACCCATTATACTTCAACTGGTTCGCCGCCAGCGTTACATTTTCCGTTTCGATATCCACGTTATTGCCGTCCATGCGGTATGAATAATTAGCGGAATCCGTATAGGTACGTGGTTTTAGCCGGTTTACTTTCAAATCAGCAACCTTCGCATCCATTGATTTATATCTCGAGTGCCTCAATGCCTTGGATAACTCATCCTCAAACGCAATGTCCTGCCTTTTATAACCGGGCGTAGTGGCGTTCGCTATATTATTCGCAATCACATCATTGCGAATCCAGGCTGCATCGGCCGTTTTCTGCAGTACATTAATATAATCAAACACGCTTGTATTAAACATTATACTCTCCTTTTTACAACAGTCTATTTAAAAGTATTAGCGACCACTCTCTTCTATTATAAATAATTTATAAAAAAAGACAAGATTTTTTTGTAATAAAAAAGGATTTATGACTAATTTCCTAAATCCTTTTATATCCAGACAGCATCCATGCCATCTATTTATTTCTGTTTTCTTCCTTTATTTTTTCAATTTCGTCAAACACCGCATCATTCAAAACTTTAATATATGTTCCCTTCATTCCTGAAGAACGGGATTCAATCACCCCTGCGCTCTCAAACTTCCGCAACGCATTTACGATCACTGAACGGGTGATCCCCACCCGGTCCGCAATCTTGCTCGCCACCAGGATGCCCTCCATGCCTCCCAGTTCGTCAAAAATGTGGGTAATCGCTTCCAGCTCTGAAAATGACAGGGTGCTTACTGCGGACCGTACCACCGCCAGCTTCCGGCTTTCCTCCGCGCTTTCTTCATTCACGGCCCGTAACATTTCGAGGCCGACCACGGTAGTTCCGTATTCGCAAAGAATAATATCATCGATATCGTACTGCTGGTCGCATTTATAGATAAAAAGCGTTCCCAGCCGCTCCCCCGCGATTTCGATCGGAGTGATGATCGCCTGAAACTTCCTCACATCTATGCCTTCAAAGCCAAGAGTTTCCAAGTTTACGTTCTCTTTGGTGGACAGCACCGCAAGCATTCTTTCGTTCAGCATGGCATCAATAAAACCGCCTACCTTTTCCGCAATCAATTCGTTGACCGACCCCGCCCCCTGGGCGGCTCCTACTCCAAGAACCTTTCCTTTCTTACTGATCACGAGTACATTGGAGGATAAAATCTCACATAAAACATTGCAAATATCATTAAAAACTACTTTGCTCGAACTGTTATTATGCAACAGCTTCCCTATTTTGCGCGTCTTATCCAACAACTGTACACTGCCCATGAGCTTACCTCCGCTTTCCCCTTTCGCATTCGGCCAGGGTACCGTTCCATCCGTCGCCCAAAGCCATTGCCTGTCTTTTGTATTGTAACATATTATTTTCTCAATATCAACGATTTCAAGGCGAATTTTTTTTAAATTCAATTATTTTCCAAGCAATTTCAGACATCAATATATTTTTTGCCAAAATTGTTAATGGCTGGCTTTTTCCATTACCTGGCCGCAGTTTTCGTTCGAACATACCAGCTTCGCACCTTTTTCCAGCATAATGGCGCCGCATTGGGGGCAGTTCTGGCCGGAAGGTTTCTGCCAGACCATAAAACCGCATTCCGGATTGTCAATACACCCATAATACTTTCTTCCCTTTTTCGTTTTTTTCAGGACAATATCCTTTCCGCAAAGCGGACAGGCTATCCCTATCTTCTCGAAATAGGGTTTTGTATTCCGGCATTCCGGAAATCCCGGACAGGCGAGGAATCTTCCATGGGGGCCGTATTTAATCACCATCTGCCTGCCGCAGAGATCGCAGACTTCATCGGACAATTCATCCGCTATTTTCACATGTTCCAATTCTTTTTCCGCATTTTGCACTGCCTCGTCCAGATCGGGATAGAAATTGGAAATAACAGTCTTCCAGTTTACCGTTCCTTCCTCCACTCCGTCCAGGAGTGCTTCCATATTCGCTGTAAAGTTTACGTCCACAATGCTCGGGAAAGCCTCTTTCATCATATGGTTGACCACTTCCCCCAGCTCCGTCACATAAAGATTTTTGTTCTCCTTCACTACATAACGCCTTGCCAGTATCGTCGTTATAGTAGGCGCATAAGTGCTCGGACGGCCGATGCCAAGCTCTTCCAGCGCCCTTACGAGGGAAGCCTCCGTATAGTGCGGCGACGGCTGGGTAAAATGCTGTTTGCTGTCAAAGCTTTCCAACTGGAATTCCATGCCTTTTTCTATACTTTTTACCAGCGTATTGTTCTCTTCCTTCTCTTCTTCCTGGGTATATACGCTCATAAAGCCGTCAAAAAGCATCTTGGAAGCAGATACCGCAAAACGATGGCGGCCGCTGTCTATTTTCACCGATGTGGTCTCATATTTCGCCGGGTTCATGCGGCTTGCCGCAAATCTTTTCCATATGAGCTGATAAAGCCTGAACTGCTCCCTGGAAAGAGATTCTTTCATCTGGAGCGGCGTCCTGGAAATATCGGTAGGCCGGATAGCCTCATGGGCATCCTGTATCTTTTTATCCGTTTTCCTTTCATTTGCCGCCACTGCCGCATATTCCTCCCCATAGGTCCCGGCAATATATTCCCTGGCGGACTTCTCTGCCTCCTCCGATACTCTGGTGGAATCGGTACGCAGATAAGTGATGATACCTACCGTCCCGTTCCCCTTAATATCGATTCCTTCATACAGCTGCTGGGCAATGCGCATCGTTTTTTGCGTGGAAAAGTTCAGCACCTTGCTCGCCTCCTGCTGCAAAGTGGAAGTAGTAAACGGAAGGGGCGATTTTTTCACCCGCTCTCCCTTTTTCACCTCTGATGCTGTATATTTGCCGTCTTTCAGTTCCTCCATAATGGCATCCAGTTCCTGCCTGGAAGAAATATTCGCCTTGCCCTCTTTCGTTCCATAATATTTGGCCGTAAGAGATTTTTTTTCACCGGGAACGCGCAAGAGGGCATCCAATGTCCAGTATTCCTCCGGAATAAATGCATTGATTTCCTCTTCCCTGTCGCAGATAATGCGAAGTGCCACGGACTGCACCCTCCCCGCGCTCAAGCCTCTTTTTACCTTTGCCCAGAGCAGAGGGGAAATGCGGTATCCCACCATACGGTCCAGCATCCTCCTCGCCTGCTGCGCATCCACCAGATCCATATTGATCTCCCTGGCGTTCTTCAAAGACTCCTTGACCGCATTCTTCGTGATCTCATTAAAAGTAATGCGGTACACTTTTTTCCCTTCCAGCTTCAATGCTTTTAACAAATGCCAGGAAATGGCCTCTCCTTCCCGGTCAGGGTCCGTTGCCAGATATATTTTTTCAGCCTTTTTTACTTCTTTGCGGAGATTGGCAAGGACATCCCCCTTTCCTCGGATCGTAATATACTTCGGTTCGTAACCATGTTCAATATCCACCCCCAGCTGGCTCTTTGGCAGATCCCTGACATGGCCGTTGCTGGCAGCCACTTCATAATTAGCCCCTAAAAATTTTTTAATTGTCTTCACTTTTGCAGGTGATTCCACGATTACTAAATACTTTGCCATAAATACCCACCATGCCTTCCGATTTTGCATTCAACCTGCACCACTATACAATAATTCTTTGCCGGTTGCAAGTCATATTATGAAAAATTCATATTTATTGTGCATAGAAATTAGCTTGCTATAGAATTTTTCCAATTTTTATATTTTCTTCATAAATTGTCCGGCAGTCAGGCGAACTGCTTTTTCTTCCAGACAAAGCCCCGACAGAATGCGAACCAGAACCCGGTAGTCCATCTGTGTTTCCTCCATCAGGCAATCAATGTCCTTCGGATAAAAATCCAAGGCATCCCAAACTTTTTGGACTGTTTTATCCGCTTTGTTTTGAAATGCCGGTTCCTTATGACATCCCAAAGGACATCCTTTCCGTCCATCCACCTGTCCAGCCCCGGATGCCAGACCGGTTTCCTCCAGCATATCCTTTACTGAAGTAAAAAGCCCCGCCCCCTGTTTCAGCATCTGATGGCATCCCTGGCTCAAATCATCCGTCAGTCGCCCAGGGACGACATAAACATCTTTTCCCTGTTCCAGCGCCATATCTGCCGTAATCAGCGTGCCGCTCCTTTGCCTGGCCTCTATAATCAGCACCAGATCGGCAAGCCCGCTGATAATACGGTTGCGGCGCGGAAACAAACGCGGGGATGGCGGCGTGCCGGGAGGATATTCGGAGATGACCGCCCCGTTTTCTTTCGCGCGCTTATAAATGGAACGGTTTTCCAGCGGATAGCATATATCGGTGCCGCTCCCAAGAACAGCATATGTTTTCCCTCCGGCCTCCAGCGCCGCCCTCTGGCTGATGCCGTCGATGCCCCTCGCCATGCCGCTGACCACATGGATTCCTGCCTCGGCCAGTTCCCTTCCGCACAGTTGTGCCATAAGCCGCCCGTAGCCGGAACATTGTCTTGCCCCGATAATAGCAACCGATGGAACTTCCTCCTCCGGCAGTTCCCCTTCCACATAAATCCCGTAAGGCCTGTCGGGAATATTACGCAAACGACCCGGATAGCGCGGATGCCAAGGGGAATAAAAATGAATCCCCCTTTCTTCCATTTCCCGGTATTTTTCCAGAACATCCCCCCGCCGCCCGGCTTCTGCCAATGCAGCCGCTTTTCCCGCCGGTATGATTTCCGCCATCTCCTGCTCTGGCATCCCATAAACTGCCTTTGGGGAACCGGCATGCTTGATCAGCTTCTCTATGGTGCGGTTCCCAACGCCCTCCACTCCTATCATCCAGTGGAGATAGGGCTGTTGCTGCTCCCACTCATCCTTTTCCATGCTTTTCCAGCCATTGTCCTGCTGCGCATTTTCTTCCTGAAAGTTTTCTGTTTTTCCATTATTTTTCCTGCTTTGTTCCTTCAAGGTTCCTCCTTATTTCTCCCGTCTTATATTCCAGCGCCTCCTCTATATGAATTCCCTTTACATCCCCGCTTCCATCCAGATCCGCTATTGTACGAGCGGTTTTCAGAACGCGGCAGTACGATCTGGCGCTCATCTCCATAGTTGTAAAAGCTCTCTCCATCAAGCGTTCCTCCTTTTTTCCAAGCCCGCAGTAAAATTTCAAGTCGGCCTGGGGCAGCAAGGCGTTAAACCGATATGGCTTGTCCCGGTACCTCTCTTCCTGCATCTTTCTCGCTGCCAAAACCCTTCCCCTTATGCTTATACTGGATTCTTCTTCCCTCTTCTGCGATAATTGTTTTGCTGTCACCCCGGATACCCCGACGCATAAGTCGATGCGATCCAGCACCGGCCCGGAAATATGCCCCTGGTATCTTCTGATTTTTGACAACGAACAGGTACATTTTCCAAAATCCGGATAATAGCCGCAGGGACATGGGTTCATCGCCGCCACCAGCATGAAATCGGCAGGAAATATATAGTCCCTTCCCAGACGGACAATGCGGATCTTTTTTTCTTCCAGCGGCTGGCGCAGCATATCAATCACGCTCGTCTTAAATTCCGGAAGCTCGTCCATAAACAGCACTCCTTTATGGGCAAGGCTTATCATACCGGGTTTGGCCGCATTCCCCCCGCCTGCCAAGGCCTGGGCCGTTATCGTATGGTGCGGGTTCATAAAGGGACGCTGCCTGATCAGCGACGGCCCGTTGGATAAAAGCCCGGCAATGCTGTAAATAGAAGATACTTCCAGACTTTCTTCTTCTGTCAGGGGCGGAAGAATGCCGGGAATTCTTTTGGCTATCATCGTTTTCCCTGATCCGGGCGGCCCTGTCAAAAGCAAGTTATGGAAACCGGCGGCCGCAATTTCCGCTGCCCTTTTTGCTGCCGCCTGGCCTTTGACTTCAGAAAAATCTTGTATTTTTTCCTCTTCCCCATGGCCTGTCCGGCTTTTTGTCGATGCCGTTTCCTTCGGACACTCAGAGCGCTTCCCCGATTTTAAATAATCCATCGCTCCGTGGATATCCGCTATCCCTATCACCTCCACTCCTTCAATCAGCTTGCCTTCCTCTTCATTCCCTGCCGGAAGAAGGCAGCGGCTATATCCTTCCTCCCTGGCCTTTTTTACCAAAGGCAGCACGCCCCTTACCGAATTTGCTTTTCCGCCTAATCCAAGCTCGCCGATGACCAGCATCCCCTCCGTACTGTCCTCCGGCAGATGCCCAAGCGCCCTAAGAATGCCTACTGCAATCGGCAGATCAAAAGCCGTCCCCTCTTTCCGAATGCCTGCGGGCGACAAATTGACCGTCACGCGCATAGGAGGCAAAACGATTCCTGCATTTTTTAACGCCACCCTTACGCGTTCTCCCGCTTCCTTCACTTCCCCGCTCAAATAGCCTACCAGCATAAAACCGGGCAGGCCTTGGGCGATGTCGACCTCCACATGGATAAGAACGGGTTCCACGCCAAAGATCATCGCTGATGTAATTGTACTGAACATGAATGGATACTTCCTCCTGTTTGAAATTTTGCTTTTTGTGAAATATCGGGAGAATTCCCGTTGAAATGATAACTTCCACACGGCCGGCCTGATACCGGCCGTGACTGGAGCCAAATACCCCAAGAGGCGGGGTATTGGATCCTCGCGACAGTCTTGCTCGCGAGAATCAATTTTCTTCAGCGCTTCCTTCTGTATCGAATTCCTCTGCTTTCCATTCTTCTGCCACCGCCCCTTTTTCCGCTTCTTCCTGGGCGATTCCTATATGCATCTCGGCCTCTTTCGGAACCGGTACATGGAAGCCGTTGTCGATCAGCGTCTGCGTATCGATGACATAACGGTTATCCATCGTCTTCATGATATCCGTAATTTCTATATCTTTATAATTCTTATCTTCCAAATCAATAATATTGTTGTCCCTGAATCCCAATACCATAGGCCTCAACACATTGTCCTCGTTATTGCGGATAACGATCGCTTTCTCCCTCGTGCTCAGCTCCACGCTGACGCCCGGTATCAGTATGTTGATCGACTGGACAAGCGCATCCACAATGGCAGGGTCGTATTTCTCCGGGTCATTCAGCAGATATTTCAGCGTCACAACTTCGGACTCGGGCGGCAGATTCAGGCGCATCGCCGTCATCGTATCATACGTTTCCGCAACCATCAATACTTTTGCCCCAAGGGATATCTTCCCTTTGATATCCTCCGCGCCCTTCAATGCCTTGTTCATCTGAAGGCATAACCTTTTTATAGCAGGCTCTCCATAAAATACATTGCCAATCAGTTCATAACCAGCCTGTTCATAAGTAGCGACTAATTCCTGCTCATCCTCGTTCCAATGATCCTTTTTCGCCACTGCAGCCGGTATGGACATCTTCCCGACATCATGAACCAGCGCCGCAGTAATGATATTCATCTGTTCTTCCCCTTTTATGCTCAGTACATGGGACATCATCGCGGCCAAAATAGCCACATTCAGCGAATGTTTATATATGTAGTCTTCCCTGCTGCGCAAATTCTGGATAAAATTAATCTTATTATTTTTATTTCCATACCTTTGCATAATATTATTTACAATGACATGGAGCTTATTGCCTTTCTTTTTGTCCTGTTTGATTTTATTCAGCTCTTCCCTCAAGGCAAACACCGTCATCGTCTGGAAACGCTCAAATAAAATATCTTCCTGGGTCATTGGAGGCACAGGCTCCGCCGGCTCCAATATAAACAATCCAAGAAGTCCGAATGTCTTTATACTCTGGATCCCCTGGACCGTCAGCTTGGAATTGCGTTCATAAAGCAAAACTCCGTCTCTGTTATAAATCGGCCTCGCCAGCCTCATCCCTTGTTTTAATCTGTCCGTTTTGACAAAAAGCATACTGCCCCTCCCTTATCTGTCGTCCTTATTCCTTTTCAAACCCTTTTCTTAACTTGTTCAACGCCCTTTTTTCTATCCGCGACACATAACTGCGCGATATCCCAAGCTTTTCCCCGATTTCCCTCTGTGTGACTTCCTTTCCAGTGGCAAGCCCATACCTCAAAAAAATAATTTCCTTCTCCCTTTCTTCCAGATTCTGCAAAATCCTCCCCAGTTTTTTCAGATTAACGGCAAGCTCCATCCTGTCTATTACATCGACCTGTTCCGACTCTATAATGTCCAGCAGATTGATTTCATTGCCTTCCTTATCCGTTCCGATCGGCTCATACAAAGACACTTCCTTTGAAGTCTTCTTCTTGGAACGCAGCAACATCAGCAATTCATTGTCAATACACCTGGACGCATAGGTGCTAAGCTTACCCTTACTGGAATCAAAAGAAGAAACCGCTTTAATAAGCCCTATCGTTCCTATCGATATCAGATCCTCCATTTCTTCGTCCACGTTTTGGTATTTCTTGGCAATGTGGGCAACCAGGCGTAAGTTACGTTCAATAAGAATCTCCCTTGCTTCCTTGGCTTTTTCACTGCCCCCTTTTTGCAGCATCTGAATATAACGGGCTTCTTCTTCTGCGGTTAAAGGTTTCTGAAAGGTTTTCAAAAGGCGCCCCCAAAGTCAATTTATTATATTCTATGACTTTGCCGTCTTTCTAGTGCCTTTCCCAATCCACTAATTCCATTTATATATATTATACAAATTTTACGCAAAAATAGCAATATTTTTGGAATAATTTTCTTATGAACTTTCACTCTGCCAGAAATTCCGCAAATTTACCCGTATCAGCCCGATGGCAGCTGACTTTCAAACGGATACCGTTTTCCTCATATTCCTGCTCCAGCACCTGTGTATGCTCCATGAAATAGGCCGCCTCTCCTCCCCTGCTGTACGGAAATAAAAATTCTGCCTGCACGTATTCCGCATATACTCTCTCCAAAATCATTTGCGCAAGCTCTTCCAGTCCCTGGGATGTTTTCGCGGACATATATATTTTGTCCTCCAGAACCCTTGGAATCTCTTCCATGCCGCATAGATCCGCTTTATTATATACATAAATAACGGGGATATCCGTCGCGCCGATTTCCAGAAGCGTCTGCTGCGTTACTTTAATCTGCTGTTGGTATTCCTTGTCAGAATAATCAATGACATAAAGCAGCAAATCCGCATTTTTCACCTCTTCCAGCGTGGAGCGGAATGCTTTCACTAATCCATGGGGCAGTTTATGGATAAATCCCACCGTATCGGACAATAAAATATCCCGGCAGTTCCCCATGTCAATCTTTCTTACCGTAGTATCCAGGGTGGCAAAAAGCATGTCTTTTTCCAAGACTTTCTTTTCCTCGTCATGCATATACTTGTCTATCATGGCGTTCATCAAGGTAGATTTTCCGGCATTGGTGTAGCCGACCAAGGATACTTTCGGCGCCCTTGATTCCGCTCTCTTTTTGCTCTGGTTTTTCCTTTCCGTTTCCACCTCTTCCAGTTCCCTGCGCAGCTGCACCAGCCGTTTTTCTATTTTTCTCCTGTCCAGTTCCAATTTCTTTTCCCCGGCCCCTTTGCTGCTCATGCTTCCGCTGGCTCCGCCCTGCCTTGTCAGGGCATCGTGCATGCCGACAAGGCGGGACATCAAATATTGAAGCCTTGCCGTTTCCACTTGGAGCTTTGCCTCTCTCGTCTTTGCTCTGTTGGAGAAAATATCCAGGATCACTGCGGTGCGGTCCATCACCGGCTTTCCCGTTTCCTTTTGCAGATTCCTCAGCTGGGACGGCGTCAGGGAATTATCGAACAAGATCACATCCGCTTCTAACGCTTCTGCGTATTCTTTCACTTCCTGCACCTTCCCCGTCCCTATATAAAACGCTTTGTTGATGCTGTCCATTTTCTGCACCACCGTTCCTTCCACCGACATGCCGCAAGCCCTTGCCAGTTCTCCCAGTTCTTCCATGGAACGTTCAAAATTCTCGTCTTCCCCCGTATCTGCTCCTACTAAAATTACTCTTTCCTTTTCTTCCATTTTAATGACTATGCCTCCGAACTATACGATTTCATTGATAAAAACCCGGGAAAGCCGCCTGATTCCACGCAATTTGCGCAACACTTCCTCCCTGTCTGCACCATCCGGGAACCGAAAGCATTCCTCCTCCTTTTTATATCCGAAGACCCATGCGGCAAGCTGTCCGATATCTGCCTGGCACTCGTATTCCAGCCGCCCTGCGCCTTCCTCTAAAATTCCTTTTTCTTCCTTATTAATATAAGTTTTGTCGAAAGTTACCTGGCACTTCCAAACCCCCTCATTTTCCTGCAAAAGAGGATCCCTTATAAACAAAGACAAGGAAATTTCCTCCTCCTTGGCATACAGCAGGGAAAGCATGGTCCGAACATCTGTAATCCGCGCCATAATCGCCGATTCTGTTTCCCCGGAGTCATAAACGGGACCTTCTTTATCCCCTTCGGGCAGCACTGCCTCCAGGATCTCTCCTTTGCCCTCTTCCTCCGTATAAAAAAAATAAGCTCCTGCATCCCCAATGAGGCCGATCCCTCCATTCTGGACGCTAAGTTCTTTTTCCATTCCGCCATAATACGCCCTGTCCCTTCGGATAAAAACATCATAATTCTTTTCCAGGAAAGAAGAAGCACACTTTACCAAATCATGGAATTCCTCCTCTTCCAAAGGATGGATTCCTAAAGATCTCTTTTCTGCCTTCTCTTCTTTTACCCGATAAATTCGCCTGTCATAGATATATGAAAACTGATAAGGCATATAAATCCGGGGATCGGCGGGCATCAGGAAAGCAAAAGGCTGTCCTTTCGCCCTCACATAAGCAAGCGCTTCCTTTAAGAGCCTGTCCATATACCCTCTATGGCGGTGTTCCTTCTTCGTGGCCACGCCGACAATATAATAGATCTCCCGGCAGACAAATCCCCCCTGGCTCCGGAGCATCATCGGATAAGGGGAAAGATAAAGCATGGAAATATATTCCTGGTCGACCTTCCACGCAAAAGCATGGTTGCGCGTCGCCTTTTGCTCAAAATAATAATCCGTAAATGCCCTGGAATCCTCCCAGAACACCTCTTCCCAAAGCCCTCTCAGCCTTAGGCAGTCTTCCCCTTCCAGTTCCTCCATCCGTAACATTTCCTTCATTTCCCGCTCCCTTATTTCCTATTTTTGGGGACAGCCCCCGCATCCCTGGCATTTGCCCTGATCCGTCACATCTTCCGTATAATAATTAACCGGGCTGGTCAGCAGGCAGACTGCCTGGGCAGAAATCCCTTCTCCCCTTCCGGTAAAGCCAAGCCCCTCTTCCGTCGTCGCCTTCACATTCACCTGGGATATATCGATATCCAGCGCCTTGGCAATATTTTCCCTCATCGCATCGATATGGGGGCGCATCTTCGGCGCTTGCGCGATAATGGTCGCGTCGATATTTTCAATGAAAAAACAATCCTTCTCCAGCAGCTCCCTGACATGCTCTAACAACTTTATGGAAGATATTCCCTTATATGCCATATCCGTATCTGGAAAATGTTTGCCGATATCGCCGAGCGCCGCCGCGCCGAGCAGCGCGTCCATAATGGCATGCAGCAGCACATCCGCGTCAGAATGCCCGAGCAGCCCTTTTTCATAAGGTATGTTTACTCCCCCGACTATCAGGTCCCGCCCCTCCGTCAATCTATGCACATCATAACCTGTTCCTATTCTCATTGTTTCCGTCCTTTCCACATTTGCATTATTTTAAAGATTATAACATTATTTTTCCATAATAGAAATGAATTTATAAGCGGAAAGAAAATCAATTCCTGGCCAGATGCATATTTTATAGTAAAAGAAACCAGGAATTATTTATGAAACCATCGACTTATTATACCGGAATTACGGGCATTATTGAACGGATCGAACCCCTGCGCAGCGAATGCTGCAATCAAATGATCTCCATCCGCACCATTGACGGGATGATTCGTTTCGTTCTTTCTCCCGGGACTTATGTTACGGATAACGCCCCTTTGCGCTCTGGTATGCGCGTGACCGCTTTTTATGATATGAGCCAGCCAGTCCCGTTGATCTATCCACCCCAATACCAGGCGGCTTTCATCGCCCGCACGGAACCTGGGGAGAATGTCATGGTCGCCTATTTTGATGAGCGGCTTCTCTCTTCCGAAAATCCGCTGCAGCTGAATATCGGCCCCAATACCCGGGTGACGACGGCCAACGGCCAGCGCTTTGTCTGCGGCATCGGCAATCATCTTTTGATGGTCTACTACAGCGCCACCACAAGAAGCATCCCGCCCCAGACCACGCCGGAAAGGATTATTGTGTTCTGCTAAAAAAAGCAAGGACAGCTTAGCCAGCTCTGTCCTTGCTTTTTTTACCCGTCTGAAGCTCATCATCACATTTCTACCATTAATCCTTATATTCTGTAATAATTTGGCAACAATAATCGTTTAATTCTGGAATATCGCTAATCAAAGTTTCCCATAAAATCTCTTTATCTATTCTGCCATAATTATGGGCAACTATATTTCTTAAAGCTCTGATCTGATTCCAAGGCACCTTATTATGAACTGCCTTAAATTCATCCGTAAAATGCGTCGTCAATTCTCCTATTTGCAAAACACACAGCGCCACTGCATTCTGATAAATTGAATTAGCCACAAAAGTTTCATAATCTCGCCCGAAAGCATTCATTGTATAGTCGATTTCCATGCAATAATCCCGAATATGCATCAAAATATTCATATTTCTGTCAGCCTGCATACAACATCACTTCATCCTTTCTAATGCTCTCCAAAAACTCATCCGACAAACTTCCTGTAGTCAACACATCCACTTTGCGCCCAAGCGCGTCTGTAACTTCCGTATAAAAGCCACATAAAGCAAACATCCCTTTCAATTCCCCCTTCTCAATGCGAATATCTATATCGCTCTTTTCATCATAATCCCCTCTCGCGAAAGAACCGAACAGATATACTTGCGCTATTTGATATTTTTCTGCAATAGGCGTTATAATATTTCTTAATTCATCAATCGTATATTGCTTCACATCCATTCTGCATCCCTCCTTACTTATATTCTATATTATACCTATTTTTATAAAAAAGTCTATGAATCCTTTTCTCTATTCATCTATTATTCTTTTCCGCGTTCTGCTAAAATTTTTCTTGCTTTTTGTCCCCAATGTGCTACAATAAATTTGTACGGGGATATAGCTAAGCTGGGATAGCGATGCGTTCGCAACGCATAGGCCGCGGGTTCGAGTCCCGTTATCTCCATAAACGAAAAACCCTGGCAGTTATGATGGATGTGAAAAATCCGCATAAATGCCAGGGTTTTTATTCTTCAAGCTTATCTCTGATCACAAGCAACTCCTGTTTTTTCATCCAATACCAGCCGATCCCGGCTATGTCCGCCAGCAGCCAGCCGATGGGAACGGAAACCCATATGCCCGTTACTCCGATCCAAGGTATCCCTGACAGGATATATGCAAGAACCACCCTCGTCCCCAAAGAAATAACGGTCAGCACCACAGACATTCCCGGCCGCCGCACCGCGCGGTAAAATCCATAAAGCATAAATAAAAGGCCGATACCAATATAGCAAGCGCCTTCGATTCTAAGATAACGCACGCCTTCCCTGATAATCCCCGTTTCCGAAGCTGGAATAAAAATCATCATCAAAGGACGCGCCAACAGGCAGACCGCGCCGCTGATCGCCGCGCAGAAGAAAAATACCGCCGCCGCCGATCTGCGGATTCCCTCCCGTATCCTGTCCGTTTTCCCTGCCCCGTAATTCTGTGCGACGAAGGTAGAAAATGCATTGCCGAAATCCTGCACCGGCATATAGGCGAAAGAATCTATTTTGACTGCCGCCGCAAAAGCCGCCATGATCCCTGCCCCAAAGCTGTTCACCAAACCCTGCACCATCAAGATCCCGAAATTCATCACCGACTGCTGGACGCAGGTTAAAAAGGATAACCCGGCGATCTCCCGCAGGATATTCTTCTTCCACTTTCGGTGTCTTCTTTGTATCCGAAGCTGGGGAAAGCGCAGGAGCGTGTAACACATAATCCCTGCGCCGGAAAGATACTGCGCCAGCACAGTGGCCGCCGCCGCCCCTTCCACGCCCATGCCGAATCCAAGCACAAACTGCAGATCCAGCAAAATATTCAACGCTGCGGCGGCACCCAGAAAAATAAGGGGCGTCACCGAATTGCCCAGGGCCCGCAACAAATTAGAAAAATAATTGTATAAAAAAGTTGCCGGTATCCCCCAGAAAACCACCCAGAGGTAATCGCTCATCAGAGGAACTACAGACGCAGGAACCTGAAGCAGACGGATGATCGGCACAAGCCCTGCAAACACAGCCACATTCAATACCAGCGTTGCGGTTCCAATTAATGTAAAGGACAGGAATATGCTGGATTTTAGCCGCTCTTCATCTTTTTTCCCATAATAAATAGAAAATACGGCTCCGCTTCCCATGCACAGCCCAAGAAGAATCGAAGTCAGAAACACCATCAGCGTATAGGACGACCCCACCGCTGCCAGCGCGTCCGACCCCAAATATTGCCCGACAATCCATGTATCCGCTATATTGTAAAATTGCTGTAGCAAATTGCCTATCATCAGCGGGACGGCAAACCGCAATAAGTTTGCCGTTATCGGCCCCTGCGTCAGATCTTTCTGCATTTTTTTCACCCTTTCTGATTCTGTTTTCCGCATTACTGCTGCATCAGTGCTGCCGCCGCTTTTTTCACCAGTTTTATTATGACAATCAGCAACGCCGCCAGAAGGACAACAGCAAGAATCACGACTGCTGCAATCATTACTGCATATTGATTGGGATTTTTTACCAGACTTCCCAAGTCTTTCGCATCCTCCACGTTTTTTCTCCCCTGAGGGGCGGCATAATATTCCGGCACTTCGACAACCCCATCCGCATTCGCCTCAAAGGAAGCGATATATTTGGCAATTCCCGCCCATGCCTTTAATTCCATATCTCCATCGTAAACAATGCAATCCTCAAAATCCGTGACCGGAGTTCCATCCGCGTTCTTTGGCTCCAGCGAAAGAATTCCATAAGACATATCCGTTACTGCGCTGAGCATCTGCCCGCTGTACAAATCCGCCACTACCCGGTACAGCTTATCGTCTTCCAGCTCGATCCGTTCCACGTTTCCTCCTGAACCTCCAGGCAGCGCCAGCCCGTTGTCCCCCCTCGTCAAATAAAGATCCGTTACTTTATTCAAAATCAGACGGTGGGGATTATATGTCATATTCATCCCGCTCATATACAGCCGGGCCGTCTTCATAAAATCCGTAACCGAAGCATCGATCTCTGCCGCTGTCTTCAATTCCTTCCCCGTAAGGTAGACGCTGATCAGCGGATAACCGGGAACCCCGTCCTTCCCTATCCCGAGGGAAAAGGAATTATAAACGTCTTCCACTGTAATATTCCCCGGCACATAAGTATCCCTCACCGTACCGCTTGGCACCACCGCCATATCCACCGGCACCCCGTCGTACCCTTCTGCCGTTTCCACCGCATAAATATAAGCATCTGCCATCAAATTTCCCAAGTTATGTTCTGTATGTATCTGTTCCAAATCCTGTACGGTACTGAATGCATATGCGTTATGAGCCAATACCTGATCTGCCGTATAGCCGAAACGGGACAAATAATCCGCATCAATCGTTTCCTCAAACGCGGCAATCTGTTCTTTGATCTCTTCATCCTCAGGAATCTCTTCCGTCGTCGGAATCAATTCGTAATCCTCTATCCGCCATCTGCCGTCATCTTTTTCCACCATGGAAAAGGAACCCACTGCTTTTCCATATTCCCCGGCAGATACAATATAAGTGTCCCCGTACACTAACGGCTCTTCCAGCGTTGTATGGGAATGGCCGCTGATAATCAGATCCAGCTCCGGCACTTTCTGGGCAATGATTTCATCTTCCGATTTTTTCTTATCCTCATTGGTTCCGCAATGAGACAGGCAGACCAACATATCCGCCTCTTCTTTTTCCCGTATTTCCTCTACGGTCTCGGCCACCGCCTCAGCCGGATTCTGGAAAGAAAGGGCGCATGTGGGCGCACAGGCTAACGCATCTTCCCCGAATACGCCGATCAAAGCGATTTTTACCCCATTTTTTTCCACGATTTCATAGTCCTTGACCCCATACTCTTTAAAAGCCGCCCGAATCTCCTCCTGTTCCTCCCCCGCTCCTGTCCAATCCACATTACAGACGAGCAGGGAAGGCAGTTCTTCCCCGCTGTTCGCCGCCATATGCAGCATATTTTCCAGTCCCTTCGAGCGGAAGTCAAATTCATGGTTGCCAAACGTAGTTGCATCATAGCCCATAGCCCCCATCAGCCGGAGCTCGGATGCCTGCGTTTCATACACCGTCTGGAACAAGCTCCCCATGGAAAAATCCCCGCCGTCCACCAGCAAAGTTTCCGGGTCTTTTCCTCTCTGCCTGTCAATAATCGTCTGAATCCTTGCAAATCCTCCGATATTCACATCTTCCCCCTGATACACCGTCTGGAAGCTGTTAATATGGGAATGCATATCATGGGTAAACAATATGCTGACACGGGTTCCCTCTTCGGCCGCCATGCTGCGCCCTGAAAATGCTCCTGCCAATATCCACACAACCGCCAAAGCGCCAAATGCCCGCACCAGCCAACGCCTTTTGTCCATTCCTCTTTCCTCTCCTTATTTCACCGAATCTGATCCAACTGTTCCCTCGTTTCCTTTGTCACCCCATCCATCAGGTAATTTCTGCCTTCAGGCTGCTTATCCATATAGGTTCCGCGCATCTCCTCCGAAACTCTTCGGATCTCTTCCCGCAGTTCCCTTGCCGAAAGCAGGGCGCAGCCCTGTCCCCTGATAATGATCTGCTCCAGCCCGTCCGAAGTAGCCACCGTCACATCCGCTTTCCGTCCGTTTTCATGGGCAAATTTTTCAATATACTGGTCTGCCGTCTCCGCCTCTTTCGTATATACCACATGGATATTATGATAATCGAAAATTTCCGTATCATGTCCCTGCACGCGGTAAGCGTCAAAAACAAGGATCAGATGGCATCCCCGCATTCCCTGGTAATTGCAAAGAATATCCATCAGCTTCCCCCTCGCCCCGTCAATGCTGACCCCTGCCAGCTCTTTCAGGTCTTCCCATGCGAAAATAATATTATAGCCGTCTACCAGCAGATATTTTTCCTTCTTCGCCGCCTTTTTACCATTTTCTTTTCCGTTTTCCCCATAAGTGCGGGTGGATGCCGTATTTCCTTTCTTTCCATACTCTCCCCGGCCATCTGGCCCAATAGCATCCAGCCCATTGCTTCCCGGTCGGTTCTTTCCCGCCGCTTTGCCCGCTTTTCGATTGGCATACAGCGTTTTTTCCAAAATCGCATCCACCTCTTCGGTTCCCAGCCATTGGCCGGAATCTGTCTCCTGCCCTTTTCCCTGCCTTCTCCGCGCTGGCGATGCGGCATCTTCTGTATCGTCTCCACGCTGGGCTAAGCCGCCTTTTTCCTCCCGTTCTCCTTTTCGAAAACAGCTTTCCACATGCATATACGCTTTTACTTCATCCCATTCCACATAAAAGCCCGCCCCGTGGGTGCAGAAAATAGAACCGGCCGGATTATCCATATCCCTTTCTGCCTCATAACCGATCTTTTCTACGACATCTTCCGTATTATGGCAGGGTTTATAGCCCTTCCATGTGCAAAACAGCTTTCCATGCCCCTTCGTATAAGCTGCCAGTTCCTTCGCATATCCCTGCAGGGATGCCGCCGGAGCTTCCCCTGCCAAAACAGCCATATCTCCCTGCAACAGGGGCATATCGAAAGTTCCGCTCATCCTTTCCATATCCGTCATGGCGCGCCCAATCATCTTTTCCGGTATTTCCAGGCGGAAATCATAATAAGGCTCCAACAGTACCGGCCGCGCCTCCATCAGCCCCTGCCGCACTGCCCGGTAGCATGCCTGGCGGAAATCCCCGCCTTCGGTATGCTTCTGGTGAGCCCTTCCTCCGACCAGGGTTATCCTCATATCGGTAATAGGAGAGCCAGTCAGTACCCCCTTATGCTCTTTTTCCTCTAAATGGGTCAGCACCAGCCGCTGCCAGTTCCGCTCCAGCATGTCGCTGCTGCAATCCGCCGCAAAGGAAAGCCCGCTTCCCGCCTCCCCCGGCTCCAGCAGAAGATGGACTTCCGCATAATGTTTTAAGGGCTCAAAATGCCCTACGCCTTCCACTGCATTCCCAATGGTTTCCTTATATACGATGTTCCCTTCTCCAAACTCGACTTCTACGCCAAACCGTTCCATAATCAGGCTCTTTAAAACTTCCGTCTGCACTTGGCCCATGATTTTCACTTGTATTTCCTGCAACGCCTCGTTCCATGCGAGATGGAGCTGGGGTTCCTCTTCTTCCAGCAGCCGAAGCTTTGGAAGCAGCAAGGCTGGATCGCAGTCCGATGGAAGCTCCATCTTGCAGGTCAGCACCGGTTCCAGTACCGGGAGGATAGATTCCTGCTCTTTTCCAATCCCTTCCCTCGGTTTGGCATGGCTTAGCCCGGTTACGACGCAAATGCTCCCGGCAGCAGCTTCGTCTATTACGCTATATTTTTCCCCGGAATAAACGCGGATCTGGTTCACTTTCTCCGTCCACTCATTCCCCTCTCCACCGCCGTTCAGCTCCATCCTCGCCCTAAGGCTTCCTCCTGTCACCTTCAGAAAAGTCAGGCGGTTCCCTTGGTTATCCCTGGCAATTTTAAATACTTTCGCTCCGAATTCGTCCGAATAATCCTTCTCACGGGTATAGTTCTGCAACCCGGCAAGAAACCCTTCCACCCCATCCCCCTTCAGGGCAGAGCCAAAAAAACAAGGGAATATTTTCCGTTCCGCAACCAGTCTCCTGATTTCTTCCTCCGCAATCTTCCCTTGTTCCAAAAAAGCCTCCAGCGTTTCTTCCTCGGCCATTGCAATGTTTTCGTAAAACTTCTGTCTTTCCGCCCCTGGCGGCTTCTCCGTAAAATCAACACATTCCCCGCCCAGCCGCTCCGCCAGCTCTTTCATCAGCGCTTCTTTGTCCGTCCCTTCCTGGTCCATCTTATTCATGAAGAGAAACACAGGGATGCCATATTTCTTCAGCAGCCGCCACAGCGTCAGGGTATGCCCCTGCACGCCGTCAGCCCCGCTTATCACAAGCACGCCGTAATCCAGTACCTGGAGCGTCCGCTCCATTTCCGCAGAGAAGTCCACATGGCCGGGGGTATCCAGCAGCGTCGCCTGCCTTTCTCCGAGCCGGAAGAGAGCCTGTTTGGAAAATATCGTGATTCCACGGCTCCGTTCCAGTTCGTAGTTATCCAGGAAAGCATCCCCGTTATCCACTCTGCCCATCCGCCTTATGCTCCCGCTGGCATAGAGCATCGCTTCCGATAAAGTTGTTTTTCCCGCATCCACATGCGCTAATATCCCGATGACCACTCCGATCCTCCATAGCAAAACGCCTTTGGCGCAAGCAACTTCTCTTCACACTTAACTTACATAATTATCAAAATAACCTTGTATCAGAATAACCGGCGTTCCTTTATCCCCGGAGCCGCTGGTCAAATCACAGAGCGAGCCGATCAGATCCGTCAGCCTCCTCGGCGTTGTTCCCTGGGATGCCATATCGCCTACCAGGTTATCCTTCTTTTCCCGGATACGGTTTTCTATGGCCTTTTTTAATTCCTCGCCGGACAAATCTTTGAAATCGTTGTCCGCCAGATATTTTAATTTCACTTCGTTGGGCGTGCCGTCCAGCCCCGGCGTGCTTGCCGGAGATACGCACGGGTCAGCCAGCTCCCAAATCTTTCCGACCGGGTCTTTGAAGGCTCCGTCGCCGTATACCATGACTTCCACATGCTTCCCGGTTCTGTCCAATATTTCCTTCTGGATATCCAAAACAAGATCCGTGCATTCCCTAGGGAACAGCTTGACAGAACTTTCTGTGGATTTGTTGGAACCGAGCAGTCCGTAGTTCGTATTATATCCGCTCCCGTTTATCGATTCGTTCAGTATATCATCCAAACCGCACACCTTTTCTGCCCCGCAGGCTTTTAAAATCTTCTTCGTGCGGGCGCGGCTGTGGATATCACAGTTCAGCACATTTTTCGTATATTTTAAAATCTTCCGGCAGTCATTGGCGAAAATAATCTCCACCTCGGCTCCCTCTTCGCGGATAATGTCCCCATAATACTGCACATAATCCACGCCAGTAAAAGGATGCTTGTTCTCCCCAAAAAGTTCCCTGTATTTTTCCAAAGTCAGCAGGTCGCTGTAGGGATTGATCCCCGCGTCGTCCAGTTTATCCAGCGAAACCAGCTCATTGCCCACCTCATCGCTGGGATAGCTCAGCATCAAAACGATCTTTTTCGCCCCTTTGGCGATCCCCCGAAGGCAGATGGCAAAACGGTTCCTTGAGAGAATCGGGAAAATAACACCGATCGTCTCTCCTCCCAGTTTTTCCCTGACATCCTGCGCGATATCATCCACCGATGCATAATTGCCCTGGGAGCGAGCCACCACCGACTCCGTCACCGCGATGACATCCCGGTCCCTCAGCTCGAAACCCTCGCTCTCGGCCGCCTCCAATACACTGTCCGTCACAATCTTTACCAGATCATCCCCTTCCCGTATGATCGGGCAACGGATTCCTCTTGAAATAGTTCCTACTTTTCTTTCCATAACGATCCTCGTTTCTGCGCCGCTTTTTTATAAAGGAGCCTGCGGATGCCGCGCGGACACAGGCCCTTACCTTCTCTCCAGTTTATTTGTATCTCCTATCCGGCGTTTCTGCCGGTTAAAACTCTGCCTTGCTTATTATAAGGGATATGTATGCATATGAAAAGTAAAAATTTTATTTTTTATATTTTGGATCCAGTTCTGCCGCTCTTTCAAAATCCTGCTTGGCTTTTTCCTCTTCACCCATCTTTTTGTAACAAAGGGCACGGTTATTATATGCCATAGCATATTTATCATCTATCTCTATCGCTTTACTATAATTTTCTATTGCTTTTTCATAATTCCCTAAATTATGACAGCTAGCACCACGGCCATTATAAGCGGACGCATACTTAGGATCCAATTCGATCGCTTTATTATAATCTTCTATCGATTTTTCGTATTCTCTTAAATCACCATAAATATTTCCACGGTTATTATAAGCATATGCATACTTCGGATTCAATTTCAGAGCTTCATTATAGTCTTCTATCGATTTTTCATACTCTTTTAAATCCCTATAGCTATTTCCACGGCTATTATAAATCGATGGATTTTTCAGCCCTAATTCTATCGCTTTCGTATAGTACTCTACTGCCATCTCATGATTTTTACTAACCCGCTCCCGGTTCCCCAGTTTATAATAATTATCAGCCGAAGGATCTTTCTCAATCAATTCCAGCAAGGCCGCTTTTTCCTTATCCGCAAAATCTCCTAACGAAACTTTCACTTCTCTCTGCTCTTCGGTCGGTTCCTCAATTTCATCCATCTTTTCGCTGAATTCCTCGAACCGCCTGTTATATAATTCGATCTTATCCTCCGCCACCTTCCGCAGCCAGCCGTCCGGGTTTTCATACTGGAACATCCTCTCCAGCATAAACATCATCTCATCAAATCCCGCAATGGAAACAAAATACCCCTTCTGCCTTTTTACCAATTCGACGATTTCATCCCCCGGCCCGTCCTCCTCTCTTTCCCTCTTCACATAACACCAGAAAATACCGTTCAGTTCCACCGACTCATCCGCCAGAAACTTCATCAGCGTTCTGTCCCCTCCCCCATATCCAATCACGATAGGAGTAAAAACACGGAACACCATCCGCAGCACCTTTTTCCATTCTTCCGAAAGCTCCTGCAGTTCTTCCTTTCTGTTCAAGGGATTAAAGAACAGCCCCCTATGCAGCTTTGCCACAATCGGCCTCTTCGTATTCACATCAATAAATTCCGCCAGCGACTCATGCCCCACTACGATTGGCCTTTTCTTCGTATAAATAAAAAGCGCGTCTTCCACCAAACTGTCAAAATTCGTGGTGATCACAAGATTGCTATCCGTCGTTGTCAGAAATTGCACCAACGGATAATACCCGAATCCGGGTTCCGCGTTTTCCATCTTTCTTTCCAGATAGGCATACCCATTCCCATAATCAGGGAAAAACCGCAGGCTGTAAATATCGAAATAATTCTCGCTCTTAATGGAAATATCCTTTATCTCCAGCTTTTCCATCAAATCCGTTTTTTCTGTTTCGTTCCCCTTATACCGTTCCTCGATCTCCCGAACCCACATTTCCGACATTTCGATTCCCGTAGGAATTCCCGAGCTCCTGGACACGCCGGAGCCAAGAATAAAGCAGAATCGTTTCCCGTTCCCGCTGCTTTCCTTTAACATCTCCAGAAAACAGCGCTGCGAAACCGAAATCTTATCCAGTTCTTCCTTCTTCCCTCCCACCTTTCGTTCCCCCTTTTTTCTTCTTATGTAACGCATGCCTATTCACGCTAACTCCCATGCCGCCTCCCGGCGGTACAAATCATCAATAGGAAGAACGCCGCATTTTAGGCGTTCTTCGGTGTGAGAAAGACTTGCAAAGCAAGT
>CAJUHH010000020.1 GCA_910585965.1 uncultured Lachnospiraceae bacterium
GAAGTTCTAAAGCTCACGCCAGAGGGCGTTTCGCTAAGAACTTCTAGACTTGCTTTGCAAGTCTTTTCCACACCGAAAAATGCCTGAAATACGGCATTTTTCATCGGGATTTGAGTCGCAGCGAAGCGGCGGTATGGAGGTTAGTATGATATTAACAGTGACATTAAATCCAGCGGTGGATAAGACTTATACGACGGGGACTCTGATGCTCGGCCAGGTGAACCGTATGCGTACGGTAAATAATATTGCGGGGGGAAAGGGCATTAACGTGGCGAAAATCCTGCGCCAGTATGGATACGAGGTGGCGGCGGCAGGATTTCTTGGAGGCTATACCGGCCAGTTTATCGAAAACTGTATGCGGGAAATTCATGCGCAGTGCTGTTTCACCAAGGTTGCGGGGGAAACGAGGAGCAGCATTAACGTGATTGCGGAAGACGGTTATGTGACGGAGATACTGGAACCTGGTCCGGCGGTGTCGGCGCAGGAACTGGAGCAGTTTATGGATGATTATGGGAAAGCGGTGGAAAGCAGCGAGCTTGTGATCATGTCGGGAAGCGTGGCAAAGGGAATTCCGGCGGATATTTACCAAAAGCTTGTGGAGATCGGGAATAAGGCGGGCAGAAGGTGTATTCTGGATACGAGCGGAGAGGCTCTTCTTCATGGAATCAAGGCGGTGCCGTTTATGATCAAGCCGAATCAGAAGGAACTGGAATATCTGGTCGGGCATAAATTAAGGGATATAGGGGAAATCGGCAGGGCAGCGGAAAAACTGCGCGGCACCGGCATAGAATATGTCCTCGTTTCCCTTGGGAAGAAAGGCTTGCTGTCGGTGGCGGAAGGGGAAACGCTTTGGGCGAAACCGCCTGTGGTAAAGGCGGTGAATACAGTGGGCTGCGGGGACAGTGTGGTGGCTTCTTATGCGATGTCCCTCTTAAAAGGGGAGGACAGTGTTACGGCGCTAAAAAGGGCGACGGCGATATCGGCGGCCAATACGGCGACGCTGGAGAGCGGGGATATTGCGCTGGAACTGGCGGAGGATTTGCTGGAGAAGGTGGAGATTGAGAAGAGGTAGGATGGAGAAGCGGACGGATTGCGGCCGCGAAATGGCTGTCCATGGGTGCGGCATGAGCAAAGGGCAGGGACTGCCAACGGGGGAAGATGGGGCGGATGAAGGCTGCGTAAAAGAAATTTTGTACGCACTCTGATGCACGGGACACTGCGGCCTGCGCATAAAAACAGAAAAGCCCGGATAACCGGACTTTTCATGCTTTTTTATCTTATGAGGGGGGAGATAGTGAGTGCTTTTGTTGCTTGGCTGTAAGCCTTGCAACAAGGTTTTCAACTATCTTGTTTATACTATAAAGAAAAAATGTGTTTAAAATGTGTTTAAAATATTTAAAAAGAATAAACTTTATAAAATACTTTTAAAGCTTTTTGGAAGCATCGCGGAAATCATAGGATAGAGTTGAAAAATACGGGGTTACATGCTATGCTTTTTCTAAATTAGTGTGGAAAGAAGTTCTAACGCTCATGCCAGAGGGCATTTCGCGAAGAACTTCTAGACTTGCTTTGCAAGTCTTTCTCATACCGAAAAATGCCTGAAAAGCGGCATTTTTTATCAAGATTTGTGATTCCGCGAAGCGGAATCATGGAGGTTAGGATGGAAAGAAGAGGGATTATGAAGGAATTGGGGCAGTTGCTGGAAAAGATAGAATATCGGTGTATCGCGGGATCCATGGATGTCTGCGTGGATGCGGTGGTATATGATTCGAGGAAGATCACGGATGGATGCTTGTTTCTCTGCATCGCCGGGGCGAACGCGGACGGCCATGATTTTGCCGGGGAAGCGGTGGAAAAAGGAGCCAGAGTGCTGGTGGTGGAGAAGGATATTCCGATGGAGCGGATGGAAGGCGTGACGGTAGTCCGGGTGGAGGATACGCGTTATGCCATGGCATTTATTGCGGCGGCCTGGTTTGGGAATCCGGCCGAAAAAATGAAGGTGATCGGAATTACGGGAACGAAGGGGAAGACGACGACGACTTATCTGGTCAAATCTATTTTGGAGAATGCGGGGCATAAGGTAGGGCTGATCGGGACGATAGAGGTGGTTATCGGGGATAAGAGGATTCATGCGGTGAACACGACGCCGGAGTCTTATCTTTTGCAGGAATATCTTGATCAGATGGCGCAGGAGGGGTGCGACGCGGTAGTGATGGAGGTGTCTTCCCAGGGACTGAAGCTGCACAGGACGCAGGGGTTTGTATTCGATATCGGTATTTTTACGAACATTGAACCGGACCATATCGGGCCGAATGAACATGCGGATTTTGAAGAATATCTGAAATGCAAGGGACTGTTGTTCCAGCAATGCAGGATCGGGATTGTGAACCGGGACGACGCGCATTTTAAGAGCGTGATCGAAGGGCATACTTGTGAAATAGAAACCTATGGGTTTGGAGGGGAAGCCGATCTGAGAGCGGAGAACCTTCAGCTGATCAAAAAGCCGGGGGAATTGGGCGTGCTTTTTGATGTGAAAGGGCTGATGGATTTTTCCGTGGAGGTTGTCACGCCCGGAAGGTTCAGCGTGTATAATGCCCTGACGGCGATTGCCATATGCCGCCATTTCGGGGTGGAAACGGGACAGATCAAAAAAGCTTTTTTGGAGGCGAAGGTGAAGGGCAGGATTGAAATGGTGAAGGTGTCCGATGATTTTACGCTGATGATCGACTACGCCCATAATGCCATGAGCCTGGAAAGCCTTTTGTGTACGCTGCGGGAATATGAACCGCACCGTCTGGTCTGTCTTTTTGGCTGCGGAGGGAACCGGTCCAAGCTGCGGCGGTATGAGATGGGGGAAATCAGCGGGAAACTGGCCGACCTGACGATTATTACTTCGGATAACCCCAGGTTTGAGGAACCCCAAGCTATTATTGAGGATATTAAGACAGGCATCGGCAAAACGGGCGGCAAATATGTGGAGATCTGTGACCGCAGGGAAGCGATTGCCTATGCCATCGGCCATGGGGAGCCGGGGGATATCATTGTCCTTGCCGGAAAAGGGCATGAGGATTACCAGGAGATCAAAGGAGTCAAATATCCGATGGATGAAAGAGACCTGATCCGGGATATCTTAAAGGAGCGGGGATGGAAAGAAAATATGCAGACATTATCATAGATATTTCCCATGAAAAGCTGGACAAAACTTTTCAGTATGTGGTTCCGGAGCGGTTATGGGAAAAGGTGGAGGCCGGAACCTGTGTTTTAGTTCCTTTTGGAAAAGGAAACCGCCTGAGAAAAGGATATGTGGCCTCTATCGGGCGACAGGCGGCCTATGCGCCGGAAAAACTGAAAGAGATAGCGGATGTGGAGGAAAACGCCATAAGCGCCGAGGAACGCTATATCGCCTTGGCGGCGTGGATGAAGGAACAATATGGTTCCACTCTGATCGCGGCTTTGAAGACGGTGCTCCCTATCAAGCAGAAAGTAAAAAAGCTGGAACGGAAGAGCTGCAGGCTCCTGCTGGATGCCGGGGCGGCGGAAGAATTGCTGCGAAACTGTGAAGCGAAGCGGCAGACGGCGAAAGCGAGGCTGCTGAAGGAACTGATACGGGCGGGGGAACTGCCCATGCCCCTGATTACCGGCAAACTCCATATATCCTCCCAAACGGTGAAAAGCCTGGAGGGACAGGGGGCGCTAGAGGTTCTTTCCGAAAGCAGCTACCGGAATCCGGTCAGAATAACGGATCATGCCGAAGATGCAAGAATGGAAGCGTATAAGAGGAAAAAACGGCTGAATGGAGAGCAGCAGGCGGCGGCGGACGGGATTTTGGCCGATTTTGAGGCGGGCAGGAGGGACACCTGCCTGATCCATGGGATTACGGGAAGCGGAAAAACGGAAGTATATTTGGAAATTATAGAGGGAATGATAAAAAGGGGAAGACAGGCGATCGTGCTGATTCCTGAGATCGCCCTGACTTATCAGACGCTGCTGCGCTTTTACGTGCGTTTTGGCGACAGAGTGTCGGTCATGAATTCCACGTTGTCACAGGGGGAAAAATACGATCAGTGCGAGCGGGCGAAAAAAGGGGAAATCGATGTGATGATCGGCCCCAGGTCCGCATTATTTACCCCCTTTTCCAGGCTGGGCGTGATTATTATCGATGAAGAGCATGAAAGTACATATAAAAGCGAGTCCATGCCGAAATACCATGCCAGGGAAACGGCGGAGAAAATAGCCTCCATGCAGGATGCGGTTGTGGTACTCGGTTCCGCCACGCCTTCCTTGGAAGCGTATTATAGGGCAAAAAACGGAAAGTATAAGCTTTATGAGCTGAAGCAGAGGCAGCCGGGAAAAGAACTGCCGTCGGTATCCACGGTGGATCTGCGGGAAGAACTCAGGCAGGGGAATCGGTCGATTTTCAGCAGGAAGCTGAAGGGGCTGCTGGAGGAGAGGCTGGAAAAAGGGGAGCAAAGCATTTTGTTTTTAAACCGAAGGGGATATGCGGGATTTGTATCCTGCCGCTCCTGCGGATATGTGATGAAATGCCCCCATTGCGACGTATCCCTTTCGGAGCATGCGGGCGGGAAACTGGTATGCCATTATTGCGGCTATACCAGGCCTGGAGTCGAAAAATGCCCGGAATGCGGCTCCAAATATATTTTAGGTTTCCGGGCGGGGACGCAGCAGATCGAAGAGGCGGTCCATCGGGAGTTCCCGAAAGCGAGAGTTCTGCGGATGGATGCAGACAGCACGCGCACGAAGGACAGCTATGAGGAGATCCTGAACAGCTTTGCCAATGGGGAGGCAGATATTCTGCTGGGTACCCAGATGATCGTAAAAGGGCATGATTTCCCGGATGTGACGCTGGTTGGCATACTGGCGGCGGATTTGTCCCTTCATGTGAACGATTACCGGGCAGGGGAGAGGACATTCCAGCTTCTGACCCAGGCGGCGGGGAGGGCCGGCAGAGGGAAAAATCCCGGGGAAGTGGTGATACAGACTTATGATCCAGGGCATTATAGTATTGTGCATGCGGCCAATCAGGATTATCTGGGATTTTATGAAGAAGAAATCATGTACCGCGAAATGCTGCTCTATCCTCCGGCGGCTCATATGCTTGCGATTCTTACGGCATCCCCGGTGGAAGAGGAAGGAATGCGGCTGGCGGAGAAGATCGGGGGACTGCTGAAGGAAAGCGGAGGGGATCTTCATGTAATCGGACCGGCGGCGGCTTCGGTAGGGAAGATACAGGATATTTACCGTTTTATGATATATGTCAAACATAAGGACGGCGGCAGGCTGGTCGAAGTGAAAAATGCTGTGGAGGCATTTTTAGAAAAACGGCAGGAAATGGGGGAGGCGGGAAAGGAAACCGTCCAGTTTGATTTCGACCCCCTTCGTTCTTATTAATGATAAGAAAAGTGAAGACTAAGATAAGAAAGGACAGAATCAATATGGCAATCAGGAACATAAGAGAAATAGGAGATTCAGTGTTAAATAAGAAATGCAAGGAAGTGAAGGAATTAACGCCGCGCGTGAAGGAGCTGGTCGAGGATATGCTGGAAACGATGTATGATGCCTGCGGGGTAGGCCTTGCGGCTCCTCAGGTAGGGATTCTGAAGCGGATCGTAGTGATCGATGTGACAGGGGAAGATCCGTATGTAATGATCAATCCAAGGATTCTGGAAACGAGCGGGGAACAGACCGGCCATGAAGGCTGTCTGAGCGTGCCGGGAAAATCAGGAGTCGTCACCAGGCCCAATTATGTAAAGGCAGTGGCTTATAATGAAAATATGGAATTGTACGAGGTGGAGGCAACGGAACTGCTGGCAAGGGCGATCTGCCATGAGCTGGATCATCTGGAGGGGAAGCTTTATGTGGAAAAAGTGGAAGGCCCGCTGATGAACGTGGAAGATATGGAAGACGAGGACGAAATGGAAGACTAGTGCGGGAAATACCTCCACACTGGAGAAAGGCAAGGTTATTGGTATGAAGCTGGTATTTATGGGAACGCCGGATTTTGCGGTAGGGGCGCTGGAGGCTATCGTGGCAGCCGGCCACGAGGTGGCGGCGGTGGTGACGCAGCCGGACAAGCCGAAGGGAAGAGGCAAGGAAATGCAGATGACGCCGGTGAAGGCATGCGCCCTGAAGCATGGGATTTCGGTTCTTCAGCCAAAAAAGGTGAGAGAGCCGGAAGAGATAGCGAAGCTGGCGCAGTTAGGGGCGGATATTTTCGTAGTGGCCGCGTTCGGACAGCTGCTGCCGGAAGAAATTTTACGGATCCCTAAGTTCGGGTGCGTGAACATCCATGCTTCCTTGCTGCCGAAATACCGGGGGGCGGCGCCGATCCAGTGGGTAATCCTGAACGGGGAAAAGGAAACGGGGATTACGATTATGCAGATGGACCGGGGGCTGGATACCGGGGATATGCTGTTGAAAAGAACGGTTTCGATCGGGGAAAAAGAAACCGGGGAATCCCTGCATGATAAATTGTGCCAGGCAGGGGCTGAACTGATCGTGGAAGCATTGCCTAAGATTGAAAGAGGGGAATTGGTTCCGGAGAAACAGAAGGAAGAAGAGGCCAGCTACGTAGGAATGCTGAAAAAATCCTTGGGCAGGATTGACTGGACAAGGGATGCGGTTTCGATCGACAGGCTGGTGCGGGGACTAAATTCCTGGCCCAGCGCGTATACTTATTATCATAACAAGAGTCTGAAAATATGGGAGAGCGAACCCATAAAAGAAAAATTCTGTGCGGGGGAAACCAGGGCAGGAATTGTGGAAAAGGTAGAAAAGGACGCTTTTTATGTGAGAACGGGCGACGGGCTTTTGAAAGTGACGCAGGTGCAGCTGGAAGGCAAAAAGAGGATGCCGGTGAAAGATTTCCTGCTGGGATATCCTGTGGAAGAAGGGCTTGCGCTTGGAGATTAGGAGCCTTGCGGGAAAGTCCTGCGGCTGATAGAAAGGAATTGGTTATTAATATGTATGGATATTATGGTTATTATTTCGACCCCACCTATTTTCTCGTGCTGCTGGGGGCAGTTTTGTGCATGGCGGCCAGCGGAAGCCTGAACAGCACTTACAGCAAGTATGCCAGGGTGCGCAGCATGAGAGGGATAACGGGGGCGGAAGCGGCGGCCAGGATTTTAAATTATTCGGGGATCCATGACGTAAGGATCGAGCATATCGGCGGGAAGCTGACGGACCATTATGACCCGAAGAATAAGGTGCTGCGCCTTTCGGACAGCACCTACCAGTCCAGTTCGGTGGCGGCGATCGGCGTGGCGGCCCATGAATGCGGACATGCCGTGCAGCACCAGAGGGGCTATGCGCCCCTGAAGCTTAGAAGCGCGTTGGTTCCGGCGGCCAATATCGGTTCCAGGATAGGGATTCCGATGATTCTTCTGGGAGTGTTGCTGGGACTCAATAACACATTGGTGCAGATCGGCATATGGGTCTTTTCCCTGTCCGTCCTGTTCCAGATTGTTACGCTGCCAGTGGAATTCAACGCCTCTTCCAGGGCATTGGTTATGCTGCAGGATTGCGGCATTACAGGCGGGGAGGAAACAGGATACTGTAGGAAGGTGCTGCGGGCTGCGGCTCTTACGTACGTGGCGGGGGCGGCGTCTTCCATCCTCCAGCTGCTTCGTCTTGTGCTGCTGTTTGGGAATCGGAGAAGGGACGACTGATGAATACACGGGAACTGGTTTTGGATATGCTGCTTGAAATGGAGAGGGAGAGGGTTTACAGCAATCTTTTGATCCGGAGGGTTTTGGACAAATATGATCATCTTCCGGCGAAAGATAAGGCATTTGTAAAGCGCGCGGCAGAAGGGACGCTGGAACGGCGGATACAGATCGATTATATTATCGGCCAATTTTCAAAAACACCGGTGGAAAAAATGAAGCCGCTCATACGCAACTTGCTGCGGATGAGCGCATACCAGATTCTTTTTATGGACGGGGTTCCCGATTCCGCTGCATGCAATGAGGCGGTGAAGCTGGCGGCGAAGAGGAAGTTTCAGTCGCTGAAGGGTTTTGTGAATGGGATATTGCGTAGCATTGTGCGGGAAAAGGACGTGATTTTGTCAGGCGGCGGGGAAAAAGCGTTTTATCCTGACAGGGAGAAAACTCCTCTTGCTTATTTGTCCGTTCTTTATTCCATGCCGGAATGTCTGGCGGCGATGTGGCTGGAAGAATATGGGATGGAGCGGACGGAGAAGATGCTCCAGGCCATGCTGGAGGTGCGGCCTGTTATCATAAGAATCAAAGAATCCCTGACAGAAGAAGAAAAGCAGGCCCTCCTGCGGGATATGGAAGAGGCCGGGATCGGCGCAGAGCAGCATCCGTACCTTCCCTATGCTTATTCGTTGGAACATGTGGAGGGAGTCAGGAATATTCCCGGGTTTGACGAAGGGGCTTTTGCGGTGCAGGATATCAGCTCCATGCTCTGTGTAGAGTGCGCGGGCATAAAAGAAGGAAGCTTTGTCGTGGATGTCTGTGCCGCGCCGGGGGGAAAAAGCGCCCATGGAGCAGAAAAAACAGGAGAAAAAGGCAGGGTGCTGGCCAGGGATATTTCGGAGGAAAAGGTGGATTTGATCCGGGAGAATGCCGAAAGGCTGCGCCTTAAGAATATAAAGGCAGAGGTTTTCAATGCTATGGAGCATGATGGGGGACTGGACGGGAAAGCGGATACCGTTCTGGCCGATGTCCCTTGTTCCGGCCTGGGGATCTTGGGCAGGAAGAGGGATATTAAATACCGTATAACAGAAGAGATGCTGGCAGAACTGCCTGGAGTACAAAGGAAAATATTGGAGAAAGCACAGTGCTATGTGAGGCCGGGCGGCACGTTAGTTTACAGTACATGTACGATACGCAGGGAAGAGAATGAGGAAAATGTTCGATGGTTTTTGGAGCATTTTCCGTTTACGGCGGAAGACATAAGCGGAAGGCTTGCCCATGTCCCCCAGGCCGAAACGGCGGCAGACGGATATGTGCAGCTGCTTCCGGGCGTACATAGTGCGGACGGTTTTTTTATCGCGGTCTTCCGCAGGAAAGGAAATGTAGATTAACATGAGAAATACAAAAGCGGATATCAAATCGATGGATTTGGAAGAATTGAAGAGGGAGATGCAGGAGGCAGGGGAAAAGGCGTTCCGTGCGAAACAGCTGTATGAGTGGATGCACCAGAAGCTGGCCAGGGATTTTGATGAAATGAGCAATATCCCGAAAGCGTTGAGGGAAAAGTGCCGGGAGAATTATTCTTTTACCGCATTGGAACCGGTGCGGATACAAGAATCGGCAACGGACGGAACGAAAAAATTTTTATTCCGCCTGGCGGACGGGAATATGGTGGAAAGCGTCTGGATGAAATATAAGCATGGGAATTCGGTCTGTATTTCTTCCCAAGTGGGCTGCCGGATGGGCTGCCGCTTCTGCGCTTCTACGCTGGACGGCCTGGTCAGGCCCCTTCTTCCTTCGGAAATGCTCGACCAGGTTTATGCCGTTACGCTTCTGACAAAGGAAAGGGTTTCCCATGTGGTCGTGATGGGAATGGGGGAGCCTTTGGACAATTACAATCATCTGTTACAGTTTATCCGGCTTTTGACGGATGAAAACGGGCTGCATATCAGCCAAAGGAATGTGACGGTATCCACTTGCGGTTTAATTCCGCAGATGAGGCGGCTGGCAGAGGAAGAACTCCAGATCACGCTGGCTCTTTCCCTGCATGCGGCGAACGACAAGAAGAGGCGGGAATTGATGCCGATAGCGAAAAAATATAGGCTGGATGAACTGATGGATGCCAGCGCATACTATTTTGAAAGAACAGGCAGACGGATTACTTTTGAATACAGCCTGATTGGAGGGGTCAACGACTCGCAGACGGACGCGGGAGAGCTGGCAGAGCTGGTCAGGGGGCTGAACTGCCATATCAATTTGATTCCCGTAAACCCTGTGAAAGAGCGGGATTTTGCACCAACATCCCCTCAAAAAGCGGCGGCATTTAAAAATAAGCTTGAAAAAAATGGAATAAATGTTACTATAAGAAGGGAAATGGGGAGAGATATCGATGGAGCATGCGGGCAGCTCAGGCGCAGGGAGCTTCATCGGTAATGCAGGAGGTTTTGTTGTGTTAAAAACATTTTCCATTACGGATATCGGAAAAAGGAGAAAACTGAATCAGGATTATGTGTTCGTATCGGATAAGCCTTTGGGCAACCTTCCGAATTTATTTATAGTGGCGGATGGCATGGGCGGGCATAATGCGGGCGATTATGCGTCCAAGTGCGCGGTGGATACGATCACGGATGAGGTCGAACGGTCTTTGGAAAAAAATCCGGTGAAAATACTGGGAAAGGCGATCGAAGCCGCTAACGGCCATGTCAGGCAAAAAGCGATGGAAGAAGCGGATTTGAGGGGCATGGGAACTACGTTGGTGGCGGCTACCTGCTTACAAGGCAGATATCTGCAGGTTGCCAATGTAGGCGACAGCAGACTGTATGTGATAAACGATGAGAAGATAGAGCAGATTACGAGGGATCATTCCCTTGTAGAAGAAATGGTGCGCAGGGGCGGCATTGACAGGGAGTCGGCAAGAGTCCACCCGGATAAGAATATTATTACCAGGGCGATCGGCGCGGAAGATTCTGTGAGGGCAGACTTTTTTGATGTAGAGCTGGAGCCGGGCGATACTGTGCTTATGTGTTCCGACGGATTGACCAATATGCTCGAGGACAGAGAGATCCATATGATCGTGAGCAGCCAGGAAAGCGTGGAAAAAAAAGCGGAGGAATTGGTGAAGGCAGCCAATTATAACGGCGGCAGGGATAATATTGCAGTAATTCTTATTGAGCCGTTTGCAGACGAGGTGGAAAATGATTAAAATTGGAATGATGATTGGAAACCGGTATGAAATACTGGAAAAGATTGGAACCGGTGGAATGTCGGACGTATATAAATCGAAAGACCACAAGTTGAATCGGTATGTGGCGGTCAAGGTGCTGAAACAGGAGTTTTCGGAAAATGCGAATTTTGTATCCAAATTCCAGGTGGAGGCACAGGCAGCGGCGGGGCTGGCGCACCCGAATGTGGTGAATGTCTATGACGTAGGCGAAGAGAATGATGTTTATTATATCGTTATGGAACTGGTGGAAGGCATTACCCTGAAAAAATATATCGAGAAAAAAGCAAGGCTTTCCGTCAAAGAGGCGATCAGCATCGCCATCCAGGTTTCCATGGGCATTGAAGCGGCCCATAACAATCATATTATACACAGGGATATCAAACCGCAGAACATAATTATTTCGAAGGAAGGCAAAGTCAAGGTAACGGATTTCGGCATTGCGAAAGCGGCTACCAGCAACACGATTACTTCCAATGTCATGGGTTCCGTACATTATACTTCCCCCGAACAGGCGAGGGGGGGATACAGCGATGAAAAGAGCGATATTTATTCTTTGGGCATCACTATGTTTGAAATGCTGACGGGAAGAGTGCCTTTTAACGGGGAAACAACGGTGGCGATCGCCATTAAGCATATACAGGAACCGCTTCCTTCCCCGAGGGAATATATCCCGGAGATACCGGTCAGCGTGGAGCGGATCGTGTTCAAATGCTGCCAGAAAAGTCCTGACCGGCGTTACCAGACGATGGCCGACCTGGTTGCGGATTTGAAGCAGTCGCTGATCAATCCGGATGATGATTTTGTAAAACTGGTAAATCCGGATGAAGAGGCTTCTACCAGGATGATTACGGACAAAGATATGGTTCAGATAAAAAGGCAGTCTGACAGAAGGGATTCCATGGACGAAGCCCTCCGTCTGAAGAAAGATGTCCGCCGGAAATACCAGGAAGAGGAAGAAGAAGACGAAGAAGACATTATGGAAGAGGTGGAGGAAGAGGATATCGAGGAGGATATCGATGAAGAGGAAGAAGAGTACGATTCTAAAATGGAGCGCATTACCACTGTTTTGGCGGTAGTGGCGGCTTTGCTGATCGGATGCATCGTACTTTTCCTAGTAGGAAAGACGCTGGGAATACTGCCTTTTGGGGAAGGATCCGGGGAGGAAGAAACGACGGAGGAATCTTCGGGGCAGGTGGAAATGCCGAAAGTGGTAGGCAGACAGCTGGAAGAAGTCAAGACGGAACTGATGGGCCTTGGCCTGATGCCGGATATCGAATATAAAGAAACGGATGAATGGGAGGCCGGCCTGATTCTGGAGTGCAATATAGGCATCGGCCAGATGGTGGATTCTAAAACGGATATTGTGTTGACAGTCAGCGCAGGAGCCAGCGGGGTGGAAGTCCCGAAGGTAGCGGGAATGTCCACGGCCCAAGGGGTGTCCGAACTGGAACAGAAAGGTTTTGTTGTAAACCGCACGGAAAGCTATGATGACACCGTGCCGAAAGGAAATATTATTTCCCAGACACCGGAGGGAGGAACGAAAGTGCCCAGCGGGTCGGCAGTGACGATCAAGATCAGTCAGGGAGCAGAAGATACGAAGGTACGGGTTCCTAATTTTATCGGGATATCCGAGATGGATGCAATGGCATCCATAACGGAAAGCGGACTGGTGATAGGCAGCGTGACGGAAGTCACGAATGAGGATCCCGCCTTGGAAGGGCTTGTCTGCTATCAAAGCTATTCAGTAGGATCTTATGTGGAACCGGGGACTGCTGTCGATCTCCAGGTCAGCATAGGGCCGAAACAGGCCACCTATAGCTTCAGCGGGAGCATCGAGGCTCCTTCGGCGGCGGAAGATCCGGAATATAGGGACGGGCTGGATGTGACGGTAACGATTGATACGGAGGACGGCGTGCAGCTGCTCAATACGAATACGGCATCTTTTCCTATCTCGGTCAATTATACAGGAATCCGTTCCGCGACAGGAACGGTGACGTTCACTTATACGGTGACGACGGATGCGGTGACGGATACGAATCCGGAAACAGGGGAAGTGACGACGACAGAAGGAACTTCCGTGCAAAAGACGATAGCCAGGGAACTGCAGTTTACCCCTGAGACATAAGGGGCGGTAAATATGCAGGGAAAGATTATCAAAGGGATCGCAGGGTTTTATTATGTATACGCCAATGAGTCCGCAGAGGTATACGAATGCAAGGCGAAGGGCATTTTCCGCAAAGAAAATAAAAAACCGTTAGTGGGCGATAATGTCTGTATGGAAGTATTGGATGGGGAGGAGCGCACCGGGAATATTGTCCGTATTCTTCCAAGGAAGAACGAACTGGTGCGCCCGGCGGTGGCGAACATCGATCAGGCGCTTGTAATATTTGCGATAGTGAAACCGGAACCAAATTACAATCTTTTGGACCGGTTTCTTATTATGATGGAGCGGCAGGGGCTTTCCAGCATTCTTTGCTTTAATAAGCGCGATATCGCCTCGGAGGAAGAGCGGGAGGCGCTGCGGGCAGCATATGGCTCCTGCGGTTACAGACTTTTGTTTGCCAGCGCCGCCAGAGGGGACGGCATGGACGAATTGAAAGAGCTGTTAAAGGGAAAAACGACGGCGGTAGCGGGTCCCAGCGGGGCTGGGAAATCCTCTATTATTAACCGGCTGAACCCCGATGCCGGAATGGAGACCGGCGAGATCAGCAAAAAGATCGGACGGGGGAAACATACGACAAGGCATTCGGAAATTATTGCCTTGCAGGAAAATACCTATATTATGGACACGCCTGGATTTACATCCCTTGGCCTGTTCGATATGGAAAAAGAGGATCTGCAAGGATATTATCCAGAATTTGCCCGATATTCGGAATCTTGCCGTTTTTCTGGCTGCGCCCATCTGAGCGAGCCGGACTGCGGGGTCAAAGAGGCTTTGGAGGAGGGGAAGATCAGCGGCATCAGGTATGGGAATTATAAGGAATTGTACAAGGAACTGCAAGAGCGGAGGAGATATTAAAGGTTTTTAAAAATTGTGTAGTGATTTATGTAATCAAAATATAAAGAAAGGCAGAAATTCCAGAAAAGGAAGGATTTCTGAGCAGGTATAAAAGGAAATGAAACTCGGAATCGTAGGTCTGCCCAATGTGGGCAAAAGCACTTTATTCAATTCTTTGACAAAGGCGGGGGCCGAATCCGCCAACTATCCTTTCTGTACGATTGATCCCAATGTGGGGATCGTAGCCGTGCCGGACGAGAGGCTGAAACTGCTGGGGGATATGTACCAGTCGAAAAAGGTAACGCCCGCCGTAATCGAATTCGTGGACATTGCCGGGCTGGTCAAAGGGGCTTCCAAAGGAGAGGGGCTGGGCAACCAGTTTTTGAGCAATATTCGGGAAGTGGACGCGATCGTACATGTGGTGCGCTGCTTTGAAGACTCCAACGTAGTACACGTGGACGGCAGCGTCAATCCTTTAAGGGATATCGAGACGATCAATTTGGAGCTTATTTTCTCTGACTTGGAAATTCTGGAGCGGAGGATCGCCAAAGTAGGGAAAGGAGCCAGGATGGACAAGGGGCTTGCCAAAGAGCAGGGGCTTTTAGAAAGGCTCAAAGCTCATCTGGAGGATGGAAAGCTGGCGCTGACTTTCCATACGGAAAATGAGGACGAGATCGCTTTGCTTGCTTCCTACAATCTTCTGACAGGAAAACCAGTGATTTTTGCCGCGAATGTGGCAGAGGATGACCTGGCGGACGATGGGGCGGGCAATGAAGGCGTTGCCAGCGTGCGCGCTTTTGCAAAGGAGAGCGGCAGCGAGGTATTCGCAATCTGCGCCCAGATCGAGCAGGAGATCGCGGAATTGGATGAAGAAGAAAAGGCGATGTTTTTGGAAGACCTCGGATTACAGGAATCCGGGCTGGAGAAACTGATCAGGGCAAGCTACCGTATTCTGGGCCTGCATAGCTTTTTGACGGCAGGGGAAGACGAAACGAGGGCATGGACCATTAAAGTCGGGACGAAAGCGCCGGCAGCGGCGGGAAAAATCCATACAGATTTTGAAAGAGGATTTATTAAAGCGGAAGTGGTCAATTATAAAGACCTTCTGGAACAGGGATCTTTGGCGGCGGCAAGGGAGAAGGGTCTGGTCGGAATGGAAGGGAAAGAATATGTAGTGAAAGACGGGGACGTGATTCTTTTCCGATTTAATGTATAAAGCCATATCTCGTATAGGGAACGAATGTTCCTACCATATATAGAAAATGCCGGAAAAATGCACTTTACAAGGGTTTGTAAGGTGCATTTTTTATAAACAAATTCCTGAAAATTGCTTGTCAAACGTTCTATATTAGTATAGAATCAATATAAAAGTGGTGAAAAGTGGTATGAAGTGGAATGAAGTGGGGATAAATTCCAATATTTCCAGAAAACAATTACTTTTACCAATCAGTGGCAGCCCACTTTTATATTTTTGTTTTTAGGGAACCAAAGGTTCTATGGGACGGCAGGTGAGCGTTATGTTTATGGGAGAGTACAACCATACGATCGATGCAAAAAACCGGCTGATCATCCCCTCCAAGTTCCGGGAAACTCTCGGCGATGAGTTTGTTGTGACAAAGGGGCTGGACGGCTGTTTATTTGTATACGATAATGCGGAATGGGCCTCTTTCGAAGAAAAGCTCCGCAGCCTGCCCCTTACAAACAAAGACGCGAGAACCTTCGTCCGTTTTTTCCTGGCAGGGGCAGCCAGCGTGGAAGTGGACAAGCAGGGAAGGATACTGATACCTTCGGTATTAAAGGAATTTGCAGGAATCAACAAAGAAGTTGCCCTGATAGGCGTGGCGAGCAGGATCGAAATCTGGAGCAAAGAAAGATGGGAAGGCGAGTCCGCTTATGAAGATATGGAAAGTATCGCAGAGCATATGTCGGAGCTGGGTCTTGGCATATAATCGTGCAGGATGCGCGGTTCGTACAAAATGTGCGGTTCGTACAGGAGGAAATAAATGGAATTTGTACATCGCTCTGTCTTACTGAAAGAAACGATAGACTATTTGAAGATAAAAAGCGACGGAATATATGTGGACGGCACTCTAGGCGGCGGCGGGCATTCTTATGAGATTGCAAGGCGCCTGGGGAAAAATGGAAGGCTGGTCGGCATCGACCAGGACGGGGCGGCCATAGAGGCTGCCGGAAAAAGACTTTCCCCTTTTTCGGACAAGGTGACAATCGTGCGGGACAATTACTGTTATACGAAAGAAGTCCTGGAACGCCTTGGAATGGAAAAGGTGGACGGCATCGTCCTGGACCTGGGGGTTTCTTCCTACCAGCTGGATACTCTGGAAAGAGGGTTTTCCTACAAATACGATACCTCGCTCGATATGCGGATGGATACGAGGCAGGAACTGAGTGCCAGGGATATTGTAAACGGTTATACGGAAAGCGAGTTGTTCCGTATCATCAGGGACTATGGCGAGGACAAGTTCGCAAAAAATATTGCGAAGCATATCGTCCGAGCCAGGCAGGAAAAAGAGATCGAGACGACCGGAGAGCTGAATGAGATCATAAAAGCGGCGATTCCGGCAAAAATGCGCCAGACGGGAGGACATCCTTCCAAGAAGACATTCCAGGCGATCCGCATTGCGTGTAACAGGGAGCTGGAGGTGTTGAAAGATTCCCTGGACGATCTGACGGACTGTTTAAAGCCCGGCGGACGGCTTTGCATCATTACGTTTCATTCTCTGGAGGACAGGATTGTAAAGACTGCATTCAGAAATTACGAGAACCCGTGTACGTGTCCGCCGGACTTTCCGGTATGTGTATGCGGCAGGAAACCGAAGGGGAAAGTGGTGACAAGAAAACCAATACTCCCGGAGGAACAAGAAACGACGGCAAATAAACGCGCAAAAAGTGCAAAATTAAGAGTGTTTGAAAAGGAATAGTGTTATGGCGCAGTATAGGGCAAGAAGTGACAACAGAAGACAGCAGGCATACACGGGAAGAAACGGCGTTTATGTGCATGGAAATGTCGTAAGGAGACTGGATGAGGAGATATATGCGCCTCAGAGGCCTAAGAAGCAGCTAAGCAATACGGCGAGGAAAAACAGGGAAAAAGCCGGGCATATGAGTCTGGGCTATGTGTTTTTTTTATCTTGTGCAGTGATTGCGGCAGGGTTTATCCTGACGATTTATATCGGACTCCAGTCGGATATTACCAACAGCATTAAACATATATCCAGGCTGGAAAGCCAGCTGAATTCTTTAAAGCTGGATAACGATGAGGAATACAGCAGGATCACGAACAGCGTTGATCTGGAAGAGGTGAAACGCGTGGCGATCCAGGAATTGGGAATGAAATATGCGGAAGAGGGCCAGATTGTCACCGTTACAGGGGGAGGCAGCGACTATATGAGACAGGTGGCGGATATTCCGCAGTAAAGCAGGTGGTATTTTTGAGCAGACAGATACGAGTAAGGGAAAATAAGATAAAGCGGGGAATCTATAGCCGATTTACGTTAAGAATGCAGAAAAAGCTGGTGGTACTGTTTTTGGCAGTACTGTCAGCTTTCATCGGATTAAGCATCCAGCTGGTACGGATCAACAAGGATAACGGGGCAAAATATGAAAAGCAGGTGCTATCCCAACAGGCTTATGACAGCACGACGATTCCTTTCCGGCGGGGCGATATCTTGGACAGCAACGGTACAAAGCTGGCAGCCAGCGAAAAAGTTTATAATGTGATATTGGATGCAAAAGTGATGCTGGACCGGGATGGAAAATACGTGGAGCCTACGATAGAAGCGGTGCAAAGGGAGCTGGGGCTGGACACGGGAATTATCCGCTCCCGGTTGGAGTCCCATCCCGACTCTTCCTATTATGTGCTTGCCAAACAGATGACTTATGAAGAAGTAAGGGGATTTAAGGAATTGCAGGCCGATGAAGAGGCGGGGGCGGATATCAAAGGGATCTGGTTTGAGGAGGAATACAAGAGGATATACCCGAATAACAGGCTGGCATGTGATGTGATTGGGTTTACAAGAAGCGACAACAGCGGATTGTACGGCCTTGAGCAATATTATAATGATGTTTTGAGCGGTACTCCAGGAAGGGAATATGGGTATCTGAACGATGACGCGGCGCTGGAAAGGACGACGATCGCAGCCGTGGACGGCAATTCCATCGTAACAACGATCGATGTCAACATCCAGAAAATTGTAGAGAAATACTTAAAGAAGTTTAATGATAAGTATAAGGATAACTATCTGGAGAGAAACGGAAGCAACAATACGGCATGCATTATTATGGAAGTAAATACGGGGAATATCCTTGCTATGGCGAGCTATCCTGATTTTGACCTGAACGACCGTATGAACCCGGAGGATCTGTACGGGATGCCCATGGTGAACGAGGTGGGCAATGTCGTGCCGGGAGAATATATTACCCCGGAAAACTTTAATAATATGAACCACGATTTACAGATGCAGCAGTTCAATTCACTGTGGAGGAATTTCTGCATCAACGATACTTATGAACCGGGATCGGTATCCAAACCCTTTACGGTGGCTGCGGGACTGGATTCCGGGAAGATTACAGGGAATGAGTCTTTTGTCTGCAACGGGTCGCTGCATGTGGGGGACTGGGATATCGACTGCCATAACGAATGGGGCGACGGCGAACTGACGGTTGCCCAGGGAGTGGAAAGGTCCTGCAACGTAGTCATGATGCGCGTTGCGGAAATTATCGGACGAAGCACGTTTATCGATTACCAGCACATTTTCAATTTTGGCCTGAAAACCAATATCGATCTTTGGGGAGAATCGAGGACGGCAAGCCTTGTATACAATAAAAACACAATGGGGCCTACGGAGCTGGCGACAAACTCTTTCGGCCAGGGCTTTAATGTGACGATGATACAGATGATCACGGGATTTTGCTCCCTGATTAACGGGGGGAACTATTACGAACCCCATGTGGTAAGCAAGATTATCAGCCCCAGCGGGGCGACGGTGCAGAATATCGAGCCACGTTTGTTGAAACAGACCGTATCCGTATCCGTTTCCGAAAAAATTAAGGAATATTGCAATCTGGTAGTGGCGGGAGAAAACGGCACAGGAAAAACAGCCCGGCCGGCCGGGTATATGATCGGCGGAAAAACAGGGACAGCAGAGACCCTTCCCCGGGGCAATAATGAATATGTGGTTTCCTTTATGGGCTATGCGCCGGCAGACGATCCCCAGATAGCGATTTATGTCGTAGTGGACAGGCCGAATGAGGTGATCCAGGACGATGCCAAATTTGCGACACGCATCGTGCGCGAAATATTGACAGAAGTGCTGCCTTATATGGGGATTTTCATGACAGAAGAGGTGACGGAGAAGGAAAGAGAGGAACTGGAAGCGCTGCAGGAAGAGATTATGTCTCCGGTCGCACCGGAAGACACCGGGGAGGAAGGCGGCGAAGGAACCGAAGAAGGCGGAACGGGTGAAAGCGGCGAAGGAGCCGGAAGCGGAGGAACGGAAGGAACAAGCGGAGAAGGAACCGAAGGCGGAAGTCCGGGAGGCGGCGAAGGCGAAGGAACCGAAGGGGAAAGCGGAGAAGGCGATACGCATTCCGAAGCATGGAAAAGCTTTCCGATCGACCCGGAAACAGGGTATGCGAAAGACCCGGAGACAGGAAAGCTTGTTGATCCCGAAACGGGCAACGTCGTGTTCGGAGGCGGCAGCACGCCGGCCGGTTTGGGCGGCGCAGGAAACGGAGGAGACCAGGAAGACAACAGTCCTTTTTAGGGCTGGCAAAATATTTCGTCCTCCGCTGAAAAAAAGAATAACCTCATAAACGGCATAATAGATTGTAGTAACACCTGTTTATGGGGTTGTAGCAGAGATGAAGAATAAGACTTATATAAGGAAAAAGATCGTGGTGACATTTTTCCTCTGTGCGGCGGCTTTTCTTATGCTGATCGGCCGGCTTGTCTATCTGATGGTAGGGTGTTCCGAGCATTATACGGAGGCGGCAAAAGATCTGCACGAAAGGGAAAGGTCGATCAAGGCGGCCAGGGGGAGGATCATCGATTCCACAGGGGCCGTGCTGGCGGATAACCGGACGGTATGCACGATATCCGTGATCCATAACCAGATCAGCGATCCGCAGAAGGTGGTGGAAGTTCTTTCCAAAGAACTTGGGCTGTCGGAGGAATATGTGTCCCAGAGGGTGGAAAAATATTCTGCCATCGAGAGAATCAAAAGCAACGTGGATAAATCCATAGGAGATAAAATAAGGGAATACGACCTGGACGGGGTAAAGGTGGATGAAGACTATAAACGCTATTATCCCTATGAAACACTGGCCTCGAAAGTATTGGGTTTTACCGGGGGGGATAACCAGGGCATTATCGGCCTGGAAGTGATCTATGAGGAATATTTGAAAGGAAAAGAGGGAACGATTCTAACAGTGACGGATGCCAAGGGCGTGGAGATTGCCGAGGCAGGGGAAGAACGGATCGAGCCGGAAAGCGGCAATGACGTTTATGTAAGCCTGGATATAAATATTCAGAGTTATGCGACCCAGCTTGCCATGCAGGCGATGGAAACAAAACAGGCGGACAGCGTATCCATTCTGGTTATGAACCCTCAAAACGGGGAAATACTGGCGATGGTGAACGTGCCGGAGTTTGACCTGAACCATCCTTATACTTTGCCGGAAGGCGTCCCGGAGCCTGCCAACCAGGAGGAAAAACAAAATGCATTAAACCAGATGTGGAGAAACGGCTGTATCAATGATACGTATGAACCGGGATCCACGTTCAAGATCATTACGGCGGCGGCCGGGCTGGAGTCAGGGGAAGTGACGGTCAATGACCGCTTCAGCTGTCCGGGTTATATTATGGTGGAGGACAGAAGGATACGCTGCCATAAAGTCGGAGGACACGGGGCAGAGGACTTTGTGCAGGGGACGATGAATTCCTGCAATCCGGTTTTTATTACGGTGGGGCTGCGGATCGGCGTGGACCGGTATTATGACTATTTCAAACAGTTCGGACTCCTGACGAAGACGGGCGTGGATCTGCCCGGGGAAGCAGGAACCATTATGCATAAAAAGGAGAATATCGGGGCGGTGGAACTGGCGACGATATCCTTCGGGCAGTCTTTCCAGATTACGCCGATACAGTTGGCAACGACAGCTTCGTCCATTGTAAACGGAGGAAACCGTGTGACGCCCCATTTTGGGGTAAAGGTGGTAAACGGGGAAGGGAAGACGGTGAAAACTTTGCAATATCCTGTGAAAAAGAACATCGTTTCCGAACAGACTTCCGAAACCATGCGGTATATCTTGGAACAGGTAGTGGAAAACGGCAGCGGGAAAAACGGTTATGTGGAAGGCTACCGGGTAGGAGGCAAGACAGCCACCAGCCAGACGCTTCCAAGGGGAAGCGGCCGGTATATATCTTCCTTTTTGGGATTTGCCCCGGCGGATAATCCGCAAGTGCTGGCCGTAGCCATTATTAATAATCCCCAGGGGGTCTATTATGGAGGGCAGATCGCGGCGCCGATCGTGCGGCAGCTTTTTGAAAATATTCTTCCATATTTGGAGGGAATGGATTATAATACATAGGATGCCGCAGGGCTTTGCAGGCAGGAGGGCGGCGATTCTGGTTCGGAAAGGATAGGATGGAGCAAATGAATCATGTAATAATGAATCATTATACAGTAATAACATCTGTAGCAATCGCATTTTCTATAAGCGTGGTATTGGGGCCGGTGGTCATACCTTTTTTAAAGCGACTAAAGGTAGGCCAGACAGAGAGGGACGACGGCCCTAAGAGCCATTTGAAAAAGTCGGGTACGCCCACGATGGGAGGGATACTGATTCTCATAGGCGTAACGGCAACTTCCGTGATTTATATGAAAGATTATCCGAAAATCGCGCCGATTCTTTTTGCCACCTTGGGATTCGGGCTGATCGGCTTTTTGGATGACTATATCAAGGTGGTGCTGCACCGTTCCATGGGGCTGCGGGCATGGCAGAAGATGCTCGGCCAGATCGTTGTAACGGGCGTATTCGCTTATTATATGGTCAATGATGCAGGGGTGTCCCTGGCGATGAAAATACCTTTTTGGCCCGGGAAATATGTGGACTGGGGTATTTGGAACATTCCAGTTATGTTTTTTGTCGTGATCGGCACGGTGAACGGGGCGAATTTTACGGATGGGCTGGATGGGCTGGCGAGCAGCGTAACGGTGATGATCGCTACCTTTTTTACGGCGGTCGCCATAGGGACGGCCAGCGGGATCGAGCCGGTGACGTGCGCGGTGGTGGGGGCGCTTTTGGGCTTCCTGCTTTTTAACGTATATCCGGCCAGAGTGTTTATGGGTGATACGGGCTCCCTGGCGCTTGGCGGGTTCGTGGCGGCCACGGCGTATATGCTCCAGATGCCTTTGTTTATCCCGATTGTGGCTCTTGTCTATGTATTGGAGGTGCTTTCCGTGATGATACAGGTGGGTTATTTTAAGATAAGCGGAGGAAAGCGGTTTTTTAAAATGGCTCCCATCCACCATCACTTTGAACTGTGCGGATGGTCGGAAACAAGGGTAGTGGCTGTATTTACGATTGTTACGGCAATGCTCTGCCTGGCGGCGCTTTGCCTTGGAATTTAAAAAAGGGTGGTTGCGTTATGGAACTGGAGAATAAGAAAGTATTAGTAATTGGAACGGGGATCAGCGGAATAGGAGCGGCGAAACTTCTTTTGAAAGCGGGGGCCGTCCCTGTCCTTTATGATGAGAATGAGAATGCAAAACCGGAAGAGATACGCAGCAGACTGGCCGGAAATGGCAATGTGGAAATCTTTATCGGAAGCCTGCCGGGAAGCGTGACAGAAGAAATCTGTCTGGCTGTTCCAAGCCCGGGAGTGCCGGCAGACACCGAATTTATGGAGGGGCTTCGGAAAAAGGGGATTCCCGTCTGGGGGGAACTGGAACTGGGCTACCGCTATGCGAAAGGAAGGCTGGCGGCCATTACGGGAACGAACGGTAAGACGACGACGACCACGCTGGTAGGGCAGATGATGGAAGAATACTATGATTCCGTATATGTCGTGGGCAATATTGGGACGCCTTATACGGAAATGGCTTTTGATACAACGGAAGAGACGGTCACGGTGGCGGAAGTGAGCAGTTTCCAGCTGGAAACGACGGAGGAATTCCGGCCCGATGTGTCCGCCATTTTGAATATTACGCCGGACCACCTGAACCGGCACCACAATATGGAAACTTATGTGGCGGTGAAAGAAAGGATCGCCCAAAAGCAGACGAAGGAAGACGTGTGCATATTGAATTATGAGGATAGATATACGCGGGAATTCGGCAGAAGGTGTCCGGCCCGTGTGATTTTCTTTTCTTCCAAAAGAAAGCTGGAAGAGGGTTTCTATCTGGATGGGGAAGAAATCTGCATGGCGGCGGGAGGAGAGATCAAACGGCTTATGAATATCCATGATATGAAGCTGGTGGGCATGTGCAACGTGGAGAATGTCATGGCCGCGATCGCCATCGCTTTTTCCATGGGGCTGCCGATGGAGCATATATTGGATACGGTAAAGCGCTTCCGGGCGGTGGAACATCGGATTGAGTTTGTGGCGACAAAAAATGGAGTGGATTATTACAATGATTCCAAAGGGACGAACCCGGATGCGGCGATCCAGGGGATCCGGGCCATGAGCAGGCCGACGGTGCTGATCGGCGGCGGATATGACAAACAGAGCGAGTATGACGAATGGGTGGAAGCTTTTGAAGGCAGGGTGAAATGCCTGGTTCTGGTCGGGCAGACGGCGGAAAAAATTGAAGCATGCGCCAGGAAGCACGGTGTGGAAAATATCGTCCGTGCGGACAGCTTTGAGGAAGCGCTCCGCATATGCACGAAAACGGCCAGAGACGGTGATGCGGTGCTTCTGTCCCCGGCATGCGCCAGCTGGGGGATGTTCCCCAACTATGAGGCGAGGGGAAAGATGTTTAAGGATTATGTGAACAGCCTTTGAGCGGATGGCGAAAGATCCGGTTTCGGAGAGGATGAAAGGAGCGGGAAGAGAAAGTGGCGGGGAGGCAGAAAAAGAGACCGACAGAAAATTATTTTGATTACAGTCTTTTGTTTATTGTTTTGTTTTTGCTGGGATTCGGGCTGGTGATGATCTATTCCACCAGTTCCTATGAAGCGACCCTGCAAGGGCATGAATCCACCTTTTACCTGAAAAAGCAGGTAATGGCTACGGTGATCGGGCTGGCGGCCATGATCGTGGTGGCGAATATTCCATATCATTTCTGGGAACAGTTCGCCACGATTGCATACATAGGATCCGCCGTGCTGATCGTGATGGTGCTTGTTCCGCAGCTGCAATATTCCGCGAACGGCGCGACCAGGTGGATTAAAGTAGGGCCTTTGACTTTGCAGCCGGCAGAGGTGGCGAAGCTGGGCATGATTCTTTTCCTGGCCAGCCTTGTGTGCAGGATGGGAAGGGCAATACGAACGACCAAAGGATTTTTTATGGTGCTTTTGATACCGGCGCCCATATGCGTTATGATATGGCGGATCACGAATAATATGAGTTCTGCAATTATTGTTTTCGGCATTGCGGCGCTGATGCTTTTCGTGGCCAGCCCGGAGTACAAGAAATTTATTATTCTGGCGGCCGGAGGCGCGGCGGCCATAGCGGTAGTGGTATTCTTCATTTCCCAGGCGGCTTCTTCCGAGGGGATGGGTTTCCGAAGCGAGCGTATCCTGGCCTGGCTGGACCCGGAAGCTTATGCCAGCGGGAAAGGGTTTCAGACTTTGCAGGCATTGTATGCCATCGGGTCAGGAGGAATTCTGGGAAAAGGGCTTGGACAGAGCATGCAGAAGCTGGGATTTTTGCCCGAGGCGCAGAACGATATGATTTTTTCCATTATCTGTGAAGAATTGGGGCTTTTCGGGGCTATTTCGATTATTCTCATGTTCCTTCTGCTTATATGGCGCTTTATGGTCATAGCCAATAATGCTTCCGACCTGTTCGGCGCACTGCTGGTGGTGGGCGTGATGGGCCATATCGCGATCCAGGTGATCCTGAATATCGCGGTTGTCACGAATACGATACCCAATACGGGGATTTCCCTGCCCTTTATTAGTTACGGGGGATCGGCGGTGCTGTTCCTTATGATCGAGGTGGGGATTGTTTTGAGCGTGGCGAAGGGAATTCGGTTAAAGGATATTTAAGGCAAAAAGGAAAACGGCATGGGACGGCCAAGTACACAAGGCACGAAGCGTACAAGGCACGAAGCGTACAAGGTACAAAGCGTACAAGGTACAAAGCGTACAAGGTACGCTGGGAAAAGACTGCCATATATATAAAATAGGTCATCATTTAAAAAAATGGTTTAGAAGGTGAATCATTGGATTCTATTTATATTTATGGCGGGAACTTTCTGAGAGGAGAGACGAAGATACAAGGGTCGAAAAATGCGGTATTGCCCATTCTTGCCGCTTCCTTGTTAGTCAGGGGAACCTGTGTGATAAAAAACTGCCCGCGTATTGCGGATGTTTACCTGATGCAGAATCTTTTGCAGGAACTGGGATGTTTTGTATCCTGGGCGGGCAATACGGTGACAGTCAATGCTTCTCATATTCATGATAGACGGATCAGCGGGGAGTCCGTAACGCGCATGCGTTCTTCCGTCATGCTTCTCGGCGCTGCCCTTGGAAGGCTGGGGGAAGCGACGATGGCCTATCCGGGCGGGTGCGTGATAGGACGGCGGCCGATCGACATTCATTTGTCGGCTTTAAGAAAAATGGGAGTGGAGATCGAAGAGCAGGAGCAGCTTTTTACCGCGAAGGCGGCGAAGCTGCGCGGCGAGGAGATACGGCTGCCTTTTCCGAGCGTAGGGGCGACGGAAAACGTCATTTTAGCCGCAGTCACCGCAGAGGGGACGACGGTTCTGGAAAATGCGGCAAGAGAGCCGGAGATCGAGGCGCTGTGCGGATTTCTGGCATCGGCCGGGGCAGAAATCGAGGGAACCGGCAAGGATTGCCTGAGGATCAAAGGCGTGGAAGGGCTGCACGATGCCAAATACGAAGTGCCGGCGGACAGGATCGTGGCAGGCACTTATCTGACGGCGGCGCTGGCGGCCGGAGGAAGCATTTTTCTGGAGGGCGCCCCGGCCGGGCAGATGGGGGCATTGCTGGCTGCGGCAGAAGAAATGGGCGCCTGTGTGGCGGTCGGCGACGAAGGGATCGGCGTGGATGTGATCCGTAAATTAAAAGCTGTTCCCTATCTGAAGACGGAAGTGCATCCTGGATTCCCTACGGATCTGCAGTCTCCGCTGATGGCGGCCCTGGCTGTAGCGCAGGGACAGAGCGTGATAGAGGAAAGTATATTTGAAAATCGTTTTCGGATCGTGGATAATTTGAAGAAAATGGGCGCGGATATTGAAGTCGTGAAAAATAAGGCGTATATTAACGGTGTGGAGAAGCTGCAAGGCGCAGGCGTTGAAGCGGAAGAATTGAGAGGAGGCGCGGCGCTCGTAGTGGCAGGGCTGGCGGCAGAAGGAAAAAGCGTGGTAGGAAACAGGCATTTTATCGAACGGGGATATGAGAATATCTGCAAGGATCTTCGGAACCTTGGAGCGGATATCAATATTATATAATGCGCGCCGGAAGGAAACAAACGGCGGGTATGTCATAGTAAGGTAAATGATATGGATGGCAATGAAAAAGACACGAAACAAAACAGCGTACAGAAGACCAAACGGAGCGCTAAACGGCGCAATCCTAATTTAAGGCTGGTTAAAAACGGGGATAAACCGATAAAAGATGAAAAACCATCCAAAGGAGGAACGGCCTCCTTTGGAAGGAGTGAAGCCGGGGAAAAGCAAAAAGCAGTCTCGAAAGAAAAGAAAGAGCCGGAAGGGGCAAAAAAGGCGGCGCAGAAGGAAAAGAAAGAGCCGGAAGGGGCAAAAAAGGCGGCGCAGAAGGAAAAGAAAAAGCCGGAAAGAACGGAAAAGGCCGTCCAGAAAGGGAAAAAAACCGCCCGCAAAGGAAAGAAAAAGAGCGGAAAGGAAAAGAAACCGGAAGAAGAAAAGAAATCCGGGGAAGGGAACGCGAAGAGGACAGGGAAGAAGGCCGCGCCGAAAGGGAATGCGGAAAAGCCGGAAGGAAAAGAGGAACCGAAGGAGAAAACAAAAGAAAACGGGGAAAAAGCGGCATCGGAGGAAGAAACGAAGAACTCCGGGGAGAAAACGAAGCCGGAAGAAAAGGCAGAAAAGTCCGGGGAGAAAGCGAAGCCGGAAGAAAAAGCGAAATCAAAAGGAGAAACGAAAGAGGGCGGGAAAAAGGAAAACCCGGAAGGGGAAAAGAAGAAAACCGGGAAAAAAAAGAAAAAGACAGGGACGGGAAAGGGAAAAAAACCGGTCAGGGAAAAGGCAGAAAAAAGAAAAAGCCGGAAAAAAGACAGGGATGTTTACCGGGACAAGCCGGAACTCGGAGAATGGTTTGCCCAGCATAAAAGCTTGGTGATGATTGGCGCTACGGTGGCCGCATGCTGTGTTCTCCTGACAGGCATTTACTATTACATAACTACCGCGTATGAGGTGACGACGGTATATGTGGACGGCAATGTTCACTATACGAATGAAGAAGTCATGGATATGGTAATGGAAGGAAGATATGGGAATAATTCCCTCTATCTTGCTATGAAATACAAGGACAAAGGCGTAGAGGGAATACCTTTTGTGGAAAAAATGGATGTGAATATCCTTACGCCGAATACGATCCGCATCAGCGTATATGAAAAAGCGCTGGCTGGATATGTAGAATATCTTGGCAGATACATGTATTTTGACAGGGATGGAACGGTAGTGGAAAGTTCGGCGGAAAGAACCCGGGGAATTCCACAGGTTACGGGACTCCATTTCGACTATGTGGTGGTGAACGAACCGCTGCCGGTGGAAAACGATGAGATTTTCAAGCGGATTCTGGACATTACCCAGCTTTTAAATAAATATGAACTCATGGCAGACAAGATATTTTTTGATTCTTCTTATGACCTGACTTTATTTTTTGAAGATGTCAGGGTGACGCTCGGTTCCAGCTCCGAAATCGACCAGAAGATCATAAAGTTAAAAAACATTCTTCCTGAACTGGAAGGGAAGAGCGGAACGCTGCAAATGGAGAACTATACGGAAGATACCAAAAACATTACGTTTCGTCGGGAATAAAATACAGATAAAATCCAAACGGAAAAAAAAGCCCATGAAAAAAGCGAAAAATGGGTTGCTAATTTGTTAAAATAATTATATGATAACATGTAGGAGTTTATCAGGGGTTCGGTATGAATACATAGCGAATGGAAAAGGGATAATGAAGGAGGTCACACCTTGCTTGAAATTAAGACAAACGAAGCTGAGGCTGCAGCAAAGATTATAGTAGTAGGGGTTGGCGGTGCAGGCAATAATGCTGTTAATAGAATGGTTGACGAAAACATAGACGGAGTAGAGTTTATAGGTATTAATACGGACAAGCAGGCTTTGCAGTTATGCAAAGCGCCCAGGCTTCTCCAGATCGGCGAAAAACTGACGAAAGGACTGGGAGCCGGCGCGAAGCCGGAGATCGGAGAGAAGGCTGCTGAAGAAAGCAGCGAAGAGATAACGGCGGCACTGAAAGGATCGGATATGGTTTTTGTCACCTGCGGCATGGGCGGCGGAACCGGAACCGGCGCGGCTCCTGTAGTAGCGAAGATTGCAAAGGATATGGGAATACTGACGGTGGGTGTTGTGACGAAGCCCTTCCGCTTTGAAGCGAAAGCCCGTATGGTAAACGCTTTAAATGGCATAGAGAGAATTAAGGGCAATGTGGATACGCTTATCGTGATACCGAACGATAAGCTGTTAGAGATCGTGGACAGGCGTACGACGATGCCGGATGCCCTGAAGAAAGCGGACGAAGTTTTACAGCAGGCAGTACAAGGAATTACCGATCTGATCAACGTGCCTGCGATCATCAACTTGGATTTCGCCGATGTACAGACTGTTATGAAGGATAAAGGCATCGCCCATATCGGCATCGGTTATGGCAAAGGCGATGATAAAGCGAGCGAAGCCGTTAAGATGGCGGTGGAAAGCCCTCTTCTGGAAACCACGATATCCGGGGCGACCCATGTTATTATCAATGTGTCCGGCGATATTACGCTGGCGGATGCGGCAGACGCAGTGGATTATGTACAGAACCTTGCCGGTGACGAAGTAAACATTATTTTCGGCGCGATGTACGATGCAAATAAGGCGGACACTTGTACGATTACGGTGATCGCGACAGGGCTGGAGGATGCGGCTTCTAAGGCGGCATCGGGATTTTCTGCCTATAAGCCGGGATACATTTCCCCTTCTGCTTTGCAGGGAAAAACTTCCAGAGGGGCAGGGATGTCAATGCCTGGGGCAGCAGGCCAGGGTTTTGGCATGACTCCGAATAATATGGGAACGACGCCATTAAAGAATATCCCCGGCATCAACAAGCCTGGAGATATCAGAAGCACTGTGGAGGAGAAAACGCTTAAGATTCCTGATTTTCTGCAGAGGAAGTAGGATTGTATTATACATAGTGGATTTTGGGAGCTGGCTGATGGCCGGCTCTTTTTTTGCGCCGAGGGGGAACAAGAGGGGGAACAAGAGGAAGGAACAAGAATCCGGCATGGAAAGGGAAGCGGGGCATCCGGCGGAGGGGAGCCTGGGGGAAGGGCGGGCGGGAAGTTGTGTAAACTCTATTGCACGAAGCATTCCGATGAACCTCTGAAAGCAAAAATCGTGTTCAGCAGGGGCTTCCACGATTTTTTGAGTTTCATCTCCATCGTGCAGAAGCCGTTTACACAATCTTCCCGCCCGCCCTTCCCCCAGGCTCCCCTCCGCCGGATGCCCCGCTTCCCTTTCCATGCCGGATTCTTGTTCCCATCTGTCCCGATAGAATGTGGATGAGACTTATTTACATAAATTAAATAGTGAAAATCAATCCAAGTGTAAATTAGTCTAAGCCTAAACGGAGCCAAGCATAAATCAAATTCGGGTGGGAAATTTGGCTTGCCGTTGGGATGGGGATTGGGGGATTGCTGTGGGGCTGGTGCTGTGGTTGGCGCTGAGGACGGGGGCGACTGGCCGGGGGCTGGCAGGGCGGGATTTCCTGCTGTTGCGTACAATCAGCAATTTTACTTATGAAATGGTCAAAAACCCAGGGTGAAATTGCCATGGATGGCAATTTCAGGAAAAGGGGGCATGGATGCCCCTTTTTTCCGACCCGATCGGTTTAACAACATCGCCCCATTTCATTAGTAAAATCTGATTGGAAGCTCCAGCAGGAAATCCCGCTCCTTGCCAGCCCCCGGCCAGTCGCCCCCGTCCTCAGCGCCAACCACAGCACCAGCCCCGCAGCAATCCCCCAATCCTTACCTTACTCATCAAAAAAGATTGACGGCCTCATTTGTTTTCAAGTATAATCAAAAATATATGTGATACCAAATACAAAAAGGAAAAGGAGAAGCGGCAGTATGAAGCAGTTTTTTGGTATGAGCCAGGGCGGGAATCTCGCGGAAGCGGTAAACGGACTGAAGAATCCGCAGTTTATTATGCTGTTTTCGAACAATTCCCAGTTTGAAGACCACGTAAAAGCCCTGGAAAAACTATATCCGAATATTCCGAGCATTGGCTGTATCGGGATGAGTTATGATACCAGAATCGTAGAAAAGGGGGTCGGCGTCGTAGCTTTTTATGACGGGGTCAGCGCGACGGCCAATGCGCTGGAACAGGTATCCGTCATGCCGGTGAAGTATATTCGCCGTATGGAAGAGGATATGAAAAAAGTAAACGGCTCGCAGCAGGATACGGTATGCATCGATTTCTGCACGGGGAATGATGCCTGCGCGCTGACGACGATTGATACTGCGTTAAAGCAAAAAGGCATTTCTCTTGTGGGCGGAACAGGGGATGGTGGAAAAGTATCCGCCAACGGAAAGATTTATGAGGACTCTGTTGTTTACGGCCTGGTGAAAAACCATGGCGGGCGGGTCAAGACCTATAAGGAAAATATTTACCACCAGCTCGGGAATTACCGTTTTATCGCTTCCCAGACGGACAGGGCGAAGTACATAATCGGGGCATTGAACGGGAAGCCGGCGAAACAAGTTTACCAGAGCATTCTTCATGTGACGGATGAACAGATACTGACACAGACGTTCCAGAATCCTTTTGGTAAGATTAACGGGGATGATACCTGCATTATTTCCATTAAAGAAGTGGATGGAAATGCGCTGGCATGCTTCCGGCAGGTCAATGATTCCGATGTTTTGATTTTGCTGGAACTGGGCGATTACCAGGCCATCACGAGGGAGACGATCCGGGCCATCTGCAGGGATTTCCCGAGGCGTTCGGCTGTTTTCTCCGTGAACTGTTTGTTCCGTTATAAACTGTTTTCCGAGCGGAATTATATGCAGACCTATCTCCAGGAAATGTCCAGGCTGGGAAGCCATGCCGGGCTCGTCGGATATGGGGAGCATTATAATAACCGTTTTGTCAACCAGTCCATGACTTGCGTAGTATTTGAATAAAGGAGGAAAATAGGATGTTGTCGAAGAAAAACCGGCAGAAGCCGGGGCAGGTGCGCCATAATGAAAAAAGCCTTTATCCGGTACTGTATGTGACAGAGCATTTAAAAGATTATAAGGAAGAGCTGATCAGCAAGGAAGTGGAATCGCTGTGGGAACTGACCATGGTCGGCAATTCTTTTTCCAATGTGTTGAAAAAAGCGGATAATTTCCAGACACAGCTTTCAAATTTCGGGCAGTCGTTTTCCAGCATCAACGACACGGCAGAACAGTTTTCGGAAGTAAAAAGCTCCATCGCCCAAACAGTGTCAGAGACTCAGGAAAAGGTGGAAGAACTGAAACAGACTTCCATGACGATCGAGCAGTCCTATGTGGAAATGGAGCATACTTTTGAACAGCTCCAGACGGCGGTAAAAGGCATCCGCCAGTGCATCAACAAGATTGTAACGATTGCGGATGAAACAAATATCCTTGCGATCAACGCATCCATTGAAGCATCCCGGGCCGGCGAAGACGGAAAAGGATTTGCCGTAGTTGCGGCAAAGGTAAAAGAGCTTGCGGAAGAAATCAAAGGGCTTGCCAATGAAGCGGATTCCGGCATCCATAACGTGGAGTCCGATGCGAACCTCCTGAATAAGAGCATTGCCGCATCGGCGAAGGATCTCGGGGAAGGTACCGGCATTGTAAATGCTACTTATGATTCTTTCCATCAAATTACGGAAGCTGCGGAAGGAGCTTCCCTGGTACAAGCGGAAATCGCTGGAGTTATTGAGAATTCCCAGAACGAACTGCAGACCGTCTGCCAGTTTTTTGATGAAATCAGGGGACAGTACCAGGAAGTCGTGAAACATATTAACCGTGCCAGCAGCCTTGGCACGACGAAAAGCGCTATGTTTGAAGATATTGACAATATGTTGTCCCAGATTCCGGCCATCATTATGGATCCGAATCCGGAAACGTAAAGAAAAATGAAAAGGGAAAGATAAAGGGTCGGCCGCCAGGCCGGCTCTTTTTTTGTCGAATCCAGCGGCGAATGACACAGGCGGGGTGCGCCTTTTTGACAAAAAAAGCGGACAATACTTTATATAATGGTTGCTAAAGGGAGGTGACGGACAGGAGGATGGAGACAGCATATATATGAAGTTTACGTTGACAGCCTTTTTCTCATAAATTTTGTTATGAACCTGTATTTTTACACGCTCCTGTCCAGGACACTGAAGCGCACTGCCACGCGCCTTCGGATCATAGGAGGGAGCGCGGTAGGGGCGGCATTTTGCGTTTTGCTGATTTTTATGCCGGGCATTCCGGCAGTCATAAAACGGTATATCGGCCCGGCAGGGATCAGCATGGCGGCGGCAGCTGCCATCCTGCGGCTGGACAACGTGAAGATGGTATGGAAGGCGGCCGGCTATTTATCCGTTTACGCCTTTGCTTTTGGGGGGATCATGAAGTTTCTGTTTTCCAGCGTTCCGTTTTTCAGGGGAAAACAGGGGGAGATATGGTACATATTAGGAGCGGGCATGCTCGGATACCAGGCAGTGTCCTGGTGGATCGCCCAGGCCGCTAAAAAAAGAGCGGCAGATATTTACAAGGTAAAACTGAGGGGAGAATATAATGAAATTGAATTGGACGCTTTGCTGGATACGGGAAACAGCCTGAGGGAGCCGGTCAGCGGGAAACCGGTCTCGGTCGTGGAGGAAGCGTGCCTGCTTCAGCTGGCAGGAATCAAAGCGCCGGAAAAGCTGAAAGCGATACCTTACCACAGCGTGGGCAGGAATCATGGCATTATGGAAGGATATGAAGTGCCTGAGATTGTGATTGAAGGCAAAGAAGAAAGCATGCGATGGCAGAAAGTAATCGTAGGAATCAGCAGAAATAAAATATCTGCAAACGGAAAATATCAGATGATATTGCATCCGGATCTGTGCGGGCGATGAAAGGAGGAAAAAATGATTTTTAAAGTGGCGATACCTGGGAAGCTGCAGTTTAAAATAATTAAAAAAGAGCCTAATTTTTTTATGACAAAACAGGGGGATATCCATTATATAGGGGGGACGGAGGTTCTGCCGCCGCCTCTGGAAGCTACGAAAGAGAATGAAGTCATTAACGACCTTGGGACGGAATATGAGGATGAAGCCAAGTCTATATTGATCGAACATAACCTGCGCTTGGTCGTATACATAGCGAAGAAGTTTGATAATACCGGCGTGGGGGTGGAGGATCTGATATCGATCGGCACGATAGGGCTGATAAAGTCCATCAATACCTTTAACCCTGAGAAAAACATTAAACTGGCGACTTATGCATCCCGGTGCATTGAGAATGAAATCTTAATGTACTTGAGAAGAAATAACAAGACAAAGCTGGAGGTTTCCATCGACGAACCTCTCAATGTGGACTGGGACGGCAATGAACTGCTTTTGTCGGATATCCTCGGAACGGATGAAGATGTCATTTACCGCGATATTGAGAACGAAGTGGAAAGGAAGCTTTTGCTGAAAGCAATCAATAAGCTGTCGGACAGGGAGAAGACCATTATTAATCTTCGTTTCGGCCTGGGAACGCCGGACGGGCAGGAAATGACCCAAAAAGAAGTGGCGGCATTGCTCGGCATATCCCAGTCCTATATATCAAGGCTGGAGAAAAAAATCATGAAGCGGCTCAAAAGGGAGCTGATCCGGGAAGAATAAGCGCAGGGAAGGAAAACAGCATCCGGGGATGGAAACGTTTGGAAGGGCGGTTTTGTCCCCGGATCGTTTTTTAACAGCATATATCGACGATAATAATATCGGGGCCGATTTTCCTGATATTTTTGAATGGAATGACATATTCCGGCTCGCTTCCGAACAGGCAGGAAAATTTGTTTTTGCCGGGAATGATGACTTTGCATATCTGGCCGGAGCATTCGTCGAATTCCAGATCGCCGATTTTTCCAAGACATTTGCAGTCTTTCAGGTTGACGACTTCCTTACATTTTAATTCTGAAAAAAGCATAATACCTCATCCTGAATATACTTACCATAACATATGCATCTGCCGGGATAATTGATTCCGGTACAAGTCGATTGGGATGTATAATTTTTTCCTTTTTGGTGCATCATTTTTAATAGCCGGAAAAAAATGTTTGCAGGAGGCGTAAGATGGCACAGGGAAAGGTTGAGATATGCGGGGTCAATACATCCAAACTTCCGCTTTTGAAAAATGCGGAAAAGGAAGAACTTTTTTCGAGAATTGAGGAGGGGGACCGGGATGCCAGGGAGCAATATATCGAAGGCAATCTAAGGCTTGTTTTAAGCGTGATCAAACGTTTTTCATCCAGCAATGAAAATGTGGACGATTTATTCCAGATCGGCTGCATCGGTTTGATCAAAGCGATCGATAATTTTGATTCTACCCTGAACGTAAAATTTTCCACGTATGCGGTACCGATGATCATCGGGGAAATCAGGCGTTTCCTCCGGGACAATAATTCCATCCGGGTAAGCCGCTCCCTGAAAGATACGGCATATAAGGCAATTTATGCGAGGGAGAATCTGACGAGGAAAAATTTAAAGGAGCCGACGATCAATGAAATAGCCGATGAAATCGGAATTTCCAAAGAAGATATCGTATATGCCCTGGATGCCATTCAAAATCCGATGAGCCTTTATGAACCGATTTTTACGGATGGCGGCGATACGCTTTATGTGATGGACCAGATCAGCGATAAGAAGAACCGGGAAGAGATATGGGTGGAGCATCTTTCTTTAAGCGAGGCCATGAAGCGTCTGGACGAACGGGAACACGAGATCATTACGCTCCGCTTTTTCGAAGGGAAGACACAGATGGAGGTGGCCGAGATGATCGGAATATCTCAGGCACAGGTATCCAGGCTGGAAAAAAATGCTTTGCGCGTAATGAAAAATTATCTGACAGCTTAGGGCTGCTTTTTCTCCAAGGCAAAAAAAGAAGGTTTAAAAATTGGATGTCCTAAATAGGATATCCAATTTTCATATTTATTTTATTGCCTGATTCCATATAATTTGATACAATCTAAAAAGGTGCTTTGGAAAAATGAAGGAGATGGTATGATGGAAGAAAAATTGAAAAATATGCGGATCAAACAAAAGGTAATGGCTATTTTCTCCGTACTGCTCGTGGTGTACATTATAGCGGTATTAGTCGGTGTCATCGGCTTAAGCGTGATGGGGGAGAACCCGACGGCGCGGATGGTCGCGTTGGTGCTGCTGATTATCATAGCCGTCGTCAACTTGGCGTTGGTATTCCGGCTGGGCGGGGCTGTTGTTCTGTCTTTGGTAAAACCGGTCAAGGAGCTGGAGGAGGCGGCGAAGAGGATGGCCGTAGGCGATTTCAGCATGGAGATTACATATGATTCGGATGATGAATTAGGAGAGCTGGCAGATTGCTTCCGAACGACGGGCAATACGTTAAAAATCATTATTGATGACCTCCACAGGATGTTTTCGGAATTTACAAAAGGAAATTTTGATGTCAGAACCAGCAATAAGGATATGTATGTAGGCGATTATGCACCGCTGCTGACGCAGCTTCGGGAAATGGTTCTTACTATCAGCGATATATTAGGAAATATTCAGAGCGCGTCGGATCAGGTGGCAGCGGGGTCTACGGAGCTTGCCAAGAGCGCGCAGGGGCTGGCGGAAGGGGCGGCAGACCAGGCATCCTCCGTCCAGGAGCTTTTTGAGACGATGACAGAAGTGACGGGGCAGGTTGAGGAAACAAGCATTACGATAGACCGTTTGCATGACAGCGCGAAAAGCGTGGGAATGGAAGCGGAAAAAACGAGAACAAAGATGGCGGAACTGATGGAAGCGATGGAGTCCATCAAATCGACATCCCAGGAAATCAGCAATATCATCGGGGATATTGAAGATATTGCTTCGCAGACGAACCTGTTATCCCTGAATGCGGCGATTGAGGCGGCAAGGGCCGGAGAAGCCGGCAAAGGATTTGCCGTAGTAGCGGAGCAGATACGGAAGCTGGCAGAAGACAGCGCCCAGTCCGCAGTAAAGACGAAACGACTGATCGAGACTTCTTTGCAGGAGGTCATGAAAGGGGACAGCATTACGGAAGAAACGGCGGGCGCTACCAATAAAGCGATGGAAGGGCTGGAGCATGTGCTGATCGCCGTAGGGGAAATACGGATGGCATCGGATAAGGAAGCGGAGTCCATCAAGGGAATTGAAAAGAGCGTGGAGAGGATCTCTGCGGTAGTAGAAAATAACTCGGCGGCCGCACAGGAAACTTCGGCCACCAGCGAGGAACTTTCCGCCCAGGCGGTGACATTGAACGAACAGGTAGATAGATTCCATTTGCGGAGCTGACAGTACGGGAAGTACAGTGGAGGAGGGAACGGCATGAAATGTCCTTTTTGCGGCCATGAAAATACGAGGGTGATCGATTCCAGGCCTGCGGAAGATAATAATTCCATCAGGCGCAGGAGAGTATGCGACGAGTGCGATAAGAGATTTACCACTTATGAAAAGATTGAGACGATTCCATTGATTATTATCAAGAAGGATAATAACAGGGAGACCTATGACCGTTCGAAAATCGAGGCAGGGGTACTCAGGGCCTGCCATAAGCGCCCGGTAAGCGCCGGGCAGATCGATAAACTGGTGGAAGAAGTGGAAACGGAAATTTTCAATATGGAAGAACGGGAAATCTCCACCCAGGATATCGGCGAAATGGTGATGAACAAACTGAAAGATATGGATGCGGTGGCTTATGTAAGATTTGCTTCGGTCTATAGGGAATTTAAGGATATTAATACCTTCATGGATGAATTGAAGAAGGTTCTGGACAGCAATTAAGGAATAAGGCAGGAAAAAGGATGTTGCAGAGATTTTACCCTGACGCGTATGTGGATTCGGCTTATGGGATCGATTTTGAGAAGCTATACCAGGAGGGCTACCGGGGGATTATTTTTGATATTGATAACACGCTGGTGCCGCACGGCGCACCGGCGGATGACAGGAGCAGGGAGCTGTTTGCCAGGCTGAAAGGGCTGGGCTATGGAATCATGCTCCTGTCCAACAATAAGGAACCCCGGGTAAAGATGTTTAACGATGCGGTCGGGGCGCAGTATATTTTTAAAGCGGGAAAACCGGCCACAGGGAATTATCGAAAGGCGATGGAACGACTGGGCGTGGACAAGGATCATGCCCTTTTCGTCGGGGACCAGCTCTTTACGGATGTGTGGGGGGCGAAAAAGGCAGGAATTCGCACGTTTCTAGTAAAACCGATCCATCCGAAGGAGGAAATACAGATCGTGCTGAAGCGGTATCTGGAAAAAATCGTGCTGTTTTTCTATTTGCGGGATCAAAAACGGGGGGAAAAGCAATGCAGGCAATAGACGGGCATACGAGGCTGTGCGGGCTGATAGGAAACCCGATAGGGCATACCATATCGCCGGTGATCCATAATACGCTGGCGCAAAGGGAAGGAAGGAATCTGGTTTATGTTCCTTTCCATGTGGAAGAGGGGCGGTTGAGGAAAGCCATAGAGGGCGCTTTTGCACTCGATATACATGGGCTGAACGTGACGGTTCCCTATAAAAGCGAGGTGATAGGCTGCCTTGCGGAGATGGACGGAATGGCGGGGAAAATAGGAGCCGTCAATACGCTGGTGCGCACGGCGAACGGCTATAAGGGATACAATACGGATGCGACGGGGCTTTACCGCGCGATGCGCAGCGAAGGGATCTGCATAGAAGGAGAGGAAATACTGATACTCGGGGCAGGAGGCGCGGCCAGGGCGGCGGCATTTTTATGCGTTTCCAAAGGGGCGGCCCGTATTTATATTATGAATCGGACGAAGGAAAAGGCGCAGAAAGTGGCGGAAGAAATCAATCACGTGTTTGGGAAGGAGTGTGCGGTTCCGCTGCGCCTGGAGGATTATGGAAAGCTGCAGGCGGGGAAAAAGTATCTTGCGATCCAGGCGACAAGCGTAGGGCTTTATCCCGATGCGGATGCCGCAGTCATTGAGGACGGGGCCTTTTATGAAAGGATACATACGGGCTTTGATCTGATTTACCGGCCGTCCTGCACGCGTTTTATGAAGCTGGTAAGGAATGCGGGCGGGAAGGCGTGCCACGGGCTTAAGATGCTGCTGTACCAGGGAGTGGAGGCTTATGAACTTTGGAACGACGTGTCCGTTTCGGAAGAAGACGCCCGGATGGTATACGATAAGATGAAAGAAGCGATGGGAATAGAAGAATGAAAAATATTATTTTGATCGGTTTTATGGGCAGCGGGAAAACGAGCGCGGCAATCAGCCTTTCTTACCGGCTGCGCCGGACAATGGTGGATACGGACAAAGAAATTGAAAGGCTCCATCATATGACCGTTTCGGAAATATTTGAGAGGCTGGGGGAAGATGAATTCCGCAGCATGGAAACCAGATGCCTGGAAAGGCTGTTGGGAAGATCAGGCGGGGAGATCATATCCACGGGAGGAGGCCTGCCGATACGGGAAGAAAACAGGAAACTGTTAAAGCGCCTCGGAACCGTCATATATCTGCGCGTAAAGCCGGAGACCGTATGTACCCGGTTGGAAGCGGACACATCGCGGCCGCTTCTTCAGGGCGGAGACAAGGAAGAAAAGGTAAAATGCCTGCTGGAAGCGAGAGGGCCGTTCTATGAGAGCGCGGCTGATTTCATAGTCGATACGGATGAAAAGACGACGGACAGCATTGTGGATGAAATTTTAGAAAGAGCGGGGGCAGCGATAAGATGAAATTATTAGTTATTAACGGACCGAACTTGAATTTTCTCGGCATCAGGGAAAAAAGCGTGTATGGGACGCAGGATTACGATGCCCTGCTGAATATGATCGCAAGAAAAGGGGAAGAGAATGGATGCGAGGTCGAAGTGTTCCAGAGCAACCATGAGGGAGCGATCATAGACCGCATTCAGGATGCTTATTTTGACGGCACCGAAGGGATCATTATCAATCCGGGGGCGTATACCCATTACAGTTATGCGATCCGGGACGCGCTGGCAAGCATCGAAGTGACGAAGGTGGAAATTCATATTTCGGATATTACGAAAAGGGAGGAATTCCGACAAGTTTCCGTAACGGCTCCGGCCTGTGATAAACAGATTTATGGGCATGGGCTGGAAGGATATCTGGAAGCGATCGATTTTTGTTTGAAAAAGTAGTTGAAATATCAGTATTTTTAGTATAAACTAGTAAAGAATTATAACGTGAAAAATTTAGGAGGAATATTTTATGATTTCTGCAGGTGATTTCAGAAATGGTATTACTATCGAGTTAGATAATAATATATACCAGATTATCGAGTTCCAGCATGTAAAACCGGGCAAAGGGGCTGCATTCGTAAGGACCAAGCTGAAGAATGTAAAGAGCGGCGGCGTGATTGAAAAGACTTTCCGTCCTACCGAGAAATGCCCGCAAGCACGTATTGATAGAAAAGATATGCAGTATTTATATTCGGACGGCGATCTGTACCATTTTATGGACGTTGAGAATTATGAGCAGATCGCATTGAACGAAGAAGCTATTGGAGATACTCTGAAATTCGTAAAAGAGAATGAAATGGTAAAAGTATGTTCCCATAACGGCAATGTATTTGCAATCGAACCGCCGTTGTTTGTAGAGCTGGAGATTACGGACACAGAGCCGGGCTTTAAAGGCGACACAGCGACAGGGGCGACGAAGCCGGCTGTTGTGGAGACGGGAGCGACTGTTTATGTTCCTTTATTCGTAAACCAGGGCGATGTCATTAAGATCGACACCAGGACAGGGGAATATCTTTCCAGAGTATAGCAGCGGAGCTGTCTTACTATCAAAAATATGGAATTTGCTGCGGACAGGCAGTCCATCATTTAGCTTATAAGACAATGGAGGAATTCCATTGTCTTTTTTATGCACACGGGCGCCAAAGGAAACATGTCAGCATGAGCTGACGGGCGCCCGGCGCGGCGAGTAGGGGAAAGACTTCCCCTACTCGATTGCACACAGGCATCCAAATGAAATATGTCAGCAAGCTGGCGGACGCTTGGCGCGGCGAGTAGGGAAGGTCTTCCCTGCTCGATTACACAAAATATCTTCAAGAATTATTCGAAACAATCACATCTTGGGCAGATCGCCCGCAAATTCAAAACAAATGCAAAGAGAGGAATCATTATGGATATTATGGAATTTTGCCAGAAAGTGAAAAAGAACCTGGCAGCGGATATGGGGGAAGGGACTGTGCTTTCCGTAAAGCAGATTACAAAAAACAACGGGGTGATGCTCCACGGCATTACTGTGTCCAGGGATGGGATGAACGTTTCTCCTAATATTTATATGGACGCGCTGTATAAAGCATATGAAAACGGGGAGACCTTCCGCGCAGTTATGGACGAGGTGCGCAAGCTTTATAGGGAAAGCAAAGTGGAGGCCAGCGTGGATATGAGCTTTTTCCTTGATTATGAAAAAATGAAGGATAAAGTGGTATATAAAGTGATTGGTTATGAACGGAACAAAGAGCTGCTGCGCCAGGTTCCCCATGTTTTGTTTTTGGACATGGCTCTTGTATTTTACTGCCATGTACCGCAGAAGGAATTGGGCAGCGCCACGATACTTGTATATAACAGCCATTTGAAAATGTGGGGCATAACAAAAGAACACTTGTATTGGGATGCCCAGAAAAATACGCCGCAGATTCTCCCGGCAAGGATACTGTCTATGGAGGACATGATGAAGGAGGTCTGCTCCATGGATATCACGGAACTGGGCGAACCGGCGGAAAAACGGAAGAAAAATGCGGCGGAAGAACAAAGGAGCGAACAAATGAAAAATATGGGAAAAACGGAGGAAGAAAGCGCATCGGATTCCGGCTTTCGAATGGAAGGAAGGATGTTCGTGCTGGGAAATGAAAAGAAGCTGTTCGGGGCGGCTGCAATGTTTTACAGAGGCGTGGTGGAGGAATTTTCCGATGAGATAGGGAAGAGCCTTTTCATACTGCCGAGTTCGTTGCATGAAGTCATTCTCGTGCCGGATGACGGGTTCCAGGAAGCGGAAGAACTATGGAGAATGGTATGCGAAATCAACGAAACCCAAGTGGAGCCAGAGGACGTTTTGACCGACTCCGTCTACTATTTTTCAAGAAAATGTAAGAAAATCAAAAAATTGTTTTAAAGATTCACAAAAACTACACTAGACAATATGCGTCTATTGTGCTATTATAATCAGAGTGATGTAACAAATTTGTAATATTTATAATGTTATAATGTATTTCCATCACAACAAGAAGAAAGATCTGAAAAACCTAAAACGGAACATCTGGAAAATATTAGTTATTCAAGTATTAAACATTCAGAGAAAAACCGAAGGTTTTTCAGACAATGACGCAGTCATTGTCTGCACTCGTAGTCTAACGGATAGAACGAAGGCCTCCGACGCCTTTAATGCAGGTTCGATTCCTGCCGGGTGCATTGCATCACTCTGAAAATAGCACAAGCAGAAAATGTATTAGATGAAAGAAAGGAAATTTGTTGGTTTATGGGCAGACGGAGAAAATCATCTTTGCATGGGGGAATTGGCGATCAAATCGAGGATATGAAAGAATGGGTGTCGGATCATACAAAGATTGTGATGCCCATCGTTCTTTTAATATGTGTTTTCATAACGGTATTGGTAGCGGTCAACGCAAATAAGAAAGCGGCTAAGGAAGCGGAGGTTCAGCTGGCAGGGATAGATCCTGCGGCAGAGGAAGAGGAAAGCGCCATACCGGAAGAGGAGCTGCCGCAGCTGGAGCTGGAAGTCAATGCCTATCCGGCAGTCAATTCCCTGATGAGCGATTATTACGCGGCAATGGCGGAAGGAAACATCGAAGCGGTGGAGTCCATGAATGCCTATGTGGAAGATAAGGAAAAGATCAGGATCCAGGAAATGAGCAAGTATGTGGATTCTTACCAGGAGCTGGATGTTTATACGAAGCTGGGGCCCGTGGAGGGATCATATCTCGTATATGTTTACTCCAAAGTGAAGTTTACGGAATATGACAAGCTGGTGCCGGGGATGAAGGCATTTTATGTCTGCACCGATGAGAATGGCAAATGTTATATTAACGGCGGGGAGGCCAATTCCGTAGTCACGAATTATATCCGTGAGATTTCTCTTCAGGATGACATGGTGGACTTGAATAATAAGGCGGTGGCGGAATACAATGAACTGCTGGCGAGCGATGAAGAACTGAACGCTTTCCTGGCAGACTTGTCGAGCCGCATCGATGCTTCCGTGGGCGAGATACTGGCAAAGGCGGAAGAAGAGGCGAAAAGGGCGGAGGAAGAAGCCCAGGCGGCAGCCGAGCAGGAAGCTGCCCAGGAGGCCGGGGCTGAAGAAGCCGCAGAAGCACAGGAACAGACAGCGACGGTAAAGACGGTGCGGGCAACGGATGTGGTCAATATCAGAAGCTCCGACAGCGAGACTGCGGATAAGCTGGGGAAAGCCCAGATAGACGATGAATTCACTCTTTTGGAAGAGAAAGGAAACGGATGGAGCAAAATCAGCTTTGAAGGAAGAGACGCCTTTATTAAGAGTGAATATCTGGAAGTAGTTTCGGAGGAGACGGTAGAACTGGCACAGGCGGACGTGGAAGTCGCGGATGCCGGGGAAGAGAATGCCGGAAACGGGAATACGGCTGCTGCGGGCGCGAATAATGCGAACGCAAATACGGAGGATGTACAGACTGTCACCGTGATTGAAAATGTCAATGTAAGAAAATCGGCCAGCGAAAACGGACAGAAGCTTGGACTGGCATATACAGGCGAAAAACTGGAACTGCTGATGAAACAGGCTGACGGATGGACGCGGGTAAAATATAACGGCGAGACAGCATATGTAAAATCGGATTATGTAGAATAGCAGAAAAGAATGAATAGCCCGGATAAGAAAGGATAAAATAAAAGTATAAGCATAGCAATGTGCTTATACTTTTTCTATTTAAGAGGCAAAAGCAATTTACGGACAAGGAGAAGGATATGAAAAGAGATGACGCGGAGATCTTAAGGGAAGTGCAAAAAAACACGGAGATGGCGATGAAAGCTATCGATACGATCAGCGATAAGGTATATGACGACGATCTGGCGGTGCAGTTATCGAAACAGGCGTTAAAATATTCGGAGATCCATAATAAGGCATTGGACCGGATATTGGAGGGAAAGGCGGAACCCTACCGTACGAATCATGTCAGCCAGATGATGCTGGTAGGGGGGATACATTCCAATACCTTATTGAATACGAGTACGAGCCATATTGCGGAATTGATGATTCAGGGGAGCAGCAGGGGGATTACCGATATGTGCAAATCATTGAACCACCATGAAAGGGCGGATCATACTTCCCTGGAAATCGCAAAGGAGCTGATGGACTTTGAGGAGAAAAACATTGAACGGCTGAAGAAGTATTTATAATTGTATACATGTATCATTGTACAATTTGAATAAAAATTGAGGAAAAACTTTTACAGTTTCGTGTAGTAAAGTGTCTTGTACAATCAAAAACGGCATTATATAATAAGACGTGGGCGGTCGGCAAGCGAAGCGGCCGCCCGTAAGAAGATTCTTTTGGCTATTGATATAAAATAAAGGAGGACATAGGAATGTCATACGTTGATGAGGTTTTTGATTTGGTAGTGGCTAAGAACCCGGCGCAGCCGGAATTCCACCAGGCGGTAAAGGAAGTGTTGGAATCCCTGCGCGTTGTAATCGAAGCGAACGAGGACGCATATAGAAAGGATGCGCTGTTGGAGAGGCTGGTGACGCCGGAGAGAGTGGTTATGTTCCGCGTCCCCTGGGTGGACGACCAAGGGCAGGTACAGGTAAATAACGGCTTCCGCGTGCAGTTTAACAGTGCGATCGGTCCTTATAAAGGCGGTTTAAGGTTCCATCCTTCGGTAAATTTAGGTATTATTAAGTTCCTGGGTTTTGAGCAGATCTTTAAGAACTCCCTGACAGGGCTTCCGATCGGCGGCGGCAAGGGCGGCTGCGATTTCGATCCAAAGGGGAAATCCGACAGGGAAGTGATGGCTTTCTGCCAGAGCTTTATGACGGAGCTTTACCGGCATATCGGCCCTGACACGGATGTTCCTGCGGGGGATATCGGCGTAGGTGGCAGGGAAATCGGCTATATGTACGGGCAGTATAAGAGGATCCGCAATCATTACGAAGGCGTGCTGACAGGAAAGGGGCTTACATATGGCGGTTCCCTTGCGAGGACACAGGCGACAGGATATGGCCTGCTTTATCTGACGGAAGAAATGCTCAAGTGCAACGGCAAAGACATTGCCGGCAAGACGATCGCGGTATCCGGCGCCGGCAACGTGGCTATCTATGCGATTGAAAAGGCGCAGCAGCTCGGCGGCAAACCAGTAACATGTTCCGATTCCACAGGATGGATTTATGACCCGGAAGGAATCGATGTGGCTTTGTTAAAGGAAGTCAAAGAAGTGAAGAGGGCAAGGCTGACGGAATATGCGGCGGCAAGGCCGAGCGCGGAATACCACGAAGTGGGCAGCTCCAGGGTATGGAGCGTGAAATGCGATATCGCCCTTCCTTGCGCAACGCAGAATGAGCTGGATCTGGAAGACGCAAAAGCGTTGGTGGCAAACGGCTGTTTTGCAGTAGCCGAAGGCGCTAATATGCCTACGACGCTGGAAGCAACGGAATATTTACAGAAAAACGGCGTGCTTTTCTGCCCGGGCAAAGCTTCCAATGCGGGCGGCGTGGCTACTTCTGCTCTGGAAATGAGCCAGAACAGCGAAAGACTGAGCTGGAGTTTTGAAGAAGTGGATGCAAAACTGAAAAATATCATGGTCAATATTTTCCATAACCTGGATGAAGCATCGAAAAAATACAATATGGAAGGAAACTATGTGGCCGGGGCAAACATTGCCGGATTCTTGAAAGTAGCTGAGGCTATGACTGCACAGGGAATTGTTTAAGCAGAGAAAAAGAAACGGATAGAATATCTCCTGGACAGACAAGGGAAATAGCCAAAATCTGTTCAGGAGGTATTTTTATGTCCATGGCTTGGCAGAAATTCATGAAAAGAAATAAATTATCTAAAAATGCGCCAGGGCTTCTCTTATTTCTGCCGTTCTTCTTGTATATCATTGCATATCACAATTTGTTTCGGAGGAACTGGCGGCGCAACAGGGGGGGATGCCTACTGGTTCGGGCATTATAGCGACAGACGAGCTAATTGCTTCAAGCAGGATATCACCGTATACCGCTACCATGAGCTTTCAGCCGTAAAAAGTGGCGGTGAGATTTTTTTCATTTTTTCTTTTCCAATAGAGGCTGGAAATCCCATGAGGAAGGCTGTTTTTTGGAACATATTGAGCAAAAAAAGTATATTATGCCTGTGATCTGCCATACTGGATAATAACTAAAAATGCAGAATGGGGCAAACAGGCACAGCGATGGGAGTCGAAGGGTATTGTTTTCTGGCTGGCATGAGCGTTATGCTCGTGTGGATGCCGATTTTGGGTATATGGAGCGGTTGGAAGGGGAAACGTGAATAAAAAAGGCGGCAAGGCTTGTCTGGATGGAAAATCCATGCATGCCCTGCCGCTTTTCGAGTAAAGATTTCTATGTCTTCAGGGTTGAACGGTTATTGATTTTTACAAATTTGTATGAATTATCGGTTGCCATATGAAGTGAAAGGGTATATAATATTATATCATGTATTATATTATATGATAGACAGGAGGAAGGACGAAAAGAAGGATGGAGATACATGAAAGCGCATATATAGCGGATGGCGCTATTGTCTTTGGCGATGTTTCCATAGGGGAAGAAAGCAGTATCTGGTTTCATGCCACGGTGAGAGGGGATCGGGGGAAGATACATATCGGGAAACGGAGCAATATCCAGGACAATACGGTGGTACATGTAGACAAACGCTTTCCGGTCTATATCGGGGATGACGTAACGGTAGGACATGGAGCTGTGATCCACGGCAGCCGGATCGAGGATAATACCTTGATCGGCATGGGGGCTATCCTGCTGAACGGCACAAGAATAGGGAAGAATTGCATTATTGGCGCGGGGGCGTTGGTGACGCAGAATATGGTAATACCGGAGGGTTCCCTGGTGATCGGGAATCCGGGAAAGGTCATGAGGAAAGTGACCTTGCAGGAAATAGAGGCCAATCGGCTCAATGCAAAAGAGTATGTAAGAGAAAGCCGAAAATATAAAGAAGGAGGATTCGATATGGAATTTTTTGAAAAGGTAGGAGAAACGATTACAGCGAAAGGAAAGGATGTGGCTGATAAAGCAAAGGATTTTGCCGAGATCGCCAGCTTGAGAAGCCAGATCAGCACTTGCGAAGAGGTCATGAAAAAGAATTATCTGGAAATCGGAAAGCTGTATTACGAACAGTTCAAGGATGCGGAAGTCAATGATTTCGCGGATCAGATTACAGCGATTACAAATGCGAAAAACGGCGTAGAGGCGTTAGAAGCAAAAATTAAGGAAATCAAAGGGGTATAAGCGGGCTGGCAGCAACGCAGAAAAAACAGGCTGAGAGGTTTTTCCTCCAGCCTGTTTTTTCTGCGCAGACCCGTGCAGATGAAATATGCCGTTAGCACGGCGCACGGGTCGCGCAGAAAGCAGTTCGGTTGCAGAGCCGTTTATTGCGCCGGGGCAGCGCCCTCCGGGGGCTGCTGCTGTTGCTGGGCTTCTGCGGCTTGTTGTGCTTCCAGAGCCTGCTGAGCCTGCTGCTGGGCCAGAATATCGCGCTGGATGATTTCGTTGCGTTGTTGTTCCTGGATCGCTTCCCACCCCGGAGTCGCGAAGAATTCCGCGTTATGCGGGCAGGAATTTGTCTGGTTTGCGGGCTGCGTCACCGTGGATACGCTGCCGTCCGGGTTGGTAATCTGCGTGGTGATGGAAGAGCCGCTCTGCAAAGATACGTCTTCGACTGGAGTGAGTTCCAGCACGCCCTCAATCTTGAACGGGCAGAGTTCACACGCCGGCATGCCGTTGTACTGGCAGATAGCGCCCTGATAATGGACATCACAGCTTTCCGTCGGCACGGTGCCGTCCGCAAAGTATTCTGTTTTCAGCGTGCCTTGCGTATCGCATAAGCCCGGTATCGGCAGTTTGCCGGATTTGGAACATACGGTGGCTGTTACGATGCCTGGCGGAACGGAGAACGGCTCGTTGGGCAGCTCCGCATGTATTTGGGACATGACGGCGCGCCATAATGTCTTCGCGAGATTCCGCTCTTCTCCTCGGGCCAGTTTTTCGTTATTATCATAGCCGGTCCAGGTAGTGGCTGTATAGTAAGGGGTGAAACCAGCAAACCATACGTCATTGTAATCGGAAGTTGTGCCTGTTTTTCCGGCAATGGCCATGCCGCCGAAATTAACGGAGCCGCCCGTTCCTTTTGTGACAACGTCCACCATGGCATCCGTCAGAAGGAAAGCAGTTGTTTCTTTGATGACTTGCTTGGTTTCCGACTGGGTATTATCCAGAATGATATTTCCATCGTGGTCTACTACCGTATTATATAATTTCGGTTTGATATAAGTCCCGTGGTTGGCGATTGTGGCATAGGACGCATTCAATTCTTCGTTGGTGACACCGTCCGTAATGCCGCCAAGCGCCAGGGATTGCTGGATATCGGTGTAGACTTTTCCGTTGATCTCCTTGGATTCTACCAGGGTGGTAAAGCCGAAGTTCTGCAGATAATCGAAACCGAGCCTGGGGGTGATCTGCGTCAATGTTTTTACTGCCACGATATTCAGTGAGTCCTGAATACCAAGGCGCAAGGAACAAAGACCCCGGTAAGATTCCCCATACCAGTTCCTGACAGGGGCTCCGCTGGCATAGTTAAACGGCATATCATTTTGCACGGTGGCCAAAGTAAGTCCGGCATTATCCAGGGCAGGGGCATAAGTGGATACAACTTTGAAGGTGGATCCCGGCTGCCTTACCGTGTCTGTCGCACGGTTCAACGTACGGCTGCCCTCTTTTGCTCCCCGGCCGCCTACCATAGCAACGACTGCACCGGTGCTTTGGTCTTCTACGACAAGGGAAACCTGGGGCTGGGGCGTAAGATGGATATTTTCCCCGTATACTTCGTCGCCAGGGCCGAGCATGGCCGCCTTATAAGCCTGGATGGCCTCATCAGCTTCTTCCTTGGAATTATAAATCAGGTTAAAGTTGCGGTCCTGCTCTTTATAGTAACTGCGGAACATTTCCGTGCTGTGGTTTTCCATTTCCCCGTTTTTCTTTTGGATGGTAAGTTCGTAATTCAAATACCATTTCACATTGGCAGGGTAATTTTCTTCATTGCTGAAAACTTCGTCGCAGATCGCTTGTATTTTCGGATCCTGCGTGGAATAGATTTTCAGCCCGCCCGTATAAAGCAGGGTGTAAGCCTGTGTCTCATTATATCCGGCGGCCACCAGATCTTCCAATACATCATCGGTCAGGGCATCCACAAAATATGTATTGATGGAAGTTTCCTCAACCTGTTCATTGGTAGTCTGGATGCGGGAATAAACATCGTCTTCCATGGCGATATCGTATTCCGCCTGCGTAATATACCCCTGTTCCAGCATATTTTTCAACACTTTCGCCCGCCGCTCCGCATTGTCCTCCGGGTGGGAGATGGGATTGTAGCGGGAAGGGTTCTGGGTGATGCTGGCAATGACCGCGCATTCGGAAAGATTGAGTTCGCTGACCGATTTGTTGAAATAGCGCTGGGATGCCGCTTGGACGCCCAAAGTATTCTGCCCGAGATTGATGGAATTCATATAATTCAGGAGAATATCATCTTTCGAAGTGGTCTTTTCCAGTTCCAGGGCCAGATATTGTTCCTGGATTTTGCGTTCGATCTTATCCATGTTCAGGCCGCGCTCTTCCTTGGTCCAGTCCGTAAAAACGTTGTTTTTCAGCAACTGCTGCGTAATGGTGCTTGCGCCTTCTGAAAAATGCCTTGTCGTAAGTCCTTTGACTCCGGCGCGAATAATGCCTTTGATGTCGATGCCGTTATGTTCATAAAAACGCTCGTCTTCAATGGCGACGAAGGCGTGTGCCAGATCCTCCGGTATCATGTCCATGGTGACGGGGATACGGTTGGAATTTTCAGCAATCAGTTTGGCCGTCTGGTTGCCGTCGATATCATATACGAAGGTGGAAAAACCGGTGGGCTGAACGTTAATGTTGCCGATTTCCGGCGCAGTTTCAATGATGCCTCGGAACAGGCCGAACCCGGCGCTGGCGACGAGGATCCCCGAAGCCACGATGGCGATCAGCATAACGTTAAACAGCGTAAGTACAAGTTTTCTTCCCCACTTCGCAGATGTAGAATGGAGTGCCTTTTGTTTTTTATGGACACCCTTTTTTCCGTAGTTCATGAAAGTTCCTCCTTGAAGTGTGCATAAAATGTCAATATTTTCAAAGATTAAGCACAACTTAACATTTCAATTATAGCAAAGTATAGACGCGAAATAAAGTTTTTTCACAAAAAACTCATTTTATATTAAGAATTGTTCACAATTCGATACACTTTTATTCCCGCCTGTGCTAAAATAAAAAGAGTGCCCGGGCGGCGCTGCGCCTGGTATATGGCGCACATGCAGAAAGGATGCCAAGGGAGATACAGATGGAGAAAGAATCGGTATTTTTACCATATAAAATGCTGCAAAAGGGCGGGAGCGGAGAGATTACAGAGAAAAAATCCCGCTTTATCGCCACTTTGGCTCCGGTGGAGTCGGAAGAAGAAGCAGCGGCATTTATCGAATCGATGAAGAAGAAATATTGGGATGCAAGGCACAACTGCTCCGCCTTTGTGCTGGGGGAAAGGGCGCAGACTACCAGATGCAGCGACGACGGGGAACCTGCAGGAACAGCCGGAAAACCGATGCTGGAAGTGCTTCTGGGGGCGGAAGTGAGGAACGCGGCTGTCGTCGTCACCCGCTATTTTGGAGGCGTGCTTCTGGGGACGGGCGGGCTGGTGAGGGCTTATACTCAGGCAGTACAGGCAGGATTGGAGGCATGTTCTATCGTCACTATGCGTTATGGGGTGGGGCTGCGCCTTACAACGGATTATAACGGGATCGGCAGGATCCAGTATTTGTTAGGGCAGCGGGGGCTGGAAATCGAAGAAGCGGAATATACGGATATTGTCACCATGAAGCTGATGGTTCCATGCGAGGAATGCAAGGGACTCTGCAAGGCGCTGACGGAGGCCACGGCAGGGAAAGTGAAGATAGAAGAGATGGAAAAAAAGTATTTTGCAAAATAGCGGAATACATATATAATCAAAGAAAACAGACAGATGTATTTCATGCAGTGTTGCGAAAGGAGGTGGTTTTTATGAAACAGAAAGTCAGTACGTCCAATTCGGATATACCTCTCCCCGGGCGGAGCATAAAAATCACATATGGAGGAACATTGCTATGGATGAAATCAAAGAACTGGATGTAATTAAGGAACTGCTGGAGACCAAGCAGTATACCAGGCTCCGCCAGAGGATCGCCGACATGAATATCGCGGATATCGCGGCAGTTATGGAGGAACTGGAGGAAGAGGAGCTTTTGAAAATATTCCGCATCCTGCCAAAGAGCATGGCGGCGGATGTATTTTCGTATCTGGAGGTGGACAGCCAGCAGTTTATCATCGTATCCCTTTCTGAGAGGGAGGCCGCCAATATCATCGATAACCTGATGGCGGACGATGCGACGGATCTGCTGGAGGAGATGCCAGCTAATATCGTAAAAAAACTGCTGGCCAGCGCAAGGGCGGATACGAGAAGGGATATCAACCACCTTCTCAGGTATCCGGAGGATTCTGCCGGGAGCATTATGACGGTGGAATATGTGGACTTAAAGGAAAATATGACAGTAGAAGATGCCATACAGAGGATTCGCAAGATCGGGGTGGACAGCGAGACGATCAATATCTGCTACGTGCTGGATTCCAAGAGAACCCTCGTGGGGACGGTGGCGCTGCGTTATCTGCTGATCAGCCCTTCGGATGCCGTGATCGGGGATATTATGCATGAAAACGTGGTATATCTGAATACGATGATGGACCAGGAAGAGGTTGCCAGACAGTTCCAGAAGTATGACTTTACCTCTATGCCTGTGGCGGACAATGAAGGAAGGCTGGTAGGCATCATTACGGTGGACGACGTGGTGGACATCCTTCAGGAAGAGGCCACGGAGGATATTGAGAAAATGGCGGCTATCGTGCCGAGCGACAAGCCATATATGAAGACAGGGGTGATTGAAACATGGAAAAAAAGAATCCCCTGGCTGCTTCTTTTGATGATTTCCGCTACTTTTACGGGGAGCATTATTACTTCTTTTGAGGACGCGCTCAGCGTTTTCCCTATCTTGACGGCTTTTATCCCGATGCTGATGGATACGGGGGGTAATGCGGGAGGCCAGGCGAGTGTTACGATTATCCGGGGGCTTTCACTGAATGAGATCGGTTATTCGGATGTGCCGAAGATCCTTTGGAAAGAACTGCGGGTGGCCTTTATCTGCGGGGCGACGCTTTCCGCTGCTTATTTTGCCAAGCTGATGCTTTTTGACAAGGTAGGGCTGGGCGTGGCGGCAGTGGTATGCCTGACGCTGGTTGCTGCTGTGGCGATTGCAAAGATGATCGGCTGCAGCCTTCCCGTGCTGGCGAAACGTCTGGGATTTGACCCGGCAGTGATGGCGAGTCCGTTCATTACCACGATCGTGGATGCTTTGTCGCTGGTGATTTATTTTGCGATTGCTACGGAGATCCTGCATGTATAAAAGACAATAGACGGATAGAATAGAAAGGATATAACAGGATGATGGATGGTTTATGGGTGACGATTATGGATATGGGGATTGCGCTGGCAATATCCCTGTTGCTGCCAGTGGTGCTGCTGATTGTATGGATGAGAAAAAAACGCGGGATAAAAATGTCGCCTTTTTGGGCAGGAGCCGCCGTGTTCGTCATATTTTCTCTCTTTTTGGAACAGGTTCTGCATTACTTTGTTTTGATCAGGCCGTCGGCGCTTTCCGAATTTGTGAACGGGAATCTCTGGGCTTTTGCGCTGTACGGGGCGCTTGCGGCAGGGGTATTCGAGGAAACCGGCCGTTTCCTGGCATTTAAGACCGTGCTGAAAAACAAGAAAGAAAAAGAAAACGCCATAACCTATGGAATCGGCCATGGCGGAATCGAATCGATTCTGGTAGTGGGAATTTCTATGGCCAGCTCCATGATCATGGTGCTGACGATCCGATCATTGGGGGGCGTGGACGGCTATGTGGCGTTGGTTCCGGAAAATTCCCGGGATATCGTGAGGGCGAGCCTTGAAACTTTGCTTTTTACGCCGTCTTACCATTTCCTGCTGGCAGGGGTAGAAAGGGTTTCCACCATTATTTTCCATATCGCCCTGTCCGTACTTGTATTTTCGGCGGCCCACAGGCCGGGGAAATGGTACTTATACCCTCTGGCTATTTTAATACATATGTTTTTGGATATCTTCGCGGTGCTTTACCAGAAGGGCGTGTTGGGCAGCCTTTTGGTGGTGGAGGCCGGCATCGCTGTCGTTACAGCCCTTACCGCGTATTTTGCATACCGTGTCTACCAGGAGATGGCAGACACGGAAGCGGAGGATCAGTGACTGAAAGCCGCCCTTTTCCGCATGGTAGGATCCAGGATCTTCTTGCGGATTCTTAAAGAAGAGGGCGTAACCTCTAACAGCTCGTCAGTATCGATGAATTCCAGCGCCTGTTCCAGGCTCAAAATTTTGGGCGGGGTCAGGCGCAGCGCCTCGTCCGCGCTGGAGGAACGGGTATTGGTGAGCTGTTTTTTCTTGCATACATTTAATTCGATGTCTTCTCCACGGCTGTTCTGGCCGACTACCATGCCCGAATAAACTTTTTCCCCGGGGCCGATAAAAAGAGTGCCTCTTTCCTGTGCGTTGTAAAGCCCGTAGGTAATCGCTTCCCCGGCTTCAAAGGCGATCAGGGACCCCTGTTTGCGGTATTGGATGTCGCCTTTGTAGGGGCCGTACCCGTTAAAAGAGCTGTTCATGATGCCGTTGCCTTTGGTATCCGTCATAAATTCACCCCGGTAGCCGATCAGGCCCCTGGAGGGGATGGAGAATTCCAGCCGGGTATAACCGCCGGAAGCGGCTCCCATATTTAAGAGTTCCCCTTTTCGCTGGCTCAGTTTTTCAATGACGGTACCAGAAAATTCTTCGGGTACATCGACATAAGTGAGTTCCATCGGTTCCAGTTTTTTTCCGTTTTCATCTGTTTTGTAAAGGACTTCTGCTTTGCTGACGGCGAACTCATAGCCCTCCCGCCGCATATTCTCGATTAATACGGACAAATGCAGCTCGCCCCGGCCTGAGACCTTGAAAGCTTCCGTCGTATCCGTTTCTTCCACCCGCAGGGAAACATCGGTATTCAGTTCCCGGAAAAGCCGGTCCCGGAGATGGCGGCTGGTGACATATTTTCCTTCCCTTCCGGCGAGGGGGGAGTCGTTGACAAGAAAATGCATGGCAATGGTAGGCTCCGAAATTTTCTGGAAAGGAATCGGGGCAGGATTTTCCGGCGTACAGAGAGTATCGCCGATATGGATATCCGCGATGCCGGAGATGGCCACGATAGAGCCGATGCCGGCCTCCTTCACATCTACCTTGTTTAAGCCGTCAAACTCATAAAGCTTGCTGATCTTTACTTTTTTCATTTTGTCGGGTTCATGATGGTTGACGATGACGACTTCCTGGTTGATCTTCACGGAGCCGTTGTCCACTTTCCCAACGCCGATTCTTCCTACATATTCATTATAGTCGATGGTGCTGATCAGCACCTGGGTTCCTGCTTCCGGGTCGCCTTCCGGGGCGGGGATATAGTCAAGGATCGTTTCGAAAAGAGGAGTCATATCCTTTCCTTTTGTATCCATATCCAGGGAAGCGATTCCCGTTTTGGCGGAAGCGAAGATAAAGGGGCAGTCCAGCTGCTCTTCGCTGGCATCCAGGTCGATAAACAGCTCCAATACTTCGTCGATGACCTCCCTCGGGCGCGCTTCCGGGCGGTCGATTTTGTTGATGCAGACGATAACGGGAAGCTGCAGCTCCAGCGCTTTGCGCAGGACGAATTTCGTCTGGGGCATCGCTCCTTCAAAAGCATCCACCACTAGGATAACGCCGTTGACCATTTTCAGGACGCGCTCCACTTCGCCGCCGAAGTCGGCGTGGCCGGGAGTGTCGATAATGTTGATTTTGGTGCCTTTATAAATGACGGCGGTATTCTTGGATAAAATGGTGATCCCGCGTTCCCGCTCGATATCGTTGGAGTCCATCACGCGTTCCGCGACTTCCTGGTTTTCGCGGAAAACGCCGCTTTGTTTCAGAAGCTCGTCTACCAGCGTCGTCTTGCCGTGGTCAACGTGGGCGATGATAGCAATATTTCTTACATCTTCTCTGGTTTGTTTCATAAATAATAACCATGCCTTTCTCAGGGCCTGCGAACAGGCGCAATGTTTGCGGTTTTTAAACTGGTATAGTATAGCACTGTGGCGGGGAAGTTGCAAGAGGGGACGGAAAAGTTCGATGATAAACGGTATTATTGGTTTTCAAGAATGTCTAAGAACTGTTTTGCACGGTGAATCCATAAATGCTGTTCCAATGCTTTCTTGTGGCCGTTAGCGGTAATATATTCCAGTAATGCGGAATCGGACAATAAGCGATTGACAATGGAAGGAAGAAGTTCGAGTTTTGATAAATCAAAAAGGACGAGTTCTGTTCCATTGATGAAATTTTCTTCTAAATATTGGCTCTTATCGGACAATACAAGAGACTGGCAAAGCAAACTGTTTGAAATGCGTTCGGTAAACCCGTCTTTATGCCATTTCATAATATTTAAGGAAATTTTTGATTTCTGTAATACTTCCATGGTTTTATGCATGGAGAGATTGGGATGAAGAATACAATGAGGGTGCCGGGCAAAAGGGGATCTGCTCCATGTATCTCCAAATACGTGGATTGTAATATTTGCATTCAAAAGGGCGGCAATGCTTTTTTCGCGATAATAATAGGCGATTATGGTAGACAGATAACGCAAGTTATAGAATAATTCCTCAAAGGTTTTGTCGTCCGCCTGCAGACCGTAGGAAGAGATTGTTTTTTCCAATGATTTTTCAACAGTCAGCGAGGGATCTTGTTTTAAAAAACGGAGACAGCGGGCGGCAAAATGTCTTGTCCATGGGTTCCGGGCATAAAGAGCCGGAAGATCCTGCCGGTAGTCGTGATAAGTGCCGATAAAAGAAATATCATAAATCTTGGGGGATGGCTGGGAAGGAACGGATGGTAATATACCAGCAGGCGCTAATTGGAAACAGTCTTTTACATATTCCTTGTAATAGCGTTTTACAAAGTTGATATAGTTTCTGTCGTGAATAAGAAGAAAATAGTCTTTAGGACTATGTATAATGGAGTCTTTCTGAAAAATGGGGTGGTCAAGGATCATATTATATTTTGGGCCGATTATGAGATCATGTAAGTAGGTATTGCTATTTTGAATCGAAAAATAGGAAGATTGAACGCCGATGATAGCCTTATAGCGTTGCCCTATATATTTATTGAGATCATATAAATCAGATTGCCTATAATCAAAAATCTCTACTCTTTGATGGCATAGGCGAAGACCTGCTGCAAGCTGGTCTGTAAAAGATAATAAAACTTTTTCCACGGAATCATCCGCACGATAGATAAGGATAGGGAGGGTGTCGCTATCGATCCGCCAATATTCGTCAGAATGGGCAATCATTTTGCGCAGCCAGGAAAGCCCCTCTTCGGGATATGGAAGAGACATAGAACGGGCTGCGAGTTCTTTCATAACCAAAGGATAGTGTCCGCTTTCCAACAGTTCTGACTGATATTTAGCAGTTATATAGCAATCTGTTTTAAAACATTCCCATTGATAGCCGTCCTCATCGAAAGAACTATGATTGTAACAGGAAGAAGATGAGGAACCAACAGCTTTAATTGGATATCTTTTTGCCGCGCGGAGTAAAAATTCATAATTCTGCTTTTGAGATAACAATTTATTTATATCGCCAATTTCTGCATAGACGGATTCCGGGCATTGAATCAAACCTTCCGCTAATTGGTCATTCAATAAGATGTCCATAAAAGATATTATTTTTTCATTGCCTTCTGGTATATTTGGCGTATAACAAATAATTTCGGCCATAATTTTCTCCTGAATATAGTATGGTAATATATTACATTTATCTTATAATTAATGGTAAAAAAAGTAAAGAGAAACTGAAACATATCACGGCAACTCCGCGCAAGTCTTGCATCCGCAGGGCTGCTTGTGTTAGAATGCAGGCGATGAATGGAATGGATAGGGAGGTGCTGGAAATGGAAGGCAGGATGATTGGTTTTGTTATATGGTGCATTGCCGGAAGCATGTTTGTGGGTATGGGCATGTACGCGTGGTTTTTAAAGAAGCCGGTGCCGATGGGGTTTTGGGCGAATGCAAAGATGTTTGAGGTGGTGGATGTTAAGAAATATAACCGGGCAATGGCTAAGCTGTTTTGCATGTTCGGGATTGTGTTTATTGCTTTGGGCGTTCCTTTGCTTGCAGGGCAGAATTCCGGGTGGATCGTGCTTTCTATTGTGGGAGTTATGGCAGAAAGCATTACGGCTATGGCTGTGTATTCGTTGAAGATTGAAAAGAAATATAAAAAGGATGGGGGGAATCTCGGATGAAGAAAAGGGCTTTCCGGGCGGCGGTGCCGTATACTTTGCCGATTTGTGCGGGATTTCTCTTCTTAGGGATGTCCTATGGATTTTTGATGAGAAGCAAAGGCTTTTCCTTTGTCTATCCGATGATGATGAGCCTGGTCATTTTTGCCGGTTCCATGGAGTTTGTGACGGTCAATCTATTGCTGTCCGCATTTCATCCGCTCCACGCCTTCTTGCTTACGCTGATGGTGAATGCCAGGCATCTTTTTTATGGTATATCCATGCTGGAAAAATATAAGAACATGGGATGGAAAAAGCCATATTTGATTTACGGGATGTGCGATGAGTCTTTTTCCGTGAATTGTACGGCAGATCCGCCGCCGGATGTGGACAGGGGATGGTTTATGCTGTTTGTCACGCTGCTGAACCATATTTATTGGGTGACGGGCGCTGCCTTTGGCGCCCTTTTGGGATATGCCGTCCATTTTGACACGAAAGGGATCGAATTTGTCATGACGGCCTTATTTCTTGTCATGTTTATCGACCAATGGGAAAAGACAAAAAACCACAAGCCCGCATTAATCGGGCTTGGATGCTCCACCATCTGTCTGGCGGTATTCGGAAGCGGGAGCTTCCTGCTGCCGTCTATGGCATGCATTATCCTCTGCCTCCTAGCCGGCAAAAAAGAAAATACAAAAGAAACAAAGGAGCAGGAACAATGACAACCATACAAAGAATCCTGACGATCGCCGCTGTTGCTTTAGGAACCATGCTCACAAGATTCCTTCCTTTCCTCATCTTCCCGGAAGGAAAAACGCCTCCGCGCGTGATTACATATCTTGGCAAAGTCCTCCCCTATGCTGTCATAGGCATGCTGGTCATTTATTGCCTGAAAGACTCCTTTTCAAACGGCAGCTATGCCCTCCCGGAAGCCATAGCCGCTGCCTTTATCATCCTCCTCCACAAATGGAAGAAAAACACTCTCCTAAGCATCGGAGCCGGAACCGCTCTATACATGTTCCTCGTCCAAAACTACTTCCGCTGACCAGCTGTCCGATAACAAGATTGGGAGGCTGGGAAGTTCTGCTTTTCCGGGGGCGGGCGGGGCGGATCCTGCCGAAGGGGAAGCCTGGACGGGAACA
>CAJUHH010000021.1 GCA_910585965.1 uncultured Lachnospiraceae bacterium
AAAGGAAACGCAATAGGGCTTTTTCTCCCACGCCGCCCAATGACAAATAGCTCTGCTTCTGCCATTCCTTTTTGAACAGGCAGAGGAAAGAGAGCAGGTCAACGGGGGCTTCAAAGGCAAAAAGCCTGTCGCCCTCGCCCCGGTAACAGAAATTAAAGGCTTTGTCGCTGCCTTTCACATCGAGCCGGAAGTTTCCCGCCGTTCCCTTGCTGTGGGCGTAGCGCGGTATTCCGTCCTCGTCCCGCCCCACAAATACGGCGTTGTGGTGGGCTGCGTCCTCGTAAATATCGCCGCGGGCAAAGAAAAAGCCCGTCACATCTTCATCAATGCGGCGGGCTGCTGTGAGGTAGTTCCTCGCTGTTCGGTTGTCGCTGTTTGGGGGTGGTAGCCGGAAGTCGGAAAGGGACGCGGGGCAAGGTCTGTCCGGCGGCGGTGCGGCTCCCTTTTCTCCTGTGAGAAGTTCCACGGCTTCGGTGAAGCTCTTGCCGAAAAACTCTATAACAAAATCAACGGGGCCGCCGCCCTTGCTCTGGCTGTGCCTGTACCATTTGTTTCCCCGGACGGTCAAGCTGTCGTGCCGTTTCCAGCGGTATTCATTCCCGGCGCGGGTAAGCTGCTCGCCCTGTGATTGCAGGAAAGAAACAAGGTCGGCTTGATTCGCCCGGTCTATCTGTTCTTGGGTGTAGTACAAAAATCTCAACTCCATTCATCGTTCTAAGTCGTGCCGCTTGGCGCGGGTCTGCTCCGGCTGGTCGGCTTTCAGTGCAATATCAACGCACTTGCGGATATTGTGCAGCTCGGCAACCTCGGCGCGGGTTTCTTTCAGCTTGGTATATTCCGCTGTTCTCTGCCCGCTGAGAGTGGCGTACTCTTTTTCCCATTCAGAGATAGGCAAGGTCTTTGTCCCTTTCGGCAGATTTGCATGGAGATAGCGGCTCGCTGCGTTCCATAGCGTAAGCTCGGCGCGGTGGGCTTCCTCGTACTTGTCACGCTTGCTCGTCCAGCCATTTTTCAGCTTTTTCAGCTCGTCGTGAATGGGCTTGTACTCGGTGTAGTTCTTCCCGTATTCAATCAATTTCTGCAATTCTTTCATGCGCTTCTCGGCGGTTTTCATGCCCTCCCGGATAGCGTCGGCTTGGTCGCTGACAGAGGAAAGGGCAGCGTCCAGCTCCGCAAGGGTAGAAATACCATGCTCGGAAAGATAGTTGACCGCCTTTGCAACGGTTTTCAGTTCATCGGCGGCGTGCTGCCTTTGCCAACTCTGCGAATACTTCCGGCTCTTTTCTCTCTGAACGCTTAAATACTTCATCAGCAGATTTGCAAGGCCGGGGGATTGCGGGGGCTGCTCCGGGGCGGTTTCCCGCGCCTTGAACAGTTCGCCAATCCATTCTTTGAGCTTTCCAATCTGCGCCCTGATTTCCCGGATAAGGCGGTTTGCCTTTCGGATATTCCGGTTCAGCTCGCCTTTCTCGGTGGCTATGCCTTTCTTCTCCATTTGACAGGCCGCTACGCCCATGTGGACGGTGGGCAGCTCGTCAATGCCGCGCTCGGCGTTGCTGCGGTAGTCGATACGCTCCGGGTGTCCGGCGCGTTCAAGGTAGGCGTTTGAAATATCCGCCCATGCCTTGCGCCATAAAAGCGCGTTGCCCTTGTCGTTCCAGCCTGTGAGGTCAACTTTGTGTGTCTTGTATCTGCCGCTTGGTAAGCGTATGCGCTCGCCGTTCTCGTCAAGGTCATATTCCTTTTTGGACTTCGCCGCCCATGCGCCGCGCTCGTCAAGGGGGCGCATGGTAAGCATGATATGACAATGGGGGTTGCCGCTGTCGGTGTCGTGAATGGCAAAATCAACGCACATTCCTCTTGAAACAAATTGAGAGGAACAGTATTCACGGACAAGCCGGATCTGTTCCTCTCTGGATAATTCTATGGGGAGTGCTGCGTCAATCTCTCTGGCAAGCTGGGCGTTCCCGGCTTTCTCGTAAAGCTCCACGCTGTTCCACAAGGTTGAACGGTCAGAGAAAGAGGGCGGGGCATGGGGCGGCAGTAGGATTTCCGTATGGACAACGCCGCGCTTGCGGGTGTAGTCATGGGTCATTCCGTCCCACTCGTTTGTGATTTTCTCGCCGCTTCGATAGGCGGCTGCGGCAACGGCTGACTTGCCTTTTCCTCGGCTCACAATGCCGATGTTACAATGGTAAATGGCTATGGGTATCACCTCCCGGATAGGATAACCAAACCCGCAAAAATGGTACAGACGCCAACGGCGGGTGTACTGTTTTTGTGGGTGTGCAGGGATAGCCGCGTAAGCGGCGCAAGGGGTGCAGCCCCTTGTTGCGGCAAAGCCGCCATATCGGAGCGCGGGGAAAGTTCCCTGTGCGGAGATACGCCCTCGGCAGAGCGCACACGCCCGCAAGGGTGTATAAGTGCGCCCTTTGTTCCAAAGGGATTATTCGCTTTTCCCGCCCTCGGTGCGTTTTTTCAGATAAGCCCGCGCTTCCTCGCTCGTCAGGGCAAGCCGGAGAAAGGCGGCGGCTTCCTCATCGGTCATGGTCTTGGCTTCCGGCACAATGCTCTCAAAGACTGCGCCTCGGACGACCAGCCGGTGGCTGCGCGTCCGGCGTTCCTCTTGGGATAACTTTTGCCGCAACACCTTTTCCCGATTTTCAAGCTGCCGGATTTTCTTCTTCCCGTCCTCAATCTCGGCTTGCAATTCCTCGCGTTTTTTTTCTCTCGGTTTCGTCATGGGTGGTCACTCCTTTCTACCTGTCGGCATAGAAAAAGGACAGTCGATTTCCTCGGCTGTCCTTTTGATTAGGGTGTTTGGTTTACTCCGTTCTGCTCAATAAATGGGAATATTAAATATCAATACGCCCTTTAATACATTCCTATTAAAACATCAGCTTCGATTGTCAAATGTGTGAGAGTACGCCAATCAACGCAATCTTTTTCAACGCAAAAGAGAAGCGGCGTCATTTCAATAAACGACATTCTTTGTTCTGATGACAACTGTACGGTGGCTGAAACCGTTTCTCTTGAAATGGTTTTAAGATATTTCTCAAAATATTCAACGACAGACTCATTTGAATAATCTGGATTTTTCAAGTGTGCTTGCACTTTAGTCCTGATTTCCCTCAAATGATTTTTCGTAGGAATTACTTTCACAACATATCCGTTAGGAGATAGCAATCGCTGAAATTCTTTGTAGTGTGCAGGCGAAAATATGTCTAAAATACAATCCATACTTCCGTCTTTCAAAGGGATTTTTGATAAGTCAGTAACAAACCACTTCACTGCTTTGCGCTTGTCTTTTTTTGATGCAATCTGTATTGCCTCCCTTGACAAGTCAAAGGCAAAGATGTTTCGTTCTGTTCTTTGCTGTATCTGCCTTGCATAGAAACCCTCGCCGCAACCAACATCTAAAATGTTTCTTATAGATGGCGTATCAGAAATAAACTGTATGATTTTCTCCAACACAACATCATACATGCCATACTCCAAAATTTGGTGCCGGTTGTCAAAAGACCGCTTGCTGTAGTTGGTTTTGGGCGATGATTTTAACAACAAATTTACATACCCATATCTTGAAATATCAAAGCAATGTCCATGTCTACAAATTAGGCTATTGCCTTGTATATCCATTGATTTTGTGCAAATTGGGCATTGAAAATAAACCTTGCTGTCTGCAAAGCGTGATAAATTATTATTCATTTGTTTTTCCTCCGTAATTACATCTCTGCTTCAATAAGCGAGTTATGCAATACGGATAACCGCAACATAACTCGCGGTTTTATCTTAATCTCATAAATGTAACCATTGTGTTGTCCTCCAATCAATTCCGCAGTATTACTCTGCTTTTAGAAAAAGTATAGCACAAAACTATGAACATTTCAACTCTATTTCAGCCTGTCGGCGACGTTGCTCTCTCTGGCATACCGCCGCGCCGCTTCCCGCCGTTCCTCGCTGTATGGGGCGGTCAGACGGAAAGAGAAGCGGCCTTTCTCAATGTCAAACTCCATGCAGCCCGTTTCCGGGTCTGCGTCAGTCTGCTGGCAGATCGCCGGATAACGGCGGCTGTATGCAAGCAGACGCTTTTTCAAGGCGGTGTTGTGGGTGCGGATATGGATAAGGGGGTCTTTCTCGTCAAACCAAATATCGGTGGTCTTTTCCTGCTTGGTAAGCCCTGTTCTCATGCAAACTCCTTTCTGTGCCCCTGTTACGCAATAGGGGCATTTTTCGGGTGTTTTCTCCGGCTCTTGACTTGGAGAAAACGGCGTTTTTGACGATAAAAACCGCCCGGACGTGGAATGTATCGTCGGGGCGGCTGTTATCGCAAGATTTCCGATTTTTCCGGCTCTTGACCGTCAGACGCAGATAAACACGAACTGTCGGCAAGTATCGTCTTGAGCAGCTTGTCGCGGAATGTTTCTGTGCTGCTGTGATTGAAAAATAACTCCGCAACAATAGTCTGCCCGTTTCTCTGCGTCGTGATGATACTGTCGGGGGTCTGTTCTGCCATAGGCAGCTCCTTTCTCCGGGCACAAAAGAGGGACTTCCCGTAGCCGGAAAATCCCTCTTGGTTGTCGGTTATTCTGTTTTACTGTGCGGGCTGTGCGGCGGCGGTCTGCGCCTTTCTCCTTGCCCGGTATTCCCGCGCCTTGATACGCTCATACTCCCGCTGCTTTTCAAGGTTTCGCGCCCGGTACTCCCTTGAATACTTCCGGTGGTAGGCGCGGCTCTTTTCCTTTTTGGCTTCTTCGATTTCTTCCCGCATTTGCCGGATTTCCTGCTCTGTCGGCTCTGCAAGCTGCGTTACTTCGTTCTCAAATCTGCCGATATAGTTGAAATATATGCTGATGTGCTGGATTGCGTATCTCGCCCTTTTCTGGTCGCGCTCATGCACTTCAATCCTGCTGATAAACTCGTTGAGAATGGCGGGGGTGAGTTCGGCAAAGTCGGCGTATCGTTCTGTCAGTTTTACAAACCTCTGCGCCCGCCCTCCTGCGTTCTCAAAAGCGGATAACTGCTCTTTGATTTCCGCAAGTTCCTCTTTCAGCATATAATATTCTTCCGAATACTTCCGCGACATCTGCTCATAACGGTCTTGCTCAATTACTCCCAGTGCGTTGTCCTCGTACAGCTTATCCAGAACCTTTTCGATTTGTTCAAGCCGCGTTGTGATTTGCGGTACGCGCTTCTGCTGTTTCTTCGTCCGGTCGGTCTGCTGTACGTCAAGGCTCTTTTTCACTAAGGCTTCAAAGTCTGCCCTGTTGCTGATGGAGTATTCCGCGATTTTTTTCAGCACGTCCGAAACGGTCTGCATGAGTAAATCCGCGTCCATGATGTGCGGGGAATGGCACTTCGGATTTCTGGCTTTCCCCTTGTGGTACTCACTGCAATAGGCGATATGCCGTTTGCCGCCGTTCCTGTAATCTATCCGTATGTGCATTTTTGCGCCGCAGTCCTTACAGAAAAGCAAGCCCGACAAAGGGTGGATTTCCCCGTCCCCGTTTGGTCGCTTGACGGGGGCATTTTCCAAAATCCGCTGTACATTCTCAAAGTCGGCGCGGTCGATAACCGGTTCATGCACATTTTCCGTAATCTGCCACTGGCTTCTGTCTACATAGTGGTTTCGCTTGTCGCGGAAATGCTTTGCTGTCTTGAAGTTGACTACATCACCGCAATACTCCTGCCGTGTAAGGATTTTTGTCAAGGTTGTCTTGTTCCATTTGTAGCGGTTTTCCTCGTTCAGCGTCTTGCTTTTGCACGTTCCCCGCCCGCGTTCTTTCATGTAAAAAGTGGGCGTTGGGATTTGCTCATTTTTCAGATATACGGCAATCTGGTTTCGGTTTTTCCCGTCCAGAAACAGGCGGAAAATCAAGCGGACAATTTCGGCGGCTTCTTCGTCAATCAACCAAAAATCCTTGTTGTCGGGGTCTTTCACATAACCATAGGGGGCTTCGGTTGCGATTGGCTTGCCACTCATGCCTTTGGTCTTAATGCCCGTTTTCACTTTCTTGCTGATGTCCTTTGCGTACCACTCTGACATGATATTGATGAACGGCGCAAACTCCAACGTGTCGGGCTTTTCGCTGTCTATCCCGTTGTTTACCGCGATAAAGCGCACGTTGTTTCTGCGGAAAATCTCCATAGCGTTTCCCACTTGGAGATAGTCGCGCCCCCAGCGGGTCATGTCTTTCATAATGCACACGCCGATTTTGCCGTTTTCCACGTCCTCAATCATGCGGGAGTAGGCAGAACGGTCAAAAAATCTGCCGCTTTCGTCATCGTCAATGTAGTGCCGGATATTGGTTAATTTTAGCTGTCTGGCATAGCTTTCCAGAAATTTCTTCTGGTTCTGTATGGAGTTGCTTTCGCCGCCGTCCCTGTCCTCGTCCCCCACGGATAGGCGGGAGTAAAGGGCTGTGATTTTGCTGTAATCATTCATGTGCATATCCTCCTGCGTCAATATAGGTGTTGCTTACAGTTAAGATTATGCACTCCACCTTGCACTGCCATACTCCACTCCATGACGGTATTTCTTTGCATTTTTCCCTTTAAAGTACACCACTGCCCGGACTGCCGCCGCGCCTGCCACGCCGATCATCAGGTCGCGGGGATGGAAACCCGGCAGCGGATTTGCGGTGATCGTTGCCCCCAGGCCGGACACCGCCGCCATCATCTTTGTCACCGCATCCGCGCCTGCACTGAGCCGGTAGCCCTCCGCGATCTTAGAGAAAAACCAGAACATCATCACATAGGGGAGGTTTGGGACAACATATTTTTTTATGTCAATACTGCTTTTCAATGCTCAATCCCTCCTTTCCCGCGGTGTTTCTCCCTGTCTGCGGACTGCCTGCTGACAAGTTCCTTAAAGTGGGAGAGCTGCTTTTTCAGCGAAGGCTTCCCCCTCTGCCGGTTTAATGTTTTCGCAGTATATTCCGCAAACGCGGCATTTAAAGCGTCCGCATCACGGGCCTTGAAAAACACAAGATATTTTCCCTGTGACGGGTCTTTTTTCAGCGCAAAGTCCACGCCGTACTTTCTTGCGACACGCTCAAAAGATTTGATATTCTTATCCGTGATCTCAATGTTCTGTACGCCGCCGCCCTGCTCCACAAGGCTTTTTACGCTCTGTTTCCCATGCTGCGGCTCATTTGCCTGCCTCTGGTACTGGCGTATTGCCCATTTCAAAAGGTCTGCTGTCAGCTTCCCGCCGTTTTTTCCCACCCGTATCACAAGCGCAACGGATTTATCCCTGACTTCATCCTGCATCCGATAACCTCCCTTCTTCTAATTTTCCGTCAGCTTCCCATGCACCACATAGCGGGCATTTTCAAAGGAATAGGCACAGGTGGAGAGCGTCACGATATGGTCGTCCCCGTTCACCCTGACCTCCGAAGAAAAATCCGATCTTTCCTTTATGCGTACAAGCCATGCGGCAAAATCCCCACCGGAAGCAAAACGCAGGGTATAAGCGTCTGAATCCACCGCCGCCGTATACCCCGCAAACAGTTCCAGCCGGTAGTCCTTTTCCTCCGTAACCAGATACATCACCGGATGTGCCTCATAATATTCCTGTTCCGCATAGGAAACCAGGCAGGCAAACATTTTTCCGCTTGCCATGTGGTGCCCGTAGATCAGTGTATTTTCGTCAGACAGACTGCTCCGGTTCCCACAGTCCATGAACAGACAGCCGTTCCGGTTCTCGCTCCCGTCCGCCAGATGGGACAGGTAATAGGAATTGTCCTGTCCCTGCACCACCGGATAGCTTACCGCTGTATCCGGGCAGTAAAGCCAGCCCACAAGGTCGGGGCTGGCTTCCTTCAAAGCAGCAAAATCAATATCCAAAATACGCGGTGCATCTTCCGGCATATCCCCGTCCGGTGCAGGGGTTCCCGGCATGGCAGGCTCCCCCGTTTCTTCACAGGGCATCACATACTGCGCCATCTTCCCGTATGCTCTCTCACTGTCCGCATCCTGCCTCCATGTGTCATAAATACGCAGGCTAAACAAAACGGCCACACCCATGCACACCACCGCCAATAATGCCGGAAAACAGACCGAAAATGCCTTATTCATCTCTGCTGTCTTTCTTCCACGCTTTATAAACCGCATACCCGGCAGATACGCCCCCTGCAATCAGCGCAAGGACAGCGATCACTGCCCACAGTCCAATGTTGGAATCGTCGCCGGTCTTTGGTACATTCGCAGACATGGATGCCTGCCCTGATTTTGAAGATGTATTCCCGGCAGTGCCCGATTTCCCCGAAGCATCGGATGTCCCTGTCTTTTCCGCGCTGCTCCCGGTGGAATCTTTCTTTGAGGAAACCTCCCCGTCCGAATTTCCTCCTGCCGCCTCGTTTTTGTTGGAATTATCCACGTTTACTACCACGCTGCTTTTATTTTCCGGCAGGCTGTCGATCAGCCCCTTTATATCGTCCAGAAGGGTGTCCGGCTTTTCCACATAAGTCCTCACACGGTTGCTTGTGAGCGTCACATCATTTCCTGAAACGCTGGCTACATTCTGGATGCAGTCCCCTTCCGCTTCTTTCAGTGCCTGCGCCAGAAAAGTTACAGTCTGGGATTCCCCGCCTGCAAGCGTGACCGTCCATGTGACAGTCCCATTCTCACAGGAGCCGCCGTTTCCCGCAGACACAAAGCTGCATCCTTCCGGCACTTCATCCGTGATAAGGAAAGTCCGTTCCTCCACTGCCGTATTTTTCACAGTGATCTGGTATTGCAGGTTAGTTCCGCTCTTTACCGTCTCCCCGTTCAAATCCTTTTTCCCGTTCTCGCTCTTTACAGCCTTTACCAGTTCCTCCAGTACATAATTGATGACCTGGTTGGTTGTGGCTGTTTTGGACTGCCCTGTTTCCCTGTCGCTAACCGTAACAGCGGCATTGTTCGCAAAGGCTTCACCGGACAGCTCCGCGCCGGCTTTTACACGGACAGTGACAAACCCTTCCGTATCCGGCTCCACGTCAAAGCCCCAGCGCACGTTATCGCCTTTCACAATGCTGTATACCCTGCCGTCGTCGGAAGCGTCCACAAAGGACACACAAGCGGGAAGAATATCATTGATCTCTATGCTGCGGACTGTATAACTGTCATTTTTATAGGTGATCCTGTAGGTCACAATATCCCCCACAGCCACGTTCTCACCGTTTATATCCCTGCCATCCGCATCCAGTACATATTTTGCAGGCACATAATTTCTGGTATGTTCGTCTTTTTTATCACCGTTCTCCGCTTCCGTGCCGATGTGGGCCTCATCCATATCCACATAAGCCTGATTTTCAACCGTCTTTCCGGTTGCGGAATCCAGGACTTTCACCTCCACTGATACCGTCCCTTCCTCATGCGCCCCGGTCTCCATTGACCACCTGACCGTATGGGTGTCTTTATCATACACGCCGCCGTCACTTGCAGTGACAAAACCCACATCTTCGGGCAGCGCATCCGTAATCACCGCTGTCTTTCCATAGTCTGAGGGATTCTTATAGGAAACGGTATATATGATGTTCTCCCCGATCTGCACTGGGTAGGTGTTGATGGACGGCTCCCCAAGTTTGGAAAATACGTCTTTTTCAGGGGTCGGGATAACCGGCGTCTCCACCTCGTTTGTCTCTTTCCGGGCAAAATCCACCGATACAATAGCACGGTTTTTCAGAATGGTGTCCTCCGCCTCTTTCAATATCTTTACCTTTACCGATACGGTTTCCTGCGTATTCTCTTTTACATCCACTTTCCATGTGACCGTATGGGTGCCTGTCTCATAGCTGCCCTCATGGTCTGCCGAGACAAATTCCACGTTTTCCGGAAGCGCGTCTGTAACGGTAAATTCGCGCCCGTCATCAGCGGGATTCTGGAACGTGATCCGGTATTCCAGAATGTCCCCGGCCTGTTTTACAGTCTGTATGCTGTTCCCTCCGCCATCTGCCCCTATATCGTGGCCATCCACGCACAAGACCGCCTTGAGAGGCTTATCCAGCACATAGACCGGCGTTTTTTCATCCAGCACGGAATCAGAGGAAACGGAAACCTTCTGCGTCCAGTCAACAAAGACCTCCGCCTGGTTATATATTTTCGTATATTCCGTATCAAAGGACGGCACAAAAGCATCAAAGGAGACTGTCTTTTCCTCCCCTGCCGCCAGTGTCATCTTCCATGTGATCGTCCTGCCGTCCACTGTGCCGCCGTCTGAAACTGTCCCCTCTGCCAGAGAAACCTCCGCAGGGATTTCATCTGTTACAGTAAATACTTTTTCTTCCTCCGCCGGGTTGCGGAAAGTTATGGTATATGTGACCGTTTCCTCCCCGTTTATCACTTTGTTGGTAACATCCTCCCCTTCCGTATTCCAAACGGATTTTACCGGGTCTTCCAGAACAGGGGAGTTTGTCACGTCAGACAGGGGCACGTCCTTTTCCGAACTGTCCGGGATCGCCTTAAAACATACGGTTCCCGTATTTTTCAGGACTTCCCCCTGGGCCGCGGCTTCCACCTTGCAGTCAAAGGACACTGCACCTCTGCCATAGGCAACCACTGTGCCCTTCCATGACACGGTATGGGCTTCGGCATCATATACACCGCCGTTTCCGATGGAATCTGCTATCACTTCCATCCCCACAGGCACCCTGTCCGTAATCTCCACGGCCCGCGCTGCCCCGGTAGGGTTCTCAAAGCTGATGGTGTATGTCACCGTATCGCCATCCCTGATAACTGCCCTGTCTATCACCTGCCCGTCACTGTAATTATCCAGACAGCCGCTGTCTTTTATCGTCACTTCCTTATCCATAGAGGGCTTCACATAGGACACGACGATCTTATGGTTCTGCGTCACATCGCTGAACGTATAGAAGGAGGGGTATTCTGTAATATCCACTTTCTTCCCGTCCACCGTAACGGTATCAAGCAGATACCCCTCATCCGGCTCATAGCGGACAGTGCGGTCATGGTGGAATTTCACCCGGTCATCCACCTTGATATCCTCCTCACCCTTTACCGTTTCATTCCCATCCGCATCATAAATACCGATCCTGCCGCCCGTGACCTGCGCCTCCACTGTCCGGTATGGGGAAGCCGCCTTTACTTCATTGCTTTCCACTGCCATGCTGTTAAAATACACCTTGCAGCTATTATAAAAATAGTCGCCCTCCGCTGTGCCGTTCACCGTCGTATTGATAACAAGCGTATAAGCCTCCCCCTGATAAGCCATAGAACTGGCCAGATAGGAAGAGGAAAAGGTATATGTCACCTTATGGCTGTCCTTATCATAAGAAACCGTCCCGGCATTCAGCTTATTTCCCGCCGCATCCTCCAGCCATGCGGACACATAATCGACCTCTGCCGGAAGTTTGTCAACAAACCTCAGAGCCGAATATTTGCTGACTGTCTCCACGCCCAGCGTATGCACTTTCTGGCTGACACGGTAAGTGATCTCCTGTCCTTCTTCTGTTTCTTCCAGAAATGTCACGCCGTTTTCCGTCTTATAAGGGTTTTCCGGCCTGGGGATTGCTATAGACGCGGAACTCGGAGAAATCCAGTACCCCGTATGGGTGTTGCACCCAAGATAAAAGGTGTTCCCCGTCGCATACAGCGGTATGGAAACACTGTTTTTATAAAAGGTGGAACCGCCCAGATAGTCCGTAAAGTTATTGTTGCTGCCCCTGAAAGAAGGCACGCCACTCACCCTTGTAACGGCTACATTGGTTGCACTTGCCGTATATCCGGTGGTAGTGCCGCTCAGGGGAGAAGCATATTCGCCGGTGTTCAGGCTGTTGAAGGTCATAAAGGAATTTCCGTCAAAGCGTATGGTCTCCTGCGTATCCACATAGAAATAATCCACTTTGACCTGCGCCCTTGATGCGCTCTCATTGCCTATGAACCACCACCCGTTATAAAAACTGGTCTCACAGTAATAGAGCGCTGAAAGGGAGCCTAATTCTGTAAATGTAACCCTTGCCCCTACCGCCTTATCGTTGTATGTACCGATATTGGCATAGGTGATCTGAACCACACTGGAATTTCTCAGGTTCGTGAACCGGGCCGTGCTTGCCCCTGTGTCCGCACCTCCGTATGAGGCTTTCCCCCAGGAAGCCCCTGACACGCTGTAACTGGAAGTGGTATTCTGCCGCCTGATCTTGAGGCCGTTGCCCTCCGTAAACTGCCCCAGGTCGATCTTTGAGATTTCCAGCGAAGCCGGGACTGAAGGGGAGGTATCAGGATAATAAATCTCAATCTCCTCCTGAAGAAGCGTCACATAAAACTGCTTCTTTATGGTGGAATCCGTCCCTTCCGCACGGTAGGTCACTTCATAGGTGATACGGTCTTTCAGGGAATCATAGGCAATACATACCCCCTGCCTGCCGTCCTCGATCAGCCTGATTTCCTCCGGCTCCCCGCTCACACGGCCTGCCTGCTCCACAAGGACATCCACCTCGTCCCCGTCAACTGTCGCCTGTATGCCGAATACTTCCGGGTCAACGGACATGCCAATGCTGCCGTATTCCACAAACATCTCTACCGGGGATTTCAGGGAATCCACTTCTGCGCCGTCCTCATACCAGACCACAGCCGCAGGCGTCTCCGGTTCTGTCCCCGTTTCTCCCTCTGTGCCGCCTTCCGGCGTTTCTTCCTGCCCGGAACCGGAGCCGGTATCTTCATCCCATACCTCTGTCCCTGCCCCTTCTGTCTCTGTCCCCTCATTCTCCGCACTGTCAGCGGGCTGTATATCTTCCGTACTCGCCGCGCCCATTTCCGCCGCATATACGGATATTCCCCCGATGCCGCCGGAGCCAATGAGCGTTGCTGCTGCCACCGCCGCCGCAAGCAGGCGGGGCAGGAATTTACCCAGTCTCTTTTTTTGTGCCATAAATTCTCCTTTCTGGATAACAAAAGCCGGCACCCTTATCCGATACCGGCCCTTTTCTGCACCTTTTTCCGTCACAGGATGCTTCCGCATCTGTGCTTTTTACCGCATCAGACGGCCATGCCCTGTGCCTGCCCTCCCCACTTTGTCAGGACGACGGTCTCACCGTTCCCCAGGGTGTCCCACAGACTGTAAACCTTGTCTGCCACATCATCCGGGTCTGCATATACCTCGCTGCCCACCATCATAAATTCCCCCGGCCTTGCAAAAAGTTCCTGAAATGCTTTCTGCTGTCCGGGGTTAAGGGAAGCGAACAGGCAGCCTTCCTCCGGTATGCCGCACAGAAGGAATGTGCCGCTTACCACCCCTTTCCCTCCCGGTATACAGCGGTTAGGGGCAAGCCCGCCCGCATCCTCCCTGCTGATCATCAGTACCCTCTGCGGCAGGAAGCATCCCACCTGTGCCGTGCCCCCTAACGCTGTCTCCACAGCTTCCAGCGTGTTGTCAGGCAGGGCGGCGGGACGGGGAGCTTTCCCCGGCTCCACAATCAGAATGTCCATGCTTTGCTTCATGTTTTGTTGTCCTCCTTTTAATTTTTTGTCTATGTGCAGCCCATAAAAGGCGTCACAGCAATGAAAGAATTACCAGCGGAAAAGAAAATCCAAAAAGGCTTAACCGCCGCCGAATCCAACAGCCATATCGTGGCTTACAAGGCTTGCGTAATACTGGCTGATTGTCACAGGGGCATTGAACAGGGCAGACAGCGTATAAGCCCGGATATTGCCCACCAGCGTCGTATTCCTGTCAAGGCAGTCCATGACATACTGGATATGCCCGCTGTCCAGCTTCAAAAAGCGGCTCTTTACGACCTCCGTACTCATATCCCCCTGGTTGATGCGTATGCTTTTCCGGCTGCTGCAACAGGTCTCCGCCATCAGTTCCACAAAACCGTCCAGACGTTCCTTGTCGTATGGATGGTCATGCAGGAGATAATCATAATCAATGTTCTCTTTTATCAGTTCCCGGTAAGCATCCATCTGATCTATCCTATCCATCCCATAACCAGCGGAAGAAAAGTTATCCACAGGAAAATCCCCGGCCTTTTCCGGATAGATTGATAGGTCAGTATCACTAAAATCAGTTTTATTTAAGTCAGTATTATTAGTTTGTGATTTCCGCATTTCTTGAGTTGTGATTTTCACATCTCCTGAATTGTGATTTTCACAATTCTTGATTTGTGATTCCGGCTGCCCCGGATTTGCCCGGCAGATGAAATTTTTAACGTATATGACATTGGGTCTGCCAAGACCCCGGCGGACACGCTCAATCAATCCAACGCCCTTTGAACAGTCCAGTTCATTCAGCAGTTTGTTTGCCTTCTGCTCCGCGCATCCCAGCGTCTCCATCACATCGGCAATCGTGAAGATGATATACACACGCCCTTCCCCGTCAAGCCAGTTGTTCTTTACCGACAGCCCCATGCGGTCAAGCAAAAGCCCGTAAAGCACCTTCGCCTCCACCGACACCCCTTTAAAGAGCGGGTCTGTAAACAATATCTTTGGAATACGGTAAAAGGTGTACTGTTCCGCCTCATTCCCATAGTAATAATTCAGTTGTAACGGCATCTTAGCTGCCTCCTTTTCCTTCATTTTCAGCGACAAAAAAAAGCCCCGGCAAAACAAAACAATTAGTCGCCGGGGCATGATCTGTCCGAAAACGCAAAAAAGCCGCCCGGTAACTGTCAGTCAGTCGCCGGACGGCTTCTTTGCATTTCAGACATTCTGTAGTTTTAATGTATCCAAAAGCGAAAAAATGATCTTCTCAATCTGATCCGCTGTATAATCTGGGGGAAAATATTTTTTCAGCCTCTCGCCTTTTAACGTCACCTGCACAGGAGCAGGCCGTTCTTCTGTCAGAATAGCATCTATCACGTTCCTGTCCAGTTTTCCCTCCTGGCTGTACTTTTTCAGGCGTTTTGCCTGCTCCAGTGATGGTACGGCCTGCAATCCCTCCATAACCTCCACAAGTTCCTCCTGCTGCTCCCCTGCCAGATAGGACAGTTCCACCGCAGGGTTAAAAGGCAGCTTCTTATCGTCCACCATCTGGAGCAGGACGGGGAGAAGTTCCGTCAGGCGGATGAAACGGTGGATGTTCCGGGCACTGTCATTGGAATTTTCACTCAACGCATCCACGCTGTACTTCTCGCCAAGTTGGCGAGAAGTACAGCGTGCCCCCTGATGCTTCAGCGCGTCCAGCTTCATCTTATATGCCCATGCCTTTTCGCTGGGCAGAAGGTTTTCCCGCTGGATGTTGCTGTCTACCATGAACAGCGTTGCTTCATCATCATCCAACTTTCGCACGATCACCGGCATGGTTGTTTTCCCTGCCAGTTCCGAAGCCCTCTTACGCCTGTGCCCGGCGATCAGTTCATAGCCGCCCTCCACACGGGGCCGCGCTATGCCGGGGACAAGGACGCCATGTGCCTTTACACTCTCTACCGTGTCCTGCATGGTCTCGTCGTCCAGTACCTTAAACGGGTGGTCTTTAAAGGGGAACAATTCTGCCAACGGGATTTCCTGCACGTTCCCATCTCCCCCTGCCCCCGGAGGCTTGCTTCCTGAGAGCAAATCTTCATAGGTAGTCATCTGGATATTCTTTGCAACGCTTTTCATCCCATTATCACCTCTTTCGTCAGTGCGGCATAAGCGGCTGCCACTTTACCGGAAGGGTCATGGAGATAGATGCTCTTTCCTGCCGCACTTGTTTCCGCCGCCCTCACAGAAAGGGGGATGATACTTTCAAATATCCGCAGTTTTCCATCATAATTCATGTGCAGAAGTTCCACAATATCCTTTGCATAATTTGTCCGCATATCCGCCATTGTTATCAATATCCCTGCTATGGAAAGGTGTGTGTTGATCTGCCGTTTTACCTTTGCAATCGTGCGGATAAGCTGCTCCAACCCTTTTATGGACAGGTACTGTGCCTGCACCGGGATTATGACCTGATCTGCCGCCGCAAGCGCATTGATGGTCAGCATACCAAGTGAGGGCATACAATCCAGAATAATCGCATCATATTCCTCACGCACGGCATTCAGATACTGCCGCAGGATCGTCTCCCGGCTCATAGTATTGACCAAAGTAACCTCCATACCGGACAATTCTATGTTCGCCGGAAGCAGGTCAACACCCTCCTCATGGTGGAGAATCCCGCTTCCGGGCGGAAGCGGCTCGTCCATGATTATTCCGCTCAAAATAGTCGAGAGCGTGGTTTCCATCTGATCGGGCTGCTGGTATCCCAGGCTGGCAGTCATTGACCCTTGACTGTCTACGTCCACCAGAAGGACACGCCTGCCCTCACGGGCAAGGCCGATCCCGATACTGATAGAACTCACTGTTTTCGCGCAGCCTCCTTTTTGATTACATAAGCAATAGATTGTCGCACCCATACTCACACCGCCTCTCTCACCCGGACAGTCAAACCATCCATCCGTATGTCTTTATGTCCCACCAGATAGTAGTCTCTGCCGTCATGCTCCACGCTCGTCCACACCCAATAGGGCACTTCCCGGTAATCATCTTTTATCAGTACCTCAATACCGCTTCCACTGGTATAATAATGCCCGCTCTTTGTCTCATATCTTCCGCTTCCGTTCTTGTGCAGACGGCTCGTTTCCTTAACCGGGCGGGAAAGGTAAGAAATCCTCCGCTCCACATCCGAAAGTTTCTCCATGACCTCACGGAGTTCTGACTGGAGGAAAAGCTGCTGTCCGTCCTCATAGTTGATATGTAGTCCACTCAGATCATCATACTCTTCATAAGTGGAAAGTCTTAATATGCCCCTGATGCTCAAATTCAGTTTTTGGGCTTCCTTCAATAACATGTTTAAATCTGCCATAAATTTTCTCCTTCTCATAGGCGTTTATCTCTGTTAAAATAAATAGGACTAAACCAGCTATGCAGATACGGCGCTTGTCCGACATACAAAAGCTGATTTAGTCCTACCTAAACTTCAAATATTAAGTTATCACCCCTTTTTAGGGACACGTTTTACAACACCAAACGGCTTGGTGATATATTAGTGTCAAGTTGCTTGATTTTCGGTTTTCTGGTTAAAAACAGGCCCGTCTTAATCCAATTTTGCTTATTTTCGACATGTCGAAAATTTTTTCAAAGCAAATTTTTCATAGGACTAAATCAGCGGAAACCCTTGATTTTATTGGCTCCTTGCTAACTTGACACTATATTACCATACGCCCCAACCCTGGCATTCGGATACTCCGTCTCTCCCCGGATCGGCCTGGCTCCTCTTCTCAAATACGCTTTCACCTTCTCCCCATATAAATACGGATCATTTCCCTTCACGATCCCCCACTCCATCATCAGTGCAGCCGCCCCTGTCACAAAAGGCACCGCGAAGGAAGTCCCTGTTACTTCCTGCGTCCCCCCATAACCGTTGCTGATCACAATGCCGACCCCCGGCGCTGCCAGATCCGGCTTTACGCTTTCGTTAGCGACCAGCCCTTCCATCCGGTTTTCCAACAGATAACCCCGGCCTGAAAAATCCGCATAGGAATCATATAATGCATGATAAGCCCCTACTGTAATTACTTTTCTTGCTGTAGAAGGAATGGTAAACGTCACCTCAGGAGTAGGGGTAAAAAAGCGTGTGCCATTGTTCAACACCACGCTGCTTGGCAAATAGAAATAATAATTCCCGGTCACGACTTCCAAAGGTTCCAGCAGGAATGTCCAAACTCCCGAATCGATATAATTTTGTTTTGGGATAAAATCGAAATAGATTTCCTGATTAATAGAATATGGCGCCGGTTCGCCAATATAGATAAGAAGCTGTGTCTGTTCCATCGACAGCCGTACTGTCCCTCCCTGTTCCGTTTCCACGATCTGCCGTTCCCCGCCGGGGGATATTAAGGTAATACGGAATACGTCCGCATATTCTTTCCAGAGCTGTACATTGACGGAGCGTTCATAGGGCGCTACCGCCAGTTCCACTCTCACGGCATCTTTGGCCGCCCCTGCCGTATGCCCCCCTGCCGCCCCTTCATTGCCGCTTCCCACGCAGATCACGTTTTGCCCGATCTCCGCAATATTATCGATAAAGCGTTCCAGCAAAGATGTCCCGTCATGAGAGCCATAAGTATTTCCGAAGCTCAGATTAATCGCTGCCGGTTTCGCCAGCTCCACCGATTTTTTTACTGCGTAATCCAAGGCTCTCATCAATTCCGTCGTCCGGGGGAAAGATTCCTGCCTTGGGCTTCCTAATTTAACAACGATCAAATCCGCCTGAGGAGCCACCCCCGCATATCTTCCTTCCGCCGACATTCCGTTTCCAGCCGCAATCTCAGCCATTGCAGTTCCATGGCCTGTCACGTCCCGGCTTGGCACTTTCCGATCCCTTTCCTCTCCTTCTGCTTCCAGCGCCTCATTGATCTGTTCCTGGTTGAATTCCACGCCGATCCGGTAGCCCTCCGGCGGCCGCATCCTGCTGCCTTCTTCCGGTGTCAGGCTCTGATCCCATAAATATTTGATCCTTGTGCTTCCATCTCTGTTCCTGAAATCCATGCGGGAATAATCTATGCCGGAGTCAATAATGATCACCAGCGTCCCCATCCCGCTCAAATACGGTTCCCTTGCCGTCACAGGCAGAATACAGGATGCCTCTTTTCCCCGCTGCAAGGAAAAATAGAGCCTTTTCGGCATCTCCACATATTCCACCTCTTCCAGCTCCACAAAGGACTCGATCAGATTCTGGGGTATCGTGACAATCGCATATCCTGCAATCAATTCCTCAATACCGATCACAGAGCCGTCCAATCTCTTTAAATTTCCATTATATTTTACGATCAGCTCCCACCGATCATCCGCCGCATCATAAGCCGTATCCAGCCCCAGCGACTTCCCTCTTTCTTCCATCGAAGAATCCAGCGCGAGATTCAATAAATTTTCCAGTTTTTGTGAATTCATAAGATAACCTTATATGCATCTGTTTTTTTATTATATGCATCTTATGCCTTATAAAAACACTCCATCGCGCGGATCATATATTCCACGTCCCTGGCCCCCGCCGTCTCATAAGCCGAATGCATCGCCAGCTGGGGCAGTCCGATGTCCGCTGTGCGGACCGGAACCTGCGCCGCCGACAAATTGCCCAGTGTAGATCCTCCTGCAATATCCGAACGGTTCGCATACGTCTGCCAGGGAACCTCTGCTCTTTTACAGATCTCTTTCATCACCGCCGCAGAAACCGCATCCGTCGTATATTTCTGGCTTCCGTGGTATTTGATGACGATTCCCCCGTTTAAGTAAGGGCGGTTGGTAGGATCGGCTTTTTCCGGGTGGTTTGGGTGTACCGCATGGGCGTTGTCCGCAGAAATCATAAAGCTGTCTGCCAGCAGCCGGTGATAATCATTTTCCCCGCCCCCCATGGCCAAGCATATTCTTTTTAACGTATCCTGCAAAAAAGTAGAAGCTGCCCCCTGCCTCGTCGTGCTTCCTACCTCTTCGTTATCGAATACAATCATCAGGTTGATGTATCTTTCCGGCACGGCACAGAGCATCGCCTGCAAGGATGCATAAACGCATTCCAAGTCATCCAGCCTGGGAGCGCACAAGAATTCACCCTTTGCCCCGAATACTCTTCCCTTTTCCCGGTTATATAAAAACAGGTCGCTGCCAAGAATATCCCCGCTTTCCATTCCTGCCGCTTTGGCTATCATCTCCTGGAAAGCCCCGTCCTGCCCCGCTTCCCCATACAAAGGAAGCATATCCGTCTGGACATTATATTCCACGCCCTTGTTCATATCCCGGTTCATATGGATTGCAACATTAGGAATCACAAATAAATCCTGATCCACGTCAACATTTTTTATGACGGTATTTCCCTGTCCATCTGCCGCCACTACCCGTCCGGCGACCGAAAGAGGCCGGTCCAGCCACGTAGAAAGAATCATCCCACCGTATTTTTCTACATTTAACTTCACATACCGGTCTTCCACTTTCATTTCCGGCTCTTCCTTTATTTTAAAACAGGGAGAATCGCTATGGGAAGCAATCATATGAAACCCCGCCGGTTCCATTTCCGGAATCGAAAAGGCGATCAGGGACGAGCCATTCCTGGCAACATAATATTTTCCTCCCGGGGAAAGCGCCCATTTGCTGTTTTCCAGAAGCGGGACATAGCCAGCCCCTTCCAGCGCCTTTTGCACATTTTCTACCGCATGGTAGCTGCTCGGGCTTTTTTCTATAAATTCCAGCATCCTTTTTACCTGTTCCATCCCTTATCCCTCCGTTACCAGTCCTTTTTCCATCAGAAACACAGGATCATAAGACAGCTTCGCTTTTCTAAGCCCCTCTTCCCCCGTATCCTCCTCCCGGTTGATATACTTGTAGCAGGAAGCCTCGTGTTCCGCAAACTGCTGGTTGATCATCGGATACGCCCCCTGCACGTCTGCAAACGCCTTTTCAATATGCACGACGAACATATCTTCCCCGCACGGTTCCCCGAGGGAAAAGGCAACCACTCTGCCCCCCGCCCGGACCAGTCCTCCGCGAAGCCCGAGCCTTTCCCTATATTGCAGGGCGTTAAGCGTTACGCAGAACTCATTATGCTTTTCTCCTTTTTCCATACAGCCGTTCTGCCGGCGCCAGGCCTTTGCCATAGCAATACACTCTTCCACATTTTCATCCGAAATTTCCTCATAAATCCAGTCCGGATAGTTTTCCTTAAAACGATTGATGTGGTTCCTCTTCCCGTGCAGTTTCTTTCCAGCCAGGGAAATCAGTCTTTCCGTCTCATAAACATAATCTGCCGAATCTCTGTCATAGACGATCCGAAACCTGCCCGGGTAAAGCTTTTCCAGCCTTTCGAACTGCGCCGGCGATACCAGATGCATTTGAAAGGGCATCTCTTTCTCTTTAAAAAATTCTGTCAAAACATCCACCGTCTTCCCCAAATCCCCTTTCCCCAAGGGAAAACTAACGGAAAGTCCGGCCTCTCCCGAAAGAAAGACAAGCATATCTTCCACTACCGCATATTGTATATCATAAAAAGGAGCCCACAAAAAATTATTGGCATACGTAAACTCACAATTCCTTACCGGCTCCATATCATAATAATGTTGTATAATCCCTTCATCCTCTATCCCAAGTTCTTTCCATTTGATTTCCATTGTATATCCTCTTTTCCTTTTTCTGTCACAGACCCTTTCTTGTCCTGTTTTATGTATTATGTCCATCTTCCCCCGTTTTTGCGCAGCCTTTACCCTAACTTTGTTAAGGCTGCCCATAAGAAATATATTTTTATCTCCCCATGATGCAGGCCAGGAACCTTTCTCCGTATTTCTCGTATTTAAATTCCCCGACTCCCGTTACTGAAAGCATTTCTCCTTTTGTTTTCGGTTTCACGATACACATATGCACTAGTGTCCGATCCGAAAAAACAATGTAAGGAGGCACCTTTTCTTCCCTCGCGATTTCCGTGCGCAGCCCCCGCAGCTTCTCGAACAGCTCTTCTTCCTGCCTGTTAAACTCATAATCCCCGAAAGCCGCCCCTTTCTGTTTTTTCTTTGTTTTTACCTTCGCCGGATGTTCCTGCTCCTTCGCCATCTTCATCTCGATCCTTTCCTCTCCGAAAAGCACGGATGATGATTTTTCCGTCAGTTTTACCACCGCATATTCATCGTTTGTTACATGCAAATAGCCATAGAGCTGCAGATGGTTGATCACCTTCCGCAGTTTATGGACCGGTATCTTCGCCAGTTCTCCATAATGGGGATTTTTGTCCATCCGGTAGTTGCGGATTTTAGCCGTATTCGCCCCGTGTACCGTATCTATGATCACCGTCGTCCCATACCTCTGTCCGCTGCTTTGCACACAGCCCAGAAGTCTTTCCGCAATCTCCGTCACATCCACCGTTTCAAACTGGCTCAGGCAGTTTGCACAATTCCCGCAATAACCGTTCCCGTACTCTCCAAAATACCGCAGCATATAATCTCTCAGGCATTCATTGGTAAAACAATAAAATGTCATCTTCCTGAGCCTGTCCCTGTCCCTTTCTTCCACAATTCTCCTTGTGATTTCATCCAGTTCCTGGTTGTCTTTATTATGATCGATAAAAAACTGGTTGGTGATCACATCCTGGCCGGCATAAAGCAGGATGCATTCTGCCGCCTCGCCGTCCCTTCCGGCCCTCCCGGCTTCCTGGTAATAGCTTTCCATATTTTTCGGCATATTATAATGCACGACGAAACGCACGTCGGATTTATCGATCCCCATGCCGAAAGCATTGGTGGCCACCATGATTTCCACCCGGCTGTATATAAAATCCTCCTGGCTGGTCTTCCGTTCCCCGTCGCCCATCCCCGCATGGTATTTGGCGACGGAGAATCCATCCCCTTTTAACCGTTCATAAATTTCTTCCACATATTTCCTCGTCAGGCAGTAAATAATTCCGCTCTGTCCCGGATGCAGTTCCAGGAAATTCTTCATAGATGCATATTTATCCTTTGGCGACTGCACGGCAAAATATAGGTTCGGACGGTCAAACCCCGTCACCACCACCTTGGGTTCTTGTAACAGCAAAAGATCGATAATATCGTCCCTGACTTCCTGCGTGGCCGTAGCCGTAAACGCGCTGACCACCGGCCGCTTTGGCAGTCTTTTGATGAAATCCACGATTTTCAAATAGCTGGGGCGGAAATCCTGCCCCCACTGGGAAACACAATGTGCTTCATCAACTACCAGCATCGCGATATCCGCATGCAAAGCAAATTCTAAAAACAAATCGGTATCCAGCCGTTCCGGCGCTACATAAATCAGTTTATATCTCCCTTGCTTCGCGAACTCCAGCGCTTTCCGATATTGTCCGGCAGTCAGGGAACTGTTCAGATAGGCCGCGTGTACCCCCGCCTGGTTCAATCCTTCCACCTGATCTTTCATCAAAGAGATCAGCGGGGAAGCCACAAGAGTAATTCCCTCCATGAGGAGGGCAGGAACTTGGAAGCATATGGACTTTCCCGCTCCTGTCGGCATAATGCCGAATGTGTCACTCCCATTCAATATGCTTCCCACCAGTTCTTCCTGCCCCTCGCGGAAGGAATCGTATCCAAAATATTGTTTCAGGACCTTTTTCGCCCTGCTCCTATCCTTACTATCCATCAAACCCTCTTCTCACACCATTGTTCCAGCGCACAGCTTTCGCAATGGGTTTTTCTCGCCGTACATACGCTTCTCCCATGATAAATCAGTTGGAAATTAATTCGGTTCCAATGTTCCTCCGGCAGCGCCTTCATCAGCTCCTTCTCCACCTGTGCCGGATTTTTCCCTTCCGCCCATCCGATTCTTCTGGAAATACGGAATACATGGGTATCCACCGTCACGCCCGAGACTCCATAAGCATCGGCAAGAAACAACGTCGCCGTTTTTCTTCCCACGCCGGGCAGACCCACCAGTTCCTCTATCTTTTTCGGGACTTTTTTATCATATTCCTTCCATAGCTTTTCACAGCATTTTTTTATGTTCCTCGCCTTTACTTTATACAAGCCGATACTTTTTATGGCATTCTCCACCTCTTCCACCGATGCCTGCATCACCGCCTCTATATCGGGAAAACGCTCCCACAGGCTGGGAAGAACCTCGTCCACCTGCTTATCCGTGCTTTGCGCGCTCAGCATAATCGCTGTCAGAAGCTGCCAGTCCGCCTGATGGAGAAACCCTTCCTTTGTCGTCCCATATTCCTCGTCCAGCCTGTCCAAAATCATCTTTGTTTTTTCTTTCGTCATCTTTCGGTTCCTGTCCTATAAAATTGTTTCCATCCCGACTTTCTGCGGCTTCAGCCCGCATTTTTCATAAAACTTCATCGCCGCTTCATTACAGCTCCAAACATTCAGCGTCACATTATAGCAGCCCTGTTCTTTCGCGAATTCCAGAATCCGTCCATACAATTCCTTCCCGATATGCTGCCCCCTGCATTCCTCATCCACGCACAGGTCATCAATATATAAGGTTTTGATATCTGTCATAATGTTATCATTGATATACTGCTGGAAAATACAGAATGCATATCCAAGCACCCTGTCCGCTTCATCCGCCGCAACAAAAACCGGCCGTTTTTCATCATGCAGAATCTCTTTCAACTGCTCATCCGTATACTTCCTATTATGATCCCCCTGAAACAAATCCGGCCGCCCCTTATGGTGTACCAGACATACTTGTACCAGAAGTTCATGCATCCTGTCAATATCCTTCTCTTCCACCCGTCTGATCTTCATCTTTCCCTCATTTCCGCGCCATCTTTCGCGCATATACTGCCTTTTTCCATCTACTTCCTGCTACAGTATAAATTATTTTACCTGAGGATGCAAGTATGCTTCGCAAACCAGCACGGGAATCAATTTTTGCGGCAGGCATGGTGCGTATGGTATGCCAGGGAAAAGAAAACGGCAGCAGCTGGGGAACGAGTCCGGCTGCTGCCGTTTTCTTTTCCCTAGCACGCCATGCACACTATGCTGGCCGCAAAAATTGATTCCTGTGACAAGCCAGTTTATGATAGCAAAAATCAGGCCCGGCTGCCATATACAGCAGCCAGACCTGATTCAACAGAAAAATATATAAGAAGTTTTGGAGTATGCCTTAATCCTAATAAAACTCATCCATCGACTTTCCGAAAACCATATACAGTCCTAACGGTATGGTAAGCAAAGCTATCGTCGCATCTCCCTCCAGCATTTTCACCACAGGTATTGTAGCAGCCATAAGTACGATACCCCCCAGACGCCTTTTGATCAAATCTGTACGGGAAGATCTCCATTTTCTTTTCCACCTTTCCATATGCAGTATCCACTCCTTTTATCGCTTTTTACAAAAGTATCTATCAACTTCCGACAGTATAGCAAAAAAAGAAGCTCTTTTGTCACATTATGGCATATATCGTCTTTTTCCGGGTATCCTTTGTACCGAAAACCCTGCTTTTTTATAAAAAGGGTTATTGCAGGAACTTGGAAACTTCCCTCCAGACCGATGTAATTCCGTCAATCACGGTAGATGCTTTCTCGATCCACCCTAAAAAAATATCCAGCCCCTGCACACAGAAATCGGTCAAACCGGAAACCGACTCGAATTCGCCGCTATCACTTGCCGCGCTGCGAAACTGCCTCAAACCGACTTCTGCCTCGATGACTTTTATCTGTATTGTCCCATAGCCGCACTTGTCCACCGCTTCTTCCAGCACTTCCTCCGCCATATCCGGCTCATCCATGGCAGCATACACTTCCGACAAGCCAAGATAAGCTTCGTAGTTGGCCTCATCTACGCTGATGATACCCCGGAAGGTCGCCTCTGCCCGTTCGTAGTCCATATCCGATAAATATTTATATCCCAGATCCAGCTGTTCGGCCTGTTCGTCGCCCGATACCTTTCCGTATGAGTACAAATGAATGCCTCCCAGGGCAAGGACAGCCAATATCCCTCCTATCATCCATCTTTTTATTTTTCTGTTCATGATCCGTCCCCCTTCGTTTACCCGCAATTCTCATAAGCTTTCACCAAAACAATCGTTATATTGTCCTTTTCTCCCCGTTTCCTGACCAGGGAAACGGCATCCATAAGGCGCTTCTTTATGGATGCCCGGTCTGCCAACGATGTCGGCCTGAATAATTCCTTTATTTCAGCCTCTTCCAGCTCATGGACAAAACCATCGGAACAGAGGAAAAAGATATCTTCTCTGCCGACGTTTCCGCTCTCATATACGGTCTGTAGATTTTCCGAAGCTCCCATGCATTGCAGGATGACATTCCTCCGTCTGTCATGTTTCGCTTCTTTTTCCGACAGCCTGCCTGCTTTTATCTCCCGGGCAACTACGCTCTGGTCCTCTGTCAGCTGCTGCAGCTCCCGGCTGATACGGTATGCCCTGCTGTCCCCGACCTGTGCTGTCATATACTTTCCGTCAGCAATCAGAAGCAGGGTCAGCGTCGTTCCTGTCCGTATTCCTTTATCCTGTGCATATTCATAGATCAGGCGGTTCTGCTTCTGGATGCATTGTTCTATTTCTTTCTTAAAATATTGCATCAGTTCATTCTGGCCTTTCCCCTGGATATTTTTGCCGGCCGTATAATCAAACCAATGGTTGAAAAACTGAATGGTGCTTTTGCTGGCATAATCGCCCTCCTGCAAGCCGCCCGCCCCGTCGCATACTGCCGCCAATACAATCGAATGCCCGCCGATTTTCATGATTCTGACGCAGCACGCATCCTGATTCATCCGCCGCCATGCCCCTGCATCCGAATACATTTCCGAAATAAACTGTAAATTCTTTTTTTCTTTCATTTCCTGCTCCGATTCAAACTATATCGGCATGATCTCAACACTGAATTCCACCTCCCCAAGCTTCACTATGCTTCCTGACAGAATCTCATTTTCTCCATTTACAATCCTGCCTTCCAGATAGGTATGGTTGATCGAATTCATGTCACGGATAAAGCAACGGTTATTTCTCATATAAAATTCACAATGCTGGCCGGAAACCGTTCGATTATAATCTACTGCTATCTGAACTATATCAATATTTCTCCCGACTATTACGTGTCCATCCAATGGATAACGGAAAATCTTTCCAGGATTTGTCCTGTCCCGTAAAACAAGTAAATATCTCCCGCCCAAAAACACCGTCTCTTCCTTCTCCTGTGTATCTTCCGAAACAGCCTCCGGCGCTGCGGATTTGCTTTTCTTTGCTCCATTTCCATTGTCTCGTCCGCTTTTTTTCTTATAAAAAAGAAAGGCTGTAACCGCCGCTGCCAATAGTACAAGTCCGGCTATTTTTTCCATGCCGATGCCCGCAGGCTCCGGTTCCGGCTTTGGTTCTGGCTCCGGCTCCGGTATCGGCTCTGGCTCCGGCTCCGGTATTGGCTCCGGCTCTGGTATTGGTTCTGGCTCGGGTTCCGGCAATGGTTCTGGCTCCGGCTCTTCTTCCACCAGCGCAAACGGCATAGATACCTCCCCAGTTACTTCCTTATCCCCCTGCTTGGTATGGATATTCAGCAAAAAATGTCGGTTACCGCCGTCCATAACCGTTTCAGGGATATGCATTTTGATGGAATATATATTGGAAAAATCATGGAGATGATCCACCAGCAGCTGTATATCTTCAAAATCCTCGATTAAGAACTCCTCCCCTCCCGTTATGCGCGACAGGGCAAACATATTTTTTAATTCCCCGGAATTTTCTTTATACCTATGTCCGACCGTATAGACAGGCCTTGGATTTTCCCTCAATTTGCTGTTTAACTCATCTTTCGTAATGCCGGTCGCATTATTATCCACGCCATCGGAAATGACAATAAACCTGGTATATTCCGTATCGCTCTTTACCATTTCCACCGCCTGGAACAGATAATCGGTCAAATAGGTATCCTGGTCATGGAATTCTACCTCATCAATCAAGGGCAATATCACATCCGCTGTATTTTGCTTTTCCGCAAGGAACTGGATGTCTTCGCCGAACACCGCGAAACTGACGGCCTCATTTTCCGGCATTCCCTGCATATAACGCTTTAAGATATCCTTTATCTTTATCCGATTGTCCCCGGAGATCGACAAGGAATTATCCAACAAGATCACCGTATGAATGGATACCTTCCCAGCTGTTGTGATTTCCACATTTTCACATGGATACTGGGCAATCTGTGCATCAGCCGATTCAACTGCTTCCCCGCACTTTATATAGGAAATCATTTTCCGGCCGTCCACAGATACCTGCATCAGTCTGCTCTCTGCCGCATATACCTGCCCTCCGCCTCCAAAAGCCAAAAGCATGGCAGCCATCGCTATCAGCCATTTTATCCGAGTCCTTGTCTTCCCCATTTTTACGCCTCCTTGTATTCGTTATTTATCTGATCGATCAATCTTTCCCTCTGTTTTCCAAAGAAGAATACTGACACCGCTAAGGAAGCGATTCCCGCCAGACATAAAAAAATGCCTATTGCAATCAATATTTTACCCATGTTTTCCCTTGCCTTTCCCTGCCTCGTCCAGTCATTTACAGCCAGTCCGCTTTCTCCAGTTCCTCATATACTTTTTCCAGCAAAGGCATCTCCGGATCTTCTGTCCCTTCCGTCCGATATAATTCAAACGCCTTTTTATAATCTTGTTTAAATCCCTGGTAATTTCTTTCTGAAATCATTTTATTGGCCTGTTCGTCCGCTTCCAGAAAAGCTCTGCGTTTATAGGAAACATAATTATCCCCATATAAATCGATGGCTTTGTCCACTGTTTCCCTGGCTTTCGCAAACTCTCCTGTCTGCTCATACAGAATCACAAGATTAATGTAAGTTTGATAAGATGCCATCCCGTTTTCTATAATATCATGGAAAATTTGTATTGCTTTTTTGCTATATTGCAAATCCCCCGTACGTGTCTCCAGATTAATGTAGATTTGGGCGAGACGCTCATATAGTATACCGGTACTCCCCAGCGGCAGCTCCAAAATCCCGTTCTCCAGCATTTCCACGCTGTCCAGCAGCGCCCCCGTATCCTCCATATCCAAGCCGCTGTAAAAAACATATGCCCTTATGCGGACCGCATCATCCCCTGCCATTGCCAGGCACTTTTTAAACTTCTCTCTGGCAGTATCCATGTCTTTCCGGCTTTTTGCTATTTCTCCCTGCACGAGATAAATCTGGTCTTCTTCCAAGCCATTGCGAACGGCTTCATCTAAAACCTCCTGCGCGTCGCTGATTTTTCCCAATCCGGCATATGCGATGGACAAATCCCTATATATCGCGCTGTTCAGCCCGTCATACTGCAATGCCGTTTCCAATACTTTCACTGCGTTCAGGCAATCCCCTTCTTCGTAATAACAATTCCCTAACAGCAGATATAAATTTGCCGCCGCCACCCTGTCTTCCCATGAATACTCTTCCAATAAACCATGGATATATTCCGCGCACCCGGCATAATCCATGTTTCTGTACAGCCAGACGGCATTTTTATAATAAGCCCTTGGATCGGATGGAGCCAGGTCAATACACGCTTCGTAATTTTCTTCAAACAGATCTCTGTCAAACTCTGCAATAGCAGTTTCCATTTCTGAAATATGCGATTCGTATGCCATTTCTTTTTCCGTCCGTTCTGCCCTTAGCCCGACAAAAACCATAACCATTCCCATAAGGAAAACAGCAAAGGAAAACAAGATCTCCATCCTTTGCTGGAAAAGCAGCCTTTTATATCTGCCATCCAGTTTCGCGATCTGATCCAAAGCTTCCCGCATTTTTTCTACTGACTGGAAACGGTCTTCTTTCCGATACTGCATCGCCGTCGTCAAAATATAGGCAAAGGCATCCGAAGACAACTCGCTCAATTCTTCATAAGACAGGTCGCGTCCTTCTCCTTCCGGCTTCCTGCCTGACAAGAGGTGATATAGGGTCGCGCCCAGGCTGTATATGTCGGAGCGGGCATCGATTCGCTGTTCCGGGTTATCCACAAAAATGCTTTCTTCCATGGAAGCATCCAGAAGATCTGTTTCCTCATCCTGCATAAGAGTCTCTGTCCTGCTGGAGCTGCTTTCCACAAACGCGTTGCTGTTCCACCCGTTCTGCTGCATTCTTTGTTGGATCTCCAGCACCAGAGCCTTTTGCTCCGGCGCTGCGTATCCTTTGCTGTAGCCGATGGCCATAATTTCGTTTTGTTCAAAAAAGCCGGAGATATTAAAATCAATCAGGCAAACATCGTCTGCCGGAGTCAGCATGATATTGGCCGGCTTAATGTCCCCGTGCAAAATAGGTATTTTCTGTCCGTGCAGATAAATCAGCGCCTCACATAACTGCCTTGCATACTTGATAATTTTATCCTGGGAGAATGTTACATGCCTGTCCAATAACTGCTGGAAGGATTCCCCCGGAATAAAATCGATTACCGTGTAGACCTCGTCCCCCGTTTCTATAAAATCCAGCACTTGAGGCAAATAGGAGTGGCGGAGATTTTTCAAAATATCCGCTTCCTGTCGGTTTTTATGTATATTCCGGGATCTCATATGCATTTTCTTAATGACAACCTCTTTTTGGAGGCGTTTATGGTAAGCTTTGTAAATGGAACCTCCTCCGCCCTCTCCAATCTGCCCCTCAATATCATAAGTATCCTTTAATTGTTTCTGAATATTTGCAGTAAAATCTCCCATATTCCTTGCTCATCTTTCTGCCGTTACTTACTTTCTTCCGAAGATGCGGCTTCTTCTGCAAATGCCTCTGTCCCTTCCGATGCTTTTATCTCTTCCGCCGGTTCTGTCTCTTCAAGCATTTCTGTCTCTTCCGATGCTTCCGCTTCATCAAAAGCACCCGGTTCCTCCGATCCCGCAGGCTCTTCTATCCCTGTTTCCTCTTCTGGTTTTAAGGCTTCCTGCTCATCCGCAGCGGTGCCAATATCTTCCTGGTTTTCTGGCTCCGCCGTCTCTTCCGCTTCTTCTTTTTCTTCCTTGTCTTCAGTCGCCGAATCTGCATTTTCTTCTATATTTCCAGATTCCTCTTCTTCTGGTATTTCTCCTGACACCCCTGATCCTTCTATTTTTTCATTGTCCGCTTCTTCTGGTTCTGCTGCCTCTTCTCCGCTTTCTTCTGCATCCGCTCCTCCCGCTCCTGCATTTGCTGCCGCCGCCGGGTTTCCTGCTGCCTGTACGCCTGTTTCTTTCTCCTCTTCCAAAAAAGCTTGCGCCGCCAATCTGCCTGATCCTTCATCTGCAGCCGTTGTCTGTGGCAAATTGCTCGGATGGTCAAAGCATACCCTATTTGTCACCGTCAACCGTCCGTTTTCGATCCGAAATACTTCCCAGGTAACTCCCTGTTCCTGTGTAGGGACATTTCCATTAAAAATCATTCCCTCGTCCCCATATACTGTCACCTTTGCCCCGGAATTTGCCAGATTCCATGCCTCGGGACTTCCCTGCGATGCGCTGCCGTTGGTATAATTATAGACGGAGTAAATATAAGAATTTCCTTCCCCGATTTCCAGTGTAATCGTTTCCGGTCCATAGCTGCTCGTGACATCCCTGTCTAAAACAGCCTTTCCATCTTCGGAATTTCTGTTTGCATAATAAACATGGTAGTTATCGTTTCCGTTGGAAGTGATATGGGAATCCAGATCTCTGGGACTGCTCCCCCACTCAAGGACGATGCGATACACGCCCTGGTTCCGAATAAGAGGGGGCATGCTGATCTGCAATTCGTTTTCTCCCGGCTTTATCGTTTCATTATGGTGGTAAGTGGAATAATTATCTTTGGAAGCAACTACCGTATAATACCCGGCAGTCACTCCGTTTTCAATCGAAAACTCACCGCTTGCCCCCGTCGTTGTGTGACTGCTCCCTGCAATGGCATCGGGATCCTGATAGGATGGATGGTCAAAGCCGTTCAGCAGGGCAACTGTCGCCCCTTCGACTGCAGCAGAATCCAACGCGCTGATTACAACGCCTTTTAAGGATGCCGACTGTCTGCTCTCTTCTTCCGTCAGCATAATATAAGCATTGCTTGTCAAAGCATCAGCCAATACCGAAACAGACGTACTCAGATCCGCATACCCGTCTTTGGATAAAACGATCCGATAATCCCCTTCCAGGAGTTCCTGCAAATAATTACCAGTAATATCCGTACCTGCCGACACCAGCACTTCGTCCTGGCCGGAATATACCGTCACTGTCACGCCTTCCAGCCCCTGCCCGTTAATACCATATACGCTCCCGGCAATCCCCGTGCTTGGCAGCACAGGAACAACGATGTCTGGATCATCTCCGCCGTCTCCTCCCCCGGGTAGGTTGCCGTCATCCCCTCCTCCAGGAAGATTCCCTTCATCATCTCCATCTCCGGGAAGATTGCTGTCTTCCCCGCCGCCGGGGTTCTCCCCTTCCCCGTTTCCTCCATCATCCGGAAGATTGCTGTCTTCTCCGTCACCGGGGTTCTCCCCTTCCCCGTTTCCTCCATCATCCGAAAGATTGCTGTCTTCTCCGCCGCCAGGGTTCTCCCCTTCCCCATCTCCTCCATCATCCGGAAGGCTGCTGTCTTCCCCGTCGCCGGGAAGTTCCTCCTCATTGCCGCCGTCATCACCAGGAAGATTCCCTTCATCCCCATCATCGCTGCCAGGGATATAGCTGCCTTCTCCTATGCCGCTTGTATGGTCTCTTCCTCCGCTCTCCGTTTCATTCCCGGCATTATAATCCGGCAATGGAACAACCAGCGGAATTTCAACCACTTCTTCATCCTCTCTGGAAACAACGATAATCGGTTTTGTCTCCTGTCTGATCCCTATAGAAACCGTATCGTCTTCCAAAGAGTCCTCTTCCTTAGGAGGAATTTCCGATGTTTCCGCAGATGTTCCTCTCCCGGCCGCCAATTCCGTCTTTGCATCTTCCGGCCAGTATTCCCCTAACATATCCTTTAAACGGTCGGACCCCGTAGTCTCAATCCCTTCTTCCAATATCGATACAGCAAGGCTGGTCTGGCCCTGCGATGCATATAATTGCGCCAGGCTCACATAAATATCCACATTCTCCGGCAGCAATTCTTTCGCCTGTTCCATGATTTCAATCGCCATGTCTTCCTGCCCCAATGCCAGATATGCATCGGACAGCCCCAAATAGGCATCCAGGCAATAGGGATCGATCTCCAAAGCTTCTTCGTATGCAATAATTGCATTCTCATAATCCAGTTCGGAAACATATTTATTGCCTAAATCCAGCTTCACCTGCAAATCATCCACAGAATGGCTGACATTGATGGAAATAACAGCTGTGGCCGCAATAACCGTCAGCAGAGAGGCCATAGCAATAAATAGCTTCGATTTCAATATGTGCTGCATTTTTCCTCCTCCTTTGTCTTCTCTATAAAAATCCCCTATACGGATCTTTACCAAAATTAATCTTTGGAAAATTCAAAATCTTCGTTTGCCAGCCTGATGACCATTCCGTCAGACAGCTGGCGCTTTGTTCCAGGCGGCAGTCTGCTCTCACCGATAAAGCTTCCGTTTTTCGACTTGTTATCCTCTATATAATAATTACCGTTTTCAAAAGTAATCACCGCATGGATCCTGCTGATCGCCCCATTGCCGTAAACACAAATATCCGCCGTCTGGCTGGAACCGATGGCCGTTCGGTTCCCGTCCATCCGATAAAAAGTTCCGTCCCTTTTTCTGGTCAGCCCGGCTGACATGCTTCCCGGCCAGTCCGTCTGCTCCAGAATGATAGTTTCTCTGCCATCGTTTTGCGCAATGGGAGGTTCTTTTATAATCTCCGTCATTTCATACTCTTCATACATGTCGCTTTGTCTGTTTCTTCCAACTCCAGACGTATCTTCCTGTCTGGAAACGGTTCTCCAGCCTTCATCCTGAACCGCGCTTTCCCCGGCTTTCCTTTTTTTCGGTATAGACAGAACATTTTGTTTCCCGCTGCTCTTTTTGAAGATCCCTGCCTTTTCCTTTTTCTTTTTTTCCGGTTTCATTTTCTCCGCTTTTTTCTCCGGTTTCTTTTTTCCCGGCAGGGAAACTTTGAAAGCTTCTTTTTCCTTTACTTCCTTTTCCTTGGCTTCTTTTGGCCCTTTTCCTGGGATATTGATCAATGGAATTCTTGGGCTGTCCGAACTCTTTTTCACCGCTTTATCTTCCCCCCTTGGAATCCCTGCTAGAACCGCCTCGGAAACCGCCTCCTCTTCTTTCTTCAAGGGCAGGGGAACAGCACAAATCGGTTCCTGCTGGAGTATTTCTTCTTTCTGTTCCTCCCTTTCCACATCCTTTCCGGCGTTGGCGCTTTTCTTAATGATTTCCCTGAAATCCGACAGCTTTTGGATTGCCTCCCTGCTGAATGCATTCATGATATCGAACAGATAAGGATCTTTTTCCTGGAAATCCGGCTGTATCCTGCCCACAATCTCCTGCAAAAATTCAATCTTGTCTTTATGAAAGCCATGGTCAAATGGAAGATACATCAGCATGCAGTTCTCCTGACCGTCCATATAGATATATTCCCAGTCCAGAAAGAGATGGTTCATATCCAGCATATAAGCATCCACCTCCTCAAATGCATTCAATATACTGTTTAAGATCCCAAGCACTTCCCTTTTCGGCCTGGGCATCGATATCCTTCCGTTCAACTTTGCCAGCCCGGTAATATTAAATTGAAGCTGCCTTTTTTCATTGATTCTGACAATCTGCGCCTGAACGATATTCGCAATCCTGTTATGCGCCATCATGTTCATTGCAAAAGTATCGATCTCAAATGGCTCTGCATCACATGCATCATCAATATCAAAAACAAGATAAACGGTCTCTCCCACGCTCTGCTGTTTAAAATCCAAATCCATCGCTTTCCCCATTTCCGCCTTTCAGGCAATCATTCCATAATTTTCAGCTGCAGCAAGGTCCATGCATTCCCATGGCAGACCGGCGCCACTCCCTGTTCCGTCATCAGCCCGGCATCGTCAAAAGAAGGCCGGATCGTCATATAATTATTTTCATCAATATACCCCCAGCTTCCGTTTTTCTTAACGGCTGCATATCCGTTGGAAAAGGATTTCGCGTCCTCATAAGAACAGGCCAGCTTCAAATTCCCGTCTTTATCGATATATCCCCATTTTCCGTCGATGCATGCCGCGCACATGCTTTCCGATTCAAACGCTTTCATGTCTTCGTAGTTCTGTTCGGAAACCCGTTCCCCCTTCGTATCAACCAGAAAGAAAACGCCTCCCTGCCTGACCGCAATCCTCTTATTTTCACTGCATATCCCTTTGCTGTTCTGCAAGACCTCGTCATAAATGAAATCCGTGACCAATTCTCCGTTTCTATTCACAAGCGCCCATTTGGAGCCTTTTTGGACAGCTCCTATCCCTTCATAAACGGGTGTAGCCCCATCATACACAAACTCTGTTTTTTCTTTAAAATTCTTATCCAGATATCCGTATTTTCCACCTTTGCTGGCAACCATCCTGCTCTGGGATACCATTCCGATGTATGCATACGTTTCCTCCGGCATTTTAGTTTTATAGCCCTTATTGTTAATAAAAAAACACTGGCTTCCATCCCTTACCGCGATCTCCTGCTTGTCCTTCCCGTTAAAACCGATCTCATCATAAACCGCCTCAATCACGATATCCCCGTCCGTTCCGATCAATCCTTTTTTCCCATTCTGGACATATACCGCATAATCTCCCGCGAAATCATAAATCTTTTCATAAACACAAGTGCGTTCTATGTATTTTCCTTTTACGCTGTCGTAGTATTCCGTAACGATCCCGCTGTCCGGATACTGCTCATGTAAACCGCTTACCAGCTCGATCACGCTGTCTTCGGAAAGGTATTCCCTGGTAAACTCATAAAGCTTTGTCACATCCCGTTCCACCGGCCCATAGACAGTAATAATCTCATTCAGTTTTTTCCTATATTCTTTATAATCCCCCATTGCCAGATAATCATCGGCAATATATTCTTCCAGCTCCAGCGCATTCCCCTTGACCTCTTTTGCCTTTTCATACTGGGAAACAGCATCCAAATACAGCCCTTTCTCTTCCAGTCTCCGCGCCTCGGCGATCATATCATTATATTTCTTTTCATTGCCCAGCCATGTAGACAACGTAATATACCAAGCCAGCACCAGCAAAACGATCATAACAATCGAAAGATTCTTTTTCATACCTATGCTCCTATCAGTAAAGTAATAAATGTGCCGGCCGCAATAAACGGACCGAAAGCGATCTCATCCTTCATGCTTTTTTTCTTCCTCAGCACCATGCCCACTCCATACAAGGCAGAGAAAACCAAAGACATAATCATTACCAGATAAGTCGTCCGAAATCCCAGGCACAGCCCGATCACTGCAAACAATTTGACATCCCCCATGCCGATTGCATGCCTGGAAAGCACATAAGCAACAAAAAAAACCGCGCCGCTTATCGCACCTCCGAATAAAGTAAATGCAATATTCTCCAGCCACATATCCGGGAAACATAGGATCTCCGCTATAAACAGAACCATTCTGCATGCCAGAATATAAGCCAGCCACCGATTAGGAATCCTTTTTTCCCTGGCATCCTTCCAAGCGATCGGATATAATACGGCTAACAGCAGCAAATAACGGATGGATTTCAAAGGCCCGTACTGGTATTGGGCAAAAAGCCACGTCATCCCCGTACATCCTGCCAGGCATACGGCAAGCGTTATCCCCCTTTTCCTGTCCATAGGCAAAAGATAAGGAAGTCTGTTTCCTTCTTTTCCTGCCTCCTCGTCATACCGGCACAACATATTCAGCAAATAACACAAGATTCCCGTTCCCGTTCCAACTATCATAACCATACTCTCACCATAACGCTGTCTTCGCACACACCTTAAACTTCCTCGGTTCCAGTTCAAAAAATCCCAAGTGGAAATCGATCGTATATACAATGGAAACTTCCAGCTCCGGCATTCCTCCGCTGGCCGCGTTCGCCCATCTGCTGCTTCCAAAATCCAGTCCGCCCATGCCTCCTTCTATTCCCAGATCCTGCAAATATTCATCCACGCCCTTGGCTGTCATATTCTTGATCTGGGCTTCCACGATATCTTCCACAATCGCTTCTATCACCATATTGCTCAATATATCCGCCCCTTTTGTTTTAATCAGGCTGAAAATATTGTTCATCAAGGCATCCGGGTCCCCAAAAATACTTTGGGCGTGGCTGCCCGCCTGCTGCAATGCCCCTATTCCGTTTCCGCCCGATGAAAAGAGCCGGCCGACTTCTTCAATATCATCCATAAACCCTGCCACATCGCTTCGGAAGGCTTCTGCCTGCGTGGACGTACTGACACGCTTATCCACAATCCCCAGTTTTGTCAGCACATAGCTGTACTGGGAAATTTCCCTGGCCGCCTCATTGGCGGCATATTGCAGAACAACCTGCGCCCTGGCGATCTGGATCAGATCCATCATAGCCATGTAAAATACGATAAAAATCACCAGGAAGATGGAGGCCTCCAGCGTAATACTGCCTTTTTCCTTCTTTTTCTTATTCTTAATATCCCTGAATCCCATGATAATTTACCTTAAAAGCATTCCTGTTATAGGGAACGTCATATCCAGCGCCCCCCAGTTTCTGTAAAAAGAAAGTATCCACCAATACCGAAGCATCCACGGCGATCATAGTATACATATGTTTCAGCGAGTTTTTATTATCCGTCTTCTTATTTGTCATATTCAGTTCGATGCAGTCCGCCGTTCTTCCCAGCAATTTCGTTCTCTGGGACGGAATATACATCTTGATACAGACCATAATCCATAAGTAGTCCGCATAAGTAAATCCTGAATTGTCTTTTTTATAAGGCTTTGGCCGCCATAGCAGCCACGTCCGCCATTTTTCTTCCTTCTTGATCAGCGGCACCGCCTTTCCGTCCAGCAGATCACACACATTATCCACCGTTTCCACCGTAGCGACCATTGTCAGAAGGGCGCACCGAATCGCCGCTTTGGCAAGCGGGCCGACCGGGAAAAAAAGCGTGATGAGTTTCGCCTGTCTTCTTAATGTCTTATTCGTGAGCGCAAAGGACATATTGAATACAAAGTTGGACGCAAACAGAATCGCTTTTGTCCTATTAATATTGCTTCTCACATTCGGGCTTCCCCACAGAATGTATTCCACTTCTGCCCGATAAATGGCATTTTCCTTTAAGGATGCCCTGCTTATGGACTCAGGATTGGCGATCTCTCTCCCATTCAGGTCGCGGTTTACCGTATAATACGAAAACATGCCCATAACATATTCCGTATAATACAAAGGTTCCAATCCGCTCATGGCATATCCGGCTATTTTGGAATTCAAAGAGGACATATCTGCCAAAATAGCGGCATCCTCCCCCAGATTGCTGCTTCCGCATTCTGCTGCGGCTTTCCTGGCTTCTTCATCCTCCAGCCCGCCTTCCATTTTGATCGAACTGCCCCCATAGTCCGCTTCCGGCGGGATCGTCAGCCATATGGAAGGAAGATCGTTGCCCGCCATCCTCCGCACATTGACATTCGGAATGTCACGGGTTGTAAAAATATCCAGAAGCGTATGCTTTTTCCCTTGCATCGTTTGGTTCCATTGGTCCGTCTGCTGCTGCGCTTTTGATTCATCGGCCTCCGTCTTATTGCAGTATTCATTTTTCAGTTTATCTATAAAGGGATCCCTTTCATCCACTTCCTTGTTGATTTCCACAGACAGTCCCATTTGGGAAGGAGTATGATAGTTCCCCATAAATCCAGCCGCCGCGTTGCTGACTTCTCCGCTTTCCACGATCTGCCCGTAATCCGCCTTTTTAATAAACTTCTCCTTGTCGGAAATGTCATAATCCACCCGGTATTCCAGAAACGTTATCTGGTCTAAAGCCTGTTCGACCTCTTCAAAATATTGTTTATTATTATCAATTTTTTTCTCAAAGTCACCGATAATGCCCCCGTTTTCAAATAAACCGCTTACTTCGTTAAGGCTTTCCTGATAAGCTGTTTTTGATGCCCCGGGCGACATATTATTGACCGCTGCTTTCCAGTTTTCATACTTTCCCCTGCTTTTCTCCACCTCAGCCCTGATCTCATTCAGTTTATCTTTTATATCGATACAATTCTGTTTCCCCTCGCTGGCATATTTCCATTGCCGATTCGTGGCATCATGGGCTACCCATACAAGAGTATCCAATTTCCCTTCTATGAATGATATCCCTGCTTCCATGTCAGCTTTGGCGCTTTCATATGCAGAAATGATTTCCTGTGTTTCCCTATACTCGTCACTTTCCTTGTCCAAATCCCTCAGCAAAGAGGAGGGATTCTGTCCGCGCATGGCATTATCAATACGCTTCATCTTAATCAGGTTGGATACCGTATCTGCTGTGATATCGCTCGTATTGCAAAATAAATCTGCCATCCTTATCATAAGGTCCCTCATCTCTCCAGATTCTTTCTCTTTGCAATGCTGCAATCGGTAATGAGCCACTGCCAACAAGGTAATGTTCCCATAATTACTTTCCGTGTCGGACAACAGACGGTTCAAAGACTGTTCGTCACCGATGTTATATACATACCCCTCCTGCTTCTCCACCAGTTCTTTCAATTCATCAAACAGCTTCTGGACATCGTTTAATTCCTTTTCAAATTCGACTTCTGCCTTTGCCGCCTCCCGTTCCTCCGACATGTTTTCCAGCTCTTTTGTTTTTCCCTCCATCGCTCTGCCGATCAACGTAACCGGGGCGCGGTACTTCATATATTCCAATATTTCCTGCTTCAGGACTTCGGTACGGTAAATTTCTGTATTTACGACATCGGAAGCGGAAAAACCGCCCTGGGTCAACTCCAGATATACAAGAGCTTTGCTGAAATCCTCCTGCGAAACACCGCAGGCATTCAAAGAGGCCTCAAAATAGTCCTGCATAATGCTTTCCACTTCCTCTGCGGTATTTGCCATCGCAAGCAATCCATAAGTCTCATTTAGTTTTTCATTATAATTGGATAAAGCAGCGTTCATTGCCAGATCGCCCGCCCCTGAAATCATATTCTTGCTCGCCATAATCCTGCTGCCGTCAATCATGACCCCGCTGAATATAAAGGTTGGAACCAGAATCAATGTCAGGAAAACCGCTATTGTTCCTTTGTGCTTTGTACAGAAATTTACCATCTTTTCCACCTAAAATACGTATTTTCTTATTCCGTTCATAATCTTCTGCAAATCGCCCCGGATGCCGAGCTTTTCGCTTACGATGGTCAGCGCGTCCCCCGCCAGATCGACCATGCGCACAAAATTCGCCGGATCCAGGGCAACCGCAGTCGCCGACTGTTTATATGCCAGGGAATCGGGATAACCGAAATATCTCATGACCCCCGGAGTCGGAAAGCGGAACGTCACTTCTGCCTTGATCTGCGTGGCAAACAGCCCCCTATGAACTGTCACCGTATTGTCCGCATAAGCTCCTCCCGCCAAGATCAAAGTGCTGTCTGCCAGCCTGTTCATAAAATACCTTAATTCACTTTCGCTGGTCCAGGCCCCATACCCCGCCAGTTCCCTATATAAAACAAGCAAGTTTTTGTGGCTTGCCTTATAATATTCATTCACATCCGCAGGGTTTGAGATAAAATCAATATGTTTTCCCGTATAATTCCCTAATGTACGGTAGCCGGGATTGGCCAGGACATGGGCGCCCTGGTGCGCCACGCGCTGTACCTGGTAAAGCATCGCCATCTCCTGCAGTTTAAACAATCCCAAATAGATCAGTGAAAAAACAGTCAGCAATACGATAGGAAATACGATGACTGCCTCCACCATGACCGCGCCTTTTTCTTTTTTCACCATGCCCTTCACCCATCGATTCATCAGCCGATAAAATCCGTCAGCTGTCCAAATACATTCTGAACCGCATTTGTCAGCTGTTCCTGGAAAATAATAGCGATCGCGATGACAATGACCATAATCAGTATGATCGATACGAAATTGGTATCCCCATCTTCGCGCATCAATTCCTCCAGCCTCTTTTCCAGTTTTTGCTTCATCTGCATTTTCTTGATTTGTAAAAATGTTTTCATGTCATTTCCCTCTCTTCCCTTTTCCTTAATCAGTTATCTAACCAGAACTTTGCCATATAAGGCAGAATTCCGTTTATAACCCCGATATGATCGGAGCCATAATCATAAATAAAATACCAATAAAAATAATGACAGTCGGAACCAACAGTTTCGCGTTGGCTCTTTCCCCTTTCTGCTTCACCAGATTGCGTTTTTCCAGCCATAGCTCGTCCGCCATATCTTTTAAAAACATTGTCAACTCTGCCGCTCCCTTTTCCAGACCCTGAATGACTGTTGCGGCAAATTTACGGATTTCCTTGATCCCGCACCGCTCTGCGAATTCCCGGTATGCCGCAGCTTCCGGCACCCCGTTTTTTAACTGGGTCGCTGTCAGCTGCATTTCCTGGAACAATATGGTGTCGGACTGGTTCGCAATCAAGTTCCATGCATCCCGCAACAGCATTCCTGAATTGACAAGCAGCGTCATTTTTGACAGAACCTGCGGGAATTCCGCCAGAATCTTTTCCCTTCTGTCCGTCAGCTTGTCCTTAAAACTCTCATTCATATACCATACGAAAATCGCCGCAAAAACGACTCCGAACAGCAGCGCGACAGGATTGTTGGCCAGAAGCGCCAGTAAAGAAATCAGCGGAAATACTGTAATTACATATGTAATTTTCCCTCCTACGGACACATAATAGTAATATTCGGCATATTTTTTTCCATATACTTCCGACATTAACTTGATTTTTTTTCTGGAAGAATCCGACTTCATATTAAAATGAATCATTTCCATGATCTGGAACCCTATGTAAAAGAGTTCGCACAGGTAATAATCTTCCGAAGGAATGGATGATGTCACCTCTTCAAATTTTTCTTCATATTTTGCCGCCAATATGACCCAGAATAAGACGATCGCCGTCGTCGGCACCAGCATGGCGAGCTGAAACGTACTCTGCATCTTTCCCTCATTCCTTTTCTCTTTTTGTTTTCTTATACTTTAATATCCGTAAATTTGCGTCCAAGAAAATAAGCCAGATAGAACATGCCAAGCGCAATGAGTTTAATGACTACATTTACCGGCGTATTGGACGCCGCTGTCATATTGCCCCCCAAACCGCCAAGGCTGACCAGAATCACCAGAGGCATGATCATCATAATATTCAGTTCATTCTTGTTTCCCGCAATCATCGTTTGTATCTCCATCTCGATTTCAATTTTGTCATTGATCACGTCCCTGGTAGAGGCGATGATATCCTGGATATTCGCCCCCTGCCGCAAGGAAACACGAAAAACATCCGCAAAACTGGCAATATCCTCCAATCCGCTGCGCTGTGCGAAATTCGTCAGCAGATCCTCTATTTTAATGTTATTTTCCATTCCTGTCACAATGATTGCCAGTTCTGTCGTAATATCCGATTTTTCCCCATAGATTTGTTCCAAGTCCCCCCATGCATCCCGAAACGAATCCAGCGTATTCTTTCCTGTCGCATAAGAAGATGTCAACGATTCCAGCAAGTCCTTGAATTGCAGGAGAAGTTCCTTTTTTCTCTTTTTCTGCCTGCTTTCCTGATAAATCCCCTGCGCCAATGCCGCAACAGCTGCCGCCGCCACAATCGTGACGACGATATTTTTAAAAAAAAGCCAGGATACAGCCGCTCCTATGCCCGTCCCCATCAATCCGGCCACAGTTCTGTCCTTTACGGTCATATGATAAACATGGTAATCTTCTCCGCCGTATATGAGAGATTCTATCGGTTCATATTTTTCTTCCTTCTTCTTCCAAAACATCATATCGTACCTCGATATCCCATAAGCCTCAGTTTAAAATCATTCATCATTGGATGATCCGTCCGCTTCAGCGTTCCGACCACCTTATCCACGGTAGATCCTTCTTCCTCCTGAAAGACATAGAGGGGATTGAGCTGTATTTTGCCTTCTTCGTATTTCACCACTTCCGTAATCTCCATCGTCTTCCGGGATCGGTCCCGTAATCTGGATAAATGGACGATAATATCCACAGCGGATGCGATCTGCTGCCTTACTGCATCCAATGGCAGCCCTTCCGCCCCCGTCAGAACCATTGTTTCCAGACGGCTTAACATATCCCTTGTCGAATTCGCGTGTCCTGTTGACAGGGAGCCGTCATGCCCCGTATTCATTGCCTGCAGCATATCCAACGCCTCCGCCCCTCTGACTTCCCCCACAACAATACGGTCAGGGCGCATACGCAGCGCCGATTTGATCAAATCCCGGATCGTAATAGCGCCGGCTCCTGCGGTATTGGCATTCCTTGTTTCCAGGCTGACCAGATTATCCACGTTGGCGATCTGTAATTCCGCCGAATCCTCAATCGTAATAACGCGGTCATCGGAGGGAATAAAATTAGAGATTGCATTGAGAAAAGTAGTCTTGCCGGAGCCGGTTCCTCCACAAATAAAAATATTATATTTTGCTTTTACAAGCAGTTTCAGCACGTCCGCAATCTGCGGCGTAATCGAACCGTACTGGATGAGGCGTTCTACCGTCATCGGCTCTTTCGAGAATTTTCTTATCGTGACAATCGGTCCTTTTAAGGAAATCGGCCTCAATACTACATTCACGCGGGAACCGTCCTGCAGCCTTGTATCCACGATAGGATTCGCCTGGTTTACTTCCCTGCCCGCCAAAGCAACAATCCTCTGTACAATATCCAGCAGATTTTCTTCGCTTTCAAACCGTTCTTCCATCCGCATCAGCTTCCCTGATTTTTCAATGAAGATTTCATTTGGTCCGTTGATCATAACCTCTGTCACCGTATGATCATTAATTATCGTATCCAACAAGCCAAATCCCCGGATGGCGCTGAAGATCTGATCCACCAGAAGCGCCTTATCCTCTATGGACACATATTTCCTGCTGAAATACCGATTCACTTCTTCCCTGACCTGATCCTCCAGCACATCATCCTCTATTTTCGTCAAATTGATGTTTTCCAGTATCTTTTTTCGAATATCCTCTTGTGCTTTGCCCATGATTTCCTGTGACATATGCGTCCTCCTGATCGCTATCTGATATTCTGCAGAAGCTCCATTTTCGCTATTTTTTCTATAATTCCTACATAATCGCCGTTTTTAATCAGCGGAAAGGCGCCTCCTACGCGTATCTGAGAGATATGTTCCGGCAGCTGCATGCTTTTCAGGCTTTTATTAAAATAAATCTGTATTTTGGAAATAATATCTACTTTTCTGACTTCTTCCACTGCCTGGGCGAATTTCAGATAGCGTTGTAGTTTATATGCTGCAATCTCGCTATGGTCTGTCACCATAATCACTCTGTTTGCCATGGACATTACCGCAATTTCCTTATCCTGCATACCGTTCCCAAGATCGATCACCACTCTGTCATAGGTCTTCAAGGACTCGATTCCCTTCAGCAGCTCCTTCATATCCTCCGGCGATAATGTCTGCAAATCCAATGGATTCTCGCATTCTTTAAAATAATAAGTTCCTGTCCCGTCCCTGGAAACGGAGCTTTCGATTTTCAATTCCAGCGTATTGCGCCTGCTTTTTACTGCGTATACCAATTCGTCAAAACCGGATTTGCTCTCTCCCGTAAAAGCAATTTCGCAGGAACCCAGATTTTCCAAATTCAAATACAAGACTTTCTCCATCTGTGAAAACGCCTTAGCCGCCGCACAGGCAATGGTGGAAGCTCCGATTCCTCCTCCCGCTGATACAAACGCGATAAAAGATGTCTTTCCGCTGACGATAGACGTATCCTTATAATGGGTATGTTCCTTCTTAGCGTATAGATCCAGTAAATCCCTATAGATTTGATCTGCCCGCCGGTATTTTTCCAAATACCAGTTCCCATCTTCCTGCTCGTCGTCATTTTCCACCAGATATGCCCATAACTGGCCGTTTCTGGATGCTTCCTCCACTTCTTCCAATTCCTCTTTCATTTCCCCGCCGACCAGGATCAGATCCGCCGTATTCGATTGAAAAATTTGCTGTAAATATGCGGGCTGCGTAAATAAATCCCACTGAAACTTATCATAATAATGTGAATTAAAATAGCTGATCAGTTTTTCACAATACAACTCATCCGCAGAACAAACAGATACTTTGATTTTCATATAGATTCACCATATCTCCGTCATCATATTTTGTTTCATAAAGTAGACATTTTGAAACAAACGGATTATAATAAGAAAAAGAATATATTTCTAAATTAGAATTGTGCAAATGATAGTTTATACATATTATTTATCTTGTTTCATAAAGTCTACATTTTAAAACAAAGTTATCCATTTTTCTCCAATTTTTTTTCATATTCCTTGCATCTCCTATAGAATGTAGAATAACTGATCTGCAAATTTTCTGCGGCCGCCCTTGCTGAAATTCTTCCATTTTCCCATTCTTCAAACATTTTTTCAAACTTGTTCGTTACTTCTAACCTTCTCCTTCCAAACTGAACGCCATTTTTTCTGGCAAGCGCGATCCCTTCCGCCTGTCTGCTTTTAATAAAGGAATGCTCCGTTTCTGCCACATAAGCTAAGATCTGCAGTACGAGATCTGCCACAAAAGTACCTGTCAGATCTCCATTCACGGAAGCGGTATTCAATAACGGCATATCGATCACCGTAATATTGGCTTCCTTCTCTTTGACAATCTTGCGCCACTCCTCCAGAATTTCCCTATAGTTCCTCCCAAGCCTGTCAATACTTTTAATACACAGGATATCCCCTTCTCCCAGTTTATGCACCAGGTCGTGGTATGCCGGACGCAGAAAGCTTTTTCCTGACATCTTGTCCACATAAATATCTTCCCTTTCCACACCAATTTCCAGCATGGCCTCTATCTGCCTTGCCGGATTCTGGTCTTTCGATGAAACTCTGACATAACCGTATTTTTTCATTTGTACATCCTTCCTTTTCTTTTGTATTCATAAACCGCCTGATACTGGCGCTTTATTTTACCATTATGGCATAGTTTTCCGGCGCACAAAAAAAATCGGCCCATTCTTTTTTTTGAATGAACCGATTGTCTATCTTTTCTTCCTTTTTATTTGAATCTTTTTAAAATCCGCCCTCCTGTTCCTTTAGGAAATGCAGAAACCGCTCCACGCCTCCCCCAATTTGCCGCACGTTCTCCGGCCGCTTGCCATTTACGGAAGATACATCATAAAAATCGCCGTTCTTCGTTTTCTCCGTAATCATAAAGCTGTCGCTCCCGTAAATCCCTTCTTCCAGCCCCACGAATTCATCCCCCCAAAAACAGCATTCTTCCCCTTTAATTTGAAAACGTTTCTCCAGTTCGCCGAAAATAACATCTGTATTATCGCTTTTGTCGCTGATTCCCGCTTCCAGATATTTCGCGTCACAGGTTGCTTTTATTTCCACCCCATGCCTTTGCCCCACGTTGCCCGCAATCTCCAGCAGCTCCCCAAGACCCCCCTTTATGCCATGGGCATTCAGAATCGCCTTTAACGACTCGATTTCGCTTTCCTGCATAAACAGATGTTCCCCCCTGTCCGAACCCGCCATCAAGTCAATCTTGCAATAGTTCGGACGGCAGAATACCACATCGGTTTCCAGCCCGTAAGATGCAAACAGTTCCCTGTGAATCCCATAAGCCGTATCATGGATGCGCAAAATCCCTTCCCTGTCTGGAATCCGGTCTGCAAATACCACCGGCTTTCCCTTCTCAAACCGGTAATTATACGCCCCCCTTCCCAGCCCCAGATACAGATGCTCCAATTCCGCTTCCGTAAAATACTCCTCCAGCTTTCCCCCCGCTATCTTTTCATAAGTAGTGCCGCTCACAATCACCAGCTTCACTCCTTTCTCCAGCAAGCCCTTCATAGCGGCCGCCGCTTCCTTCACCGGCGCTTTGCGGGAAACTACCGCCGTTCCGTCCCAGTCAAAAAAAATCCCTTTATACTTCTTCAATCCACTTTTCTCCTTTTCTATTCAGTTCCTTCTTTACGCCTCTTGCCATAAAACATGCCGGAACATCGTTTTCCAGCTCCACTTCGGTTCCATTCCCGCCAACAAAAACCCTTAACCGGCTTCCCTGATAAGAAACAGGGAAGGAATAGCCTTCCCATGCCTCTGGCAGAAACGGCTCTATCCAAAGCATGCCGTTATGGATCCTTACCCCGCCGAAGCCAAAGACAATCGCCTGCCAGGTTCCTGCCATATTGGCCGCATGGATGCCGGCATAAAAATTATTGTGGTAATCGTCCAAATCCATCCTCGCCGACTCCGCAAAATACCGATATGCCTCTTCCCTATATCCAATCCGGCAGGCCAGCATCCCAAAAATACACGTGGAAAGGGAAGAATGGTGCAAGGTGACTTCCTGATAAAAGTCATAATTCCTCCGCAGCTCTTCGATGGAAAACAAATCGCAATGCAGCAGCAGCCCTAAAATGGCATCCGCCTGTTTCGACATCCGTTGCCTATAAACAAAAAGAGGATGGTAATTTTCATAAAGCAGATGCCTTTTTTCCTCAGGGATTTTGCTTTCATCCCAAGGCTTGCGCATCATAAACCCATCGTCCAGCGGATAGACCTGCCGTTCCTCATCATAAGGAAAATACATCTTCTCCACGATTTTTTCCCAATACTCCGTTTCGTCCCTGGTAATCCCCAGACGGCAGGAAAGCTCCTCCAAAGCCGAAGGGTTCCTTTCGCCCATTTCTTTTAACGCCCAAAGGGCATCTTTGATATTTTCCCTCGCCATCAGATTTGTATAAAAATTGTTGTCCACAATCGCATTATACTCATCCGGCCCGGTGACTGCGCAGATGCAGTAACGCCCGCCTTTGGAAGGAACAAAACAGCCTACGTCCGCCCATACCCTTGCCGTCTCCACCAGCACTTCCGCCGCCCGCTTCTCCAGATAATCGTAATCCCCCGATACGTCCACATAAAGCTTGAAAGCATAGGCAATATCCGCATTGATATGGTACTGCGCCGTTCCCAGCGGGAAATAGGTAGAAGCCTCCGTTCCGTTAATCGTCCGCCAAGGATACAACGCCCCTTTTTCATGCCCCAATACCCTTGCCCTTTCCCTCGCTTCCTCTAACGTATCATAGCGGAAATCCAGCAATCCTTTTGCGAGCGCCGGTTCCGTATAAATAAACACCGGCAGGACATACATCTCCGTATCCCAGAAATAATGCCCCTCATAGCCTTCGCCCGACAGCCCCTTGGCTCCCATTCCTGTCCTGCCGTCCCTGCCCAGAGCCTGCATTACATGAAAAAGATTGAACCGGATTCCCTGCTGCAATCTTTCATCGCCAAAAATCCTTACATCCGCCTTTTCCCAAAAGGCTTCCATATAAGCCCTCTGCTTTTCCAGAAGTTCCTCAAAGCCTTCCGCCTCCGCCCTTTGCAGCACATCCCGGACAAACGGCTCCATCTTTTCCCTGCCGCCTTCTTTCCAATCCAGCACGCTGGTATAGGCTATCCACTTAAAAAGGCGCAGCTTCTCCCCTTCTTTTCCCTCCGCTTCATATGCCAGCCATACTCTCTTCCCCTCTTTTCCTGCCTCTATGCGGTATTCCCCTGCACGGAAAACATGACTGCACCCACAAGCCATGGCAAGCCCGCTGTTTTTTGCCGTTCCTTCATAATAAAGGCTTTCCTCCCCTGCCTCTATTTTTTCTGGCAGCAAATGCTCCCCGAATGGGCCGTAATCCACCAGCGGATTCGTTTTCCTCGTATGGTTCTCCACCTCCCCGTCCAAAATGGACATAAGACGCAGCTGCCCCGTAAAATTCAGCGGCGTCACCTCATATTCCATGGCCATCAAATTTTTATGGGCGAAAGAAACGAAACGCCTTGTACGGAGCTGTATCCGCTTCCCCGAAGGGCTTTCCCACTCCGCCTCCCTTTCCAGCACTCCTTCTTTCATATGCAGCGTCCGCCGGCTCTTTGCCAGCTTCCCCTTACGCATATCAAACTCTTCTTCCCCGAGGAAAAGTTTGATTGTCTTTCCATTGGGCAGGTTCAACAGCGTCTGGCTCTTCGTGGGAAAACCAAAGTTCCATTCCCCGTAACGGATTTCTTCGCTTTCATAAAACCCATTGATAAAATTCCCCTCCAGCCCTTCGTCCTCGGAAAACGGATACCCTTCTTCAAAAGTACCCCTCGTTCCGATATAACCGTTGGACAACGCAAACGTCGTCTCATTCCGGTAGACATGCTCCATCCGGAATTCTTCCTCCGTAATATCCCACGCCTCCACCGGATAAATCGCCTTATTATCCTTCACCACTTTTCCTCATCCTCCCATTTCCCAAAAAATCTCTTCCTCTTTCACAAAAGCATAAAGGAAATCCACCGCATCCGGTTTTAACGCCGTCACATGCTTCGATAACGCCTCCGCCTTCTTATTTTCCTCCCACCGTTTTCCCCTCATAGAGTCCGGCACCGGAAAAACGATACGATCCTCCCACTTCAGCTTCCCCAATACCCTATTCTCTCCTTTGGCAGAACTCCCTTCCCCATCCGTTCCCTCTGCCCATAATTCCGGCGAATCAAAACCAGCCACTTTCCCTCTCCCTGGCCAATTCTCATCCCCCGCCCGGGAATGCACCAGTCCGCTGTAAAGCTTCGGCCGATACCCCTCTTCCTTACATTCTTCCAGTACATCCCTCACAAAAAAGAACAGCCCGCTATGATCGCCATGCGTATCCTCCGCCGCAGTGGTAAAAATATTCTCTGGCCGATACTTCCTAATCACCGCCTTCAAATCCCCATAAAACCCATTCCTCGTATACAACCCATGTTCCCCGTACTTTTCCTTATGAAACTCCTCCTTCTCCGGCAAACCATAAGTGGAAACACCGCAATGGGAAGGATGAACCCTTTCCCCATCCGACTCATGATACAACCCAAACAAAAAACTATCCCCTTCCGGCATCCCCGTATCCGCATACCCAAGAAACACCGCCTTCTCCTCCGGCACCCCAAGCACCCTAAGCCCCTCCAAAAATTCCCGCAGCCTAGCCCTGCCATCCGCGCCGTCCTTACTCCCATAATCCCCATTCGTCGCCATCACCACCGTCAAATCCACCCCATGCCTTACCGCATTCTCCATAATCCCCGCGCACATCAAAACCTCATCATCCTCATGAGGCACCACCACCATAATACTCCCAAACCCTTCCCCAATCTCCCGTACTTCCATCCCAATCACCCAAACCTTTCTCCCAACCTACAAACCTCTACTCCACCCACTGCGAAGCGGCCCCGCCGCAAGCATCCCCCCACTCCACACCACTGCGAAGCGGCTCCGCCGCAAGCATTCATCCACTCCACACCAATATCTACGGAGAATGCCCGCCAAGCGGGCATTCTCCTATGTGAAGAGCGGTTCGCAACGCGAACTTGCGTTGCAAGTTCGCGTTGCGAACCCTAGAAGTTCTTGGCGAAACGCCCACTGGCGTGAGCCTTAGAACTTCTCTTCACATTAACCTTTAACGGCCCCCGCCGCCACGCCCGCAATAATATATTTCTGCATAAACACATAGAAAATCATCAAAGGAGCCACGCCCAGCATCAGCATCGGGAACAATGCCGTCCAGTCCGTAGAAAACTGCCCGATATTCCTCGAAACCTCCTGCAAAATAACATCCTTTTCCCGGCTTTGCAAAAACAGCAGCGGAGTCATAAACTCATTCCAGACATTCAATGTCACGATAATAACCACCGTGGAAATCACCGGCTTCAGCAAAGGCAGCACGATAGAAAAGAATTTCTTCCCTACCGAACACCCGTCGATTTCCGCCGCCTCCTCCAGCTCCCTGGGGATGGTGGACTCGATAAATTCCTTAAACAGGAACACGCCCTGGGGCGTATTAATCGCCACGTTGACGAGAATTACCGCAAACGCGCTGTTCATCAGATGAAAGCTCTTCACAATCTTATAAAGACTTACGATATTCATCTGGAAAGGCACAATCAGCCCCGCAAGGAAAAAGAGGAAAAACCGCGTTCCCCACTTCGTCTTCGTCCGGGCCAGGGCGTATCCCGCCATAGATGCGAAAATAACGATAAAAAAGACCGCCGTTGCCGTAATAAACAGCGTATTCCCAAACGCCCGGGGGAACTGCATGTTCTGCCATGCCGTCACATAATTTTCCACCATAAACACTTTCGGCAGTGCCAGCGGGCTTGCCGTAGCCTCCTGGGGGCTTTTTAATGTGGTTACAATTAAATAATAAATAGGGATAAACCAGATAACCGCCAGTAAAATCATCACGATTTCCATCACCACTAAATTTCTTTTCCGTTTTATCATGATATCGCCTCACTCCATTTCCCCATTAATTTTGTTACAAAAGCACTGATTGCCAGCACGATAATAAAGAAACATACGCCGAATGCCGCGCCGGTGGAATAAAACCCGTCCGAAATGCCTTTCTTCATCATTACCGTCATTACCGTTTCCGTCGCGTTGCCCGGCCCGCCGGAAGTCATGGAATAAATGATATCGAATACCTTCATCCCCCCGATCAGCCCTGTCACCACGATAATCTTCACCGAAGGACACATCAGCGGAAGAGTGATATAGAAAAACCGCTGCAAACCGCTGGTTCCGTCAATATCCGCCGCCTCATACAAATCCTTGGAAATACTCTGCAAATTGGCAAGATAAATGACCATCGCCCATCCCGTCCACTGCCATACCTGCGTGAATATAACGGAAAACAACGCCCTGTTGGCCGTAAAAAAATTAAACGTATCCAGCCCTATCCGATGGAATAAATTATTCACCAGCCCATAATCCGAAGAAGACATGATAAAATTCCATAAATACCCGATAATCAGGGAGCTGAACACTGCCGGGAAAAAGTAAACTGCCCGCAGCAGATTCCTTGTCTTCAGCTTCTTATCCAAAACCACCGCCAAAGGCAGTGCCAGTATCGTCTGGAAAGAAGTCAATAATATGGCATAAATCACCGAATTTTTAATCGCCGTGGTCATCAGCGGCGTATCGAATACCTTCAGATAATTGCTCATCCCGACAAAATGCAGATTCACCGGATTCATATCCGTATAATCCGTAAAACTGTAAAACACCGTATATAAGAAGGGCACGATGCTAAACAGCAGGTAAATCAAAAATGCCGGCAGAATAAATAGAATAAAATAATACCCAAGCGTTCCCGCTTCCCTTTTCCTAACGCCCGTTTTCCTCATTTCCTTCTCCTTCCCGCTCCTTTTTTTCTAAATGGACACACCCGCTTGCACAAACTTGTACAAAAAAAGCGCCCCAAACTTCTCTCTTTCATTTGAGGCGCTTCTAACCCGACAATCCTATGTCGGGATGCTGTTTCTATACAGCCTTATTTCGACAGCAGTTCCGCTACCGCCGCGTCTACATTCTGAAGCGTAGTTGACAAATCCTGCGCCCCGAGAAGATAGCTCTGCATCTGGGTACCGTATTCTTCATGTGCCGGCGCTGCCGCTCCCCATTCATTCCAAGGGCAATATACGTTCCCTGCATCCAGTGCGGAGGATGCACTGTTATAAGCTTCCGGAAGCTCGAAGGATGCCCCTTCCAGATAGGAGGAACCGCCCTGGTTATTCTCCCACATAGCTGCCTGTCCTTCCACGGTGGAAATAGCCGCAACCACTTTCATCGCTGCTTCTTTGTTTGCCGAATTCTCATTGACTGCAAATCCGCACCCGGGTCCGCCAATCAGCCAGCCCGCGCTCTCGCTCTGTCCATAGAAAGGCATCATGTCAATCTGCAAATCGGGGTTTTTCGCCATAATCGCATCCAAATCCCAAGGGCCGGAACAGAACATTGCCGCATCGCCCATAGCGAACTGTTCCAACGCCTGGTCATGGTCAATACCTGTCATATCCGTGGTATAAATACCTTCCGTTATCATCTCCGACCATTTTTCCAGATAAGGGTTCCATGTGCCGTCCATCGTTGCCTTGCCTTCCCTGTAGTCACTGCCGAAGTTTTTCCCCGCATCGGTGGAAAGATATTCCGCCGCTACAAAAGCCATGGAATTTTTCAACATGGGTTCCCATGATTTTAAGCCTGCTGCCAGAGGAGTGATTCCCAGCTCCTGAAACTGCTTGCAAACGGCAATATACTCGTCAAAAGTTTTCGGCAGCTCGATATTGTTATCTTCGAACAACTGCCTGTTAAAGAAGATTCCTTCAAACCAGCTGATTCCGGGAAGTGCATATACGCTTCCGTTATAGGAATACACGCTTGTCCCGGCATCCGAATATTTTGCAGCCAAATCATCCAGGGATGCCAAATATCCCAGCCTTGCATGTTTCAACGCAGACCCCGGGGACTCGCAGATAATATCCGGCCCTTCCTCTGCCGACAACTGGGTATCCACGATCGTATCGTAATTGGAATTGTCGATGAACAAATACTCGATTTCCACATCCGGCACCGCTTCCGCCAGATAATCCAGCATAGCCGACATGGTATCCTCGCTGTTCCAGTAGCTCATGCGTACTACTGTTTTCCCTCCTGCGCTTTCTTCTTTTGCCGGTTCTGCCGCTTCTTCGCCGCTATCTGCCGGAGCCGCCGTTTCCTCCTTCGCCGGTTCTGCCGGTTTGCTTCCGCATCCGGCCAGCATCGTTGCCGCCATAGCCGTACACAACAAAACACTCAGTAACTTTCTTTTCATTCCGTTCTATCCTCCCTTTCCTTTGATAGGTTTATTCTAAGGCTTTTCCCCCGGCATTGATATAATACATTTTTTAGAAACCTGTTCCTTTTTCGTGTAATATTCCTGTCAATCCTTTTCTCTGATGCGTACGGTAAAGCAAGTACATCCTTCTTCCGTAATCTTCACCGACAGCCCGCACCCTTCCCCGTAATAAATCGCAATCCGCTGCTGGATATTATAAATGCCATACCCCTTTCCCGGCTTCTCCAGAATCGCTTCCAACAGCTCCACATCCATCACCGGGCCGTTATTGCAGACGGAAAAAACAAGCTGCTGCCCTTCCTTGTGGAATTCAATCACTACCAGACCTTCCCCTTCTCCTTCCTCAATGTAATCAATTCCATGTTCTATGGCATTTTCCACAATCGGCTGCAGCAAAAAATTCAACATCCCGCAGCCAAGCCCATCCTCATCGACCCGGTATTCCACTGCAAAACTTTTTTCCTTTGTCCTCTGTAAGATTTCCACATATGCCCGAACGTTCTCCAATTCCCTTTCTACCGTTGTCAAAGGCTTCCCATTGTTCAATGTGGTGCGGTAAAACTTCGCCAGCAGCCCCGTAATATCGCTGATTTCCTCCTCCCCTTTCTTAAGCGCCTTCCATTTAATAGAGGAAAGCGTATTATAAAGGAAATGAGGATTAATCATCGCCTGCAGTGCTTTTAACTCCGTGGCTTTTTTTTCGATTTCGATTTTATACACCTGGTTGATGGTATCGTTCAACCGCTCCGTCATCCTCCCAAGGCTGTTGGTCACGATGCCGATTTCATCCGTGTCCTCGGTATAACAGGGATGTTCCAGATTCCCCCCGGAAATCATTTCCGCCTGTTCCTTTAGGGCAAGCAGCCTCCTGCTCAATGTCCGGGAGAAAATACTGATAAAAATAAGAACCACCAGCATACAGCCGAATACCGCCACTAAGGTAGAGACGATAACCGACTTGGTCTGGCCGGATATCATCTCTTTTTCCACATAATAATAAATCCTCCAGCCAGTGTTTTCCAGCATTCCCGTTTTCATAATGCAGCCGGGTACCTTTTCTTCCCCCTCTTCCAAAAAAATATCTGCCTCCGAAGATTGTTTTCTCTCCATCCGTTCCGCCATTTCCAAAACCCGCGCATTCATATCCTCACTCGGCGACTTCTTCCAATAAATAACTGTTCCTTCCCCATCCGTAACCAAAATCCCGTTTTCCAGATAATCCATGCTCCGCACTGGTTCCAGCATCCGGTTCAAAAAAAATTCCGTCCGCATCACACCGATCGGCCGACTGGTGGTTGCCGTATCCAATACCGTCCTTGTGGCATAAAGGCTATCCCCCTCCACCGTCCACTCCGTACGAAAATTTTCCTGATGCTCCCGGTACCATGCCTCTTCTTCATAAAGGGCAGAAGGCTCCAAAAAAGACCCCACTTTATCCTTCACATAGGGTGTTACAATGCGTATATTCTTTATATTGGAATCGCTGCTGATAAAATACCAGAAAATAGGTTCCACCGTCTTATTTAACACTTGAGCGATCTCTACATTGTCGAACGGATTCTTTTCCAGAGTTTCCCGGAAAGAAAGATGATAGGCGAGAAACTTCGTAAAATCTGTTTCCCGCCCAAACCTTGCTTCCATTTCCATGACCAGCCTCCCTAGGTTATTATCCACTGTTTTTTTTGTCTGCTCCAGCAGATTCCGGCTGGACACATGGAAAGAATAAACTCCTAAAATAACAATGGGAATGGAAACCAATGCCGCAAAGCTGATGATCAGCTTTTTCCGTATGGAAGCCTTCCCCGTAAACCAATGCCAAAACCTATGTATTGTTTTTCCCATAAATTCTCCATGCCTTTCCTTCGGCCTGCATATATTATGTCATGCCTTCCCTATATTGTTTCGGTGTCACTCCGAAATGATTTTTAAACAACCGGTTAAAATAAGACTGGTTCGGATAGCCGCAAGCTTTGCCTACATCCACAATCTTCATCTTCCCCTGTTCCAAAAGCGCCTTTGCCTGCTGCATCCGATAATCGGTCAAATACTTAATCAGGCTCACCCCTGTCTCCTGCTTAAAAATATAACTGACATAAGCCGGAGTCAGACATACTTTTCCGGCAATCCCTTCCAGGCTCAAATCTTCCATATACTCATTTTTTACCATCCGTATGATTTCCGCCACGGTCTGGCTCACATCCGCCGTCTTGTCGCTTTGCATGGAACCCGCCTTTTCCATCACGCGATAAAAAGCCTCTTCCACTTCATCCAGGCCGCTGCATCCCATGATCTCTTCCGTTGTCTCAAACAGAATGCCCTTATGATAGATCCCATATTCCTCATACAATGCTTTTACAATATCCAAAAAAGTATATTTGGCATACATGGCGCTGGAAGACTTTTCATCTTTCAGGCAGCTTAAATAAGCCGCCATTTGTTCCTTCACCGCCGTCAAATCCCTGTTCCTTATGCTTGCCAGAACTTCCTGCTTCATCCGCTCTGTCTGGGTCAGCCGCTCTTCCTTCCCTCTATGTACTTTTCCGGTATAAATCACACCGGAAAAACAACTGAACGTATCTTCCCGAAGCCGCTCGATTTCCTGCATATTTTTCCCGAAATCCTTCCATCCGAAGCAACGTCTTCCTACGATCATAGATGCTTTTCCGTTTCCCATTCCCGTCATCGCCCGGTATATTTTCTCTGCCGCCCGTTCGATCTCCTCCTGCTCCATCCGATTCCCGCTGTAAAGAAGGATACTCGCCAAATTCGGGTATTGGTTAATATATTCATAACCCATGGGAATTTCTTTTTCCAAAACACTCAAAAATTCTTCATAACAATGCTCAAAATAATTTCCTTCTGTCTCAATACAGATCACAGCCATATACTTATTCTGCAAATACACCCCATAAGCTTCCAGGCTTTTCCCGATCTCTTCACAGGAAGCTTTTGGACTCATCAGCTTAAAAAGAAGCCTGCTTTTATCCGCCACAAGCAAAGATTCCTTTCTCTCCTCCCACTGCTTCCTTTCCCGGCAGATCGCAATGACTTTTTCCATAACGCTGCGGAACTCCTCCACCTCGATCGGCTTTAACAAATAATTGACCGCATTGACCTCGCAAGCCTGCCTGGCATATTCAAACTCCCCGTATGCGCTGAAAATAATAATGACAAGATTGCTATTATACCTATTGGCCTCCCTCGCCAGTTCCAGCCCGTCCATGTAAGGCATCTTCACATCCGTCAGCAGGATATCTACCGGATGCTCCCTGATATACTCCAACGCTTTTTTTCCGTTGGAAGCCTCCGCTACTTTTAACGGCAAATCAAATTTATCGATCAGGAAACGAATTCCCTCCCGCTCCGTCCTTTCATCATCCACTAAAAGAATCCTTAACATCTTATGTACCCCCGCCAAATTACACTTTTCTTATTTTATTATAAATTCACGGCAGGGGAAAGAAAATAGAAGATTTTTGGGAAAAGATTGTACTTTTTTATGGTTGACATGAAGCATAAGAAGCATTTGGACTGGTATTCTCCAAATGCTTCTTCGTTATTAAAGGTAATATTTATATCGTTGTTTAGGTCATTTTACAAGGAACTACACGCAGACCGTGAAACGGGCTGCTGACAACA
>CAJUHH010000022.1 GCA_910585965.1 uncultured Lachnospiraceae bacterium
CGCCCCATACCCGCCGCTCTTCCCCTCCGGGAAAAAACACTCCCCCCGGGAACTTTTTATGCTAAACATCTTTCATAGCCTGAAAGACTAGAAATTTTTTTGAAAAACTTATACGGAAAACAGGAGGCGGGAATTTGCTTTTGGACGGGACAGGCGCGCTGGCTCTCTCCGGCCGAAGGGGGAGGGATTTTTCGGCTGTTGCTGGCAATCAGTTGTTTCACTTATGAAACGGATCAATATCCCAGGGAAAAATTGCCATGGATGGCAATTTTAGGAAAAAAGGGCACGGATGCCCTTTTTTTCCGACCCGGCCGATTCCCTATCCATCGCCCGTTTCATTAGTGAAACCTGACTGCCAGCTCCAGCCGAAAAATCCCTCCCCCTTCGGCCGGAGAGAGCCAGCGCGCCTGTCCCGTCCAAAAGCAAATTCCCGCCTCCTGTTTTCTCCCCTTATCTTTTCTTATTTCCTCTTATCTCCTCTTCGCCAAATACTTATAAAAGAAATCCCCTTCCAAATCATAAGTATAATAATTATATTTAAAATCATCCTGTATTTCCCCATCCGACGGATCCGCCAGCTGCTCCAGCGTCATATAGCCATCGGTGCGGTAGACCATGCCGATCTCGTTTTTTGTCATGCTTTCCCGCAAGTTCATAAAAGGATAGATTGCCCCGACCACCAGCCCCGCCGTCAGCAGGGTTTTCCTTACAGCCAGACTTTTCTCCTTTCCCTCTTCCAGCCCCAGGAAACGCAAAATGAGAATCATAAAAGTAAACAATGCCGGAATACTCGTCCTCATGGTAAAGTCGTTATATAACCCCATGGAAAACCTGGGATAAAGAAGAAGCGCCCCCACAGTAATCCAATATATGGCATTTCTTTTGTTTTCCTTCCATAGCAGCACCGCATAAAAACCAAACATGAAAAAGCAGAAGATAAAATAAAATTCCGGCTTTGCCCCATAGTCCAGCCAGCGGAAACCGAGATATTCCGGCTTTGCCCCTGAAATATTCCCCCAGAAATAAAGCACCAGAATGCCGCCTGCGGCCGCCAGAAGGATATTGGATGCGCAAAATGCCTTTTTTGCCTGTTTCCATCCTCCGCAGGCTATATCGCATAGATAGACGGCCAGCATCATTGCCGCAAGGCCAACCATGGCAAATCCGCTGTATAAAAAAACGGGCAGTCCGACCAGAACATAATTCTCTGTTTTATGCGGACGCAGCAGCAGCAAAACAGTGGCCTGCCAAGGTACGACCGCCTGGCCCGGCACCCATTTCAGAAGGCTCCAGTTCGATGTATATTGGATCCTTACCGTTTCCGGGTTCATCCACTCATGGCTGCCAAAGGGAAAATTTTCCGGATATAGATTTCCGCATACGGCCTGGCCCAGGGGCAGCAGGCCACTGCTAAAGACAAACAAAAGCACCAGACAAAGAAGCTGTTTTTTTCCGCCTTTTACTTTCCCCGCTTTTAGAACCAGAATCCACAGAAGAAACAGGCCGATAGCCGTCAGCCCGTACTGGACCAGCTCCGCCGCCCGGAATGACCCGAAAATTTTTCCCGCCAGAGCCGGCAATAAGTAAAAACCCGTATAATAAGACAGCATGGACTCGCCGTAGCCTGTCCGATATATGACCGGCCACTCCTTTTCTGCCAAGTCATGCATGACCGCATTGTGTTTCACCCAGTCGCCCGTCTGTCCGGTAAACGCCCCGATCCCGGTATGCCAGCAAAGAAAAAGAACAAGCAGCGCTCCTACACATAACGTTCCCTTTGACAGATATACACGATCCTCCATTCCCCAGCACCATGAACGCAGCCCGAGAAAAAGGCCGATGCCGAGAATTACACAGGCTAAAGCTGCCCAAAGCGGCCTCAGCCAGCCGGCAAAAAAAACGGCTACTGCCGAATACATATAGGCGAACGTAAGAACCGCTATATTTTTTATCTTAATTTCCATATGACCGAATCCTCCGACATGCGTTCATAGCGCCCCCTGATCGCCATATCCAGCACCGGGCAGAAGCCTGTCTGTCCGTATACTTCTGTTTCCGGCCGATAAACTGCGATCCTGGGCTTTTTTTCCTCCAAATCCTCCAAAGTATCGTATTCAAACCAGTCCATATACCATGGCAGGATGTAGCAGTTGCGATTGGCGGGGTACCGTTCTTTGTATAGCAAATAAACGGAATCATGAACATAAGCGTCCATAAAAATTTCCTCTCCCGGCTCCGTCATGGCGACAATCTGCTCATCGGTTCCCGATACCGGCTCCTGGTCATATACCACATGATCCGCTATCATTGCCGCATAAGGCGCGATCAAATAACATCCTATCAGACAGGCCAAAACAGTCTGCCCTTGCCCCGTTCTTTTTTCCGCGCCGCTTCTTCCAAAGCCGACCAGCACAATCAATGCCAGGGCGGTATCCCATAAAGCCACCGAGTGGAAATCCACGCCGCTTCTCGTCCCGTTTCCGCTCATGCACAAAAGCAGGGCAAGAGCCGCGACAACTCCTTCCCTTTTTCCGATATCCTTCCACCATAACAGCAAAGCCGCAGCCGCTCCCGCAGCCAGCATCAGCTGGATAACCGATACACTGTTTCCTGCCGCCGTCAGCATGAAATTAAAATTATCTCCTGCCGCAAGGAAAAAGTTCTTTAATCCCAAAAAGAACGGCTTCCATTTTATCCTGCCGAACTGCTCTTGGTAATTGTTATACACCATTGTATTGAACCGGTATGCCATCAAATACATTTTTCCCATGGCATGGTTGGCTATAAAGTATAAAAACGATACTGCAAAAGGCAGGCAGGCTGACAGCAGCAAGAAGCCGTAACGACCCGCTAAGTTTTTTCCGTTTATTTTCCCCTTTTCCTTCCATAAAAAAATTTCTTTCAGGAATACGCCTGCCGCAATCGGCGCAATGGCGAACACGCTGACAAAAGCCGACGAGATGCTGCAAAAAATACAAGCCGAGGCAACCGCGCACCGCCCTTTGCCCAATTCCCCGTCCTGCCAGTAACGGATATATTCCATCACCAGCACGACCATGCAGAATCCTTGTATATTATCCCCAAGGATCTTTGATGCCTGGAAAAACATCGGCATAAGAATCACAACACGGGCTATCGGGAAAAAGAACATCCGCGCCTTTCCAAAAAAGCCGCAATGCCTGTAATAAAGCCCGCCCCATAATACTGCCGAGAAAAAATAATACAACAGACGAAACTGCTGGATGCTCTTGGCGCCCAGACAGGCAAACAATGCGCACAAATAATAGCCGAAAGGCGTATGCTGGGTATAATAGTCGCGGTAAAGCACTTTTCCTTTTGCAATCAGCATCCCGCCCCGTATATTGTCACATTCATCGGTAAAAGTCCCCATATTCTCCCGCGTAAACACATACATCAAAACCATAAAAATACAGGCCGTCCCAAGAGTCCCGAGCAATTTTTTTGCCTGTTCTACATCCTGCTTCCTGCGGGCGCAAAAAAGAGCATATGCCAGAACGCCCGCTGCGGATCCTGTCGTTAAAAGGTAGAAAAATCCCCAAAAAGGATCCTTCTCTCCTCCATATATCCTGATGCATAAATCGCCGTCCCGCTCTTCCCCGTTTACAAACAGCCTTCCATCTTCATAAAGATCCCCTTCCGAGGCATAAAAACTCAGCGCCGAGTTACCCGTCGCATCCTTCGAGCGAATGGAAACCGTATAAAGTCCTCCCTCCTCTACCCTGACCGGAACCTTCACGCTGCGGAAGTAATTTTCCCCGTCCGAAACCTGGCTGGCATTATATTCCCAGCGGTATATTTCCTTCCCGCTCTCCTTTTCCCGTATGCAAAGCTCCCAGAACGAATGATTATTTCTTCCATATGTGCCTGTTTTGATATCTATGCCCCAAAATAATTCGTACGGCATACGGACTTCCTGCTCGACCAGTGTCTGCCCGTCCATTACCGCTATATTCTGCCCTGCCTGGTCATTCAAAACCGTTTTTTCTATATAGGTCAGCCTGTTGCTGGTTCTCAAAAACCCCCATATAAGCAAAACAGCGGCAAGCGCCACGGCAATTCCAAAAAAAACCTTTTTTTTAATATTCATTGCATTCCCCGCCTTTTGCGTTTTCTATTAATTTATTGATCACAAGGAAATCCCGGAAAGCTTTTATGCCGATCCTGCATATTTTTCCCAAGTGGATGGAATTCACGCCTCCTTGGCGCGGTCGGAAAGTAATGGGTATATATTTTGTTTTCTTATTTTTCTTTTCATAAATCACCGCAATCAGCACATTGGGAAGGTGGAACCCTTCCGGGATGTATTTCAGCTGTTTTTTCAGCACCCTTGCATCCATCAGCCGGAACGGCGTATTGGCATCCGTAACTGTTACGCCGAAGCAAAGCCGGATCACCAGCTTTAATACCTTTGTCACCAATATGCGCGACCATCCGTCCTGCCTTTTCTTCCGATGGCCGATGATCATATCATAATCCGTCCTCTGCCGCCAAAACTCCCCGAATTCCTCCGGCCTTGTCTGCCCGTCGGAATCCGTCTGGAAAATATAATCGGCCCCTTCATCCAAAGCATATTGGTAGCCATAAAGCACAGTTGCTCCATGGCCGGAATTGGGTTTTGTCACCGCCAGGAGCTTCGGCATTTTCTCCTTCATCCTGCCCAGGATTTCAAATGTCTCATCCCTGCTCCCGTCATCAATGACCAGCAGCCTTGACTCCCCGTTGATCCCTTCCTCTTCCAGCACTCCATACCATTCATCCACCACTGTAGAAATGTTTGCCGCCTCATTATAGGCGGGAATTACTATGTAAAGCTTGCAAGCCCGTTTGCCAGCCTGCTTGTCCTCTCTTTCGTCCACTTTTTCTCCCTCTTCTTTCGCGGTTTTTTATATCCTATTCATCTTGGTTAAGATATATAATATCTCATTTTTCAATTATACGATATTGAATATCTTATTTCAAGCATATATTGCATTAGAATCAATACAAATGCCCTTACCCGCTAATCGATACATCATTTCAGAAAGGTACGGTTATTCTATGTATGAAGAGGAATTATTTGCAAAAAGGCTGGAGCAGCTCCGGCTGGAAAAGAATGTTTCTGCACGGGAAATGAGTCTTTCCCTGGGGCAGAATCCAAGTTATATTAACAGAATAGAAAGCGGGAAGGCGCTTCCTTCCCTATCCTTATTTTTTTATATTTGTGATTACTTTCAGATTTCGCCCAAAGATTTTTTTGATGAAAACCAAAATAATTTTTACAGCACTGGAGAATTAATCCGGGAAATCCAAAAGCTGACAGGACCGCAAGTACAGCATCTTCTTGCGATTATTAAAGATATCAATCATTCCCACTGACACCACATTCCACCTGTTATGGGAAATTTACAACATGGACAGTTCCGATGATTCTATAGTATAATATTTTCGAAACTTTTCATTTTATTTACGAATACTACGAGGAATCAGCTTATGAGAATTTTGAAAAAAATACTTTCATCCGCATCCCTTGCCATCGGTATTTTATGCCTCTCGCTTCTCGTATATGGCTGCGGCCGGAAAGAAGCGGAGGAACTGCCTCTGGGAGAAGCCAATGAAAATCCAGCGGACTCTGCGGCAGATGCTCCGGCAGATTCTGAGGAAGAAACCGATGAAGAAACGGAAGAAGACCCTCTAACAGGTGAAGAACCCGGTCTTCCTGTGATTGAAGAACGAACAATCAAAAATGGGAAGATGCAGAGCTATCTTACCGGCGAATGGATTGAACAGGAAAAAGCAACGAGACGGCCTATTGCCGTCATGATACCGAACAACAAACCCGCCATGCCCCAGTACGGGCTTTCTAAGGCGGCTATCATTTATGAAGCTCCTGTGGAGGGGCGGATTACCCGTCTTATGGGAGTTTTCGAAGATTATGACGATCTGGACCATATCGGCCCAGTCAGAAGCAGCCGGGATTATTTCGTCTATGTTGCCATGGGCTACGAAGCCATTTACTGCAACTGGGGGCTGGCAAGGCCATATGTGGAAGAACTTCTCAGCCGGGACACTGTCCAAAACATCAGCGCCGCCGTAGAAGGCATCCACAATCCCTCCGATGAAGCCTTCGGCAGACTCAGCCGACCCGGCTATGCAACGGAATTTACCGGCTATCTGTTTATCAACGGCCTGGAAAAAGCAATCAAACGCCAGAAATATGAGACAAAATACGATGATCTCTACGTGCCTCCTTTTACTTTCATCGCCGATGATTACCGGGCAGAATACGAAGAAAAGAAAGATGCCTCTTTTATTTATCCCGGCGGAAGAAAAGATAATGCCGGCGGCTACGGCGCATATAGCCCCTATTTTGAATATGATGAAAAAGATCAGCTTTATTACCGTTATCAGGACGGAAAGGAGCAAATCGATGAATACGACGGCAGCCAGCTGGCAGTTTCCAATGTCGTCCTGCAATACTGCCACGGAGAAGTGCGGGATAAAAAAGATTACCTTGCCTTCGGCGTCCACGGCGAAGGAGAGGCTTTGGTTTTCACTAACGGCAAAGTGATCGAAGGCACATGGATGCGTTATGACGGCGATGCCACCCCGGCCAAGTTCTTCGACAAGGACGGAAATGAAATCATTTTTAACCAAGGAAAAACTTGGATCTGCAATATCTGGGATGAATATGGCGAATTTGTCGAATACGAGTAAAATTTTCAGTAAAGCCGGCGTGCGGCGGAAAGTCACGCCGGTTTTTCTGTATCTATAGGCAGGTCCGATTTATAAGCGGAACTACGGACTTTCCCAACATATTTATCTGCATAGCTTCGAACCATAATATCAATGCCTATATTTTATCACCAGTTATTTCTTTTAAGTATTTCTTTACAAAATATATAAAAGCAGACGTAGCGGCAGAAAAAATCTGCTCTTTTTTCCAAGCTAAGGCAGTATCGCTTTCCAGTGTTGGAAACAATGGTATAAAACGAAGCCCTTCATAATTGCAGTTTAATCGAATACAAATTACCGCCCCGATATTGCTTTGAGCCAGCATTGCTTCATTATAAAGCAAGTTTCCTTTTGCAATAATATCGACCTGTTTCGCATACTCTCCCAACCATTTACCTACGCTGCTTTCCGTAAGCCCTCCCGAAGTCGATATAAGCGGAACGCCGACCAAATCCTGTGGCGTAATGAAATCTTTTTCTGCCAAAGGAGAATTTGTCTGCACTAATGCACCCCATTGCTCTTTTATAGGCATAGATACAAATTCATATTTTCTTATATCAATCGGTTCGATCATTAACCCAATGTCTAAAAGACCTCTTTCAATATAGTCTCGAATATTGCCCGCATTTCCACTATAAAATTCATAACGGACAAGCGGGTGTCTTTTCCGAAACGCAGCAATACAGTCGGTCAAATATCGTGTAGACAAAAATTCTCCGCTGCCGATTGAAATAACACCCTCAAGGTTTTCGTCCTTGTGCAAAAAATCCCGCTTTGTTTTGTCTGCCAAGGACAAAATTTCCTGCGCTCGTCGTTTAAGAATCATTCCGTCCCCGGTTAAAATGATATTATGATTGCTCCGTGCAAAGAGTTCAACACCAAGTTCTTCTTCAAGCTGCGCGATCTGTCTTGATAAAGTAGGCTGTGTCACATGGAGTTGCTCTGCCGCCCTTGTAAAACTTTCCTCCCGTGCAATCGCCAAAAAATAATTTAATACTCGAAGTTCCATGGTATTCTTCCTCCTTTATATTAGTAATAAAGAAAACTGCTATGCAATCGGATAAGCCTTTTGCATAGCAGCTATTCTTTTTTATTTCCAAAACTTACGTTTCTTGTCTTTCACTTCTCCGGCATCTGCCGATGCTTCCTTCGCCGCATTCAGGGAATTTCCCGTTTCTGCATCGAACTGTTTCAGAAGCTCTTTCGCCTCATGGGAAAGCTTATCCGGCACCTGAACCACCAAAGTCACATAGTGGTCGCCCCGGTTATCTTTATTTCTAAGAGACGGCACGCCCTTTCCTTTTAACCTCACTCTCGTATCGGTCTGCGTGCCCGCCTTTACATCATAAATCACCTTGCCGTCCACCGTGTCAATCACGACTTCGCCGCCAAGGGCCGCAACTGCAAAGGATACCGGCACGGTAGAATAAATATTATAATCCTGCCTCTGGAAAACGGGATGCCTGCCTACGATCACCTCCACAAGCAGATCTCCCCTCGGCCCGCCATTGCTTCCCGGCTCTCCTTTATCCCTGATACGCACGCTCTGCCCGTTGTCGATTCCGGCTGGAATACTCACCTTGATCTTCTTCCTGCTGGCGATATAACCGCTTCCATGGCAGTCCGGGCATTTATCCTTAATTACCTTGCCCGTCCCGTTGCAATCCGGGCAAGTCTGCACATTCCTGACCGTGCCGAAAAACGACTGCTGCGTAAATACTACCTGCCCCTTGCCGCCGCACTTCTGGCAAGTCTCAGGGCTTGTTCCCGGCTTCGCGCCGCTCCCGTGGCAGGAAGCACATTCATCTTTTAACGTAAGTTCCAACTCTTTTTCAATGCCGAACACGGCTTCTTCAAAGGTAATCCTTACGCTGGTACGGATATTCGCCCCCTTCATAGGGCCGCTGCTTCCTCTTCCGCCCCTTCTTCCCCCGCCGAAGAAGTCGCCGAAAATATCACCGAAGATATCGCTGAAATCCGCACTGTTAAAATCAAAACCGCCGAAGCCGCCCGCGCCGCCTTCAAACGCCGCATGGCCGAACTGATCGTATTGACGTTTCTTTTCCGGATCGCTAAGCACGGCATATGCTTCCGAAGCTTCTTTAAACTTTTTTTCTGCCTCTTTATCACCCGGATTCATATCCGGGTGATATTTTTTGGCCAAAACACGGTATGCTTTTTTGATCGCCGCTTCATCCGCATTTTTATCTACTCCGAGAACCTCGTAATAGTCTCGCTTTTGCTCTGCCATAACTAACTCCTCTTACAAAGATTTCTTTCATACTTACACTTCGCGATAATCCCCGTCAACTACATCGTCAGCCGCGCCCATATCCGGGCCTGCTGCGCCTGCGCCCATATCCGGACCCGCACCCTGCGCGCCCTGTGCTCCCTGTGCCTGTTCATATACTTTTGCAAAAAGAGCCTGTGCATCTGTCATCAATTTTTCCTTTGCGGCTTTCATCTCATCGATGTCGCCGTCCGACATTTCCTGATCCTTCGTTCTCTCCAGCACTGCCTTCAAAGCCGAAAGGTCATCTTCCACGGTACTCTTTGCAGAAGCGTCGATCTTATCGCCAACCTCGCTCAATGCCTTTTCTGTCTGGAACACAAAGGAATCTGCCTCGTTTCTCGTATCGATCGCTTCTTTTCTCTTCTTATCCTGTGCCTCGTATTCGGCTGCTTCTTTTACCGCCTTGTCGATCTCGTCATCGGACATATTGGAGCCTGCCGTGATCGTAATATGCTGCTCCTTGCCTGTCCCCAGATCTTTTGCGGATACGTTCACGATGCCGTTCGCATCGATATCGAATGTCACCTCGATTTGCGGAACTCCGCGCATTGCCGGAGGAATGCCGTCCAGCCTGAACTGCCCGAGGGATTTATTGTCTTTTGCAAACTGTCTCTCGCCCTGCACTACGTTAATATCAACTGCTGTCTGGTTATCCGCCGCCGTCGAGAAAATCTGGCTCTTCTTCGTAGGGATCGTGGTGTTCCTTTCGATCAGCCTTGTCGCAACGCCGCCCATCGTCTCGATGGAAAGGGAGAGCGGAGTAACATCCAGAAGAAGGATTTCCCCTGCGCCCGCGTCGCCCGCAAGCTTGCCGCCCTGAATGGATGCACCCAGCGCAACACACTCGTCAGGGTTCAGGCTCTTGGAAGGCTCATGCCCCGTCAGCTGTTTTACTTTTTCCTGAACTGCCGGAATACGCGTGGAACCGCCTACCAGCAATACTTTTCCGATTTCAGAATTGGAAAGGCCCGCATCTTTCATCGCATTTTGAACCGGGATCGCCGTTTTTTCTACCAAGTCGTGCGTCAGTTCATCGAATTTTGCCCTTGTCAGATCCATGTCAAAATGCTTCGGTCCTTCTGCCGTCGCTGTAATGAAAGGAAGGTTAATGTTGGTCGTCGTGGAAGAAGACAACTCCTTCTTCGCTTTCTCTGCCGCTTCCTTCAATCTCTGAAGCGCCATCTTATCGCCGGACAGGTCAACTCCTTCTTTTTTCTTAAATTCATCCAGCATCCAGTTTATGATTTTCTGGTCAAAGTCATCCCCGCCGAGACGCGTGTCGCCGTTCGTAGACAGAACCTCAATCACGCCGTCGCCAATCTCGATAATGGAAACATCGAATGTACCGCCGCCCAGGTCGTATACCATAATCTTCTGCTCTTTTTCATTGTCCAAGCCATATGCCAGCGCTGCTGCCGTAGGCTCGTTGATAATACGCTTTACATCCAGACCCGCAATCTTGCCCGCATCCTTTGTTGCCTGGCGCTGCGCGTCATTAAAATATGCAGGAACGGTAATAACCGCCTCTGTTACTTTTTCTCCGAGATAACTTTCCGCATCCGCTTTCAGCTTCTGGAGAATCATTGCGGAAATCTGCTGAGGGGAATATTTTTTATCATCAATCGTGCGTCCCCTGTCCGTACCCATATCCCTCTTAATCGAAGCGATGGTCTTTTCCGCGTTCGTTACAGCCTGACGCTTTGCCGGCTCTCCCACAAGCCTTTCACCGTTCTTGGTAAAAGCCACTACGGACGGTGTCGTCCTTGCGCCTTCTGTATTAGCGATAACCGTCGGCTTACCGCCTTCCATAACTGCTACGCAGCTATTCGTTGTTCCCAAATCGATACCAATAATCTTGCTCATAATCAAGTCCTCCTAAAATTATAAATTATGCTATAAAAATTACCCAATTAGATAGTTGCCAAAAATCTATGATACAGCCGCTAGCTGACTACGGCCACCATACTGTGCCTTACGACAGAATCCCTGTACGTATATCCTCTTTGCAGTTCCTGGGCTATAATGCCGCTTTCGTATTCCTCGCTCTCCACTTGCATAACCGCGTTATGGTAATTGGGGTCAAACTCCTGCCCCACAGCCTCGATCGGCTTTACCCCCAGGTTTTCCAGCTCCGTCATAAGCTGTTTATATATCATCTGCATGCCGTCCGCAAAGCCGTTTCCCTTTTCCTCTTCGGGAATGCTTGCCAGCCCTCTCTCAAAATTATCCACCACCGGAAGAATTTTTTCGATCACGCTTTTCGCCCCGATTTCATACATCACTGTTTTTTCTTTATCGGTACGTTTCCTGAAATTATCGAATTCCGCCATCTGGCGTTTTACCCGGTCTTCCAGCTCTTCTACTTTCTGCTTCAGCGCATCCTGTTTCTTATCCGCCTTATTTTTCTTTTTGAACAGCTTCTTCCCTGTTGTCTGTTCCGAGCCGGAATTATTATCCGCGTTCCCGTTGCCTTCATCCCCTTCTATGGCATTATTTTCATTGCCATCCGTTTCGCCGTCATTGCCATTGGATCCTGCATCTTCCACAACCGCTTCTTCTCCATCCATCCTAGAACCGCCTTCTTCTTCCAGGCTTTCTTCCTCCCATTCTTCCTTTAACGCTTCTTCCATATCCACATCGCCGTTATTTATCTCGCTGTCGCTCATATCCCCGATATTCACATCTTTTTGTTCTGCCAATTTTCTCATTCCTCCCTTTTCTATTCTCTTTTATTATACAGCTCATCCAACTGATGCATCAGAGTTTTCAATGTCCCGACCACCTTATCGTAGTCCATCCGCTTCGGCCCGATAATGCCGATCGTTCCCTTCATCCCCTCTTCCAGCTCGTAAGTCGCTGTCACCACGCTGCAATCCTTCATCGTCTTCACCGGAGTTTCATCCCCGATATAAATCTGGATGCCTGTGTTGGCTTCATCAGCAAGGCGGTCCGCCACCAATTCGCCCAATAGCTGTTTTTCTTCGAAGGTATTGATTAACTCGCTGGCTTTCTGATTATCTGCCAGTTCAGGATATTTGAAAATATTGTTGGTGCCGCTTGTATATATTTCCAGGTCTTCATCCGCCTTAATGGCTTCTGCCACGGCATCAATCACATTTCCCACAATCGAACTGTGTATCCCCGCCTGCTGTTTCATGGCAGTTATCATGCTCAGATTAATCTCTTCCAAGGATAATCCGTTCAGATGGGTATTCAACAGTATATTCAGCTTCAGCAGCGTCTCATCGTCCAATGCCTCCTCCACGCTTAAGATATTATTCTTAATGACATTCCCTTCAATAACGATCACGGCAAGAAGCTGATTGGCATCCACCCTTGATAACTGGATGAATTTCACTTTATTCCTGTGAATCTGGGGAGCCGATATCATCGTCGCATAATTGGTATTCTGCGCAAGAACTTTTGCCACCTGTTTGAGAAGATGATCCATCTTATCTTCCCTTTCCAGCAGGATCTCTTTCAGTTCTTCCACTTCCCGCTCTTTCTCCTCCATCATATGGTCCACATACAAGCGGTATCCTTTATCCGACGGTATCCTTCCTGCGGAAGTATGCGGCTGGACAATATAACCTAACTCTTCCAGATCTGCCATTTCATTCCTTATGGTCGCAGAACTCAAATTCAAATCCGTATATTTTGAAATCGTCCTGCTTCCTACCGGCTCTCCTGTTTCAAGATAATTTCGGATAATGGCCTGCAATATTCTCATTTTTCTTTCATCCAATCCCTGCACTCCACCATCTCCTTCTTATCTTTCCCTGTTAGCACTCGTTGCTTTAGAGTGCTAACATCTTCTTACCATAAAATATCACTTACCTGCCATAATGTCAACCTATTACTTCAAAAATAATTATAAATAATTTTTAAAATTTTTAGTTGCAGCATCCGGATCCTGCCAAAAAAAATGACTTTAGCATATATCATTTCCAAATATGCCAAAGTCATTATATTTTCTGCCTATGCCAAAATCGGCGTTCCGACCGGTATTAAATATTAAATATTAAATATTGAATATTAAATAAAAAAGCTTCCCGTAATATCGCCATTGAAAACATAGTATACGATGCTTTCCTCCGGTTTTACATAAAGCTCCAGGCTGGTGAACGCTTCGTCTTCTTTATGAAGATCATATTTCCATACATCTGCCGCGATCTTCTGAAGATCCTCTGTAGAATATGATTTGCCGGAAAACTGGAAATGAACGGACGGCTGTACCGCCGCTGCCGCTTTCTTTGCCTTAGGCTCCGTGTTTTCCGTTTTCTTTACTGTCGTCTTCTTTGCCGCCGCCTTCTTTGCCGGCGCTTTTTTCGTTGCAGGCTTCGTTTCCTTCTTCACCGTTGTCTTTGCTTCCTCTTTTGTCTCAACCGCATCCGCTTTCACTTCTGCGGGGGCTGCTGCTTCTGTCTTCACCGTCTTAGCTGCAACCGCTTTTTTCTTCGATTCTGCCATATGTTCTCTCCTTTCACTATCGAGACTCCCCTCGAAAGTATTACAAAATTTAACTTCTCATATATCCTCCAGCATGTTCCAGCATGCTACAGCATGGTTCTTCACCATCTGCGGTGCAAACAGCCCTTGCAGGCTTTGTTTACGATAAACAGTTTAGCTCAATTCTACTGCCTTGTCAACTTTTACGAGGCTTTTTCCCTGAAAAAACGGCATTTTAAGCAAGAAATATAAAGTATGCCAGGACAACAGCGCCTAACGCAATCCTGTACCATCCGAATATTTTAAAATCATGTTTTTTGATATACCCCATCAGGAAGCGGATGACTGCTACTGACACCCCAAATGCCACCGCCATTCCAACTAAGAGGATTGACCACTCCGACGCGCTGAATGCCAGTCCGAATTTGGCCAGCTTCAGCAGGCTTGCGCCGAACATAACGGGAATCGCCAAAAAGAAAGTGAACTCCGCCGCCGTCGTCCTGGAGATTCCAAGCAGCAGCGCGCCGATGATCGTCGCGCCCGACCGGGATGTTCCGGGAAAAATCGCCGCAATCAGCTGCCATATCCCTATGACAAATGCCATCGGATAAGTCACGCCGGAAAGATCCGTCACCCTGGGCTTTCTCTTTTTATTTCTATTCTCCACCACAAGGAACAGAACGCCGAATACAATCAAAGCAATAGCAACGCATACATAATTATAAAACAATTCGCTGAACAAATCATCAAAAGGCAGCCCGACCACGATAGCCGGGATACATGCCACCACAATTTTAAACCACAAAACAAAAATATCCTTTTTGATCACGGGTTTTTTCTTAAAATCAAACGGAAATATCTTATTCCAGAACAAAACGACTACCGCGAGTATCGAACCAAACTGTATGACCACAAGAAACGCATCCAAAAATTCCGGCGTGACATCCAGCGCCACAAACTCATTCACCAAAATCATATGCCCCGTGCTGCTGACCGGAAGCCATTCCGTAATTCCTTGTACGATGCCGAACAGCACCGCCTTTAATATCTCTACCATCGCCTTCCTCCTTTTTAGTTCAAGTATACGCGACATTATCAAAATAAGTACTGGTCAGGGCGTTTCCTGCCAAAAAATACTTAATTTGATAAATATTCCAAAAGTTCCAGATAACATTCTTCCGCATCCCGATATCCCTCTTCATAGAGCGCATCCAGTTTCCGTTTATCCTTCTCCACCCTGCCCACGCTGCTTTTCCTCTTCGGGCGGATAATAAACGCCTTTCCTTCTTTCTCCATTGCCTCTAAGATATCCAGCGTTTCATTATATTGCTTATCCCTTGTTTTCATTAACTCATATACCTTCGGATACCTGGCATAACGGACTCTGACCGCTGCCAGCGCGGACTCAGCTTCCCTGCGGAAACCAGTCTCTTTCGTCATAACAACCACGTTTTTTTCATTTCCGTCAGAAACAGAACGGACGATCGGAATAGAATCCGCCAGGCCTCCATCCAGATAGTATTCTTCCCCAATTTTCACTTTTCTGGAAACTAAAGGCATGGAGCTGGAAGCCCGAACCGCAAGAATATCCTCATGCATATCTTTAAGCCTCATATATTCCGGCTTCCCCGTCCGTATATTTGTCACTACGGCATATGCCTTTCCTTCATATTTATAAAAAGTTTCAAAATCATAAGGATCCAGGTAATTCGGAATCAAATCATAACACATATCCGCCCCGAACAAGTCGCCGGTTGTCAAAAGGCTGAACATTCCGCAATATCTTTTATTATCCAGGTAATTCACCGCCACGCGGTACGCCCGTTTCTTCTGTTTGGACAAAAAGCTGCATAAATGGCAAGCCCCCGCAGAAACTCCATAGCAGGACGAAAACTCTATCTCCTTATCGAGAAAAAATTCCAGCACTCCCGCTGTATAAATTCCCTTCATTCCTCCGCCTTCCAAAACAAGGCCTGCTTCATACATCCCCATCTTTACACCATCCCTTTCTCTCAATCCTCACGTTTGGAACCGCCGTATTCCGTTTCCACGAATTTCCGTAGCGCCGGGAGCGACCGTTCCACTTTTTCGGTATCGATGCAATAAGCCATGCGGAAATACCCCGGACATCCGAAAGTATCCCCTGGCACAAGAATCAAATCATATTTTTTCGCTTTCTCACAGAAAATTTTTGCATCTTCCTCCAGAGCCTTCGGGAAAATATAAAATGTCCCCCCCGGTTTCACGCAAGTAAATCCCAGTTTCATCAGCTCATCATAAAGAAGATTCATGTTCTTTTCATATACGGAAAGATCCGATGTCTCGTCCACAGTTTCCGCCGCTGCCAGCTGAATAATCGAGGAAGGACAATTATGCCCGATCCCCCTCGAAATCTGCCCGCACATGTTCACAATCAGCTCCGCATCCTCGCAGGCCGGATTCACTGCAATATACCCGATCCTTTCCCCCGGAACCGACAACGATTTGGAATAGGAATAACAGCTTATCGTATTCGCATACAGTTTCGATACATAAACTTCCTCTACCCCTTTAAAAAGAATCTCGCGGTAAGGCTCATCGGAAATCAAATAAATATCATGCCCGTATTCTTCCGCTTTCTGCCGCATGATATCTGCCAGTTTTTCCAATGTTTCTCTCGTATATACGATTCCGGACGGATTATTCGGCGTATTAATCAGCACAGCCGCCACCTGATCCGTCAACATTTCAGAAAAACACCCAAAGTCCACCTGAAAATTTTCTGTATCCGCAGGAACCACCTTAAGCCTTGCCCCGCTCAAATTAATATATGGATTATATTCCGGGAAAAAAGGAGCAAAAGTCAGCACCTCATCACCCGGAACCGTCACAGCCCTTACCGCATGGGCAATCGCCCCCGCCGCCCCAGCCGTCATAAATATATGCTTCTGTGTGTAATTCATCCCAAATCTTCTATTTAAAGATGCGGCCACTTTCTCTTTTACCGAAACAATCCCAAGGCTCGGGCTATATCCATGCACTTCCATGGAATCAGCCTCCGTCAGAAGCCTGACCATCGCGTCTTTGAACGCCTCCGGAGCTGGTACGGAAGGGTTCCCCAGGCTGTAATCAAATACGTTCTCGTAACCGATTTCCTTCCCCCTTGCCGCAGCATATTCCGAAAGCTCCCTTATTACCGATTTTCCGTTTAACATTTCTTTATATTGAGCTGCAATCATCCGCTTTTTCCTCCATTCGCACGGGCATTCCTTCTTCCTGCCTGAAATTCAATGTATACATTCTATCACAGTTGGATGAATTATGGAATACTGGATTGCTGCTGGAACGTAAGAATCAATTTTTGCAGAGCGCATCGCGCCAGGAAATGCCGAGGGGCGGCAGCTGGTAAAGGGAGGCGGCAAGGGCGGCGGGTTTTTGCTGGAGCTTCCAAGCAGATTTCACTAATGAAATGAGCGAAAAACATCCAGCCGATCAGGTCGGAAGCAACGGACATCCTGTCCTATGCTTCCTAAACTTGCCATCCATGGCAAGTTTCCCCTATGTTTTTGATCATTTCATAAGTGAAATGGCTGCTTGTACGCAACAGCAAAAACCCGCCGCCCTTGCCGCCTCCCTTTCCCAGCCGCCGCCCCTTCGGCATTTCCTGGCGCGATGCGCTCTGCAAAATTTGATTTCCTCGGCTGTTGGATGGGGATTAGTAAAAGTCTTGACTGTACGTGCAATACGTGTTATTCTGTTTTTGTAAGGAGGTAGAACATGAAAGATAAAGACCTGCTAAAACTTTTGCAGAAAAATGGATGGAGCGTAGTCAGAATTAACGGCAGCCATCATGTCCTTCAAAAAGATGGGAAAACTACTGTTGTTCCCTTACATGGCAAAGATGTTCCTACCGGCTTACTTAATAGTATTCTTAAAGAGGCAGGACTGAAATAGTTCTCCTCTCCTTAAACCACAAGGAGGTATCATTATGCTATTTGTTTATCCGGCCATCTTCCACAAAGAAGATGACACATATTGGGTCGAATTTCCCGATCTTGAGGGTTGCCACACCTACGGCAGTTCCATTAATGAAACCATGGAAGCGGCACAAGAGGCTTTAGCTGCTTATCTTCTCACCCTTCTAGAGCAAGGGAGAGAGATTGCCTCTCCCTCCGATATTTCTGCCATTCATACCAATGATGGTTTTTCCTCTCTTGTATCTTGCAATATTAACCAGTATAAAGACACGAAGGCAGTTAAAAAGACTTTAACCATACCGGCATGGCTAAATGATCGTGCCATTTCTATGGGAATCAACTTTTCACAAGTATTACAAGAAGCCCTTCTTTCCAAAATACAAGCCTAAACTAAAAATCAGCTACCCCGGTTTTATCTGGAATCGGAGTGGTTGATTCAGCTGGAACCTGTCCGATCAACTGCTGCCCGCTTCCATCCGTATTCATCCTGTAAAAAGGATGCGGTTCCTCGCCGTTATATACTTCCACGACAATCTCCCCCGCATTGATTTCAAAGCGGAGCGATAAATACGGCAGACGGTTTTCTTGAATTTCCTGCTCTGCCCCGGGGTATCGGTATTCAAACAGGACTTCCCTTTCACTGCCATCCATCTTCAATCTGTTCAGCTTCATCCCGACAACCTCATTTTCCTCCGCGATCCGTTCTTTCCCGTCTTCTTCTGTTTTATATTTGATATCTTCCCCTATTTCCGTAGAATAATATATGCAGTCCCCATATCTCTGCAGGCTGTCCATTTCCTCTTCTGTTTCCCCCATGATCGATAAGGTTTTATCCTGCCAGCGGTACAAGCCGATGTAATTTTTTTCATCATGCCGGAATGTATAAAGCACACATTCTTCATCGCAGTCATCAAACCATGTGCCTTTTCTCGGAAGTTCCTCCACAACATCCCAAGGTTCTATTCCTTCCGCAAACTCCACATCCTTTACTTCCCAATCCCTGATCCGGTCCGTAAAAAGCCACCACCGCTTGCCCGCCTGCTGGAGCGTCATGGGATCATCCAGCGCCACTTCATAAATAAGGTCGTAGGCGGGATCTTCTTCCTCCCAATGCTTCTCCATCTCTGCAAATTCAGAACACCGCTTCTTCCGAACGCCGATTCCGCTTTCCCAGTCATTCCTTTCATAATCCGTCTCATACCATCCATACCCATAAGTTTCTTCCGATGACAGGAGATACCATGTCCCTTCTTTATATGAATACGTATAATCTTCCGACCATCTCCACGCGCTCCCGCCATAAGCGTGCGTCGTAAAAGAATTCCCTTCCGCCGTCAACGGCAGATAAGGATCCCCGTATACGCCTCCCTCGCCCCTCGTGCGGATCAAGTTTTCATCCTGGAAATCCAGCCGGTACCGCCCTTCCCCATCGCTTGCTGCAGCAAATAAAATGCGGGGAGGCCACCCTGTTTCTCCCCCGTTCTCCATCGAACTCCCCGGATCCAGCACTCCTATATAATCCGGAATGCCATCCCCGTTAAAATCGGTTTCCACATGATCCAAAAGCGCCCAGCCGTCCGGCACAAAGTCAGCAATACCGCTTCCTTCCTCCGGCAGCTGGGGCAGGGGAACCGGCTTCTTTTCCAGCTGCTCCACCCGATCCATAAGCCTCCGCCGTGCTTCGGTTCCTCCGCTTCCCGTCTGCAGCGGCTCCGAAGCTTCCGCCATTCCCCCTGCCAATAATATGCCCCCTAAGATTCCTGCCATAGCCAAAACCGCTTTTCCCCGGTTCCTCATCACAAGCCTCCCGCAATTTCTTTTCTTTGCTGTCCCGAACGTTTTATACCACGAATCTGCTGATCGACTGATCCAGCGCGTCTGCTTCCTGCTTCAGCAATTCTACATTCTTCGCCAGGTCGGAAACAATTTTTACCTGTTTATCCAGCGTGGAAGTAATCTCTTCAGTAGCTACCGCTGCCTGTTCGGTTACAATGGAAATATGGCTGATCGAATTCTGTACCTGCTCTTTTTCACCGCTCATCATCTGCATATTATCCGCAATATCCTTCAAACCATTGACAAGTATTTCCACACACTGGTTAATCTCCCCAAATACCTCTATCGTTTCCTGCAAAGCACCCGCCTGTTCAAATACGATCGTTTCCGCCTCCCTTGCGGATTCCGTCGTTTTCTCTGTCGTCGCCAAAATGCTTTCCACGATTTTCTTAATATTTTTGCCCGCTTGCATGGATTCATCCGCCAGCTTCCGTATCTCCTCTGCCACCACCATAAATCCTCTGCCGTTCTCGCCTGCCCTGGCCGCTTCTATGGAAGCGTTCAGCGACAGCAGATTGGTCTGTTTCGCAATGCTGTTTATCGTATCGACAAATCCTTCAATCGCCGAAGACTGTTCTTGCACATCGTTGATATTCTCCACCAGAATCTTTGTAATGGACACTGTGGTCTCCGACTTCTTGTTCAATTCGTCCACAATAATCCGTCCCTGTCCCACTGCGGTCGTCGCCTTATCGATCGTATTCCCCATATCATCCGTTCCAGCGCATACGCCGTCCACTTTTTCAGCAAACCCGGTCATCATATGATTTCCCACATCCGCTTCCTTCGCCTGTCTTTGTGCGCCTGCTGCCACGTCATCTACCGCCATGGATATCTCCCGGATGGAAGTATGGATAATGTCCGATTTTTCCGCCACTCCGTCGGCCATTTCCTTTACCTTATTTCCAAATTTCTGCATGTCAGCCATGAGAACGCGCATGCTGGAAAGCATATCGTTCATCCCTCTTGCCAGGATACTGAATTCATCTTTCCTCTTAATACGGAATTCCTGCGTCAGGTCGCCCTCCGCTACTTTATCCATGCCCTTTGTCATGAGCCTTACCGTGCCGCTGATTCCCATCGCGATCCTGCTGCCGATAACAAAGGCGATAATAGAAGCGAGTATGATCATAATAATACTCAAATTCCTGATCGAACGCACTTCTTTTACAATATTATCCTGAGGAATCAAACCGCAGAGCATCATTCCTGTTTTGCCCATGGGGGCATATACATATAAATATTTTTCTCCTTCATATTCCACATACTCGCTTCCAGGTTCCGACTTGTCCCTGCTCGCTATATAAAATTCTTTATCCGTAAAAACCGGCCTGCCGTCACTGCTTTCCATCGCCACATCCGCATCGCCGCTCTGTCTGCGGATAATCTCTCGCCCATCCTGTGAAATCAGTGCTTTCAGACTATTTTCGCCGAAGTCCATCTCCTTCAGCATTTCTTCTACCGCCTCAGTCGTCAGATCCAGCACAAGGTATGCGTTTGTTTTCGGAAACTTCTGGTAAAAAGCAACTGCATATCTGTCCGGCGAAATGGAAAGCTGCTGATCCAAGTAGCTGTGATAACCCAGCCATGCCGTGTTCTGCATGGAATTTCCCTGAAGATACTTTCCTTCTTCTGAATCCATAAAGCCCTGCCATGGATCATCACCCATGCTTACCGACAGGGAAGTCAGATAAGTACCTTTTTCCGGTATAATATGATAGCTGTAAATATATTGCACGCTTGCCTTCATCTGAAGCAGATCTTTCTTGGCATCGCGCCAATACTGCATTGCTTTGGCATCTTCTACCTTATAATATATCTCATAATAAGAAGAAAGATTCCCCCCGATCACCCGTTCCAATGCTTTTGAGGACACGTTCCCCGCCAGGAGTTCCCCATACATTCCTACTGCGGATATCGTATTCCTGGACGATTCCTCCACTTTATTCTTAATAATATTAGAAGCCGTTATGTAAGAAATGCTTCCCAATATAATAATTAATATAATGGGTACAAGAAAAGCTTTTAACAGCGTCCCCATAATGCTGGCTTTTCCAAACATATCCCCAAAAGCACCGACCCTGCTTTTCCCATTTCTGGCCGGCCTTATTCGTTCCGGTTTGATTCTGCCCGGTTTAATATCCTTAATCTTGATTTTGGATACTTTTACCCTTTCCTGTTTTGTTTTCCCCCATTTTTCCTTGTCTTTTGCTCCAAACGCCAATCCTTTCCTTGTCCCCATAGCAGCAACCCCTTACCCCTGATTTTATTTACTATTTTACCATTAATATGCCATAAAATACAAGCATATTTTCGTTTTTTTTCGTATTATTTTCGTTTTTTTTCGTTCCTTCCTATTTTATTTTACTATTTATAATTTTACCACATATTTACATATAATTTAAATCCTATTTTAAGATTTCTCTATACAAAATGTTATGAAAAAGTTACAATGTAAGCAGATACTTTCCGTGCGTGCGCTGCTTTAAAATCTGCCAGTTATTAATTGGAAAGACAGAGGGAACAGGATGATTCATGAAGTGAAAATTATGGGAAGCATGGAATATTTATCGATCATTATCCGGCTTATGATGGCTATGATTATGGGGGCGGTGATCGGGTATGAAAGAGCTTCGAAAAAAAGCACGGCGGGCTTACGCACATTTTCCATCGTCTGCGTAGCCTCCGCCTTCACAATGATTATCAACGAATATTTAGTAGGCAATTATGGAAGCGGGGACAGCGCCCGCCTTGCCGCCCAGGTGATCAGCGGAGTGGGCTTCCTCGGCATGGGCAGCATCATCATGACTGCCAGAAACAGAATCCGGGGTCTCACCACGGCGGCAACCTTGTGGGCAACCGCCATCCTCGGCCTTTCTGCAGGGGCCGGAATGATCGTTTCCAGCCTTATCGCATTCGCCATCATGATGTTCATTATTATTGTGATGTCCCCGATCAGCAGATATATTGAAAAATACAACCAGAAAATCACGATCTACATGGAAATAGACAAGCATGCCGGGCTGCAGCAGATCATTGAATTTTTCGCAGAAAAAAATTACGAGATACTGCAGCTGGAAAAACATATGGCTTCCCCGGAAGGGGATCTGATGATCCAGCTGGAACTCAACTTAAACGGCAAATATCTCCACTCCGACATTATCAGCCAGCTCAGCCATTGGGAAACCATACATTATATTGAGGAGGTGCGGAAATTATAGGGGTTCGCCCCTTATCTCTCCGCTTCGCCGCAGGCAGTGCTATAGGCAATCGTGCAGCGGACAGCACGCTTCCATCCTTTCAGCAGCTCCCTTCTCTTTTCTTCATCCATAGATGGCTCAAAAGCTTTTCCAAGCATCCAGTTTTCGCGTATTTCTTCCTTGCTTTTATAATATCCCGTAGCAAGCCCCGCCAGATATGCCGCCCCTAATGCGGTAGTCTCGATGCACTCCGGCCTATATACTTTTGTGTGGATGATATCGGACTGAAATTTCATCAAAAAGTCATTGGCGCTGGCTCCTCCGTCCACTTTCAGTTCCTTCAAATGGATCCCCGAATCTTCTTCCATTGCCTGAAGCACATCGGCCGTCTGATAGGCGATGGATTCCAAAGCGGCGCGTATCAAATGCTCTTTTTTGCAGCCCCTTGTAATCCCTGTCACTGTCCCTCTCGCATACTGGTTCCAATAGGGCGCCCCCATTCCTGCAAAAGCGGGTACAATATACACTCCGGCGGTATCTTCCACCGCCCTGGCATATTCTTCCGTCTGGGCGGCATTTTTTATCATACGCATTTCATCCCTCAGCCACTGGACTGCCGCTCCGGCAACAAATACACTGCCTTCCAGCGCATACTCCGCTTTCTCCCCGGTTCCTGCCGCTATAGTAGTCAGCAGCCCATGGCGGGACTCGATCGCCGTATGCCCTGTGTTCATCAGCAGAAAGCAGCCGGTGCCATATGTATTTTTTACCTGTCCCTGTTCAAAACAGCATTGGCCGAATAATGCCGCCTGCTGGTCCCCCGCCGCTCCGGCAATGGGGATATTTCCTCCCAGAACGCCCGCGTCCGTATAACCGTAGATACAGCTGGACGGCTTTACTTGGGGCAGCATACATGCCGGGATATCCAATTTCTCCAAAAGTTCCTGATCCCACCGCAGCTCATGGATGTTGAACAGCATCGTGCGGGAAGCATTCGTATAATCCGTTACATGCACGGCTCCTTTTGTCAGATTCCAGATCAGCCATGTATCCACGGTTCCGAACAGCAGTTCCCCCGCCCTGGCCCTTTCTCTGGCATTTTCCACATGATCCAATATCCATGCGATCTTTGTAGCGGAAAAGTAAGCATCTGGAACAAGCCCTGTTTTCTTTCTTATAATCTCCCCATAGCCTTCTGCATTCAGTCTGTCTATCCGCTCCGCCGTACGGCGGCACTGCCATACAATCGCGTTATATATGGGAATTCCCGTTTTTTTGTCCCATACAATAGCCGTCTCCCTCTGATTGGTAATTCCGATTCCGCTGATATCCTCCGCTCCAGCCCCCACGATCGCCATCGCTTCTGTAGCCACCGCCATCTGGGAAGACCAAATCTCCATCGGATTATGTTCTACCCATCCGGGATTCGGATAAATCTGCGAAAACTCTTTCTGAGCCATGCTCAGTATCTTTCCCTGCTTATCGAATAAAATACATCTGGAACTTGTCGTCCCCTGATCCAATGCCATAATATATTTTCCCATACCCTGCCCCATATCCTTCCTTGCTTTCAGCCATTTTTTCTTTCATTCATACTTTTCGTGGCCACAATATCCACCCCTGTTCCGGCCACATCTCTTAAAATAATATCTCCGATTTTGATCGGCGCTTCGGCCTCCATCCCTTTTAATGCTCTCATGCAATCTGCAATTTTCCTCTTCGGGATGTCGCTCTGCGTCTTCACCGGCACTACCGGCCGGATTCCATTTTTTACCTTTACCGTAGACGTTACTGTCCGCGTTGGATTCGTTGTTTCCTTCTTCCCATAATCCGCCCCGCGGTTACAAGTATTCCCTGTCACACGGATCGTTCCGTCCTGATTTTCCGCCACCATCAGCATGCATCCTATCGGACAGCGGATGCAGGTCAGCTCCGTCTTTTTCGGCCATTCTTCCTGCCGTCTTTCTGTTTCCCGCACTTTCTTCCTTCCCTTTCTTTACCTGCTGGTCTGCTGCTTCGGTTCCTCTCCCTCTACGCACACAGTAATCTCTCTCAATCCCTCGAATTCTTCCAGCTTGCTCTTTTTTAATTTAATCTGTTCCATTTCTCCGGGAGCCATTACCCTTTTATTTATCTTCATTACTATTTCATCGTTAAACCGTACTGTAAGACAGGCATTTTGATAAACATCCCCTACCCGGAAACGGATAGTCTGTTCCTCCTGCATATAAGCAACGCGCACCAAGGAGGGAACCGTATATCGAACTCCGCCTTCACATCGGATTGCGACAGGATCCTTTTCTGTTTCGTTCCTGATGCCCTTTACATAAGCCGCCGCGTTTTTTCCTGCATTTTCTGCCTCTTCCGATACATAATCCACCAAGTCATGAACATGAAGCACATTCCCGCATGCAAATACTCCCGGAATATTCGTTTCCAGGCTTTCATTTACCACCGGCCCGGATGTTACTGGATTCAGCTCGACTCCCATTCCTGAAGATAACTCATTCTCCGGTATCAGCCCGCAGGAAAGAAGAAGCGTGTCACAGCGGATATATTCTTCCGTTCCTGGAATGGGCCTGCGGTTTTGGTCTACTTCCGCCACAGTTACTCCTTCCACCCTCTCCTTTCCATCGATATCGACAACGGTATGGCTCAATTTCAAAGGAATTCCATAATCATCCAGGCATTGGACAATATTCCTTTTCAGCCCGCCGGAGTAAGGCATCAGCTCCGCAACCAGCTTTACCTTTGCTCCTTCCAGAGTCATGCGCCTTGCCATAATCAGCCCGATATCGCCCGAACCTAAAATAACCGCCTCTTTCCCCGGCATCCGCCCTTCTATATTCACATAATGCTGGGCTGTCCCGGCAGAATAAATGCCCGCCGGGCGGTAGCCTGGTATATTCAGCGCCCCTCTCGGCCGCTCCCGGCATCCCATCGCTAATATAACGGCCTGCGCCTCTATTGTAAACATACCGTCAGAACGGTTCATAACGGTAATTCTTTTTCTGCCGTCCGCTTCTGCCTGAATATCTGCCACAATCGTATGCAGCAGACAAGGAATTCCCATTTCCTCTGCCTGCTCGATATACCTGGCCGCATATTCCGGCCCGGTCAGTTCTTCTTTAAATGTATGCAGCCCAAAACCATTATGGATACATTGGTTCAATATGCCGCCCAGTTCGCCGTCACGCTCGACAATACAAATCCTGTCAGCCCTTATGCCTTCACGGCATGCCCCGGCCGCTGCCGCCAGCCCCGCCGGTCCTCCCCCCACGATTACAATATCTGCTTTTCTATCCATGCTTCCTCTCATTCTGCCGCCTACCGCGTCATTCTTTCTCTTTCCCTGCCAAAAGAACAGACTTTCCTCCCGCTTTCGTAATCTCGCCGATATCCTTTCCCAGTTCCCTTGCCAATATCTCCGCTACTTTAGGCGAACAGAACCCTGACTGACACCGTCCCATTCCTGCCCTCGTGCGGCGCTTTACCCCATCCAGCGTTGTAGCGCCAAGCGGCCTGTGGATCGAGTCCATGATCTCCCCCTCCGTCACTAGCTCGCAGCGGCAGACCACATTGGCATAAGCAGGATTTTCAAGAATTTTTTCCCGTCTTTCCCCATCCTTTGCTTCCGCCATAGAAAAAATACCTTTTCTTTCTTTTATAAAATCTTCTTTTCTCTCTGCGGGCAAAATTTTCTGGACAATTCCGGCCACATATTCCCCTATCGCCGGCGCACAGGTCAGCCCTGGGGATTCTATCCCGGCCACATCGATAAATCCTTCGGCATCCTCTGCTTCCCCTATGACAAAATCATTCCCGTCTTCATGCGCCCGCAGCCCGGCAAATGAAGTAATAATTTTTCCTGCGGGCAGATGTCCGACGCTCATAGCTCCTCTTTCCAGCACCGCTTCCAAGCCTTGTGCTGTCGTATTCACGCCCTCTTTATCCACGATATCTTCCGCTGTCGGACCGACCAAAAGATTCCCATGAACGGTAGGCGTCACCAATACCCCTTTTCCATATTTTGTCGGCAGCTGGAAAACCGTATGGGAAACATGCCTTCCCGCCGTTTTATCAAACAGGCAATACTCCCCCTTCCTCGGCGTAATATGCAGCTTATGACTGCTTACCATATTGTGAAAAACATCCGCATACACTCCTGCCGCATTCACCACAACTTTTGCTGAAAACTCCCCTTTCTCCGTTTCCACCCGATACCCGTCTTCTATTTTTATAATCTTATCTACTTTTGTATCCAAATGAAATTCTACGCCATTAACCGCCGCATTTTCTGCCAAAGCGACCGTCAATCCAAAAGGGCATACGATTCCTCCCGTAGGCGCATAAAGGGCGGCGATTATCTGCCTGGACAGATTCGGTTCCAATCCGGCAAGTTCTTCCCCCTCCACGATCCGCAAGCCCTCTACACCATTTTTCCTGCCCCGTTCCAGCAATTCTTCCAGTTTTCCCCTGTCTGCCTCCTCAAAGCAAAGAACCAAGGAGCCATTTCTCTGAAATGAAAAGTCAAGCTGCCTGGAAAGATTCTCCATCAAAATGTTACCTCTCAGGTTCAAAACCGCTTTTTGCGTTCCGGGCTTTGCGTCATACCCTGCATGAACAATACCGCTATTTGCCTTAGAAGTCCCCTCACCAATATCGCAAGCACTTTCCAGCACCGCTACTTTCCTTTTATATGCGGATAATTCCCGGGCAACCGCACAGCCGCTTACCCCTGCCCCAATAATAACTACATCATACATATTTATCCTTTTTCTCCCTGTCCTGTCTCTGACTTTTCATTGCGTTTCTGCTATATAAATCTATACACTCAAAAAAGCTGGCCTGGCGGTCAACTTTTATAAGAATTACTGTTCCCTTCCCATACACCGGCCAGCATATTGGCATACTGCTGCCGCTCTGACTTTGGAACCTTCAATGCTTCCATCGCCTGTTCCACAGACCACCCCATGCTTTCCATCAAATTTTTTATAGAAGACAAAACACCTTCTTTTATTCCTTCTTTTATTCCTTCTTTTATTCCTTCTTTTATTCCTTCTTTTATTCCTTTTTTTATTCCGCTTTCTTCTATTCCTTTGCTCAGATTACACATAATCGACACCTCGCTTTCCAATGCCTTCGTCATCCTGATATCAAAATCTTCCTGCAAAATCTTCTTTTTCTCCCCCACTTCTTTTTCCGATGAAAGCAATACATCCAAAAGCTTTAATATCCCCTCATATCTGTCACTCCCGGAATGTCCCAGGCAGATCATAATCACAGTCATTAAATCATAATTTTCCCGCTTTTCCAGCACTTTCCCTATCAGGTTCTCTTCTTGCATAAAATACCGTGTAATGGTATTTTCCCTGCTTTTCGGCGGATGCGGGCATATCCATATGGAATAAACCTTTTTTATTTTTTCATAATGCGCCTCTATGAACTCTGTTCCATATTGCGAGGAAATCATACGGCTGCAATAATAAATGCCGCGTTTCGTAAGAGGATAGCCGGGGTAAAAATCATTTTGTGCTTCTATATTTATAATCAGTCTGATAACTTCCTCTTTTTTCGGAACCACAGCCCAAAAACGGATATCATAGGCGATTGTGCCTTCCCGAATCGTACTGTCTTCCGCGTTCATTCCTCTTATTTGTCCGCTTTCCCCCGCTTTCTCATCTGGGTTTAATTCCATTTGCGCAACCTGAGGGGTTCCTTCTATATATTGTTCCGCAATTTCATTCACATCGAAATCCCGGTATTCTTCCAGACAGCTTTTCATGATCCATGCAAGAATCGTTTTATTTGCCAACAGCCTTTTGCAAGCCGCGTCATAAGATGCATTCTTGCCCGCTGAAGCAATATTTCTCGCAAGCATGTTTTCTGTTATCATCCTTTGTACTCCCCTTTCTTCTCTATTTTACCACATCATGCCTGTATCATCCACTTTTCTTTTTTCCGCTGGACACAAACAAAGCGATTCCTGCCGCCACAGTAAAAATGGAAATAAACTGCGACGTGGACAAAGCCCCTACGTTTCCTCTTATCAGATCTCCTCTATAAAACTCCAATATAAATCTTCCGATGCTATATAAAATCAAATACAATCCGCCGATCTGCCCGTCCCCCTTCTTTCTTTTGGCGTACCAAACCAAAACGAAGAAAAGCAGGAAATCAAGCCCGCTGGAAATGAGCTGGGTTGGCAGAAGGCGTATGCCGTTCGGCGCATATTTGGATTCATGGAACACGATCCCCCAAGGCATGTCTGTCTCTTTCCCATAACAGCATCCCGCCAAAAAACATCCAATCCGCCCGAATCCCTGAGCCAATGCCACAGAAGGAATCAGCATGTCAAAATAAGCAAGAAATTTCAATCCTTTTATTTTCGAATATAATATAGCTGACAAAATACCGCCTATAATTCCTCCGTAAACGACCCACCCGTCTGCTAAATGATGCATAATATCAGGATTTTCCATTATATCTTTTATATTTGTTATGAAATACAGCAGTTTCGAACCAGAAAATCCGCCAATTACGCACCAGATAACATAATTAAATACATGGTCCGCCTCCAGGCCATATTTTTTTGCCCGATATTCCCCTACAAAATATGCTGAAATAATACCAATCGCTATCATCAGGCCATATCCGTATATGGTAAACGGCCCAATGGAAAATAACTCGTTTTTCATCTATGTCCTCCATTCTTTCTGTTTCCCTATCTCCCGATTAATTGCCTCTTAGTGTAGCACAATATGATAAATGTTTCAATGAAAGGGCGACGGAATTCGTTTATGGATCTGGGATCGCATGGCAGCGTGGGGATAGCGGGGCGGGTGACACAGGAGTCAGGTGCTGGGGCGGCATGGGGCGGTATTTTTTCTGGAGCTTCCAATCAGATTTCACTAATGAAATGGGGGAGATGTTCAAGCCGACCGGGGCGGAAAAAAAGGGCATCCATGCCCATTTTTCCTGAAATTGCCATCCATGGCAATTTCACCCTGGGTTATCGACCATTTCATAAGTGAAATTGCTGATTGTACGCAACAGAAAAAATACCGCCCCTTGCCGCCCCAGCACCTGACTCCTGTGTCACCCGCCCCGCTATCCCCACGCTGCCATGCGATCCCAGATCCATAAACGAATTCCTATATTTCCTATATTTATTTAAATATATATTCAAAGAAAAATTACGGGAAAAACTTGTGTTTCGGAGCAGGGCGTTGCCGATATCCCCTAGGGACGGACAAGGACGGGGGGGGGCCGACTGTTGCGCTGAATCAGCAATTTCACTTATGAAATGGTCGAAAGCCCAGGGTAAAATTGCCATGGATGGCAATTTTAGGAAAAATGGGCACGGATGCCCTTTTTTTCCGACCCGACCGGTTTGAACACCTCCCCCCATTTCATTAGTGAAATCTGATACAGCGCTCCAGTCGGAACCCCCCGTCCTTGTCTGCCCCTGGGGATATCGACACCGCCCTGCCCCGAAGCACAAGTTTTTCCCGTAATTTTTCCACCTTATTTTTTCATAATCCCCCTCTTGACAACAATACACTTAATGACTATAATGTACTTAGTCAATAAGCACATTATTGCACAAAGGAGTACACATGTGGAAATTATAATCAGCAGCAATACCAATAAACCTATTTACGAACAAATAACCTCGCAGATCAAGGCGATGGTCATGAGTGGGGAATTGCAGACCGGAGATCCCATTCCTTCCATGCGTTCGCTGGCAAAATCCATCCATGTCAGCGTCATCACCGTGCAAAAGGCATACGAGGACCTGCAAAGGGATGGATTTATCGAAACTACCGTCGGGAGAGGCAGTTTCATATCTGCCCGGAACAAAGACTTTTTTCAGGAAGAACAGCAGCGACGGGCAGAGGAACATTTGCAGGAAGCCGCAGATATCGCGCGCGCCAGCGGGATTCCCCTGAGTAAAATGGTAGAACTCCTCACCATTTTCTATCAGGAAGAATAATCAAAACAGCGCAGAAATGGAGAAAAAAATGACAGACGCAATTTTACAGATTGAAAATTTAACCAAACAATATCCTGGCTTTTTGCTGGACCACATTTCCTTTTCCATCCCCAAAGGTTCCATCATGGGATTAATCGGCGAAAACGGAGCCGGCAAAAGCACGACGATCAAGGCGGCTCTCGGCCTCATAAAAAAAGAGGATGGCAGGGCGACGTTTTGGGGGCAGGAACTTTCCTTGAATAAAAATCTGAAAGAGGATATCGGCATTGTGTTTGACGGCATTAATTTTTATGAAACACTGACCCCCGCTAAAGTGGGCAGTATTTCCAAAGCAGCATACAAGCAATGGAACAGCCGCCTTTACCTCGATTATCTCCAGCGCTTCCAGCTTCCATCGGATAAGGAAATCAAAGACTTTTCCAAAGGAATGAAGACAAAGCTTTGTATTGCCGCCGCTCTTTCCCACGACCCCAAACTGCTTATCCTGGATGAAGCGACCAGCGGCCTGGATCCTGTAATAAGAGATGATATTCTGGACGTTTTCCTGGAATTTGTCCAAGACGAAAACCATTCCATCCTGATGTCCTCCCATATTTCCAGCGATCTTGAAAAGATAGCGGATTATATTACATTTATTCACCAAGGGAAGGTTCTTTTTTGCAAACCAAAAGATGAACTTCGGTATCGTTATGGCATCATCCGCTGTAAGACAGATGTCTTCCACACCATTGATCCGTCAGAAATTCTTGCTTTCCGAAAAGATGATTATCAGTGGAACGTATTAATTGCCGACAAGGAAAAAGCGCGGCGCAACTATAAAAACGCAGTCATTGACGATGCTTCGATCGATGACATCCTCTTGTTATATGTGAAAGGAGAACAGCAGAAATGAAAAGCCTTGTTTTAAAAGATTTATATAATATCATCCACAATAGCAGATCCATGCTTTTTATCCTTCTTTTTTTCGCGGTCGTATTCCTTCCCTCCTCCGGCATACAAGGCTATATTTATACGTGTGCGATTTTATGCAGCATGATGATCGTCACCACCTTTTCTTTTGACGAGCGTTCCAACTGGTCGCCTTATGCGTTGTCCATGCCCGTATCCAGAAATGACTTGGTTGCTGGCAAGTATATCGTCCTTTTTCTTTTTTCCGCAGCCGGAGTTTTATCCGGCCTTATTTTCGGAACGGTTGGAAGTTTTATTCATAAATCCGCAGGCGTTGTGCCGGAAACCCTTTCCGAAATGCCGCTTTCCATGGCGGCGCTTACCGCGTTGGCATTTTCCACCGTTTTTGGCAGTATATCCATTCCCCTTACCTTGAAATTCGGTGCTGAAAAGGGCCGCATTCTCATATTCGCCTCCTTTTTTATCCCGGTTGCCGTCTGCTATATTGCATACCGTTTGCTGTCTGCCCTTGGCATTGCCATAACCGAACCTTTCCTGGCAGTCCTTCTGTATGGCTCCCCGGCAATCGCGTTTATCTGGAATTATTTTATGTTCAAAATAAGCTGTTCCATTTTTTCCAAAAAAGAATTTTAGGCAGATCCGAAAGTGGATATAACTAATTGATTTTTTGAAAACACGGTGATAAGATGGGTACGTAGCTATGTAGGCTCTGAAAAGTATATTGAACAAATGCCCCGTTGCTTGCAGCGGGGTCTTTGGCTATACAAAATCAAATCAAGGAGATGTTATTATGTACACAATGAAACCAGAATATTACACCGGCATCGAATTTATTGACAAGGAACATACGCGTCTGTTTGAATTGGCAGAGGAAACTCATGAACTGCTTTATGACGATCTTTTGCAGGACAAATCCGACCGCATCGTACACTTAGTATCCGAACTTATCAATTATACAAAAACACACTTTGCCCACGAAGAGGCTTATCAGAAAAGTATCAATTATGCCTATATAAAGGAACATGCCGCGCAGCACCGCCAGTTTGAAGACAGCCTTTTGGAAATCGATCTGGATGAGATTGAGCATGACTTTGAGTCGCAGAACGATACGGTGGAACAGCTTTTGGAATTTCTTATCAACTGGCTGGTCAATCATATACAAAAAGTAGATATGTTTATCAAATAGCCAAATATTACATATAGCAGAACCGGGCATGGAAAAGTATCTTCCCCGCCCGGTTTTGTTATCATATCCATAAAAAATCAGCAAAGGAATGCTTCATCGAAGAAAAGCTTCATTGAAGAAACACTTCATCGAAGAAACGCTTCGATAATCACAGCCTCCGCCTCCTCTTCCGTCATCCCAAAAGAACGCAGTTTCAAAAGCTGTTCCGTATTGATTCTTCCAATAGCAGCTTCATGGACGATCTGGGCATCTACGTTTCTGGCATCTATTTCCGGTATGGAACACACCTGTGCTTCATCCATAATAATCGAATCGCATTGGATATGCGCCTTGCAAAGGGCATTCCCTACCGCATTGGGATGGAATGTCTGCCGCGAAGTTCCCTTCGCCACAGAACGGGATACGATCTGTGCGGAACTGCCGCTTCCGTTCATTCTTACTTCCATGTTGGAAACCGCCGACTGGCTTCCGTGGGTCATCAGTTTTTCCATAACGACCAGCCTGCTCCCCGGCCCCATATCCACATCCGTTTTTCTTTCCGTGGAATCCACCCCCCGAATCTGAACCGTATCCAGCGTAAACACCGCTCCTTCCTCCAGATTAATCTGTGTTACAGGATTCAATATATTTTGGCCGGTTCCCTCCCCTTCCCCATAATGTTTTTCCTCATAAACCACTTTTGCGTTTTTTCCCACATGAAAAGCATGTATTCCGTCATGCCGCGTCTCATTGCAGCCGCTGTTGTGGATGCCGCATCCTGCGACAATCACTACGTCCGCGCCTTCTCCGATATAAAAATCATTATATACAATGTCCGTCATGCCGGACTTTGCGATCACCACGGGAATATGCACCTGTTCCCCCCTGGCTTCGCTGCTGATATATACATCGATTCCCTGCCTGTCTTCTTTTCTTCTTATCTTAATGTGTTCGCTGTCGCCATGGCAAAGCGCCTGTCCGTTATAGCGGAGGTTATATGCACCCTCCTGGCGGAAGCCGCTCGTATCTATCGCATCTAAAACGCTATTTGTTACCGCATCCAATTCCATATCCGCCGCCTCCTTTCCTGTTCATACACGCACATTCCCGTTCCTCCCCGAACAGCCCCGGAAGAATTTCCTCCGCGTTTCCGCATGCATCCACCCTTCCCTCCCGGATTACCAGTATCCGGTCCGCCATACGGATAATCTTCTCCTGGTGGGAAATCAGCAAAAGGGTTTCTTTCTTTTCCCTGTGAATTCTTTCAAATTCATCCACAAGCATGGAAAAGCTCCATAAGTCTATGCCCGCCTCAGGCTCATCAAAAATACAAAGCTTGTGACTTTTTGCCAGCACAGTGGCGATTTCCACCCGTTTCCTTTCTCCTCCAGACAATGTAGCGTCCACTTCCCTGTCCAGATATTCCCCTGCACACATCCCCACGCTGCTGAGCAGGTCGCAGCATACGTGTTCCGGCAGATTTTTCCCGGCCGCCAGATTCAGCAGCCGTCGGACTGTCATCCCTTTAAAAGCAGGGGGCTGCTGGAACGCATAGCCTATCCCGGCATTCGCCCTTTCATCCAGACTCATCCCGGTAATGTCCTTCCCATCCAGCAGGATCTCCCCTTCCGAAGCAGCAAGGACACCCATAAGAAGTTTGGCCACCGTAGATTTTCCGCCCCCGTTCGGGCCGGTAATTACCAGCATTTCCCCGTCCCCCACCGTGAAATTAATATCTTTCACTATTGTATTTTTTTCACCATTTTCTATGACCTCATAGGCCAGATTACGCACATCCAGCATTTTTCGTCCTCTTTTCCGTTTATATCATGACTTTCTGCTTCCAATCCTGTTTATTATACCTTTTCTTTTTTCTTCATGCAAGTCGCTGCATCAATGGATGAAAAGGAATGTTTGCCTGCGGCATGGTGCGCCAAGGATGGATGGCCGAAAAACAGAAAAACTTGTATACAGATTATTTCGAAAGTGATATGATAAATTTAACGTGTTTACATACTTCATTAATAAAACTTGGAGGTAAGGGTTTGGACGGACTAATCAATCACGAGGACTACTTGGCGACCAATGTACAGGCGGCAGACTATGTAAAAAAACTTGCCAACAAAATGCCCGGCGGCTTTTTTATTTACCGCGCCACTGGAAATGAAGAAATCCTATATGCCAATAAATCCATGTTAAAAATTTTTAACTGCCAGACAATGGAAGAATTTCGGGAGCTTACCGGCAATTCCTTTCGGGGGCTTGTCCATCCCGATGATATAGAAGAAGTGGAGCGCAGCATCCAGGAACAAATCGCCAGCAGCGATGACGATATGGATTATGTGGAATACCGAATTATTCAAAAAGGCGGTGAAGTACGCTGGCTGGAGGATTATGGGCATTTTACCCAGCACGATTATAACGGCGATATTTTTTACGTATTTGTAGTGGATGCCACCGAACGCAAGAAACGCCAGCTGCAGGAAAAAGAAGAGCAGCTTCAGGAGCAGCTCAGGCGCCTCGGCATGATCGCCGGACTCAGCATCGACTATGAATCCATTTTTTATGCCGACTTGGATCTGGACAGGATTCAGGCATACCGGATCAGCCATCGGTTCCAGCATAAATTTAAAGATATTTATACGGTTTGCCCTTTTGTCGGATTTGACGAGGAATATGCAAAGCAATGGGTGCATCCTTCCGACCGGGGAATCCTTTTAAAAGCTACTGATGCAGAATATATTCGCCGGAAATTATCCAAAAATAATTCTTTTCACATCAATTATCGAATTATCCAAAACGGAAAAGAAGAATATCTCCAGCTCCGCATCGTAAATATCGGCCGGAACGACCACGTTTCCCAGATCGTTATGGGATACCGGAGCGTGGACGATGAAATCAAATACGAGCTGGAACAGAAGAAAATGCTGAAAGCTGCCCTCGAACAGGCGAAATCTTCCAACATCGCCAAAAACACTTTTCTTTCCAATATGTCCCACGATATACGGACTCCTATGAACGCTATCGTAGGTTTTGCCGCTCTGGCCCAAAAACATATTGATGAAAAAGATAAAGTCCGGGAATACCTGGATATGATCGGAACATCCAGCGATCAGCTTCTGCGCTTGATTAATGATGTTCTGGAAATATCGAGCATCGAGGCTGATAAAATGCAAATAGAAGAAGGCGAATGCAGCCTTCTGGACATCATTCAGGAAATCCAGTCCGCGATTACGCCAAGAGCATCGGCAAAAGATATCGATCTTTCTTTGAATATCTCCGGACTGAAGCACTATACTGTATACAGCGACCGCCAGAAGCTTTTCCAGATTCTCCTGCGGCTCACTCGAAACGCCGTGAAATATACGGAATTCAAAGGCAAGGTATCTCTTACGGTAAAAGAAACCGAATCCACGGACAGGGAACGCGCCACATACCAATTCATCGTCCAGGACAACGGCATAGGTATCAGTGAATCTTTTATGGAACATATATTCGAACCCTTTGAACGCCAGCAAAATACTACTTTAAGCGGCATATATGGCACAGGGCTCGGCCTTACTATTACGAAAAACATTGTAGACATGATGGGAGGAACCATTGAAGTAACAAGTGCCTCCGGCCAGGGAAGCACCTTTATTATAACGCTCAGCCTCCGCATACAAAACCGGCAGTTCCAGCCCCTTCATACAAAAAAACAGCCACAAACGCTTGCGTTGGAACAGCGCAGAATCCTCCTTGTAGAAGATAACGAAATCAATCTGGAGATCGAAGTGGAACTGCTGCAGGATGCAGGATTTCTCGTGGATACTGCCACCGACGGCAGTATTGCCATTGAAAAGATTGCAAATGCAAAGCCCGGGTACTACAACCTGGTGCTTATGGATATCCAGATGCCGGTGATGGATGGCTATCATGCCACATCTGCCATCCGTCAGCTTGAAAATCCGCTGCTGGCCAACATACCCATTGTAGCGCTGTCAGCCAACACTTTGGACGAAGACCGCAGGAAGGCAATGGAATGCGGCATGAATGCCCATCTTCCCAAGCCTGTCAATATGCCTCAGCTGATGGAGCTTGTGGAAAAAATATTAACCACGTTTTAGACGCACAATCTGAAAGGAGAATATAAGATATGAATAATCGGGCATCGAATCGATACGATACCATGCAATACCGCCGCAGCGGAAAAAGCGGCTTAAAGCTCCCAGCCCTCTCTCTGGGCTTATGGCACAACTTCGGGGATACTGGAAATTATGAAAATATGAAACAGATGTGTCTGACTGCTTTCGACAACGGCATCACACATTTCGACCTAGCCAACAATTACGGGCCGGAGCCGGGCAGCGCGGAGAAAAATTTCGGCAGGATCTATCATGAAAACCTGAAATCCTACCGGGATGAACTGCTGGTCAGCACAAAAGCCGGCTATCTCATGTGGGAAGGCCCTTACGGGGACTGGGGCAGCCGGAAATACCTGATCGCCAGCCTGGACCAGAGCCTTCAACGCATGGGCCTCGATTATGTGGATATTTTCTACCATCACCGCCCTGACCCGGAAACGCCTCTGGAAGAAACTATGGGCGCTCTGGACAGCATTGTCAAAAGCGGCAAAGCCTTATATGTCGGGCTTTCCAATTACAACGGCCCGCAGATGGAAGAGGCTGCCGCCATTTTGAACGACTTGAAATGCCCTTTTGTCATTAACCAGAACCGCTATTCCATCTTCGATCGGACGATAGAACAAAACGGGCTGAAAAATTCGGCTGCTAAAGCAGGAAAAGGCATCATCACCTTCAGCCCGCTCGCCCAAGGGCTGCTCACCGACCGTTACTTAAACGGCATCCCGCAGGACAGTCGCATCCGCACGGACGGACGCTTTTTAAAAGAAGAGATCCTTACCGAAGAAAAGCTGTCCCGAATCAAAGCCTTGAATGAAATCGCTGCGGCCCGGGGAGAGTCGCTGGCACAAATGGCTTTAAAATGGATCTTGAAGGATGATGTGATCACCAGCGTTCTGATCGGCGCTTCCAGGCCTTCCCAGATTCTGGAAAACCTGAACGTTCTGGACAGTCAGCCTTTTACTGAGGAAGAACTGAAAAAAATAGACGACTATTCCCTCTGACTTCCTGACAGAATATATGCTTTCAGGAATTCATACATCTCGTTTTCCGTGGGCGGACAGCCTGGCAGACTGTGCTGGAAATCTTTCGTGCAGTTTCCGATGCCAAGCTTTCCGCTCTTTTGGCGGAACCCCTGACCAATGCAGACTTTATCAGAAAAATGTTTGAGCAGCCCTTCTTTTTCCAGCATATCCAGCGCTGGCAGCAGATATCCGTAGCAGGCGCTGCAAGAATCCACCTCCGCCGTCAATTCACGCAGCTTCATCACCCTCTTCTTATCCGGCGCAGCCATCGAACCTCCCAAAGTATTCAATTCCCGAACTGATCCTTTAGACAGATCGGCGCATCCTGCCCCCAGTTTTTCTGCCAGCCCGATATAAGGCACCTCTTCCGTCCCATAACCCATGAGCTTGCATACATAAGCATCGCAAAGCACCGGGTCCGCAGCAGCAAAGATTCGGTTCATCGCCGTCGGGTTCCCCCCATCTTCAAAATTCAAGTCGCCGCATATGCTGTCCACAAGGATAAAATCCTGGCGGATCCCCATTGCCAGATGCGCAATCGGCTTATGCAGCCCCATTGAATGAAACCGCCTTTTTTCCCCGTTCGGGATCAGCCCCTTCATATTTTTCAACGCACAGGTAATCCTTGTCTGGCAATGCCCCTTCATCACCGGCACATTGATCATATAATCCACGCCAAAAGCACACTGACAGATATGAAGCTCCATCCCCGCGCAGTCCACGGTTTTCGACTTTTCTTTCTGCGTATCGATTAATTCTGCCCCGTAGCGCGCCGCCAGCTCCCGGTATCCGCATTCGCGGAAAGCATTTTCCGTCTTTTCCCCTACCCAAGATCCTTCCATGATTACCAGCTCGCGAAATCCATGCTCCCTCAGATATTGGAGCAGCCCCTCCACTACTTCGGGATGCGTCGTAGCCCCTTCTTCTGCCGAAACCGGAGACACTAGGTTGGGCTTGATCCCGATTCTTTTCCCCCTGTCACCGATCCTTCCGGCCAAATCTGCTTCTTCCAGAAGCTCTTTTGTCATTTTTTTATATTCATTCCCATATATAACCAAAATCTCGTTGTTTTCCAAAATACGTTTCTCCTCACTTACCAGTTATTCACCGCATGTTCTGCAAAAGAAACCACATCTCTTACTTCCAGTTCCGTTCCATCGTCCAGCACCGCCCTGCCGCAGAAAGTCCCGAACATCTGATGGCAGCAGTTATCCACCCACAATAATTTAACCGCTGTCGTACGATCATAAAGCGGGGTCAGCGTCAGATCCAGCCGCCCTTCCCGATCCTTTAAATGCCACGGCTGCATATATTCTTCGCCCAGCAGGAAATCCACCTTTCCAATTTTATGGCTCCTTCCTTTGTAAAAAAGCATATTCTCGCTGGCCGTATCCGTATTACCGAAGCCGCACCCCAGATTAAAGCCGAACATTTCCCCGTCCAGATACCCGGTCCCATTGCTCCAATACCACTCATTATGAAAAGGCCATACGCCCCGTCCCCAGTCCAAAAGGCCGAAAGATTCTTCCTTTTGAAACTTCCACTCGTCCCCTCCCGAACGAATATACCCTTCTGCTGTCATACAGTTTATTTTATGATTGTAATAAAAAGCCTGAGGATATTCATCAAAGGGAAGGTTGATCACTAGGGAATCCGGATTACGCCGTTCGAGGCAGATCTTCGTATCCACATCCCCCCACCGGCAGCTCAATATGCGTATATCCCCTTCTGTTTCGAATTTCATGGATACGCCGTCTTTCTCATAAGCCAGGACATGGTTCCGCTCCGTATCGGAGGGCATACGCAGCGATCCAAAAGGAAGCACCAGTATTTTATTCAAATCCAGCAGTTTCTTCCCCGCCCGGAAATCAAACAACATCAGGCTCACCTGCCCTGCATAAGAAGCATGCCCGATCGTAAACTGAAGGCATAGCCTGTCGTTCGATACCTGGTAAAAATCCCACTCCTTGATCCTCCACGGCGGCGCTTTAATTGCTTTTCGGTCATAAACCAATATGCTTTTCCTGGAAAACCCGGGGTTCGGCCTCCCCTTTCGGTCCAGCACAGGTCCTTTTTTCATCAGCTCTTTTTCCATAGACACATTTTTCCCTACTGTAATATATCTCGCCATATCAATGCCTCCTTTTTACATACCGTTCATACCGTATTCCCTTATCCGCCGCTTCATTCTCCCATTGAAATCCCAGCTTTGTGCAAAGACAGACCGATGCCTCGTTCTCCTTCCGAACCAGCGCCTGTATTTCCTGAAATCCCAGCTCCTTCTCCCCATATTCTACAATCGCTTTACACACTTCATAGGCATATCCCTTTCCTTGGTAAGGAACGCCGATCACGAATCCCAGCTCCGGCACATCAAATCCCTGCCTCCAGCTCAGCCCCGCGCGGCCTATCACCTCATTCTTTTCTTTGCACAAGACTGTCCACAAGCCATAACCGTAAAAACCATAGATTTCTCTGATGTAATTTCTCACATACTCCCTTTCCTCTGCCGGATCAGGAAATAAATCTTCCATATAATAAGTAATGGAAGGCTCCCTATAAATACGATAAAACTCTTCTACATCCTCCACCGTCGTTTCCCGCACCAGGCATCTGTCCGTCTCTAAAATCATCCACGGCTTCCCTGCTAGACGCAAATACGCTTTTTCAAGGGACTCCCATTCCAAATCCTCAATATCCGTCACCGCATAAGCCGCACCGGAAAAATCCTCCTGCGGGTTATTGCCATGCAGAAAAGCGATCCCATAATCCCCTCTTTGCCTCAATTCAGAAAGCATAACCGAAGAATCCGTTATAAAAAGAATATCCTCCTTCGTACACTCTTCCATGAACTCTTTTTCCCAATCATTCACACCCCCGAAAAAAATGCGCCCTCCTTCCGCACCCATATTTTCCTTCATCTTTTCTAATGCCGTGCCCTGTTCTGCATCCATTATGAGAAAAACTACCTTTTTTAACATGCCGGTCTCCCTGGAAATCTCTATTCTTCCTATTTACTAATCCGCCCGTTTCATCTAAAATGAAACCATGTTAATTCTATAATAAAACAAAACAAAAAAGAAGGGAAGCAAAACAATGGCACAAAATCCAATCGTTACATTTACCATGGAAAACGGAGATATCATCAAGGCGGAGTTATACCCCGAAATCGCGCCTAATACCGTCAACAACTTTATCTCCCTGATCAGCAAAAACTTTTATGACGGCCTTATTTTCCATAGAGTCATCCGAGGCTTCATGATACAGGGCGGCGACCCGGAAGGCTCCGGCATGGGGGGGCCGGGCTACAGCATCAAAGGGGAATTCTCCCAGAACGGCGTAGAAAATAATCTGAAACATGAGGAAGGCGTTCTTTCCATGGCAAGAAGCATGCACCCCGATTCCGCCGGATCACAGTTCTTCATTATGCATAAGAACTCCCCTCATCTGGACGGCGCTTATGCAGCGTTTGGGAAAGTGATCGAGGGCATGGAATTTGTGGACAACATCGCGGAAACAAAAACCGATTATTCTGACAAGCCCATGGCTCCGCAGGTCATGAAAACTGTCACTGTGGAAACTTTCGGCATCGATTACCCGGAACCAGAGAAAGCCTGAGTTCATATTTTGTTCATATTACTTTAAAAAAAACTTCAATTCATTATCATTTTTTAGACATTTCTTTCTCATATACTAAATTCATAAGATAAATACATGAGAGCCAGAGTTAATTGATTTTTTTAAATAACTTTTTCATAATAAATGCCAGATAAAGGTTGCTTTATCTGGCATCCTCCCTTTTCAGGGGCTTTTTCCCGGATTTTTGTTTTATTTCACATTGGCATATTGACATACGGCGCTTTAGCGTAATAAAATATATTTATTACAAGAGCGTAATAGCACACGCTCTTATTTTTTTGTGAAGGAGGTGTATCATGGTATCCTATGATACTATGAGAATGTATGAATGGATTTATTCGAATGATAACAAATATTAACGGCATCCTGAATGATTTTATATGGGGGCCTGTTATGCTCGTCATTTTTCTTGCGGTAGGGCTGATGTTTACCGTGCGAACCAAAATATTCCAGATTTCCCATTTCAAATACTGGATCGATGTAACCTTTCTCCAGCTTTTTAAGAAAGATTCAGCCCATGTGCGGAAAACGGATGACAAGCACGCGATTTCCCAGTTCCAGTCGCTCTGTACCGCCCTGGCAGCAACAATCGGCGTAGGAAATATCTCAGGGGTGGCGATCGCCCTCGCCCTCGGCGGCCCGGGCGCTATTTTCTGGATGTGGCTTTCCGCTTTCCTTGGAATGATGACAAATTACGCGGAAAATACCCTTGGCATCAAATACCGCTATAAAAACGAAAAGGGCGATTGGGTCGGAGGCGCTATGATTTATATTGAAAAAGGATTGGGCTGGAAATGGCTGGCTGTCATTTTTTCCATTTTCTGCGTATTGGCTTCCTTCGGCATCGGCAACATGTCGCAGGGAAATGAAATTGCCAACGGCCTATACAATTCTTTTGCCGTACCCAGATGGGCGACCGCGCTCATCGTCATGCTCCTTGCCGGCCTCGTTATCGTAGGCGGCATCAAGCGCATCGCTTCCGTCACGGAAAAGCTGGTTCCTTTCATGGCCATTACATATATCCTCGGCTCCCTCGTTGTTATTTTTGCCAACGCATCCGCTGTCCCTGGCGCTTTCGGCGCTATTTTCGGCAACGCTTTCCGCTTTTCTTCCGTAGGAGGCGGCCTGGCCGGATTCACCGTTATGATCGCTATGAGAAGGGGTATTTCCAGAGGCGTATTTTCCAATGAAGCCGGTCTCGGCTCTTCCGTCATGGTCCACTCCGCTTCCAACGTAAAGGAGCCTGTCGTTCAGGGCATGTGGGGTATCTTTGAAGTATTTGCAGACACGCTGGTCGTATGTACCCTGACTGCACTCACGATTCTGACATCCGGCGTTTACGATTATACGGAATATGCAAAATATGTGGGCACGGATCTTCCTGAGACATTAAAGAGCGGCGTGGCTCTTACCAGCGCGGCATTTGAATCCGTGTTCGGTTCCCTGGGCGGCGGCTTTATTTCCATCGCCGTTATGCTGTTCGCCTTTTCCACCATCCTTGGCTGGTCCTATTACGGAGAGCGGGGCATCGAATATTTATTCGGCCTGAAGGCGGTCCCTGTCTATAAGCTAATCTTTATCCTTATTATTTTCATCGGCTGCAACGCTTCCTTAAAATTAGTGGTGGATATTTCGGATACCTTCAACGGTTTTATGGCGCTGCCAAACCTGATCGCGGTCAGTCTCTTATCCGGCCAGGTCATCGCTATGACAAAAGAATATATCGCCAAAGTCAAAACGGGCAAAGAATCCGTAAATGGAGAGGAATTAAATTAAAAAATGCATAAAAAAAGACGCCGCCAAACCAACCACATCCGGCAGCGTCTTTTTTTACATCCATGTCTTGTCATCAAACGAATAATGGTTCCCTTGGTTTCCCTGGTTCATCTGCTGCTGAAGCAGATCCTCCCTCATCCCCTTAATTACCACTCCGAGAATAACGATGGAAATGCCGAAATTAATGATCCAGAAATAAGGAATGGTAAACGGCAGCCATGAAACGCACGCCTTAATCAGCAATGGAAGAACCCTGCTGTAAATACCGAGCAGATACAGCTGCCCAAAAGTAAGCTGGTATTTCATGCAGGATGCCACGATCATCCCGATCAGGGCGACAAATAAAACGCCAAAGAAAAACAGCATAGTCATAACGACGTACATAATAACCATCACTACTACAATAATCGCATACATGGAAGGCACCAGCGCTTCCAGGTCTTCTTTCGAAAAATCAATTCCTAATTCGTCAAAGCTGTATTGCTGCATCGCAGCGCCGGAATTTTTTATAATAATTTTTTCGGAGTCCATCAGAATGACATTGGTATAGCCGGCATAATACGCCTCCATTTCCGATGCGTCATAAAATACCTCATCCGGATTCGTATCTATCCAGATACAAGTATCGCCGTCGTCGATCTGCACCATTTCCTCCACCCACAAAACACCGTTTTTCAGTTCAAAATCCGGCACCGATTCCCGTATCGCGGCCCCAAGCCCCGAACCATTCAGCCTGAGAAAAGGGATGATGATCGTCAGCAGAAAATAAATGAGCATAACAACGACTCCAAAGCCAAAAACCTTTGATTTCCTGTTATTTAGAAATTCCTTATAACTTTTAAAACTATAAATGGACAATGCCATTTCCTTAAATATATTCATTCTTTTCTCTCCCTCACACAGCAAACCATGATTTAGAAAAGGCTGTCCATGCGGGCAGCCTTTCTATTATCAGAAGTATAGCACTTCAATGACTTTATATCAGCTCTGTTATTAAGCTTTGCCTACGGAACCGAATAATTCCATCTTTTCTTTTACTGTCTGTTTGATTGCTTCAAAGCCGGGAGCTAACAGCTTACGAGGATCGAATCCCTTGCCCTGCTGGTCTTTTCCTTCTTCAATATACTTACGTGTAGCAGCTGCAAAGGAAAGCTGGCATTCCGTATTTACATTGATTTTAGCTACGCCCAGGGAAATTGCTTTTTTGATCATATCAGCCGGAATACCTGTGCCGCCGTGAAGCACCAGAGGCATTTCACCTGTCAGCTGCTGGATGGCATCCAATGTTTCGAAGGATAATCCCTTCCAGTTTTCCGGATATTTGCCATGGATATTGCCGATGCCTGCCGCCAGGAAATCGATGCCAAGGTCTGCAACAGCCTTGCATTCCTTCGGATCCGCACATTCGCCCATGCCTACAACGCCGTCTTCCTCGCCGCCGATGGAACCAACTTCCGCCTCAACGGAAACTCCCTTATCGTGTGCTGCCGCAACAACTTCTTTTGTTTTTGCTACGTTCTCGTCGATCGGGTAATGGGAACCATCGAACATAACCGATGAAAATCCTGCTTCAATACATTTGTAGCAGTGTTCGTAGCTGCCGTGATCCAAATGAAGGGCTACCGGAACCGTGATGTTCTGATCTTTGATCAATCCGTTTACCATGCCAACGATCACATCATATCCGCCCATATACTTGCCCGCTCCTTCGGAAACGCCAAGGATAACAGGAGAATTATTTTCCTGAGCCGTCAAAAGAATTGCCTTTGTCCACTCAAGATTGTTGATGTTGAACTGTCCTACTGCATAGTGGCCAGCTTTTGCTTTTTGAAGCATTTCTGTTGCTGATACTAACATTTTATTTACCTCCATATGAATATTTAAAATAACCTGAATTCATTATAATACATTCTTTTTAAAAAGGAAATAGTTTCTTATTTTTCCAGCATCCTTATTTTCACCGCGCGGTTTCTGTTTTTGATATCCACTCTTTTATGGCAGCCCCCGAACTCCCCGTCCGTAGTCCAGGGAATCTCCTCGTCGGATGTAAAAACAATGTTCGCCGTTTTAAAACAATACATATGATCCGTATTGATCCTTCTGTTTAAAAGCGCTGCTATAATCGCGTTCAGCTCTAGCGGATTGGACGGCCTGCGTATCAATGTTACTTCGAATTCCCCATCGTCCAGCTCCACATATTTTCCTGTGATGCGTTTAAATCCTCCTACCGAAATGGAATTCGTCACCATGCCGAAAATGAATTCATCCTCTATCGTTTCCTCCTTAACCACCCACTCCTGGCTGCCCTCTTCCGCCTCCCTGCTTTGATATGTTATTTTTAAACGATAAGATTTGATGGAAGAAAGCCGTTTCATTCCCTCCAGGATATAAGCCATATGCCCGAGGACATTTTTAATCTCCTGGCTGGTTTCATAAGATACGTCCGTAAAAATGCCAAAAGCGGCGATATAGACGAAGCTTTCCCCGTTTATCTCGCCTATGTCGCAGGCATAGTCGCTGCCGCCTGCAATCGATTCTGCCGCTTTTACCATATTTTTCGGGATTCCAAGGCTTTTCGCAAAGTCATTGGTGCTTCCCGCCGGTATATATCCGATCGGGATCTGCTTCTGGCACTTCATCATGCCGTTCACTACCTCGTCCAATGTGCCGTCCCCTCCGCTGCACACGACCAGATCGTAATCTTCCTTTTTATCCCTGACCGCCCGTACGGCATCTCCTTCTTCCTGCGTAGGATATACCGTAACCTCATATCCGGCCTTTACAAAGATATCTATAATGTCGCATAATTTATTCTTTATTTTTGCTTTTCCCGATCGGGGATTAAAAACAAATAATATTTTTTGTTTCTCCATAGCAATACCTCTGTTTATAAAAAAGAATTGGCCCAGCGGCCAATTCCAAAGAATGCTTCGCATTCTTTCTTGGCGACTTACAACGCTGTGGCGTAATTTCCTATTATATAAAAACAGGAGCATCCGGGTACGCTCTTTTGCGTCCGGCCATGCTCCTATCCACCCCTAGCTGACTTTTCCTTTTAACAAGTACTCCTCGATGTCCTTTACCGCCTGCTTCTCATCCTGCCCGTCCGCAATTACGGTAATCGTTTCGCCGCTGTCAAGTCCAAGGCTCATCATTCCCATAATGCTTTTCGCATTCACCTTTCTCCCTTCGGACTCGATGTACACCGTGCATTCATGCTTGCTGGCCACTTGTACCAGCACCGCGACCGGTCTTGCCTCCATTCCTGACGGCAGCTGCACCTGCATGCTCTTTTCAATCATAATAATACTCCTCCTTTTAATTTCTAAGCCTATCAGCGATTTCACTTAATTTCCTCAGTCTATGGTTCATTCCCGACTTTCCTACCGTCGGGCTTAAGATCTGTCCCAGCTCTTTTAATGTTGCGTCCGGATATTCTAATCTTATTTCTGCCGTTTCTTTTAAGTTATCTGGTAGATTTTGAAATCCATAACGTTCTCTTATGAGGAGGATATCCTCTATTTGTTTGGATGATGCATTGACTGTTTTGGTAATATTCGCCGTTTCACAGTTTACTTTCCTGTTAATGGAATTGCGTACCTCTTTCACAATGCGGTAGTTCTCAAAATTCATCAAAGAAATATGTGCTTCCATAATATTCAAAAGATCGACGATCCCTGCGCCCTCTTTTAAATATACGACATAATATTTCTTTCTGATGACAATTTTTGCATCAACTTCAAAGCCTTGTATTAACTCCTTTAACTGTTCGGCGCTTTCCGGATGGGAGCAGACAAATTCCAAGTGGTAGCTCTTCTCAGGATCGCTCATAGAACCTATGCATAAAAAAGCTCCTCTTAAAAAGGCTCTTTTACAACAGGCATTTTTTATTAATAACGGATTCACCTTTACGGCTTCCGTCTCTTTTTCTCCATCCAGCCCCCTCATTTTTATGGCCTGGAGTATTTTATCCGCTTCCGCACAGTCTTCCGTAAGGCTGACATATGTATGCCCCTTCCCTGCTTCCCGGAAAAACTGCAAAGCACCTCCATCTATATTAAAGGTTTTTTTCAATAATGTAAAGCATTTTCTTAGAACTGCTTCATTTTCCGTCTGAATGCCGAGACGCCTGACTGATTCCCCGTCCGTCTCTACCTTTCCCAGGAAGCAGATAATAGCAGACAATTCTGCCAGCTGGCAATGTCTGGAAGAACTGATATGCCCCGCCAGTTCTTCCTTCACCTCACTCGAAAAAGACATATTTCCAACCATGCTCCTTTCAAAGCTGCCCCCTTGGCTCATCCCTTTACAGCCCTTGCCCCACATCCCTATGATAGAGTTTAAGGCCGTAATTCCCCTTATCTTTCATACGCTTGTACAATTCGTTTGCCAGCGTCACGCTTCTATGTTTCCCTCCTGTGCATCCAATCCCGATCACAAGCTGGTATTTCCCTTCTTTTACATAATTCGGTATCAGAAAACGAAGCATGTCTTCCAGCTTCTCCATAAATTCCTCCGATTCCCCAAAATCCATGACATAATCCTGTACCGCCTTATCATTCCCCGTCTGGAACTTCAATTCATCAATATAATAAGGGTTTGGCAGGAAACGTACGTCAAATACAAGATCCGCATCCGCCGGGATACCGTTTTTGAAGCCAAAAGAAAGAATCGTCACCATAAGGCTGTTATATTCTTCGTTCCGCACAAAGATCCTGTCGATTTCTTCTTTCAGCTCCCTCGTCAGAAGATTGGATGTATCGATGACATAATCAGCATCTTCCTTGATCGACTTCAATATGTCCTTCTCTCTTCGGATACCGTCCTCCACTCTGCCTTCCAGCGCGAGCGGATGCAGCCTTCTGCTTTCTTTATAGCGCTTCATCAAAACCTGCTGGGAAGCATCCATAAAAAGTATTTCGTATTTATATCCATTCTTTTTCAGGTTTTCCAACACCCGGCAGGCTTCTTCGAAAGGCTGGTCTGCCCGCACGTCAAGTCCCAGGGCCACCTTGTTGATTTCCGAACTGGAAGTCACGATCAATTCTACAAATTTTTCAATTAAAGGCACCGGCAGATTGTCCACGCAGTAAAACCCCACGTCTTCCAACTGTCTGATCGCTGTCAGCTTCCCTGCGCCGCTCATTCCGGTCACGATTACAAATCTCATATGCCTTCTGTTTTTCCTCCGTATTCTTCAGGCCCATCCCCATTCCGGCAAAACCGAACAGGATAAGCATCAAAAATCCCCCAGGAAAATGACTTCCCTTTCCAACGCCACCCCAAACTTTTCCTTTACGCGGCGCTGCACCTCCTCGATCACTTCCCGGATATCCTCTGCCGTAGCATTTCCCGTGTTAATAATAAAGCCGCAATGTTTTTCAGAAACTCTGGCGCCGCCGACGGAAAATCCACGCAGCCCGGCATCCATAATCAGCTTACCCGCATAATATCCTTCCGGGCGCTTAAAGGTGCTTCCGGCGCTGGCATATTCCAATGGCTGTTTTTCCTTTCTTTGCCTCGCCAGTTCCTCCATCCTGCCGCTGATTCCGTCCTTGTCCCCTTTCTTCAGGGCAAGCACGGCCTCTAATACAATAAACGGCCTGTTTTTTACCACGCTGGTGCGGTATCCGAATTCCATCGTGTCATTATCCAGGGTGAGTATCTCTCCCTCCCGGCTCATCACTTCCACGGACTCCACGATCTGCTTCATCTCGCCGCCGTATGCCCCGGCGTTCATAACAATAGCCCCGCCGATTGTCCCGGGAATCCCGGAAGCGAATTCCATCCCGCTCAGCCCATAGTCACGGGCCTTTGCCGCCGCCCTTGCCAGAAGAGTGCCGGCAGAAACCTTCATCCGCTCGCCTTCCACGATGATGCCGTCTTTTCCGTCCTCCAGCTTTACCACGATCCCGGGATATCCCCTGTCGCCGACCAGAAGATTGCTGCCATTCCCCAGAATAAAATATTTCTGTCCTGTCATATGCAGATAAGGCACTATTTTTTTTAACTGTTCCTTATCGGTTATCCTGATCAGGCACTTTGCCTCTCCTCCTACCCGGAAAGTCGTATGCCTGCTCATAGGTTCGTTGCACAATATATTTTCCTTAGGTACTATCGTTTCAATATAGTCAAAAATGGATACGCTCACCTTAGATTCCTGCCTGTTTTTATATTATGGTATGTAAATGGACGGCAACTTATTCCAATACCAGCCTGGCTGCCCCATAAATGCCAGCATCGTTCCCCAAAGTCGCCAATGCAAACTTCACATTGCTGCTACCCCTGAATACCGTCTTATAAAAATAAGGGCTGATATATTCAAATAAAATTTTTCCTGCTTTGGACACGCCTCCGCCGATTACAATAATTTCCGGGTTGATAATGCTGGCTACCACTCCCAGCCCTTTGCCCAGATATTCCCCAAACTGTTCCGCAGTTTTAATGGCAAGTCCGTCGCCGTCCTTCACGGCATCGAATACCTTTTTGGCGGACAAGCTCTCTTCCGGCACATCTCTCAGGACACTGGGTTCTTCGCTGGAATGGAGCATCCTCTTTGCCAGCCTTACAACCCCCGTTGCAGAAGCATATTCTTCCAGACAGCCGACATTGCCGCAGCCGCAGCGCTCCGTTTCATTATCCTCCACATGCATATGCCCGATCTCTCCAGCCGCCCCTACCGCGCCGGTAAGAATCTCGCCGTTTACGATGATTCCCCCTCCTACGCCGGTTCCCAGGGTGACAGCTATCAGGTTCTTGCAGCCCTGGCCGCCGCCTTTCCACATCTCTCCAAGAGCCGCCACATTCGCATCGTTCCCCGCCTTTACCGGAACATCCAGAAGCTCTGCCAGTGTATCCCGGATACTGAAAGTCCCCCAGCCCAGATTCACCGCGCCGTATACGGTTCCTTCCCCGTCGATCGGCCCGGGTGCTCCCAGCCCTACGCCTACCACATCTTTTTTCAAAATATCTTTTTCCGCTATTTTCGCCTTAATGCTCTCTGCCGTATCCGCAAGAATCCTTTCCCCGGCATTTTCCTTCCTGGTAGGGATCTCCCACTTGTCCAGCAAATTCCCCTCAATATCGAAAAGCCCCAGTTTTACCGTAGTTCCGCCTACATCCACTCCAAATACATATTTGCCCATAATTATTTCCTGTCCTTTCTCTTTTATTTTTAATCCTCGTCTTCCTCATCCCTGCGTCTTGCCAGCGAATTCTGCACACGGGTATACAGTTCCTGCGCGGCGTTATATCCCATCTTTTTCTGGCGGTGGTTGACTGCCGCAGACTCGCATATGATCGCGAGATTACGCCCCGGACGAATCGGAATATTGTGGCATACGATCTTATTGCCCAAGTATTCCGTATATTCCTCTTCCAGACCAAGCCTGTCGTATTCCTTGTCCTTATCCCAATCCTCCAATCGGATCACAAGGTCTATATTCTGTGTATCTTTTACGCTGGATACACCAAACAATGTCTTTACGTCCACGATGCCGATACCCCTCAGCTCGATAAAATGCTTCGTAATATCCGGCGCGGTACCGATCAGCGTATCGTCGCTTACTTTTCGGATTTCCACCACATCGTCCGTCACAAGGCGGTGTCCCCTCTTAATCAGCTCCAGCGCCGCTTCCGACTTGCCGATGCCGCTCTCGCCCGTAATCAGGACACCTTCGCCGTATACATCCACCAAAACCCCGTGAACCGAAATGCACGGAGCAAGCTTTACGTTCAGCCAACGGATAATCTCCGCCGTAAATGCGGAAGTTGCCTTTTTCGTCATAAGAAGCGGCACTTTATTCGCTATCGCCATTTCCTGGAATAACGGATCCGGCTGCAGTTCGCGGCAGAACACGATTCCCGGGATATCGCAGGAAAGCAGCTTCGTATAAATCTCTTTTTTTCTCGCCTCCGGCAGCCCCAGCATATAAGTATATTCTACGAAGCCGATAATCTGCATACGGGTCGCCTCGAAATGCTCAAAATATCCCGCCATCTGTAAAGCGGGCCTGTTGATATCCGGCTGAGTGATTTTTACCTTGGCAATATCCAGCTCCGGTGTCAAATTCTCCAGTTTCATTTTTGCAATAATGTCCTTCAAACTTACGCTTGCCATAAACCTTCTCCTTTTCCTTTATTTTCATTTATCCTTTATTTTTTCACGCTGTTCTCTAAATATAAATTTTACCATAGAAAGGGGGGAATGGCAATAAAAGCCCGGAAACGGGAATCAATTTTTACAAAGGACACGGTGTGACGGGGCCGAAGAGATTACAGAGCCAGGGAGGTCTGGGATGAGGCTGGCGGGGCCGGTATTTTTCCATTAGAGCTTCCAATCAGATTTCACTAATGAAATGGGGATGGATTACGAAACCGTCCGGGGCGGAAAAAAGGGGCATCCATGCCCCCTTTTCCTGAAATTGCCATCCATG
>CAJUHH010000023.1 GCA_910585965.1 uncultured Lachnospiraceae bacterium
AAAAATCCCTGCCCCCGCCGCTCCTTTCCAGCGCCCAGCCTCTGCGGCCTATCCATATCCCGGCACGCTGTCCCTCCTGCAAAAATGGATTCCCCTGGGTACGTTATAGGCTGTTGGTAATCGTCATTTTTTTTCATACATATTTTTTATATTTTCTGCGGTTCTTCGTAGTGTTTGGCGGATGGATTCTGGCTCTTCTACTCTTACTTTATCTCCGAATGTTAATAGCCAGCGTGTCATGTGTTCGGCATCGGTGTAGTCTGCTTGGAAGATGAGGTTGCCATCCGTTGTTTCTTTGAAGCAATGGGGACCGAATTCTTCGATGAGCCTCCATTTCATCTCCGGCTTAAAGGTTGCTTTTACTTTGATTTTTCCTGGAAATATTCTTTCGTTTGACAGGTCTGGCATCGGGACTTCTCTCGCTTCAAAGCATTCTTTCTCCTTGTGGACTTTGTCCATTCGGTTTAGTTTGAAGAGGCGGAAGTCTTTTCTCTCATGGCACCAGCCCCATACGTACCAGCTGGACCATTTAAAAATCAGGTAATACGGCTCGATCAGCCGGAGGCTTTCTCCTCCCGGCCCGTAATAATAAAATGAAAGATTTTTCCTTTCTTCGATCGCGTCCTGGATCACCGATATTTTGGGCGCAAGCGTATCTTTGTACCAGGAAGACAGGTCAATCAGCAGGGAGTCCCTTCCCCTGACAAAATTCGATGATCCGGCTTGCAGCTTTTCCATAAGCTGTCCATAATACCGACTCCCGCTTACGCTGTCCAGGCTTCGAAGCCCTGCCAGGATCATCTGCATGTCTTTGGATGTCAGCAGCGTCCTGTCCATCCGGTATCCTTCCATGATGGAAATGCCTCCGCCCGCCCCCTGCCATGTCTGGATCGGTATCCCTGCCTTGCACAGGTCTTCCACATCCCTGTTAATGGTTCTTCGGGAAACCTCGAATTTTTCCGCCAGTTCCCGCGCCGTGGTCTTTTCCTGCTGCAATAACACGGAAAGTATTCCGATCAGCCTGTCCAGTTTCATAGCAATCCTTTATCCTCATTTCTTTTTTGTTTTCTTCTTAGGCTCCGGCAATTCTTCATACATGGCATTCAATACTTCCGCCATCAGTTCCATATTTTCCACGTCGTCCGCCACCACCATTTTCGTTTTGGAGCCTTCATAGGGATATTCCCTCTCCGCGTCGGGCATCAGCCGGAGAACGGACTGCGTCGGTTTTAAAAAGAGGCAGTTATCGCAAATATCGCCGATCAGTTTTCCCCTATAATAGACAAGATACTCGCCCATCATTTTCCTGGCGGATGCCTCTCCGATCCTCTGCAAGTTCTCTAATACATAATCACAAAATTCCTTGGATGTCGCCATTTTATCCTTCCACCTTCCTGATCGGATGGCGGATCACTGTTTTCTTTTTTTCAGGGGCGACCCGCCTTGCATCTGATAAATAAATTTCATGGTGCAGCCTCCCGGATGAAAAATCATTCTCATAGCCGTTTTCCTGCAAATATGAATCCATCCCTGCCACCGTGGCCGGTTCCTCGTCATAGAGTCCGATGTGCATGCATTGTATGCACAGCCCCTCCTTTATTTCCAGGAATTCCACCTTGGAAAAATCCTGCCCCTTCTTTCTTCCCGCCTCTTCCACTGCCCATTCCACATCGGCTTTCGTCACAAAATCGGGAAGCCTGATCACGGATATCCAGCAAAAATCCTCTTTCCTTCCATAATCCACCCCTTCTATGCCTTCCTGCCACCAAAACCCTTCCAGCGGCGGCACCACATAGTCAAAATAACCCTCGATCTGCCTGGCTCCCTTTTTACTCATCTTAATGGTGAAAGCAATCCCATAAAGCAGGCCGATGGCCGCTTTGTATTCTCCCCCTTCTTCGTTCGGATCTCCTTTTCCCCGCACCGCTATAAACTTCATGGCAGGAATATCCACGATTTCCGGCTTATTTTTCGGCAAATAAAATTCCTTGTATTCTTTCTTGTAGTCAAATGCCATGGCCTGTTCCTCCTTCTGCCATCCTGCCGCCTATTCCTTAACAAAAGATCCGATTTCAACCAGGTTCCCTTCTGGATCGGCAATGTAACATGCCCTCTGCCCCCATGGTTCCGTCGTCGGCTCCATAATGCCCTGCGCCCCTGCGGCTACCATTTCTTTGTATGCTTTGTCTACCGCCGCATAGTTTTCTACGCTCAGGGCAATCTCATAATGGCCGTTTATCCCGGAGCAATAGGAAAATTTTCGGTTTGTCATCTTTTCAAAATCCGTTTTCCTATAGAGGAGAAACAGTGTTCCGTCTTTTTCCAGAAATACGTTTGTCGCGTCTTCCCCTTCTTTGATCGCAAAGCCAAGCACATCGCGGTAAAACCTTATCATAGCCGCCATATCGTCCACCATAATTCCAAATCCGTCCAATCTCATCCTTTTCCTTCCTCCTTAAAAGATTTTTGATATTTGTCATTATAGCAGATTGAATACGACATCTATATGTCATGTTTCATCCTGTTTTGACTTTTTACCGAACGGCACAAGATTTTTTACTACATCAGCTGGGACAACCACGCTGTCTTCATGGTCTATATCGACCAGCTGGTAGCGGTCATTGCCCATGCCCAGTTCCTTCATATAAGAAAGCTGGCGCAGCCCATGGCGGGATTCCATGCGTTCCACAAGGGCATGGTTTTCCTCCTCCGTCATCGCATAAATAATATCCACACAGGCCTGGTCCAGGGCCAGAATATCCAAAGAAGCGCATATTCCTACATCCGGCGTCACGACCGGCTCTGCATAAATCCCTTCGCAGTCGCAGGAAACCGACATATTCCGCATAACATTGATATAGGCGATTTTCTTCCCGAAGTGGTCAACCACTGCCTTCGCAGACTCCGTCATACGCTCCATAAATTCTTCATCGCTGATATCCCACTGGTCATTCTGTCCCGGCGTCGTGTGGATCATAACTTTTCCTACCTTCCCGTCGGCACAGCCGATGCCGATATTTTTATCGGAACCTCCAAATCCACCTTTCGTATGTCCCTTGAAATGGGTAAGGGCTAACAGGGAATCATATTCCGGCAGCGTCTTTCCCATGGACATCTCTGTAAACCATTTTCCTCCTTTGACAGGAAGAAAAACCGCCCCGTTCTCATCCATAATATCCACCGGGGCAAAAGTCCAGCCATTGACCTGCAGAGTCTCCCTGTGCTTTTCCGTCGTATCCCGGTCCCCTTCGTAATAGGAATTCGTCTCGATGATGGTTCCACCGGGCAGCTTCTGCTCCATAAGCTCCCTGACCCAGTCCCTGGGAATGATATTAGGGCCGTTTTTCTCGCCGGTATGCAGTTTAACCGCCACCCTGCCCTCCAGCGCCTCCTGGATATACCCGTAAATCCTGCACAGGCCTTCCGCCGATAAGTCGCGGGTGAAAAATACCACGGACTCCCCGCCGGAGCGCTCCGCATAAGGAATGTAATGATCTCCTCCCGTACCCGGGATTCTTTTTTTCTCTTCCATTATGAATACCCTCCTATAAATATAAAAATTGACTTTTCTTCTATTCTATGTTATTTTAATACCTAAACCTAACTTTAGGTCAATACAAAAAACATAAATTTTTTATAAATTTACGGAGGTTGATTTTTATGGATACTTTCCACAATAAGGAGTCTTCTGACAAAGAATTTTCGATCGGACAGGTGGCAGAAATGTTCCATATCCCCATTTCCACTCTGCGTTATTATGATAAAGAAGGGCTTTTTCCAGGTATGCCGAGAAGTTCCGGCATTCGGAAATTCACCGATAAGGAAATCGAATATCTGCGGGTTATCGAGTGCTTAAAAAAGTCCGGCCTGGACATCAAGAGCATCCGGCAGTTCATGGAATGGTGTTCGGAAGGAAGCGGAACTTACGCGCTGCGCCGGGAACTCTTTTACAAGCAGAAAACTGCCGTGGAAGCAGAGATCAGGCGGCTGGAAAAGACATTGGATATGATCCGTTTCAAATGCTGGTATTATGAGCAGGCCATCCATGACGGAAACGAAGACCGCCTGAACGAAATGCTGCCCGACCGGCTGCCCCCTGAAATCCAAAAACTCTATAACCATGCGCATGAAGAACAGGCACCGCTGCCTTAGGCCAGGCCGTCAGCTGGCCAGCAATTTCTGCCGCCCTTCCTGCATGCGGATTGTCCAGCCAAGTCAATCCGCCCATTTCTTATATACGATGATCTCCGCATCCTTTCCATCCGAACCGTATTCGCAGACCAAGAGATATTTTTCATCCGCTGCCAGCCCATAGCATCTGTCGCTGTTCTTTTTACAGATTTGATTGCCCAGATATATTTTCCCGTCATCCCATATTCGGACAGACTGCCCGCCCGGGAACCGATAAGCAAGATTGATGTAAGAGCCTCTAAGCGCGTTCAATTCTGTAACCTCTTCCATATCTTCTATACCGAGGGCATTGAATTCCTCGATTAAACGCACCTTTAATTTACATGGCATATCCTCGCACTTGTCACAATATACATGGCCTTTGTCTTGGCAGCATGCCGCGATGATACACCCTCCCTGGAACGGGCGTCCGTTTGTTTCAACACATCCCTCGCAATTATTTTTCAGTTCGCATTCGCTGCAGTCGATTCCGCATATTGAATGGGTCATTTTCCGCCTCCTTCATGTATTTTTTTAGCTATATAGAGGTATTATAAACCCGTCCGGCGAAATCAGCAAGAGGGGGATTTCCCGCCTCATAACACCACCTGGCAATATCGGAGATCAATTCCGTCGGAACCGGCCTGCTGTATGGAAGCTGTATGGTCCCCTTGCTGGTTTTGTATTCTTTCAAACGCTCAGAAAACTCTTGAACAGCCTCAGGCCCCGGATATAGGCCGACATGTTTTTTAAACCCGGCAAACTGGATGATATTATGCTTTCTCCAGAAAGTCGGCATACTCCATGAAATCCTCTCCTCCGCCTCCGGCAACGCCGCGCGAAGTATTTCCCTTATTTTCTTCAGATACTCCCGTACCTCTTCCGGCTGTGCCGCAATATATTCATCTACCGTTTCCGGCGCTTTCCCGCAGTAATGGCTCTGCTCCTGCCTTTTAAAGGTGCGCCCGCATTTTGGGCATTTCCACATTCTTCATCCCTCCCGCCTCATTCCCGTTCCCTGACTGTCACCAGAATCCTGTCCCCCGGCTGCTTCCCTATCCGGGACCGGATATCTTTACGCACGCCTATAATATAACACACACTCCCGTCAGCGTTCTTTACTCCCATATTTACAATACTGCCATCATACGGCTCCCCGTCAAATGTGGCATGTACCTTCACCCGTCCCCGTCCAAACTCTTTTCTGATATCATAAGGGAAGATAACATACGCGCCGCCTGTATCCCCCGCTTCATAGAGCAGGGATTCATATTCATAAATTCTTCTGTTCACTGCCTGCACCATCCAATCCGTTTTATATAGTATAACACGGATTCGATCCGGCTAAAAGGATCACTGTTTACTATTTTCCTCTTTCCCTTTCTTCCTCACTGCAAAGACTGCGCCAGTACCGATAACCGCCGCCAGAAGGAGAGCCAGCCATATTTCCCCTGATAGACCAGCCTTCGGGCTTTCCGGCACTCCCCCGGCGCTCTCATCCGTCCCGGCCGCCCCGCCAGTCCCTTCCGGCTGTTCAGATTCCGCAGTGGCGTTTTCCTCTTCCTGTTCTGCATCGATCGAAATAACATAATCGGACGCATGGGTAAAGGCAAAAGATGCCGTGCCGTCCTGCGCGATCTTGTCTGTACCGATCCATTCCAGTTCTCCCGTACTTTCATTATAATAATACAAGCTTGCGGCAAACCCCGCATTTTTCCTGCCTAAATCTATGGAAAGCACTGCCGTAAAGCCGAACTCCCCTTCATGAGAGAGGCTGATTTGGATGTTATAGCCCTCCCCGGTGACATTGTTTACGATCTCCACCGGCACGGTATTTACCCCCGTCTGAACGGAAAAGTCAATCTCACCCATCTTATCCATAGATAGATCTCCTGTGACGCTCTTTCCGTCCACGCTCCAAAGGATACCGCCGCCCATGTCAAAGGTGATCGTGACATCCCTGCCTTTGATGCTGTCAAAGATATCGCCCGGCACAACAACAGAACCGTTCATATCTACATTGATAATGCTTCCTTCCCCTGCTTTTTCTTCCTCGGCACGAATCACGTCCCAGCCAATCTTGCCGTCCTCGCCTTTGATAAAGGGCTGCTTTGTTCCCCATGCGGATGTTCCTGCACTGCCCGGACTGGTTCCCGGTTTTGCCGTATTCCTGCTGCCCGGATTCGTCCCCGGTTTTGTTATATTCCTGCTGCCCGGATTCATCGGTATCGTTCCTGCCCCCGGTCCTCCCGGCGCAGTTTCATTCCCCGGATTGGTGTTTCTGTCCACAGGCGAAGTCACGGGGTTCTGCGGAGCGCTGCCTCCCTCGTCATATTCCCCGCCGCCCTGGTCCTGTTGCGCCGCATCAAAGGTAAATGCCCGGCTTTCCGCTTCCATGTAATTGCTATTTCCTGCATACACTGCCTTTATTGTATACTCCTTTTCCAGAAGCCCTTTCCATGTGTAAGCAGCGGAACCATTATTTAATGTAACTGTCCCTATCTCCACTTCCGTACCGCCCGTGCAGTCCGTCAATGTCACCGTTCCTGTGGGGAAAGCGCCCGCTCCTGCTTTTGCCGCATTCACGGTAAGCACTGCCTGTCGGCTGTCTTTGCTGCCGGATACCGCTGCCGTGATGCTGACTGCCGGAACCGCTTTCTCTACTTCAACTAACACATTTTGAGCGACATCTGTTATTTTTTCATAGCTTCGCTCCGTTTCCTCACTTACCGTGAAGACAACCGTATAACCTGTGTTATTCACAATCGGTACCGTGCTGCCGTCCTTCCATGCAAATGAGCCATATTCCGTGCTGCCGCCAGCCAATATGCTGTCGGACAGCTCCTGCCCGTAGGTAATGCTGCCCGCCTTGGGGTAGGTGATGACCGGTGCCGGCGCCTTGGTAATGGTAATAGCCGCTGTTGCCGTTGCCGCCTTGTAATTGGCGCTCTCCGCTTTGGTTGCTGTGACGGCCACGGTTCCGCCGCCGATCATGGTAGCTTTATTGCCGCTTACCACGAGTACACCATTCTTTTCGGGCACTCTGTAAAGGATCGCGCCATCCCCGTTTCCGCCAGTGGCAGTCAGAGTAAATGTTCCGTTCTTTTCAAACTGCATCGTCACTGCTTTCACTGCAAAATCTTTCTGCTCCGCCTTTTCTATGGAGAATGTTTTCTCTGCCTCAAAGCTATAATTTCCCTGGCCGGTGACAGTGACAACAGCGCTATTTATACCGGCATTGATATTATTGGCATAGGTTACGTTATAATCTTCCGCAGTCAGTTTTGTGCCGTCCAATGTAACGGAAACAGCAGGTTCCTGTGCTTCACCGATATAGGTCAAATTCAGATGATCGGGCAGCATAACCGCCAGAACAGCCCCACAAACGCATTTGCCGCTTTCACTAAAACTGCATTTCTCCACCTTCCCCGTCTCGCCGCAAGCAGGACAGTTCCGCGTGTGGACGGTGGTGGCATTGGTATGTTCGTACCTGGACTTCGTATGCCCGCACTCGCCTACGGTGACATTTTTAACCCCGCTGGAAAAACTGCCTTCATCCAATCCCTCCGTAATGGGCGAGCCGTTTTGATCAAAGTAAGCGTAATACATACCCATCACATTTCTGCTGGTATCCAGTATGCCTTTCAGGGTAAGCCCTTCACCAACCACAATGCCATCGCTGAAAATACCGCCCCAAAGCTGGATGGTCGTGGCCCCTTGTTGGTCGTTCGGTGCATACAACTTGGAAATCCTCGCATTCCCGCTGACCCACAACGTACCGCTAACGGCTTGAACGCCGCTGATCTGCCCGGAAAAAGAACCGCTGGTCAGATGGAGAATGACATCTTTGTTATTCAATAGAATGCCATAGCCATTCTGTCCATCCATTCCTCCCGTCTTATTCGGGCTGCTGTCTCGAACGGTAAACGTCATGGGAGCATCGCCACTGATTTCCATTGCACCTTTACCTGAAGCAGAACTGGTAATCTTCTTTCCGTTCAGCTCCAGGGTAATATTTTTATTCTTATATGAATTTCCATTTTTGACGGATATAGAGTCAGCCGATTCCTGATCCCGCAGCAGAGTGACTGTAAAACTGGTCTTTTCCGCATCCGCAATGCTCTCAAAAGCCTCCGAAAGAGCGGGGAAAAAGCTGGCGCTGCCATCTGTTTCCACTTTCGCTGCGGCAGTAACAGTAACAGCCGCTGTTCCCTCCGCGCCGAGCGCATTACCGCTCTCCATATATTTTACTGTAAGGGTAATTTCCTTGTTCAGCGCCTCCGGCGGCAAATCGTTGGAATCTACCGTCATGACATAAGCCCCGTCCGCGCCTGCGCCGACAGGCTCGGAAATCTGCTGTCCCCCGTAGCAGACCGCCATCTGCCCCCCGGCGGGTTCGGTGAAGGCCGCAGCCATGACCGTGTTGTTGTCCGGGAACACAGGAGTTGCCTTGATAATCATTTTTTCGCCAATGCCAAAGGTGTTTGCGGATGTTATGCCGTCCGCCTTATAAGTTGCAATGTCCGGCAGAACAGTCTGTGCTTTGGCTATGGCAACCGCTTTCGAAACGCTTCCTTTTTCCTTATGGGTATATGTAACGGTATAGTTCAACTCGGATATTTTTTTTACGCTCGCTTCCCAGCCGTCCGTATCGGCATGGAATGTCTGTCCGCAGACAGTCATATCTCCGTCCAGGCTGGCCGCGTTCTTAATCTGATCCGACAAATCCTTCCCGGTATAGCTCCAGCCCTCCGGGACAGAGATCAAATCCTCGTTCACATCTATCAGGAAGCTCCCATTCCCGGTCAATACACCTGCCCCTGTCAGGGAAGTCTTGTCATGGATGCGCATCGTGCCGTTGTTTTCCAGCTTCATTCCCGCAGGGATTGTCAGCGCCGCGTCCTTCGGAACCGTAAAAGATTCCTCCCCATTCACGACCAAATCCGCCGTCATGGAAGACTGCCCGTAGACCTGATAAGCTCTCGGAATCCCGTCCTTCGACCTGAAATGTTCCTGGACAATTCCTTCCACCTTGCTGCTGCCATCCACGGCGACGGCGCTCTTGGAGCGAATCACACACTGACCGCCGGATGTAATCTGTGAATTGGTAATGACGGCATCGTCATCGCAATGTATCCCGGTAAGGCCAACATCCGCCGATATGACAGAATTGGTAATGACGGCCTTATGTTCCACGCCCTCCCTTACTTCCGTCACGTACGCCCCATGCCCATCGGGATTGGTATTGGTCATCTTTAAAGTGCTGTCCGTTACTACAAGACTCTCGTTGGCATAAATGCAGCAGACAGACGTACCCAACGAATTTACGGTTACATTGCTGCCGTTCTGAATGGTCACTCCGCCAAAGGTAGCATAGATATAGCCTTCGGAGCCGCTCATGTTAAAATTCGCCGTTGCGTTGTCGATCATCATGCCCTGGGAAAAGAATACGTACTTTTGGGTGGTTACATTCAATGTGATACCTCGGATGACCAGGTCGCCGGTACGCACGTCCATGCCGTCCAGAGAGAGCGTTGCACCCGGATCGCCGGTAATGGTCGCATTTTCAGCAGAACCATATATAAGGGTCCTATCCGTTTTGACAGAATTATTCCCTTTCAAATACAACGTAAAATCCATTGTTGTATTATATCCATTAATAAAAAGAAAGTCCCCGCTGGCATCATCCGCATGATAATTCTCCAGCGTCAGGACGCCATTTTGATAGCTCCAGCCTTCCCCGCTGTCACCGTCGTAGACATCTTGCCCGAACAGCCTTAAACCAGGCCTGTTCTCCTCCGTAATGTCCGCTGCATCCGGCAGGGCGGCGATCCGTTCCTCAATGAAGCTGATGCCGGTATCTTCCTGCCCTTCGTCCGGCTCTTCTGTCTGTCCGCTGTCCATTTCTTCGGTTTCCTCTTCTATTTCCTCTTCGGTTTCCGTTCCCGGCATCCCGGTTTCGGAATCATTCTCTTTCCCGTCATCTTCCGATATCCCGCTATTGCAGATTTCACACACGAAAGTGCAGGGGCTTCCCTCTGTTTCTTCTCGGTAGCCGCAGGATTCGTCATGTTCATGATGGCAGTCCAGTTCCTTTACGACACAGCCGCTTTCCTCACTGCATAAGTGGCTGCATTCCACAGGTTGTTTTTCTCCTGCATCAGCGGATGATCCTTCACTTTCTGATGCAGTGTCTGCCTGATAACAGCTCTCTGTATGTTCGTGGATACAACTCTCCGTTATTTTATAACAGTCCTCTGTATGCTCATGGGTACACTCCCCTTCTGCGGAATGTCCTTCCATATAGCCGCAGTCCGGCGTATGTTCTGTATGATGTTCACACAGACCGCCCCCCCCATTTTCCGATGCGGATACGGCGATACCGCCCAAGGGCAGCACCTGAAAAACCACTGCCGCCGCCAGCAGGATTCCCAATACACGATGCGCTTTTCGTGCATTGGGATCCTGCCTCCATTTCTTAGTTGAAAAGTTTTTACGCTGAAACCATTTTCCCATAACATACAACTCCTTTTTATCTCCAAAGGGACTTCCCTCTTATAAAATTCCTAAATTCCTAGCCGCAAGCACCGCGTCCGCTTTGCCGGATACGCCCAGCTTCCGATAGTTCTCCTTCGCATGGTACTTCACCGTGGCCTCCTTCATGGAAAGCTCCTGTGCAATCTTCCCCACACTCTTTCCCTCTGCCTGAAGACGCAGGATGGATAATGCCGCCTCACAGAAATCCGATACCTTGGCAAGCTGCCCTTTTAAGTATACTGGATAGCGCACTGCCACTTTCCCTGTTTCTTCCATGAGTCGGGAGAGCCATGCCTTATCCGCTATCTCTTTCTCCAGAAAGTTCTTCCCAACCGTTGCAAACAGTTCCTGCGCCGCCGCCCCTTCCTCGCTGACAAGGCGGATAAAATGGTAGTCACAGGCTTCTTTCAGCACAGAGAGGAATTCCCCCTTCCACTCTCCGCCCGTTCGGTATTTCGCTACGGCGCTTAAAAGGCACACTTCCATGCGGACGTAGGTGCGTTTGCACTTCTCCGCATAATAGCGCAGCTTCTCAAGCAGCGCCTGGGCTTTCAAATATTCCCCTAGGGCAAGGTAGCAACGCACCTTCGTCAGGTATCGATAACGCTCTAAAATGCAGAACTCCCTGTCTTCATCCGGGGCCCGCCCCATCCACGCTAACACCGCCTCCCTGTCCCCCTGATAAAGCGCAAGGCGGCATCGCAGAGCCTCTATGTTGGGCAGAAGCTGCACCGCCCCCTGTTCTTTGACGCTTTTTTCAAAAGAAGCAAGAACTTCCCCCGCCGTCTGTATCTGCCCCTGGAGGGTGTCAAGCCGCACCTGCAAGCCCACGGCGGCAAAGGCAATCTCCGTCATGCCGCCGCCCTCTGCCTCCATCTTCGCGCGTGTCAGGAGCGTCAGGACTTCGTAGGTATCCTCCCCTTTTTCATAAAGGCTCTCACCCAGCGCCACTTTCACAAGCCCTTTCCCATACCGGCCAAGCACACGCTCCACCAGCTTACCGATGGTTGCGGCCAGCTTCCGGTCCTCCCGGCTCCAATGGCAGAAGTCCTTGCCCCCGTTCATGGTGCTGGGGTAATTGGCCGTCACGGAAAATTCCGGCAGGCTCATCCCCCTGTCAAAGATAAGAGCGGGCATTTTCTTCATGATCTCTATCATATCCGCGCTCCCCCGGTGGGGCAGGGCAATGTCAAGGTAAGCAAGGCGGCTTACAGCTTCCCGCTTCTGCCCGCCCTTTGCGGAGGATGCAAATTTTTCCAATTTTTTGTACCAGTATTCGCTCTCTTCTTCCTGAAGCAGCAGGGAATAAAGCATGCTCATCCCCGCCATCAGCACGGGGCTGTTCTCCAGTTCCTTTTCTTCCATCTGCAAATAGTAACGGCGCAGTTCAAAGTAATGTCCATTACCGGGATTCAGCCGCGCATTCCGTACCAGAAGCTTCCCGATGCGTTTCTTATTGCCGCACTGCTCAAACATGACAAGGGCAGGCACGATCTGCCCCTGCATCTCGTAATACAGCCCCGCATTGTAAATATGACCCGCCCTCTCCTGGGGGCTGTATTCTTTTGCCGCCCTCCTGCGCAGCGCCCGGATGAGCTGGGGCCGCAGGCAGTAAATGCCGTCTTTACAAGAAAGGAAGTTCCCTGTTTCCATTGCCCGCTCTAAAAGCTCCGGCGCATAACGGTTCCCCGTAACCATCTCCGCAAGGGGCAGGGTAAATTCATCGATAACGCTCACCTGCATGAGAAATTCCAGAAGGTCAGAATCCCACTGCACCATCACATGGTTTTCCAGGTATGCGGCAAAAGCCTCCTCGATCTCCTGCGCCAGCTCCTGGCCGGGACGCTGTCCCTTCAGCATCTTTAAGGCAGTATGCCGCACCGTATAGGCGTTGCCCTGGCTCCTTTCCGCTACGAATGCCAGTTCCTCCTTTGTGACGGCAATCCCCTGTGATCCCATGCAGACGGCAATCTCTTTTTCCTTAAGGCGCAAGTCGTCCTCCGTGATGACAAGAAATCCCCCGCTCACATACGGCGGCATCAGCCATGCCGGAACGGGACTGCGGCAGATCAGGATGAGCCATATGTACCTGCATTTCACAAGCGAAAGAACTGCCTTGCGCCCTTCCGCGTTTTTCAGCAAGTGCATGTCGTCCACGACCACCGCCATCCGGGTTTCTGCCTCTTTTCCCTTCCCGGCACCTTGTGCCATTGCCTCCTGAACCGCCTCCAAAAAACTTACAATGTCCTCCGTACAGGAAAGGTACCGATATTTGCGCTTTGACAGATACTGCTTCACCAGTTCCGTTTTCCCATAGCCGGTCGCCCCATAGATATAAACTGTCTGCCCCAAGCCTTTCGCCGCACGCAGCTTCTTCAATGCAGCTTCCGGCGCTATGTATCCTTTATCCAAATGCCCTTCTCCCTTCACACACGAAAAGTCGGCTAAGAGACACGGGAATACCCATGCCTCTTAACCGGCTTTGCTATTTCTGTATATGTAAAAAATAATAACAGAGTAAATAAGGCGCAACGTATTCGCAGTTATGCTTTATTTTACATCACTCCTGCCGCCGCATCCACTCTCCAAACGGATAGTCTGGCGTATTTTTTTCATTTTTTTCTCCTTATATTTTCAAATCCAAATTTATGCCAATCTGTGCCTGATCTTTGGCAACGGTCTTTTCTTCGCCGTTTTCTTCCAAATCCTCCTCTGATTTTTCCGCTTTTTCCTTCAATTTTTCAATCAGCTTTTCAGAATTTTTCCGTCTTTCCTCCCGAAGTTTGTCGCTCATGTTCAGCATAAAATCATTTCTATAACACCCAACAGAATGATATTTCCCATTTTCATCTATATAGCTATGTTTGTAAACAACTGTCCATCCGCTGGCCCTGTTGATACTTTCTATCAGATTCATTGCAGATTCAACGCCCCGGATCAGTTCCTTCGTCTCTTTTTCCTGCTTCGGATCATTCTGCATTTTTTCCAGCAGTTTAGGGTTAATGGTCAAAGTCTTGCCATTTTTTGCGGATGAGCATCCATTTCCAATCTTAAATTCTACGCTTGGAACAAGTTTGGACAGTTCATTCGCATACTCCACCGTGTTCTTGGATTTTCTGTTCTCTGCTGCCTCCTGCGTTTTTTCCGTTTCCTTCTTTTTCGTGCCGCTTATGGAATTAATGCCTGCAGCACTGCCTCCCGCCGTATCCTGCGCCGCATAACTGCTGTGATTCTGTTTCCTGACTATATAGTCTGGAAGATTCCTGTTAATCTCCATCGCCATGCGAATATAACGCAGCACCACTCTCCCGCATAGAGCGGATGCCATAAAAGGCTTAAAATGACATATGGCACATAATTGCAAAATGAAATAACTTGCAACCCTTTCCCTAAAGTGTTAGGATAGCCTTACGGGCAATTTCCGCCCCGGAAAGGAGTACCGTTATACTATGAGCTATATCCAGCACAAAGCCGAGGAATCCCTTGAGGATTACCTTGAAACAATACTTATCCTGAGCAGACGCCTTTCTGCCGTACGCTCCATTGATGTAGCGACTGAGCTGAATTTTTCAAAACCCAGCGTGAGCGTCGCCGTAAAAAACATGAAAAACCGTGGATATATCACCGTTTCCGAAGATGGTCATCTCCATCTGACAGACGAAGGCCGCAAGACTGCGGAAAGCGTCTATGAACGCCACACTCTCCTGACGGACTGGCTGGTTCATCTCGGCGTTGACCCCGGGATTGCGGCGCGCGATGCCTGCAAGATGGAACATGACATCACCCCTGAAAGTTATGAGGCGATGAAAAAATGTATTTTGTCCATTTTAGGACAAGGCTAGAATACTGATTTTATAACACATGAGGATCGGCATTCTCCCGTGCGAAACGGAATGCTATCTTACCATGTTCAGTTTCCTATTCGTGGTCAGCCTTGTCGCCTCCTTATACGGCCTGAACAGCATGTAAATCATACCGGCGAGAATGGCAATGGCGACCAGCAGGCCGATGGCATTCGGGCTTCCTGCGAATGCCGAGCCAATCTGGTAAACCATCAACGCCACCGCATATGCCAGCCCGCATTGGTAGCCGATCGCGAACCACGTCCATTTTGCATTGTTCATTTCCCGTTTGATTGCGCCGATCGCCGCAAAGCAGGGCGCGCACAAAAGGTTGAATACAAGAAAGGAATATCCCGCAACCATACTGAAGTTCGCGCCAATCTCAGGCCAGCCTCCAGGATAAAGAATGCCCATTGTGCCGACAATATTTTCCTTCGCCACAAGACCTGTGATGGATGCCACCGCCGCCTGCCAGTTTCCCCAGCCGAGCGGTATAAATATCCATGCGATCGCATTGCCAGCTGCCGCAAGGAGCGACTGATCCATTTCCTCTTCGCCGAGCATCCGAAATCCTTCTGAAGTAAATCCAAAATAAGTCACAAACCAGATCACGATAGTGGAAAGAAGGATAATCGTACCCGCCTTCTTGATAAAGGACCATCCGCGTTCCCACATGGACCGCAGCACATTGCCTGCCGTCGGCATATGATAAGCCGGGAGTTCCATAACAAACGGCGCCGGATCGCCAGAGAACATTTTCGTCTTCTTCAGCATGATGCCGGAAACAATAATCGCCGCCATGCCGACAAAATATGCGCTCGTTGCCACCCACGCGGACCCGCCGAAGACCGCTCCGGCAACCATGGAAATAAACGGCACTTTTGCGCCACATGGAATAAAGGTTGTTGTCATAATCGTCATGCGGCGGTCGCGCTCATTCTCAATCGTCCTCGATGCCATAATGCCCGGAATACCGCAGCCGGTACCGATGAGCATCGGGATAAAAGACTTGCCGGACAGCCCGAACTTGCGGAAAATACGGTCAAGCACAAATGCGATACGCGCCATATAACCGCACGCCTCCAGGAATGCGAGGAGCAGGAAAAGAACAAGCATCTGCGGCACAAAGCCAAGAACCGCGCCGACACCGGCCACAATACCATCATTGATCAGTCCCGCAAGCCAGTCCGCCACCCCCGCAGCCTCAAGTCCGCTGCCCACCAGAACCGGTATTCCGGGTATCCACACTCCGTAATCCTTCGGATCAGGTTCATCGCCATATTCTTCCGTTGCTTCCCTATAAGCGGAGGAACCGATGCCAAACAGGTGGAATCCGTCGCCAAACAGTCCGTCATTTGCCCAGTCCGTGGCAGAGGCCCCCACAGTCACCATGGATATATAATACACGAGAAACATAACGGCGGCAAAAATAGGAAGTCCCAGAAAACGGTTGGTGACTATTCGGTCGATTTTATCGGAGCTGGTCAGCTTTCCTGCGGATTTTCTCTTTAAGCATCCTTTCATAACGCTGCCGATATAAATATACCGCTCATTGGTAATGATGGATTCTGCATCATCATCCATCTCCTCCTCGGCTGCCTTGATGTCCGTCTCGATATGGGCAAGGACAGACTCATCCAGCTTCAACTGCTCTAAAACCTTGTCATCCCGCTCGAACAGCTTGATGGCATACCACCGCTGCTGTTCCTCCGGCAGCCCGTGTACCGCCGCTTCCTCAATATGGGCAAGGGCATGTTCCACCGTCCCGGAAAAAGTGTGCATAGGGACAGTCTTTCCGTTCCTTGCCGCATCGATTGCAGACTCTGCGGCCTCCATAATCCCGTTGCCTTTCAGAGCGGAAATTTCAACCACCTTGCATCCCAAAACCCTCGACAACTCCCCGGTGTTGATCTTGTCACCGTTTTTCTCCACCACGTCCATCATGTTAATAGCAATCACGACAGGAATGCCAAGCTCGGTAAGCTGCGTCGTCAGATAAAGGTTTCTCTCCAGATTCGTACCGTCAATGATATTCAAAATTGCATCAGGGCGCTCGCCGACCAGATAGTTTCTTGCCACCACTTCCTCCAATGTATAAGGGGAAAGGGAATAAATACCGGGAAGGTCAGTGATCGTCACATCATCGTGCTTTTTTAACTTTCCTTCCTTTTTTTCTACCGTTACGCCCGGCCAGTTCCCAACGAATTGATTGGATCCTGTCAGGGCATTGAACAATGTTGTTTTTCCGCAGTTTGGGTTGCCCGCAAGAGCAATTCTCACATTCATGCTTTTTCTCCTCCTCTTTTATTAGTTATTCCTAACCTTCGGTTTGAAAATAAAGGGGACATGCCCCTTGATGATACGAATGCCTCAGAAAAATGCCTGCCCAGAGCAAGCAGGCTCGCCTTACGCATTTTCTACTTCAATCATTTCCGCATCCGCTTTCCTGATGGAAAGTTCGTAGCCTCGGACAGTCACTTCTATCGGGTCTCCCAGAGGCGCCACCTTACGGATCTGCACATCCACGCCCTTCGTCAGCCCCATGTCCATGAACCGGCGCTTGACCGCCCCCTCCCCGTGGAGTTTTACCACCCGGACAGTATCACCGACTTTTGATTCTCTCAATGTTTTCATTTCTTCCTTCCTCCTCGTTTTATAATAGATACGCTCCCATCCCTTGCGCAAAAAAGCTCCAGGCAAAACAGCCCTTGCCGTAAGCCTTGGGATTCCCCTTCAAACGATGATTTTCTGCGCCATCTCTTTGCTGACCGCGATACGGGAGTCCTTCACATTCACGATCACATTGCCCCCGATGGCATTTATCACCGTGACCGCCTCTCCCACAACAAAACCGAGGTTCTCCAAATGTGCCTTTATTTCCTGTTTTCCCCCAATTTTCCTGATCATGTTTTCCTCTCCTACTCCTGCCAATGTAAGCGGCATCATGCATTCACCTTCCTTGGAATATGTATTAGTCTTCACTAACCTCATGTGCAAAACAATGGATGCCTAACTTCATCAGACATCCTTATGTTTGGTTTTAGTTAGTGTTTATTAACTATTTATTATAATAAGCTACTTAGCAGATTTTGTCAATACTATTTTTGTCGCTAAACACAATTTCATCATACTAACCGAATTTTTTATATTCAGGTACCGTTTTTATTTGTGAGACAAAAGTATAATCGTTTTCACGTGCTTATCATCTTCCAAACTCAAATCCATGTCTTCCTCAATAATCGGAAGTCTGAATTTAATGGATTTTAGCCACTGTCCGTTGGGCTGCCGGTCCTCATAAATTTGTATCTCGGAAATCAGCGTTTCCATAAGCTGCCGCCGTTCCACCTCATTCATGACGGCATACAGCTTTTCAAAATAAATCAGCACCTTGTAAATATTATCGCCTGTAAGTTTTTCCGTTTCAACTGCCTGTTTCTTTGCCCTCACTGCAATAAGCTGTGTCTCCGCTTCCTCTATTTTATCATACATCCGGTAAATGCGCTCATCAAGGTCAGCTTTCCGTCTGATATAATGCTTATCATTCGGATCAAGAGAATCTATTTCCTCTGCCAGCTTAGACTTGACGGCATAATACTGCCGGATCTGTTTCTCATAATCCGCAAGTTCCCCGTCTATGGCTGCGGTATCCACTTTACTGCCTATCTTCTCCTGCATCATGGCAGCAAACTTGGGATTGCTCACCAGCTTCGCAATGACTTCCCCCACCGCATCGTCCAAAAGATCCTCCCATATCTGTTTCTTATAATTGCACTTATGCCCGCGTGTCATGGTGCGATGCTTACAGCCATAATAATAAAAATCCTTGTACTTCGTTCCGTCTTTTTTGTGCTTGATACTCTTATTCCCATACATACCCGCTCCGCAGACCGGACATTTGACAATTCCTGAAAGAAGGTGTGTTTTTGTGTCTTTGCCTCTATTTACATGCTCATATCTCTTTGCCTGTGCAAGCAGCTTTACCTGTGCCGCCTGCCAGACTTCCTCATCAATAATTGCTTCATGCAATCCGTCCATCAGAATATAATTATCCTGCTCGACAAGATGATAGTCATTCCGTGTCCCATGAACCTTTTCCGTTTTTCTACGCCCGTAAGCAATCTTTCCACAATACACCGGATTTTTCAGTATGAGCCGGATCAAGTGCGCATTAAAAAGAGGATTTTTGCCATTCTGCCGCTGTATTTTATGAATACCGTGATTTTCAAGGTATTTTGCAACACCATTAGCGCCAATATCCGTATGTATGTACTGGTCAAAGATTACTCTGATAGCTTCTGCTTCTTCCTCACTAATCTGAAGTTTGCCGTCTATCAACTGATAACCATATGGCGCAAATCCACCGTTCCATTTTCCTTCGCGGGCTTTCTGGATACGCCCTTCCATTGTTTGGACACGGATATTTTCCCGTTCAGTCTCGGCAACTGCTGACAGGACAGGAATCATCAATTTCCCTGCATCCTTAGAAGAATCAATGCCATCCTCCACACAGATCAGATTTACCCCGAAATCCTGCATAACCTGCAATGTAGAAAGTACGTCCGCCGCATTTCTGCCAAACCGAGACAGCTTAAAAACGAGAACAAATGAAACGCCGTCTTTCCCTGACTTGATGTCCTCCATCATGCGGTTAAATTCTAACCGTCCCTCAATGGACTTACCGGATTTTCCAGCATCCTCGTATGTACCGACAATTTCATAATCATTATAATCGGCATACGCTTTCATTCTGGCTTTCTGTGCGTCCAAGGAATAACCGTCTGTCTGCATGGCTGTGGATACTCTTGTGTATGTGTAAACTTTTATTTTTTCTGTAGAATCCTTTTTCTCCATACTCATAATCCTCACTTCATATTTGTGCCTACACTTTTATTAAACATCTCGAAATCGATACGTTTAAAATCGGGATTGTGCAACGCCCATTGCACTTTTATTCATCCGTTCCCATTTGCGGCAGTCTCGATGTATTTAAGGAACTCATGGTCTGCATCTGGCGCACAGCCAAATCATGCAACAAAATCAACCTCTCCGACTGCGGCTTACCCTGCCCAATCAGTATCGCATTGCAGCTCTCCATATTTGCAAGAACCAATAATTGATTGAGTGTTGCGTAATCTCTGATATTTCCCTTTTTGTCTGGATTTCCTGTACGCCATTGCTTTGCGGTTTTACCAAACAACGCTACATTCAACAAATCAGCTTCGCTTGCATATGTATAACCAATCTGCTCCTGTGTCAAATCAGGCGGTATCAGGTTTGATTTAATAGCATCCGTATGAATATGATAATTCAATTTTGAAATTTCTCTGTTCAAATTCCAGTTCAAAGATAAACGGCTGTTTTCATCCATCTTCAGACGCCGATAATCTTTCATAATGTATAATTGAAATTCGGGAGAAATCCATGTTGCAAAAGACATCGCAATATCACTGTGAGCATATGTACCGCCATAGCGTCCGGCTTTTGAAACAATACCAATCGCATTCATCTGTTCTATCCATTTGGTGGGTGTCATTACAAAACGATTTAATCCGGCTTCATTTTTAACCGCCTCGAATTGTACACAGTTAAAATCAGGATTATGCAATTCTTCCCAAACTGCCAAAAATTCCCGCTTTCCCTTGATAGAACGCTATTCCATTACCATCTGTATTAATTGAATTACCTTTTGGCGAAGTACCCATTGTGATAGATGCTATATCATTCAAATTGACTATTTTCCATCCCCTTGGAATCTCTCTTTTCAACTCTTCATTCCAGATCATTTTCCCACCAGAAGATTTATAAGGCTTTCCATCATCGTTTGGAAATTCAAACTGTAAAAACCAATAATCATAAATGGTTTTTGCCATTAATTCTAATTCAGTATTTATTTTGTTATTGTTCTCTATCTTTTCATCAATGTACGCTAATATTTCCGTTGCTTTTTTTTGTTCGTGTATAGAAATATCCTCTATTTGAAATCCATCCAATATTTGCATTGTCAAAAACTTAGTCTGTGAACCCTGTGCCTTTTTTTCAAATTTTGCAAGTTTATTTTTAAGTTGTAATAAATATATTCAATATCATATCCTTGTTTTACTGTGATAACATAAGTCCTCTGGTACGCATTAAATTTTCCCTTATATCGTTGACAATGGAATTTTCCAGAAGCATTATTACCTGCCAATAAAATCACATCATCGTCAAACGCAAATGTATTGATTGCCAAAGGTTCAGGGGCGCAAGTGAAATATGGATACTTACCCCCTGTTTCGGCAGCATTTGCATCTAATTTTCCAGTTACTATATTACAAGCTTCAGTAAGTTTAATCTTACTCATATTTCAGTTCCTCCAACCTTTGCTTTATCTCATCTTCCAAAGATTTTCCCTCAGCAAACAACTTTCCCAACCTATCAGCATATGCTATCATTCTTCGCTCAAATGCCTCTTGTGACAATTCCACAAACTCAATCCCCACTTCAAAGTACTGCCCTGCTGATAAAGAATAATTTTTCTGCACAATCTGCTCATATGTAACAGAAACGCTAAAATCTTCAATTACATCCTGATTAATAAATGTATCCTCTATTTTTGTCACTTCATCAGGACGTAAAACTGTTCGCTGATTCTTTCTCTCTTTCCTCTTTTCTCCTAACTTAGACGCATCTATAAGCATAATATTTCCATCTTGGTTTGACTTATCTATGAAAAGAACAGATACGTTTGTTCCAGTATTTGCAAAAATATTAGACGGCATGGAAATAACGCCTTTCAACCAATGTTTATCAACAATCGTCTTGCGTACCGTCTTTTCAATCCCCGATTGTGCAGTAATAAAACCTGTTGGTACAACAATAGCTGCTTTTCCATCTTCTTTTAAGCTCCATAGAATATGTTGGATAAAACACAGATATACTCCCATTGATTCTTTTTTCTTATTGGGGACTTTGGGAACTCCTGCAAAAAATCTTTTAATTCCATCCCTTGCTTCTGAATTCTCCCACTTCTGTTCAATCAGATTTCTGGTAGAGGAAAAATCCATTTTGAATGGAGGATTCGATGTAATATAGTCAAACTGCTTGACTCCGGAACTTGGATCATGAGCCACATTATAATGTGCCGGTGTTTCCAGAGTGTCCCCTTCAATAATATTGTCCAAACTATTTGTAAGACCATTCAGCAACATATTGGTTCTAAGAAATCTGGATGATTTTCCGGAAATATCCTGTGTATAAACTTGCGCTTTATCTCCGAAACTTCCCTTTCCTAAAGCATTTGCCAGATGAAGAACCAATGAACCCGAACCTGCGGACGGGTCATACACATCATATATTTTATCCTCTACCGGGGACATCTCTACTAAAATCTTTGCAATAATGGCAGAAATGGCTTGTGGTGTGAAATATTCCGCATATACACCACTGGCAACATTGTAATCTTTAATTAGATATTCAAAAATCGCACTATAGAAATCAAAATTATTTTTAAATGCTTCTCCAAAATCAAATTTGTCCTGACTGATAATTCCAAAAATATTCTTAGCAAAATTATTTCTCTTCGACGCTTCTACATTCTCTGTCACTCTGGTAAACAGTGGCTTTCTTCCGCCATCCGCCGTATCAATACTAAATTCTTCATTTTCCGGATAATTAGAAATCCTCTCCAGTGCATCATCAAAAAGCTTATAAAAATCGTTATTCCCGACTTTATTAATTAAACATTCAATGGTATCCTCATACTTAAAAGCTACATCCTGTGGATATGTGTCATAAAATCCCGCAAGCATATCATCATCCTGCAAAACTTTTTCAGTACTCATATCCATATCATTTGCGAAATCTTTCATATTTGCCATAAACTTATCATTTAAAAACTTGTAGAGAAATACAGAAGTAATCACTACTTCTTCACTTGCTTGATTTGACAATCCGTTAGTCTGGCAAAGTCCCTTCATTTCATCAATCATCTGTTTTATTTTGTTCTCTAACGTAAAAATATCTGGCATTGTCATTCTCCTTATTTGAACAACTGTATATTCGTGTATAAATCATTCAACAATTGTACATAGAATCCTTTTATTTTTCCATACAATTTTTCTTTCAAAAGAATCTTTGTAACCTTTGATTTTATGGAGTCAGCAAAATTCTTTCTTCCTTGAATTGTTACTATCTCTTTATCTAAGGCATCTTTTATTTCGTTATATATGATAACTAAGGTATGCTCAATCTCAGATTTATCAGCAGGATATATTTCTATTGCATCCTGATAGGTTTTTACAAAAGCATAATTTCCACCATAAATCTTCGATAACCTTTCATTTTCATAATTGATATTTCTCGCCCTTTCAAGAGCCTCTAATAATTCATCCGTGATAGAATCCAAATCATTTAAATCAGAAATAGATAAATCATTGAAAATCTTCTGCAATAATTCATCCAGCTTTCTGATTTTAATATCGCCTTTATTTTTATTCTTCTTTATCTCATTTTGTATATCCCTGATAACTTTTGAGAATCTCTGAAATTTAGGATTATCCTGTGTCATCTGTCCGAGATCCATGATGACAATTTTCACTTTTATAAATTCATACAAAATCTCCACTACTTCTTCATTCGAGATCACATCCATCATATCAACAGTGTTCTGAGAAAGATTTATAAAATCAATTCTCTCCTGAGTTGATTTCAAGAGTTTTTTATTTTTATCAGAATCAATCTGCGCAGCATAATCCATAGCTCTTGAAAGAATAAATTCTGTCTGACATTCCTTGATGCCATTTAAAAGCCTTCTGATTTTAAGCAACGTCTCTTTATTATAAAAAGTAAGCTGTTTTGAAAACCTTTCCAAATTATCCGTCGAAATAATATCGTCCAGCTCATCTGCATACTTATGATACTTCCTGTTAATATCTTCTTTATTAACCACCAATCCGGAAAGAGAACCTTCATTTTCTCCATTTTCATTAAGGTCTGCTTCAAGCTCTTTTATATATGCTTCTATTGTCTTGTCATACTCCTGCTCTATATCCACAAAATCAACGATATAGCCATACTTATAAATCTTTCCATTCGGAGACTTATAAGGTCTGTTTACTCTTGATATGGTCTGCAAAAGTGACTGTGCATGCGGACCTCTAAGAAGATACATCTTTTTAAGACGCTTCACATCATAGCCTGTTGTGAGCATGAAATTTACCACCAGAATATCAGGAGCAAGCGTTTCTCTAAAGTCCACTTGGTTATTTTTATTGATTTGTTTTTGCTTTGGATCGTCTGTATCTGTGATAACAAGTCCAGTATTTAGCTTTGAATTATCTTTAAACCACTGGTGAACCTTTTTCGCCTGTGGATTTGTCCGGCACACAATCATCCCTCCAATAGATGTATCTGCGTTCTGAAGCCTGAAATTGACAAAGTCTTTTTCTATAAAAGCACCCAAAGCATTTACATAAGCACCAGATTCATAAACATCTTTATCTTCAAGCTGTTTATCTTCTATTTCCAAATTCTTTTTAATTTCAGTTTTTACAACAGTATCAATATTTTCCTTTTTGATTCTAAGCGTATATCCATCAGCAATGGATTTATCATAAAAATATTTATGAATATAATCGCCAAACTTCAAATTAGAGCGTTCTTTCTTTGAAAGTAACGGTGTACCAGTAAGAGCAATATAAATGGCATCCATATCACAAATCATAAGATTTTTAAAAAATTCACCTGTGGAAGAATAACTTCTGTGGGCTTCATCAACAAAAAAGATACGTTGCACCTTGGCGTTATAATCATTCTTCGCTTCTGGCATCTTCCCCTCAAATTTTTGTATATTTACAACACATATTTCACCAATTGCCTTACTACCAACATCTGTTGAAAGAGCCTTATTCAGCTCTTTGCTAAAACTTGTCTTATGTTCGCAATTAACAGTATTCAAGCCTCTATTAGTAAACTCGATACTGGCTTGCGTGAGCAAATCAAGTCTGTCCACCACAAAGAAAAATCTTGTGCTGATATCTTTCTTGGAATAATAATCCCTAATAATGCGATTAGAAAAAGCTGCTATTGCTGTCTTTCCAGATCCCTGTGTATGCCAGATAATACCACCCTTACCGCCAGTTTCTAATCTTTCAATAATTTTTCTAGTGGCAAAAAATTAAGGATAGCGCATAATATGCTTCTCCGGAATCTGGCTACTAATATACATTATTCCATACTGCAAGAGATACAAGAACCTTTCTTTGTCAAATACAGAAGTTACAAAACTATTACAAGGTGTTCCTACCTTCAAGTTCTCCGCAAACTCTGGCGTATCTGTTTCATCTGGATTATAACCGCAGTCTTTCATTACATATTTGATTGTATCCTCATCAATATCTTTATATGGATACGTTAAATGATACTGTTCATTATCCTCTCTGAAAAATGAAAAGCTGGTATTATTCCCATTTGGCGTTGTATAAAATGAACCTGCCTTTACATCTTCCGCATCATCATCTTCTTCATATTCCATATTATTAGAAAAAGATACCAACTGAATCAGATTAAAAAATTTCTTGTAATCTGGATTCTGTAATCTTTTATTTATCATTCGGTCAAATTCTTTTTGTATTCCACCCTCATTATTGGGCTTCTTTACCTCTAGAAACGCAAGAGGCATACCGTTAATCAAAATATTGATATCAGGTCTGAAAGATCCCTCCTCTGTTCCTTCAACTACACTAAACGGCAATTCATCCACGACTGCAAAATCGTTTTTTGTTATGTCCTCAAAATCAATAAGTTTTTCTTTATCCTTTGGATCGATAAGCCAATTATAAAACTCTTTTCCCAAATCATTATTTTTTAGCACATTATGAATATCTGTAACAATAGTTTTAATTTCATCATATGTAAATTTTCTGCCATTAATGATTTCAAGCGCAGGCTTAAACCTGTTTACAAAAATTTTTGTATTAAAATCTATATCAATGTCATCTGTTTTCAATGACTGATAATTATAATTCAACCTAAGAAATTGAATTGTAGCAGGAATTTTTACCCTTGTATCTTCATTAAATGTCAGCATTTTTGACCTCCGCTTTTTATGTATTAAATCACTCATCATTCTTATATCATGCTCTTATTTTCCTAACTACTTTTTTATAGCACTTGTAGGAAATTTAATTTATTTTACAATATTTATTTAAAAATCAAATCATCCTAAAATATCTCAGTGCTGCTTTGATAGCCTTTTCTTTCTCCAACGGACACTGTGGCTGTTTAGAACTTTCTGTTTTTGCCTTGTTATAGTTTTCTCTTTCAATAATACCGCATTTCTGCTTTACCTGTGCAATATACAAACTACTGACCTTTAATCCCATATGTTCCAGTACATAATCCTTGATTTCCTCATAGGTTGCCTTGCTTTCCACCGCAGTTAAATCCATCTCACTCATTTTCAATTATACTTCTATATTCTGTTTTGTACGGAGTTTGGAAAGCAAACAGATAACTTCCACATTCCCCGTCCAAGGAAACTGATCCACCGCCGTCGCCCTCTCCACCTCATACCCGTTTTCCAAAAGAATCTCCAAATCCCTCACCAGGCTCGTGGGCTTACAAGAAATATAGATCATCCTGTCCACCCCGTAATCAATAATTTTCCGAAGCGCCTTCGGATGCACCCCGTCCCTGGGAGGATCCAGAATAATAAAATCCGGCCGCTCCTTTATTTCATCGAGGACCTTCAGCACATCCCCGGCTATGAACTCACAGTTATCCAAGCCATTCATCCGCGCATTTTTCCTGGCCGCTTCCACCGCCTCTTCCACAATCTCCACGCCGACCACTTTTTTGGCCGTTCCCGCCATCATCTGCGCGATCGTCCCCGTGCCGCTGTACAAGTCAAAAACTACTTTCCCCCTGCCGTCTTCCCCCAGCGGGCCGATATAATCCCTCGCCGCCTGGTACAGCACCTCCGCGCCATAGGTATTCGTCTGGAAAAAGGAAAACTCGGAAATCTGAAACCGCAGTCCAAGCAGCTCCTCATAAAAATAATCCCTCCCGTACAATACCTCTGTTCCGTCATTTCTCACCACATCGGCATCGGAATCATTCTTCGTATGAAGGATTCCCACTATTTTGCCATCCAGTTCCAAATCCAGCAATGCTTCCCGGAAAGGGGAAAGGTCATGCTCCTCCTGAGTCGTTGTCACCAGCGCGACCAGGATTTCTCCTGTTTTCGCCCCTTTTCTGACCAGCAAATGCCGCAAATAACCTTCATGACGCAGCCTGTGGAAAAAACTCGCCTTTCTTTCCGCAAAATAATCCAATACGCGCCCTAATATTTTCCGGTAATCCTCATCCACGATCCGGCATTCCCTCACCGTCACAATATCATAAAAGCTCCCTCTTTTATGCATGCCAAGGGCAAGAGGGCCGTCCTTCACTTCGTCCCCAAAAGAAAATTCCATTTTATTCCGATAACCATAAGGCGCGGGGCTTTCCTTGATTCCTTCATAAATATACGGCGTATTCTGCCCTTCCAGCACTTGATCCAGCAGTTTCTTCACCTGCCCGCTCTTAATCTCCAGCTGCTTTTCATATGGCAGGGAAATATAAGTACATCCCCCGCAAATACCGAAATGCGGGCAGGGGCTTCCCGTTTCCAGCGGAGATTTTTCCAATATTTCCAAAAGCCTTCCCTCTGCTTTCCCCTTTCTCGCCTTGCTGATTCTATATGAAATTTTCTGTCCCGGCAGGGCATTTTTCACCACGCACCATCCGCCCTCGCAGGACACGACCCCCTTATTGGGGAAATCCACTCTTTCGACCGTTCCTTCCCGCACTTCTCCCTTTTTCATCCGTCTTCCCGTCTCCTTCCCGACCCGTATTTTAGCCCATAACTAAACTGCAGCCGTTATATACAAAAAATTGTCTATAACAGCTGCAGAATATCCGATAAACAACATAACAAGAGTTGCGGAGCAATCCTTGCCAGCATTTCACTGCCCTATCCTATTACTTCTTCGCCTTATTGCCTGATTAAATTATGAAATAATTACATTATTTCATCATCAAATGATTGCATAATTAAAACAAATTATTATTCCTCAGATTCTTCCTTCGGAGCATCCTCTTCTTCATCCTCATCTTCAAAGAAGTCATCGTCGAAATCGTCGTCAAAGTCATCTTCAAAGTCTTCCAGGTAATCCGGCCTTAAATAACGGTAAACTGCATAAGCGATGCCTGCCACTGCCGCCACCGCGCCGATCACTGCCAATACCCAAAGCGCAGTATCACAGCATTTGCATTTCTTTTTTTCTTCTTCTTTTTTCCCCAGCAGCTCGTTGATCCTTGACATATCGATATATTCTTCCAATTTGTTCAACCTGTTCATAATCCTTACCTCTTTTCATCTTTACTTCGTTTAGTATTGCCCGGTGGAACAGGAATTATCATTTCTTTCCTTTCCAGCTTCTGCAAAATCACCAAACCCTTTTATATAATATAACACTAATTCCAAAAATTTACTATAAAAATTTAATAAAATTACAACTTTTTCAATTTTGCAAAAGCCGCATACATAATCTTCTGCCCCGCGCCGTCAAATACGACCGTCACCTGATAGTCGCGGGGACCCTTTTCCAATTTCATTACCGTGCCTTCCCCGTATTTGACATGCCTCACCCTGTCGCCTACGCCATAATCAACAGCTCCGGCTTCCGGCGCTCCCTTTGACAATCCGTTCAATGACTTCAGGCTCCCCGCTCCGCCTCCTGTAATAAAAGGACGGTTCTCCGCAGGAGTTCTTTTCGGCACCGCTGTCGCCCTTGGCTTCGGCCTTGCAGAATCCGTCTGCTTCTTATGGAACACTTTTTGATAGGAATCCGCCCCTCCATCCGCAGAAGCATTTTCTTTGGAAAAGGCTCCACCGCCATATCCCCGGTCTGCCTGGTCCATGCCAAAAGGTTTTGCCCTGAACCGCAACTTTTCCTCGGAATTCTCCTCATAATCCTCAAACTTCCATCTTTTCAGGGAAGGAACCTTCTGATCCAGCAGTCCCTCCGGTATCTCCTCCACAAAGCGGCTGACCGCGTTATACTGCGTCTCCCCCCTGACCATCCGCTGTTTTGCACAGGTCAGCGTCAGATCTTCTTTCGCCCTCGTGATCCCCACGTAAGCCAGACGCCGCTCTTCTTCTATATCCTCTTCATTATCAGAAGTAATCGCCATGTAACCGGGAAATACGCCGTCCTCCATGCCAGCCAGGTATACATAAGGAAATTCCAGCCCTTTCGCGCTATGCAGCGTCATAAGCAATACACGGCTGCTTTCCCCTTCAATCCGGTCAATGTCCGCCACCAAGGCAACCTCTTCCAAAAATTCGCTTAAGCCGGCCTCTTCATGGGTTTCTTCATAAGCCACGACCTTGCTGATCAGCTCGTCAATATTATGGATTCTGTCTTCCGCATCCTCTTCGTCCGAGGCTTCCAGCTCCTTTACATATCCCGTCGTCTCAATGATGTCTTTTATCAGCCCTTCCAGCCCGTAAAATTCCAGCTTGCTCCGAAAGCCCTGGATCATCGTTGCGAAAGGTGTCAGTTTTGCCGCGCTCCTGCCGATAGTCATAATCTGATCCGCTTCCCTCAACGCGTCGTAAAAACTGATACCTCGCTCATCCGCATATTCCTGCACGCGGGTGATCGTCGTCGCGCCGATTCCCCTTTTCGGTATATTGATAATCCTCTTTACCGCCACATCATCCCTGCCATTATCCACCGTTTTCAAATAAGCCAGGATATCCTTGATTTCCCTCCGGGCATAAAAGTTCGTACCGCCCACCACATCATAAGGAATCCCTTCCAGGATGAAACGCTCCTCCAGCATACGCGCTTGGGCGTTTGTTCGGTACAAAACCGCAAAATCACCATAATCGGCAATCCCGCGCCTTTTTTTCTTCCCTACATCGCCCGCTATAAATTCCGCTTCTTCATAGGCTGTATCGAATTGTCGGAAATGGACCTTGCTTCCCTCCCCCTTATCCGTCCACAGCGCCTTGTCCTTGCGCCCCGTATTGTTCTTTATTACCGCGTTCGCCGCGTCCAATACATTCTGCGTGGAGCGGTAATTCTGTTCCAGTTTGATGACTGTCGCCTCCGGATACACCTCTTCGAAATCAAGAATATTCCTGATATTCGCCCCTCGGAATTTATAGATCGACTGGTCATCGTCGCCTACCACGCAAAGGTTCCTATATTTATCTGCCAGCAAGCGGATCAATTCAAACTGCGCCGTATTGGTGTCCTGGTATTCGTCCACCATCAGATAACGAAACCGATCCTGATAACCGGCCAGCACCTCCGGGCAGGTTTTGAACAGTTCCACCGTTTTCACGATCAGGTCGTCAAAATCCAGCGCGTTGCTTTTCCTAAGCGTCTCCTGATATTCCACGTAAGCCCTGGCGATCCTTTCCATATGGAAATCCCCCATCGCTTGTACCTGATAATCCTGCGGGGACACCAGTTCGTCTTTTGCCGAAGATATCGCGCTTAGAATCGCCCTTTCCTTCAGCATCTTCGTATCGATCTGAAGACGCTTGCACACATCTTTCATTACCGTTTTCTGGTCGTCCGTATCATAAATCGTAAAATTATTGTCAAACCCTATCCTGTCTATGTATCTGCGAAGTATCCTCACGCAGGCCGCATGGAAAGTGGATACCCATACTTGGTTCGCGCCATGCCCGATAATAGAATCCACGCGTTCCCGCATCTCCCCGGCCGCCTTATTGGTAAAAGTGATGGCCATAATATGATACGGGCTTACTCCTATCTCATCAATCAGATAAGCGATCCGATGTGTCAGAACCCTGGTCTTCCCGCTGCCCGCCCCTGCCAAAAGCAATACCGGCCCGTCTACCGCAAAAACGCCCTGCTTCTGCTGCTCATTCAATGTATCGTAAATGCTCATAATGCCCTTCCTACCTGATGTCGCCGTCATTAAAAGGATCGCCGCATTCGGGACAGAACTTCGGCGGATTTTTCGGGTCTTCCGGCTCCCAGCCGCATTTATCGCACCGGTACAGCGCCTCTCCCGCCGGTTTCTTCTGCCCGCACTCGCTGCAGAATTTCCCCTTGTTTACCTGTCCGCAGCTGCATACCCATCCTGCTGCGTTTCCTTGCCCTGCCGGATTTCCCGCCGTCGTTCCCTGCGGCTGTCCTGCCGTGCCGCCCTGCTGCGTCTGCGCTGCCTGCTGCTGCCCCATGGCAAACAAAGCATTCGCGTTCATCCCGCCCGCCGTATTTGCCATATTCATGCCCGCAAACGCCATCATCGGACCGGCATTTGTATTGGATGCCGCCGCCCTCATCGCATCTGCCTGTGCGCCGACCAAGGTCGCCGCCGCCATATTGGGATTCCTATATACCGCAGTCCGCTGCAGTTCTTTGATCATCGCCTCGTCTTCTTCCGGCGCTTTCACGGAATTCATGCCAAAGGAAACGATGGAAATACCCCGCAGCCCGGACCATTTCGCCGACAATTCCTCATTCAGAATATTCATCAGCTCCGTCGTATGCTTCGGAATTGAGCTGTAACGGATGCCCAATTCGGAAATCCTTGCAAATGCCGGCTGGAGCGCCGTCAGCAGTTCCGTTTTCAGCTGGCTGTCTATCTCGCTCTTCATAAAATCTCCGGAAATATTTCCGCACACATTCTTATAAAACAGAAGGGGATCTGTAATCTTATAAGAATACTGCCCATTGCAGCGCAGGGAAATATCAATATCAAGGCCGATGTTCGCATCCACCACACGGAAAGGCACCGGACTCGCCGTGCCATATTTATTCCCCATAATCTCTTTCGTATTGAAAAAATAAACCCTTTGGTCCTTGGCCGCATCCCCTCCAAAAGCAAAACGTTTTCCTATCGTCTCAAACGTATCCGCCAGGCTCTCCCCAAAGCTTCCATAGAACAGGCTTGGCTCAGAAGAAGTGTCATATACAAACTCTCCCGCTTCCGCACAGAATTCCACGACCTTCCCCTGATCCACGATAATCATGCACTGCCCCTCGTTTACAGCCACGACGGAGCCATTCGTAATAATATTCTCGTCGCCTTTCGTATTGCTTCCTCTGCCGCTGACGCGTTTTCTTCCTTTCGATGCCAGCACCTCATTATCCAGCGCGTCACAGTAAAAATATTCTTTCCACTGGTCTGCAGCCACCGAACCAACCGCGCCCTTAATTGCCTTTATCAATCCCATGCCCGTTCTTCCTCCATATGCATCTTATTTTTACTGAACATTATAACTGATTTCGGAATGAAGCGCAACCGTACAGGCACCTTTGCCTTTTTCCCTCTATATAATAAAACATCAATCGTCTATGGAGGGATTATGGAAAAAACAATGAAAAAGAACCCCCGTCTCTTGTTACGCAAAATCGCCGCCTTTAGCCTGTGCCTTGTTTTTATTGGCTGCACATTGGCCGGATGCGGCAGCCCGGACGGGAAAACTTCTGCCAAAACCAGCGGAAAGCTCACCCCCATTACCTTAAATGAAGTGGCGCATTCTATTTTTTACGCCCCTATGTACGTAGCCATCGAAGAAGGATATTTTGCTGAGGAAGGAATCGAACTCACCCTGATCACCGGCTTTGGCGCGGATAAAACGATGACCGCCGTTCTTTCCGGCGAAGCCGACATCGGTTTTATGGGAAGCGAAAGCACGATCTATACCTATCTCGGCGGCGCCCAGGACTATGTCGTCAACTTCGCGCAGCTCACCCAGCGCGCCGGCAACTTCCTCGTATCGCGGGAACCCATCGACCAGTTTTCATGGGATATGATCAAAGGAAGCGATGTGCTTGGGGGGAGGGCTGGCGGTATGCCCCAAATGGTCTTCGAATACATCCTGAAAAAGAATAACATCGACCCGAAAGCCGATCTGAATATCGACCAAAGCATCGATTTCGGTTCCACCGCCGCAGCGTTCTCCGGCGGGCAGGGCGATTTTACCGTTGAATTCGAGCCGCATGCCACCTCTCTCGAAGCCAAAGGGGACGGATATGTAGTGGCCTCCCTCGGCGAAGATTCCGGCTATGTTCCCTATACCGCGTTCAGCGCAAAGAAAAGCTTTATCGAAGCGAACCCCGGCATCGTCCAGTCCTTCACCAATGCGCTGCAAAAGGGCATGGATTATGTGCAAAGCCATTCCCCTGAAGAAATCGCCAAAGCCATAGCGCCCCAGTTCGAAGAAACGGACATTGATACCATCACTGCTATCGTAACCAGATACTATGAACAGGATACTTGGAAAGACAATCTTATTTTTGAGGAAGATGCCTTTACCTTGCTGCAGAACATCCTTGACGAAGCAGGGGAATTATCCGAACGGGTTCCTTATGAAACACTGGTGACAACACAATTTGCCGAAGCAGCCAAATAAAAAAGCGCAAAACAAAAACGGGAAAGAGCATCTGCTTCCTTCCCGTTTTTTCATGCCGCATCCCCTGTCGGTTCCCGTCCTGTTAAAATCTGACGCATCCATCCCCATATACATATATGCACCGTATGCAAAAATCCGCCACTGCCATCGCCATAGAAAAGAAGGTGATAAAAATCGTCAAAAGAATCGCCGTCTTGTCATACACAAACTGTACCCGGCATCCCTCGCCCGTCATCTTCGATGCCTGATAATTACCCGCCAGCACCTCTATTCCAAGAACAATCAGGATGCAGGGCCAGCATCGGAAAATCACCTCATAATCCAGCCAGGGCACAAATATGTGTACCAGAAATAATATCCCGAAAACCACCAGCATACAGCCAAAAGTCAATGTTCCTACCCTACGAATCCTTACGTTCTGTTTCTGTTCCATATATCTTCCTTTCCGCCTCTGCTGCCGGCATAAAGCGATCCTCCGTTTCTCCCGCATGATTCCTGGAACCATTTTCGTTCCTGACATCACTGGCATCTACATCAATGATCCGGCCTGATCTGATTACTTCCTCCATCTCTTCCTTTTTCCCTTTTATCATATGAATGCCGCCGATCATAATCGCTATCCCTATCAATATCCTTGGCGCCGTATTCTCAAACCGACTGATCATGTCGAAGAGGAAATTCGGTATCCATGGCTTCAATGCCGCCTTCCATCCGTTCCATAACAGCAGGATCCCCACAACAATCATAAGAACAGCGACCACTTTCCTATATTTTTCTTTCTCCTCCCCCATGTCAAAGACCTCATCCAGGCGGAACAGGAACTCATCTTCCACCGCCAGGAACTCCGCATCCGGCAGCCCCGCCAGATTGTGTACATGAAAGAAACTGTAAAACCACAAGACCACATCGATCAGCATCACCGTTCCTACATTCAGCAATAGGCTGGCCGCTATTACGATAAAAAACAATCCCATCAGGCTGGTGCCCATTTTCATAAATCCCAGGTACATTTCTCCCGCCCCTGGCATTAAAGAGAAACAAAATGTTAAAAATCCGCTCTTCTTTCTTCTACTCATAATCCCTTTCCTCCATTCCAAACCAATTTGCAAAGCCGCCGAAACCCCGGTCCTCCCCAGCAGGCAATTCCAGCCCCAGGCGTTCTTCCAGGAATTCCCCAAGCCTTGCGCCAACGCCCTCTTCACCGGCAATCGCCCTTTGTTTCTCCCTGCGGTATCTTTCCGTATCTTCTTCAATGCGTTTTTCTATCCTGCTTTCTTCCATCATGCCTCCTCCGCTGAAATCCACCGGCATCTCCATCAGGCAGAACATCGCCGCCGCCGCTGCTGCCACAATCTTAAAACTGTCGGCAAAAAACCTTCGTTTTGCTGCCCGCACCAGCTCCTCCTTTGACGCTTTCCGCATCTGCCCCGTATCGCCCGGCTGCCGGCATGCCTCTTTCATAATCAATTCTTTTAAATATACAGGAGGCGCAATCATTCCGCCTTTTTCTACTTCAGCGATCAGGGCTTCCAGCTCCCTGTCATCCATATATCCATTTTCATTTTTCATGCGCTCCTCTCCTTTCCGTATATTTTCCGCAGCATATTCCTTGCCCTATATATCTGCGTCTGTACCGTCTTAATGTTTTCCTTTCTTTCCCTCGCGATCTCATCGGCTTTCTTTTCGTCATAATAGACGCTTTTCGCGATCTCGTCATAGGGCGGTTTTAATCTGCTGCAATATTCCAGCAGCCTTCTCTTTACTTCCCGCTCCAGACAAACCTCTTCCGGCGATTCCCTCTCCGCGCTTTGCTGCTCAAAAAAGACATCTTCCGTCGGCGCCTCCCTTCTTCTTGCGCTCCTTAAATAATCGATGCTTTTATTTGTCGCTATCCTGCATAACCAGGCTTTTTCGTTATCCCCCTCAAAAGTATCCAAATTCTTATAAGCGGACAGGAAAGCCTCCTGCGTCAGATCCTCCGCTGCAAAATAATCACCGGTTACTTTATAGCATACAGAGAAAACGAGGTTCTGATAGGTATCGACCATCTTGGAAAGCCGTTCTTCCTTATTCATTTTTAAAGTACCGTTCATAGGATGACTACTTTCCTCCCTCCTCTTCCCCTTTCTATCCTTTATAACGCATTCCTTTATCCTTTATCTTCAATTTTTCAACTTTTTTTAATGAAGCAGGAGCTGCCGACTGACAGCTCCCGTTTTTTGTCTTCTATTCCATTCTCATTCCGGCTTGTCGCCCTTATTCCTTTTTCCTTCCTTATGCGTTTCGTCTGCTGCCATAGAAAAACAATCCACCACTTTTTCGATGATCAGCTTCTTTATATAAACATCAAAGCTTAACATGCAAATAAAAGAAAACAGCTGCAAAAGCCCCTTTTCCTCTTCCGGCGCATCCTTGAAGGTATCCTTGGATTCCTGGAACTTGCGCGCCACATCTTCCTTCAGCATATCCACATGTTCTTCCTCCAAACCGAACACTTCCGAATAAACATCCCCGAGATTGAATCCATCCTTATGAAAAAAACGTTCCGTCAAAGGATTCAGCAGCGTCTGTATATCGTTGATCGTCAATATCCCTTTATAATAATAAATGAATATCAGCAAAAGCACATGTTCCCTGGAATATTTCTTCTTTACGGGCGGAGGAAGAAGATTATTCTTCGCATAATTATTGATCATCGTCTTTGTCAGTATCTTATCTTCCCCCGGATACCTGACCGTATTCCTTAACTGTTTCTCCATAAAAGTTGTCACCTGGTCCATATACAAATCGATATTGGGAATATCGTCCAATTTTATATAATGGATCCTGTCCAAGCTTTCCAATATACTGTTCAGCAAATCTTCCTTGTCAATCGTCATATTATTTTCCTGCCTCCATACTTCATTATATAGTATTGAAAACCACATGACAAGCTATATATTCCACCTTTTATCTTTACTTTATAACTTTAATATGATAAAATATATCCGCGTTTATCTGTAAGATTTCTATATAGAAAGGTATGCGGAGGTTTTAACCATGAATAAAAAAATAAGAACAAACGCGGTCGACCATTTATTTGATGCCGTCCTCAACCTCAGGGACAAGGAAGAATGCTATACTTTTTTTGAAGACCTCTGTACGGTCAACGAATTGTTATCCCTTTCCCAAAGATTTGAAGTTGCCGCCATGCTGCGCAGCGGCAAGACTTATTTGGAAATTGCCGATAAAACCGGAGCATCCACTGCCACGATCAGCCGGGTGAACCGCTCTTTAAATTATGGAAACGACGGATATGAAATGGTATTCGTTCGGATGGAAAAGAAAGAATCCGGCCAATAGCCCGTCCCAATGCCGAAATAGATAAGAGCCTGCGCGTATCGGATACGCGCAGGCTCCCGTTTTTCGCTTCGCTTGCTTATTCCTCAATCTCCTCTATCAGCTTCGTGTCCGCTGAATTCATGTTGCACTGTCCCTGGAAGATCGCGTTTTCATCCACGATCAGGCTCTTTGTCTGGATATTGCCGCGGATGCTTCCCGTGGACGCTACTTCCGTCCTTCCGGCAGAAGTCAGGTCTCCTTCCACAATTCCGGCAACCATGATGTCCGCGCCTTTAATATTCCCAAGCACCTTTCCCGATGCGCCGATCACCAGCGCTCCCTGGCTGCTTATATCTCCTTTTACTCTTCCGTCAATACGAATCGCCTCTTCCGAAGTGATCGTTCCTTCCACCAGCATATCTGCACCGATAAGGCTTCCAATCTTTGCATTTACATTTGCTGTTTTCTTACTCCCCAACATATTCTCCTCCTAACCATTGATTTCAATCATTTCCATCGGGTCTATATATGTATCGTCTTTGCTGATACTGTAGCCCATCTCCTTGTTATCCTCTCCGACCACATACAGAATAGCCCCTCTTGTTACTTCGTTACCTGCTTTCACCACTGCATTACCGTTATTGCGGTAAATAGAAATATAACCGTTTCCGTGGTCTATACTGACAACGTTCCCATAATCTACGTCTACATCCACAGATAAAACTGTTCCTGTACCGGAAGCTATTACGTTAATGCCTTCCGATGCGGCAAATATGACCTCTTTTCTGTCCTCATGCGCCTGCATTCCCTGCGCATCATCGTCATCTCCCGCTTCCTCTTCCGTTTTCAGCTGCGCCGTGCCGCTCAAAGGAAAACCTTTCGGTATATGCTCTTCCTCTTCCTGCGCCGCCATAGCCTCTTCCACTTCCGCATGTTCATTCACGGTATCATTCAAAACTTTTATCTGTTCCGCCATCTCCTCCTTTTCCGTTTCCAACTCCTTTGCTTCCGCTTCCAGCCGCTCTATTTCTTCCTGCAAGCTGATATTCTGCTCTGCCTGTGCCTTAAACCTCTCCATAGAGTCGGATAAGGTGATCACGCTGTACACTACATAACAGACGGCACAGACCAAAAGAAGGAAACTTCCCAGCATTACTGTTCCCGCTAACCCGGCGTTAATATGTAGTTCTTTCCTTTTGTTCTTTGCCGAATCAGAGATTATCATTACTGTATAACTTTTCTTACTCTTTCGCGTTCTCAGCTTCATACAATAAGTCACCTCCAGTAAACTCTTATTATTTTACCACAGATGACTTGACAAATACAACTTTATTTCAAAATTTTTTTAACAATATGTTCCAAAAGTATTGCAAATTTATTACAAATTGCCCGTTTTACACGTCCAATTTCATGTCGCCGGCCTTAATCCACTCCCTTTTGCGCATCCACTCGGAAATGAAAAATGCAAGGAGCGCCGGAAGCACAAAATGCATCAAAGCGATCTGGAACAGAGCCATGCCAGGGGATATCCCTCCCTCCACCATCGTCTGGTAAGCGTTGATCTGCCCTACAAGGCCCGCCGTTCCCATACCGGAACCAGTAGGGTTGTTCGCCATCCCGAAGACCATTGTCGAAACCGGCCCGAGCACCGCGCTCGTTATAATCGCCGGAAGCCAGATCACAGGCTTTTTCATGATATTCCCGATCTGAAGCATGCTCGTCCCCAGCCCTTGCGCCAGCAGGCCGTTTACTTTATTTTCCCGAAAAGAAGCTACGGCAAATCCGACCATATTAGCACAGCAGCCGACCGCCGCCGCCCCTGCGGCAATTCCATCCAGCCCGAGGATAATGCCCAATGCCGCAGAGCTGATCGGAAGCGTCAAAATCATCCCCATCAGCACGGATACCACAATCCCCATCAGGAACGGCGCCTGTATCGTCCCCCAGTTAATGACAGACCCAAGCCACGCCATAAAAGCGGAAATCGGCGGCCCGAGCACCAGCCCTGCCGATGCCCCCGATACAATACAAGCAAAAGGCGTCACTAAAATATCCGCTTTCGTCTTTCCTGACACCATCCGTCCCACATAGATGCCGACCACTGCGGCGATAAACGCCCCCAGAGGCTCCCCCGGCCCGGAAAAACAAATCGTTCCCTCTACCAGAACCGCGCCCTCTATAATTTTCCCGGCAAAAGCCCCTGTCATTCCGACTGCCGCCGCCGAAAGCATGACTAACGGCCCTGCCTTCAGCTTTACCGCCGTGCCGCAGCCGATCCCTGCGCCAGTCACCGCAGCAGCTATCTTTCCTATCATGAACAGATACGTTCCTGCCGCCCCAGGTATCAGATTCCCGACCTGCTGTATAATCGTTCCTATAATCAGCGTGGCGAACAGGCCCGTTGCCATCCCGCTTAACCCGTTAATAAAAATTTCATTGAGCAGTTTTTTTAATTTTTCCATCTTCTTCCTTGCCCCTTTCCCTTACAGATATATATATGTAAATCAGCTGTCTTGTCAGCCAATGGCAAGGATAACACATTTTCCTCAATGAATCAAGTACCCTTTTCTCTCCAGTTCCTCCCCGATCCTGTCCAACACCTCTTCGGAATCCGCTTCCACTGTATGAAAATGAATGCCATGGGTCAGATTATTCAGCGGCTTTGTCTTGTACTCCTCCACTTTTTTCACAAAAGCCTCCGCATCCGCCCGGCAGTTTATAATCAAATCAGCCGATATCTGTCCATAAATCCCATGTTCCACGACCACATCCCTGATTCTCCCGCCTCTGTCTACAATAGCATACAATTCGTCCAAAATTTCCTCGTCCTTATGCCTTACTTTATAAGTCCGCTTTTTCCTGTCCTCATCCTGCCCGCTGTCAAAAAATATATATCCTTTATTCGTAGAAAGAATATTCCTGTCCGTAGCACGCAAAAGCGCAATATCCTGCACAATCACCTGTCTGCTGACCCCAAGGCCCGCCGCCAGCTCCGTTCCTGACACCGGCGTTTTCTTTCCGTGCAATATTTCTATAATTTTTTTTCTTCTTTCATCGCCTTCCATAATATCCATCCGCCTTTCTGCCTGCGCCAGTTTCCGCAAGCTCTCGAAAATTCCCCTATAACGCAGAAAAACACCCACCCGAAGGTAAGTGTTTTCCCATGTAAAAGGGGAATTTTACATTGGATTATCTCTAATCCTCTTATAGCATATCATCATTATTCCTGTTTGTATTTGCATTATAAGACATTTATTAGTGCAAATTATTTTCCCAGATCAACGGATGCCGTAAATTTGTTAAAAAAACAACAAATAACTAATTTATTCCTTTACTTTTACTTTAACATATGCTATTCTAAACATATCGTTTAGAAGGAAACGATATACTTAATCTCTGGAGGTATCTGGCATGAATAAAGGTACAGTAAAATGGTTTAACAACCAAAAAGGCTACGGCTTCATCTCTGATGAACAGGGTAATGATGTATTCGTACATTATTCAGGACTTAATATGGAAGGCTTCAAATCTCTTGAAGAAGGCGCTGCTGTTGAGTTCGAAGTAGTAAATGGCGAAAAAGGCCCTCAGGCTGTAAACGTAACAAAGTTATAATTTCTTAATTATAACGCACATTAATCAATATCAAGATTATGCTTTTTATATAGACAAATTATCCCTGAATTTAAGTTGGGCTTTGTAATATGGCGGCAGATTTGGTAGCGGATTAAGGAAAGAACCTATTCTACATCAGATAGGTTCTTTTTCTATGCGCAGAATTGCGCTATGGACATATCCGCACAAAGAAATAACGCCAGGAAGCTAACGGCACCCGTCCATAAAAGAAACCACCTCTTCCCATTTCATGTTTCCGCCAAACAGATCCAGTGCGCTGCCGATCGTCACATTCACTTTGTTCTTCCCCAGTTTTTTCAATTTTTCCAAATCGGAGAAGTCACGGACGCCGCCTGCATAAGTAACGGGAATCTTCCCCCAGTTTCCAAGGATCGCGGCAACCTCCTCTTCGATCCCATTCGCCATTCCCTCCACATCCACCGCGTGGACGAGGAATTCATCGCAATAAAGAGAAAGTCTCTCCAGCGTTTCTTCTGAAAGTTTTACATCTGTGTCCTTCTGCCATCTATCGGTGACGATATAGTATGCGCCGTCCCTGCGCCTGCAGCTTACATCCAGCACAATCTGGCTCTTCCCCGCTTTGCGGACCAATTTTTCCAGATTGCCATATTCTATTTTCCCGTTTTGGAACACGTAGGAAGTTACAATCACATGGCTTGCCCCTGACTCCAGATATTCCAAAGCATTATCTTCCCGAATGCCTCCGCCCACCTGCAGCCCGCCCGGATACGCCCGCAGCGCTGACAGCGCCTGCGCTTTCGTTTCCCCATAATATCTGCTGCTTTCAGGATTCAGCAGAATAATATGCCCGCCCGTGATTCCGCTTTTTTTATAAAAATCCGCATAAAACGCAGCATCCTGCCCTGACACAAAATTTTCTTCCGCATTGTCCTGCAAATCCCGCAGGCTTCCTCCCACGATCTGTTTTACTTTTCCATTATGTATATCGATACAAGGCCTGAATTCCATTGGCACAGCCGCCTTTCTCTCCTTTTTTTTCATGCAATTTTATGATTATAGCTTTTATAACTTTTATAACTATGATGCAAAAAATGTAACGTATATTTTTTCCCTCCAAGAGCATAATACTAATGCAGCATTTGAAAATGTTGTGCTTAATTTGCTAAGTTTTATGCTTATGCCCAAATGAGCGGTCTATGAAAACATTATGAAAATGGAGGAAATGTTATGAAAAACAGCAAAAAACTGATATCCGTTTCTCTTCTTGTCCTCATGCTCGGACTTGTCACCGCATGCGGCAACAGGAATGCCAACAACGCGGATAACAACGCTGGTACCGAAAACGGAGCTGGCACAAATACTACCGGCGAAACAGGCAATGCCAACGGAACCGGCAATGCTTCCGGCGCTGATACGGTTGGAACTGGCGGAAACACTGGTGCCGGAAATGCAGCCGACAATAACGCTGGCGGAACAAACGGTTCCAACAGCAACGTCAATGATGTAACGAACGGTACGGGCGATACGAACGGTACGAGCGATACGAACGGTACGGGCGATATGAACGGTACGGGCGATACGAACGGCATGGGCGATACGAACGGTACGGACGGCATGGGTACCGACAACGCCAATACTGGCACAGGCGCTGCAGACGGCACAAACAATAATACCAATACCGGTTCCGTCCTCGACGATGCCGGCAACGCTGTCGGCGATGCAGTAGACGATATCGCTGACGGGGTATCCGATGTAACCGACGATGTGGTCGGAAACAATGGCAACAACCGCTAATACCTTAAAAATAGGGGGAATGCTCCCCCTATTTTTAAGGATTAAAATTTATATTTGTATCTTTACAACGACTTCTCTATAATCGTTCCATCCCGGTATGCCTGAAGAAGCACTTCCAGCTGATGGATCGTCTCTTTGATCTCCGCTCCTCCGTCCGTGTCGGCTACGCTGATCCTGGAATTGCTCGTCTCCAAAATCACGGAATCGGAGAAAATATCCGATTCATGCAATATAGCCGACTCCGTCGATTCAAACGGCTCATGGGCCACAAGGCGCATTCCGTGGGAATTAGCCACCAGCGTGTAACCGGCGATTCCCGTTTTTCCCTGGTATGCCTTGGAAAAACCGCCATCGATAATGAGCAGCTTTCCGCCGCATTTGATCGGAGACTCCCCTTTTTTCAGCTCCACAGGAACATGTCCGTTCACAATATGGGAATGCTTGCTGTCCAGCCCGAACTCTTTCAAGATTTTATTGATCACATCCTCATTATCCAGCAGCTGGTAATAACTGTTTTTTGTTTCCTTATGCGTTTCCTTCTCTTCTACAAAATATCTTTCAAAGGTCGCCATTTTGTCCTTGCCGAACACTGGCGAACTCGGCCCTTCCCAAATATACCATATCATATCCTGGCCTTTTTGCATCTCGGCCGGGTTATATTTGGAATAATAACCCTTTCTGGCATATTGATCCAAAATATCATACAATGCCTTTCCGCTGTATTTTTCCCCGTCGACAGTAAAAGTATTAAAATTGCCGTTTTCATCCATGGGCATGCATCCATGGTACAGCAGATTGGAATTATATATTTTATATAGCCCGCCTCTGGAAAAAAGGAAACGGACATGCTTTTGCAGCTTCTCGCACTTTAAGAACGCCTGTTTCAGACGCTCCATTACTTGCTCCTCTTCCGGGCTTAATGCATACGGGTTTTCAGGATCTACCGTCGGGAATTCCACATCCCGCATTGTATATTCCTTGCCGCCTATCTTTATTGTTTTCTTTTCGTAATCTATTTTATCCAGCAGAAGGCGGTCTTCCATCTGGAATTCGGGGCGGCGCATAATCAGGCTCCCTTCCAGCTTAAACTGGATAATGGCTATCGCCTTATGCATCTTCATATCAAGGCTCAGATCCTTTGTATTATAATCCGTATTATATTTAATGGGAAAAATATCACAGTTCACCCCTTCATAGGTTTCCATGGCAAAAGTCGCCAGCGGAATCAAATTAATCCCATAGCCTTCCTCCAGCGTATCCAGATTCCCGTAGCGCGCCGAAAGCCGGATCACATTGGCAATGCACGCCAAATGCCCGGCCGCCGCTCCCATCCAGACAATGTCATGGTTCCCCCACTGGATATCCACGGAGTGGTAATGGCTCAAAGTATCCATAATGATATGGGGACCCGGCCCTCTGTCAAAAATATCCCCGACAATATGCAGATGGTCGATAACCATGCGCTGGATCAAATAGCTCAAAGCTATAATGAACTCCTGCGCCCGGTCAATCCTTATGATCGTATGGATGATCTCATTGTAATATGCTTCTTTATCTTGTATTTCCGCCTTTTCCGTAATCAATTCTTCAATCACATAGGCGAAATCAGGTGGCAGGGCCTTGCGCACCTTGGACCGGGTATATTTCGAAGCCACCCTCTTTGTAATCTGCACCAGCCTGTGCAGGGTAATCTTGTACCAATCCTCGATATTATCTTCTTCCTGGGTGACGATCTCCAGCTTCTCTTTTGGATAATAGATTAAAGTAGCCAGGCTTTTTTTGTCCCTGCTGCTCAATGTATTTCCGAATTCCTCGTCTATCTTTCTCTTGACAGCGCCCGAACCGTTTTTCAAAACATGGTTAAACTGCTCGTATTCCCCATGGATATCCGTAAGGAAATGCTCCGTCCCTTTCGGCAGGCAAAGAATCGCCTGCAAATTAATGATCTCCGTAGATGCCGACGCTATCGTCGGATATTGATGCGCCAGGCTGCGAAGATACTTCAGTTCCAAATCTTCCATCCGCTCCCGCTCCTTCCATCTTTGTCCCCATTTCTGCGCTGATTTATTGCGCAAAACCAGCTTGGGATTGTACCTTCCTAGCCGATATCGACAACATCGCTCATATCGTACCTTCCGGCCGGTTTGCCCGCCAGGAATTTGGCTGCCTGGATCGCGCCTTTCCCGAAAACCGCCTTGGAATACGCCGTATGAGAAAATGTCACCACTTCATCTGCTCCCGCGAAGATCACATCATGCTCGCCCACAATAGTTCCTCCCCGGACTGCGGAAAAGCCGATTTCTTTCGCCGGCCGCTTTTCCCTCCGGCCGCTTCTGTCATAAATATATTCATATGCATTGCCCAGTTCTTCATTGATCGAATCTGCCAGAGCCAGAGCCGTCCCGCTGGGCGCATCCACTTTTTTGTTATGGTGCTTCTCCACGATTTCCATATCGAATCCCGCAGGAGCCAAAATTCCTGCCGCCTTTTTCAATAGTTTTAAAAGCATATTGATACCCAGCGACATATTCGCCGATTTCAAAACCGCCGTTTTTTCACTCGCTTCTTCCACTTTCTGGAGCTGTGCTTCGGAAAGCCCCGTCGTGCAAAGCACACAGGGGAGTTTCTTCTCCGCGCAATAATCCAGCAGCCCGTCTATTGCCTGGGCACTGCTGAAATCAATCACCACATCCGCCTCTACATCACACAATCCAATGCTTTTAAATACCGGATAGGTATTATTTCCGGCTTCAAAAGCATCCACTCCAGCCACTATTTCTATTTCATCGTCCGCCGCAGCCAGTCCGGTAATCATCTGTCCCATCTTCCCGTTGCAGCCGTGCATAATTGCTTTTATCATACCAGCCTCCCCAAAGATTACAGAATGCCAAAATTCTTCATCGCTTTTTCCAATCTCGGCACATTTGCCTCATCCATTTCTGTCAGCGGCATCCGCAGCGTTCCAATATCCATGCCCATCAAATCCAGCGCTTTTTTCACAGGGATCGGATTTACTTCGCAGAACAGCGCTTCACACAGCTCTACCGCTTTCCTCTGAAGCTGGCAGCTTCCTTCCACATCGCCAGCAAAAAATTTTGCGCAGATATCATGTGTTTCCTTCGGAGCCACGTTGGACAAAACAGAAATTACGCCTTTTCCTCCCATGGAAAGCAGCGGAACGATCTGGTCGTCGTTTCCCGAATACAAATCTACTTTTCCATCCGCCAGCGCCATAAGCTTTACCACCTGGGAAATATTGCCGCTGGCTTCCTTTACCCCTACGATATTTTCCACTTCCGTGCAAAGCTTTACCACGGTTTCGGGAAGGACATTGCATCCCGTGCGGCTCGGCACATTATAGATAATCGCCGGAATTTTAATGGCATCCGCCACCGTTTTATAATGGCGGTACAGCCCTTTTTGGGTCGCTTTATTGTAATAAGGCGTCACTAAAAGAACAGCATCCGCCCCGTATTTCTCCGCTTCTGTAGAAAGATAAACCGCCGTCTCCGTACAGTTCGAACCGGTTCCTGCCACCACGGGAATCCTTCCTGCCACCCTTTCCACACAGAACCGAATGACCTCCAGATGCTCTTCGTGGGTCAACGTAGAGGATTCCCCTGTCGTACCGCACACGATAATGGCATCCGTCCCGTTTTTGATCTGGAACTCCAAGAGTTCTGCGAATTTGTCATAATTTACTTCTCCATTTGCCTGAAACGGTGTAACGATTGCAACACCGGCTCCCTGAAAAACAGCCATACTTTTTCCTCCTCTAAAAACATGTAAAACAACAAGCCGACACAACACGCGCCGGCTTATCATCATGCCAAATAACCTCGGATAGCGCACCACTACTGATAAAATACGCAATCTCTATCTCTTTTCTGCTTTAAAATTATCATATCATTCTGCCGCCATGCTGTCAATGCAAGTTTATGTCGCTTCTTTTATATACTTACACCCTGCCTTTTACGGTTTCCAGCCTCGTCACTTCATCCGCCAGTTCGCAGACATCCACCGAAAGGGTAGTGCCTGTCATAATAATGTCCATTGACTCGTCCGAGCGCATATCCAGTATCCCTTTCAGATCTTCCACAGAAATAATATCATTATCAATCAGCCTCAATACCTCGTCCAGAATAAGCAGGTCGCATCCGCCCGTGCAAAGCACTTTTTTTGCAAAATTAAGGCCGTTCTTGATATTGATGATCTCATCCGCCTGCTGCTCTATGGATAATTCCGCAAAATTCCCTTCTGACTTTTCGAAGCGGAACAGCTTGATCTCCGGTTCCATCCTGCGCAGGAATTCCGAGTCCTCAAGCCCTCTGCCTTTTAAAAACTGGATAATTACCACGCTTTTCCCCTGGCAGGCCATCGATACGGCCCTTCCCAGCGCTGCCGGCGACTTTCCATGTCCGTCACCGTTGTAAATATGTATCGTTCCTTTTTTCATATCCGGCTCCTATGTATATCGGCTCTTCCGGCCAATAATCACTGTCAGACATACTGCATCTGTCTCTTTATGATATGTATATCAGATATTGCATATCAGATATTACATATCAGATATTACATATCATAATATTGGAAATATAATAACATATAAATACGACAGAAGCAACCTTTTCTTACAGAGCTGGCAGCCATCCTTAATCTTCCACTAACTCCAGCTTGCTCACGGAAACCTCGTATGCCACCCTTTTTTCCAATTGGTCATCCGATATTTTTTTCATATATTCCCTGCTTTGTATCCTGCCCCACACGGCGCATCTTGCGCCCACTTCAAAATTGCTGGCAAACCTGGCATTCCTGCCCCAGCAGATACACGGTATATAATCCGATTTCCCATAAGGCCTGTTGACTGCCAAAAGCAAATCGGCAATTTCCCTTCCCAGCGGCGTTTTCCGGTAAACCGGTTCTTTGCAGATATACCCGTCCAGATAGATCTGGTTGGATTTCGTACTTTCACCGATTTCATCCACAAAATCGATCTCCCTTGCAAAGACAGAAAGCACCAGCTTGTTTTTTCTTTCCTCATGCCGGTTATAAGAACGGAACTGCCCGTTTACCGCTATGTACATGCCTTTATAATCTCCGTTTACATCGAGCAGCCTTTCCGATACCATCAACGGAATAATATCGATCGAATCGCTCAGTCTCTCCACGCGGACATCCACCATATAAAAACCTTCCCCGAATATCTCGTGGCTGAAAGCAAAATCACTGACGATCTCCCCCATAATCACCACCTGGTTGTTTTCCATTACCTTATCTGTCATGCTTTGTTCTCCCTTCTTACATCTAAAGAATTTTTTCCCGTATGTAATATTAATATACCGCAAATCGAGGGCAATAGAACATTAAGGCACCGCGCAATGAATGGCGGTTTCACAGGAATGGCGGTTTTATGCGGGTTTTAGGGTATAAGGGCGGGAGAAAAAAATAGGAATGCGTCGTGAACCAGGGCGATTGGGAGGCTGGGAAGTTCTGTTTTTCCGGGGGCGGGCGGGGCGGATCCTGCCGAAGGGGAAGCCTGGACGGGAACAGAAG
>CAJUHH010000024.1 GCA_910585965.1 uncultured Lachnospiraceae bacterium
GAGAGCATCTGCCTTACAAGCAGAGGGTCATAGGTTCGAGCCCTATAGGTCCCATGTAAGTCCTCGCTGGTGTGGCGGAATAGGCAGACGCAAAGGACTTAAAATCCTTCGGGAGCAATCCCGTGCCGGTTCAAGTCCGGCCACCAGCATTATTTTTATAAAGGAATCCACAGATTCGGCCAGCCGTTGAAGTGGGTTCTTTTTTTGTCCCATGCTAAAGAGAGCATGTGCCGCACACGGAAATCAATTTTTGCATATGCTGCAAACTTTATCTTGACAATAGGTGACTATTGGAGTAGTATGATTGTATCGCGATGACTATTGCAATAGTTAAAAAATGAGGTGGCCTTATGGGTATGAAATTATTTGATTCAGAATTGAAAGTGATGGAAGTGTTGTGGAAGGAAGGAGGACTGCCGGCAGGACGGATTGCAAAGGTTTTGAAGGAAGAGATCGGGTGGAACAGGAACACCACCTATACAGTGATAAAGAAATGCATAGAAAAAGGCGCGGTAAAGCGGGATGAACCCAATTTTATGTGCAGCGCGGCGGTAAGCAGGGAGCAGGTGCAGAACTACGAGACGGAGGAGCTGATAGGAAAAATGTTCGGCGGATCGAAGGAAAGGTTTTTTGCGGCTTTTCTTGATGAAAAGAGGTTGTCTAAGGAAGAGATCGAAAACCTGAAACGGATGGTCATGGAATTGGACGGATGAATGGAGGAAAAAAATGGGATTGCTTCAAAGAAGTATTTCGGCGGGAATTTTGATCGCAGGCATTTTTGTGTTCCGGCGATTGGCATCCGGAAAGCTTTCTAAAAGGGTCTTTGCTGCTTTATGGAAAATAGCGCTTCTGCGCCTCCTGCTGCCTTTTTCTTTCCAGGTAGAAAGCAGGCTTCTGCGTAGGCTGCCTTTTGTTTTTCTTAGGAAAGAGGCAAACCAGGCAATGATGGAAGGGAGGGACGGGGGATTAGGAACGGCGCAAGGGGCGGAGTTCTTGGAAATTACCGTTTCCCTTTTTAGAAATATGGACTTTATTTATTTTCTGGGTGTAACCATATTGGTATTCTTTTTTGCCCTGGAATATGCCCGTGCGTGCATTTTGCTTCGGGAAGCCATTCCTGTCAGCGCGTTTGGGGACATTGGCACGGATGTCGGAAAGTGCAGAGTTCCTTTGACCGGAAAAGTCAAGATACTGGTTATGGATCGCGTTAAGACACCGGTGACTTATGGGGTTTTCCGCCCGCAGATTATCCTGCCAAAGTCGATCGACTGGAAGGACAAGGATATGCTTTCTTTTGTTTTGCAGCATGAAATGGCGCATATCAGGCATATGGATAATTTGTGGAAGCTTTTGTTGATTGCAGCGCTTTGCCTTCATTGGTTTAATCCGCTTGTCTTTGTCCTCTATTTTTCCTTGAATAGGGATATGGAAATTGCCTGTGACGAAAGCGTCATTTCTGCGATGAATGAAAATGACAGGCATAAATATGCGATAGTGCTTGTGAATTTAGCGGAAAACTGTGCTTCTTTTCCGATTTACAGCGGGTTTGGAAAGAGCGCGGTTTCAGAAAGGATAAGGGAAATTATGAATTATAAAAAAATGACGAAAGTAGGAAGTATCTGTGCGGCGTTTGTTTTGCTTGGAAGCGCGGCGGTGTTCGTATCGGCGAAGGAAAGCGTTGCGCAGTCCGCGCCCTGCGCGTCCGCAACGGTCGCGGAAGAATGCGTGGGAGGGCATGAAAACGAGGGTTGTGCCAGGGTCTATTTTGAAGAGGGTATTTCGGAAGAAAGGACAGAGGAAATCGGCAATGAACTGCTGGCGATAGACGGGGTAACGGGAATCGGATTTACTTCGGCAGATGCTGCCTGGTCGATGTTCGCGGATGAATATTTGAGCGAAGATATCGTGCTTTCTTTTCAGGGGGAAAATCCTTTGAAGGATTCGGCCAATTATACGGTTTATTTTTCAGAAAAAGGAGAAGAAATGATTCGCTCGATCGAGGGTATAGAAGGAGTGAGGCGCGTTGTCTGTGAATAGGTTCTGTTGTGTATAAAGTCAATATAATCCAATAATTGGTAAACCGGCGTGGTAAAGGTCACGCCGGTTTTTATATTTTCACCCCGCCCCGCTGGCTGTCGGTACCGCCATTTGACGGATTCCTCCTTTTTCTTGTATAATGGATTGGAAATTGCAAAAAGAATGAATTTTGAAATGCGCGGCAAAACCGCGCAAAATGAGGAATCACATATGTACACAGTTGTAATAGCGGATGATGAGGAGGAACTGCGCCGGGCGATTGTACGCCGCATCGATTGGGAAAGCATAGGCTTCCGGGTGGTAGGGGAAGCGGAAAACGGCGTAGAGGCTTTGGAGCTGGTGGAAAAAACGGGGCCGGATCTCCTTTTGACGGATATTAAAATGCCGTTTATATCGGGCATTGAGCTGGCGAGGCAGGTGAGGGAAATCCGCCCGGCCACGCAGATTGCCTTTTTGAGCGGGTTCGACGAGTTCAGTTATGCCCAGCAGGCGATTCAGTACAATATTATCAGTTATATGCTGAAGCCCATTTCCGTAGAGGACCTGACGAGGGAACTGACGGCGATAAAGGAAAAAATAGACAGGCTTTTCCAGGAATTCCGGGATAAGCAGCAGATCCAGATGGACAAGTCCGGCTTCCTTATGCCGCTTTTGATGGATGGATATCAGGCAGAAGACGGGGAGGAAGGCGAAAAATTTCTTGTGCGGGCCGCGATTGAAAGCGGGGTGCTGCGGGATCACCATAACGATTTCCGCTATGCGGTCATGATTACGAGCATCAGGGATGGAAACGGGAAAAACTGCACGGCCCAGGAGCATGTCCATTCGGTGGACAGTATTTTGAAAAAATATGTCAAACATGAGAGCTTCTACTGGAACGGGAGGATCATTTCGCTGCTGATCGCGACGCCTTCCGCGTTCGATAAATATTTGCATATCCTGGTAGGGGATGTCGTACAGAGTACGGAACGTATTATGGAACTGAATTGTTCCATCGGCGTGAGCAGGATCATGGACCGGCTTTCCGAATGCCACGATGCTTATATTGAGGCATTGAACGCGCTTAGCTATTCCGGGCGGACGGACAGCGGCGTTCATTATATTATGGACGAGGAACATGTGGAAGGGATTGATGCCCAGGAGATCATGAATATTGTGACGGAAGTGGAAACGCTGGTTCGGGGCAGCCAGGCAGGAGAACTGGAAAAATACCTGGAAGAACTGTTCGAGCGCATGCGCGGGATGCGGGTGTCCAGGGCAAAGGCCAATTACCTGATGGTGCAGCTTCTTGCTTCGATATGCAGAATTATATATGCGGTAGGAGACGGGGAAGAGATCGAAAGGATACAGAAGAATACGCTGCTGCAAAGCATCGTATTCCAGGATGGTTCTTTCCGCGAGATGCAGGGAAAGCTGACCGAGTTCTGCTTAAGCGCCAGGGAGATGATCGGCAGCCAGAGGAAAAAGAGCAGCAGGGTTCTTTGCGAAAAGACGCTGCAGATTATCGAAACGGAATATGGGAACGGGGATATATCGCTTGTTTCCGTCAGCAATGAAATCGGCGTCAGCCCGAATTATCTGAGCGCTCTTATTAAAAAAGAAACGGGGAAAACCTTTATTGACCTTTTGAGCGGGAAAAGGATAGAGGCGGCGAAGGAGCTGCTGATGTGTACTTCCATGAAAATAAAAGAAATTTCAGAAAAATGCGGTTACAGTGATCAGCATTATTTCAGCTATTGTTTTAAAAAATACAGCGGCGTGTCGCCCAATGTCCTGCGCCGGCAGATGCATGCGGAGGAGAAGGGATGAACGGGCGCAAAGAAAAAAAGGGGTTTTCCATGCCGTTAGCTTCGGTGATGAACCTGTTTGTCATCGGCATGGTGCTGGCGGCGCTGGCGGGAGGGCTGGTCGTTTTTATTTCCGTGTTCCGCCGCTCGGTGGAGCAGAATGCGGTGATCAGCAGCGAACAGGCGGTAGTACAGGCTTCCAATACGGTGCGCAATTATACAGCGGATATGGAAGAGGTCATGAATCTGATCGAAGAGTCTTATGGAAGGGAAAAGGAAGAGCGGGACAATGCCTTGGAAACGCTGCTCCGCATCCGAAAGGATGTGGTTGCCGTCACCAGCTATGATGAAGAAGGCGTGCTGGTGGACTGGTGGACGGGCAGTTACCATTTAAAAGAGAGGATACTGAAGAACCTTTCCTTTTTGCAGATGGAAACGGGGGCGGAGGATCGGCTGATGATCTCTGAACCTCATGCGGAAACTCTTCTGGAAAATTATTATCCATGGGTCGTGTCGATACGCAAAGACTTGGAGGCAGGAGACGGAAAAAGACATGCGGTCGTGCTGGACGTGCGCTTTTCCCAGATCGCGAATTATGTGGATGAAGTGGGCATCGGGCAGCATGGCTACTGTTTTATCATGGATAGAAAAGGAAATATCGTGTATCATCCCCAGCAGCAGCTGATTTATTCCGGGCTGAAATCGGAACGGACGGAGGCGCTGACGGAGGCGGAAGACGGTTCCCTGGTGAAAAAAAATGTGATTTATTCGATCCGTTCCCTGGATAACTGCGACTGGAGGATCGTGGGGGTGAGTTATATCGACGAACTGGTGACAGTCAAAGTAAGGGACGCGATACGAATTCTGCTGGCGATGCTCGTGTTCGTGCTGACGACGGTGTTTTTCAGCAGTTTTCTGCTGACCCACATGATATCCCACCCGATCCAGAGCCTGGTGAAGGCGATGAAGGATTTTGAGGCAAATGCGGAAGAATTCAGCTATCAGCCGGTGCATGGGAGCAAGGAGATGATCGCCCTGTCGGATTCTTTTGCCCATATGGTGGACCGGATACAGGATCTGATGGAAAAAGTCAGGCGGGAGGAAATTACCCTGCGGAAAACAGAGCTGAAGGCGCTGCAGGCCCAGATTAATCCCCATTTTCTTTATAATACGCTGGATGCCATCGGGTGGATGTGCGAGGAGGAGAGGAGCCAGGACGCGGTGGAGATGGTCAATGCTTTGGCAAGGCTGTTCCGCATCAGCATCAGCAAGGGGCATGAGCTGATTCCGATCGGAAAAGAAGTGGAACATGCCAGAAGCTACTTGATGATACAGAAATTCCGTTATAAGAACCAGTTTACGTATTCCTTTGACATCGAGGAAGAATGCCTTCCTTATTTATGTAATAAAATTACGCTGCAGCCGATTATTGAAAATGCTATTTACCATGGAATCAACCGAATGGTGGATGAAGGAGAGATACGCATCCGCATTTATGGGGAAGGAAACCATATCGTATTTGCGGTGTCGGATAACGGCGTGGGCATGACCAGGGAGCAGTGTGAAAATATTTTGAAAAGCGAGCCGGGCGACCAGACCGGCATCGGCATTAAAAATGTCAATGACAGAATAAAAATATATTTCGGGGAAGAATATGGGATTACGATCGAAAGCGAGCCGGATGAAGGAACCTGTGTCAGCATCCGCATGCCGAAAGTGGAGGAGGGCGGATATGAGGCTAAATAAGAAAAAGCGGAGCGGCAGGGCAGCAGCATTATTGCTCATGCTGGCGTTTGCTTTTGCAGGATGCGGGAAGGAAAGCGCGACGGCGGGGAAGCATTATGTGGCGCTGGTGACAAAATCCATGGATTCCGCTTTCTGGAAATCGGTTTATGCGGGGGCGACGGCAGCGGCAACGGAATATAACCTGCAGGTCAGCATGATTGGGCCGAAGAGGGAAGAAGATTACGCGACGCAGAACGAGATGATTCAAGAGGCGGTGGAAAACGGGGCGGAGGTCATTGTTTTTTCCGCAGTGGACTATAATGCCAACAGCGCCGCCATCGAGGAGGCGGCAAAAAAGGGCGTGAAAATAGTCGTGATCGACAGCGATGTCAACAGCAGCCAGGTAAGCTGCCGCATCGGCACGGATAACCGAAAGGCCGGAAAAATGGCCGGGGAAGCCGCGCTGGAGGCGGAAGGCGAAGAGCTGCATATCGGTATTGTAAACTATGACATTAATTCGGCCAACGGGCAGCAGAGGGAAGAAGGATTCCGGGAAAGAGCAGGGGCAGACCTGCGGGTAAAAAGCATGTATACGATTAATGTCGTATCGACCACGGAAGATGCGCGGGCCGGGACGATACAGCTGCTGGAGGAACACCCGGAAATCAATGTGATTGTTACGTTTAACGAGTGGACCAGCCTGGGCGTGGGCTGGGCGATCCGGGACCTGAACCTGGCGGAGGATACCCAGGTAGTGGCTTTTGACAGCAATGTAGTATCCGTGGGCATGCTGGAAACGGGCGAGGTGGATGCGCTGATCGTGCAGAATCCTTATGCTATGGGTTATCTCGGCGTGGAGGAGGCGTACCGGCTGCTGAACGGCGGCAGCGCCAGCGGGGCAGTGATCGACACGGCGACTACGTGCGTGACGAGGGAAAACATGTTTGAGCCGGAATGCCAGCGGATGCTGTTTTCTTTTGATTAATGAAAATTTGAATAAATTGTGAACAAAAAATGTACAAAACAATAATTTTTTATACCAAGACAGTAAAATATTGCATATCTTTTTTGGATATTCTTTTGCTATAATGTCAATATGGTGCGGTAGAGGCACCAAAGAATATAGTTAACAGGAGGAAAACAAAATGAAAAAGTTATTCGCATTGCTTTTGACAGGCGCGATGGTATTCAGCCTTGCAGCATGTGGAAACCAGGAAGCTCCGGCAGCGGCAGAACCCGCAGCAGAAGCTCCGGCAGCAGAAGAGGCAGCTCCGGCTGAAGAAGAAGCGGCTCCCGCAGAGGAAGCAGCTCCGGCTGAAGCGGCAGCAGTTGACCTGAATGTAGGCGTATTCTACTATACATATAGTGATACCTACATTTCCAGCGTTCGTACAGCGCTTGATGCAGCTCTGACAGAAGCAGGCATCGCTTTCCAGAACTATGATGGAAACAGCAACCAGACAACACAGAACGAGCAGATCGATACAGCAATCAGCCAGGGTGCAAACCTTCTGATCGTGAATATCGTTACATCCGGTTCCGTAGACGCTTCCCAGCAGATCGTTGACAAGGCAAGCGCAGCAGGCATCCCGGTTATCTTCTTCAACCGTGCGGTAGAACCCGACGAAGAAGAAGGCAAAGTTCTCGGCGCTTATGACAAATGTGCTTTCGTAGGCACGGATGCACCGGAAGCTGGCCATATGCAGGGCAAGATGATCGGCGACTTCCTTATGGCAAACTATGATGCGATCGACCTGAACGGCGACGGCGAAATCAGCTATGCTATGTTCATGGGACAGCTTGGTAATGCAGAAGCTATCGCACGTACACAGTTTGGTGTAGAAGATGCGAACGCAGTTTTGACAGCTGGCGGAAAACCGGAACTGGTTTACTTCGATTCTTCCAATGCTGACTGCTACCAGGTAGACCAGGATGGTAACTGGAGCGCAAAGGCTGCTAATGAGTACATGGTGACAAACCTTTCCCAGTACAGCGAAGCTACTGGCAACATGATCGAACTCGTTATCTGCAACAATGACGGTATGGCAGAAGGCGCTATCTCCGCTCTGAACGCACAGGGTTACAACATGGGAGGCGACAGCGTTACCATTCCTGTATTCGGCGTAGATGCAACAGACGCTGCAAAACAGCTGATCGCTGACGGCAAGATGACAGGTACGATCAAGCAGGATGCAGAAGGTATGGCAAACGGTATTGCATATCTTGCAAAGAACGTACAGGCTGGCAAGGAATTAATGGCAGACACAGATTCCTTCAACATTTCTGAAAATGTAAGCAACAAGATCTTTATCCCTTATGCTCCTTACACAGGTGAATAAATAGGCGGGATAGGATGTGGATACTGCATAAAGCAGGAAGATCCTCAGGTTTATAAGAGCGGCTGCCGCCTTAGGCGGTTGGCCGCTTTTTTTAGAAATAAAATAGAGTAGGAAAGCTTATGGAAAAAGGGAGGGTAAAGCATGGGACAGGATGTTCTGCTGCAAATGACGGATGTATGCAAAGAATTTCCCGGTGTAAAGGCGCTTGACAATGTTTCCCTGACGGTGAAAAAGGGAACGGTTCATGCCTTGATGGGAGAAAACGGCGCAGGGAAGTCCACATTGATGAAATGTCTGTTCGGAATGTACAGTATGGACAGCGGGAAGATTCTTCTGGATGGCAAAGAGGTTAGCTTTAAGAATTCCAAGGAAGCGTTGGAAAACGGCGTTGCCATGGTGCATCAGGAATTGAATCAGGCGCTGAAAAGGAACGTCATGGATAATATATGGCTGGGGCGTTATCCGAAAATGGGCGGCCTGATGGTAAACGAGAAGAAAATGTATGAAGATACCGTAGCGGTATTTCAGGAGTTAGGAATAGAAATCGATCCGAGAAGGGTAATGAGTACGATGCCTGTTTCGCAAAGGCAGATGGTGGAGATTGCCAAAGCAGTTTCCTATAATTCCAAGGTAATCGTGTTCGACGAGCCTACTTCTTCTCTGACGGAGCAGGAAGTAGAGCATTTATTTAAGATTATTAATATGCTGCGTGACAGAGGATGCGGCATAATTTACATATCACATAAAATGGCGGAGATTCTCCGCATTTCCGATGAAGTTACCGTTATGCGCGACGGCACATGGGTGGCGACGGAACCGGCGAGCGATCTGACAACGGAGAAGATTATTAAGCTGATGGTAGGGCGAGAGCTGACCAACCAGTTCCCTCCCAAGACAAACAAGCCGGGAGAGGTAGCTTTGGAGGTAGAGAACCTGACGGCACAGTATTCCCTCCTAAAGGATGTGTCCTTTAAGGTGAGAAAAGGAGAGGTGGTAGGCCTGGCAGGGCTGGACGGCAGCGGGCGTACGGAAACGCTGGAGAATATTTTCGGCGTGGCCACGAGGAAAGGCGGAACGATCAAACTGGACGGCAAAGTGGTGAGGAACCGCAATGCCAGGGAATCGATCAGAAACGGTTTCGCGCTGCTGACGGAAGAACGCCGTGCGACCGGCATTTTCGGCATTTTGAGCATCAGGGAAAATACGGTGATTTCCAGCTTGAAAAAGCATTTGAGATTGAAATTTGTCCTCAATGATAAATCCATGAGGGAAGATACCCAGTGGTCTATCGATGCGATGCGTACGAAAACGCCCACGCAGGAAACGAAAATACGATCTTTGTCCGGCGGTAATCAGCAGAAGGTTATTCTGGGCAGATGGCTTTTGACGGAACCGGAAGTGCTTCTTTTGGATGAGCCTACAAGAGGTATCGACGTAGGGGCGAAATATGAGATATACCAGCTTATTCTGGATCTGGCGAACAGAGGGAAAGTAGTTATGGTGGTTTCCTCCGAAATGCCGGAGCTTCTTGGAATATGCGACAGGATACTCGTCATGTCAGGCGGCCGCCTGGCGGGAGAAGTGGACGCAAGTGAAACTACGCAGGAAGCGATTATGACTCTTGCGGCTAAATATGTATAAGGAGGCAATTTCTTATGAGAGCGATTACGAATATAAAGCAGTCCTACGGTCGTTACCAGGCGATGGACAGCAAAGATAAAAAAACGTTTTGGAAGGAAGGGCTGATCAATAACGCGATTTATTTCCTTCTTCTGATAGTGGTTGTTTATACGACGGTGCAGAACCCGAACTTTATTAAAGCCCCTTCCATCGTCAATATCATCAGCCTTTCGGCTGCAAACCTGCCGATCGCCTGTGGTATCGCGGGATGTATCGTATTGACGGGTACCGACCTTTCCGCAGGGCGCGTGGTTGGTCTGACGGCATGTATTTCCGCATCCCTGCTACAGTCTTTGAGTTATGCTTCAAGGATGTTCCCGGATCTCCCGGTGCTTCCGATTCCGGTAGTTATCCTTGCAGTTATCGTAGTAGGCGGTATCGTAGGTCTGGTAAATGGTTTCTTCGTAGCGAAGTTCCAGCTTCACCCGTTTATTGTTACGCTGGCAACCCAGCTGATCGTATATGGTATCCTGCTGATGTATATTATGATCAACGGCAATAACGGGCAGCCGCTGTCCGGCCTGGATGATTCTTTTAAAAGCTTTGTAACCGGAAGCTTTATCGGTCTGGGAGGTGTTGCGATTCCTAACTTTGTATGGTACGCATGTATTATTGTAGTGATCATGTGGTTTATCTGGAATAAAACGACTTTCGGCAAGAATATGTTTGCGGTAGGCTCTAACCCGGAAGCTGCCAATGTATCCGGCGTTAACGTTATGAAAACAACGATCATGGTACATACGCTTGCAGGTATGATGTATGGTATTACCGGTTTCATCGAAGCAGCAAGAACTGCTTCCAACTCAGCCGCTACCGGACTGAACTACGAATGTGATGCGATTGCAGCCTGCGTTATCGGCGGCGTATCCTTTGTCGGTGGTACTGGTAAGATCAGCGGTATCGTAATGGGCGTTTTCCTGCTGCGTATTATCTTCGTGGCATTGAACTTCCTGTCCATTAACGCGGCGATGCAGTATGTAATCAAAGGTTTGATCATTCTGGTTGTATGTGCGATCGATATGAGGAAATACTTGGTTCGTAAATAAAGAAAGGCGGCAGTGGATGGAAAATCGGCAAGAAATAGAGGAAAGAGACGAAAGTACCCAGGGGGCGGAAAGCGCAAGCGGCCGCCCCCGCCGTTTTGGAAGGGGGATTTATGATAAGACGGATACTCCGATCCGCCTTTTGGATGGCTTTATTGCGGGTATTATTATCATTATAGTGGTTATGGTGGCTGTATTCGCCTTGTTTGGCGGCTTTACCGTGTCTTTTGAAACATCTGGGGGGACGGAGATCGCATCCCAGAAACTCAGGTACGGCAATTATGTGGCAGAGCCGGAAGAGCCGGTACGCCAAGGGTATACATTTGCAGGCTGGTATTATGAAGGCCATGAAAAGGAAACCTGGGATTTTTCCGTCGGTACGGTAGGAGGGGATCTGGAACTGATTGCCAGATGGGAACCGGCGCAAATAACCGTTAAATTTGATACGGACGGCGGACAGATGCCGGATGGACTGGAATCCATGCAGGTTACTTACCAGGAAGCCTATGGGGAGCTGCCAGTTCCGCAAAAAGAGGGCTGTCAGTTCGCGGGCTGGACGTACAGCGGAGAAGAAATCACAGCGGAAAGCGTGGTGACAATGCCGGGAGAACATGTCCTTACGGCTTTATGGGAATAATGGACAAAAAAACAACGAAAAAGGAGCTTATAAATAGTAGAAAAGTCCTATTGATAATTTTTGCTATAGTGATATAATGACAGTTGCTGAATAGAATAAATTATCAGGGAGGGCAATGATTATGAGAAACAAATTAATGAAACGTATCGCTTTACTTTTGTCTGTAGCGGTAATGAGCGTATCCGTAGTTGCTTGCGGCGGCGGAAAAGGTGATGCGGAGCAGGGCGAGACAACCCTGACGGAAGAAGAGTATGAAGCGAAAGCACAGGAGCTTGGCGAAAAGCTGAACAGCGCTATGACGGATGCTTCTTCCATCGATCCTAACGATGTGGATGCAGCGAAAGAGTTTATCGCAGGCTTGAAAGATCCTTTTATCGAGTTCGGTTCTTTGAAAGCGCCGGAAAAATATGCGGCAGCTCACGAGAAATTCAAATCGGGATGCGATGCAATGGTAGAATATCTTGATATGATGGTATCAGCAATGGATACTGGCGATATCGACATGGAAAAGATGACTTCTTTGATTACTACGATCCAGAACGACTTCACAGAAGGAGCTTCTATGCTGGAGTAAGCATTCGAAATGCAATACATAATGATATGATGACAGGCCGGTACGAAGGGATGAATACTTCTTCGTACCGGTTTTGTTTGTGTGCGTGGGCGCGTAAGGAAATTCACCCCGCGCGGCGGGCAGGAAAACTCTTCCCCTGCTCGATTGTCAGTTTAGGATGGCAAGAGAGGACACTCAAATGGATAGAACGGATAGAGTGAATAAGATCAGCTTAAAAGAAGAAGCAGTGCATGGGACAGTGAAATTCCCCTTGGCGGTATACCGCTATGAGGGGGAGGGGGAATTTACGGTGAAAATTCATTGGCATGAAGAGACGGAGATTATATATTTGAAAAAGGGAAGATTTTGCATGGATATTAATATGCAGAAATACCGGATTCATAGCCCGGCGCTTCTTTTTGTAGGGTCAGGGGATATCCATGGGCTTTATGGGGAGAAAGGATGCGAAGAAAGCGCGGTAGTATTTGATATGAAAATGCTGAGTTTTGAGCATTATGACAGCGTACAGCATCAGATGATCAACCCTTTACTGAAACATACGGTTCAGTTCCCCGGAGCGGTGACGGAAAGAGATGGCATGTGGGAAGAGCTTGTGGAGCTATATGGGAAGGTATTGACCGAAGCAGTTAAAGAAACTCCTGAGGCGAGGATGAGGGTAAAGGCCTATTTGCTCCAAATATTTGCATGTCTGTATGAAAATGGAAAATTTGTCCATATGGGCGACCATGCGGATTATGATGGAAAAAGGATCGAGAACGTAAAAAAGGTGCTGGGGTTTATTCAGGAGAATTATGGGCAGAGGATTACGAACCAGGATATGGCGGCAGTGCTGCAAATGAACCCCCAATATTTCTGCCGGTATTTTAAAAAAATAATGGGGAAAACGCCTACGGAATATATCAATGAAGTGCGTGTGGAAAAAGCAGCCGAATATCTATGCCGAACAGACAGGAAAATTATCGATATTGCATTGGAATGCGGCTACGATAACATTGGCTATTTCATTAAGAGATTCAAGGAAGAAAAGGGCGTGCTGCCTTCTGAATACCGAAGAAGTCAAAATAATGTAATAGATGGTCAGAATGGATAAAGAAATCAGGCCAAATGGTTCATATAATGTAATCAACTCAAGCGAAAATAATGCGGCATGCGGGAGATGCGCCGTAGGGCGGAAGGACAGGGAAAGGACAGGGTGATTATATGAAGAAGCAGTGGTGGCATGGTAAAGTGGCATATCAGATTTATCCGAAGAGCTTTTGCGACAGCAATGGGGACGGAATCGGCGACATCAGAGGGATTATCGGGAAATTGGATTATTTGAAAGAATTAGGCATTGATATTATATGGATATCGCCGATTTATCAATCGCCTTTTGTAGACCAGGGATATGATATTTCGGATTATTATAAAATAGACCCGGCTTTCGGCACGATGGAAGATTTTGATGAGCTATTGGAAGAAGCGAAAAAACGGGATATGCATATTCTGATGGATCTGGTGATCAATCATTGTTCGGACCGGCATGAATGGTTCCAAAAGGCGCTGGCAGATCCGGAAGGAGAATATGGAAAATATTTTTACTTTGAAAAAGGAAAAAATGGAAAAGCTCCCAGCAATTACCGTTCTTATTTTGGAGGCAGCGTATGGGAACCCGTCCCTGGAACGGACTTGTATTATCTTCATTTATTTGCCAAAGAGCAGCCGGATCTGAACTGGGAAAATAAAAAAGTGCGGGAAGAACTGTTCCAGATGATCAACTGGTGGCTGGACAAAGGGCTGGCAGGATTCCGCATCGATGCGATCATGAATATTAAGAAAACAACAGATTTTCCCGATTATGAACCGGATGGAGAAGACGGATTGGTAAGATGTTCGCGGATGATAGAGGAAGCGGAGGGAATCGGTGAGTTTTTCCAGGAATTGAAACAGGAAACTTTTGCCAAACATGATGCTTTTACGGTGGCTGAAGTTTTTAATATGAAAGAAGGGGAACTGGACAAATTTGTAGGCGAAGAAGGGTATTTCTCCACGATGTTCGACTTTGCTCCTTTATGCACGACGCTTGGGGAAAACGGGTGGTATGACGCGCCGGGGTACGAGTTTTTCCGATGGAGGAAAGCTTTGCTGGAATCACAGAAAGAAAGCCAGAAAACAGGATTTTTTGCGAATATTATTGAAAACCATGATGAACCGAGGGGAGCAAGCACGTATCTGCCTGATTATGCACAGAACAATGACGGCACAAAGATGCTGGCGACCGCGAGTATCCTGCTGCGAGGCATTCCCTTTTTATACCAGGGGCAGGAGATCGGGATGAAGAACTGCAGAATGGAAAATATGGAAGAATATAATGATATTGATACGAAAAACCAATATCAAACAGCGCTGGAAGCCGGACTAGAAAAAGAGGAGGCGCTGGAGGTCTGCCTGAAGCACAGCAGGGATAATGCCAGAACGCCTATGCAATGGAGCGCAGAAAAAAATGCGGGATTTACAGAGGGCAAGCCATGGTTAAAGGTAAATCCTAATTATAAAGAAATTAACGTAGAGGCAGAAGAAAGGGACAGCTCTTCCGTGCTGTCTTACTATAAGGAGCTGCTGGCGCTGCGGAAGTCGGCAGATTATGGGGAAGTATTTACTTATGGGGATTTCATGCCGGCATATGAAGGCGCGGAAATGCTGTTGGCTTATTATAGGCAGGATGAGAAGCGGAAAGTATTGGTTGCCGCTAATTTTGGGAAAGAGGAAGCTGTATTCCCCCTTGAAAAAGAAGGAAAGGAGCTTTTGAAAAACCGGCAAGACATACTGCTGCGGGAAAAAGAACTGGTTTTGCCAAGCTGCGGCGTTGCGGTAGTGGAGTTGTAGGAGAAGATGTATAATAAAGTAGATATCAAGGAAATTCTTTAAGATTGAAAATTCTTTGAAAAAAGTATTGACTTTTCTGAAAATATTGCATAAAATTTAGTAAATCGTTGATAAAGCGTGAGTACATACAGAGGAGATGTCACAGAGAGCTGCGGGCGGTGGAAGCGCGGTACGGATTGCTGTATGGAATGGGCTTTGGAGAGCAAACCGAAACGAAAAAGCGGCAGGCCTGGTTTTTTCGAAGTAAGTGCGCCGGAGGGAGGGCTCCGTTAAGAAGCAGATGTGTGTTAGCATATCATGAGTGGATGCAGTCATGTATCAAGCAGGGTGGCACCGCAGGAATGAATCATCATATCCTGTCCCGGCAAAAAAGCTGGGACAGGATTTTTTTATGCACACAGGCATCCAAATGAAATATGTCAGCAAGCTGACGGATGCCTGGCGCATAAGAGAGCTTGTCAAAGAAAGGAGAAAGGATATGTCAGAGAAAAAAATACCTTATAAGATTTATTTGGAAGAGAGCGAAATGCCGAGGCAATGGTATAACGTGAGGGCGGATATGAAGAATAAGCCTGCTCCATTATTGAATCCGGGAACTTTGAAACCGATGACCTTTGAAGAACTGCAAGGGGTATTCTGCGACGAGCTGGTAAAACAGGAATTAAACGATACGGATGCCTATATCGATATTCCCCAGGAAATACAAGACTTTTACAAAATGTACCGTCCTGCGCCTTTAGTTCGCGCATATTGCCTGGAAAAGAAGCTGGGTACGCCGGCGAAAATTTACTATAAATTTGAGGGGAATAATACAAGCGGCAGCCATAAGCTGAATTCGGCGATCGCCCAGGCCTATTATGCCAAACAACAGGGGTTGAAAGGCGTAACGACGGAAACGGGGGCAGGGCAGTGGGGAACCGCTTTGTCCATGGCTTGCGCATATTTTGACCTGGACTGCAAAGTATATATGGTGAAGGTTTCTTACGAGCAGAAGCCTTTCCGAAGAGAAGTGATGCGCACTTACGGGGCGGATGTAACGCCTTCTCCGTCGGATACGACAAATGTAGGAAGAAAAATACTCGCTGAGTTCCCGGGAACGGGAGGGAGCCTTGGCTGTGCGATTTCGGAGGCCGTGGAGGCAGCTACCAGCAGGGAGGGCTACCGTTATGTTCTGGGAAGCGTGTTGTCCCAGGTGCTCCTGCACCAGTCCATTATCGGGGAAGAAACAAAAGCGGCGCTAAAGAAATATGACATCCAGCCGGATATCATTATCGGGTGCGCCGGGGGCGGTTCCAACTTGGGCGGCCTGATCTCTCCTTTTGTGGGTGAAAAGATAAGAGGCGAAGCGGATTATAAGATTATAGCAGTAGAACCCGCGTCCTGCCCGAGCCTGACAAGAGGAAAGTATGTTTATGACTTTTGTGATACGGGCAAGGTATGCCCGCTGGCGAAGATGTATACTTTGGGGAGCGGATTTATGCCGGCGCCCAACCATGCGGGCGGTTTGCGCTACCACGGAATGAGTTCTGTTGTTTCCCAGCTCTACCATGACGGGTTTCTGGAGGCTGTCAGCGTAGAACAGACGGAGGTATTCAAAGCGGCAGAACAGTTTGCGAGAGTGGAAGGAATTCTTCCTGCGCCGGAAAGCTCCCATGCAATAAAAGTTGCAATCGATGAGGCGATGAAATGCAAGGAGACGGGAGAAGAAAAAACCATTGTTTTCGGGCTTACGGGTACGGGATATTTCGACATGGTTGCTTATGGCAAATTCCATGACGGGCAGATGACGGATTATATTCCAACCGATGAGGATCTGCAAAAGGGGTTTGCAGGAATTCCTTCATTTCCAGGAAATGAATAAAATGTGACAGACAGCCGTTTCCGCCAGTTTTTTGGCGGGGCGGCTGCCATTGCCTGATTCTCGCAGACGGGGAGCCGGGCTGCTGTTTTTGCAAGCAGCATAAAAGGCCGATGGAAAATGAATTTCTGCGAAAATTTTATTTTATAACTTGACAACAGGAAAATAAGCATGTAAAATAAAACCGTTGCGGGCGATATGGATACAAATGATGCCTGGCAGCGATGTGCGCTTAGCTCAGCTGGATAGAGCGTTTGGCTACGGACCAAAAGGTCGGGGGTTCGAATCCTCTAGCGCACGTTGGGTTTTTGAGAGGCGGAAATGCTGATAAAACGGGCATTTCTGCCTTTTTCTTTTTCATTTTTTGGGGTAAAAAGTGTAACAAATCTTGTTACACTTTGTTACACTTTTTTCGTCCTTCAGGTTGAAAGACTCTGCTCCAGAACTTTCTCAAGTTCTTCCGATGACTTGCGACCCCGGCAGTACTTCATCGTCATTTCGATGTTCTCATGTCCGGCAATCCGGCGTATCTCGTCAGGATTCAGACCTGAGTCGAAGAGACGCGAAATATAAGAGCGTCTAATATCGTGACAGCTCTTGGCAAATGGAAGGTCAAGATGGTTCGGGTTGCAGTACTTTTTAAGGCGGCAGTCGAATACTCGTTGGTTGCACATACCCTGTTTCCTTTGAAATACAAGGTCTTTATCTCCGCAGGGGTATCCGTTCTTTTGGTTTAACTCCCTGATTTGCCTAAAATACTCTCTGGCTTTAGCAGTAAGATAAATTTTTCGCATTCCAGCCGATGTTTTGGCGTGTGGAGTTATCATATAACCATCTCTTTTCAGGCCGCCATCTGCAGTTTTGCTTTGCTTTTCTGTCACCATCTGGTTGATATGAAGGTAGTTTCCCTTTATGTCGCAGTTACGCAAGGCACACAATTCTCCGACCCTCATGCCGGTAAGGAACAGGATGCAGATTCCAAGAGGCAGTGCAGAATCATTTTCCATGCTGTCCTTTTCCGCTTCTTCCATAACCAATTGCTGTTCTTTTTCGGTGAAGACCTCTTCATTTTCCTCTTTAGGCGTGACAGGTCTGAAAAGATTGGCGTTGAATTTGATGTCTTTTAGCCTGTTTGCCTCTATGATTTCTTCATCTACAGCGTAATCCAGCATAGAATTCAAGGTTCTTTTAATATTGGAAAAGTACTTTTTTTTCATGCTGTGGTCTTTGATTATCCGGCATCCCCATGCTTTTAGTTTTGTCCTTCCAAGCTGGCTTAACGGAATATCTGCAATGCTGTCTTCTATATAGTCTTTCCAGTAGGCCAAATCGTCAGCAAGTGTATTCATCCCAACTTCGCACTCTCTTAATTCCAGCCATTGGGGATATATAGTTTTCAAGGTGCAGGTGTTCAATAGCTTTGGCGGTTCTGCCATCGCATAGGTTTCCTTTGATGGCAGTAGCCCCAATTGCATGAATTGCTGTTTTACTTCCGGCAGATTGGCGTAGTATGAGACAATTATCTCTTCCAAATCTGTTCTGCTGGTTTTAACTACCTGTTTCCCATTTGGTAGTCGGGTGTACCACCGCCTGTTTGTTTTGTTCTGTGTAATCGGAATCGTGTGGCACTCCATGATGAACTTATGTATTGCAATCATATTATATAACTGCGCCAGTTCCCTCACCGACAGATTATTCGCATCAGCGAAATCAGTCAAGTTCTTTTGCAGTTCAGGGGTTAATTTTTCTAAGTTCGCTGTCATCATTAGTTCTGCCCCCTTCCATTCCCGTAAGGCTGTGCGCCAGAGAAATCAAAAGAGGTTATGATTCTTTCAATAGCAGTAATAGAATTATCCTTCAGGAGCGGCACATCTATGTAGTAATGCCCATACCCCCAATAAAGGTCGTCAATGCGCCCTTCCATGTGACGGTCATGCTTATCTTTGTCTGGCTTAGAATCGAATTTATGCGGTGCTGTAATGCGGCAGAAATAAATGAAGTCATTGCCGTATTCTTGGTGTGTCTTACGCAGTAGCTTTGCCAGTTCCACATGCTTCGCATAATCGAAAATTTTCTGTTCCTTACCTGCTGTGACAGCAGTCTCGCTGTACACATCAGTGTCAAGGTATGGAGGGTCTATAATAAAGATGGCACCGCTATCTTCCATATGCTTGCGAATGAGCTTAAATGCATCATCTCCGCAGATTTCAGTATCTTTCAGACGCTTACAGAGCAAAGCTATGTTATCCAGCTTCTTTCTGTATGATTTGTATGTTCCTTTGAAGGTACTGCCACTGCTCCAAACCGATAACAGATTTGAAAACAGAAAGCTGGCGGCGGCTTCAAGGTTGACTTTTGAATTGCTTAAATTGTATTTTGCTTTTAGTTGTTCTTGATTATCTATAAATGTCTGCTCATCAACTGGCTTGCACAGCATTTTCAAGAGAAGCACATCCATGTAAGCCTGGATTGCCCGATAGAGATTGACTTTTTGTAAATCCATATCGTTTATTATTTCGTTAAAAGCAAATCTGAAATTGGTAAAAATACCTAATGCACCTACAAAAGGTTCGATGCTGGAACACCAGATTTTTTCTGAAGTTTGGAGAATATGATTGATTGCAGACTGCATCTTTTTATTCCATTTGCTTCCTAAGAGTGTTAGAAGCTTCGTGGATATATCAGCCTTCGCGTTGTCCAGCTCAGACAAAAAGTTTGTCTTTGCGGGCATAGTTAATGAGGGTGCAGAATTTGAATAATACAAATAGTTAGCCAGCATAATCACAACAACGTTAAAGATTGTATCAGTTGTTGTTTGAATGTTGATCATCTGCTCCAGTTCCTTTGTAATACGGACGGAATATTTTTTTATAGTTGTGCGTTCTTCAACAGTAAGAAGCTGATGAAGTGCAAAGTCGTCCATATGTTCGCCATAAAAAGTATTAGACAGAAAGCCTATTAACCCCTTGTAGACTGCTTCAGAAATGTTTTCTGTGTTGAAGCAATTGCACAGCAGTTTAATGATTTTAGGTTGTAATGAAAAAGTTTTAATTTTGCTTTTTGGCATTTAGATACCTTCCTTTCTGTCTTCAAAAAATTTGTGAAAATGAAGACATTAGGAATAGCCGATATCAGGTAGCAACTCAGACAGGATACAAAATAATGGTGGAATCACCCATCTCGCTAAAAAATCTGCCATATTGTCTTCCCATAAGGCCAACTCATACCTTTTTCTGACAAACTGACTGCCGCCGGGAGTCAACTCAGTACCTTAAGGAAGCCGACTGAGTTTCCAGATGTGCCAACTGAAGTTGCTTTCCAATCCAACTCATGCTCATAAAAAACCAACTAGGGTGTGTTCTTTTCAAGATGAAAAAAATGAACCGTGCAGTCCGGCGGCGGCAGTCTCCGGGCGGGATGTAATATGTGGTTTGAAATGTAATCTGGCACAGTCTGAGAAAAGTTTGAAATGTAATCTGGTATAGCCAAAGAAAAGTCTGAATTGTAATCTAGCCAGTGTGGGGCATGAGTAGAAATGTAATCTAGCGGGTATGTAGAATAAATGGAGATGTAATATCAGACAGGTCAGTTTTTCACCAACATTGCAGCATAACTGACAAATATATATTGTTTTCCAAGATATTTTTGTGTGGTTTAGAGTGTAGAAATGAGTGGAATAACTTCCCCTCCAGAGGTATAGTAGACACACCGAAAGAGAACAGGTGTACTGACAAGGAGGGAACTATATGAGAACACAGCAGTTTGGGATTGAGATGGAAATGACGGGGATTACACGGGAGCGTGCGGCACAGGTGATTGCGGGGCATTTCGGAACGACTTCGCATTTTAGAGGCGGCGTATACGATGCATATGAAGCCGCTGACCGTCAAGGGCGTGTGTGGAAGGCTGTTTCGGACGCATCCATCACCTGCCAGAAGAAGACCGTCAGTGGGGGCAAGGTCATCGCAGGGCGCAGTTATTCCTGCGAGGTGGTGAGCCCAATTCTCACCTATGCGGATATTACAGATTTGCAGGAGGTAGTGAGACAGCTTAGGCATGCAGGGGCATTCGTGAATAAGTCCTGCGGTATTCATATCCATGTGGATGCTTCCAAGCATACGCCCGCCACACTGACGAATCTGGTGAATCTGATGGCTCAGAAGGAGGATATCCTGTACCGTGCCCTGCAGATTGCGCCAGACCGTCTTCAGTATTGCAAAAAAGTGAATGAGAATCTGCTTGAGGTAATCAATCGGCGTAAGCCCCAGACTCTCCCGGAACTGGCGGACATGTGGTATGCAGGATGTTATGATTCGCGGGATACGCATTACAACCGTAGTAGATATCGTGGTCTTAATCTACACGCCACCTTTACCAAAGGGACAATCGAGTTTAGGCTGTTCAACGCCACTACCCATGCGGGGGAGATTAAATCCTATATTCAGTTTTGTCTGGCACTCAGTCAGCAGGCACTCAGCCAGAAAAAAGCCAGTTGCCGAAGGAGCGTGACTGATAACGAGAAATATTGCATGAGATGCTGGCTGTTGAGGCTCGGACTCAACGGCGATGAGTTCAAGACCTGCCGCCACCATATGACCAAAAACCTTACAGGGGATTCGGCGTGGAGGCATGGGAGATGCGCGTAAGCGCATCCCCCTGTTGGGGGTATTTCGTGGACGCATTCATTAATAAGAAGGAGGAGACCAGATATGGCGAAAAACACACTTTATATTGCTTATGGCAGTAACTTGAATTTAGGGCAGATGGCGCACCGCTGTCCCGATGCGGAGGCGGTCGGTACAGGAGTGATTCGGGATTACAGGCTTGCGTTCAAGGCATTAGGCGCAAATGCCTTTGCCACCATCGAAGCCTGTGAAGGGGAGTCTGTTCCTGTGGCTGTCTGGCGGATTAGCCACAGGGATGAGGCGGCACTTGACCGTTATGAGGGGTATCCTGCCCACTATGGGAAAGAAAGGCTGGACGTCCTGATGGGGGAGGATGGCGGCTGGATAGTTAGCGGTATCGTGTATGTCATGAACCAGAAGGCAGTCCGACAACTTCCAGCGACATCGTATTTTGAAGCTGTCCTGTCGGGGTACCGCAGTTTTGGTCTGGATGAGCAGAAACTTTTTGAAGCATGGCAGATGGCGGTGGATGGGGATTTCCCTGCCAGTAGCTGTCTTAAGTTTTATCGTCAGAGGAGCGGGCTGACACAGGAACAGCTTGCAGATGCGGCTGATGTTCCGGTCAAGACCCTGCAAAAGTATGAAAGCGGCGAGAGGTGCATCCAGAGGGCGCGTAATAGCACAGTCTTAAGGCTGGCACAGGTGCTGGATATTTCCCCGTATCTGCTGTCAAGGTAGCGGTACACAGCCCTTTATGCCGCGTAAAATCTGCATAGTGTGTGAAATGCCGACAGTCATGTTGTAAAGCACAGCAGATGACTGTCGGCATTTTCTTACAACAGAGTGCTGTAGACGTAAGATACCGTTTTTATAGACATTCATGTTCCAGTTATTGTGGAGTATCCATATTTTTTACGATTTTTTCATGTAGGAGAAACCTTTCATTTCCCTCTTAATATTCGTAAGTTGTATTGCCTGAGAAGCCATCAAAGTGCCGAGACAGGACGTTTTCCGCGCAGGCTGTGCAAAAATAGTCAGGTTATTTCCCATCTGCGGATTTCTTTTGGCGGTATGGAAAACGGTTCTTTTTCGGCATGGGAGTGTTCATCCTGTCTTCTGTCCTTGTTAGTTTCTCAGACCAGCTCAGGTATGATGCGCCGTCTCTATTCATTCTGGTTTGGTGTGACTGGCAGTTCATGTTGAATTGATATTTTCCGGCATAAGGGAATTGAAAGCTATTCTTTTTAGAAAAATTTAAAGGAGGCAGAAAAATGACGGGAACAGATGGGGAAAGCAGAAAGAACCATAATACCAGTCAGAAATTTGGCATAATCAGCAGGCCGGAGGAGGCTCATATTGTGCGGAAGATGGGAGTGACGGGTGGACGCATCGTAGGCATTCAGGGGCTGAATCCGCTTCTTGCACACATGAGCGCAGGGGATGCCTTATGCATCCCGACAGTTAGCTCCTTTGCGTCTGGGGCGTATGATTTATTTTGCAAGATGCAGTATTTGTCAGGCCGAGGGATTGAGTTTCAGTCCGGCAATGAGCGTTATTTGAACTTTTCATCCGTCCGCCCTTTGTCCGCAGTGGAAGTGGAAACGTTAAAGTTCTTTGCGTCAAGGGAGGCGGAGTTTTCAAGGTGGGTGCAATGCAGTAAACTGCCGGATGTTGCAAAGGCTTCTCTGGTTAAGCGCATTCAGGCAGAATACCTTGCTAATGTTGTGGCAGTGTTTTACAATAGCGGCATAAAGAAAAGAGGGAACTGAGCCAGCCGGGCACGCTCCCGTTCATGCATCCGTATCGTTCTCATATGCGGCTTTTGCGCCGTGTGAGGCTGTACGGGTGCTTTTTCATGTTTCGGCGTATATCAGGGGATGTATGTGGTATATGCTGTTCTTTGGGGTATCCTTTAACGGCATGGATTCCGGCCGCTGTTTTCCTGTGCCATTAGGGTGGCTTTCCGTTTTTTGGGATGTGCCAGAGGAAAACCGAGGCCTATTGGCACAGTCCTAATGCCGCATTATATCCTGTGTAGCGTTTTGTGGTTTCCTGCGGATGTGATTCCGCGGAGTCAGGAGGCAGTATGAAAGTAGGATATATCAGAGTCAGTACAGAAGAACAGAACACCGAAAGGCAGGAAGCCCTCATGCGTGAGTTGGGCGCAGAGAAGGTGTTCATGGAGAAGGCAACGGGCAAGACCCGGAAGGACAGGACACAGTTGGAAGCCATGCTCCAGTACGTCCGGGAAGGGGATGTGGTGGTGGCAGAGTCCATCTCCCGCATCGCCCGCAATACAAAAGACCTGCTTGATATCGTGGAAAGGCTGGAATATAAGGGCGTGGACTTCATATCGAAAAAAGAGGCGATTGACACCAAGACACCGTCAGGGAAGTTCATGCTGACAGTCTTTGGCGCAATCGCACAGTTAGAGCGGGAGTATATCCTAGACCGCCAGAGAGAGGGGATTGAGATTGCCAGACAGAAAGGGAAGTATAAAGGACGTAAGCCGCTCGCCATTGACGGAGACAGATTTATGGAGGTCTACGTCAGGTGGAAGTCCGGCAGGATCAAGGGGGTAGAAGCGATGCGCGAGTTAGGACTGAAGCCATCCACTTTTTACCGGCGGGTGAGGGAATATGAAGATGGAAGCCGCGGGCATGGGTGAGTCCGTCCTGCGGCGGGGCAGATGCTGGAAAGGGGGAGTTTCCCATGCATGATTTGTGCCTGTAAAGCAGTTTGGGGTATACGCTGGATGGACTGCCATATGATATGCAATACTTTACCCTGACAGATGAGTAATATGACGTAAAATTAATAATCCTGCAACAAACAGCCAAGAAAGACCTGCCCTGACGGACAGGCCTTTCTTGGTTTAGAGATATAAAAAAACATGTTCCATATACATTGTTCATTCAGATATATGTAGAGTTCTTTTATTAGCAACATGATAAGTACCACCGGGTATAAGGGAAATAAGGGGAAAGAAAGATTGTTACGGATATTCCCCGGATAGCTGAATAAAGCTGAATGGTATCTCTCAGGGGTGGCGGGCGGGTTCAGACCAGTATGGGGTGTGAGGCGACGCGGCCAGCGTCATGTAGCGCGTCTCAGGTAGTCCTCCAGTTCAGTCGGTTATGATGGGTTGCTCTGGGGTACTAAGTTTTGCCAGTTGCTTTGTGCCAGCCTCAGGGGTACTTACTTTTGCCAGTTGCTTTGTATTGGCCTCTGGGGTACTGGGTTTTACCGGCGCGTGAGGGAATATGAGGGGAATACCCCGCGAACCATGTGGCAGTGGCAGTTCTATAAGGGATGGGAATGCAGGAAGCGTAAGGAAGCCGCCCTATTTGAGACTTGTAAAGAATAACCTTGTATGCTAAAATGTGAGTTGAGAAATTCAAGGACAATACGGTGTACCACCCCGGAGAGCGCCAACTCTCCGGGGCAAGGGATGGTATCTCTACTACCACACAATACAGACAAAGTCTGCGATACACGCAAGAATTATTATAAGGTAATCGGGCATAAAAAACAATGCCTTTTGCGTGCTGTCAGGCTCTGTCTGTGCCTCATGATATAGAAACGGGGTGTAGAGTGTGGACGCATACTTGCACCCCGTTCTTGATTTCTCACTGGAGTGCGTTGGCGGCGGGCGATTTGCCGCCGGGGTACTCCCCAGTGAGGAATCGAAGTCTGGAAGGACTGCGATTAGTTGTCGTGCAATCGCAGTCCTTTTTTAATGCTTCGGGAAAATACGGAAGGAAAGGAGAACCAGTATGAACAGTAATGATATTTTTAAACTTTTGGACTGTGTTGGGAGGGCTACCGCAAGAAAACTGCCTGAGATAGTGGAGCCGCTGCCTGTATGTGGGAAAACCCTGAGCAACGCCCTGTCCGCAGTAAGGCAGGGGATTGATGATTACCGCAACCAGCGGATATCCCCCGAAGAGTATGGCAGGATCCAGGCGGCATTCCATGAGACGGCCCGGGAAGAGGCGGCACAGGCAGTTCCCCCGGCCTTTATGGACTGCGTCATATTCCAATGCAAGCCGGGGTGTACCCTGACAGATGCCCAGCAGGGCATGCTGGCAGATGTCTTGGAAGGCGGGGCGGAAGAAGAAAACGATATCATCAGCGGCTTTATTTCAAGGTATCTGGGCGGCAGTGTCTGGAGGGATGAGGACTATTACATAGGCGATGACTATGTCAGTCTCAATTTTATGGAGTATGACGAATACCCATATGACGGGGAGGTGCTGAGCCGGCTTCAGGAAGCCCTCAATGAGGTTGTGGGATGTAAGGCATTCCAGTATTTTGTAGCATCGGGGCATGAAGAAAGCCATGATGGATGGTGAGAAAGGAAGGAGATTATCTGATGAAGAGGAAAATGTTAATGAGGATGCTTGCGGCGGCTTTATCTGCCTCCCTGCTTGCGGGATGCGGCAATACCGCAAAGCCGGCTGACAGCGGCAGTGTTGTTACAGCAGGAGAAGAAGAGGGGACAGATGCGGCTGAGGAGGCGGATGTGGAAGAAGAACCCGGTTCAGAAGAATCAGAGGAAGCTGATGTAGAAGAACCCGGTGCTGGGAATGAGCCGGAGGAAGCAGATGCAGGGCAGAAATCGGAAGAGAGCGAAGTGCCGGAAGATGAGACGGAGCTGGAACCTGTCAACTGGCTGGAGGAACACGGGATAGCCATTACACCGCAGGGAGATTGGCCTGTGAATTTATACGGTTATGACAGTTATGTGGAAGATTATGTGTGCGATTTTGAGGCGGGTGTGAATGTTGCCATCTCAGAGACAATAGAAGGGGCAGACGAAGGCTTCAAGAAAGTGACCGCAGTGTATACAGTTGATATGAGCAATATGCCGGAAGAAGTAACTGGCTGTAGGTGGAATACCAGCTCATTTGACAGGTATACCGGCACATACTTTAGGGGGAATGCTAAGACCAAGGATGCAGTCAGGATTGGCGATGAATACTATGATATACGGACCGAGTATGAGCAGGAGAATAATTGGCCGCTGTCCATCGTAACGTATACTGTGACTTGCCCGGCTGATTATGACGGCACAGTGTTCCAGTTTGGCTATACTTCACCAGAAAAAGGGGAGGAGTATGATAAAAATGACTATACAGCCAGACTGTATACGATGGATGAACTGCCATATTATGGGGAAGGATATCTACGCTTCACCCTGACAGATGAATAAGATGGTACATATGTTTTGATTCTGCAAGAAACAGTCAAGAAAGACCTGCCCGGACGGACAGGTCTTTCTTGGGTTATAGATATAAAATAACATGTTTCATATACATTGTTTATTCAGATATATGTAGAGTTCTTTTATTGACAGTATAATAAGTACCCCCGGGCTTAAGGAACATTGGGGAAAAGAAAGAAGGTTACAGATATTCCCCGGATAGCTGAATAAAGACGGCTGGTATCTCTCAGGGGTGGCGGGCGGGTTCAGACCAGTATGGGGTGTGAGGCGATGCGGCCAGCGTTATGTATTGCGCCTTTGGCAGTTCACCGGCTCAGCCGGTTATGATGGGTTGCTCTGGGGTACTGAGTTTTGCCAGTTGCTTTGTTCCAGCCTCAGGGGTACTTGCTTTTGCCAGTTGCTTTGTGTCGGCCTTGGGGTACTGAGTTTTACTGAATGCTTCCATATGTGAAAAAACCTCCATGTGCTTCCAAAGGCCATCCAGTCTCTTGGGCTCATCCGCCGGATGGAAGCCGATGTCCATGAATCTCTGGTGAGATGGCAGTAAAACAGGGAGGCAGTTCCCACATCTTTGAGGACTGTCCGTTTCCGCTCCAGGGGTAGCATTTTGTCTGGAGAAATGTGCCATATGGCTTTTGACAGGAGGCAGTATCCCCTGTCACAACTTTCCCGGCTTTGTATTGAGTGGCACTTATGCAACGCGAGGCCTTACGGGGGTAGCGTTCTGTGTGGAAAAATGCGCCATATGGGATATGACGGGAGGCGGCCTCCCCTGTCACAACTTCCCCGGCCTTGTATTGAGTGGCACTTATGCAACGCGAGGCCTTACGGGGGCAGCGTTTTGTGTGGAAAAATGCGCCATATGGTATATGATGGGAGGTGGCCTCCCCTGTCACGACTTTCCCTGCCTTGTATTGAGTGGCACTTATGCAATGTAAGGTCTTCCGGGGTAGCGCACTGAGTTGATTACCGTTTTTTTTGGCAAGAAAGAATTGATTAAAAATTTGATTACCGTTTGCCCCTAAAAATAATCTTATTTTTTAATCAAATATAGGGAAGCGCGTATTTGCGCCATTTTTTCCCGGGGGTACGGGAAAAGGAAAAGCCGCCCGTTGATTAATAATTTTTGATGGCGGGGGTATTCCTGAAAATTGAGGTGGTAGCGGCCTGTGCCAGTTGGCGTTCCCGCGCAAGTACGTTGTTTTGTTCAGAGAAGTTTTATTTGCTAACAAGTTTTTATTGGGGTATAATATAAATATAATAATTTGTGAAACGGTAAGGTAGGCGATGGTATGCTGGCAAAGTATGAAGGCCTTAGTTTGCGGGAGCAGAAGAAAGCAGAGTGGGAGGTCATGATTTGAGGATTTATCTTGATATGTGTTGCTATAACAGGCCATACGATGACCAGTCACAGCTAAAAGTTGCTATGGAAACCCAGTCTAAATTGTATATTCAATCTTTGATAAAAGATAAAAAATTGGAGTTAATTGTATCATATATGCTCAGGTATGAGTGCAGTAAAAATCCGTTTGAAATGCGGCGTAATACAATTTTTGACTTTATGAGGGAGAATGCCTTTGGATATGTAGGTGATGAACGAAAAGAAGCAGTGGAGGCAAAAGCCGCTGAGATTATGAAAACAGGGGTTAAATTTAAAGATGCCTGTCATGTTGCTTCGGCAATTTATGCGAGATGTGAATATTTTATAACTACTGATGTACGACTATTAAAGTATCGTACAGAAGAGATAAAAATGGTGACACCGATAGAGTTTATTACAGATATGGAAGGGGATGAATAAATGGCGATAAGTACTGTTGAGATTTTGAACCGGGGAATGAGATGTTTAACGGAACAGATGGGTATTGTTGAAGCGGAGCATTTTATTTCTGCAATTATTCGAGAAAAATTTGATTATACAAAATGGCAGAGGGATTATTTTGATGCTAAGACGCCAGAAGAAATCAGTGCGGAGGCATCTCATTTTGAGGCGGCACAGCCTTTTGCGGGTAAAGCAGTAAGGCTTTAATATGAGAAAGCGCCGCCTTTCAATCAGTTACACCTTTGTTACACTCATCGAGGGAAGATGGCGCAACCTCCTTTCTTTACTGGGTTTTCGGGCATTTGAGGTTAGCTTCGAATCCTCTAGCGCACGTTTTTTTTGCGCTATGCGCACGTTTTTTTGCGCCATGCACACGCTTTTAGTGCTATGCACACGCTTTTAGTGCTATGCGTACGTGGTTATTTTGGTAGGTGGAAATGCTGATAAAATGGGCATTCCCGCCTTTTTTTCTTTCGATTTTTTGGGGTAATGTTGTGATAAAGTAAAGTTGTAACAGAAGTGACTAATAAGATATAATCCAAAAAAAGCAGCGGCATTCTCCGCAAAAGAAATCGATGAGAGGCTTATCGGTTTATTGAACAACATAACAAAGAATTCGGCGTCCACCCGAAAAGACCGGGTTATCGCCGTGTGAAACCGCATAAAGTCTTTGAAAACAGGCTGCGGCAGGATTTTCGTGCAGATCATGCAAACCAGAAATGGTGTACGGTTTATGACAGATGGAAATCCGGGAGCATCAAGGGGGCAGAGGCGATGCGTGATTTATACTTGTAATGCGGTTTGGGGTATGCTAAAATGTGAGTTGAGAAATTCAAGGACGATAAGGTGTACCACCCCGGAGAGCGCCAACTCTCCGGGGCAAGGGATGGTAACTTCACTACCACACGATACAGACCAAGTCTGCGATACACGCAAGAATTATTATAAGATAATCGGGCATAAAAAACAATGCCTTTTGCGTGTTGTCAGGCTCAGTCTGTGCCTCATGATATAAAAACGGGGTGTAGAGTGTGGACGCATGCTTGCACCCCGTTCTTGATTTCTCACTGGAGTGCGTTTGCGGCGGGCAGTTTGCCGCCGGGGTACTCCCCAGTGAGGAATCGGAGTTTGAAAGGACTGCGATTAGTTGTCATGCATCGCGGTTCTTTTTTTATACTTCGATAAAATACGAGATAGGGAAGGAGAAAAGCGTGAACAGCAATGATATTTTTGAACTTCTGGTATGCGTTGGCAAAGCCACCGCAAGAAAACTGCCGGAGATTATTGAGCCACTTCCAGTATACGGGAAAACGCTGGGCAGTGCTTTGGCCGCAGTAAGACAGGGGATTGATGATTACCGAAGCCAGAGGATATCATCTGAGGAATATGGAAGGATTCAGACAGCATTCCATGATACCGTCCAAAAAGAAGCGGCACAGGCAGAGACTCCGTCCTTTATGGACTGCGTCATATTCCAATGCAAGCCGGGGTACACCCTGACAGATGCCCAAAAAAGTATGCTGGCAGATATCTTTGAAGGCGAAGAAGAAAATGATGTCGTCAGCAGCTTTATTTCGGACTATATGGGCGGCACTGCCTGTGAAGGCGATGACTATTCCATAGGCAGCGACTATGTCAGCCTTAATTTTTTTGAGCATGAGGAATATCCCTATGACAAAGAAGCGTTAAGCCAGCTCCAGAAAGCCCTTGATGAGATTGTAGGATGTGAAGCATTCCAGTATTTTGCCGCATGGGGGCATGAAGAAAGCCACGATGGATGGTGAACGTGAAAGGAGATTATTTGATGAAAAAAAAGATTTTAACATGGATACTGACATCGGCAGTATTGGTATCCGTACTTGCAGGGTGCGGCGCTAAAGCAGAGCCTGTAACGAGCGAAAGCGTGGAGGAAACTGTCGAAGAAACGGCAGAGGAGCCAGAGGAAGAACCCGAATACGAGCCAGAGGAAGAACCTGAATGTACCCATGAATGGGCGGATGCGACTTTTACTGCTCCGAAGACCTGTGTCCTGTGCGGGGAAACCGAGGGAGAGCGGCAGCAGTCTTATTTTGAAGAACATGGGATTGAGGTTCCCGATGCGCCCGTGGCATGTACGGTAGATGTGCTGAATTGCGTCGAGGATAATGAAAAAGAATACCAGATGGCTACAGATGCGGTGTGGGAGCAGGTTGACTGCAACAGTGAGCCGGCAGATGAGGATGGATACCAGCTTATTTACCTGAAAGTGAACGCAATATCCCAAAACCATTATTATGCTGAGCAGGATATATACTATAATAACACCAATAATATGTTGCTTATTTATGATTGGTATACGGGAAGTAGGATACTTGGCTCAGAGGACGATACATTTAAGAATTTCACAACACTGGATTTAGGTGAAATTAGTTATGATGTTTTCTATACAAAAGAAACACAATGGAAGTATGGCGATTTCACTTATGCTGATAACGGTGATGCGACCAAGCCTGTTAAATTCTATGCGAATTTTATTTTCAAAGTGCCGGAGAGTTATGACGGACTTGTGTTTGCGGTTGTTCCAGTAAGAGAATATGAGTGGTTTCTGGACGGAACAGATCATTGGAAGTATGCCCCCTTGGATGAAGCTGATGAGAATTATGTGGAAGGTATAAGATATTTCCGTATCAACCGAAATGAGGACTCCCCCATAATATCCGGGGAAAACACTGCATCCGTCGAGATATCGGATTAGAATTTTTATTATGTAGACAGAGTATAATGCATATTTAATAATGCTGTAATAAACAGCCAAGAAAGACCTGCCCTGCGGGCAGGTTTTTCTATTGCCATAGATATGGATGGTGATTGTCCAATGTATTGATTCCGGCCTTTAAGGCATCATTTCAGTCATTCGGAGACGCCTGCCTCTGACGTCACCTGTTTTCTGTTAAAAATCCACTTCCGTGCCGTAATAAATGCAGGTAAATAATTTTTCCATAGCGGCCGGGTCGATCGTCCTCGGATTGGAGCCGGTGCATGCATCGCCTACGGCGAGTTCGGAAATCTTTGCGATTTTCTCTTTGAATTCGTCCTCAATGATACCGAAATCCTTTAATGTTTTCGGAATATTCAATTTTACATTGAATTCGTCTATTTTTTCGCACAAGCTGTTGACCAAAGCCTGTTCGGAAGCGCCGGGCAGACCCATTCTGCGGGCGATTTCCGCATAACGGGATGCTGCTGTAGCTTCTTTTGCATTATATTTGATGACAAAAGGAAGATACATAGCGTTTGCGCAGCCGTGCGTAATGTGGCCGGTGGAGAATGCGGCCCCTGTTTTATGCGCCATGGAATGTACGATGCCGAGCAAAGCATTGGAGAATGCCATTCCTGCCAGGCACTGTGCGTAATGCATCTCTTCCCTTGCGGTCATATTGCCGTTATAGGAAGCAGGAAGGTAATCGAATACCATTTCGATCGCCTGGAGAGCCAGAGGATCGGTAAAAGCGCAATGCAAGGTGGATACGTAAGCTTCGATGGCATGGGTCAGGGCATCCATTCCCGTATAAGCTACCTGCTTGGGAGGAAGAGCTTCTACCAGATCGGGGTCAACGATAGCTACATCGGGCGTGATGTTAAAGTCAGCCAGCGGATATTTGATCCCTGCGGCATAATCGGTAATAACGGAAAATGCAGTAACTTCGGTAGCTGTTCCGGAAGTGGAAGGGATAGCCGCGAATTTCGCTTTCTGACGCAGTTCCGGGAAATTAAAAGGAATGCACAAATCTTCGAAAGTAGTGTCAGGGTATTCATAGAACGCCCACATCGCTTTGGCTGCATCGATCGGAGAGCCGCCGCCCATGGCAACGATCCAGTCCGGCTCAAAATCGCGCATAGCCTGTGCGCCTTTCATAACGGTTTCTACGGAAGGATCCGGCTCAACGCCTTCGAACAGGCTGACTTCCATGCCGCCCTCCTTCAGGTATTCCACCGCTTTGTCAAGGAAGCCCTGGCGCTTCATGGAACCGCCGCCCACTACGAGGATCGCCTTTTTCCCTTTCAGGTTCTTCAGTTCGGCCAGGCAGCCCTTGCCGTGGTAAATGTCTCTTGGTAATGTAAATCTGCTCATTGTTTTCCTCCATTCATTATAGTTTTACTGGTATTCATATAAGTCCATTATAGACTACAAGGGAAAATAAGGCAATGCATTCCATTGACAATGCGAAAAGGAAACCATATAATTGCATTGCATTTATAAAAGAAGGAGAAAAGAGCAATGCCGCATAACAAGCAGAAAAAAATAGCAGTTATCAATGATCTGTCCGGGTTTGGAAGATGTTCGCTGACGGTGTCCCTTCCTATTATTTCTTACCTCGGCGTACAGTGCTGCCCGCTGCCCACTTCGATTCTTTCCAATCATATGGGGTATGGGGAATATTTTTTTGATGATTATACAGACCGAATGGAGGAATATATTGCGAAGTGGCGAAAGCTTGGGTTGAAATTCGAAGGAATTACTTCCGGCTTTCTGGGATCCGTGGCCCAGATCGAGATGGTGGTTCGTTTTATTGAAGAATTCCGCAGCAGGAGGACCCGGGTGATCATTGATCCGGTGATGGGGGACAATGGAAGGATTTATGTCACCTATACGAAAGAAATGTGCGATGGGATGAAAAAACTGATAGAGTATGCGGACATTATTACACCGAACCTGACCGAATGCTGCCGTTTGACGGATACTCCTTACAAGGAAACCGGATGGGAAGAGGAAGAACTGTACGGCATGGCCCGGAAACTGATGGAACGCGGCCCGGGGAAAGTAGTAGTGACAGGGATTTTGCAGGGGGAATTTATAGCCAGCTATGTGGCGGAAAGAGGAAAGGCGCCGAAGACGATCCAGGTCCATAAGGCGGGGACGGAACGTTCCGGCACAGGGGACGTTTTTGCTTCTATCATAGCGGCGGATGCGGTCAACGGAATCGATTTCGAAAAATCCGTGAGGAAAGCGTCTGATTTTGTGAGGCAGGGGATTTTGAAATCCGTGGAGATGGGGATTCCAAGCACTGACGGCGTATGTTTTGAAGAGATTTTATATATGCTGAAAAGAGATTAAGGGATAAAAACTTTATATTTATTTTATTTTATATTCCCGGGTTATGTGATAAACTTTCTATATTAATTCAGTTTAAAAGCTAAAGAGAAAGGTTCAACGGTTGGAAAGAAAGCTGGCATTGTATTGAAGAAATATTGGAATATACTTTTTAAAATAATATTCAGCCGTACGATGGTTACGATCGCGCTGCTGCTGGTGCAGATGTTCTGGCTTTTTGCCGGTTTTAAATGGCTGGGGGGATATTCGGAAATATCCCTGCTGCTTATGCTGGTACTCAGCGCAGTGGTACTGGTCTACATTATCAATAAGGATGAAACGCCGGAATTCAAGCTGACATGGGTAATCCCGATCTGCGTGGCGCCTGTATTCGGCGTGCTGCTTTATCTGTTCGTGGTCGGGAACTGGGGCAATATAGGGCTGAAAAAAGGATTGGACAGAAGGCTGAAAGAGACGGAAGCTTTTATGCATACCGACAAGGATACGAAAGAGGCGCTGGAAAAAACCGACCTCCATATGGCGGGATTGAGCCGATATACGGAGCAGATCGGGGGTTTTCCTACTTATTGCAATAGTTCCGTTACCTATTTTCCCGCTGGCGAGGAGAAATATAAGGATCTGCTGGAAGAGCTGGAAAAGGCGGAAGAGTTTATTTTTCTCGAATATTTTATCGTGGAACGGGGAAAAATGTGGAACAGCATCCTGGAGATTTTACAGCGGAAAGCCGGGGAAGGCGTGGAAGTCCGCGTGATGTATGACGGGATGTGTTCCCTGCTCCTGCTTCCGTATTCTTATCCAAAAAAACTACGCGCCCTGGGAATCCGGGCAAAGATGTTCGCCCCCATAAGGCCTCTGATGTCGACTTCCCAAAATAACAGAGACCATAGGAAGATCCTTGTGGTAGATGGAAAAGCGGCTTATACGGGAGGCGTCAACCTGGCGGATGAATACATCAATGAAAAAGTAAAGTACGGGCATTGGAAAGATACCGCCATCAAGATAGAAGGGGAAGCGGTAAAAAGTTTTACCATGATGTTTCTCCAGATGTGGAACAGTTCCGAATGGGGGACGGAGGATTATGCCAAATATATCCGGCCATGCCGGACGGCGAATGGCGGTTCTGGATTTGTCATGCCTTATGGAGACGGGCCGACGATGCCTGAGAATGTGGCGGAGACGATTTATCTGGACATTATTCATCAGGCGGTCAGGTATGTACATATTATGACACCTTATTTTATTGTGGATAACGCAATGCTGGATGCTATCCAGTATGCGGCGAGGCGGGGGGTGGATGTAAGGATTATTATCCCTCATATACCGGATAAAAAGGCGATTTTTGCTATGTCCAGGACATATTATCCCGACCTGCTGGCCGCCGGAGTCAGAATATATGAGTATGAGCCTGGATTTATCCATGCAAAGGTATTTGTGTCGGACGATGAGAAAGCAGTCGTAGGGACTGTCAATATGGATTACCGAAGCTTGTATCATCATTTCGAATGTGCTGCTTATTTATATCGGAATGAGGCGGTTTATGATGTGGAAAAAGATTTTCAGGAAACGTTGTGCCGGTGCATAGAAGTTGATATGAAATACTATAAAAATATATTTGTATTGAATCGGATGATGGGCCGGGTATTACGGTTGATCGGGCCATTGACATAATCTTTTATAAATGTTTTTCAGAAGAGAAAGAGAGGAATTATGAGCAGAAGCGAATTTATGGACACCCTGCACAGGGCGCTGGCAGGGAACCTGACGAGCAGCACGGTAAATGAGAACATGCGCTATTATGAAGAATACTTTGATACCCAGCTTCGGTCAGGGCGAAGCGAGGAAGAGATCATTGCCAGTCTTGGAGATCCAAGGCTGCTTGCCAAAACGATCACTCAGGCATCCAAATCCCAGGCGCGCAGTTACAGCGGCCAGGAATATGAGGAAATATACGAGGATGGTTCCCAGGAAAATGGGCAGAATAGCGGCAGGGAGGGCGGAAGACCCAGGATATACCGGATGCCGGGATGGCTTTTGCTTGTGCTGGTGGTGCTTCTGGCGCTTGCTGCAATCAGTATTATCAGTTCGGTAGTGTCCATGCTGCTTCCGATCATTATCCCGTTTGTCTGTGTGGCGGTAATCATACGCATGCTCAGAAAAAGAAATTAGACATGGGCCGCGCGGCGGCTCAATTTTTTTGATTTCTGAAAATGAATAGAGCGCCAGAAAGGGTCTGACGCTCTAATGAGGGGAGTATAAATAATTAATATAAGGGTCTATAAATAGAAACGATGAAGGGTTATTTCTATTTATGCTTTAATTATAGCACGGTTTTTATGAATTGCAATACGTAAATAGTACTAAAGTCCTAACGGGAAAACTGTGCAAAGTGAATAAAAAAGCGGTACTAAAGTCCTAGAAAAGAAAATGAATACTTTTTATAGGTATAAGACATACTATTCCTGTAACAAAAATTAATCAGGAGGAATGCAAAATGTCTAAAAACGATTATAACCAGAACGAGAAACAGAATCAGGAAAACAAGTACAATAACAGCAATAACGAAAAACAGAACCAGAAGAACTGCAGCAACAATTCTTCTAACAACAGCCAGAAGAACAACAATAACAATTTCTAGGCAGAGGGCTGGCAGGGGCTGCGCATCGGATGAAGATGCGCAGCCTTTTTGTGTGCGGCGTGTCCGGCAAAGCGGGATCATGCCTGCCTCTTCCCGATTAGGATAAAACTAGCCGTGAAATCGAAAACATAGTGGAAAAGTGGGGGAATATTGTATATAATGATTTTAATGATAAATCATAGAAGGAGGATTGTGATGAAGTATCGAATTCTGGTGACAGGAAATAATACTTCCGTAATTGACAGTTTCTTTAATCAGATGGAAAATAATTTTGAAGCTCTGACTACCTCAATCCGCTATGCTGATATCATCAGGCATATGAATTGTTATGAGCCAGACGCTTTTGTATATTGTCTTCATGATGAGCAAAGAGACCATATCATGCAGATGGCGAGCATTAAATATAAATTGGCCCAGGAGAATATCCCTTTCATTTTGATTGGCTCCAAAGAGGAATGCGATGAATTTGAGAAGATGGCGGCGAATGTAACCGACCTTTCTTTATATAGGCCGCTGTCTGCAGAGGCTGTCCAGGAAAGGATCCTGAAGTTTTTCAGGGGAAAGAAGCCAAGGCAGGAGGGGGCGGCGCAGAAAGATGCGGCGAAAGAAAATACTGCTTCCATGGGAGGGATCCCTGCGGGGGCAAGCGCCGCTTCTCCAACAGGAATTCCTGCTCCTGCGGGAACGCCTTCTGCTCCGGGGAAAACGCCCCAGGCAGGAACATCTTTGCCGATCGGAAATCCTTTCCTGGCGGGAAGCGGGACCCCGCAGGGAGGGGCGGATTCGCAGCGCAAACATATCCTTGTAGTGGATGACAATTCCATGATGCTGCGGCTCGTAAAAGAGCATTTACATGATAAATATGACGTGGCAACGGCCCTCAGCGGCAAGATCGCCCTGAAATTCCTGCAAAAAAAGAAAACGGACCTGATCTTGCTGGACTATGAAATGCCGGATGAAAATGGCGTTGCGGTTCTGGAAAAATTGCGGGCATCCAGCGCGACCAGGGATATACCGGTGGTTTTTTTGACTGGGGTGACGGAAAGCAAGAAAATCAGGGAAGCCCTCGTCATGAAACCGCAAAGTTATCTGCTTAAACCGATTAACCGAGACAGGCTGCTGGATACGATTGAAAAGCTGATCGGCTGAAAGGACATATATATGGAAAAGAGGATGAACCTATGGACATGGATTATGAACTGCAGCTGACCGATTTAATTGATATAGAAACTTTGCAGAAAATACAGGACGGTTTTTCCAATATGACAGGCATAGCGGCGCTCACGACGGATGCGGACGGCTATCCCGTAACGAAGGGGTCGAATTTTTCAGAGTTCTGCATGAAATATACGAGAAGCACGGAGAAAGGCTGCGAAAGCTGCAGGGAATGCGATAAATGGGGGGCGGAACTGGCAATGAAAAAGGGCAAGGCGGCCGTCTATTTCTGCCATGCGGATCTTGTGGAATTTTCTGCGCCCATTGTGGCGGACGGCAGGCTGGTAGGATGCTTTCTTGGCGGGCAGGTTCTTACAAAGGAGGCTGACCCGGAGAAAATAAGGAAAGTGGCGGCCAGGATCGGCGTGGATCCGGATGAATACGTGGCGGCTTCTAAAAAAATAAGGATTATCGACAGGGAAACGGTGGACAACGCGGCAAAGTTCCTGCATATGATTGCCAGCGTCCTGTCCGATATGGCCTATAATAAATATCTTGTTTACCGTGCGAACAAGGAACTGGAAAAATCAGGGAATATGAAGTCGGATTTCCTGGCGAATATGAGCCATGAGATCAGGACTCCCATGAACGCAGTAATCGGCATGGCGGAAATGGCCCTCAGGGAAGAACTGCCCCCCGTTGCAAGGGAATATATCAACCAGATCAAGGAAGCGGGGAAATCGCTGCTTACGATTATTAACGATATTCTTGACTTTACAAAGATAGAGTCCGGCAGGATGGATATTATCGAGACGAAATACGAGCCAATGTCCATCGTATACGATGTGGCGAATATTGTTATGACAAGGCTGAAGGAAAAGGATGTGGAGCTGATCCTTGATGTGAAGCCTGATCTGCCGTGCGAGTTATATGGAGACAGCATCCGTATCAAACAGGTTTTGCTGAATCTTTTGAACAATGCGGCAAAATTTACCCAGCAGGGGAGAATTACCATGAAGATGAACTATGTGCGGATATCGCCGGATGAAATCGAAATACGCATATCCGTCGAGGATACCGGAATCGGCATCAAAAAGGAAGATATCGGCAAGCTGTTCCAGTCTTTCCAGCAGGTAGACAGCAAGAGGAACCGGAACATCGAAGGGACAGGGCTCGGCCTTGCGATTTCAAAAAGGCTTTTGACGCTGATGGACGGGGATATCTGGGTGGAAAGCGAATACGAGAAAGGAAGCAAGTTTTTCTGCGCCCTGCCGCAAAAGATCATGAACAGGGAGCCAAGCATTGTCATTCAGGATCCGGATTCCCTTTTGGTGATGGTGCTTGTTTCGAATCCTTATATAAGGGAAAGCTTATGCTCCGACGCGACGGCGCTGGGCGTGGATTATGAAGTGACGGATTTCAAAAGCCTTTATACATTTCCGGATGAGAAAAAAGTATTTCTTTTTATAGAATATCCGCTGTTTTCCGATATGGTGGAGGAGTTCGTCCGCCAGAATCCGCAGATTACAGCCGTGCTTCTGATCGAATTCTATGCCAGCGTCAATTATAATATCCCGAACCTGCTTGTGGTGAGAAAACCGTTATTTGCTTTGAATATCGCCATGATATTGAACGGGGAGGAACTTCATTTTGACGATGACACGGATAAAAATGAGTTTGATTTTATTGCCCCGGAAGCGAATGTGCTGATTGTGGATGACAATGCGGTGAACTTGACCGTGGCGGAAGGAATCATGGAGCCGATGAAGATGAAGATTGATACGGTGACGAGCGGAAAAGCGGCGGTGGAGAGTATTTCAAGGTTCCATTATGACATTGTTTTTATGGATCATATGATGCCGGAACTGGATGGCGTGGAAACGACGCACATTATCCGGCGCTTCCATCCGGAATATAATGACGTGCCGATTATAGCTCTTACGGCAAATGCGGTGGAAGGAACGAAAGAGATGTTTTGCAGGGAGGGGATGAACGATTTTGTCCCTAAGCCGATCGAGCTGCGTCTGCTGGCTTCCAAAGTGAAGCAATGGCTTCCGATAGAAAAGGTGCAGAAGGTCCATCATACGAGAAATGTGGGTAGAGAAGAGAAAAAATCGGATCATATCGTAGTCGGGGACTTGGACATTAAATATGCCATGGAGTTTTTGGTCAGCGAGGAGCTGTTCTGGAAGGTTTTAAAGGTATATTACCATAGCATCGATAAAAAAGCGAAATTGATCAAGGAGCTGGAAGAGGCAGAAAATTGGACGGAATATACGATAGAAGTCCACGCGTTAAAAAATTCTTCCAAGCAGATCGGTGCCATGACCCTGTCCGAAAGGGCGGCCGCCATGGAAAAGGCGGGGAATGCCAGGGATGCTCTTTCCATACATAGGCATACGGATAAAATGCTGGAGCAGTATGTCGGCTATCTGTCCGTGCTGGAACCTTTTTGTGCCGAGAGCGTGGAAAGCGATGCAGGAAAAGAAGAAGTTCCGGCAGAAGTGCTGAAAAATTGTTTCTGCGAGATGCGGAGGGCGGTAGACGACCTGGATATGGACGGGATGGAAGAAACAATCCTGGAAATGGACGGATACCGTTATGAAGGATGGCAGAAGGAAATGTTTGCAAGGCTGAAAGAAGCGGTGGAAGAGATCGATGTTGACAGCTGCGAGGCGATTATGGTAGAGTGGGAAAGAAAATCGGAGGATATAGGTGAAAGATGAAGAAATACGAATTAATCGCTCCCTGCCATTTCGGCCTGGAGGCTGTTTTAAAAAAGGAAATTATCGACCTGGGATATGAGGTCAGCCGGGTGGAAGACGGCCGGGTCACTTTTCTGGGCGATGAAGAGGCGGTCTGCCGCGCCAATGTTTTTTTGCGGACGGCAGAAAGGATATTGATCAAGGTAGGGAGTTTCCGGGCGGAGACTTTTGAGGAGCTTTTTCAGGGAACAGCAGGGCTTCCATGGGAAGAATATATCCCCCGGGATGGAAAATTCTGGATAAAAAAGGCGGGGAGCGTGAAGAGCAAGCTGTTCAGCCCTTCCGATATCCAGTCTGTGATGAAAAAAGCGATGGTGGAGCGGCTGAAGAAAGTGTACCGCCAGGAATGGTTTGCGGAGAATGGGGAATCGTTCCCCGTAAGGGTTTTTCTGCTGAAGGATGAGGTGACAGTAGGACTGGATACGACTGGCGAGTCTCTTCACAAGAGAGGGTACCGAAAGATGTCGGTACAGGCGCCTATTGCGGAAAACCTTGCAGCGGCTTTGATTATGCTGACTCCGTGGAAGAAACACAGGATTTTGGTGGATCCGTTCTGCGGCAGCGGCACGTTTCCGATTGAGGCGGCGATGATGGCGGCGAATATGGCGCCAGGCATGAACCGGGAATTCTCGGCGATGACGTGGGAGCATGTAGCAGGAAAGCGGGTTTGGTATGATACGCTGGAAGAAGCCAGGGAAATGGTGGATCTGACAGTCGAGACGGACATACAAGGATTTGATATCGATGAAAACGCGCTTGCGGCGGCCAGGGAGAATGCCCGGCTGGCTGGCGTGGACGGGCTGATCCATTTTCAGAAGCGGGACGTGGATATGTTGAGCCATGGAAAGAAATACGGGTTTATTATTACCAATCCTCCTTACGGAGAACGGCTGGAAGAGGCGGATCTGCCTTCTTTATATACGACGCTCGGGAAAAGGTTCGCTTTGCTGGATTCCTGGTCGTTGTATATGATTTCTTCCTATGAACATGTGGAAAGGGATATGGGCAGGAAAGCCGATAAAAACAGGAAAATATATAACGGTATGATGAAAGCTTATTATTATCAGTACATCGGCCCGAAGCCGCCGGCCCGGCCAAAGCACTGCGGCTGAAATGCCGGAGACGGAAACCTCGGGGAGCACTGCGGCTGGAATGATGGGGACGGAAGCTTTGATGGAGCAGAAAAAGGAAGGATGGCCCTATGAAAAGGAGAATTGTTTTTGCTACGGGAAATGCCGGTAAAATGCGGGAAATCAGGGAGATCCTGGCGGATATGGATTTGGAAGTCGTGTCTATGGCTGAAATCGGGGCAGATATTGCGATAGAAGAAAATGGAAGCACCTTTGAGGAAAATGCTTTGATAAAGGCAAGGGCTGTGGGGAAAGCGTGCGGGGAGATCGTCCTGGCGGATGATTCCGGCCTGGAAGTGGATTACCTGAATAAAGAACCCGGCATTTATTCCGCACGGTATATGGGGGAAGATACACCGTATTCCGTAAAAAACGCCAGTATCATCCAGAGACTGGAGGGAGTACCCAGGGAGAAACGGACAGCCCGGTTCGTATGCGCGATTGCAGCATTTTTCCCGGATGGGGAAGAGGCTGTTACGCAAGGAGAAATCGAAGGATGGATCGACTACGAAGAAAAAGGAAGCAACGGCTTTGGCTATGACCCGATATTTTTTGTCCCGGAATTCGGTAAGACGACGGCAGAGTTAAGCGATGAGGAGAAAAACAGCGTCAGCCATAGGGGAAGGGCGCTGCGGAAGATGAAGGACGAATTAAGAAAAAGATTGTAGGAAGTAAATATATGCGGATATTAATAGTGAGCGATACACATCGCCAGAACAAAAATTATCTGAAAGTTTTGGAACGGGTAAAGCCGGTGGATATGGTGGTTCATTGCGGGGACGTGGAAGGAAGCGAGTATGCCATTGAAAAGAGCGCCGGATGCCGGGTGGAAATGGTGGCCGGGAATAACGACTATTTTACCGAACTGCCGAGGGAAAAGGAATTTTGGATCGGGGATTACCATGTGTGGCTGACCCATGGGCATAATTATTATGTCGCGATGGAGAATGAAATATTGAAGGAAGAAGCCAGATCCAGGGGTGTGGATATTGTGATGTACGGGCATACGCACAAGCCGGTTATAGATACTTCCGGCAGAATGATCGCGGTAAATCCCGGCAGCCTGACTTATCCCAGACAGGCGGGAAGGCGGCCGTCTTATATTTTGATGGAATTGGATGAGGAAGGCAAAGCACATTTTTCGATTCATTACTTATAGGATTCTTGTATGTTTGTAGTTATGGAAATCAATTTTCGCAGAAGGCATGGCGCGCCGGGGGGCGGGAAAGGAAACGGCGGCGGCCTGGAACGGGTCTGGCATGGGCTGGGATTTTCTGCTG
>CAJUHH010000025.1 GCA_910585965.1 uncultured Lachnospiraceae bacterium
CAGCAGAAAATACCGGTCCCTGTATCCCCCCATTCCTGGCCGCTGCAGCTTGCATCCTTTTCCTTAGGCACGCCCTGCCAGCCGAGAAAATTGATTTCCGTGCAAACAAATCCGCCCCTTCTCTTTTTTTTTCTTGCTTTTTATGATAAAATAGAGCAGATGTATAGATACAGGAAGGATGAATGCGAAATGGCAGAGAAGAGGATTATGTTGGGAAATGAGGCGATTGCGCGGGGGGCATATGAGGCCGGGGTGAAGGTTTCGGCGGCTTATCCGGGTACGCCGAGTACGGAAATCAGCGAAAGCATTGTGAAATATGATGAGATATACGCGGAATGGTCGCCCAATGAAAAAGTGGCGATGGAGGTAGCGATCGGGGCTTCCATCAGCGGCGTCAGGGCAATGGCATCCATGAAGCATGTAGGGGTTAATGTGGCGAGCGATCCGCTGTATACGGCTTCCTATACGGGAGTGGGCAGGGGGCTTGTGCTTGTGGCGGCTGACGACCCGGGGCTTTACAGCTCTCAGAACGAGCAGGATACCAGATGCGTGGCGAGGGCGGCGCAGGTGCCGGTCCTGGAGCCTTCAGACAGCCAGGAAGCTAAGGACTTTATGAAATTCGCGTTTGAGATGAGCGAGAAATATGATACGCCGGTGATCGTAAGGACGACGACCAGATTATCCCATTCCCAGGGGATGGTTGCATTGGAAGAGAGGCAGGAAGTGCCGGATAAACCTTATGAGAGAAATATCGGCAAGTTTGTGATGATGCCCGGAATGGCAAAAGGAAGGCACGTATATGTAGAACAGCGCATGGAAGCGATGTCCGAAGACGGCGGCGGTTTTTTTGTAAACCGGGCGGAATATAAAGATACATCGATCGGCTTTATTACGAGCGGCATTCCTTACCAGTATGTGAGGGAAGCTTTTCCAGAGGCTTCCGTGCTGAAGCTGGGTATGGTGAATCCCCTTCCGAGGAAAATGATTGAGGAATTTGCTTCCAAAGTGGATAAGCTGTACATATTTGAAGAATTGGAGCCGGTAATTGAAGAACAGGTAAAGTCGTGGGGGATCCAGGCCGTAGGGAAAGAAATTTTTACAAGGCAGGGGGAATACAGCGCGAATATGCTGCGCCGCGTACTGCTTTCGGAAGAAGGGGAAGGGACGGAACCGGCCCAGGTTCCGGCACGGCCGCCGATTCTTTGCCCGGGCTGTCCGCACAGAAGCGTATTTTCTGTTTTAAAGAAGCTGAAGATACATGCGGCCGGGGATATCGGATGCTATACGCTTGGGGCGGTAGCGCCTCTTAGCGTGATCGATACGACAATCTGTATGGGAGCCAGCATTTCTTCCCTTCATGGCATGGAAATGGCAAAAGGGAAAGAATATATAAAGAACTGGGTGGCGGTGATCGGCGATTCCACCTTTATGCATACAGGGGTTAATTCCCTGATGAATACAGTTTATAACCAAGGGACGGGAACCGTGATTATCGTGGATAATTCCACGACCGGAATGACGGGACACCAGGATCATGCGGCGACCGGCAAGACATTAAAAGGAAAAACAGTTCCAGCGATCAGCATTTACCGTTTCTGCAAGGCGATCGGCATTGAACATGTGGTGGAAGTAGATGCTTTTGACCTTCCGCTGCTGGAAAAGGTGATCAAGGAAGAGACGGAAAGGGACGAGGTTTCCGTTATTATAACAAAAGCTCCCTGCGTATTATTAAAGGGGAACCATTTCCCTAACGTATGCGTTCCTGTGCCGGAGAAATGCCGGAAATGCGGCGCTTGCCTGAAACCGGGCTGTCCGGCGCTGACCCCAAAAGAGGATGGAAGCATAGCTATTGACGTTACGATGTGCAACGGGTGCGGTCTTTGCATGCAGCTTTGTCCTTTTGACGCGATTGCAAAAGAGCCGAAATAATATAATTTGCCTGGGAGGAAAAGCGGATATGACAACAAAAAGTATTATGATAGTGGGGGTCGGCGGCCAGGGGACGCTCCTGACAAGCCGGATCCTTGGCGGGATCATGCAGGAAGCAGGATACGATGTAAAATTATCGGAAGTACATGGAATGGCTCAAAGGGGAGGAAGCGTGGTGACTTTTGTGCGGTATGGGGATAAGGTGGCAGAACCGATCGTGGAGGAGGGCCAGGCGGATGTGCTGATCGCCTTTGAGCGGCTGGAAGCTTTGCGGTATGCCCACTTTTTAAAAAAGGACGGGGTGCTGATCGTCAACGATTGGCGGATCGATCCGATTACCGTTGTGACGGGAGCGGCAGAGTACCCGGAAAATATTATCGGAGAGCTTGGCAAAAAGCATAAAGTCTATGCGATTGATGCGATGAAGGAGGCTCTTGCGCTTGGAAATTCCAAAACGTTTAATGTAATCGTGCTTGGGGCTGCGGCAAAGCATATGGATTTTGCGAAGGAAGACTGGCTGAGGGTCATTGAGAAAACAGTTCCTTCAAAAACAGTGGAAATGAATCAAAAGGCATTTCTTCTTGGATATGAAAGCTAGAGAATAGGAGAGGCAAAAAACGATGATTTGGAACGAGACGAAAGAATGCATGAGCAGGGATGAAAAAATAGTATTGCAGAGCGCCAGGCTTGTAAAAACAGTGGACAGGGTTTACCATAATGTGCCGTTTTACAGAAAGAAGATGCAGAGTATCGGCATTGAGCCTGGGGATGTGCGGGGGGTGGAAGACCTCCATATCCTGCCGTTTACTACGAAGGCGGATCTGCGGGATAATTATCCGTTCGGGCTGTTTGCAGTCCCGCAGTCGGAGATTGTCAGGGTGCATGCGTCCAGCGGAACGACAGGGAAGGCAACGGTGGTAGGGTATACCAGGAAGGATCTGGAGATTTGGAGCGAGTGCGTGGCGAGGGCGCTTATTATGGCCGGCGTCACGAGAGACGACATCATACAGGTAGCTTATGGTTACGGCCTCTTTACCGGCGGACTGGGAGCCCACGGGGGAGCAGAGAAGCTGGGAGCTACTGTAGTGCCTATGTCAACAGGCAATACGAAGAAATTGACGACGATGATGGTGGATTTCGGAGTGACGGCGATTGCCTGCACGCCTTCTTATCTGCTGCATATTGCGGAAACATTGGAAGAAAGCGGGGAAATAGATAAGATACGGTTGAAAACGGCGGTCTGCGGCGCGGAGCCGTGGACGGATAATATGCGCCGCCAGATGGAAGAGAGGCTTCATATACATGCCCATGATATTTACGGTCTGTCAGAAGTGATGGGGCCGGGCGTTTCCTGCGACTGTGAATTCCATCAAGGACTCCATGTTTATGACGATCATTTCCTGCCAGAGATCATCCAGCCGGATACGCTGGCGGCAGTGGAAGACGGGGAAACGGGAGAGCTGGTATTTACAACGATTACGAAAGAAGGGCTGCCGCTCCTGCGTTACCGGACGAGGGATTTGACAAGCATTACTTATGAAACCTGCGAATGCGGGAGAACGCTTCCTCGAATCAGCAGATTCAAGGGCCGCTCCGATGATATGCTGATCATCAGGGGCGTGAATGTATTCCCGTCGCAGATAGAATCGGCTCTGCTGGAAATGGGGGAGACAACGCCGCATTATATGATGATTGTGGATCGTGTCAATAACCTGGATACGTTGGAAGTGCAAGTGGAAGTCGGCGAGAATTTCTTTTCCGATGAGATCAGGGAGCTGGAAAAACTGACAAAGAAGATTTCCCATGTATTGCAGCAGGCGATCGGACTTGCGGTGAAAGTAAAACTGGTGGAACCCAAAAGCATCGAGAGGAGCATGGGGAAAGCCGTGCATGTCATCGATAAGAGACATCTGGTATAGAGAAGGGCGCAGGAAGCGCGGATAGGAGAATCGCATGTATATGAAACAATTATCGGTTTTTATGGAAAACAGGGAAGGAAGGCTGGAAGAGGTTCTTGCCGTCCTGAAAAATAATAAGGTCAATATTGCATCCTTGAGCCTTGCGGACACCAATGAATTCGGGATACTGCGTATGCTGGTCAACAAGCCGGAGGCGGCGTATAATGCGCTGAAGAGGAATGGGTTTTCTTCCAAGCTGACGGATGTGCTTGCCGTAAAGCTGTCCCATAGGGTAGGAATGCTCCAGGAGCTGCTGGAGGCAATCTGCGAAGTGCATATTAATATTGAATATATGTATGCCCTTTCGACAGGCGGAGATGATGCTTCTATGGTATTAAAAACTTCCGATTTGGAGGCAACGGAAAAAACATTGCGGGATAAAGGGGTAGAAATTATAACTCCTGAAGAAATAGGGCTTGACTTTGATTAAAAAGGAAGGTATAATAGCATAGTTCGTGGATCAAGGACAACACTTTAAAAGCGGGTGTTGTCCTTTTTGGCGAAAGATGAGACGCAGTGATGAAGGATGGAGAGAATTGCATTTTGAAAGGATGGAACGGAAATTTAATGGAAAAAGTAGAAAACAGAGACGGGACGGAACAGTTGGAGAGAATGGAAAATAAGGTCAGCTACAGGGATTCGGCAATAGATGAGAGGATTATAAGAGCAGTAGAGGAAATGGGGTTTGAGACGATGACCCCGATTCAGGAACAGGCGATTCCTGTTATGCTGGAAGGAAGGGACCTGATCGGACAGGCCCAGACAGGGACGGGAAAGACGGCGGCTTTTGGAATCCCGATTATCCAGAAGATCGACCCGGAGGAAAAGGGGCTGCAGGCGATTATCCTTTGCCCGACGAGAGAACTGGCGATACAAGCGGCGGAAGAGATCCGGCGTTTTGCAAAATATATGCATGAGGTGAAGGTACTGCCCGTATACGGCGGCCAGGATATATCGAGACAGATCCGCGCGTTGTCCAAAGGCGTGCAGGTGGTAGTAGGCACTCCGGGAAGGGTGATGGACCATATGCGCCGTCATACATTAAAGACGAATAAAGTGAGAATCGTTGTTTTGGATGAAGCGGATGAGATGCTGAATATGGGGTTCCGGGAAGATATCGAAACGATATTGAAAGACATGCCGGAAGAGAGGCAGACAGCTCTTTTTTCGGCTACGATGCCAAGGCCGATCCTAGAAATCACAAAGGAATACCAGAAGGAAGACGCAGAGTATATCAGGGTTACGCCAAAAGAAGTAACCATCCCCCTGATCAAACAGGCATATTATCAGGTACAGCGCAAAGATAAAGAAGAGGTGCTTACGAGGCTGATCGATTACTATCATCCGAAGCGCTCCCTTATCTTCTGTAATACAAAGCGAATGGTGGATGAGCTGTCAGAACATTTGAAAGACAGAGGATACCAGGCAGAAGGGCTGCATGGGGATCTGACCCAGGGCCAGAGGGATACGGTTATGAACTTATTCCGAGGCGGAAGGATGGATATTCTGATTGCCACCGACGTAGCGGCGAGGGGCATCGACGTGGATGATGTGGAAGCGGTGTTTAATTATGATGTGCCGGATGATATCGAATATTATGTCCACAGGATAGGCCGTACCGGAAGGGCGGGCAAGACGGGTCGTTCTTTCACTTTGGTAGTTGGAAGGGAACTGTATAAAATAAGGGATATCGAGCGGGTTTGCCATACGAAGATCAAGGAGAGGAATATACCTTCCGCAGCGGATATCACTTCTGTAAAAGCGGAAAAAGTTTTAGGGGAAGCGATTGATACCATACAAAACAAGAATCTGGATACCGCGATGGATTTCCTCAGGGAGAAACTGGTGGACAGCGAATATACGGCTTTGGAACTCGCAGCAGCTTTCATGAGAATGAAGATGGGCGATGATATCAAAGATATTAAGGTGGAGAAATTCAATCCTAAGGATCTTGTATTCGGAAAAGGCAGCCGCCGTCGCGGGAAGCGCGGAGGCAGGGGATCTTCTTCCGGCAGATCTTCTGAGAAAGAGAAAGGCGCTAATAAAGCATGGGGTTCCGAGAAGGATAAGGGTACCAGAAGAAAGGGAAATGAAAAAGACAGGAGCGGCGGCAAAGGAAAATCCGGCGAGAAAGAAAAAAGCAGGCAGGGCAGGGATTTTGGAGAAATGTTTGGCGAGAAAAGCCGCAGGCGCAGACGCAGATAAAGGGGCGTTTTGAAATTTTTCTGTAAGGGCAAAGAGGGCTATATGCCTCCAAAGCGGTATGGAGGGATGAGATGAGCAGCGCAGATAACGAATTAAAGAATAAGAAAAAGAGAAAAGAAAGCAGCAGTACAAAGCATAAAATGAAGAAAAAGGGAAAAAAAATATCTGCGGCGGAAAGGAAAAGAAGACGCAGAAGGTCGCGAAGGCGGATCGTCATATTGGAGTGGACGCTGGTTGCCTGCGGCATTCTTATGCTGTTTGGGGCGGGAGGATATGTGGTTTGGAATCTACCCACCCTTAAGCTGAGCAGGGAACTGAATGCCGGCATGGAGTATACACAGGAAGAATCTTACGATGCGGCGATAGAAGCATATGAAAATGCGCTGGAGATCGATTCCACATCGGTAGAAGCATATCGGTGCATGGCGGGCGCATATCTCAATATGAATGAGGAATCCCAGGCGAAGCAGGTATTATTTGACGGATGGGAGAATACACAGGATGAGGGCTTGCTGGAATATTATTGTACGGTGATGTTAAATGAGGCTGTGGATGAGATCAACGCAGACAGCGTAAGTCCGGAGACGATAGAAAAAATTGCGGATGTGTTGGAACAGAATGCCCTGAAGGAAGAAGCATTGGAATTGCTGGGTACGGCTTGTGACCGATGGATGGATGCCATAGATGAAACGGCATTTGATTTTCTTTCCTATGAGCGGATCATGAACAGGCTTATAGCTCTTTCCAATAGTGCAGGCATGGATGGGGTGCGCGATATTGCATCCAGGTTTGGGTGGCTGGGTGCAGAAGAATTGAAAGTGCCTATGGAATATATAGATACCTATCTGACGGTTTTGGAAAACGCCAATGCTTTGTCGGAAATGCCGGAGAGGAACGAGATGATATCTTGCCTTCATAAAGTAAAAGAGGTTCAGGCAGAATTTGAAGGCCTGTTCCAGGAGTTCGATGCAGGAAATTATGAGGCGGCCAAAGACTTCCTTGTGAAAGATTCTTATCTTCAGATCAGGGATGCGTTCATCAACGGGACGATGGAGTATTGGGAAGGGGCGACCTATATTCCGGTAAGCCGGGAATATGTAACCATAAAGTGGAAGGACGGAAAATGCAGTTTTGCATTCCCGGACTATGATGAGAATGAAAATACGGCGGGGATTATTACTGTATGGGGAAACGAAATGCTGGATAACGGGGTGCAGCGTTCCAGCATCACGTATGAACCGGCAAAAGAAGGGGAAAATTATTATCCCCATACGGAATATATTATCAGCTATATGTGCAGCAATGTGCAGAAGGAAAGATCTTTTGTCTATGAGATGAACTATCATTTTGAAACAAGGGTATTGACCGAAGAAGGGATGACCACGACGATGATCGGAGACTGGGGAGGCCCTTACCAGTGGCAGAAAACATATTAGATATTAGGAGAAATGAAAAACCCCGCTGCAAGCAATGGGGTTTTTTCATTTCTCCTGAGAACCATGAATCTGGCAGATGGAATCAGGGTGCGTTATCATTCGCCTAAATCATTCTTAACGGCAACTTCGGTTTTCCTTTCATAACAGGAAAATGCCGCATCGACAAAGGCTGTTTCCAGCTTTGGCGTTATGAGGCTGACCACAGGGACGAGAATAAGTCCGGCAACCATGGCAAAAGCACCGGCATTGATCGGTGACTGGAGCAAAACCGGGAAATGGCTGCGGAACAACATATTGCACGTCATAAAGCCGGAGCCGAAAAGAAAGCTGGCCCATGCGGCTGAGGCAGTCGTTTTTTTCCAGTAGAGCCCGTATAAGAATGGAGCCAGGAAAGCGCCTGCAAGCGCCCCCCAGGATACGCCCATAAGCTGCGCAATAAAGGTGATATTGCCCTTATACTGTATAATAGCGATCACTACCGAAATGGCGATAAATACGACGATCAGGATGCGGATGATAAGGAGCTGCTTTTTTTCATCCATGTCTTTTATTATGTGACCTTTTAAAAAGTCGATGGTCAAAGTGGAGCTGGAGGCCATGACAAGAGAGGACAGGGTGGACATGGAAGCGGATAATACAAGGATGACAACCAGTCCGATCAATGCCGGCGAAAGGTTGGAAATCATAGCCGGTATAATGGCATCATAGCCTTCGGAAGCGATATCCACGCTGCCGGAATATAAACGTCCGAAGCCGCCGAGGAAATAGCAGCCGCCGGAAACAACGATAGCGAATAAAGTGGAAATGATCGTTCCTTTGGAGATCGCTTTTTCGCTTTTGATCGCATAAAATTTCTGTACCATCTGAGGAAGCCCCCAGGTGCCGAGAGAGGTAAGGATCACCACGCCCAGAAGGTTCAGAGGGTCGGGGCCGAAAAAAGAGGCGAACACGCCGGGCTGTGAAGAAACCGCCGGGTCGGATACCGTGGCGAGACGGTTCAAAGCTTCCAGGAAACCGCCGTTGGATTTCAGAACGGTAAGAATCACCGTCACAATACCGAACAGCATAATAATCCCCTGCAGGAAGTCGTTGATCGCAGTGGCCATATATCCTCCGGCAATGACGTAAACGCCGGTAAGAACCGCCATAATAATAATGCAGATGGTATAATCGATGTGGAAAGCCATGCCGAACAGCCGCGACAGGCCGTTATAGAGGGAGGCAGTATACGGAATCAGGAATATAAAAACGATAACGGAGGCTCCCAGTTTTAGTCCGTCGTTGTGGAACCGCCGCCCGAAAAATTCGGGCATGGTCGCGCTGTTCAGATGCTGGGTCATGATGCGCGTGCGCCTGCCCAGGATGACCCATGCCAGCATAGAACCGACCAGGGCGTTTCCAATGCCGATCCATGTGGAAGCAACGCCGTATTTCCAGCCGAACTGGCCGGCGTAGCCTACAAAGATAACGGCGGAAAAATAGGAGGTGCCATAGGCAAATGCAGTCAGCCAGGGGCCGACGGAGCGCCCGCCCAGCACGAAGCCATTCACATCCGTTGCATGTTTGCGGCAATAAAAGCCGATAGCAATCATAACAGAAAAAAAGATAATCAGCATTGCAAATTTCAGTATCATAATATCCACCTCTTTGTTGTTTGGTTTTATCCTCGGTTTTGGGCTGCCACAAGGCTGTTGCCGCAATATTTTTCCCTGAGTTTCGTTTTCTCGATCTTGCCGGTAGGATTTCTTGGAATGTCCGCAAAAATAATTTTATGCGGGCGTTTATAACGTGGAAGTTTCCGGCAGAAATTGTTAATTTCATCTTCCGTGCAGGATGTATCTGGTTTCAGTTCGATAATGGCGGCCGTAATTTCCCCGAGGCGCCGGTCAGGAAGCCCGATCACGGCTACGTCATGGATGGCGTTATAATTGCGGAGAAAATCTTCGATCTGGACGGGGTAAATATTTTCCCCTCCGCTGATAATGACATCTTTTTTGCGGTCTACCAGGAAAATAAACCCGTCCTCGTCTTCCTGGGCCATGTCGCCGGTATAAAGCCAGCCGTCTTTGGAAAGGACTTCCGCAGTGGCCTGTTCGTCGTTATAATAGCACGTCATGACGCCGGGGCCTCTGACGGCCAATTCGCCGACTTCGCCTTTGGAAACGGTTTCTTTCTGCTCATTGACGATCTTGGTTTCCCAGCCGTAACCAGCTTTTCCGATTGCCCCCACTTTATGGATGTTTTCCACGCCGAGATGGACGCAGCCGGGACCGATGGATTCGCTCAGGCCGTAATTGGTATCATAAGCATGATGGGGAAAATAGGTCTTCCAGTGCCGGATCATGCTGGGAGGGACGGGCTGGGCGCCGATATGCATGAGCCGCCATTGGGAAAGCTCGTAATCTTCCAGCTTTATTTTGCCGCTGTCCAGGGCTTCCAGAATATCCTGCGCCCAAGGGACGAGCAGCCATACGATCGTGCATTTTTCTTTGGAAACGGCATCCAGGATATATTCCGGCTTTGTCCCTTTTAAAAGGACAGCTTTTCCGCCGGAAAGAAGGGAGCCGAACCAATGCATTTTCGCCCCCGTATGGTACAAGGGAGGAATGCATAGGAAGATGTCTTCTTTCGCCTGACCGTGATGGTTCTGCTCTACGAGGCAGGAATGCATGAGGCTTTCGTGGTTATGTAAAATGGCTTTCGGAAAGCCGGTCGTGCCGGAAGAAAAATAGATGGCGGCATCATCCTGGTCAGTCAGTTCGATGGAAGGAGACTGGCTGGAGCAGTTGGCAGTTAAAGAATTATAATCCTCCGCAAATGTAGGGCAGTTGTCCCCCACATAAAGAAGAAGCTTATTTTTGGTGATAGAGTCTGCGATTTCCTCCACCCGGCCGATAAATTCCGGGCCGAATACTAATATATGAACTTCTGCCAGATTGACGCAGTATTCGATTTCTTCCGGCGTATAGCGGAAATTGAGGGGGACGGCTAGGGCTCCAGTCTTTAAGATGCCGAAATAGATCGGCAGCCATTCCAGGCAGTTCATCAGCAGGATGGCCACCTTATCTCCCTTTTTGATCCCTTTTCCGAGAAGAAGGTTGGCAAAACGGTTTGCTTTTTCATTGAATACGTTCCATGTGATCTCCCGGCGGTAATGGGAGAGGGGGCTTGGCTCCATCAGTTCATATTCTTTCCATGTGACGCGGCGTACTTCTTTGACTTCCGGGTTGATTTCCACCAGGCAGATGTCGTCGCCCCATTTTTTGCAGTTTTCTTCTAATAAATTTGTAATTGGCATGTTGTTGGTTCTCCGTTTTCGTACAAAATTTTTCGCGCTTTAACGCATTGCGCCGATAAAGTAAATGATACAATATTTAGGTGGGAAAGTCAAGATTCAGACAACAAGCAGACTTGACACAGATATAAGGAAATGATATATTATGAAATAAATAATATATTTAAAACATAGAACAGGAAACAGAGTAGGAGGATATAGCATGAGGAAAAGTCTGAACCCTAGAATTGAAATGTTCAGCCCATTTAAAGTACCGTTTACAGCAGGGGGTAGAAGTAAAGCCGGAAGTAGTAAAATCACGAAATATGTGATCGTATCATCGGATGTAGTGGAGTATATGAAGGATAATAGCACTAAGATTGTAGCAAAATGCACGCCATGCCAGTGTTGTGCATGTAGATAGCAGCTATGGGAATGATAAAATGCAGCATTCCGTTGAATGTCCAATTGGAGATAACATATGGTTGTAACAATCACTGTATTTTCTGTTATAACTCAAAGTTGCTGCAAAAAGAGGCGGAATTAGATACACAAGAAGCCATTTCCGTTATTAGGGAGATGGCTTCTTGTGGTGTATTGTCAGTTAATTTTAACGGCGGGGAGCCTTTAAGCAGAGAAGATTATTTTGATATTGTGGAAGAAGCTGACAGGCAGGGATTGGATATCCATATGAATACGAATGCCAGTTTGGTTGATGTTTTTACCGCGCGTATGGTGGCGAAATATTTTCCAAGCGTATGTGCAACTATTTTGTCTGGCAGAGAGGAAGTCCATGACTTGTTGAGCGGACGAAAAGGAGCCTTTGCAGATGCCCTGGCAGGGATTCGCAATCTTCAGGATCAGTCGGTGTATGTTGCGGCAAATATTATGTTGTCGAAAAGAAATTTATCCGATGCGGAAGAAACTTTTGGCTTGATAAGGAATTGCGGGATACGTTCTGTGCTGGTTACGAGGTATGTTCCCTGCGGCGGCAATGATGGTATCTTACATATTTCGGATCAGGAGTTTTTGGATGCGGTGAGTTCCTTATATGCTTATAACGATAGGTACAAGTGTTTTGATAGAATTGCGTTTCCACAGCCTTTTAAGCTGTGCCATGCGCCGAAGGAGTTATGCGGAAAGATTGCGGAAAGCAATATCGCATGTAATATAGGGCTTTGTACGGCTTCCATCAGTCCAAACGGGGATCTGACACCCTGCAATCTGGTAAAAGAGCCGGTATTAGGAAATCTGAGAAAGGCTTCTTTTTTTTCTTTATGGTCAAAGTTTGAAGGAAGCAAATTCTGCATGGAGCAACATTTGACGCAAAAATGCGTTTCATGTCCGCAGATTATGAACTGCGGCGGTGGATGCAAAGGGTATAACGATGCGATAAGAAAGGAATAAGATTGGCTATGACATATGAATATTTGAGGGATGTAACGCCTTTGTTGATGCAAGTGGAATTAACGGAGGCATGCAATCTAAGGTGCAGGTTTTGTTATAATTCCCAGCAGCCCAGATATAATAAACGAATTTTTGAAATGCTGGAAAAGCTGGCAGAACAAGGAGTCATGCAAGTGAATCTGACAGGCGGCGAACCATTGGCACACCCGCAGTTTTTTGAGATTCTGGAGAAGGCATGTTCCTTGTTCCCGAATGTGGTTATTTTGTCTAACGGGTCGCTTATGGATCAAGGCGCATTGGAAAAAATCCACCAATATGATGTGACCAGTGTAAATATATCCGTACATGGTGATAAGAAGACGCATGAAGAACTGACGCAGGTGGATGGAAGCTATGATGCATCTATTAATGCCATTAAGTATTATCTTGAGAAGAAAAAGATACTGGTTGCCAGCAATTTTGTTTTAAACGGCGGGAATTTCCATATGCTGGAACCTACGATTAAGGAAATGGGAAGAATCGGCCTCGAATATATGACGATTACAAGATTTATTCCGGTAGGAATCGGCAGCGGGGCAAAAGAACTGGTGCTAAGAAACGAGCAGCTGGTGGAAGCTTTTCGGATTGTGTATGAACATAATCGTTCCGGACAGGCTCCCCATATTGAATTTGCCGAGGCGACTCCGTTCTGTGCATTGCCAAAGGAACTGCAAAGCGTGGCAAATTGTTGTTCTTATGGTTATGACAGATTTTATACGGATGTCACCGGCGAGCTGATGGTATGCGGACTTTCCAGAATAAAATTGGGCGGAAATATACTGGATAAGACGATTAATGAGATCAAAAGAGATTCGGAAGTTTTTCAGGCATTTGCGGCAAATGAGCATGTTTCCGAAAAATGCAGGAAGTGTCCGACTTTTGATTTGTGCCATGGGGGATGCAGGGCAGCGGCATTATCAAACGGCGGCTGGAAAGGGACAAAGGATCCCGACATGAAAGCGTGAGAAGGAGGACGGACAGTGGATATTCAGAAGGAAACAATACCAAAGATTCATGAGAATGTGAAAGCGAGAAAAGAACAGTTCGGGCTGCTGCTCGTATCGAAAAGGACGCCTATTCTGGCACTGAATGATGATTCCAGGGTGATTTGGGAATGCTTTGACGGGGTAAGCACAGTGGAGGAAATCGCGTCCAGGCTGAAAGAGGAAATGGAGGAGGATTTGGAACAGACGATAGAAACAGTGAAATGTTTTGTCGAAAGCTGTTATGATTTGGGCTTGATTGAGATTTAAACCAAGAATGGGAAAGAATGATAAATGGGGAAAAAGTTATGGGGAATGAAAAAAAGATACAAAAAAATGATGGTTATAAAAGAATACTGAGAATAAACGATAGTATTGGGCTGGAAAAGAAGCATGAAGCGATCGGGGAGTTTCAAGCATCTTTTTTCAGGGATAATTATTATACGGCTTTTGCTTTGACAAGGAAAGTGCTGGAGCGCGGCCAAAAAATGAAGGAGGAGCGAAAGGGAGAGCAGGAATGGAGTGCTGCGGGCCAGGAAAAGTTGTATAATATCATTACATTCTGCGGGGAACGGGGAAGCGGGAAGACTTCGGTGATGGATTCGGTTGTCAGGGTGTTATGCTGCAGTTCCAATTCCCGTGATTATAAAGGCTTTTTCGAAGGGTATGAGAAGAATGAAAACAATGGAGCGGAATTAAAGGAAAGCCAATTAACGGAATTGTTAGATGCCTACGAATTTATTTGTATGGATATGATTGATGCGTCTTTACTGGAAGAAAAAGAAGAAATATTGGATGTTATTTTGTCAAAGATGCTTCAGAAAGTTCGAATGAATGCAAGAAGATTCACTAAAAGTTCCTTATGGGGAATGGAGCAAGACAATATTTGCAGCAAGGAAGATATTTATCGGAAATTTGAAACTATTTACCAGAATAAGCTTCAATTTCAACGCAGGATGGACAAGAAGTATGAAACCGGGGAGTCTTCCATGGAAAAGCTGGGGGAATTGGCGGGGAGCATGAATATTCGGGAAAAAATGAAGAATTTGGTCTCTGAATATTTGGATCTGTTATGCGAAGATAAAAGCAAAAAGAAATGCCTGGTAATCAGTATAGATGATCTGGATATGCATGGAAATGCATATGAAATGTTGGAACAGCTGCATCGCTACCTTATGATTCCCGAGGTGGTTATTTATTTGACGGTTTCGGAAAGAGAGATCCAATCGGTTTGCAAAAAGCATTTCGAGCAGTTTTATGAGAGTCCTGGCGAATTGGCAATGTCATATTTGGAAAAGGTGCTTCCATATTCCAGAAGGATTTATCTCCCCGCGACATTCAGCGGCGATTTTTTTAATGTGGTAGCCGGAGAGGATTCTAACATGGAGGGCTACCCGGTAAAAAGATTCCTGCTGCGGGAGATTATGCGGAAAACAGGGGTGTTTTACGATGGATGCGGTGGGGAAACTCATTTTTATGAAATTGAAAATCTGAGGACTTTAATCAATACTTATTACCTGTTAGACGGAATGAAGGAGTACGGGGCGGAAGGACGGCTGGAGCAAGGAAAGAAAGTATTGAAAGACAACTTGAAATTGCTGGATTTGAATTTTGAAAAATTGCGAAGCAATGTTGTGGGGAGAATGGCGACCCAAAAATTGGACAGCCCGAAGCAGAGGGAAATTTTCCGCAAATATTATAAAGAAGATTTTTCCAGCAATGGAGAATATCTGGTAAGGGAAATTGCAAAAATTATGGAGGATGATGTTCCTGATTATAATTATGGGGAATTGCTGGGATCATTGGATGCACTTGGCAGGAAATACCAGGAATTCAAGCCGTTGATTCAATGTGTATTGGCATTGGCTACGATCGAATTGACGCAGAACTATCTTTATGCGTTTGTGGAAAAGGATAGGAATTCACAGAAAAAATGGAATGAGTATATATCAGGGTCTGTGATCGGAAGCTGGGGAAATCAAATGCTTCCGAAAGTAGAAACGGAGGAAGGAAAATTTGCAGAGGCCGCTTATATAAGAGAGAAGAAGATTGGTATATCGATTCCTATAGATATTCCGGAAGCAGTCCTGGGGAATTGGCAAGAAAGCGTATCTTCAGAAAAAAGACGACAGATCTGTGAATGGTTGATTAATGAAAAAAACATGATAGAAACGATAATATTGGTCATGTCATTTTTTACTGAGAAACCGAATATATGTTTGGAAAACCCAGAGAACCCAGAAGAATTGGATAAGAAGGTATTATTGAGGATGTCAGGAGAAAAATGTACGTTTGATCTTCTGGGTTTTGCAATTAACAGCATGCATTGTAGGGAATTTATCGAAGAGATAGAAGAAAAGCTTGCAGAGGCAATGGGGGCATATATAGATTCTGATCATTCATTTGAACATAAGAATGAAAAAGACAAGACAAGAGAAGATTTGAAGCAAAAAATCAAGAGTTGTTCTATCATCGAAGAGTATGAAACATGGGATAAAGAATATATAGGAGCGGCGCTTCCAATATATAGCTTGGATATTATGTACCATATTCTGAAGCGGACAAAAAAGAAAATGAGAAAAAAATTCCCCCGGGAAATTAAGAAAGAATGTTTTCTGTCTGCAGTACAGAGATTTTACGTTTTTCTGGGAGATTTACTGGCGGAAGAAGATATATTTTATGGCCGGCGCGACGAAAGAGAGAATGGAAACGTGACCATAGTAAAAATGAAGAATCAGTATACTGATTTCTATGGTGCGTTTTTGGAAAATCCGTTTATAAAATATTTTGTCAAAGAAAAGAAAAAAGAAACGGATCAGATGGCAGTGTTTCCTTCAGCATTAGAAACAGGACAGGATTTGGAAGCTGAAAAAGAGACGATAGAAATAAAACCAGGCCCGACAGAAGAGCAGACGGATTTGTTACCAGCATTATTTCATGAATTGTTTGGGAAATTGCCTGACCAGCTGCTTTATAATCAGATAAGCCGGTGACATAAAGGAACAGGAGAGAAAGGGGATAGCAGATGGATAATCTGGAAAAAGCGATTCTTGTTTTGTTCCGGCATGTTCCGGCGCAGAAGGTGATAGAAGAAGAAATTTCTTCAACAGATATTACATACAAGGATTTTGTCCGGCTGATGAAGATCGCTTCGGAGGGATACAGCGAGACGGAACTGGGGAATCTTTACCATTATTTGACGTGCAGCTTTGTGGATGAGCTGCACGGTGCGGAGTATGGGAGAAATGGAAAAGAGAGCCTGGATGTATTTGGGCTGCTTCGGCATTATGCGGAGTGGGTTTTGACCGAACAGGACGGGGAGATCGTATGTGAATATTGCAAGTTTCTTCATTGGAGAAAGGCTACGGAGTCCTTAGGCGAGGATTTGTTAGCTGCTTGTTTTATAGCATCAAAGAAGAGAGAAAATGCAAGGGAATGCGCCGACCTGGATTGGAAAGCTTCCATTACGCATAATAATTGGGAACTTCATAAGATTCTGGAACAGGGAATGGCAGAGAACCATTCGCATTTAAAAGGAACTTCCCCTATATTTCCATTGACTTGGATCAGCTTGATGAACAACTTGTATCTGGATGGCGAATATGCGGATATCCAAAGGATAGAGGAAAACAGGCGCAAGATCGGTGCCAATATTTATTATGGTTATCAGGAAGAGAGTCTGTCCGTACAGCTGCTGCAGGCAGCATGCCTCCGATACATGATGTTTCGCGCGGTTTGCTGTGTCCTGTGGGAAGAAGGAGTTTCAAAGGAACTGGCCAAACAATGTGAAGAATATTGTGCAGCGCTAAAGAATCCGAAATATCTATATGGAATAAAAGAAGATTTGTCGGTCAGTATTATGGATGGACAGAACGTGTTGAGGGATCGAATACTTCCGGATTATGCGATGGCAGGGGTTTTGAGGGAGAAAGGGGATCTGGATGACAGGACTGCCGTTTTCCAGGGAGAACGGTGGCTTTTCTATCATTTCTTTTCCGGGATTTTTTCTAAGACAAAATTATATGCCTATCGGGATTGGTTTTATGCATATCTCTTAATAAAAGAAAATTTCAGGGCAGAATTTGTTCAGGGAAATAAGGATGTTGGATTTGAAAATTTCCGCATTTACGAAGGACGCAAGGATATTTTTCTGGAGAACAGTTTTTTTAAAAAGGAATTGGTCAAAAAAGCGATTGAAGCATGTTTTGCAGAGAGCAGGGCTTCAGTGATGGAAACGAGGATTGCCCCAAAGAGATCAGCGGAAGAATATAGCAGATTTATGCGGGAAGTAGACGGTTGGTTTTCCAATAAAAAAACATATCATCACCGCCTTTTTTATGTGGTACATTTCATAAAGGGGCCGGATTCTGCTAAGAATGATGAGTTTGTCGCTTGCCGGCACAGCAAAAACCGTGCGGAATATAAAGAACAGGCGCTTTGCCTGGCCCGGTTTCGGGAAGAATATCCCAATGAGGCGATGCGCATTCGGGGAATTGATGCCGCCAATATGGAGATTGGATGCGGGCCGGAGGTATTTGCACAGATTTTCCGATATCTGTCAGACCATAAGGTATTTTTGGAAATGGAAACAGAACGAAAGGTGCCGCAATTAAAGAAGACATATCATGTGGGAGAAGATTTTTTGGATCTCGCCAGCGGACTTCGTGCCATCGATGAGGCAGTTCATTTCCTTGAAATGAGATGCGGCGACCGCCTTGGGCATGCCATTGCGCTGGGAATAGACGCGAATGACTGGTATCGAAGCAAAAATGATCGAATTTTATTGGCACAGCAGGAATATCTGGATAATGTTGCATGGATGTACCATATGGCAGTGTCCTGCCACATGGATGATAAAGAAAGTGTGCTGAGCTTTTTAAGAGAAGAGTATGAATATTATTTTCAGATGATTTATCGGAATGCGATGGATCAGAGGATGTTGGATTATATAAGCCAAATGGCAAGGAAATATTACAAGGGTACGGAATGGGAAAAGTATTATAGCGACAGACCGTATGATTTTTCGATTGAAAATTATTATATGGCCTGGGAATTGCGGGGGGATGACCCGGACTTGTACAGCGATGGATTCTTTGCAAATAATAGTATAGTTGGATATAGATACCAATCCTTTTCTTATTATGCCATAAACAGGAATTTCCCGGAAAAGCAGAATAAGCGTTATCTTCAGGAGGCGGCATTGCTGTATTATTATTATCATTATAACAGGGGTGTACGCAGGGAAGGCAGAAAAATCATAGAAAAAAAGGTTGACAGGGCTTATGTTCATTGTGCCGGGCTGATCCAGCGCGAGCTTCAAAAAATAGTGGCCGCAAGAGGGATCGGCATTGAAACGAATCCGTCTTCGAATAAATTAATAGGCACATTCGGGCGTTATGATAAACACCCCATTTTGAATTTTTACAATAAAGGCTTGATCGAAGAGGGCGAAAAGCTGCGGGATTGCCCTCAACTGAGCGTTTCCATTAATACGGATGATGCTGGTATTTTCAGTACATCTTTGGAAAATGAATATGCTTATATGGCGTTGGCTCTTGAAAAAGCAAAGGATGAACAGGGAAATCCATTATATAAAAGAAGAAATATTTATGAGTGGCTGGATAACATTCGGATGATGGGAATGCGGCAGGCTTTTCTTGGCGAAGAAGAAATGAAAAAGGCGATGAAAGAATGGACGGATGACAGAAAGCGTAAGGAGACATTGGAATATGATTCACTTGATCATTCCTCCGATATCGGATTGTTTTATGCCGACTTTAGGGGTGGCTCAGATTGCAGGGTATTTAAAGGATAACGGTATCGCATGTAAGGCGTATGACGCCAGTGCAGAGTTAATGCATATTCTCTTGGAAGGCTGGAAAGACCAGAAAGAGATATCTTCTGATGAAAAAGAAAACGGCGGCTATACCTATAAAAATATAGCGGAATGCCTGAATTGGTATTCAGATAGAAGCAAAAATCTGAAGATTGCGATGGATGATTTCCAGACGGGTTTTTCCTGGAGGGAATTGGACAAGCTTCAGGAATATGTAGAACAGGAAGATGATTTTGCAAGGAAATTGGAGAAGTTATCTTTTCTTCATGAGAAGAATCCTGAAACAGGAGGAGAAGAATGGTATGGTTTTTCCATATCTTATGATTGTCAGGTAATTCCTGCCATGCGTCTGGCACACATATTAAAGAAAAAAAAACCTGAAGCAAAAATCGGCATCGGGGGATCGCTGTTATACAATTATGAAAATGATTTTTATAAATTGGTTCATATGACGGACTGGGTTGATATGCTGATGGTCGGAGCCGGGGAAGAAGTCTGGAAGTATATAGGAGTAAAAAGGATAGAAGAACTGGACAGCCTTTCGGGAATAGAAGTCAGCCATATGCAGGGGAAATATATGATTGACACACGGAAGAGAAAAACGAAGCCGATCGTATATGAGCCTGATTTTTCGGATTTTCGTTTTGAATATTATCCGTCCGGGGAGAAGGCATTCCCATATATGATTAAAGACAGATGCTATTATGGGAAATGTCATTTTTGCAATGGGGATAAAGTGGAGGAACAGAGCCTTGCCAAAGATATAGAAATTGCGTTTGGAAAAATGCACGAAATTGCAGAAATTACGGGAATCCATAACGTTTATATTGTTGATGCCGCCTTGTCTCCAGTGGATTTAAAAACAATTGCTAATTTGCCGGACATGGGGCTTCAATGGATAGCAAATGGCCGGTTTGAAAAAAATCTGACAGATGAGGAATTAATTGCGGCGATTGCACAAAAAGGATGTGTGATGTTACGGTTTGGCTTGGAGTCGGCTTCACAGAAAATTTTGGATTATATGAATAAAGGTACGAAAGTGGATGTTGCAGAAAAAATTTTAAATCTGGCAGCGAGGTATGGAATCAGAAACCATGTGTACCTTATGTTTGGTTATCCAGGGGAAACGAAAGAAGACAGGGAGATGACGATTGAGTTTGTAAAACGGAACCGAATGGCTATTTCTTCTTATTCTGTTTCACTGTTCCAGCCAATTCCCGGAACGAAGGTGTATCAGGAACTTTTAGAAAAAATAGGAAGGGATGAAGATATTTATGAACGCATGATTGAGTTCATCTATAAGGATGAATATTATTATGCGGAGATTTATCAGGATATTTCCAGATTAAATGATGTCTTGCGCGGTTATGCAAAAACCAATGTCGAATATTATTCTGCTAATATTTTTAATCAGTTCGCTGATGGAGAAAGGAAAGGGGCGGAAAAAAATTTTGACAGAAAAGATCATATTATGACAAAAGAAGAAATTCAGAAGGAGATCAGTATTCAATTTTTGCCGGAAAATAAGTTGTGATCGGATAGGGAGGAGAACATATGAATGGAATTTCGATGTATGGCTGCAGGGAGAATAATCTGAAGAATGTGGATATTACGATACCTTATTCAAAAATTGTATGCTTTATCGGCGTATCGGGTTCTGGTAAGTCAACATTGGTTTTCGACACCTTATACGCAGAGGGAAAAAGAAGGTATATAGAATCCTTGGGTGTCAACGAAGCATATTATTTATCTAAAATAAAAAAGCCGGAAGCGGATCATTTTGTTGGCGTGCCTCCGGCAATTGCGTTAGTGCAAAGCAGGACGAATCGGAATCCAAGAAGTACGGTAGGAACGATCTCCCAGATTTCTTATTATCTCCAAGCATTATTTTCTTCCTGCGGCCAGAAGCCGGAATGGATGCATAAGGAGCTTACTCCATCTATGTTCAACCTGAATTCCCCCCAAGGGATATGTCCTGAATGCGAGGGGAATGGGGAAATTATGGAATTTGATGAGACATTGATCTGGCCAGACCAGGAATTATCGGTTGCCAGGGGAGGATTAAAGCTGGGGGGAGCCAAACAGGGAACGACTAAGTATACATTTTTGGATTCTTTCCTAAAGCAGTATGGATGCAATATTGATACACCGATTAAAGAGTTTCCCAATGAGTTAAAAGTGGCGCTTTTGTTTGGTCAGAAAAAGAATAGAAGATTTAAGCTGGAATATCCCGGAATTATAAATGACAGCGAAAGGCTTTATAAAACGACGAAGAGCATAGCGGTGAAAGAAGATCTGGAACATTTTATGAAAAAGATGCCGTGCGAAAGCTGCGACGGAACGGGGTATTCTCCCGATATACTGGAAGTTGCAATCGACGGGAAAAATATTGATTATTATATGAATTTGAGCATGGACGAGCTTGCGTATTTTTTTGAAAATTATAGTTTTCATGACCAACGGGATCTTATGTGGGGGCAGATAAAAAATACATTTTTAAGGAATCTGCATCAATGTATAAATCTTGGGATTGGTTATTTGTCGTTGGGCAGAAAAGCGACTACATTATCAGGAGGAGAAGTACAGAGGCTAAAAATAGCGGCGCAGATATCAAGCGAAATTTCAGGAGTCGTTTATGTGCTGGATGAACCTTCATCGGGACTGCATGCTTCCGATATTGGAAAGGTGCTGGACGCAGTAAAAATGCTGAATTGTACAGGAAATAAGAACACGGTCGTCCTGGTGGAGCATACTGCCAAACTTATAAAAGCATCGGATTATATTTTTGAGGTGGGTCCTGGAGCGGGCGAACAAGGCGGTGAGATTATTGCCCAAGGGACGGTAGATGAAATATGCGGAAATAAAGCATCTATTTCGGGAAAATATCTGACTGGGGAATGCATAGCAGGTATGCCGGAACTTTCCCATACATTTAAACCGAATGGAATAATCAGGCTGCATCATGTGACAGCTAATAATTTGAAAAATATATCTGTGGATATTCCATTGGGAGGGATGGTCTGCGTGACGGGAGTTTCAGGTTCGGGAAAAACATCGCTTATTTTTGACTCTTTTTACCAGAGCATATACCATAAAAGAAATATCGGGCTGGAGAATATAGAAGGGCGGGAGAATATAAAAAAAGTAATTTTATGCGATCAGTCTTCTATTGGAAAGTCGTCCAGGTCTTGTCCCGTGACATATCTTGATTTGTATGAGCCGATTCGAAAATTGTTTGCAAAGCAGGAATTGGCGAAAAAGAGGAAATATAAGGAAACGCATTTTAGTTTTAATGTGGCTGGAGGAAGATGTGAGGCATGCAAAGGAGAAGGCGCATTGAAAGTCAGTATGGGTTTTCTTCCAGATATGACAGTGATATGCGACCAATGTGAAGGCAGGAGATTTAAAAAAGAAACGCTGGAAATTAAGTATAAAGATAGGTCCATTTATGATGTGCTGGAGATGAGCGTATCGAATGCAAAAGATTTTTTTAAAGAGGAAAAAGGAATTTGTTCAAAATTGGAGGCAATGGAAAAAGTCGGCTTGGGTTATCTGAAGTTGGGCCAGCCCACATCCACGCTTTCAGGAGGTGAATCACAAAGGCTGAAATTAGCGGCTGAAATTACAAAGGCGAATTCCAAAGGAACCTTGTTTATTTTTGATGAACCGACCAAAGGGCTGCATTTTGAGGATGTCAAACAGTTGCTGAAGGTAATGAAAGAATTGGTCAGGATAGGAAATTCTCTTTTGGTTGTGGAACATAATTTGGATGTGATTGTATCCTGTGACCATATTATTGATATTGGGCCGGGTGCAGGAAGATTTGGGGGGAACATTGTAGGCGAAGGAACACCTATGGAAATTGCAAAGTTGGAAACGCCTACAGGAAAGGAAATCAGGGCGTATTTTCAGGCATGCGGAGCGATGAATAATTTTCGTTGATATAAGGAGCGTTGAAATGTGTTTGTTCAACGCTCCTTTTTCCTGAAGTTTTTTAAAATAATCATATTTTTTTCTGGTAATAATGCTCCAAAGCCTGGATCATCTGGTAAAGCGCCATGGCAATGATGCAGAGGATCATGATGGATGTGATGACCATGTTAAGCTGGAAGACCTGCGACCCATAAATAATCAAATACCCGAGTCCCCTGCGGGCGGCGAGGAACTCGCCGATAACCACTCCTACCAAGGCCAAGCCGATATTTACCTTCATATTGCTTAAAACCGTAGGGATAGAACCGGGAAGCACCACTTTCAGGAAAGCATTTCTTTTGTTTCCGCCCAGCGTATAGATCAGCTTGATCTTTTCTTCATCCACTTGCCTGAACCCGGTATAGAGGTTAATGATGGATCCGAATATGGCGACAGAAATTCCTGCTACAATAATGGTATTGATTCCGGTTCCCAGCCATACAATGAATAAGGGGGCAAGAGCGGATTTGGGCAGACTGTTTAAAACAACCAGATATGGTTCCAGTATTTCGGAACATCTGGCCGAATACCATAAAAGGGTGGCGGATAACATTCCGATCAAAAGAACAAGCAGGAAGCTGGCGACGGTTTCCAGAAGGGTGATTCCGGTATTCGTAAAGAACGTGCCGTCTTTCACCATATCCCAAAAACATAAAGCAACCCGGCTCGGGCTGCTGAAAAAGAATGCATCGATATATCCCATATAGGCAGCCAATTCCCAGACGGCGAGGAAAAGAACAAAAATCAGAAGCCGTACGGCGACTACAAGGCGGTGGTGACGCAGCTGGGCGTGTTCATATTTTTCCTGGTTAGTCAGAGTCCGGCCGGGCGATTTGCGGGAGTTGTATATAGTTTTCATCAGAAATCTCCTTCCATAATTGATTAAAGTATCCCTGGTATTCCGGAGCATTCCGGGAAGCGAGGGGGGAGTTGCCGGAAATGGTCAGGTGGATCGGAATATCGCATTTGATACAAGCGGGACGTTTGCTGAGAACGAGAATGCGGTCGGCAAGGCTGATAGCCTCCGAGAGATCGTGGGTTACGAGGATTGCTGTTTTTTTTGTGGAACGTATAATATTGCAGATATCGGAGGAAACGGAAAGCCTTGTCTGGTAATCCAGGGCGCTGAAAGGTTCATCCAGCAAAAGGATATCCGGATCAAGGACAAGGGTGCGTATCAGCGCGGCGCGCTGCTTCATTCCGCCTGACAGTTCCCCGGGTTTTTTGTCCTTGAACTTATATAGCCCATAGTCTTTGAGAAGCTTTATGGCTCGTTCTTTTTTTTCAGGAGTAAGCTGGTGGTTAATTTCCAATCCCAGGATAACATTGCGGTAAATGGTACGCCATTCGAAAAGATGGTCGTGCTGGAGCATGTATCCGATTCTGGGGCAGCATTGCTTTTCCGTATTTTCTTCCAGAGCGGCTGAAAAATGGATTTCTCCGCTTTCCGGCGGAATCAGGCCGGCAATGATGGACAGAAGAGTGGACTTGCCGCAGCCGGAAGGGCCGACGATCGCCAGGAATTCTCCTTTATTTACATGGAAGGATATATGGGATAAGGCATCGGTTTCGCCTTTTGGGCTGTGGTAGGAATAGCAGATATCATTTAATTCCAATATCGGGTTTGTCATAAGATTCCTCCAATGTCATATATGTTCATTATATGATGAGGGAAGAAAAATGGTGTGAATTGTAATAATTAAGCGAAGGGTTTATCGAATACCGCCAAGAAAATCGTTTCCCGCCCGCATCCATCCCATCCCTTTCCCGTTTCCTTCCGGCTCTGCCGTACTGTGTTTCCAGCCTTCGCAAACCGTTTTCCTTGCAGTTCCCTTGGAAAAGATTGAAAAAGCGGAAAAAATATGGTAGTATCTAATATCAGATTGGATGGATTTGGAGGATGATATTATGGCACAGCTTTGGGGCGGGCGTTTTACGAAGGAAACGGACCGATTAGTATATAATTTTAACGCATCCATTTCTTTTGACAGAAAATTATTTGAAGAGGATATTGAAGGCAGCATAGCCCATGTGGTCATGTTGGAAAAGCAGGGTGTTTTGTCGGAAGAGGAGAAAAATGCGATTGTCAAAGGTCTGACCGGGATTCGGGAGGATGTAAACTGCGGGAAGCTGGAGATTACGGAGGAATATGAAGACATTCATAGTTTCGTAGAAGCGAATCTGACAGAGCGGATCGGGGATGCGGGAAAAAAACTGCATACGGGCAGGAGCCGAAACGATCAGGTTGCTTTGGATATGAAGCTATATATAAGAAAAGAAGTGATCCATACGGCAGAAGAGCTGGAAGAACTGCTGGGCGTGCTGCTGGAAGTGATGGAAGGGAACTTGGACACTTATATGCCGGGATTTACCCACCTTCAGAAAGCGCAGCCCGTTACGCTGGCCCATCATATGGGGGCGTATTTTGAGATGTTCCGCCGGGATCATTTGAGGATGCGGGATATTTATGCCAGGATGAATTACTGCCCTCTGGGAGCCGGAGCGCTGGCGGGGACAACCTATCCGCTGGATCGGAGATATACGGCATCTTTGCTTGGGTTCGAGGGACCTTCTTTAAACAGCATGGATTCTGTGGCAGACAGGGATTATATTATTGAGTTCCTTTCCGCCTTATCTACGGTTATGATGCATTTAAGCAGGTTCTGTGAGGAAGTCATTATATGGAACTCCAATGAATACCATTTTGTAGAGATTGATGATGCCTATTCGACAGGGAGCAGCATTATGCCCCAGAAAAAAAACCCTGATATCGCGGAGCTGGTCCGCGGAAAGACCGGGAGGGTATATGGAGCGCTGACAGCAATTTTAACAGTAATGAAGGGGATCCCGCTGGCGTATAATAAAGATATGCAGGAGGACAAGGAACTTACTTTTGACGCGATCGATACCGTAAAAGGATGCCTTGCCCTGTTTACGGGAATGCTGGGGACGATGAAATTCCATAAAGAAGCGATGGCGGCGAGCGCCATGAAGGGCTTTACAAACGCTACGGATGCGGCGGACTACCTGGTGGGAAAAGGGGTTCCTTTCCGGGATGCCCATGGAATTATAGGACGGCTTGTCTTATACTGCATTGATAAGAATACATGCATCGATGCGCTGTCGATGGAAGAGCTGAAAGCGATCAGCCCGGTGTTTGAGGAAGATATTTATGATGCCGTAAGTTTGAAAAGCTGTGTGGAACGGCGGCTGACGATCGGTGCGCCCGGCAGGGGAGCGATGGAAAAAGTAATTGGCATTTATAAAGAATATTTAGATAACAGCTGGTTGAAGGAACAATATAACTAAAATTGGAAGAAAGACGAGGAGTACATGATGAGCGAAAAATTAAAAGTAGGCATTTTAGGCGGAACTGGCATGGTAGGGCAGAGATTTATTGCTCTGCTGGAAAACCACCCTTGGTTTGAAGTGACGACAATCGCGGCGAGTCCCCGTTCTGCGGGAAGAACTTATGCCGAAGCGGTGGAGGGCAGATGGAAAATGACATCGCCCATGCCGGAAGCAGTAAAAGACATTGTGGTGATGAATGTCAATGAAGTGGAAAAGGTGGCCGCGCAGGTGGATTTCGTATTCAGCGCGGTGGATATGTCGAAGGATGAGATTAAGAAGATAGAGGAGGAGTATGCCAAAACGGAAACTCCTGTGGTATCCAATAACAGTGCGCACAGATGGACAGAGGATGTACCTATGGTCGTGCCGGAAATCAATCCGGAACATATGAAGGTGATCGATTTCCAGAAAAAGAGGCTGGGAACCCAGAGGGGATTTGTTGCAGTGAAGCCGAACTGTTCGATCCAGAGCTATGCGCCGGTTCTTACCGCGTGGAAAGAGTTTGAACCGTACGAAGTGGTGGCGACGACTTACCAGGCAATTTCCGGGGCAGGGAAGACGTTTCAGGACTGGCCGGAGATGGAAGGGAATATTATTCCGTATATTGGAGGGGAAGAGGAAAAAAGCGAAAAAGAACCTCTGCGGATATGGGGAGAGATTAAGGACGGAGTAATTGTGCCGGCGGCAACTCCGGTCATTACCTGCCAATGCATCCGCGTGCCGGTTTTGAACGGACACACGGCCGCAGTTTTCGTGAAATTCAGGAAAAAGGCATCAAAGGAAGAATTGGTTGCAAAGCTCATTCAGTTCAGGGGAGTTCCCCAGGAACTGGAACTGCCGAGCGCACCCAAACAGTTTATCCAGTATTTGGAAGAGGATAACCGCCCCCAGGTAAGTCTGGATGTGGATTATGAACGGGGAATGGGCATCAGCGTGGGTCGGCTGAGGGAGGACAGTGTTTACGATTGGAAATTCGTAGGGCTTTCCCACAATACGGTCAGAGGAGCGGCCGGCGGCGCGGTGCTTTGTGCGGAACTGCTGACAGCACAGGGATATATTACGAAAAAATAAATGTCGGGAGACGTATGGAGAAGGACGGCTGAGAATGGATTTATTGAATACAGCGGGCAAAGAATTGAGCAATGACGAAAAAATGTTCCAAATGATATATGATATGTCGGACAGTGCATTTTTGTATGATAATTTTAAGGAAAAAACGGTGAAAACGGCAGGAAACTGGAATAAATTTTTTGATGTCGGACTGCATACGCCGGAGGAGCTTGAAAAAATCGGTCATTGCGTGGAAGAGGAATATGTCCCGCAGTTTAAAGAATTCTTATTTCCCGAAAAAAAAGGAATTCAAAAAGAAAATATGACAGTGCGCCTTCGGGACGGAAGAACCTGGCTGGAATGCGAAGCCGCAGTCATATATGATAAGAAGGGCAGCCCGAGGGATAAAATCCTTCGTTTTGAAGATATTACGAAATTCAAGCGACAGAATGAGGAATTAGTCTATCTGGCATATTATGACATGCTGACAGGGCTATATAACCGGAATTATTTTGTGCAGCTTTTAGGAAGATTTTTACAAAAAGCGGAAAAGGAAGGAAAGACCGTCGATGTCATGTTCATTGATCTCGATGATTTTCACAGAATTAATGACGGCCTGGGGATTGTGATAGGGGATGAGGTTGTCCAGCAGTTTGGACAGTATTTATCTTCTTTTGCCGGAAAAGATGTTATCGTATCGCATTTTAACAGCGATATTTATTGCCTTGCCCTTTATGGCTCCCATGGGACGGAAGAGACAGCGCAAGTTTACCGGGAGATAGGGGAGCGGATGGAAAAGCCGTTTGTACTGAGCGGCGGACAGGTGCTTTACATTACGGCGGGCATAGGGGTGGCATCATATCCGGAGGCATCGAAAAATGCTTTGGAGCTTATAAACTGCGCCGAAATCGTGATGCTGAAGGGAAAGGCGAGAGGAAAAGGTTCGATTCAATATTTTGATAAAGCAATCTTGAAAAATTTCCTGCAGGATATCGATATGGAAAACAAGCTAAAAGAGGCTGTTTTCCAGCGGAATTTTACGATTGCTTTCCAGCCGCAGTATCAGGCCGATAATAAGAGGCTGCGGGGAGTGGAGGCGCTGATCCGCTGGAAAGATAAAGAGGGGAATATGATCAGTCCTTCCATTTTTATCCCGATCGCAGAAAAAAATGGAACGATCATACCGATCGGGACGTGGGTGATGGAAGAAAGCGTTCGTATTTTCTCCGGGTGGAAGGAGAAATACCATCCATCCTTGATTTTGGCATTGAATATTTCTGCGATTCAATATAAGCGTAAGGATTTCGTGGGCAGTCTGATGGGAGTGCTGGGAAAATACCGGGTAGCGCCTTCCGAAGTGGAATTGGAAATAACGGAGAGCGTTCTGATCGATGATCTGGAAGAGGTGGCGAATAAACTGCATGTTTTAAAAGAACATGGCTTTAAGATTTCTTTGGATGATTTTGGGACAGGATATTCTTCTTTGTCCTATTTAAAAGGGCTTCCTATCGATACGCTCAAGATTGACAAGTCATTTATCGATACGGTGATTTCAGATAATAATACAAAAATTATTACGGAGTCCATCATTTATATGGTGAAGAGGCTTGGTTATGAAACGGTGGCAGAAGGCGTGGAGACAGAGGAGCAGTTTGAATATTTAAAATCTATCAAATGTGATAGTATCCAGGGGTATTTGCTGGGCAGGCCTATGCCGCCTGAACAAGTGGAGAATTTATTAAAAGAGGCGGCAGGGTAGAGGAAGGCTTTCATGAAATGGGAAAGAATTTATATATAGCGGAAAAACCGAGCGTAGCCAGGGAATTTGCGAAAGCGTTGAAATTGAATATGAGCAACAGGGACGGCTATATGGAATCCGAAGAGGCAGTTATCACTTGGTGCGTCGGGCATCTGGTGACGATGAGTTATCCGGAAGCATACGATGAAAAATACAAAAGATGGTCGTTGACCACGCTTCCCTTTATTCCGGATGAATTCAAGTACGAAGTAATAGAGAACGTAAAGAAACAGTTCGGAATCGTAAGCGGGCTTTTAAACCGCCCCGATGTCGGGATAATCTATGTATGTACGGACTCCGGGCGGGAAGGAGAATATATTTACCGTCTGGTGGAGCGCCAGGCAGGGGTGAAAGGGAAAAAGCGGAAACGCGTCTGGATTGACTCCCAGACGGAAGAGGAAATCTTAAGAGGGATACGCGAAGCCAAAGACTTAGAAGAATATGACAACCTTGGCGCGGCCGCTTATCTGAGGGCCAAAGAGGATTATTTGATGGGAATTAATTTTTCCCGTGTCCTCACCTTGAAATACGGCGGTTCCATTAAAAGCTACCTGAAGACGGACCGGGCGGTGATTTCGGTAGGACGGGTCATGACCTGCGTGCTGGGAATGGTAGTGAACAGGGAAAGGGAGATCAGGGAATTTGTCAAGACTCCTTTTTACAAAGTGTCCGCAAGGGTGGAAACGGGAGAAAAAGAGTTCGATTGCGAATGGAAAGCGGTGGAAGGAACGAAATATTATGCTTCGCCGCTGTTATATAAAGAAAACGGGTTCAAAGAGAGGAAAACGGCGGAAGAACTGATCGCCTGCTTGCAGATGGAGCCGCAGCCTTTGCCTGTGTTGGAAGCGGTGGAAAAGAAAAAGGAAACAAAGAACCCGCCGCTTTTATATAATCTGGCGGAACTGCAAAACGATTGCTCCAAATATTTTAAGATAAGCCCGGATGAAACACTGCGCATCGTGCAGGAATTATATGAAAAGAAAATGACGACTTATCCGAGAACCGATGCCAGGGTATTATCCAGCGCGGTGGCAAAGGAAATTTATAAGAATATAAGCGGCTTAAGAAATTATCCCCAGACGGCGGCGCTTGCCGGCGAGGTGTTACAGAGCCAGGCATACAAGAATATTGCGAAAACAAGATATGTGAACGACAAACAGATCACGGACCACTATGCCATTATTCCTACCGGTCAGGGACTCGGAAACCTGAACGGACTGAACCAGACGGCGGCAAAGGTTTATGAAATCATTGCCCGGCGCTTCTTGTGTATTTTCTATCCGGCAGCGGTGTATCGGAAGATATCCCTTCGGATCGGCATAAAGGAAGAAAAATTTTTTGCGAATTTTAAAGTGCTGGAGGAAGAGGGGTATTTAAAAGCAGCCAGTTTTTCTTTTGCCAAAAAGAAGGAAGAAAAGGAAAAAGAGGACGGGGAAAACGGAGCGGCGGATACCAGGGATCCCGCGTTTGCCGCGATGGTGCAGCAGCTGAAAAAAGGAATGGTTTTTGCTTTAAAAGGAATGGAAATCAAGGAAGGGGAAACATCGCCGCCTAAGCGTTATAATTCCGGGACGATGATACTGACGATGGAAAACGCCGGACAGTTTATTGAGGACGAGGAACTCCGCGCCCAGATCAAGGGAAGCGGCATCGGCACTTCCGCTACAAGGGCCGAAATATTAAAAAAGCTGGTCAACATCAAATATTTGGATTTGAATAAAAAGACGCAGATCATTACGCCTACCTTGATGGGGGAAATGATATACGATGTGGTGGCCGGATCCATCAAGCCTTTGCTTGACCCGGCGCTGACGGCGAGCTGGGAAAAGGGGCTGACGCTGGTAGCGGAGGGAAGTATTACGGAAAAGGAGTATATGGCAAAGCTGGATGATTTTGTAAGCAGACGGACGAATATAGTAAAGCAGATGGGAAACCAGGGCTTTCTATTCCGGCAGTTTGACCAGGCAGCACAAAATTATAAAAAGTAGATGAGGGAGGAGAAGGAAATGGAACAATGGAAAGTGGAGCATTTGTATTCGCTGTCGGAAACGATAGCGGCAAAGATCTTTGAAGGGGCAGAATATCCGTGGGAGGTATTGGCGAAAATCAAAGATTTTATCGTGGAACTGGGGAAAAGCCTTCCCGAAGAACTCTATGAAAAAAGAGGGGAAGATATATGGGTGGCTAAGTCGGCGACAGTCTTTCCGAGCGCCTATATTCATGGGCCGGCTATTATTGATGAGGATGCCGAGGTGCGCCATTGTGCTTTTATCAGGGGAAGCGCGGTCGTCGGGAAAGGGGCGGTGGTAGGAAACTCCACAGAGCTGAAAAATGTCATTCTTTTTAATAAAGTCCAGGTGCCGCATTATAACTACGTGGGCGACAGCATCCTTGGTTATAAAGCCCATATGGGAGCCGGTTCCATTACTTCTAACGTGAAAAGCGATAAAACGCTGGTGTCGGTAAAATTCGGGGAAGAATGCCTGGAGACAGGGCTTAAAAAATTCGGGGCGATGCTCGGGGATCATGTGGAAGTGGGGTGCAACTCCGTTTTGAATCCGGGCACGGTAGTTGGAAAAGGAGCCAGCATATATCCAACCTCTTCCGTCAGGGGGTATGTGCCGGAAAACAGTATTTATAAAAATGAGGGAGAGATCGTCGCAAGAAGGTAAAAAAATAGCGGAATTGGCAATATAATTTGAAAATATACTGGATTTTTTGCAGAAAATATGCGAAAATAAGAAGTGCGGTTATGGTTATGTTAAAAAGTGCGCGAATGCGCACGTAGGCCGCCAGTCTGACGATTGGCGCCGATAAAATTCACAAGTTACATATTGAAAGGAGTTTTCACATGATTTATTCAAAGGAAGTTGAAGAAATGTGTACAGTAGCACAGGGTGTAAATCACGGCTGTGCGCCTATCCCGGAAGAAGCGAAATGGGTGAAGGCCAAAGAAGTCAAAGATATTTCCGGCTTAACGCACGGCATAGGCTGGTGCGCACCTCAGCAGGGCGCTTGCAAGCTGACATTGAATGTGAAGGAAGGCATCATCCAGGAAGCGCTGGTTGAGACGATCGGATGCTCCGGCATGACACATTCCGCAGCTATGGCGGCTGAGATTTTACCCGGAAGAACAGTAATGGAAGCATTGAATACAGACTTGGTATGCGATGCGATTAATACTGCCATGAGGGAATTGTTCTTGCAGATCGTATACGGAAGAAGCCAGAGCGCATTTTCAGAAGACGGGCTTCCGGTAGGCGCAGGCCTTGAAGATCTGGGCAAAGGGCTTAGAAGCCAGGTTGGTACAATGTACGGTACGTTGAAGAAAGGTCCCCGTTATCTTGAAATGGCTGAAGGATATGTAACCGGCATCGCATTGGATGCAGATGACCAGATTATCGGCTATCAGTTCGTAAGCCTCGGCAAAATGACAGATTTCATCAAAAAGGGCGACGATCCGAACACAGCATGGGAGAAGGCTAAGGGCCAGTACGGCCGCGTGGCAGATGCTGTTAAGATTATTGATCCGAGAGAAGAATAAGGAGGACTTGGAAGATGGCGTTATTTGAATCATATGAAAGAAGAATTGATAAAATTAATTCCGTGTTGAACAGCTACGGAATCTCTTCGCTTGAAGAGGCGGAGAAAATTACAAAGGATGCCGGCCTGAATGTGTATGACCAGGTGAAGGGCATCCAGCCTATCTGCTTTGAGAATGCATGCTGGGCTTATATCGTAGGCGCTGCGATCGCGATTAAAAAAGACTGCAGGAAAGCAGCGGATGCTGCTGCTGCGATCGGCGAAGGCCTTCAGGCTTTCTGTATTCCGGGTTCCGTTGCGGATACGCGCAAGGTAGGGCTTGGACATGGCAATCTCGGGAAAATGCTTCTGGAAGAAGAGACAGAGTGCTTCTGCTTCCTGGCAGGCCATGAATCCTTTGCAGCTGCAGAGGGAGCGATCGGTATTGCTGAGAAAGCGAATAAAGTTCGTCAGAAACCCTTAAGGGTTATTCTGAACGGCCTTGGAAAAGACGCAGCCCAGGTTATTTCCAGAATTAACGGATTTACTTTCGTCGAGACAGAATATGATCCTTACACTAATACCGTAAAAGAAGTTTACAGAAAATCTTATTCCGAAGGTCTTCGTGCAAAAGTAAACTGCTACGGCGCTAACGACGTATGCGAAGGCGTTGCTATTATGCACAAGGAAGGCGTGGATGTTTCCATCACCGGCAACTCCACCAACCCGACGAGATTCCAGCATCCGGTTGCGGGTACATATAAGAAAGAGTGTATCGAACAGGGCAAGAAATATTTCTCTGTTGCTTCCGGCGGCGGCACAGGACGTACGCTCCATCCGGATAATATGGCAGCAGGTCCTGCTTCTTACGGCATGACGGATACGATGGGCCGTATGCATTCCGACGCGCAGTTTGCAGGTTCTTCTTCCGTACCGGCTCATGTGGAGATGATGGGTCTGATCGGCGCAGGAAACAACCCGATGGTTGGTATGACTGTAGCTGTGGCTGTTTCGATCGAGGAAGCGGCGAAGGAAGGGAAGTTCTAGGAAATGCAGTATTTACGCGGGCTTTTGGAAACGCGGGAAAGTGCAGAAAAGCTGAAAAAAGAATAGGTAACTAATACGCGTGGTTAACAAACAAGGGGCATATCGGAAACGGTGTACCCCTTGTTTATTTATGATCAAGCAAAATTGTGAGTTCTTCAAAGAACTTACTTATGATAAACAAGTTGCGAAAAGTGTAGCTATTGCAGACGCGATAGAAGATAAGGAGATTAAGGCAACTGTACAAGCCGAGAATTATGCAGGAAAAGAAAATAGGAAAAGCTTTCCCCGCAATTGTGACATTTTCCTATTATGCTATTGCTATTACAATTTCTTTTTAGTACAATAAAACAAGAATATCCTTAAACTGCCATAGACATTGGAAGGAGCGGGCAAGATGAAAAAGGCAATGAATCAATCCCTGATAACCTTGATTTTAAACGGAATATCCATTCTGTCGCTTATTTTTATGGTTCTTTCTTTACTCAGCTATAGTTATGCAAATAAGGAACTGAGGGCGGCCAGCGAGGAAAGATTTGCACTGACATACAATGCCAATCGCTTTATGAACGGTTCCGCTTATCTGACGAACGAGGTAAGGGCTTTTGCGGCAACAGGCAAGCAGGAGCATTATGATAATTACTGGAATGAAATCAATAATCTGAAGAACAGAGATCTGGGAGTAGCCGCCATGCAGGAAATCGGCATCACCCCGGAGGAACAGGAAATGATAGACGCTATGTCCTCCCTTTCCAATGAACTGGTTCCCCTGGAAGAACAGGCGATGGAAAACGTGCAGGCAGGAAAGCGGGAAGAGGCCATAAATTATGTGTATGGGGAAGATTACAGCACATCCATTGCCAAGATCAATTCCCTGAAAGAACAGTTTTTATCAACATTGGATGCAAGGGCGAAAGAAAAAGTGGATGATTTAACGCAGAAAACGGACTTTATCAGCGCGACTATATTTGCGGCGCTGCTTATCGTAGGCATTTTGCAGATCATCAGTATGGTATTTATCAGAAAGAGGGTTCTAAAGCCGGTCATTGCCGTGAAAAACCAGATGGGGGAAATTTCCCAAGGGAATCTTTCCGCAGAATTCCCGTTGCAGTCCAATACTTCGGAAATTGGGATGCTGGTAGAATCTATCCACGAAACCAAAAGGGAATTAAAGACATATATCCATGACATTGACTCCAAGTTAAGCCAGATGGCGCAGGGGAAAATGGATCTGACGATCGACAGCAGCTACCGTGGGGAATTTGTTCCAATCCAGAAAGCAATGAGCCAGATACTGGATTCGCTTAATGAAGCCCTTTCCCAGATAAACTACATATCAGGGCAGGTATCAAAGGAATCCAAAACGATGGCTTCCGATGCGGAAGTGCTTTCCGAAGGCGCAATCCAGCAGGCATCGGCGGTAGAGGAATTGTCCGCAAGCATTCAGGAACTGTCAGGCCAGGTTGACCGCACTTCTGCGGATGCGGAAGATGCAAGAAGCTGTTCGACCGATGCGGCAAGGCAGCTGGATATCTGCAATGAGAAGATGGCGGATCTGAAGCTTGCTATGGAGGATATTTCCAAAGCTTCCCAAGAGATCGGCGGCATTATTAAAACGATTGAGGATATTTCTTTCCAGACCAACCTGCTCGCACTGAATGCGGCTGTGGAAGCGGCCAGGGCCGGCGAGACAGGCAAAGGTTTTGCCGTAGTGGCGGAAGAAGTAAAAAGCCTGGCAAATAAGAGTTCGGATTCGGCGCAGAATATTACGGAACTGATTGAAAATTCCATTATGCTGATCCGGCAGGGAACCGAGTTATCGGCAGATACGACAGAGGCTCTGGCAGCAGGAGTCCAGGGCGCGCGGAAATCAACGGATTTGATGGAGCAGATCGCCGATTCAGCGTTACAGCAGGCCCAGTCGCTGCGCCAGCTGACCCTCGGCATGGAGCAGATATCGGAGGTAGTTCAGACAAACGCTTCCACGGCAGAAAAGTCCGCAATGTCTGCCAGAGAACTATATGGACATGCAGAAAGAATGAAAACATCCGTCCAGCAGTTCAAGCTCCGTGGACAGGTGTGATTTTCTTGCAATAGAAGATGCTTAATGAAATATAATGATAAAAATAGCCCACAGCCATTTTCTACAGTATTTGGCTACGGGCTATTTTCAGCTTTCAATTACTGAAAATGAGTAGGGCAAGGACATAAAAATCCAATCGCGCAAGTTTTTCGGTTCATGGCGGGACCGGACAGGCG
>CAJUHH010000026.1 GCA_910585965.1 uncultured Lachnospiraceae bacterium
CCCGTTTCCCGGCCGCCCGCAGTTTTGATTCCCCTCGGCTTGCCATGCGCACTATACTGGCTGCAAAAATTGATTCCTATGTGCTTCCGCAGAGCCGATATAAGAGAGAAAAAAGATTGACAAATGATGTATTTTTTTGTACAATAAAAAAACTTCTATGAGGGAGTAGTTCGCAGTGGGAAGATATCTGCGGTAATATCAACATAATGATGAAAATCTGGTATTACCTTAATGAATGAGACTCATAGGCATTGGTGGAAGCGTCAGTGTCTATGAGTTTTTTGCATCTTATAGGTGACTGCGCTGCAAGGACGCATGTTTTTTATCAGAAAAGCATGGAACAAAGGAGGACGTGATATGGACATTTTTACACTTTTTACTTTAGCTGTGGGGCTGTCGATGGATGCTTTTGCCGTATCGATATGTAAAGGGCTTGCGATACATAAGGTGACATGGAAGAAGGCAGCTATAGTAGGAGCCTGGTTCGGCGGTTTTCAGGCGTTGATGCCGGCCATAGGCTATACGTTAGGCATACAGTTCCGCGAAAAAATAGTTTTTATCGACCATTGGATCGCTTTTATCCTGCTTGTGCTGATCGGGGTTAATATGATAAGGGAGGCCTGCGGCAAAGAAGCGGAGAAAACGGACGATTCCCTGGCTTTCAGGGAGATGTTCGTCCTGGCTGTGGCAACCAGTATCGATGCGCTGGCAGTGGGAGTAACGTTTGCTTTTTTGTCAGTCCATATTTTATCCGCAGTAGCTTTTATCGGCGTTGTAACCTTTTGCTTTTCTATGGCGGGCGTAAAAATAGGGAATGTGTTCGGTACAAAATATAAAGCTAAAGCAGAGCTGGCCGGGGGCGTTATCCTGGTCTTTCTTGGAATAAAAATTCTTTTGGAGCATTTGGGTATTCTATAGGAAAGAACCATATCTGCACTCCAATAAGTTGTAAAAATTTTTGATTCGTATTTGAAAAAAGAGAATAAAATCGGGTCTGCCGGAAATAATAGAAATGCAAACTATTATTTATCAGGAGGTATGGAAAATGGCTAATATATCAGAGTTGGATTTACAGAACCTGCGTCATTTGATTGGCGGATACGATACGACCCACTGCAAGATGAAGGAGTATGCAGAGTGTGCGACGGATTCCAGCGTAAAGCAGTTTTTTGAAAAAGGCGCACGGTCGGCAATGGATAACAAGCAGCAGTTGATGAAATTTTTGCAGTAGGAGGGAACAGATATGCAGGAAAAAACGATGGTGGCAGATACTTTGGCGGGAATCAACGGAGAATTGGTTCGTTACGGCGGCATGATCGCGCAGACAGAAAACAAGGAATTGAAACAGACATTGAAACAGTTCCGTAATGCCTGTGAGCAGTCGCAGGAAGAACTGTATCAGATCGCAAGGGAGAAATCTTATTATGTGCCGGCGGCAAAGGCAACGCAGGAAGAGATTGACCATGTAAAATCTCTGTTTAAGAGCGGAACTTTATAAGAAATTTATCAGGAACCTATGGAAGGCGCGTCTCAACGGGACGCGCCCTTTTCTGGTGTGTCCGGTGCGTACACGGGAAAGGAAAGGTGTACTTGCGATGCATAATCTTCCGGGCTGACCATGCGTTGATATACATGGCAGAAATGGGAAGAGACCATTTCTGCAGACGGCGCTGCTTTCGGCAAAAATTTTTCCATGTGCTGGAGCGGGAAAAAGAGAAGCCGGTAGGGGACGCCGAATACGGATGCCCGCAGGCCGGTGAAAACCGCGCCGTTTCTTTCATAAAAAGCCAGGCGTTTGCAGCGGATGGCGTATTCGGAAGAATTCCCTGCATAGTCAGGATCTTCCGATTCGATCAGAAATCCCGGAATATCCAAAAAGGAAGCTTTTATATATTGCAGGAAAAGGGAGCCGATTCCGCAGCTGCGGTAATCTTCCATGACAGCGAAATAATCCAGAAGGCATCCGCCTTTGTCCGGGAGAAGGGTAAAAAATGCATATCCCAACAGGCAGCCAGGATCTTGGCGCATATAAAGCCCGTATCCAATATAAATTCCTTCCGCAGCCATCCGCCGGATGGAAGAAACGGGTTTCCTTTCGTTTTTGGGGAAATGCCTGATGGCATGGGAAGTATAAATGGCAAGAATCTCTTCGCTGGTTAATCTTTTTATCTCGATATCCTGTTTTTGTATGGTGTGGACTGACATATTTTCCTCCGTGACGCGTGATTATTTTTTATGGTTCCTGGATCTGGCAAAGGCGGCTGATATCGGAATCCATTACCATGGAATAGTTCGTATGGTAAATGACGAAGCCAGGTTTTCCGCCGTTCGGTTTTTTAATATTCTTTTTTTCCGTATAATCAATTTCCGCTTTTTCCTGTCCTCTGGCCCTGGAATAATAAGCCGCCAGCTTTGCCGCTTCTTCAAACGTACGGTCAGGCAAAGGTTCTCCTTTGGTTTTGACGATGACATGGGAACCGGGAATTCCTTTGGCATGGAACCACCAATCGTTGCCGGAAGCAAAGCGGAAGGTCAGCTCATCGTTCTGGAAATTGTTTTTTCCGACATAAATGTGATATCCGTCGCTGCTGATATAGTGGAAGGGGCGGCTGGTAATTTTTATTTTTTTGTCGCCGCCTTTCCGGCGGATATAGCCGCTCTGCACAAGCTCTTCCCTGATCTGTACAAGATCTTCTTCGGCTGCGGCAATATCCAGAGAGGCGCTGATGGATTCCAGATGTTCGATTTCCTCTTTTACCTCAAGGGTCAGGGTGGATAACGCTTCATAGGTACGTTTCATTTTATTATATTTCTCAAAATACTTTTTCGCGTTTTCCAGCGGAGTTATCGTTGGATCCAGGGGAATTTCGATATCTTCGTCCGTGTAATAATTTCTGGCAGTGATCGACTTGTCCCCAGGGGAAGCCTGATATCCATAAGTATTCAGAAGTTCTCCATAAACCCTGTATTTTTCTCTTTTTTCCGTATCTTTGATCTGCCGCAGCTGCAAGTCGTATTTTTTGACATTGCGTTCCAGGGCGGTCTGCACGATCCTGCGCAGATCGGCGGATTTCTGCCGGATTCTGCTGATGGAATTCCGCTGGGCGTAATACCGTTCCAGCATAGAGCTGACGGAAGTCTCATTTTTCCGTTCTTCGTCCTGATACATTGTGAGCGGAAGAACGGAAAACTCCACAGGAGAACCGTGTTCATAAACAATATTTGGAGTAAAATCTCCGATTTGGATATGAGTTACGGCGTTTTGGAAAACATCGTATAATTTTTGTGCATCGCTTTCGGAAAGGGAAGCGGCGGAGGCATCCCCGTCGAGTCCGGCGCGGAAACAGAGTTCCTGGGCAAATACGGGAGAAAGCCCGGTATAAGAGCCATAAAGGAGTTTATAAACCGGCTGGCCGCCGGAGCGGATGGCCTGGAAAAATTCTTCCTTGTCTGTATTCAGCGCATCTTTCTTTTTCTGCGTTTCCGGAATAAAATAAGAGCGGCCGGGCAGCACTTCACGGACGCTGCTGACCATGCTGGAAATATGTTTGATGCTGTCGATGATCCTATCTTTATCGTCGGTAAAAATAATATTGCTGTGCTTTCCCATGATTTCGATGATCAGGTTTTTGCTGCAAAGATCGCCCATTTCATTCAAATGTTCGACCTGGATTCGGACGATTCGTTCCAGTCCGGGCTGGGAGATCCGTACGATACGTCCGTTCTGGATATGCTTTCTAAGCAACATGCAAAAGCCGGGAGCTGTCAAGGGGCTTTGCTTGTTGTTTTCTGTCAGGTAGATCAAGGGCAGGGAAGCGCTGGCTGAGATAAAAAGACGCTTCTGCCCGCCGTTTACTTTTATTGTAAGCATCAGTTCGTCGCTTTCCGGCTGCGCGATTTTATAAACGCGCCCTCCCGTCAGGCTGTCATTCAATTCTTTTACGATACCAGCGATCGTTACGCCGTCAAATGCCATAGTTGTATCCTCTTTTTATATGGAAATCAATGATTCAGTTCTTGTAACTTAATGATTCTACAATATTTTCAATGGTTTTTCAATGGTTTTCCATAGCCGCATTTAAACAATCCTTGACTGAAAGGATGAGGTATTCTATAATAATATGAAATACGCAAGGGCATGGATTGGAGATGGCGGAAGATCATGATAAAAAGTATGACAGGCTTCGGCAGGAATGAAATGTCGGAAGAAAAACGCAAGATCACGGTAGAGATCAAGTCGGTAAACCACAGATATTTGGATGTTAATATCAAGATGCCGAAAAAACTTAACTTTTTTGAGGCGGCTATTCGGGCAGAGCTGAAAAAATATATGCAGCGGGGCAAAGTGGATGTATTTATCGCCTATGAAGATTTTACCGAATCCAATGTATGCGTGAAATATAATAAAGAGCTTGCGGCAGAGTATATGGGCTACTTGGAGAAGATGGCGGAAGACTTCGGGCTTGATAATGATATCAGGGTTTCGGCTCTGTCCCGTTATCCGGAAGTGCTGACGATGGAAGAGCAGTCTGTGGATGAGGAAGAGATCTGGAAAGCTCTGTGCGGCGCTGTCCAAGGGGCGGCTGAAAAATTTGTGGAGACGAGGCTGAAAGAAGGCGAAGCGCTGAAAAATGATTTGATTGCCAAACTGGACGGGATGTTGGAACATCTGTCTTTTATTGAAGAACGTTCGCCGCAGCTTGTGGAGGAATATAAGGATAAACTGCGGGAGAGGGTTCGCGAACTGCTGGAAGATACGCAGATAGAAGAAAGCCGCCTCTTGCTTGAAGTAACGCTTTTTGCGGATAAGATATGCGTGGACGAAGAACTGGTTCGTTTAAGGAGCCATATAGAGACGACGAGGCAGACGCTGATAGACGGCGGAAGCATCGGCAGGAAGCTGGATTTTATTGCCCAGGAAATGAACAGGGAGGCGAATACGATTCTTTCCAAGACGAATAATATGGAGATATCCAATCGGGCGATCGAGCTGAAGACAGAGATAGAAAAAGTACGCGAGCAGATACAGAATATAGAATAAGAAAAAGGTTAGTCCGATGAATAAGCTGATTCATATAGGTTTTGGGAATATCGTAAACGCAGAAAAAATAATAGCAGTGGTCAGCCCCGATTCTGCGCCTGTGAAGAGAATGGTGCAGCATGCGAGGGAATCGGGGATGGCGATTGACGCTACCCAGGGGAGAAAAACGAAGTCGGTGCTTGTGATGGAGAACAGCCAGCTAGTGTTGTCCGCGCTTTTGCCGGAAACAATTGCAAACAGGGCACAGACGGAAAACGGAGAAATAAATGAAGCGTAAGGGTATTTTAGTGGTTGTTTCAGGATTTTCAGGGGCAGGGAAAGGTACCTTGATGAAGAACCTGATAAAGACTTATGATAATTATGCATTATCCATTTCCATGACGACCCGCCAGCCCAGGGATGGGGAACAGGAGGGAAGGGAATATTTTTTTGTATCGAAAGAGGCGTTTGAAGAAAAAGCGGGGCAGGACGGGCTGATCGAATATGCCTGCTATTGCGGCAATTATTATGGAACGCCGAAGGAATATGTAGAGACACAGCTTGGAATGGGCAAAGATGTTATTTTGGAAATTGAAATACAGGGTGCCTTGAAAATAAAGAAAAAGTTTCCATCCGCGCTGCTGCTTTTCGTGATGCCTCCGTCTGCGGAGCAGTTAAAAAAACGTCTGGCCGGCAGGGGGACGGAGACGCAGGAAGTAATCGAAAAGAGGCTCCACCGTGCCGTGGAGGAAGCAAAGGGCATCGGGAGCTATGATTATATCGTGGTCAACGATGATTTGGAGATGTGTACCAGGGAGCTTCATTCCATCATCCGGGCGGCGCATAGCGCCGTTGCCAGGAATGAAGAGTGGATAGAAAATATGAGACAGGAACTGGACGTTCTGGTGAAAGGAGAAAAATAATGTTACATCCATCTTATTCAGATTTAATGAAAGTAGTCAACAGCGAGGTTGAGCCGGGGGAAGCTCCTGTAGTCAACAGCAGGTATTCTATCGTTATGGCGACATCGAAAAGAGCGAGGCAGATCATTGCCGGGGAAGAACCGATGGTTGACGGAAAAGGGAAAAAGCCTCTGTCCGTTGCAGTAGAGGAGTTAAATCAGGGAAAGATCAAGATATTAAGCGAAGAAGAGACGGAGGATGGAAACATCCTGGAAGAAGACGGTATGGAGCAGGATGAGGAATAGTAAAAGTTTCGGGCTATATGCCGGACAGGGGGTACCGGGATGAAAATATTATTAGTATCCCTTGGATGCGATAAGAATCTGGTGGATTCGGAAGTCATGCTGGGAACGCTGGCAGAGAAAGGATATACTTTTACAGACGATGAGTCAGAGGCGGAAATTATCATTATCAATACATGTTGTTTTATTAATGATGCGAAGGAAGAAAGCGTGAATGCCATATTGGAAATGGCAGAACTGAAAAAAACGGGCCGACTGAAAGCATTGATTGTAACCGGCTGCCTGGCACAGCGCTATCAGAAGGAGATAAGAAAAGAGATCGCAGAAGTGGATGCAGTTGTCGGCACTTCTGCTATTGATAAGATTGCAGAAATAATAGAGGATGTTATGGCGGGCAAAGGCAGGGAGCTTTTGATGCCTTTGGACAGAAGGCCGTCAGGAAACAGAAAAAGAATTGTGACGACCGGCGGGCATTATGCATATCTGAAGATTGCAGAAGGCTGCGACAAACACTGCACTTATTGCATTATACCGAAAATAAGGGGAGGATACCGGAGCGTTCCTATGGAAGAGCTGGCGGCTGAGGCAGAGGCTTTGGCAGATGAAGGGGTAAAGGAACTGATCTTGGTTGCCCAGGAGACAACCTTGTATGGCATGGATTTGTATGGAGAGAAAAAGCTCCCGGAGCTGCTGACAAGGCTGTGCAGAATCCCCGGGCTTTATTGGATACGTATTTTATACTGTTATCCGGAAGAGATTACGGATGACCTGATCCGGGTAATGGGACAGGAAGAAAAAATATGCCACTATCTCGATATACCGGTGCAGCATGGCTCGGACAGCGTATTAAAGAGAATGGGAAGGAAAACGGACAGTGCGCAGATTCGGGGCATCATAAAGAAATTGAGGGAAAAGATCCCCGATATTTGTCTGCGGACGACTTTGATTACGGGATTTCCCGGCGAGACGGAAGAAGACCATGAGATTTTGATGGAATTTGTGGATGAGATGGAATTTGACCGTCTTGGGGTTTTTGCATATTCGCCGGAGGAAGATACCGCTGCGGCGCTGATGCCGGACCAGATAGAGGAAAGCGTAAAGGAAGAGCGAAGGAACGCCCTTATGGAACTCCAGCAGGAGATCGCTTACGAGGCGGCGGAGAAAATGGAAGGGAAGAGCATCTATGCCATGATAGAAGGAAAGATTGCGGACGAAGATGCTTATGTGGCGAGGACTTATAAGGATGCGCCCAATGTAGACGGATATCTTTTTATTCATACGGACAGACAGCTTATGAGCGGCGACTTTGTAAAAGTTCGGATTACGGGTTCTTATGAATATGATTTAATAGGAGAAATATGCGATGAATTTACCGAATAAACTGACAATTCTAAGGGTGGCGATGATTCCGTTTTTTGTTTTGTTTATGCTGATTCCTATAACAGGGGGGGCGGATAAATGGATAGCCCTTGCTTTGTTTATAGCGGCGAGCCTGACGGATTTGCTGGACGGGCATATTGCCAGAAAATATAATCTGATCACTAATTTTGGCAAGTTTATGGATCCGCTTGCAGATAAGCTGCTGGTATGTTCGGCGCTGATCTGCCTGGTGGAACTGGGGAGGATCCCGTCCTGGATAGTGATCGTCATTATTGCCAGGGAATTTATTATCAGCGGATTCCGGCTGATTGCATCGGATAACGGCGTGGTGATCGCGGCCAGTTACTGGGGGAAATTTAAAACAACTTTCCAGATGGTGATGATCTGCCTGATGATCGCCGATCTGGATGTTCTGCATCTTCTTACGGATATTGTTATGTGGATTGCGCTGATATTGACGGTGGTATCTTTGTTGGATTACCTCGTAAAAAATAAAGAAATTATGAAGGAAACAAAATAATAGGAACGGATGGGGCAACAGAGCGGACAGGAAAAGGTAAGAGGACGATTATGACAGTAGAATTAATATCGGTTGGGACGGAACTTTTGCTTGGGAACATTGTAAATACGAATGCGGCATATCTGTCGGAAAAATGTGCGGATCTGGGTTTATCCTGCTTTTACCAGAGCGTGGTAGGCGACAATGGGGAAAGGCTGGAGGGCGTGCTTAAGATGGCGCTGGAACGAGCCGATATTGTCATTTTGTCGGGTGGACTGGGACCTACGGAGGATGATTTGACGAAAGAGGTTGCGGCAAAGGTGATGGGCCGTAAATTGTTGATGCATATACCGTCTAAAAAAAGAATCGAAGAGTATTTTGCCAGCCGTAATATCGAGCTGACGGAAAATAATTGGAAGCAGGCGATGATGCCGGAGGGGGCCGTTGCAGTAGACAACGAAAACGGCACGGCACCGGGCGTTATTATAGAAGACGGGGAGAAAAAGGTGATACTTCTGCCGGGGCCGCCCAATGAAATGATTCCAATGTTTGAAAAAAGCATTATGCCTTATCTTGCGGGCAGCGATTCCGGCGTGATTTATTCACAGACGGTAAAGGTCTGCGGCGTCGGGGAAAGCAAGGCAGAAACGCTAATCAAGGATATGATTGACAGCCAGGATAATCCGACGATTGCCACTTATGCAAAAAATTGTGAAGTGCATTTGCGGGTTACAGCAAAGGCGGCTGGCGAAAAAGAAGCGAAAAAACTGGTGAAGCCGGTAGTCAAGGAACTGAAAAATCGATTCGGCCCCTGTGTTTATACGACGAACGCGGATATTACTTTGGAAAAAGCGGTTGTGGATCTTTTGGTTGCCAATAAGCTTACGGTGAGCACGGTGGAGTCTTGTACCGGAGGAATGCTGGCAGCAAGGCTCATCAATGTTTCCGGGGTTTCGGATGTATATAAGTCGGGATATATTACGTATTCCAATAAGGCAAAAAGAAGAATATTGGGTATCAAAAAAGGATTGCTGGAAAAGAAGGGAGCGGTCAGCGAAGAAGTTGCCAGAGAGATGGCAAAGGGCGCTGCGACAATATCCAGAGCAGAAGTGTCTGTATCGATCACTGGCATTGCGGGACCTGGAGGAGGAACGGAAGAAAAACCGGTTGGTTTAGTCTATATTGCATGCAGTGTATGCGGCAAAATAAAAGTCAGGAAATATAATTTCAGAGGAAACCGGGCAAAGATAAGGGAAACGGCCGTGTCGTCCGCGTTAATTCTGATGCGGCAGTGTATTTTGGAATACTATAGCGAGGTTACATTTTAGGAGGGGTTTTACAGCTGTTGCCTGATTAGGCAGTATGGGGGTGGGTATGGATAGACAGGATCAGACTACCGATGGAAAATTTGAAGGCGGGATTTTTAGCAGGATGGTGATGGAAGAGAACGAGGCGGGCCAGGATTCGCCGGAACCCCATTATTTTAATTATGCGTCTGTTTATATGGAAAAGCAGAAACCTTTGGAGAAACCTCCAGCGGAAGAAGCGTTTAAGGAAATTCCAGAGTCCCTGGGGGAGGGAGAACCCGGTGACTCGAAGGAAGCGGGGGTTTCAGGAAAAGCAAGGATTACAGAGGAGCCGGAGTTTTCGGAGGTTCCTCGTTTTTCCAAAGTACCTGGCGGTTCGGAAAGGCATGAATATGAGAAAAAACCGAAGCCGGGACAGGAAGCCGGGGCAGGCTATGGCTATCAATACATCGAAGATGGTGCATGTCGGTGCCGGAACTGTCCGAACAGGCAGAAATCAGGGCAGACTGTTTTGGTCGTTATATCATTGACAGCGGTTGCGGCATTAGCCATTGCCTTTCTTATAGCGGTTTTTGGCCTTGTGACGGTTTCTTTATGGAAAGCGGGGCGACCGACTGAACGTACAGCGGATGCCGTGGCAAATGCTGCCGCGGATGGAGAAAAAAGAACCTATTTTGGGGAGGAAACGCCGAAAAAAGGTTTGGGGGATAAGTATGGGGAAATTCCCTTGCCTGGAACAGAGGGGGCCGGGGAATATTATGGTGAAATTGCCGATGCCATCCGTACGGACCTGAATTATTCCATCGAATGGAAAAATTATGAATATGAGGGAAACAGCGATAAAGTGACAATTGCGGTGGACTATCCCGTAATCGAAGGAAATGTTCCGAATCTGGAGGTCATTAATGATATGATAGATGATGAGACGGAATATTTTGAGGAATATTATGCGGAATATTCCAAATATATGATGCCGGAGGAAAGTTTTCTGGTATATTCGGAAGGTTTTGTCACGTTTATGGATCCGGAAGTGATGAGCGTGGTATTCTGCGAAATGATATATACGGACTATTGGACGGATTATGGTTTGTACTGCCTGAACATCGATATGGAGAACGGAGTGGTGTTGGATAATAGCAGCATTATGGATATTGATGATGAATTTGCCGTAGATTTCCGTAAAAGGTGCAGACAGCAGAACGGGTCAGTGAGTGATCTTGACTCTATGACAGACCAGGAAATTGTTCATTATCTCACAAGCGGCGGAACTTCCATCCTTTTTTATACACCCCTTGGAATGGAAGTGGGGCTGAATATGGGGGAATATTATGTAACGGTGACGTATCAGGATTATGAAAAGTATCTTCAGAAGTATTGACTTCCATGTAATATAATAGCTGAATCATTTTGCGTGGCATGGGGCAGGATTTTCTCTTCCGTTGCGCCATGCCGTCTGCAAAAATTGATTCTCGTGGTTTTGTGCTGTTTTTTCTTGTTATTTTCTATGGAATATGCTATATTAGAAAAAAATATTCGTGAGGAAACAAGAGCATTCTTTGCTTTTCTTTCAGGCTTCAGGCATATCGCCTAATTTCCACAAAAAATAACCAAAATGAATATGCAAGGGATGTTTATGGGACTTATCCTATGTTATGATCATAATATACGATATATTTATGAAAAATGATTGACAAAACCGAACGTTTGTTTTAGCATAAGAAAGAACAAATGTTCTTGGATTTGCAGTCGGACATGTAATAGATACGTGTTAGCCCAAATATATGTTTGAAGTAAAAAGAAAAAGACAAGGAGAAAGATAACAGATGGAAAGAGAAGAAAAATTAAAAGCATTGGACGCGGCGCTGGTACATATAGAGAAGCAATATGGGAAAGGCGCTGTCATGAAACTGGGCGATCCGAGCGCGCAGATGAATGTGGAGACGATACCGACGGGATCCTTAAGCTTGGATCTGGCACTGGGACTGGGCGGTATTCCTAAGGGCAGAATCATTGAGATTTACGGGCCGGAATCCAGCGGTAAGACGACAGTAACCCTGCATATGATTGCAGAAGTGCAGAAAAAGGGAGGAATTGCTGGATTTATTGATGCCGAGCATGCTCTAGATCCGGTGTATGCAAAGAATATAGGGGTGGACGTGGATAACTTATATATATCCCAGCCCGATAACGGTGAACAGGCTTTGGAAATTACAGAAACCATGGTGCGTTCCGGTGCGGTCGATATTGTGGTAGTGGATTCGGTTGCCGCATTGGTGCCGAAGGCAGAGATTGACGGAGATATGGGGGACAGCCATGTAGGACTTCATGCCCGCCTGATGTCCCAGGCGCTGCGGAAACTTACAGCAGTGATCAGCAAATCCAATTGTACGGTAGTATTTATTAACCAGCTGCGTGAAAAGGTAGGAGTTATGTTCGGAAATCCGGAGACGACCACAGGAGGACGCGCGTTAAAGTTTTATTCCTCTGTGCGGCTGGATGTAAGGAGAATAGAGTCATTGAAGCAGAGCGGGGAAGTGATCGGAAACAGGACGAGAGTAAAAGTGGTGAAAAATAAGATCGCGCCTCCCTTTAAAGAAGCGGAATTCGATATTATGTTCGGGGAAGGGATCTCGGCAGTAGGGGATATTTTGGATTTGGCAGCCGAAAACGGCATTATCAATAAAAGCGGCGCATGGTATGCATATGGAGGAAATAAGATCGGCCAGGGACGGGAGAATGCGAAACAGTATTTGAAGGACAATCCAGAGATATGCAAAGAAATAGAACATAAGGTAAGGAGCCATTTTGGGCTGGAAAAGGATGCGGAAGCGGCGGAAACGAAGATGCCTGAAGCCAAGGAGCCGGCGGCTCCTGAGGAAAAGAAACGGGCAACGAGGACGGCGGCGCAGAAACGGGGAGAGGAATGACAGTAACAGGGATCGAGGAGATCAATCATAAAAAAGCCAAAGTATTTATAGACCATGAGTTCGCCTTTGTGTTATACAAAGGCGAACTGCGTCTTTATGGGATAGAAGAAGGAAGAGAGATTGAAGAAGGGGAATACTTGGAGATTACGGAAACGGTACTGCCTAAGAGGGCGAAGCTTCGATGCATGAATCTTTTAAAGAGCCGGGCATATACCGAGAAACAGCTGAGAGATAAGCTTGTCCAGGGAGAATATAGGGAAGATGCGGTTGAGGAGGCGATTGCCTATGTGAAGTCTTATGGATATATCGATGACAGGAAGTATGCGGAAGACTTTATTTCCTGCCATATGGCAGACAGGAGCCGGAAGAAGATGGAATTGGATTTGTGCAGGAAGGGAATCGACAGGAAAATCATACAGGAAATCATGGAGCGGCTGACAGAGGAGGGGGAAGGGCCGGATGAATTTTTGGCAGCCCAAAAATTCCTTGAGAAAAAAAATTTTGATCCGAATCATGCCGGAAATAAAGAAAAACAGAAGATGTCGGCATTTTTATATAGAAAAGGATTTCATATGGACATAATAAGAAGAGTACTTTTACTTGACATAACATCAATTTAAGTTTAAAATTTAACTGTTGTAAAATCGCTTGTATTACATTCTATAATAGATAATAGTACAATGAAAACTAAATAAGGAGGTGCTCCTGTACATGGATGTTGTAATAGCGGTAATCGTGACTCTGATTATCTCGATACCAGTATCTGCCGCAGTAGCTTCATCCTATCGCAAGAAAGTCGTGGAATCCAAGATCGGCAATGCGGAGGATAAAGCGAGGGAGATCATCGATGAGGCACTGAAAACTGCTGAGACAAAGAAGCGGGAATCATTGCTCGAGGTCAAAGAAGAATCCATTCGTACCAAGAACGAATTGGACAAGGAGATCAAAGAGCGGAGGGCCGAAGCGCAGCGTTATGAGCGCAGGGTTCAGCAGAAGGAAGAAAACATCGATAAAAAGGCAGAAGCTATTGAGAAGAAAGAAGCAAGCTTGGCATCAAAAGAAGAAAATCTTGCTAAATTACGGGAAGAAGTCGCGAAACTCAACGAACAGAGATTACAGGAACTGGAACGAATCTCAGGATTAACCTCCGATCAGGCAAAAGATTATTTGTTAAAAATTGTGGAAGACGAAGTAAAACATGAATCTGCTGTAATGATTAAAGAAATGGAAAGCAGAGCAAAGGAAGAGGCGGATAAGAAAGCGAAAGAATATGTGGTTTCCGCGATACAGAAATGCGCGGCCGACCACGTATCTGAGACGACGATATCTGTGGTACAGCTTCCGAACGATGAGATGAAAGGACGGATCATAGGCAGGGAGGGAAGAAATATCAGAACTCTCGAAACGATGACAGGCGTGGACCTCATTATTGATGATACGCCGGAAGCCGTTATTTTATCCGGTTTCGATCCGATCCGCCGCGAGGTTGCGAGAATTGCGCTTGAAAAATTGATTGTGGATGGGCGTATCCATCCGGCAAGAATTGAAGAAATGGTGGAAAAAGCGCAGAGGGAAGTCGAAGTAATGATCAAAGAAGAAGGTGAAGCGGCTACATTGGAAGTCGGCGTGCATGGCATTCACCCGGAGCTTGTCAAATTACTTGGAAAGATGAAGTTCAGAACCAGTTATGGTCAGAACGCTTTGAAACATTCGATTGAAGTTGCCCAGCTCTCCGGCTTGCTGGCGGCAGAAATGGGACTGGATGTGAGAATGGCAAAGCGTGCAGGATTGCTCCACGATATAGGAAAAGCGGTAGACCATGAAATGGAAGGCTCCCATATTCAGCTGGGCGTTGACCTTTGCAGGAAGTACAAGGAGTCAGCGACAGTCATTAATGCGGTGGAATCGCACCATGGCGATGTAGAACCCCATTCTTTGATCGCGTGCCTTGTACAAGCTGCAGATACCATTTCGGCGGCAAGGCCAGGTGCGAGAAGGGAAACATTAGAGACATATACAAGCAGATTAAAACAATTAGAGGATATTACAAATAATTTTAAAGGCGTTGATAAATCTTTTGCTATACAGGCGGGTAGAGAGATTCGTGTAATGGTAGTTCCAGAACAGATTACCGATGCAGATATGGTATTGCTGGCGAGAGACATTTCCAAACAGATTGAAGCTGAATTGGAATATCCGGGCCAGATTAAAGTAAATGTTATCAGGGAATCGAGAGTTATTGATTATGCCAAGTAGGCAGCCAAGCAAGGCAGTATAATTAAGAAGAGATAAGGAAAGTATTGGGAATGTAAGGTTTTCAAGACTTTCCTTATTTATATTTTAAGGAAAAATAGTTGAAAAAAGTCCTTGTGCTATCGGAAACCTTGTAGTAGAATATACGAAGTGTATGATTGTATACGATAATCCCAAAAGTATTTTCAAAGGAGCATGGTCGAAGATGAAAGCGTATGAGGCATTGAGCAAAGAGGAATTACTTCAACTGCATACCCAATTATTAAAAGAATATGAGGATGCAAAAGGAAAGGGACTGAAACTGGATATGTCCAGGGGAAAGCCTTCGATAGCGCAGATGAATATGGAAATGGGCATTATGGATGTTCTTGGGTCTGTTGCGGATTACCAGACGGAAGCTGGGACAGACTGTAGGAATTATGGTCTTTTAGACGGCATTCCGGAAGCAAAAAAAATGATGGCGGAGATGATGGGGGCCGCTAATGCGGATCATGTGATCGTATGCGGAAATTCCAGCCTCGCGATTATGTATGATGCCGTTTCCAGGTGCATGTCCCACGGCGTTTTGGGCAACACGCCATGGTGCAAACTGGATAAGGTGAAATTTTTGTGTCCGGTACCCGGGTATGACAGGCATTTTAAGATTACGGAGCATTTTGGCATAGAGATGATAGCAATACCCATGCGGGAAGACGGCCCGGATATGGATATGGTGGAGGAATTGGTAAGCACGGATGAGGCCATAAAAGGGATATGGTGCGTGCCGAAATATTCCAATCCCCAGGGGTTCTCCTATTCGGATGAGACAGTAAGGCGGTTTGCGGCATTAAAACCGGCGGCGAAGGACTTCAGAATTTTTTGGGATAATGCATATGCGATTCATCATCTGTATGAGGATGAGCAGGATGAGATTCTGGATATCCTGTCGGAATGCGAAAAAGCGGGAAATGCGGATATGGTATATGAGTTTGTTTCTACTTCGAAAGTAAGTTTTCCGGGCGGCGGCGTTGCTGCGGTGGCGGCATCCAAAGCGAACGTGGATGAGATATTAAAATCCATGACCGTGCAGACAATAGGATATGATAAAATAAATATGCTGCGCCATGTCAGGTTTTTTAAGGATCTGGACGGATTGAAGGAGCATATGAGAAAGCATTCCCAGATCTTGCGTCCGAAGTTCGAAGCTGTATTAAAAGTGTTGAACTCGGAACTCGGCGGACTGGACATTGCGGAATGGACGGAGCCCAAAGGGGGTTATTTTATTTCTTTTGAATCTATGGAAGGCTGCGCGAAAGAAATCGTGGCAAAATGCAAGGAGGCAGGAGTTGTGCTGACCGGGGCGGGAGCAACATTTCCGTATGGGAAGGATCCGAAGGACAGCAATATCCGTATCGCGCCTACTTTTCCGACGCAGGAGGAGCTGGAAGCGGCGGCTGATTTGTTTGTGCTTTGCGTGAAGTTAGTAAGCGTGGAAAAACTTTTAAGTGGAATGAGGTAAAAAATGGCGGAGGAATTTAAGAGACTGGATCGGAAACTGGTTTATCATGGGGCAATCGTTGATTTTTATAAGGATACGGTTCAGGTTCCCAATGGAAATGTAGTGGAATGGGATTTCATCGGGCATAAAGGCGCGGCGGCGGTAGTTCCTGTCAGGGAGGATGGAAAGCTGTTAATGGTGCGCCAATACCGCAACGCTTTGGACAGATACACGCTGGAAATCCCGGCGGGCGGCCTGAACGGAGCGGATGAGCCGACAAGGGATGCGGCGGCACGGGAGCTGGAAGAAGAAACAGGATACCGTTCCGATGAACTGGAGTGGCTGATTACCATCCGCACTACGGTAGCTTTCTGCAACGAAAAAATAGATATCTATACGGCAAGAAACTTGGTTAAGACTAAACAGCATCTGGATGAGGATGAATTCATCCACGTAGAGGCTTATTCTGTGGAGGAACTGACGAAAATGATTCTGGAAGGAAAAATCGAGGATTCCAAAACGGTTTCTGCCATTATGTCCTATAAGGACAAATACTGTTAAGAATATGAATGCATGAAGTATGTATCGCCGGCAATGGACATATATTATATAAATGTCAGGGCGTCGGGGAGAAAAAGAATGCACCAGATATATCGAACAGACAGCCGGCATATTAGCTGGCTGTATTTATTTTTGGGAGGCTTTTTAGTTGGCGTTTTCGCAATGAATATATGGAAAAATCTATTCTTACAGGATATGGAGCTTTTGAACGCGGCTTCCCTAAGTCGGTTGAGATATTTGGAAGTGGATGGGGGGGCTTTCTTTTTATATGTACTGAAAGAAAGGATAGGAATGGTTTTTCTTTTGTGCATTCTTGCTACGACTTATATCGGCATTTACGCAGTGTCCTTTTTTGCCCTGTGGATGGGGGCGATGGCAGGAGTTTTTTTATCTGTGGCATCGATCCGCTATGGATTAAAAGGAATTGCATTAATTGCGGCCGGTATTTTACCGCAGTATCTGCTTTTGGTTCCGGCTTGTGTCATGCTGATGAACTGGTGCTACCAGTTGAGCATGGCGCTATATCATCCAGAAAGGGCGGCCGATCTCCGTTATGGTACGAAAAAACAGTATTTGATGAGAAAGGCCGCGCAATTATTGCTGATTCTTGGAGCGGTTATGGTCGGCAGCGCGATAGAAAGCTATATCAATCCGATGCTGCTTTCCGCCTTTTTAAAGATATTTTAATGTATTTTATATGTTTTCCGCAAGATCATAGATAAGGCGTTTGGAATCTTCCCAGCCAAGGCATGGGTCGGTGATCGATTTACCATAGATGCCCTCGCCGATCTTCTGGCAGCCCTCTTCGATATAACTTTCCACCATGACTCCTTTCACCAGATGATGGATATCCGGACTCAGCTTTCTGCTATGCATAACTTCTTTTACAATACGTATCTGCTGCTTAAACTGCTTGTTGGAGTTGTTATGGTTAGCGTCGATAATGCAGGCAGGATTTTTCAAATCCCTTTCCGCGTAGAGGGAAAGGAGTGTGTTCAAATCTTCGTAATGGTAATTGGGAAGGCTTCTTCCATATTTATTGACCGACCCCCTCAAAACAGTGTGCGTCAAGTCATTGCCCGTAGTTTTCACTTCCCATCCTCTGTAAATGAAAGAATGCGGGTGCTGGGCAGCATAAACGGAATTCAGCATAATGGAAAAATCGCCGCTGGTCGGGTTTTTCATTCCGGCAGGGACATCGAAGCCGCTGACAGTCAGCCGGTGCTGCTGATCCTCCACGGAACGTGCGCCGATTGCTACATAAGAAAGAATGTCGGAGACATAACGCCAGTTTTCGGGATACAGCATTTCATCTGCCGCTGTCAGGCCGGATTCATCAATGGCGCGTATCTGCATTTTACGCATGGCGATCAGCCCCGCAAGAAAGTCGGGCTTTTTTTCAGGGTTTGGCTGATGGACAATGCCCTTATAACCCTCCCCGGTCGTGCGCGGCTTGTTCGTATAAATTCTGGGAATCAGGATAAGCTTGTCTTTGACCTGTTCATGCACTTTGGCCAGCCGGGTGACATAATCGCAGACGGCATCTTCATTATCCGCAGAACAGGGGCCGATGATGACAAGGAATTTATCGCTTTTCCCAGTAAGGACTGCCCGTATTTCGGCATCCCTTTCCTGTTTTAAAACAGCCAGTTTCTCCGGCACCGGAAACTGCTTCCTGATTTCGTCCGGCGTGGGAAGTTTTTTTATAAATTCAAAAGACATGGATGTATACCTCCATTGTGTATTTTACAACCACCCCATTATAATCCATCGAAAGGCGGTATGCAAGGGTGAGGATATGGAAATCAAAGAAAATAATTTTGGCAGAGCGCATCGCGCCGGGAAATGCCAGAAGGGGGGCGGCGGTCAGGGAGGGAAGGGGGCTGGCAGGGAATGCTGTTTTTGCTGGAGCTTCCAAGCAGATTTTACTAATGAAATGGGCATATGATATCAAGCCGACCGGGTCGGAAACGACGGACATCCTGTCCGATGTTTCCTGACATTGCCATCCATGGCAATGTCACCCTGGGATGTTCACCATTTCATAAGTAAAATGGCTGCTTGTACGCAACAGCAAAAACAGCATTCCCTGCCAGCCCCCTTCCCTCCCTGACCGCCGCCCCTCTTCTGGCATTTCCCGGCGCGATGCGCTCTGCCAAAATTATTTTCTTTGATTTCCCTGATTCCCTTTATCTATCTGCCAATATCCACATAGCAAATCCGCTATTTCAAGTATTTCCTGACGGCTAGTATGCAAAGCAGCGTCTGTAAGAGCTGGCTGGCGAGGAGGCCCCAGAGGTAGCCTTGGATGCCGAAAAGAGGAATGGCGTAAAAGACGAACAGCAGACGGAACAGGAGGCTTAACATGCTGAAAGTGAAAGTCTGGATCGTTTTTCCAAGGCCGTTTAAGATGCTGTTCAAGGTGCTGGCGATGTATAGGAAGGGGCAGATGAAGCTGAGCGTGAGGATGAAGCTGCCGGCAAGGGCATTTTGGTATAGGAGCATGCCAGCCAGCCTTCCGAAGCAGAGGAAGAGGGCGGTGCAGAGAAAGCCGAGCAGCAGGCAGTATTGGATGGATTTACGCACCGCTTTGCGGATTGTCCCGTGGTTTCCCGTGGAATCCGCTTCCGAGACGATGGGAAGGAGGAGGACGGAAATGGAATTGGTAATGGCGGAAGGAAACAGGATCAGCGGGAGGGCCATTCCTGTCAGCACGCCGTATACGCTTAATGCTTTGGCATTATCGTAGCCGTAACGCATCAGGCATTGGGGGATGTAGATCGCTTCAATGCTCTGCAGGAAATTGATCAGGGTGCGGTTTAAGGACAAAGGAACTGCCAGGGAGAGCAGTTTCCCGGCATGTTGGCGAAAAGAGAAAACGGGCATATGGATCTGGGGAACCAGATGTCTGGATGCCGAATGCCTGGAAGCCAGATGTTGGGACATGCTCAGGGAATAAAAGCGGCAGTAAATAGCGATGAGGGACACGAGCATGGATGCCCCTTCCCCGATAACCAGGCCGACAACGGCGAAGCTGATGGTGGGGGAATAGCCTTTCGCATGGTATATGGCATAAATAAAATAAACGCTGCCCACGCGTACGATCTGTTCCGCAAGCTGGGTGAGGGATGGAACGGCAGTCTTGCGAATACCGTAAAAATAGCCGTTAATGCAGGAATGAACCGTTGCCATCGGGATGGAGAGGGAGATGATCCGCAGGAGCGGGGCAGTTCTTGGCTCGAAAAGCAGTTTTCCGGCGATCATATCGGAAAAAGTGTATATATAGGCAGCGCAGACGGCGGACAGGAGCATGGAGATGCTAAAGCCGGTAAACAGCGTGCGGAAAGAAGAACGGTAATCACGGGTCGTTGTTTCGCTTGCCACGTATTTTGATATGGCGGTCTGCATGCCGGATACGGTGACAGAAAATGTGAGGGCGAGTACCGGGGAAGTGAGCTGATAAAGGCCCATGCCTTCGGCACCGAAGACGCGGGATAAAAAAATACGGTAAAAAAAGCCGATAAAACGGCTGGCAAATCCAGTAATTGTGAGAATGATGGTGCCAGTAATAAGAGGATTATTTTTCTTCATGCATAACCTGTATGAGGAATTTGTTTATAAATATATGCAGTCCGTTTTATTGACAGAACAGGGGAGGAGTGGTATAGTGAAAACACTTAATTCGTAGTGGTTTACTAGGAATTGAAAAAAGAAAGGATTGAGCATATAAAATGGGAGAGTTCATTTATTTAGATAATGCGGCGACGACGAAAACGGCGCCGGAAGCAGTGGAAGCGATGCTTCCCTATTTTACGGATTTTTATGGGAATCCCAGCAGCATTTATTTCCTTGGGGCATCGGCAAGGAAGGCGGTAGCGGAAATGCGGGAGCTGATCGCGTCTACTTTAGGGGCAAAGAGCAACGAGATCTATTTTACCGGCGGAGGCTCCGAGTCCGATAACTGGGCGCTGGTGGCCGCAGCGGAAGCGTATGGGGAGAAGGGGAAGCATATTATAACATCGGCCGTGGAGCATCATGCCGTTCTTCATACCTGTCAATATTTGGAAAAGCGGGGGTATGAAGTGACATATGTCGGCGTGGATGAAAACGGCATTTTGAAAATGGAGGAACTAAGGGCGGCGATCCGGCCGGATACGATATTAATTTCGGTGATGTTTGCCAATAATGAGATAGGAACCATACAGCCGATCAAAGAAATCGGCGCGCTGGCGAAAGAACGGGGCATACTTTTCCATACGGACGCGGTGCAGGCTTATGCCCACTTGCCGATCCAGGTGGATGAGATGAACATTGATATGCTCAGCGCCAGCGGCCATAAATTCCATGGGCCGAAAGGAACCGGCTTCCTTTATATCCGTACCGGCGTAAAGATACGTTCCTTCCTTCACGGCGGACAGCAGGAACGCGGAAGACGGGCGGGTACGGAAAACGTACCGGGCATTATAGGGCTGGGAGAGGCGGCGCGGCTTGCTTTTTCCCATATGGACGAAAGGAGCAGGAAGGAAACAGAACTCAGGGACTACCTGATTGAAAGGATTGGGAAGGAGGTTCCTTACTGCCGGCTGAATGGCGATGCCGGGCAGCGGCTTTCCAATAACGTAAACTTTAGCTTCCGTTTTATTGAAGGGGAATCCCTGCTGATCAGCCTGGACCGGAAAGGAATCTGCGCTTCCAGCGGTTCCGCATGCACTTCAGGGTCTTTGGATCCTTCCCATGTGCTGCTGGCCATCGGCCTTCCCCATGAAATAGCCCATGGATCTTTACGGCTTACGGTGAGCTGGGAGAATACCCTGGAAGAGATGGACCGAACGGTGGAAGCCATAAAGGAGATCGTGGAAAGGCTGCGCAATATGTCGCCTTTGTATGAGGATTTTAAAAAGCAAGCATAAAGAAAAGAGGTAGGAGCCATGTATAGCGATAAAGTAATGGATCATTTTGAAAATCCCAGGAATGTTGGTGAAATCGAGAACGCCAGCGGCATCGGCACGGTAGGAAACGCAAAGTGCGGCGATATCATGCGTATTTATCTGGATATTGATGAGGAGGGGATTATTCAGGATTGCAAGTTTAAAACTTTCGGATGCGGAGCCGCTGTGGCGACAAGCAGTATGGCGACGGAGCTGGTAAAGGGGAAAAGCATCGAAGAGGCGATGAAAGTGACGAATCAGGCGGTCATGGAGGCGCTCGACGGCCTGCCGCCGGTAAAGGTGCATTGTTCCCTGCTGGCAGAAGAGGCTATCCATGCGGCGCTATGGGATTATGCCCAGAAAAACGGCATTCAGATCGAAGGGCTGGCACAGCCGAAATCGGATATCCATGAAGAAGAGAGCGGGGAAGAATATTAAAATGCGCGTGACACATACATTTGAACCGGTTTATGATGAAAAATCAAGGATATTAGTCCTTGGAACATTTCCTTCGGTGAAATCCAGGGAAAATGCTTTTTATTACGGACATCCGCAGAATCGGTTCTGGAAATTGCTGGCAGCGCTGCTGGAAGAAGAACTGCCGGTTACGGTAGAAGAGAAAAAGGCGATGCTGTTAAAGCATGGCATCGCCATATGGGACGTGATCAGTTCCTGCGATATCGAAGGCTCCAGCGACAGCTCGATCAGAAACGTGGAGGCCAATGATATCGCAGGGCTTTTGGCGGTCAGCCGCATCGAAAAAATCTATGGGAACGGCGATAAAGCATGTCGGCTCTATGATAAGTTCTGCAAGGACAGGGCAAAAAAGGAGATTATCCGCCTGCCGTCCACCAGCCCTGCAAACGCCGCGTTTTCCATGGAAAAATTGTTGGAATGCTGGCGGGTGGTCAAAGGAAGCGACGGGGAAACGGAGAAAAAATAGAGTGAAGAGAAAAGTGGTAGTGGGCATGTCGGGGGGAGTGGATTCCTCCGTTGCCGCTTATTTATTAAAGGAACAGGGATATGAAGTCATCGGCGTGACGATGCAGATCTGGCAGGAGGAAGAGCCGGATGCGGTGGAAGAGAAGGGAGGATGCTGCGGACTTTCGGCTGTTGAGGATGCCAGAAGGGTTGCCGGGTATTTGCAGATACCGTATTATGTCATGAATTTTAAGAAAGAATTCAAAGAAAAGGTGATGGATTATTTTGTGGAAGAGTATCTCCAGGGAAGGACGCCGAACCCATGCATCGCATGCAATCGGTATGTGAAGTGGGAATCCTTGCTGCAAAGAAGCCTTGCCATCGGTGCGGATTATATCGCCACCGGGCATTATGCCAGAATCAGGCAGCTTTCCACCGGCAGATATGCCGTCTGCCATTCGGCAGCGGATCGAAAGGACCAGACATATGCCCTCTATGGGCTGACCCAGTACCAGCTGGCACATACCCTGATGCCGATCGGGGACTATACAAAAGAGGAAATCAGGGAAATAGCAGTGCGCGAAGGGCTTCCTGTAGCGCATAAGCCGGACAGTCAGGAAATATGCTTTGTCCCGGATAACGATTACGCGGCTTTCATAGACCGCCAGGCAAAAGGGCGGGTGCCGGGGCCTGGGAATTTTATCACCTCTTCCGGCGAAGTGCTGGCAGAGCATGAAGGGATTACTCACTATACGATAGGGCAGAGAAAGGGATTGCGCCTGGCTATGGGGCATCCTGTGTTCGTAACGCAGATACGGCCGGAGACGAATGAAGTGGTGGTCGGGGAAAACGAGGATGTTTTTTCAACAGAACTGTTTTGTAACAGGATCAACTACATGGGGATGGAAGAACTAAAATCCCCAAAGCGGGTGACGGCAAAAATACGTTATGGGCATAAAGGGGCGTTCGGCATGATTGAAAAAACGGGGGAAGATGAAATAAAATGTACTTTTGAAGAGCCGGTAAGGGCGGTGACTCCGGGCCAGGCGGTGGTATTTTATGAAGAGGGCTGTGTGCTTGGCGGAGGGACGATCAAAAGAAGGGAGAATCCGATATGATGATTTTGGCTGACAGCCATTTACATACTTCGTATTCCGGGGATTCGGAAAGCCCTATGGAAAGCATGGTGGAAAGGGCGATAGCGATGGGAATGGAAACGCTGTGCTTTACGGAGCATATGGATATGGATTTTCCTTATGCATCGGCTGAGGAATGGGGATGTTTTGAACTGGATACGGATGCCTACCAGATGGGAATTGACCGATGCAGGGAAAAATATGGAGGAAGGATCGGGCTGAATTTCGGTGTAGAGCTGGGCGTGCAGCCGCACATTGCCGGAAAGCTAAAAGCATATACGGAAAAGTATGATTTCGATTTTATCATCGCGTCTTCCCACATATGCAATAAAAGGGATCCTTATTATCCCGGGTTTTATGAAGGAAGAAAAGAAGAAGAGGCGTACCGCGAATATTTTCAGTCGATCCTGGACAACTTAACAGCATTCAGCGATTTCGACGTATACGGGCATCTGGATTATGTGGTGCGCTATGGGCCGGAAAAGGACAAAAACTATTCTTACGGCCGTTATGCGGATATTCTGGATTCCATACTGCGCCGCCTGGCGGAAAGCGGAAAGGGCATAGAAATCAACACCGGGGCGATTCCCCATGGACTCCGGGAGCTGAATCCCTGCACCGACATTATCAGGCGCTACCGCGAACTGGGAGGGGAAATCATTACGGTCGGTTCGGATGCCCACGCGCCGCAGCGGATTGCGGAAGGATTTGACAGGGCGGCGGATATTTTAAGGGCTTGCGGCTATCAATATTACACTGTTTTTTCGAGCAGGCATCCGAGGCAGGTGAAATTGTAAAGATTTTATAAAAAAACTGGCAAAATGCAAATATTTTTGATTTACATCTTGAATTTTCTGGACAAATTAGGTAAAATAATCCTGCTGATAAAGTTTTGACAATCGTTCAAGGATGATTGCAAAATAATATAAACAAATTATTTTCTAGGAGGAAACTAAAATGGCAGTAAGAGTAGCAATTAATGGTTTCGGCCGTATCGGTCGTCTTGCTTTCAGACAGATGTTTGGGGCAGAAGGATACGAAGTAGTAGCAATCAACGATTTGACAAGCCCTAAGATGTTGGCGCATTTGCTGAAATACGATTCTTCACAGGGTAAATATGCAAAAGCGGATACAGTAACAGCTGGTGAAGATTCTATTACAGTTGACGGAAAGACTATTACGATCTACAAAGAAGCAGATGCTAACAAGCTTCCTTGGGGAGAATTAAAAGTAGACGTTGTTCTGGAGTGTACAGGATTCTATACATCCAAGGACAAAGCTCAGGCACATATCAATGCCGGCGCACGTAAGGTTGTTATTTCCGCACCTGCAGGAAATGATCTTCCTACTATCGTTTATAACGTAAACCATGATACATTGAAACCGGAAGATACGATTATCTCCGCTGCATCCTGCACGACAAACTGCCTGGCTCCTATGGCAAAAGCATTGAATGACCTGGCTGGAATCAAATCCGGCATCATGAGCACGATCCATGCTTATACAGGCGATCAGATGATCCTTGACGGACCTCAGAGAAAAGGCGATTTGAGAAGAAGCCGCGCAGGCGCTGTCAACATCGTTCCTAACTCCACAGGCGCTGCAAAAGCAATCGGCCTTGTAATTCCTGAACTGAACGGCAAACTGATCGGTTCCGCTCAGCGTGTTCCTACGCCGACTGGTTCTACCACGATCTTAGTTGCAACGGTTGAGAAATCCGTAACAAAGGAAGAGATCAATGCAGCGATGAAAGCAGCAGCTACAGAGTCCTTCGGATATAACGAAGACGAAATCGTTTCCTCCGATATCGTAGGAAGCACCTACGGATCGATTTTCGATGCTACACAGACAATGGTTGGGGCAGACAATCTGGTTCAGGTAGTTTCTTGGTATGACAATGAGAACTCTTACACAAGCCAGATGGTAAGAACGATCAAATACTTCTCTGAGTTAGCATAAGCTGCTATAAACTATCGTATTAAGTAAGACCTATAAAGGTCCGGTCGTATGGACCGGACCTTTCATTATGTAAAAAAATCATATGGAGGCGATAATCATGGGATTAAACAAAAAATCAGTGGATGATATCAATGTAAGCGGAAAACGCGTATTGGTAAGATGTGATTTCAACGTTCCGTTGAAAAATGGGGAAATTACAGACGAGACGCGTATTGTAGCAGCTCTTCCTACCATCCAGAAACTGTTAAAGGACGGCGGCAAGGTAATCCTCTGCTCCCACCTTGGCAAAGTAAAGAACGGCCCCAATGAGGGAGAATCCTTAGCTCCGGTTGCAAAGAGGCTTTCTGAGAAACTAGGCAAAGAAGTAAACTTTGTTGCAGACTATAATGTAACGGGTGAAGCAGCTACGGCTGCAGTGGAAGCAATGAAAGAAGGAGATGTAGTGCTTCTCCAGAATACTCGTTTCCGTGGAAAAGAAGAAACAAAGAACGGCGAAGAGTTCAGCAAAGAACTGGCAGAACTGGCAGACGTATATGTATGCGATGCTTTCGGTTCTTCCCATAGGGCGCATGCATCCGTTGCAGGAGTAACGGAATTCGTTCGTGCAAAAGGCGGGGAATGTGCCGTTGGATATTTGATGCAGAAAGAAATTGACTTCCTTGGGAATGCGGTGGAAAATCCGGTAAGGCCGTTTGTTGCGATCCTCGGAGGCGCGAAAGTTGCGGATAAGCTGAACGTAATCAATAACCTTCTGGAAAAATGCGATACCCTCATTATTGGCGGCGGCATGGCATTTACCTTCCTGAAAGCTAAGGGATATGAGATCGGTAATTCTTTGGTAGATGAAGAGAAGATCGATTATTGCAAGGAAATGATGGATAAAGCAGAGAAGCTCGGCAAAAAATTGCTGCTTCCTATCGACACGACGGTTGCAGCGGGCTTCCCGAACCCGATTGATGCGGATATCGAAGTATCTATGGTAGATGCGGATAAGATTCCTGCGGATAAGGAAGGCCTTGATATCGGCGAGAAGACGGCAGAATTATATGCAGATGCGGTGAAATCCGCAAAAACGGTTGTTTGGAACGGACCGATGGGTGTATTCGAAAACCCTATCCTTGCCAAAGGAACGATTGCAGTAGCAAAAGCTCTGGCAGAAACGGATGCAACAACGATTATCGGCGGCGGCGACAGCGCGGCTGCAGTAAACCAGTTGGGGTTTGCAGATAAAATGTCCCATATTTCCACAGGCGGCGGCGCTTCTTTGGAATTCCTGGAAGGAAAAGAATTACCGGGCGTTATGGCGGCGGATGATAAATAAGGATAAGCGGAAGAATAGATTATTGTAAGGAGAAATGAAAATGGCAAGAAGAAAAATTATCGCTGGCAACTGGAAAATGAACATGACGCCCAGCGAAGCAGTTGAATTAGTGAATACATTAAAACCTCTGGTAGTGACAGATGATGCGGATGTCGTATTCTGCGTGCCTGCGATTGACATTATCCCGGCAATGGAAGCTGCGAAAGGCACGAATATCCAGATCGGCGCAGAGAATATGTATTATGAAGAAAAAGGAGCATATACAGGGGAGATTTCTCCTAACATGCTGACCGATGCGGGCGTAAAATATGTGATCATCGGCCATTCCGAGAGAAGAGAGTATTTTGCGGAAACAGATGAGACCGTAAATAAGAAAGTTTTGAAGGCTTTCGAGCATGAGATTACTCCTATCATCTGCTGCGGCGAATCCTTAACCCAGAGGGAGCAGGGAATTACGATTGACTGGATCCGTCAACAGATTAAGATTGCATTCTTAAATGTAACAGCTGCCCAGGCAGCAACGGCAGTCGTTGCTTATGAGCCGATCTGGGCGATCGGAACGGGCAAGACGGCAACGACGGAACAGGCACAGGAAGTCTGCAAAGCGATCCGTGACTGCATCGCTGAGATTTATGACGAAGCGACGGCGGAAGCGATTCGTATCCAGTATGGCGGATCGGTGAACGCTGCTACGGCACCGGAATTGTTCGGACAGCCGGATATCGACGGCGGCTTGGTTGGAGGCGCTTCTTTGAAGCCTGATTTTGGAAAGATTGTGAATTATAAGTAAAACGAAAAGAAACGCTATTAAAGTATTAATAGACATCGGATATGGGAAAAATAAATCCTATATCCGATGTTTTTTATGTGTAGGTTTATATATGGAGTTTGTGGATATGAAAAATTGCTTGACAAAGATAAGTATGATAATATAATATTTTGAAATAAACTGGAAATACATAAGAAACGCTATAAAGGAATAGGAAAGGGAGTCTTTAAAATTTTTAAAAATAAGGATAAAATCAGCACCTGCTGTCTGGCAGGCATTATGATATTGTTGCTCTTGTTTCTGGCTCAAAAAAATACTGTTGAAACAGCTGATGGAGCAAGGCTGGAAAAGGCGGCAGATGGGCAGGAGGAAATCCGTATTCTGACGGAAAGCGGATTTTATGAAGAAGATATTTGGATAGAAGCAAAGCTGGAAAAAGAAGGAACGGTTTTTTACACTTCTGACGGATCCATGCCGGGCAGGGAAGAGGACGGAAGCACTCATTTATACAGGGAGCCGGTTTTTCTTGCGGCCGGGGATGAGGAGACGGTAGAAATTTACCGTTTTTTTGCCGTCTATGATGACGGGACAGAGTCGGAAGTGGTGACGAATACCTATTTTATGGGGAAAAATATAAAAGACCGTTATGATACGATGGTGATCAGCCTTGCGGCGGAAGACGATGATTTGTACGGGTATGAGAATGGTATTTTTATAGAGGGAAAACTGCGGGCGGACTGGGAAGAGGAGCATCCGGGCGAAGAGGCCGCTTTTGATGCGCCGGCCAATTATAATGTGAGGGGAAGAGAAAGCGAAAGGAAGGTCCATATAGAAATATTTGAAGAAGATGGAAAAAGGGTGGTTGCCCAGAATGGAGGTATCCGCATTTCGGGGAATTTTACAAGGCAGTCTGAGCAGAAATCTTTTAAGCTTTATGCGAGAAAAGAATACGACGAGATGCAAAACCGATTTTGCGTTCCCTTGTTTGATGATATGCGTTCCCTGCAAGGGGGAAATATCATCGACCAGTATAAGTCGATAAAGGTCAGAAATACGGGAAATGACCGTTCGGAAGGGTTTATCAGGGATGAACTGGGCATGCGCCTTGCATCGGAAGCCGGATTTGCGGATACCCAGTCGGTGCGGCCGGTAAGTGTATATATCAATGGCGTATACCAAGGGCTGTATTGGATGCATTCTGCCTATGATGAGGAATATTTTGAAGAAAAATACGGAAAATACGACGGGGAAATGGTTGTTATAGGAAGCAGCGAGATGAATATGTCGGGCAGCAATGAAATGGAAAACCTTTATGCCGGGGAATATAATGAAATATATGCAAAATACAGCGCTTTGGATTTGACGGAAGATGCGGTATGCCGGGAATTGAATGAAGCTATTGATATAGAAAATTATTTGCAGTATTATGCGTTGGAAATCTATATGGCGAATCAGGACTGGCCCTTCAATAATATCCAGGCCTATCGGTATGTGGCGGCAGATGGCGGAGAATATAAGGAAGATACCGTGTTTGACGGAAGATACCGCTATCTTTTATATGACGTGGATACGACGATGGGGCTGGGTTCCATAAGAGAGAGCCTGAACCCGGAACAGAGCTTTGAAACTCTCGTTCTGCTGGAGGAGAGGGGATATGCGCCTTTATTTACGGCATTGATGGAACGGGAGGATTGCAGGAAATATTTTGCAGGCTACGTATGCAACTTATTAAATGGCGCATATTCTGCGGAGAATGTCGCAAATGTGCTGGAGGACATGCATCAGGAAAGAAAGAACGAAATGCTGGAATATATTGAGGAAAGCATCAGGAACCCGGATTTGCCGGAGATCGGGGAGCCTTATCTGGAAATGCAGATGGACTGCATCAGGGCGTGGGCGGAAACAGCGCCGGAAAGCATGCTGGAAGGAATGCGACGGAAATGGCAGCTGGGCGAGGCATATACCCTTTATCTGCTGCTCCCTGACGGGGAAGGAGCCGGAATCAATGGCATGATTGTGACAGAACCTGAGTTTTCCGGCAGATACTTAAGCGGATGCGATACCTGGCTGTCGCCAGTTCTCCCGGACGGGAGAGAATTCGCCTATTGGGAAATCAACGGGGAATTATATGCGGAGGAAGAAATACGGATAGAGGAAGGAATGATTCTGGACGGCGCATTGTATGTCACCTTATATTCGGAAGAATCGGGGGCTGGTTTGGAATTAAGCCAGATCAAGGCGAAGGGAAAGGGCGACTATATCGTTCTGACCAATACTTCCCACGAGGAATTGAGTACATGGGGGTATTACCTGATGGACAAAGAAAAAACCTCCCATATGAATTACCTGGAAGAAACTGTGCTTGCGCCAGGGGAGAGCATTCGGATCGGCTGTAAGAATTATGAAGGAGCCGATGCGTTTATGAAAGTTAATTTTAACCTGAAACAGGGGAAAGAAGTCATGCTGGCTTATGCCGGAACCGGGATAAAGGAAAGAGTAGCGATTCCGGATCTAGGAATGGAACAGGGTGTTTACAGGAAAAATAGGATTACTGGTATTTGGCAGGAAGAAAGGGAAGCGGCTGATGGGACTGGAATACAGGAATGAACGAAAATATATGGTTTCCCCCAGGCAGATAGCCGTTCTGAGAAACAGGCTCCGCCCGCTGATGGCTCTGGATGCCCATAGCGGAGAGCGGGGGAAATATACGGTAAGAAGCGTGTATTTTGATGATTATAGGAATACCTGTTATTTTGAAAATGAAGACGGCACAAGTCCGAGGGAGAAATTCAGAATACGAATCTATAATGCCGATGAAAAGACGGTTCATTTGGAATTAAAGCGAAAAGAGGGGGGGAAGACTCATAAAGATTCCTGCCCACTTACGGTCGGCCAGTGCCAGGCTTTCTTGACGGGGAAAGGCATAACCTGTGCGGATGGCTTTCCTCCGGTCCTTCAAAAATTTATTCTCAAATATCGAACGGAACTTTTCCGGCCGAAAGTAATTGTGGAATATGACAGGGAGCCTTATGTCTATAAGGCGGGAAATGTAAGGGTGACGTTTGATACCGATATACGTTCCTCGAACCAAGTGGAAACATTTTTTGAAAAAGATTTATTTGCAAGGCCGATTATGCCTGTAGGGTTCCATTTAATGGAAGTCAAATATGACGGGTTTTTGCCGGATATGATTTATCACAGTCTGCAAACCGGCGGCCTTTCGCAGGAAACCTTTTCCAAATACTATTTGTGCAGAAAATATAACATAGGAGGAGTAAAGAGAAATGGGTTTTAGCGATGTTTTAAAAAAATCTTTTGTACAGGCGACAACGGAAAGCATGAGCAGGGGGGATGCTATCGCGGCTTTGATGGCGGCGTGCCTGATTGCCGTTTATATTTTTTTCATTTACCGGGTGATGACAAGAAAAGCGTTTTATAATAAAAGCTTCAATATTTCTTTGGTGGCGCTTGCCCTGATTACGACGGCGATTATCTTATCCATCCAGTCCAGCGTAGTGATTTCCCTTGGTATGGTAGGCGCATTGTCCATTGTCCGCTTCCGTACGGCAGTAAAGGAGCCGATGGATCTGGTTTTCCTGTTCTGGTCCATCAGCATAGGAATTATATGCGGCGCAGGGCTGTTTGAGATCGCCATCTTTGCTTCTTTGCTGATTACGGCAGTCATCATAGCGTTAGATCGTTTTCCGTCCGTAAAGGCGCCGATGATTCTTGTTGTGGACTCCGCTGACTTGGACGGCGAGGAGCAGATCATGGAAATTGTGGAAAAATACAGTACACATAGCAAAGTGAAAGCAAGGAATATGGAAGCGGAAAACCTGAATATTGTTATGGAAGTTCGCGTGAAGGAAGGGGCGGAATGCATCCGTGAAATCAGCCGGATAAACGGCGTAAAAAATGTATCCATGGTGTCCCAGGAAGGGGAAGTTACCTTCTAAGGAAAGAGGGATTTTTGTATACGGAAATGATTTTTACAGCGGGCATGGTGCGCCGGGCAAGAGAACGAAGGCCTGTCCGAGTCTGCAAGGGACGACGGTTTTTTGCTGGAGCTTCCAATCAGATTTCACTAATGAAATGGGTAAATGGTATGAAAACGATCGGGTCGGAAAAAAAGGACATCCTTGTCCTTTTTTCCTGAAATTGCC
>CAJUHH010000027.1 GCA_910585965.1 uncultured Lachnospiraceae bacterium
AGCAGAAAATCCCAGCCCATGCCAGGCCCGCTCCAGGCCGCTGCCGTTTCCTTCCCCGCTGCGCCATGCCCTCTGCAAAAATTGATTTCCATGTAATTTTCTAAAAAACCCCGCATAAGCAAGCGATTTCTTTATCCAGCGATTGGTAAAAATCCGCAATATGCCGTCCGTCCACCAATGCATGATGGCACAATACCGATACTGGCAGCAATGCACGCTCTCCTTGTAAAAAATACTTTCCCCATGTAATCCTCGGGTTGCTGTCTGCCGGAACAGGCGTCGGCTGGATCAGAGAGGTATAAGAAATCCATGGAACCGTAGAGATAAAGAATTTATCATAAGCATCCCCTTCCGTCTCTTCGATCGTCCCCTCCATTTTCGCTGCTTCCTGCCTTTCTGCCGCATAGGAAAGGTATTCCGAAAACGGCATCCCGTCTGACAATGCGCAGTAACAAAAAGTACCGTTTTCCAAAGCCACCGTATGGGATGTCCTGCATCTGTCAAACTCTATGATTTTCCCGTCCCTGATCCTCTGCCGGAATTCCGGAACCGCGTTCGCCGCCCTGGATACGCAATAGCAGACCGTAAAGAAAAATGGAAGCTTTTCCTTCTTTATCTTGCGGAGCAGATCCGTAAAATCCACATGAACCGTCACGCCCACATAAGGATAAGCCAGTCCGCTGAAATATTCGAAATGCGCCTTCCTCTCATATGTTTCCATATTCAAATACTTATAATTTCCCATGCCCGCTCCCTTCATTCTAAATCTACTTTTTCCGATATGATGCGTTTTAGCCCCTCATACTGTTCCCTGCCAATCACGATCTGTTTTCCTTCTTTTTGGATCAGCCCGTCTTCCATAAACTTCTTGATCCCCCTGCTGATGCTCTTCACGCACAGCCCCGTCTCATCCGCCAGATTCTGCCTGTTTCCTTTCAGATACAGCCGGTCGTTCTTCTGGTATTTTTCATATCGTTCCACGAAGAGGAGCGCCAGCCGGTCCGATCCTTGCAAAAAGAGAAAAAGCCTGCTGTTTCTTCCTTCTTCCAACAGATACTCTCCGATTTGTTTTGCTTCATATTTCATAGCCCTTATATCTGAATACATCCATTTTTCAAACACAGCCCGGGAAAGCTTTAACAAGGTGCAGTCCGTCATGGCCCGCAGCGTCGTCCTGTAACGATCATAATCCATAATAAATTCCATGCCGCCGAAAGCATAAACCTTATCATATCTCATAAAATCATAGGACATCCCATAAATCCGATAATCCGTCGCCCCTACTATGCCCTTTACGAGAACAAAAACAGTGTCTGCCGGTTCTCCTTCCCTTATGAATATCGTGCCTTTTTTCAGCTCTTCCATTTGAAGCGATTCCACAAGCCAAAGCGGCGCGCTCTTAAAATATTCCGCAAGCTGTTCCTGTCTTTCCCTGCTATTGTCCTGCAGAAACGGGAATCTTTCATATAAAGCCTTATGTTCCATGAAGCACCTTCCTTTCCCAGGCCATAGCCTATGCTATCCGTCCTACATTAACTGATCCAATATGGATTTCCCTATCGTTCCTTCCGGCATGGCAATATCAAAATTCTCTGCCACGGAAGCGCCGATCACCGCGAAAGTATCTTCATTTTCCAGCGCACCTCCTTTTTCCATGCGCTTTGAATACGCCACAAAAGGCACATATTCCCTCGTGTGGTCCGTGCCAGTATAAGTAGGGTCATTGCCGTGGTCCGCTGTCAGAATGAGCAGATCGTCCTCCCGCAGTTCCTCCAGCAGCACTCCCAGATTTCGGTCAAATTTTTCAATTTCCTGCGCATAGCCTTCCACATTCCTGCGGTGTCCCCATAACGCGTCAAAATCCACCAGATTCACAAAGCAGAGTCCATGGAAATCCTCTTTGCAGATTTCAATCGTCTGCTCCATGCCGTGGACGGAACTGTCCGAATGGTAGGTTCTGGTGATGCCCTCGCCGCAGAAAATATCGTTGATCTTGCCCACGCCGATTACATCCAGCCCGCCCTCTTCCAGCGCGTTCAAAACCGTGTTCCCTGAAGGCTTCAGCGCATAATCATGGCGGTTGCTGGTCCGCTTGAATTCCCCCTTCTTCTTCCCTACATAGGGACGCGCGATCACGCGGCCTACCCGCCACTCGTCCTTCATCGTGATCTCCCTCGCGATTTCGCAGCAGCGGTACAGATTATCCAAATCGAAGGTCTCCTCATTGCCGCAGATCTGCAGCACTGAATCTGCCGATGTATAGACAATCATCGCGCCGGTATTGATCTCCTCTTCCCCCAGCTCTTCAATGATCTCCGTCCCGCTGGCGCTCTTGTTTCCAATCACTTTCTTTCCGCACCGCTTCTCCAGTTCATCGATCAGTTCCTGCGGAAACCCAGTATCCGTAAACGTCTGGAAAGGCTTTTGTGTATACAGCCCCATCATTTCCCAATGCCCTGTCATCGTGTCCTTGCCATTGCTCGTCTCTCCCAGCCGCATATAGCGCCCTGCCGGCTCCGTAGCCGCCTCCATATTCCCTGCTGTATGGAGGTTCAGCAACCCGAGCTTTGTTAAATTCGGGATTTCGATCGTTCCCTTTTTCTCCAAAATATGTCCGAGCGTATCCACGCCTTCATCCCCGAACCGGGGAGAATCCGGCATAGCCCCTATTCCAAGGGAATCCAGAACAATCACAAAAATTCGTTTATATTTCTCCATCCTTACACCTCATATCCGCCTTCCTAAAATAATTACCGAAGATTGTCCGGCCCGAACCCCAGCGGAAGCAGCTCCTTCAATGTGAAAATATCATATTGCTCCCTGCTTGTCGCCAAAATGATCTGAAACGTATCCAGGTTGCAGAATTCCATCATCACCTGCCTGCACACCCCGCAAGGGGCAGCATATTCCGTCAGAATACCGTCCTTGCCTCCTACGATACAGATGGCCTGGAAATTCCTCTCCCCTTCGCTGACCGCCTTGAAAAATGCGGTTCGTTCCGCGCAGTTCGTCGGGGTATAGGCCGCATTCTCGATATTGCATCCTTTATAAATCCTGCCTTCCTTCGTCAAAAGCGCCGCTCCCACCCTAAAGCCGGAATAAGGCACATACGAATAATCCAGCTGCCCTATCGCCAGATCGATCATTTCTTCTATTTGCTTTTTATCCATCTAACCCTATCCTTTCCAGTATGCTTAGTATCCAGCACCCTCTTCTCCTTTGACGATTTTCACGATCCGGCTCGTTCCAAGCCGGTCTGCCCCAAGCGAAAGGAATTTCTCCGCATCCTCCATGGAGGAAATCCCTCCTGCCGCCTTTATTTTTACCTTCGGCCCAATATGTTCCGCAAACAGCCTGATATCGTCAAAGGTCGCGCCGCCGCTGGAAAACCCGGTGGAAGTCTTAATGTAGTCCGCCCCGGCATCGGTGACGATCCGGCACATCTTCTTCTTTTCCTCATCCGTCAGCAGACAGGTTTCGATAATCACCTTCAGTATCCTTTCCCCGCATGCCGCCTTTAATGTACGGATTTCCTCCTCTACTAAATCGTATTTTTTATCCCTCAGCCACCCGATATTGATCACCATGTCGATTTCCGACGCGCCGTTTTCAATTGCGTCTTTTGTCTCGAATTCTTTGGTCTTCGTCGTCATATTCCCGTTCGGGAAGCCGATTACCGTACATACCGGTATTTCTCCCTTCAGGTAATCAAAAGCCTGTTTTACATAACACGGTGGAATACATACCGATGCTGTCCGATATTTCAATGCATCGTCACAGATCTGCCTGATCTCGTCCCATGTTGATGGCTGTAGCAAAAGTGTATGATCCACATGTTTTAATATTTCATTCTTATCCATATCCCGCTCCTTTTTATTTGCTGCTTTCCGCATCCTTTCTGATCAATTCGCGGATTCCCTCTACCGCTACCTGGATGGCCATATCCGTATCATGCACCACTGGATTCTCCAATCCCAGTTTCTCCCTTTCCTGGTTAGCCACCACTAGGAAGCAGGAACCCGTTCTTACGCCAAGGCTGCTCGCCACGACAAACAGTGCCGCCGATTCCATCTCCGATGCCAGGCATCCCAGCCGCTTCCATGCTTCCCACTTATTCAGCAGTTCATAACTTACCGGCTTCGTCTCCGGTTCATGCTGCCCGTAAAAAGCATCTTTACACTGCACAACGCCCGTATGGAAGGCATATCCTTTTTTCTCCGCCGCCCCGACTAACGCATTTGTCACGGCCAGATCTGCCACTGCCGGAAACTCGATCGGCGCATATTCCCGGCTCGTACCCTCCATGCGGATAGCGCCTGTGGCGATCACCACATCCCCGCTTTTCACCTCGGTCTGCATACCGCCGCAAGTTCCGATCCTTATAAAAGTATCCGCGCCGCACCGATACAGCTCTTCCATCGCAATAGACGCGGACGGCCCTCCGATCCCGGTGGATGTCACGCTCACCTTCACGCCGTCCAGCGTTCCTGTATAAGTAATATATTCCCTGTTATCCGCCACCAAAACAGGATTGTCAAAATACTGCGCAATCTTCACGCACCGCTTCGGATCGCCGGGCATAATCACATAACGCCCAACCTCCCCCTGCGCCACCTGAATATGATACTGCCTGCTCGCATCTTCCGAATAATTCTTCATACTAATACCCATCTCCTTTCCGCCGCCCTAAACAGCACAAATCATCTTTGCCCCTTATCATAAGGAATCCCTTCCGCTTTCGGTGCTCTGGACTTGCCGGAAACAAAGACAAGCACGATCAGGGAAATGATATAAGGCAACATATTATACAACGTACTCGGCAGTTTCAACGCCACCAGCGCGTCAAATCCTGTATATACGTTGGACAGCGCACGGAACAGTCCGAACAAAAGAGCCGCCAGCCCGATATTCACCGGCCTCCACTGTCCAAAAATCATAACCGCCAATGCCAAAAAGCCGAAACCCGCCACGCCGTTTTCAAATTTCCATTCGCTCACGCCGGCCGTAATATATACCAGCCCGCCAAGGCCGCCCAACGCGCCGGAAATAAGCACGCCTGCATAACGCATCTTATAAACATTAATACCAACGGAATCCGCCGCCTGGGGATGTTCGCCGCAGGCACAGAGCCTGAGTCCGAACCGGGTCTTATATAGCACAATATAAGATGCAATCAGCAAAAGCAAGGCAATCAGCATAAACCAGTTAAACTCAAATCTTCCGATATTCACAATAAACGATTTTTTTGCCGCGCCGTACGCTACCGTGGAAGAAACGTTGTCTACGCTCTCCGCCGTGTTGATCGCACGTACAAGAACAACTGCCGCCGCCGGCCCCAGCAGATTCAGCGCAGTGCCGACCAGCGTCTGATCCGCCTTGAACTGGATTGCCGCAATGCCAAGCAGCAAGGAAAAAACCATGCCCGCCAGAACACTGGCAAGGACTACCAGCAAGATAGTGACGGGAGCCGCCATTCCATCCTGAAGATATTTCATCATAAGAGCGCCTCCCAATGCGCCGATCACCATAATTCCTTCCAGGCCGATATTGATTACGCCGCTATGTTCCGAAAAGCATCCGCCGAGCGCTACAAGCACAAGCACGGAAGCAAAGATCAATGTATACTGAATCAATAATAACATTATGCTTCCCCTCCTTTCCCTTCTTTCACGCCCCGCTTCTCCTCTCTTTTATCCAGAAACCTGTTCAGCCATAATCGGAAGAAAAGCACAAAACCGCACAAATAAATAATAAACGCCGAAATCAGATCCGAAATCTGCGTACAATACATCGTCTTATCCACATATGTACCGCCGCTTGTAATATGCTGAATAAAATAAGAAGAGAAAATCGTCCCGATCGGATTCAGCCCTCCCAGGAATGCCGCCGCGATCCCGTTAAAGCCCATAGCCGGAACAGCCGTCTGCTGTACCATCCACTGCTCGATCCCCGTCAGATAAAAAATGCCCGCGCCAAATCCAGCCAGCCCTCCGGCAATCATCATCGTCAGGATAATATTGCTCTTTTCACGCATGCCGCAATATTTTGCCGCCTGTTTGTTCATGCCCGTAGCCTTTAATTCATAACCGAATTTCGTCTTTTCCAGCACGACCCAGACAAGGATTGCCATAACCACCGCCAGAAGCAGTCCCAGCGTCACGAATTCGTTTTTTGAAAATATCTGATCCAGCCCCATATTGGGCAGCAAGGCGCTCTTATTCGTGCTTGACAAAGTCTTTGTATACGGAGTGGACTGCTCCTTAACTGTGGAAAGCAGCATATTCACGCAATACAGTCCGATCCAGTTCAACATAATACAAGAAATTACTTCATTTACATTGAAGTAAGCCTTCAGCGCGCCGGAAATGCCTCCAACCAGCGCGGCAACCAGAATCGCCGCGATCAGACATACATACCAGGGCATCCCAAGCCCCAATGCAAAATAAAGGCAGGCTCCCGCTCCTACCACATACTGCCCCGCCGCGCCAATATTGAACAAGCCCACTTTATAGGCAAACAATACGGACAGGGAACACATCAGAAGCGCCGATGCTTTCACCAGGGTAGTGCCCAGATATTTTTTCACCGCAGCCGCGCTGGGATAATAAAAGAAATTCTTCATGATCGCCGTAATCGCTTCCCACGCGCCGCCCGGGTTGATAATCAGCAGCACAATATATCCGACCAAAAGCCCTAATATAATACATAGCAGCGACGCCACAATCGTCTGAAAACCGTTATTTCTCCAGATGCTTTCTTTTTCACCGGATTTTTTACGCATGGTTTCCTGCCTCCTTTCTCCGGGAACCAGCCATATAAAGTCCCAGTTCCTCAACAGTAACCTTCTTCGGGTCAAATTCCCCTACGATTTCTCCCTCATACATGACAAGGATGCGATCCGATACATTCATAACCTCATCCAGTTCCAGGCTGATCAGCAAGACTCCCTTGCCCGCATCCCTCTGCGCCACCAACTGTTTATGGATATATTCGATCGCTCCCACATCCAGCCCCCTCGTAGGCTGCACGGCGATCAAAAGCTCCGGATTCTTATCGATCTCCCGGGCAATAATCGCTTTCTGCTGATTTCCTCCCGACATTGACCTTGCTTTTGTAACCGGGCCCTGGCCGGAGCGGATATCATACTGCTCGATCAGCCCGTTGGCATATTCCCTGATTTCTTTTCGTTTCAGGAAGCCGAATTTGCTCGTAAACTGAGGCTCAAAATATCTCTGGAGAACAATATTATCCTCCAGTGAATAATCCAGGACAAGCCCGTGCTTATGACGGTCTTCGGGGATATGGCTCATGCCGGAAACCAGGCGCTCCCTGATCGGCATATGAGTGATATCCTTTCCGTTCATCGTTATTGCGCCGCCCTTTAAAGGCTCCAGCCCCGACAGGCCGTAAACAAACTCTGTCTGCCCGTTGCCGTCTATACCGGCGATACAGACGATTTCCCCTCTGCGCACCTGCAAAGACACATTGTTTACCGCATTATTTTTATGATGCCTCGAAGCCACAGTCATATTCTGGATATCCAGAACCACTTCCCCCGGCTTTGCCGGTTTTTTCTCTACAACAAAATTAACGTCACGCCCTACCATCATAGCCGAAAGCTTCTCCGGAGTCGTATCGCTTACATTCACAGTCCCTATGTATTTTCCTTTCCTCAATACGCTGCATCGGTCGGCCACTTCCATGATCTCCGCCAGTTTATGCGTAATAAAAAGAATGCTCTTGCCCTCTGCCGCCAGGTTCTTCATAATCGCCATCAATTCATGGATTTCCTGGGGCGTCAAAACAGCCGTCGGCTCATCAAAAATCAGAATCTCATTATCCCGGTAGAGCATCTTCAATATTTCCGTCCTCTGCTGCATCCCTACCGTAATGTCTTCCACTAGCGCATCCGGATCCACCAATAAACCATATTTTTCGGACAGATCCAGAACCTTCTTTTTTGCTTCTTCCTTTTGCAGCAATCCCCCTTTAGTCGTTTCCACCCCCAAAATAATGTTGTCCAGAACGCTGAAACATTCTACCAGCTTAAAATGCTGATGCACCATTCCGATCCCCAGCTCATTTGCATCATTAGGATCGTTGATCGCAACCTTTTTCCCATCCTTGCGGATTTCCCCCTCCTCCGGCTGGTACAGCCCAAAAAGCACGCTCATAAGCGTGGATTTTCCCGCCCCGTTTTCCCCCAGAAGGGCATGGATCTCGCCTTTTTTCAGCTGCAGGGTAATGTTATCATTCGCGATGATCCCCGGAAATCTTTTCGTAATGTTCAGCATTTCTATCGCATATTCCGCCATTCTCCTGTTACCTCCTCTCCCTAAAAAAGACAATGAGGGAGCAGACTATATCCGCTCCCTCGATTACAAAACTGTTTACTATTTGATGCTGCCGTAATCAGTAACTTTGACATCCGTTGCCGGCATAGCCGAAATATCATTGGAAATCTTTACTTCTCCGTTGTAGATCGCTTTCACAAGCGCTTTGTAATCCTCTTCCTGGAAACCTTCGCCCCACTGGGTGCTTGCCATAGGAAGCTGTACAAAGTTTTCCTCCGGATTCTCGGAAACCATGCCCAGATTATCAATCTTTCCTGCATAGTCGCTCCACTTGCCGTCCTTGATATCGGTCAATACCGTATTTACTGTTGCAGAAAGCCCTTTCATAGCAGAAGTAATGGTCAGGCCTTCCTGTGTCTGGTCAATGACAGGCGCCTGGTCAGAGTCTACGCCGATTACTTTGCCGCCGGTTTTTACCGCTGCTTCCACAGCCGATGTAAAGATACCGCCGCCGCATGCGAATACGGCTTCTACGCCTTTTGTTCCATACCATGTATCCATAGCCGCCGTGATATCAGCATCGCCGTAGAACTGTCCGCCGCAGACATATTCCACTTCCACGTCTCCGACAACATCCAGTTCTTTTGCTGCATCATTGATGCCCTGTACATAACCGTATCCGAAACGTGTAACCGCCGGTACGGACATGCCGCCCAGGAATCCCAGGTGCCTATAGCCTAATTTCACTGCCGCGTATCCCGCCATATAACCGGATATTTCTTCCTGGTAAGTACAGCAGTATACATTATCCGTATTGTAGTATTCCGTCACATCCCAGTTGTCCGGGTTGTAGTCATAGCCTTCGCCAACGCCCTTTTCACAAAGATCGCCCGCTCCTACGTCCAGCGCAACGAACTTCACATCCGGATACATGTCCGACTGAGCAACTACTGCTGCCGCAAACATATAACCCGGCATTACGATTACATTCGCGCCGCCAGCTACCGCCTGATCTACGCTCGCATTCCTCGCTTCATCTGAATCGCTGTCCGGCTTATAATATGTAAATTCAGCGCCGTTCGCCTCTGCCCATGCCTTGCAGGACTCATAGGTTGTCTGGTTAAAGCTCTGGTCTGTGATATCGCCGGAGTCTGTGATCATGGCAATATTCATATCCGTGCCGCCAGCCGCTTCGCCTTCGCTGCTTTCAGCCGCCTCTTCGCTGCCGGCTTCTGCCTCTTCCCCGCTGCTGGATGCCGGCGCGCTCTCCGTATTTCCACCATTGCCGGAACCGCATGCCGCCAGAGAAAATGCCATCGTGGCTGCAAGGAACATCGCAATTATTCTCTTCTTCATAAATAAATTTCCTCCTGTTTTGTTTCCATGATTTTCTGATAGTACCATTTATAAAAATGAATACTTGTATTATGACATATGTCCCGGTAATGAAATAGGACACCAGTCCCTTTTTGTGGAAAGTAATTACACTTTATTGGATTTTTACAATTTTCATGCCACTTTTTTAGGCAAACTGTATATTGTGATGGAATTTTTTTATTTGATATGCACAAGTTTTATGGCAGAAGCTCCTGCTTATTTTTTTGAGTCTTATTTTGTCCATGTGCTTTTCTTAACCGTTTTGAGAGATAATGTGCGATAAATACACAAAGGCCCATCAAAGCAAAATAATCTATATAGAACAGGAAGACAGATTCCCCATAATCCAAAAATACAAATTCGCTTTTGAGCAGCAAATAAGTCAGAAAATCCCTTCTGATAAATACTGCTATCCCATACAACGAAATGGCTGTACCAATGAAAAACAGCAAAAGAGAGCGTATTTTAGAGGATTTTTTTATCCGCATCCCTTTTTGAGCCATGCCAAGCACCATGTTCCAGTGCAGGCCAAGATGTATATTCATCAGCAAAAATCCCCAGTAAGAACCTAAGACATGCAGCCGTCTTGCCAGCGCCATTCCTCCTTCTATCGGCAAAAACGCAAATACATATCTCGCCAAAACAATACTACTGTATATTAGGGCAATCATCGAAAACAATGTCAGCGCATCTACACAGACCTGAAAAATACGCATGGGCGAATATTTACCCCGGAATAAATTTTTATGCCATCTCCAATTCAATATATGGTGGACGGCAAACAGAACAAATATCCCAGCCCCCGCCCATTCGTGGGCTGCATCGCCCCAGAATTGATAGCCCATCAAGAACAACAGCGCCGCTGTCATAGCTGCGTCAACTGCCCGTTTCAGTTTTCCGTTCAAACCCGCGTCCACCGCCTCTCTTATTTCAAACAGCCGTAGGAAGCATCATCCACGGCCTCCAGCCACTCGTTAGAAATCTCTGCGCCGGGAACTTCAACTGCCAGATGGGAAAACCAGCTGTCCGGCGCAGCGCCATGCCAATGTTTCACTCCAACCGGGATATCGACTACATCTCCGGGATTTAATTCCTGTGCCTCTTTGCCCCATTCCTGATAATAGCCGCGCCCGCCTACACAGATCAGAATCTGCCCGCCGCCGGAAGCGGCGTGATGGATATGCCAGTTGTTCCGGCATCCCGGCTCAAACGTAACATTGAAAATACCCACTTGTTCTGCGGAAAGCCGCGCAAGGTAACTCTGCCCGGTGAAATATTGTGCAAAGCCGCTGTTCGGTTTTCCAATCGGAAACAACATGTTCCTTTCATGGGATTCCCTTTCGTTCCCTTCCTGTGCTTCTTCCGTCCAAACATCCTTCGCCATCTTAAAAGCCGCCCACGCCTTCGGCCATCCTGCGTAAAATGCAGCGTGGGTTAAAATCTCCGCAATTTCTTCTTTTGTAATCCCGTTATTCTTTGCGCTTATCAAATGGTATTGAAAGGAAGAATCCACCAGCCCCTGCGCCATTAAAGATACCACCGTCACAAGGGAACGGTCTCTCAGGGATAGCTTTTCCTCCCTGTTCCACACCTCTCCAAATAATATGTCATCATTTAACTGCGCGAATTTGGGGGCAAAATCCCCAAGCTGATCTCTGCCTGCCGTTTGTTTTACCATTATTTTATCCTCCCTATTTTTCAAAACTGTCTGCCCATTTTTTCAACTCTGCCGCTTTCTGTTTTCCATTCAAAAGCTTTCCTTCCATGACTGCTGCCGATGGAACGATTTTACGCAGAGTTTCCGCTGTTTTCCCAAGCCCGCTGCCAATTCTTTTGCAGCTTTTGCCGTTACGCCGCTTGCGCTGAAATATGCCACCATTTTTTTACTCATATCGCACCTCCTGCTATATTTTTTGTTTTCCGATAGACCATACATGGCTCTCTTTCGCAGAAGCCTGCGTATTCTGCGCCATAACGCCCACCAGCTTATGCGGAACATAAAGCTCCTCCAAATAGGAAAGCTCCTCCGCTGACAATTCCAGTTCTGTCGCTTTTGCCGCTCCTTCGATATGATGGGGCTTTGTGGCTCCCACTACCGGAGAGGTTACTTTGGTCAAAAGCCATGCAAGAGCAATCTCCGTCATAGAAACGCCCTTGTCCTCCGCCAGTTTCGCCACTCTGTCAATAATCACGCTATCCTGCCCGGCAGCTGCGTCATATTTCAATCTCGCATAACTGTCCTCCTGCAAACGCTTGGAGGTTTCACCGGGGAGCCTTGCAAGCCTGCCCCCGGCCAATGCACTGTACGGTGTCATGGCGATATTGTCCTCCCGGCAGAGCTTTGCCATTTCCCGTTCTTCTTCCCTGAAAATCAGATTGTAGTGTCCCTGCACGGATACAAACTTTGCGAATCCTTCTTTTTCCGCCAGTGCGTTTGCCTTTGCTATCTGATAAGCGAAGCAGTTGGAAATACCAATATAACGGGCTTTACCAGCTTTTACCACATTATTCAGACCTTCCATAATATCGTACAACGGCGTTTCATAGTCCCACATATGATAAATATATAAATCCACATAATCCATGCCAAGATTAGAAAGACTTCGGTTTATCATCCGCTCAATATGCTGCTGTCCGGTAATCCCGGCCCGGATGTCATCCTGAGTGCGGGGAAGAAATTTTGTCGCCACCACCACATCCTCACGCTTTGCATACTCCCCAAGCGCCCGGCCAAGATACTGCTCGCTGGTTCCGCTTTGGTAAGCGATTGCCGTATCAAAGAAATTAACGCCCAAATCCAGCCCGCGCCGGATAATCTCACGGGAATGTTCCTCGTCAATCGTCCATGAGTGCTGACCGTTATTTGCGTCGCCAAATCCCATACAGCCCATACAGATGCGGGAAACAATCAAATCAGAATTTCCAAGTTTTATATATTGCATTGTACCGCCTCCTACTCATGTTCAATTCCATTTGCATCAAGCCACTGGCTGATTTCCTCATTCAAGGTCTCCCCTCCAGAATAATGAACCGATAAGGCTTCTCCCATCACTGCATCAGGAGCCAGCTTCGCTATCGCTGTCAGGCTCTGTCCAAACCGCCCGCCGCCGTGAGAACAGAACGGAATAATAGTCTTGCCCTCAAACTCATATTCCTCCAGAAAAGAGGCAATCGGCATGGGAATAGAAGCCCACCAGTTCGGAAATTCTCCTGTCAAGTAAGGACTAAAAAAATATATTTTTTATACCATAATTATATCCAGCCATCCAACTGTGAGGAATAGCCCAAACAGTTATGCTGTTACAACCCCAAAGTTATACCTTTTATAAATCTAACCTCATTCTACTTTCCTTCCGCATTCGTGTCCAATGCTTGTTCTGATTTTCCTTCCATGCCCTGAAAGCATACTTTAAGTTTATTCCTATATACAATGTCTCTTAAAAAGATAAGAGGATAAATGATTCTCCATTCATCCTCCCACAAATTTCTACATCAAAATTTTAATTTCCACTTATCGTCTAAGCAGCTTTTCTCAAACCTTATTGTTGCACTTTTCATCCTTTCTTGAACAGAATCCCCCTTACCCTTGGTTATAACCCCTATTTCCTGTGGGAGAAGATAATCCTTATAGATGTAATCTGTTGAACAATAATATTGATTGCTACTTTCATCATCCGTCACATTATTTTCTATATGATGGAATATTATAGATGCATCATCTTCTTCAAGAATTGTAGGATTTTCAACAGGATATCTGACAAAAGCCCTCAATTTCAATCCATTTGGAATAACTAATAGGCATGTTCCTATATCATCAGATATCTGTGTTATTTCTTTTAGCATGTCTGTGTGCAGTGTGTACATAATTCCATCATAGTGTCCAGATGTCTGATATTTTCCGTACGTACCCTCAATTTTTCCCTTGATAATATTCATAATCAAAGTATATAGGTATCTAACACCATTTTTACTTATCTGCAACGCATAAGGCGTATTTCTATGGCAATAACTTATATTATAGTTGCCAGCTTTATAATTCACATTGCTTAAATTATGCTGAATCCCATTCCTGATAATTTTAAATACTCTATAGCAATTTTTCCCAATCATCTCTATAGGTGTGCTTCCAGGCAAATTATTATAATGCTCTTTAAAAGATGCTCCTTCTGTAAGATGATAGATATTTTCCAAGTATCCATCAAACACAGTAAAAAGAAGAAGATTTCCTGCAACCCATGCTTCTGACAATTCTGCTTTACTGTACATACACTCATAGAAAGACATATGAATTGTATGTTTTTCCTTGCCATCTTCATCTATCTCACATGTTATCGGTATTATATCAGTATTGATAAAATCCAAATCTGCCATATTGGACTTTGAAATAACATTAATAATTGAATCAATACATTGCTGATCCATCATATTAGCTGTTTCCTCCTCTCAGCGTTCTATAGTTTATCATTTCGCACCTTCTCACTCTTTTATCAATTACTGTCTAAATTTTATTTGCCATTTACAACTCATCACGAATCATAAAACCTATAGCTGATTCTTTTTCCACCATAAAATCTAAAATCTTAAACACTTTCTTTTTCAAATTAAAATCAATCTTAATCTCTTTCATATAATAATCACAATAAGTTTTCATATAGCTTTCTAAATAATATATTGTATTTGTTAACAACTCCACTTTCCATAAATGCTCTTGATTGTTTACAATTTCATATATCCAAGTAATAGCCTTATCTCTTGCCACCTCAAAACCAATATGATTTATAAAATATCCAATTCCTAATAAAGTTGCTTTATGATAACTAAATGTTTTACAACACCTTTCCCAAAAATCAATATCTTCACTCGATACCAATTCCCATTGCTTTATATCCTTTTTCCAAGTATTGCAACCAGCCAACAAATACTCCAATAAAATATTATTTGTGTCAATTTCTCCTTTCCATGTAAATTCAAAATTTCCCTTTTGGTTTGCCTCTTCCGATTTAACCACCTTATTTACAGCTTCAAACACCGCATTCCATACTAGCCAAAACCTTTTTTTATTTTTAACCTTATCTGCTTCGCATATAATACTATGTAATAATCTTTGAAACCACTCATCTTTTTTTAGAGTATCTGATATTTTTTTAAGTGCCGCTATAGCTTTCTTTTCATCACAAATAAAAAGCCAATGAGACAATAAATTAAAATTTTTCCATATATATTCATAACTTTTTATTTCTTTTTCCTGATTCGTATATTGGTCCAAAAAATAAGATGCTAAAACCCAAAAATTTTCATTACCAGCCTGAACTGTGAGTTCCATTGCAAAACTGATGTTTTTCATGCTACATTCGTGTAAGTATTCTTCTTTTATTCCACTCAAATTATTCATTAAATTCAAGGCTTCTGATCTATTTTGATTCCAAAATCTTTCAAAAATATCCAAAATCGTATCATCATAAACACACTTAATTAGCTTATCATATTTCGATTTGTATAATATTATAAATTCTGTAAAGTAATCAGTTAACTCTTTTGCGTATTTTCTTATGCTAGAAACAATTATACTTTCAAATTCCGGACCCTTGACTAAATATAACTTCAAAAGCCTCTCTATATCCTCTTCAAGATGCTTTTTATGAATCCATGATGCTAATCCTACAATAGTAGCATCATTTCCACTCCTTGATACATTGATCTGGTTAGGATATTTGAGCATTTCTTCGGCATTTTTGTAAATTTTTTCTACGCACACAGATTTTATTTCTTGGCATATCTGACCTTCAAAATCACGAATCAAAACACAGCAAATATATAACTCCAAATCCTGAACCCAAAATGCCAAATGCGGATTATCACTCGAAAATATACCAAAATTTTGCATTTCCTGATAACACAACTCTGGATTTCTTTCATATTTTGTATATTTGCTATAATCAGCCACTCTTTCATCGAATCTTGCATGAACCCATAAATCTAATTCGGCTTTTTCATTTTGCAGTTCTTCATTTCTTTGGACTTCCTCTAATCTTTCACTTTGCCTTTTATCAAATTTAGGTTCTAATATAACACCATGTATCTCTCCTTGATCATACTGACTAATTTCCTGTCTCCTAATATCCATTTGAATATAATATCTTTGATACAGCATCCCCGCCTCATCATCATTTGCCACTGTCTCATATTCCTTATGCTTCTTATCTAGTAAATCCCATAATTTCTCTTTAAATTCAGTCGGCAGAAATGTACCTAATTGATATTGTATAATTGTAATTTCAAATGAATTCTTTCTAAATTCTTCTTCTAACGCCTCTCTTCTTTCTTTTATATACTCACCTGACAGCGGGATGCTAGGAGTCGCTCCTATTCCCATCATAAAACTTAATCCCATCTCTTGAGATAACCTGCGCCTATCCAATATAACAAATTCAGGGAAATTTAAAAACCAATATGCCAATTTAAATAATTTATCTGGATATGCTTCTATCAAGCTCATACCGATTGCAGTGAAAACAACTGAATTTGAAGATAAAATCACATCCTTTAATTTTTCATATAGTGCATTACTATCTTCATCTTTACCCAATTCCAATAAATGTTTTTCCACTGCAGCAAGCATTGATACTAACAGATCCGGTGCATTTCCCATTCCTCTGTACATCCACCATAAATCTTGATCAATATATTGCTTTTTTGTCTTTCCATCAATAAAAATAGTAATTTGAGAAACTTGATACTTTTCTTTCTTTTTCATGTTTTGTACATAATTGGTCACTGCATGGTTCAAGCTTTCTATTACAAATTCAATTGTATTTTCCTCATACCATTTCAAAAGCCAATAAATAGGTGTCTGGTAAGCACTCGCTGGCCAGTATTTAAAATCATAGTCTGCACTAACTCCATAAATCTCTGCCTGATAGTTTCCTGTGCCATATCTACCCTCTTCATCTTCTCGAATCCAATAAAACTTTGCTATTCCCAAAACTAATTCAGGATTACTATTTGCCAAAACTAATCCCGAGGGCGTAGTCAGAAGTTTAACGAAAATCTTCTTGTATTTACGTTCTCCATGTACTGTCTTTTGAAACATATCTTTTATTTCTTCAATTAACTCACCTGCACTACCCAATATAATATCTACCAAGTCATCATCAACATCATAACCCATGCTTTTAGATTGGAGCATTTTATATGCAATTAACCCTGCAGCCTTACATATTGAACCTTTATGATAAATGTCTGTCCAGTCTTTGAGTAATCCCAATAATATTTTATTGTCTATATACTGTATTGCTTTATCATAATGTTGGTAAATCAAACTAATAACTGCACCCCAACCAAATCCTGTTGGAACTGTTAATTGCATTATATTAGAAGATGTCTTTCCTGCTGTTCTAAGTAACCAGATAATCCTTTTTAAAGAAAATGCTCCATCTGCAAAACAATCTTCCTTTTTTTCATTCAAAAAGGTCAAGGAATACTTTGAATTTAAAATAGCAATCAGTATTTCATCTTTCCATTTCAGATCTACCCAAGACTGCTCCATTATAGATAAAATAAAGCTTTTTAACTCTTCCTTTCCATCCTCCAAATTCCATTGAACCCACTGTCTAAAGCATCTTCTTACTACCATTGCATCTATCAGGCCCGTCAAAAATTCCTTTATATCATATTGGTTATCTTCGTATAATTCCCCGATATAATTAATCCAAGTCCATTCTTCATATATATCATGTGAAACATAACATCTATTTTTATCATCCTCTGCAACAATTTCATCTTGAATCAAAAAATGTAATGCTTCCACATCCAAGTTCTCAATTTTTCTCTCTCTGATATAAAATGAACTATTTGCAATTTTATAATTAACCAGACAGTACATGACTTTTCCACGCCGAATATGCATCCTGTCCTTTTCATAAGGTTCTCCTAAAATCTTTTTATCCCAAAGATATCTCATGAACTCTACTACTGTAAATTCAATATCCATTTCCTCTGAAAAAACATGTAAAAATTCATTTAAATAGAATGGTATTGATAATAATTCCAACACCCTACTATTATTGGGTATTGAAACTCTGATATCTTCCAGCTTTTTCTTTATAATTTTAGAATCTATACTTGAAATCGCAATTTCTCCATATTGCAAGCCTTGTATATCCTTAATTATATGCTTAAAATTTTCAAGGTAAGCTGTCCGTATAGTAATTAATATTGTCCACCCATTCTTATACATTAAATTCAAAAATTCAATAATCGATGTCCTATTTCTAAACTCATAAATGGATTCTGCTGAATCTAAAAGCACATACTTTTTTCGATCATCTGAAATAAATGCGTCAACAAAGTCATATACTGTAAAATTGCCATAATTAGCAAATACATTTTGTAATGAATCTACATTAAATTCAGATAATCTCCATGCATATAAAATTGGAGAGTTTTCTTCTATCCAATGTTTTACAAACGCTGTTTTTCCTGTTCCACCCTCCCCACTTACAATTATGCATGGTGCATCAGCAGATATCAGTTTTTCATAATCCTGTTCACATTCTTTTTGCTGAAAATATATTTTCTCTCCCTTATAACTGATTTCCATATTAATACTATCTAAAAGGCTCTTTGTATGCTTCTCAATATTTTCTAAGAATTTCCATACCGATCTGTCGCCACCAAAATAATATTCAGCAACATATTTACTTTCCGGTCTAGCCAATTGTTTCTCAAAATGGCTCTTTACACGCCACTCTATCGTAATTCCATCATCTTTTCCTGCCTGCTCTATCTCAATTTTATAGTCGGGCTCCTTTTTTTCTTTTTCTGTACTTTCAGAAAATTCCTTATTAATATAAAATAGAATCTTTGTAAGAGAAGGATTCTTTCTTTTTGCCTTTTTTATAGCATCTACCAAATCAGACTTTTTACCTGAAAGATTTGTAGCCGCATCATAATATTTTGCCTGAAATCCTATTATCTCTTCTCCTATTTCTACTGGATCAGTTTCTATTCCCGCCTGATTTTTATAACGAAACAGACCTTTCTTTATTCCAAATTCTAAGCAAAATAGATGATATGCCAATGCTTCAAAGGCTTTTTGCTGTTTACCGCCATCAAATTTACTTTCAAAATTCGTCCACTTTATTTCAAATTGGCTCTCCATTTTTTACGCCCCCAGATTATCAATCTTAGTATATCTTTCTCCATTACATTTTCAACCAACTCCACTTGAACTTTATCATAAGAATCTCAAATTTTCAATGACCACACTTTCTCACAACATTCTAACCCACACAGAATATCGCTCTATGCAAACTGGAGCTTGACACTCATATTTATATAAAAAATCTGATCCATACTGAATACACTTCGCTTCAATACAGACCAGAAATCTTCGTATCATATTTATTTCTCCAAATGCTCTTTAAACCCCCACACTATCTCAATCCTGTTCCCCGGATAAACAACCACTTTCTCAATCAGCTTTTCCTTCATATCTTCGGTCAGCTCGTCCTCTTCCAGAAACATTAACGCCTGCTCTGCTTTCCTCCTGGAGCCATCCTGCACGTTTTCCTCTGCTTCCTGCGTCTGCTTAAGTGCCGCAAGCTCCGCTTCCATCCGCTCCATATCGGCATCATACTTTTTCTTCTCATTCAGGAAGAACTCCCTTTCCAGCTTCCCATCCGCATATTTATCATATAATGCGAACCATCCCTTCTGTGCCGCTTCCATGGACTTTACTATAGCATTGATCCTGTCGCTTACAGATAAGGAAGCATTCCTTTTCACCGCCTGCCTTGACAGCTTATCCCTGTCAAGGTAAAGCTCCGCTTCCTTTTTGACTGCCGCAAGCACCGCCATATCTGCATCATGTTTATAAATCTCTATATCTTTACAGTCAGAATCAGTTTTGAATGACCTCTGCCTGCAGAATACAGTTCCCCTGTGTGCATTGTACAGTGCCCTGCCACAGCATCCGCAATAATAAATGTTTTTCTGCCTTTTTCCCTCTTTCGCTTTCTGCTGTTTCAGAGAGGAAACTGCCCTGATATATTGGGGATAGGTTATGATAGCCTCATGGGTATCTTCCACCCTCACCCATTCCTCCTGCGGACGCTTTACCTGCTTGCCTCCCACCGAATCCAGCTTTGTCTTAAGTTGTACCATGGTTCCGGTATACTTTTCATCCCGGATGATATCCTCCACCTTATAGGCAGTCCAGTAGCATTTCCTGCCCTTATTCTTCCACTGCCTTGCGCTTCCCCTTGACCGGTAAAGCTCTGACGGGCTGGGGATTCCCCTGTCATTCAGTGTCTTTGCTATCATAGTAGTTCCCATCCCTGCGGTCTTCATATCAAAGATTTCCCTGACAACCGCCGCTTCCTCCGGCTCTATGGCCAGCTTATGCTTATCAGTTTCCGATTTCCTGTAGCCATACAGGGCACAGGTGGAATTATACTGCCCCTGCTGCGCCATCCTCTGCCATGCGATTTTCTGCTTCTTTGACATTTCCCTGCTGTAGTAGTCATAAATAAGGTTCCTGAACGCCACATCCAGGCCGCCGGTTACACCCTCTGCAAGCTCTGCGCTGTCATAGTTGTCATTGACGGAGATAAAACGCACGCCCATAAAGGTGTCAGCGCCAATGATAAAATGTAAGAAAACGCCGAAGAAAAAATGCAGATTT
>CAJUHH010000028.1 GCA_910585965.1 uncultured Lachnospiraceae bacterium
TAGAGCACGCGGCTGTTAACCGCGGGGTTGTAGGTTCGAGCCCTACTCGGGGAGTAAAGCGTCAAAGAGCTGACGCTTAGGAAAAGCCCGTAGACATTAGTGTTTACGGGTTTTCTTTATTTAAATACTTAGCCTCAGAAGAAGCACCATGATCGCATGGCTACAAAAGCGGGCGTGTGAGTGTTGGCCGAAAAATGAACTGGGATGGCGCTATATTTCGTATTTCGGATGGAAAAAACAAAAGATTTTACCGTTATGTGCAATCACCATTTGCGCAACGTGAAATTATTCCTGAAAGTAAAAGAGCTTTATATCTCTTATGCTGTTTCTGCAGGAGAATTGGAACTATACGCCGGATGCATATCGGACGCAAATCCGGGCGGGAGAGCAAACAACGGAAGGAAGCGTCTGGAAAAAGAATCAGACGCTTGGAGCGGCCGCTTCCCAATTTATGAGATTTCTTAAAATGCTTTTTAGGCATTGCAAGAGATTCAATGTAGGTATTAGACATTTCTTAAAAATTAAATTAAAATGCAGGTATTCAAGGAGGATGCCTGCATTTTTTCTTATCTGTGGAAAGGAGCTTACGAATGACGATTGATGAAGCAAGCACACGTTACAATATTCCTCTTGATATTCTTCGTGAATATGAGAGCTGGGGATTATGCGGCGCTGTAAAAAAGGTCATGGGCGCATGGCAGTATGACGATCAGGATATAGAACGGCTGAGCATGATTATGACGCTGCATGACATCGGCTTTCTTAATGACGAAGTAGAAAGCTATATGCGGCTGTTGCTGGAAGGAGAAAGTACCGAGGCGCAAAGGCTTGATATGCTGAATAAAAGGCGCAGCGCTACTCTGGATGAAATTCATTTCAGAGAAATGCAGTTGGATCGAATGGATTATCTGCGCCACAAGATTCGGGAATCAAAAAAAGGAGAGAATAAATTATGAAGAAAAAATTATTTGCGGTTATGATAGCTTGTATGACGGCGTTTGCGCTGGCAGCCTGCGGGAATATAGGAAACGATGCGGAGGAATCTGCTGTTGCGGAGCTGAGTGCAACGGAAGCAGAAACAGAAAGTGAACCGGAAACAGAGGAAAGCGCTTCCCCGGCAGATATATCGGAGGAGGTCGAGGAGCCGGAAAATACAGCGGCAGCCGGGTTGGTTGTTTATTTCTCATGGTCGGGAAACACGGAATCGGTTGCCTTGGAAATTCAAAGTCAGACAGGCGCAGATACTTTCCGGCTTGTACCGGCAGAGCCTTATACGGATGATTATGACACGCTTTTGGATATTGCGAAGGAAGAACAAAGGAATGGGGCGCGGCCTGCATTCTCCGGCAGTATTGAGAATTTTGACAGTTATGAAGTGGTGTATCTTGGATTTCCAAACTGGTGGGGAGATATGCCGATGATCCTTTACAGTTTTTTAGATGATTACGATCTGTCTGGTAAGACCATCGTTCCTTTTGTTACCAGCGGCGGAAGCGGATTTTCCAATACGATCAGCACAATCGAAAGCATGGAACCGGATGCGGATGTTTTGGATGGGCTTTCTTTGGGAAGCTCGCAGGCGAAAAATCCCAGCGATGCAGTAGAGGACTGGCTGAGCGGGCTTGGACTTGCAGAGTAGGAGGCCGCAATGAAACGATTGACAGCGTTTTTAATGGCGGCGGTTCTGGTTCTTGGAATATCGGCCTGTGGTCGGAGCGAAGAAAAAGAAGATACGGTAAATGTGCAGGATACCGACAGCAAGGCGGAAACTATGGCCGTTTCCGCCTCGGCGGAAAGCGTGACCGTTTCTGCCTCGGCGGAAAGCGTGACCGTTTCTGCCTCGGTAGAAAGCGTGACAGTATCTGTTTCACCGGAAGAAAAAGAGGTAAGTATGATGGAGATTCCTGAAAGTTTTGTTTTGATTGAAGGAGGCACCTTTCAGATGGGAAGCCCGGAAACCGAAAGCTGGCGGAGTGATGATGAAACACAGCATACGGTCACGGTCAGCGATTTTTACATGAGTCAGTATGAATTGACGCAGGAAGAATATGAGAAGGTGATGGGGAAGAATCCCAGCAATTTTTCTGGCGGTGATTTTCCGGTTGAAAATATTTCATGGCTCGATGCGGTGAATTACTGCAACTCCCGGAGCGAGAGCGAGGGACGAATGCCGGTTTATACCATTGACGGCCAGAATGTAAGCTGGGATCGCAGTGCAAATGGCTACCGTTTACCTACAGAAGCGGAGTGGGAATATGCCTGCCGCGCCGGTACAGTAACTCCTTTTCATACAGAAACTTCTATCAGTGCAGAAGAAGCAAATTATTATGGGCATTATCCTTATATGATTGAGGACAATTATTTCTCACAGGGAAATCTGGAAACACAGCCCGGTGAATATAGGCAGACAACCGTTGCAGTAGACAGTTTTGCTCCTAACGCTTTTGGGCTGTATAATACGCATGGCAATGTAGGCGAATGGGTGTGGGACTATTATGGCGAATATCCAACGACAGAGGAAACCGATCCAGTTGGCCCGGACAGCGGCATATTGCGGGTTTACAGAGGCGGCGGTTGGAATGATTTTGCTAAGAATATGCGCTGTGCATATCGGGCCACGCTTGCGCAGGATAAGGGCAGCTTTAATATCGGTATGCGTTTGGCGCTTAATGCGGCGGCCGGTTCGGGCAGTGTTACAGGCACAGCCTTGCAGCAGGATAGGGAAGCCTCCGGGAATGAAAATGTGTTGATTGCCTATTTTTCGTGGGGCGGAAATACGGCAGGAATTGCCGGAGAGATACAGAGGCAGACGGGAGCCGGCCTTTTTGAGATTACGCTGGTAAATCCTTATTCTAACGATTACAACGCCGTTTTGGACGAGGCGCAGCGGAATCAGAATGAGCAGGCAAGGCCGGAGCTGGCGAATCATGTTGAAAACATGGAAGATTACGACGTAATTATTCTCGGTTATGCTGGTGGTATAATAGGACTAAATCAAGAGAAGCCCACAAAACAAGGGTTTGCACTGGTTTAGTCCTATTTATTTAAGCCCATTATGGTGGAGATTAGGACAGCGCTGGACGAAAATCGAAAACCTACATCAAAGAAGTCAGAAATGCCCATCACTGATGCGGCCATACTATGGCTTTTAAGAAATGCGAGGTGAAACAGAATATTTAGCAGTTAGGAAGCAGTTATTTTATTGCGTGATAAGGACTATTCAAGTGTACGTGCTTGGGTAGTCCTTATCTTTTTGCAGAATTTAAGGAGGATGGGAACGTATGGAACTGAATGAAATGGAAAAACGGCTATTGTACCAGACAGAAGGAAGTGAGTGGTATGCCGTCCTGCATGAGCTGGCTATGGCTTCAAGGTATGCAAAAGACCCGGACAGGCGAAAAGCGGCGGACAGCCTTACTAAAAAGCTGAACTCCCTGACGGATGGTGAGAGCATGGAGATTGTATACGATATCAGGAAAAACTACAGGCTGCCCAAAGGAAGCAGGACTGTCGGCGAGATGCTTGCGGAGGCAAGGCAGAAGTCCGGCGCTGAACAGTTAAAAGGGCATGACATCATGGCGCTGGAACGGTTTGACCCGGAAGTGCGCCACATGGTCATCTTTGAGGTGCTTTCAGGTGATTCCTTTGCAGGCAGTAAAGGCGACAGGGTGCGCCTGTTCCTGACGGATGCCGGGTACCAGAAATTTAAGGAACGGCAGGAGCAGGGGGAGGTCAGGATAGAGAACCATGCGAAGGTTGCACCGGGCGGCCATCTGCATTATGGCCACAGCAGGGATGGAGACCGTAGCCGGTAGAGTCGACATTTGGAAAGGGGGTTTTGATATGGCAGTATTCCGGGTAGAGAAGACAAAAGATTTCACCGTCATGAGCAACCACCATCTCCGTAACGGGAAGTTATCGCTGAAAGCAAAGGGGCTCTTATCCCTCATGCTTTCACTGCCGGAGGATTGGGATTATACAACAAAGGGGCTTGCCTGTATCTGCAAGGACGGGGTGGATTCCATTGGGAGCGCATTAAAGGAATTAGAGCAGCATGGGTATCTCACAAGGCGGCGCATCCGCTTTGAAAACGGGCGGCTGGGGGATATCGAATACATGATACATGAAAAGCCGGTAAGCGGGAAACCAGAAGGGGATCCACCTGAACGGGAAAATCCAGAACAGGTAAAACCAATACAGGCAAAACCAAAACAGGGGGAACCAAAACAGGAGGAGCCTGGACAGGGAAAACCCGCACAATTAAATACTGATTCATTAAACACAGACAGATTAAATACACATCAATCAATCTATCCGGCAGGATGCCGGGATGGGATGGATCAGATGGAACTGGCAGAAGCATACAGGGAGATCATTCGTGAGAATGTTGAGTACAGTATTTTAACGGAACGGTATGGGGAACAGCGGATGGATGAAACAGTGGAGCTGATACTGGAAGTAGTCCTGTCAAAACGCCCTTACATCCGCATTGCCGGGGATGATTTCCCCAGGGAGGTTGTAAGAAGCAGATTTCTCAAAATTAATTCCAGCCATGTAGAGTATGTCTTTGGCTGTATCGACAGGAACACCACAAAGGTAGGGAATATCAAGGCGTACCTGCTGACAGCATTGTATAACGCCCCGGTGACAATGGACAGCTATTACCGGGCGGAGGTCAGCCATGACCTGTACGGCACATAAGCGCCGGAATGTCTGGACAGCATTTATATTTTACAAAAAAACGGAGGAAAAGGAGAAGAAGAGTATGGAACAGGTTTACAGGATCGGCATTGACCATGGGTATGGGAACATCAAGACGGCACACCACATTTTCCAGTCGGGAGTGGTGCAGAAGGGGAGCATCACAGAATTATCCGGCATGGTGGTTGAGCTTGAAGGAAAATTTTACGAGATCGGCTCCACCCATAAGGAGTACCAGATGGACAAGGTATGGGATGAGGATTACTACGTGCTTACCCTTGCGGCACTGGCGAAGGAACTGCAGGGCAGGGGGCTCTGCAATGCATCCGTCATCCTTGCGGCAGGGCTCCCCATCAAGTGGCTGGAGGAGCAGGCAGGGGCATTCCGAAAATACCTGATGCAGAAGAAGGAAGTGGTTTTTAAATGCAACGGCACCCGCTACCATGTGAAGATTGAGGACGTGGAAGTGTACGCACAGGGATTCGCCGCCATTGCTGAAAACCTAAGAGACTATCAGGGATTCAATATCGTGGCGGATATCGGGAACGGGACCATGAACGTTATCTTTGTGGTGGACGGCATCCCCGATTCCACCCGCTACTATACGGAGCGTTTCGGGGTAGACTGCTGTGTGATAGAAATGCGGAGCGAACTGACAAACAAGGTGCATTCGGTGGTAGATGACCTTATCGTGAAAAAGGTTTTAAAGGATGGAACCGCAGAGATTGGCGAGAAATACCTGAAAGCAATCGGTGAATGCGCTACGGAATACACCGAAAAGATCATGCGGAAGTTGCGGGAATATGGCTACAATGAAGAACTGGCGAAGCTCCATTTCCTTGGAGGCGGAGCCATGCTGATGAAGCACTTTGGGAAGCTGGATAAAAACAGGGTGCGTTTCATTGAGGACATCAACGCCAATGCCAAAGGCTATGAATACCTCTCCCACCAGCGCCGGATCAGGAGGAAGCTCCGGCAGAAGTAGGGGAGGAAAAAATAGATGAGCGATAAAAGAGGGATAATCAAAAACATCAAGCCGGTATTCTGCCGGTTTGATATGGATGATGAGCCGGAACGGAGGGCGTGGCAGATCATCCAGAAGCTTAGCAAGGGGAATGGGGAAGGGAAGAACCGGAGCTATAACAGCATCATTTCAGAGGCAGTGGTGGGGTATTACGATAAAGTGACCATGAGCCATGAGGAATTATTGGAGAGACTTGAACAGGTCATACGTAAGGAAGTGGCAGCGATCCTCGGCGTTCCTGTGCAGATGCCATCCCCCTATCCGGCAGCCCAGCCCCAGCAGGCAGGGCTACAGCAGGAACAGATAGCCCCAAAAACCGAAGAACTGAATGAAGCTGCTCTGGACTTTATGGACGGCTTTATGGGAATGTAACAGGGTGCTTTATGTACCAAAACAGAGCTTGCATATACTATAAATGTAGGGTACAATATTATAAAAAGTTCTATTTACAATAATTTATTATATGGTTATTTATTTTTTTGAATATGCTATTATATTTTTAATTATATGAAGATAAGGACTATATTTATTCTTTCATGGGGCTAATACCCCACTGCTTGCAGTGAGGTGGTTCATTACTTTTACAAAGGAGTTTTATATGTTTGTTTTGCAAAACAATATTTACATTGTTGCTGGGGCGAAGAGATATTGCATATACAATTTAAATACTCAAAAAATATATAGTTTAGATTCTGAATTTTATAAAATATTTAAGCACCTAATAGATAACGAAGCATTATTAGAGAGTGTTTCACAAAGTGATGTGGAGTATTTGCTAAGTGAAGGAATAATTGCCGAAAAAGGTAAATTCCTTCCCATAATTAAACCTTGCGATTATAAATTTAATGTGAGTTTTGCGTGGATTGAGATAACTCAAAACTGCAATTTATTATGTCGGCATTGTTATGAGGGGTCAACTAGGAAGGAAAAGAAACCAGAAATTTCTTTTGATAATTTCAAGGTTGCTGTTAATAGTTTGAAAAGTATTGGTGTTAATCGAATTCAGCTTGTTGGTGGTGAACCATTGATGCACTCAAAAATAGATCAATTAATTGAATACGTCGCTCAAAAATTTTCATTTATTGAGATATTTACAAATGGAACACTTTTAACAGATAGAACTTTGGATTTAATCAAGCGTTACAATATTTCACTTGCTCTTTCCGTATACTCTGAGAATCCTGCGCTTCATGATTATGTAACTTGTACAAAAGGTTCTTTTGAATTGACATACGAACATATTAAGAACGCTCTTTCAAGGGAGATAGAAGTCAGAATCGCATCTGTAGAGATGAAAGATACTCCAAAGTTTCAGTTTTCTGATCTTAACGTTTTACATCGCACGGATTTGCCTAGATTGACTGGAAGGGCGAATTTATCACTTTATAGTCGGGATATGCTCAAACGGAAGCTTATTACCAAAAATAGCTTTAAAAAACCGATTTCACCGCAATATTTTTTTAAAAACAGAGCTATTCATAATTGTTTTGGTGAAAGAATGTACATTGATTATGATTTAAATGTGTTTCCTTGTGCTATGGAAAGAAGAGTATGTTATGGAAATCTTCGCAGTAAATGTATTCATGAAATGTTGGGTAGTGAATTAGCAAGAATGACTAAAGATAAGATTAATGGATGTAAAGACTGCGAATATCGTTATGCTTGCTATGATTGTAGATGTGATGCAAATAATGCATCGCTAGATTCAAAACCTTGGTATTGTACTTACAACCAAAACGAAGGTGTTTGGGTCGATGAAGATGAGTTTATCGATAATTTGCTTTCTAAAATGGAAAGTGATATTTATTAAAATTGTGAGGAAAGGAGGATAACTATGATTGAATGTTTAACAGATTTAAATGCTATTGAGGAACAATATGCTTCCTGTGAGCCATGCCCTGTGAATTCACCGACATGCGATCCTAATGTGCCGACATGCAATCCCAATTTGCCGTGATTCTTACAGAGTAAAATGCTAATTTTTGTGTTAAAAAGTTAATTTTGAAATCTTAGGGTGTCGCGTAATTACTAAATCAGGTAATCAAGCGACACTCTTACGTTGCCTTGAATCCTTGAGGTTCACTTTTGTAAATTATTTTTAAACCCTTTATTTGCACGAATTGTATTAAAAGGTGTTAGTCCCAAAGTGTGTTGGTAACTATAATTTACAATTTAGCATCCAGTATTTATGCGATCTGTTAATGGGGGATTTTAAGTAACGACCCATTTAAAACTAACACCTATTAAAATTATTTTCCTTTTGAGCAATAAAAATTTAATTTTATCATTGGAAAATGCTGTTAAAGCAAAATAACGGATAAAAATAGTGATAGAATTTGGCAAATAATTGAAAGGTGTCGCATATATGAAGAAAGATATATTTTTACATAGCGTAAAGAAGTGTAACAGGATGCTTTTGGCATCCTGTTTTTATTTATACATAAATTCTGAAGATTATAGTATTTGATGTTTGTGTGAATTATATCATATTGTCAATTTTTGGATACGAGAATGGTTTGCTTTATGTAGACCATCCATTATTTTTGTAAGGGAGAAATCATTGAAGGAATACAGGATCAAAGATGTGGACATACACGAATTCCTGCATTTTATCATTGAAGATGGCGGAAAGCTCCCGGCAGATTTTGATATGTTACAAAAGAGCGGGAACTATCTCATCCATGTGGATGGGGAAAAGGCATTCTGCTTAAATGAGCGTGAAATTTATCTGAAGGACAGCATGGAAAACCTGATGGCAAGGTCATTGCCATATTTCTCAGATATGAGAGTTTCCCTTTCTGTACATATAAAAGATAAAGAGGGAAAAGCAGATATAACGGTTCTGGATAACCGCAGGCTTTCCAAAGAGATCACGAGGAAACAGGCAAAAGGGAAATCCCTTACCATCCGCTACAGGAGTGGAAAAACCAAGAGCACTAGCCTTTCCACAGAGCAGTATATCAGAGGCCCGTTCGGGGAGAAAGTCAACTGTATCTGCTATGCCTATCTTGCGGATGCACTGATACGGATGCGGCAGGATATGTTTTCCGGCAGGGGAGACTTTTTACCCTTTGTCTACCAGGCAGAAAATGAACGCTCCCTGTCAGCAACAGTACGGGAAATCCATGCAATGAGGGAGAAAACCTTTGAAGCGGCATCCATGGAGCAGTTCCGCATGGATTGGGAAGAAATGCAGTCCTTACGGATAATGGACCAGTACAATTACCAGAGGGGCAGGCCGGACAGCGAAAGGATCAAATCCTTCCAACAGGAGATAAAACAGGCAGGGTACCAGCAGGTGACGGAACAGATGGCGGCGCAGGCGGCTTCCTTCAACCTCCCGTTTTTTTCCCTGACAAAAAGAGGAACCATTGCCCATGCCAGGGATATCAATGCACTGGATAAGAAAGCGCCTGTCTTTATGAAGAAGGACTGGCTTGTGATGCTGGATATCCTTGCCAATAAGAAAGAGATCCCATGTTCCCATAATACACTGGTACGCCTTAAGAATGCGGCAAGGGATGCATACGGTAAAGCGGAGGAAACTGACAAGCCGCAACTGGCAGGCATAGCGGCAAAAATAAGCTGTTTCCTTGAAGCGGTAGATAAAAAGGGGCTATCCGGTATTTTACGGGATGACAGTATTCTTTTCAGTGAAAAAACAGAGCTGCCGCCTTTCCTTTCCAATACAGAAAAAGAGAGGTTCCGCCATATCTATGAGGCAGGGGCAAAGGAGCAGATGGCAGTGGCAGAAAGAGCCGCCTATTACCCAGGGCGGGAAAGATAGCTGTTGTGGGGAAGTGCGGCACAGCCGACACCCCCGTATACTTTGCCTTGTCAACCCTCCCATTGGGGAGGGCAGCCGCTGTCAAGGATTTTCGGCTAGGACTAAAATACTTGACAGCGGATGTTCTCCCCGATACAATGCAGGCGGCAAAGTATGCGGTAGGGCAGCCGAAGAAGTGGAACCGCCACCCATAACCCCGGATGATTTCAAAAACCAGCGGTTTGATATCTGGTCATTTTGAGACGATTTCAAAAACCGATAGTTTGATATCCGGGTGTTTTAGGACGATTTCAAAAAGCAGTGGTTTGATATCCGGGTATTTTCAGGAGATTTCAAAAGCCGGAGATTTGATATCCGGTCATTTTCAGGCGATTTCAAAAAACAGTGAATCGATATCAAGGCATTTTGAGACGATTTCAAAAAACGATAGTTTGATATCCGCCTGTTTTCAGGTGATTTCATTTCCAGCGGTTTTGATTTCACCTTCCCGGTTTCTTATATCAAAAGAGCCGGAACTGATATCAGAATGTAAAATATGGCAAAAATAAGGGGGTTCGGGGTACTCCCCGACAAGATTTAGCATTTCGTGCCCACGAAATGCGTATCTTGCGGCGTTCCATAGAACGCCCTCTCCCAAAAAGGAAGGAGTGGCACATGGCAAGACCGAAGGGCGAAAACACACTGCGGAAACATTTCAAACTGACCGAAGAGACAGCAAAACTTTTAGCGGAGCGTTCCAAAGCTGAAAATATGAATGAATCCGAATACATCCGTTATCTGCTCCTGAACCAGTCGGAGCATCCAAGGAGTAAGGAATTGGAATTAGAGATAATGCGATTACGGAATGAGATAAACAAAATCGGTGTGAATATTAATCAATTAGTAAAAAATAGTAATTCCCATATATATAGTGATGATGATAAAATGAATTTGATTCGTCAAATGGATATTATAAGAGATTTGTTGGAAAGAGTTACTACTATCTCTATATGAGGAAAATAATATGGTAATGAAATATATTCTGATAAGAAAAAATGTAAAAGAAAATGAGATGTACCTGAGCAGTGTATTCCAAGCCGAATTAAAAGAAGTATTTGGTAATTTATCAAAGAATACATTTGAGTTGGATTTTGCGGGAAAGACATATATTCTGAATTATAAATTTTCAAACAAACAGAATAATGTTTATCATTTATATATTGAATTTCATGCTTCGCCAGCTATAGAAGCAGAAGTTTTAAATGAGGTAAGTAAAAAACTTAATAGATCAAGTATAAGGAAAAAGCACAATCTAATAGTGGCTTTTGATGAAGTATCAGAATACTATTGTGGAAAGATAAGCACTAAATTTGGAAAAAGTGAAAGACTTCTTAGAGAATTGATATTCTTGATTATGGTTAAAACTTTTGGTGCAGAGTGGGGAAAGAAAACTATAGCAAAAGAAATTTTGGATAACGTTAAAGCAAGTGCAAAGGGGATGAGCGAAGCACAGATTATAGAGAATGCTTTGTATGAGATGACAATAGCACAATTAGAAGATTATCTTTTTAAGCCATATAGTGAGTTGGAAAAAAATCTTGAATTGGAAGAAGAATTTAATAAAGTGGATATAAACCAACTTACAGAGGAAGAGGGCTTAAATTGGTTAAAAATCATGCAGAAGAGATCTTTATGGGATGATTATTTTGTAGGCTATGACTTGGGTATGGAGGACATACAGCAGGATTTAGAAACCATCCGTAAATATAGGAATAAAGTAGCACATAACAAAAATTTTTCTAAAGAAGATTTTGATTATAGCAGAAAAGTTTTAAATGAATTCAATAGTACACTGTCATCTGCAATTAACAATATAGAGGAGCGTGATTTCGCAAAAACAGATTGGCATGTATTATATAAAAGTGCTACAAATATGATATCAAGAATGATGGGTATACTTGGTGAAGAGATACAGGAAAGCCTTAATGAACTGTCAAAAAGCATGGCGGGGAGTATGTCTGAAATGGCAAAAAGTGTGAATAATTCTTTGGATCAGCTTTTTTCTGTGCCAACACAGAATGCTTTAAGGCAGATACAGGAGAAAAATGAAGAGATTGTAAAACAGCTTAGCCAAAGCTCCCTGAAGTTTACACAACCTAATATACCTAAATTGCTGGATAACAGTGATGATGGGGAAATAGATAAAGAAAGAGAAGAAGAGTAAGAGAATATTCGGGAGGAGCAAATGAGCGTTATTTTTGGAATAGTAGAAAATAATTCTATAATCATAGCAGGAGACAGGCGGGCATCATCTATAGACGGAACTTTCATTTCTGATAATGAGCAGAAAGTTACAGAAATTAATGGACATTTGGGAATAGTGACAGCAGGCAATGTTGCAATAGAGAAAGCTGTTTTAAAAAATGTAGATGACAGAGAAGATAAGGCTCATATGGTAATTGATGATCTGGTGAAATCTATTCGGGAGTTTTATGATAAAGTTATTGAAAACCAATGCGATTCTATATTTAACTTGCCATTTTATTGTTTGATTGCAGGAGAAGGATCAGATGGAAAAGGGCATTTAATAAATGCAGGCAGGTTCAAAAATGGATTTGCAGCCAAGGAAGTTCCTATGGCGTTATATCCTCCGAATGACTTGGATCAAGATACTTGTAATCAAATTTTTGTAAGAAATTATAAATTGTTTCATGGACAATTTTGTGAAAGAACTGTTCAGGAGGTAGCCGGATTAAGTAAGATAGTAGGTCCTACAGGGAATAAGTGGATTTACAGTTGTGCATCAAAGAAAGGAAAAATGTATCTTTTTTAGAAATTTATGCAGCATAAAATAGCGAAGGGAGATTAAAGTATCGCAATCACCAAACTATCCTGCATCCACCAGACAGGGAAAAAATACATGGCTATGCACCTTGCAAACGCCATTTCCTACATCACAGACGAAGAAAAGACACAGAGAGGCGCACTGGTGGGGAGCCATAACTGCAACGCAGATACCGCTTTACAGGAAATGTTAGCAACAAAGCGGAAGTTCGGAAAAGTCGATAAACGCCAGGGCTATCATTTTATCATATCCTTCAAAAAGCAGGAAGTAAGACCGGAAACCGCTATGGAGATCACCCAGAAGTTTGTGGAGAAATATTTTGGGGATGATTACCAGTGCCTGTACGCCACCCATGACAACACGCAGCATGTTCACAGCCACATTCTTTTCAACAGCGTGTCATGGCGTACCGGAAGGAAATACCGCTACGAAAAAGGCGATTGGGCAAAAGAAATCCAGCCCATTGTCAATGAACTCTGCAAGGAGTATGGTCTTTCCATACAGGATATTGAGGTAGGCACAGAAAAAGAGCCAAAGAAATGGGATAAAACGAAACATGGTATTTTTAAATGGAATCACCAGATCAGCCTGGATGTGGAGGATTCCATTTCTTTTGCAAATAATTATGAAAATTTCCTGAAATTAATGGAAGTGAAAGGCTATGAGACAAGGCGGCAGTCAGGGGAGACTTATCTGAAACCTATGGGAGAAAAGCGGTTTATCCGTCTTACAGATATTTCAGGGTATTATACAAAAGAAGCTATAGAATCCCAAATAGAAAAGGGCATCCGGCATGAGGTTAAAAGAAGCGGAAACCGTACCCCAAGGATTATCGGGTGCAGGAAATATTACCGAAGATATATTCCGCCAACACCATACCAAAAGGCATTTCTTGCAAAGATGTACCGCACCGGACAGTTTAAACGGAAGCCCTACAGCCAGATGTGGAGATACAGGGAGGAAGCTGCTAAGTTTGAAAAACTGCGGTCGCAATACCTGTATCTTTGCAGGCACAGCATCCGCTCCGCAGAGGAATTAGAAAAACGGAAAAAGAATCTTGACATCCGCATGGGGGATCTGGACGAAGTAAGGCACCAGATATACAAAAGGCGGTACCCACACAAGAGCGCCCTTGCGCTGCTTAAGATAATTGAAGAGAATGAGACACGTGCTTCCTATTACAAACAGGGAAGCCTTTTTTATGCTTCAAATTATGAAAGGTGGAGGGAAGCGGCAGAAATTTTAGTACAGAAGGGATATACGATAAAACAGGTTTCAGAAATGAAGGAGGCATATCAGAAGGAGCTTGCATCCGTAACAAGGGCAAAGCGTGAACTTAAAAAAGAAGAAACCCTGATCGGCGGTATTCTTACAGAAAGAAGCAGGGTGCAGGTAATGGAGATTACAGTACCGGAGATAAATGCACCGCATAAAGCACAGGAAAATATAAAAGAGACAGATAGCATACGGAAAGCTATTCCCGCCAGGAAAGGGGGTGATGCAGAAAAAACAGGATCATTCCAGACAGAAATGCCAGCCCATGATGAGAAGCAGAAACAGCCGGAACAGGCAAGATAACAATAACGGAAAGGAAAACAGATGGAAAAAGATTTAAATGATAAATTGAAACAGGAAAAACTTTCTTATTTCAGGTCAAAAGAATACCGGGGAGAGCAGCTTAAGGTGATCATGGATGCCATTGACTACGGTATTGGCACAGACTATTTGCAGCTTTTTGATGACACCTCTATCCCGGCAGGGATAATGAAAAATATGCTCACCGCAATGAAAGAGGATTACGGTATACAGGAGGCGGCATTTTTATCTGCTGTCAGGCAGGAAGAATCAGGGCGCATTTTACTGGAAGCCTTAAAGTCAGGCGTGCCTCTCCCGGAATTACAGGCAGCCTACCGGGATGGGATGTTCCCCATAGAACTACGGGAGAAGATACTTCCCCTCATGCAAAATAAGGAGGCAGTGCCAGAGAAGATCGGGGAAAGGATGGAATTCATTACGGAAGCGGTAAGGGAGCTGAAAGAGAGTTTTTCAAGGCAGAACAGCTTCATAGAGGATTTAAAAAAATCCATGGATGAAAAAACGGATATTTTTTCGGTGCAGCAAAAGGGAACGGGAGCAGATACAGAAGTTGATCCTTATTATCTGGAACTGGAAGAGCAGTTCCGGCAGGCAAGGGAGGATGCGGAGAGGCTTTTAGAGGAACGGGAAGAAACTGTCAGGAGATTAAGGGAACTGGAAGCTGAAAATAAAAACCTCCATGAGCAGTTGCTGGCTCAGAAGTCATACATGGCAGGGCTTCAGGAAAAGCAGGCGGCACAGGAAAGCAGAAATATACAGGAAAAACAGAAGCCAGACAGCAGCCCTGAAGCAAAAAACTGCCAGAGGCAGGAAGCAGGAGGCACCGGGAATAAAAAGCAGGACAGCTTCTTATCTTCATTCAGTTTTCCATTCATCCGCAGGAAAGCAGGCTTACTGGAAAAGTTAGCCGGGGAACTGGATGCCGGGCAGATTGCAGAGATCCGCCTTGGCATTGAGGACGGACTTACGGAAGGGCAACTCACTCTTCTTGCGGATAAGGCTATGGATGCAGAAAAGATCAGGGAACTCCGCATGACCATGAAGATATTGAACGAAAGGGGGCAGGGGGCATGACACAGTGTTTACAGGATTTCATTTATGCATCAGAGGATTTTAGGGAAAAAAGTGATAAATTAGCGCAGTCCATAGAGATAAACAGTGTCCTTTTAGCTGACAGCAGTACCGAAAAAGCAGGGCAGAGAAATACCATACTTAGTAAACTATGCAGGCAGGCGGCACAGGCAAAGGAAGCAGGGAACGCTATGGAGGCGGCAATGCAGAATCTTGAAAAGGAACTTGCGGCAGTGAGAGACCGCCAGTACCAGCAGCAGAAGGAAATGCAGCAGTCCAAAGGGCAGGAGAAGGGGGCTTCCAGATGAGCAGTGAGATTACGGATGCGGTACAGGTCATCCATATATTGTTTGAAGGCACAGACTTATTTCTTCGTGTTGCCGGTGTGGGTTTAAAACCGTTGAAGCAGCTTGCAAAACTTTTTATGGGAATCCTTGCAAAGGAAAAAATGGAAGGGAAGACATCCATGAAAAATCTCCTAAAGCGTGGCGGCGATATGCACGTTTTCAAGTTCCCGCAGGAGCAGCTTAAAAAAGTGGAAGCTATGGCGAAAAAGTACGGAATCCTCTACTCCCTGCTCCCGGATTTTAATAAAGACGGTATGAGGGAAATGGTATTCCATGCGGAATCCCTCCCCCGGATGAATGCCCTGATTGAAAAGCTGAAAGCCGGGCAGGTCATGGGATTGGAGGAATATTTCCAGGACACTTCCGGCAGGGATATAGATAAATTTTATGAAGAAATGAAAGGCAGGGCATCGGAAAAAGGAGCAGGAAAGGAAACAAAAGCTATGCAGAAAAATATAGCCAGCAGGGGGCAGGAACAGAAGCACCCATGGATGGAGACAGGTTATCTGAAGATGAAGGATATCGAGGCGATCCCCTTAGACCAGAGGCTGAATATCTTAGAACGCTACCAGTCCGGGGAATATGACCCCATCACCATTACAGGCAAATTAGTTACTGAACAGAAAGAGGATTATGTGACGGTGCGGCTCCCAAGGCAGACCGGTAAATTTATCCGAATCCCGGCAGAGGATTTTTATTTCCCGGAAGGGAGCCGGACAGCGCTGGCGTTCCTTAAGAAGAAAGAGGAAATGAAGGTTGTCAACGCCGATTTAAAATTGTAAGAAATCGCCGATCAAATTATGTAGGTTTT
>CAJUHH010000029.1 GCA_910585965.1 uncultured Lachnospiraceae bacterium
CCGTAGAAAAGAGCTCCCCACCAAGCCTACCCATTTCCCGCCCCCTTCTCCCCCGGCTCCTCCCTTCCCCGCCTCTTTTTTCAAGATAAATAGCCCCACAATTTTAATATGTAGCAATTTCCCTATGCTTATGTTAGAATTAGATCATTGCCAGGGGTGGTCGATAGTTTTGCGGGAATATTCTGGCAATAGCTGTTATGAAAAGTCTGTTTGTGCCATGGAAGCAAGACCATAAAACATGAGGGCCAATGCCCGAATGTTTTCGCTTTACTGGGCTTGCTGGAATGTTCGGCACATTCAGATTTTCATAACAGCTATTGCCAGAATATTCCTCACAACCTACCTCTCCTCCCCCCCCGTAATTACTTAATTATCACAAAAAAGGACTTTTCATCATGGATAAAAACAAATTACTGAAACCCCTTCTCCTTATCGCCGTCATCATCCTATTATGCTCTGTATTAGCGCGGTTATTTTCCGGGTCGGAAACTTTGTTGGAATATGCGGAAAAAAATCCTGAAGTCGCATATGGCAGCACGGAACCTGATACGGCTCCCGGGAATAGTATAGAAGAGCATGAGGAAAAAGAAGTTGTATCTGATGAGGAAGATATGCCAGAAAGGGAGGATTCTCTTATGAACGCGAATTCGGAAAGAACCGTGTATAAAGAAGGTTTTTATTACGAACCGTTATCTGATGAAATCATTGGCAGAATTACTGGGATTTCTTATCCCGTTGTGGAAAAAGAAAAAGACGCGCTTGCCGTAGAAGCGGTAAATATTGCCCCGTCCCGGGAAGATATCCAGATAGCTTATGAGGATCTTTGCTATATGAGCGTTCTTTATTATAATTTCCATGGCGTGGAACATAGCGGAGAATTGATCTGCAATCGGGCGATTGCCCAGGATTTAGTAGAAATTTTTTATGAACTATATCAAAATGAATACCAGATCGAGCAGATCCGGCTGATCGATGAATATGGCGGCGATGATACGCTTTCCATGCAGGATAATAATACCTCCTGCTTTAATTATAGAGTAGTAGACGGCACATCCAATCTTTCCAAACATGCCCTCGGCCTTGCTATTGATATCAATCCCTTTTTTAACCCTTACGTTGTCTATCAAAACGACGGAAGCGTTTATATTTCTCCCCAGGGAAGCGAAACCTATGCGGATCGGAGCAAGGATTTCGCCTATAAGATCGATGAAAACGATCTATGCTACCGTCTATTTAAGGAACATGGGTTTGTTTGGGGCGGCCACTGGAATTCCTGCAAGGATTACCAGCATTTCCAAAAAGCTCCCGATTGATTTTTAAAAGCTGGCCTGATGACCGGCTTTTTTTATTTTTCTACAATATGTACCACCGTCACCCGCCGGCCGTCCCGGCTTCCTTTATCATTTCTTCTGATTTCCGTGTGATAGCTGATATAGCAGATTTCGTTTGTCTTCCCGTGATTGACATAAAAAAAGAGGTTCCTGTTTTTTTCATTCCCCCCATTTCCCATCCTGTCCATGCCTTGCCATACAAATATGCATAACAACAGCACGAACATGGCTTTCGCAATTTTTTTCATAAATTTTTTGTCCTTTGTATGCATATTATAGGAGTATTTTAGTAAAGATATTTACTAATGTCAATAGTAAACATATTTACTATGATAAAATTTTGTTGCAATTTAGTTATTACTATGGCAGTCAAAAATATCGGCAATATGCAAGAAGGTACTCCTATGGATTATAAAATAAGAATAAAAAATTTAAGGGAAGATCATGACAAAAGCCAAAAAGAAATTGCAGAATATCTTGGAACCTCCCAGACGATGTATGCCAGGTATGAACGGGGCGCTAATGAAATGCCGTTGAGGCATCTTACCCGCCTGGCACAATACTATGATGTGGATATGAATTATTTATGCGGCCTGTCCAATATCAAGAACCCCTATCCCCAAAAATAAAAAAGCTGGCGCAACGCCAACTTTTTTATTCCTAATTATACCAGCTCCAGAAGAACTTCCAAAGCTCCATCGCCTTTACGCTGTCCGATCTTTACGATTCTTGTATAACCGCCTTTGCGGTCTGCGTATCTCGGGCCGTATTCATCGAACAATTTTGCCGGTAAATCAACCTTTTTTGTTCCCCTTTTCCTTCCTGCGTTCTTTTCAGGAACTTCAGTCACAGGATATAAGATTCGCAGCATCTGCCTTCTAGCATTTAATCTGGAAGGAAGATCCTTTTTGATCTCTTTCTCCACTTCATCATATACGGTTACAGTCTTGCCGTTTTCAATCCGTAAGATTTTGCCGTCTTTATCGCGGTGTGTTTCGGAAAGAACTTTCTTTGTATCCTTGTCGATGATCTGTTTGATCCTCTTTCCATCCTTGTCCTTGCGGGCAACTTTGGCAGTCACTTTGACGGTTTCATAATTGTCTCTTTCCTTTACCGCCATCGTAATCAGCCTTTCAGCGATTCTCTGCACTTCTTTTGCTTTTGCTTCTGTCGTTACGATCTTTCCATGGTATAAAAGATTCGTAACCTGGTTTCTGAGTAATGCTTTTCTCTGGGAAGATGTTCTGCCCAGCTTTCTGTATCCTGCCATTTTTACGGCTCCTTTCTGCTTTTCCAGGGCTGCGCCGCCGCATCCGTAGCAGCAGGCAATACCCTTGTCTTATGGCGCATCCGACCATGCCTTTTGGACTTACTTGCCGGGTGCTGTTTCCATATAATGAGCCCACACATCCATGCCTTTTGGACTTATTGAATGTGTGATTTCATAATCATCCATTGTTTTGCCGCTTTCAGCCGCAAATTCTTTATCGTTTGACCCTTCTTATGCTTCGTCGCTCGGATTCAGCTGCAAGCCGAGCTCCTTCAGCTTCGCCAATACTTCTTCCAGCGATTTCCGTCCAAGATTGCGGACTTTCATCATATCCTCTGAAGTTTTATTCGTCAACTCTTCCACTGTATTAATACCGGCGCGTTTCAGGCAGTTGTAGGAACGAACAGAAAGTTCCAATTCGTCGATGCTCATTTCCAGCACCTTCTCCTTCTCATCGTCTTCCTTCTCTACCATGATTTCTGCCGTCTTTGCATTTTCCGATAAATCAATAAAAAGACATAAATGTTCGCTAAGTACCTTTGCAGCGAGACTTACCGCCTCATCAGGAACCAAGGTTCCGTTCGTATATACATCGAGTGTCAGTTTGTCAAAATCAGTAATCTGGCCGACACGAGTGTTTTCTACCGTTACATTGACCCTCTCCACAGGTGTGTAAATAGAATCCACCGCGATCACTCCAATCGGCAGATCATCCGTTTTATTCTTATCAGCGCCTACATAGCCCCTGCCCTTCGTAATCGTCAGTTCCATGTACAATTTCGTGTCCTTGCCGCTCAAGGTAGCAATAATTAAATCGGGATTTAAAATCTCGATGTCCTGGTCTACCTGGATATCGGACGCACGGACAACGCCTTCTCCCTCATATTCGATATATGCGGTTTTAGGCTCATTGGTATCACTGTTATTTCTTATAGCGAGGCTTTTGATATTCATAATGATTTCGGTCACATCCTCTTTGACTCCAGGGATGGAACTGAACTCATGCAAAACACCTTCAATTTTTACTTGGCTGACTGCTGCGCCAGGCAAAGATGAAAGCATGATTCTTCTTAAAGAATTGCCCAGTGTAATGCCGTAGCCCCTTTCGAGAGGTTCCACTACGAATTTGCCATACTTTTTATCTTCAGAGATTTCTGCAACCTCAATATTCGGCCTTTCAAAATCAAACACTGCAAATACCCTCCTTTACGAACCATTCTATTTTAGTTTTAAAGTCAGCAAACAAGCAGACGCAGCCCGCCCTTAAGCCAAACCGCAATCGCCTGCTTGTCATAAAGCACTTCAACTTATTTAGAATATAATTCGACTATAAGCATTTCGTTCACAGGAACATCGATCATCTCTCTTGTCGGGAGCTGGGTGATGGTTCCTTTCATAGCTTCCTGATCTACATCCATCCATTCAGGAGTAAGCCTTCCCGCCGTTACTTCAAGGATATCTTTATATCTCTGCAGCGATTTTGCCTTTTCCTTCAATTCGATGACATCCCCCGCCTTCACCAAGTAAGACGGAATCTGTACGGGCTTTCCGTTTACAAGGAAATGCTGGTGTCCCACGATCTGCCTTGCTTCCCTTCTCGTTCTTGCAAAACCCATCCGGAACACTACGCTGTCAAGTCTTCTTTCCAGCATCACCATCAGGTTCTCACCTGTCATTCCCTTCATTCTGTCGGCTTTCTTATAATAATTCCTGAAAGGTTTTTCCAGAACTCCGTAAATGAATTTCGCTTTCTGCTTTTCCCTCAGCTGAAGGCCGTACTCACTTACCTTCTTGCCTGCCTTCAGATTTGTCCTGTTGGATTTTTTATCATATCCTAAGTATGCGGGTTCAAGTCCCAAAGACCTGCACCTTTTTAAAACTGGTACTCTGTTTACTGCCATTTTCGGCTCCTTTCATGATCAGGCCGGGCGCCTTTGGCTTTCGCCGTTTTATGCGCTTCGTCCTTTGTTATTGTTTACAGCGCAGATTATCTTATTTGCGCATTCTTCCAACTCATTTGCATATGCATTCCCTTAGTCAATGAAATGCCCGATTATACACGGCGGCGCTTCGGAGGACGACATCCGTTGTGCGGTACCGGCGTCACATCGCGAATGCTTGTCACTTCAAGCCCGCAAGCCTGTAATGCGCGGATGGCTGCCTCACGTCCCGAACCCGGCCCTTTTACCATAACATCAACGGTTTTCAAGCCATGTATAAGCGCAGCCTTTGTAGCAGTCTCTGCCGCCATCTGTGCTGCATACGGAGTAGATTTCTTTGAACCTCTAAAGCCAAGACCACCAGCACTTGCCCAGCTGAGCGCGTTTCCTTCGTTGTCTGTCAATGTAACAATCGTATTGTTAAAAGAAGACTGGATATGTGCCTGTCCATGTTCAACGTTTTTCTTGACACGTTTTTTTGTTACTTTTTTTGCAACTTTCTTTGCCATTTTAAACTAACCTACTTTCTCTGCTATTCATTTACATGTTATTATTTCTTCTTGTTTGCCTACAGTACGCAAAACGCACCTCACACGCAAGTTGTTCCTACTTCTTCTTATTGGCAACGGTCCGTTTCGGACCCTTCCTTGTCCTTGCGTTCGTCTTTGTCTTCTGGCCGCGAACCGGAAGGCCTTTTCTGTGGCGGATACCTCTGTAGCATCCGATTTCCTGAAGTCTCTTGATATTCATAGCGACTTCTCTTCTGAGATCACCTTCCACCATGTAATTCTTTTCAATGATTTCGCTGATTCTCTTTACTTCTTCATCTGTCAGTTCCCTTACGCGCGTGTCAGGATTCACCTGGGCAGCCGCAAGGATCTTGTTGGAACTTACCCTCCCGATCCCATAAATATAAGTGAGTCCGATTTCTACACGTTTTTCTCTGGGTAAGTCTACACCTGCAATACGAGCCATTTGCATTTCCTCCATTTACTAAAATAGTTACTAAGCTGATTGAGGCGCTTCAGCGCCCAACCGGAAAAATCAATCCGATCTTTCCAAAACCGCCGTTCTCACCCGCTTTTTGAACGGGCAGGTGGCAAAACGATAGTTTTAGTATCAACAAGTAATCTCCACAGGCTCTTATCTCCAGTTAAAATACATTTATGTGAAACCGCCGGCTTCCAAGCCGCCGTTTATTTCCAATTCCATATATGATAACCAGACAAGAACCCACTGCCGTTTATAAAAAGCGGCAGGGATTATCCTTGTCTTTGTTTGTGTTTCGGATTTTCGCAGATTACTCTGATTCTTCCTTTTCTTTTGATGATTTTGCATTTTTCGCAAATCGGTTTTACTGATGACCTAACCTTCATTTCAATTCACCATGTCCTTTCCGTACCTTTTCGTAACCTACAGGTCTTCAAAAAAGACCGTTTTACATTATACCACGGAACCATATCCTTTGCAAGGGATTTTCCAACATTTTTCAACGATGCCTGTTATTTCATGCCGCCATTTTCCGCTGTTTTGGCTTTCCCCTATTTATCCCTCCAGATAATACGTCCTTTCGACAAATCATAAGGGGACAGTTCCAGCGTCACTTTATCCCCGGGCAGAATACGGATAAAGTTCTGCCTCAGTTTGCCGCTGATATGGGCCAGAACCTTATGCCCGTTTTCCAGCTCTACCTGAAACATCGTATTCGGCAGCTTTTCCACTACCGTGCCTTCAATTTCAATTACATCTGCCTTTGACATACAAAACCTCCTATCGCTTTCCTTATTTCTTCATTATATATATGCTGGCCGTTTATAAGCTTCTCCTTCAAAATATCATCGGCTTCTTTTTTAATTATCTGAATATGTTTCTTATTTTTCTTTTTGGGATTTTCCAACGTCTTCAGGCGTCCGTCCGATACATATACATATTCTTTCTCTTCCCTTACTATGATATATACGGTATCCCTGTCATGCCCCGCCCTGGATGTCGCAAACATTCCCACCATACCAGCGTCCATATCCTTCCTCATTCCATTATCGCATTAATATTTCATCTTGATATTTATTATATTGTCAATATTTCCGGCTCGCCGTCGGTGATCAGGATGGTATTCTCATAATGGGCGGACAGCGAACCGTCTTTTGTCACAACCGTCCAATCGTCATCCAGCCATTCTACCTTCCAGCCGCCCATATTGATCATCGGCTCCACTGCCAAGGTCATTCCCGGCCTTAATTTTACCCCTCTTCTGCGCTGCGCAAAATTGGGTATCTGGGGATCTTCATGAAGATCCGACCCTACGCCATGGCCGACAAGATCGCGTACAATTCCATATCCGAAGGAAGAAATATAAAAATCGATCGCTTTTGATATATCGTTTAAATGATTTCCGCTTTTTGCCATCTTCAATCCTTCATAGAAGCTCTGCCTGGTGGCATCTATCAAATCCTGGGCTTCCTTGCTGATCTTTCCTACTGCATGGGTTCTTGCCGCATCGGAATGGTATCCCTTCCAGATAACCCCTGCATCCAGGCTGACAATATCCCCTTCCTTCAGAATACGCTTCTTGCTCGGAATTCCATGGACTACCTCGTCATTCACGGATACGCATATGGATGCCGGATAACCATTATAATTCAGAAAACTCGGGGTACAGCCATAGCCGCGTATCATCTTTTCCCCGATCTGGTCAATCTCGTAAGTGGAAATCCCTGGTTTGATCTCTTCTCCCAGGCGTTCATGGACTTCCGCAAGTATTCTGCCGGATTCCCGCATCAAGGCAATTTCCCTGGCGGACTTAATCGACACTGACATAACCCAAACCTCCGCCTTATTTTTCCAAAATCTCCACGATAGAATCAAATACTTCCTTCATCGGTTTCGTTCCGTCTACTGTCTTTAATACGCCCTTTTCTTCATAAAACTGAATCAACGGCTGAGTCTGCTTATGGTATACTTCCAAACGGTTTAAAACAGTCTCCGGCTTGTCATCGTCACGGAGCACCAGCTCGTTTCCGCATTTATCGCAAACGCCTTCTTTCTTCGGCGGAATATGTTCTATATGATATGTGGAGCCGCATGACAGGCATGCCCTTCTGCCGGACATTCTCTTTACGATGTTCTCATCCGGGACATCCACATTGACTGCACAGTCTATGGCATCGCCCAATTCAGCAAGCGCTTTGTCCAATACTTCCGCCTGCGGGATCGTTCTCGGAAAGCCATCCAGAAGGTAGCCGTCTTTGCAGTCCTCCTGCGCCACCCTGTCCAAAAGAATCTTTACAGTAAGTTCATCCGGCACCAGCAGCCCCTGGTCCATATATTTCTTGGCTTCCATGCCGAGTTCCGTTCCATTTTTAATATTTGCCCTGAAAATATCGCCTGTCGAAACATGGGGAATATGGTATTTATCAGCTATCATCTGCGCCTGTGTCCCTTTTCCTGCCCCAGGAGCGCCTAACATAACGATCTTCATATACAATCCTTCCTTTCCAACGACAGATGGACACACGCAAAGCGAGTGCCCATCTGCAGTTGCCTCTAATCATTCAAAAAACCTTTATAATTGCGAACCAACATCTGAGATTCAACCTGTTTCACCGTTTCCAAAATAACGCTGACGATAATGATCAGGCTGGTTCCCCCAAAGGATACGCTGGCATTAAAAATGCCGTTGAATACAAACGGAAGGATGCCTACGATCGTCAGACCGACTGCCCCGATGAAAATGATATAATTCAAAATTTTAGTCAGATACTCGCTGGTCGGCTTGCCCGGCCTGATGCCCGGTATAAATCCGCCCTGTTTTTTCATATTATCTGCTATTTCCAACGGATTGAACGTAATCGATGTATAGAAATAAGCAAAAAAGATAACTAAAACAATATAAACCAAAAGTCCGATAGAATAAACCGGCTGGCTCGGCTTGCACCAGTTTGACGAATTCAAGGCCCTTAAGATCTCCGCCCCTGCGCCCGTTCCCTGATAATTAAAAAGAGAGCTGACAATGAGGGGAAGCTGCATAAGGGAAGATGCGAAGATAATCGGGATAACCCCCGACGTATTTACCTTCAGCGGAATATTCGTCGTCTGTCCGCCAACCATTTTTCTTCCCTGCACTTTTTTCGCGTACTGTACCGGGATCTTTCGCACGCCGCCGTTCAATACGACAACCAGCGCTACCATCGCAATGATGATCGCAATAATAACAGCCGCCGCCACAACGGCAAGAGCCGTAGACTTCCCATACACAAACTGCTCAAATAAATTATTAATATCCTGCGGCAGGCGGGAAATGATATTGATTACAAGCACGATAGATATACCGTTGCCTATTCCATTTTCCGTAATCCGTTCGCCGATCCACATAAGAAATGCACTGCCGGCAGTCATAGCGGCAATAACCGTAATGACGTTCAGGGCATTGTATTCTTCCAGCAGTCCCTGCCTCCCGAAGCCGATCGCCATAGCGCCGGATTCAAACAAAGCAAGCCCGACTGTCACATAACGCGTGATAGAAGCTATCTTCTTCCGCCCGTCTTCCCCATCGCGCTGCATCTCCTCCAGCTTTGGAATCGCTATCGTAAGAAGCTGCATAATAATAGAGGATGTGATATACGGGGTAATATTTAATGCTAAAATGGACATATTGAGGAACGAACCGCCCGTAAATGCATCCAAAAAGTTAAATGCATCCCCTGTCTGTGCCGCAAACCAATTAGAAAAATAATGTCTGTCCACCCCCGGCACAGGAAGCTGTGATCCAAGACGGATCACAACTAACATGAGGAAGGTGAAAAAGACCTTTTTTCTGATCTCTTTGATTTTAAATGCATTCTTTACGGTTGCAAACATTACATCACCTCTGCTGTTCCACCAAGAGCTTCAATTTTTTCTTTTGCCGATGCGCTGAATGCATTGGCCTTTACTGTAAGCTTCTTAGTAAAGTCTCCGTTTCCGAGGATTTTAACGCCGTCCCTTGGATTTTTCACAATGCCCCTTTCAATCAATGTATCTACATCAACTGTCGCGCCATTATCAAATACTTCCAAGGCACTTACGTTAATTGCAACGATTTCCTTAGCGTTGAAATTCTTGAACCCTCTCTTCGGAATACGTCTGTATAACGGCATCTGGCCGCCTTCAAAACCGGGCCTCGTCCTTCCGGAACGGGCTTTCTGTCCTTTATGTCCTTTTCCGGCTGTCTTCCCGTTTCCTGAACCGTGTCCACGGCCCCTTCTAAAATTATCATTGTGTTTAGAACCTTTTGCAGGCCTTAAATTTGATAATTCCATTTCCTGGCACCTCCTTATCTTTTTATGCTTCTTCTACTTTAACCAAATGTCTTATCTGCTGGATCTGTCCTCTTGTCGATGCGTTATCAGGCAGTTCAACAGTCTTGTTCAGCTTCCGAAGCCCCATTGCAGCAACTGTTTTCCTATGCTTAGGTATTGCTCCGATAGGAGATTTCACCAATGTTATTTTTAATTTCTTACCTTCCACTTCTATTCTCTCCTTTCCACCTTTTCAGGAAAAACTGCTTACAGCAGTTCTTCTACAGATTTGCCGCGGTTTCTGGCAACTTCTTCAGGAGTTTTTAACTGGCTTAAACCTGCGATCGTTGCAAGAACAACATTCTGCTTATTGTTGGAGCCCAAAGACTTCGTACGGATATTCTTGATTCCTGCAAGCTCGCAAACGCTACGCGCCGGTCCTCCGGCAATAACGCCGGTACCATCCGGTGCTTTCTTCAGAAGCACGGTGGAAGAACCGAATTTTCCAAGGAAATCATGCGTAATACTGTTATTTTCATCTAAAGCGACAGTAACGAGATTTTTTGTCGCATCCTCTTTTCCCTTGCGGATCGCTTCCGGGATTTCAGCCGCCTTGCCAAGCCCTGCGCCTACATGCCCGTTTCCGTCGCCAACAACAACTAAAGCTGTGAATCGGAAGTTACGACCACCTTTTACAACCTTGGTTACGCGCTTGATAGCAACTACTTTTTCAGTTAATTCAAACTGACTTGCATCAATGATTGTACGTCTCATGTGATTTTCTCTCCCTTCCTAGAATATTAAGCCAGCTTCTCTGGCTGCTTCAGCTAAAGCTGCAACTTTTCCATGATATAAATAGCCGCCTCTGTCATAGACAACTGTCGTAATACCCTTTTCCAGCGCCCTCTTGGCAATTACTGTCCCGACATATGCCGCTGCATCAACGTTATTGGTTTTTTCCAGTTCAGCCTTTACTTCCTTTTCCAGCGTAGATGCCGCAACTAAAGTATTGCCTGCTGTGTCGTCGATAATTTGAGCATACATATGATTATTGCTTCTGAACACAGCCAGACGCGGTCTCTGCGGTGTTCCGCTGAAACGGTTACGAATTCTCTTGTGTTTCTTAACACGGATTTTTGCTCTTGATTCTTTTTTAACCATTCTTATACTCTCCTTATCTATTTCTTACCAGTCTTACCAACTTTACGTCTGATCACTTCATCAGCATATTTGATACCCTTGCCCTTATAAGGCTCCGGCCTTCTCTTATCTCTGATTTCAGCAGCGAATTGGCCAACTTGTTCTTTATTGATACCCTTAACAATGATAACGTTCTGTCCTTCCACCACCGTCTCGATGCCTTCCGGATCTTCCATTTCCACCGGGTGGGAATATCCCAGGGATAAGGTCAGTTTCTTTCCTGATTTCGCGGCCCTATAACCAACGCCGTTTACTTCCAGCTTCTTTTCATATCCCTGCGTAACGCCTACTACCATGTTATTGATAAGGGTTCTTGTAAGACCATGAAGAGATTTCATTTTCTTCAGATCATTCGGCCTCGAAACAACCACCTGGCCGCCGTCCAACTTAATTTCCATTTCCGCAGGAAGCACTCTCTCGAGCGTTCCTTTCGGACCTTTTACAGTCACTTTATTATTTTCTGCGATATCCACAGTAACTCCTGCCGGAACCGCGATTGGCATCCTTCCTATCCGTGACATGCCCGTACCTCCTATTTTCTATTGTCAATCTATATCTATATCTGTTTATACCATCTGGAAGAACGCTCGCATTCTTCCGAACATGACATAGTATTTCTTAGGCGGCGTTTTCCGACGCCTTAGAAATTCTTCATGTTCTGCTACCAAACAAACGCTAACACTTCTCCGCCTACCTGAAGCTCTCTCGCCTTCTTATCCGTGATCACGCCCTGGTTAGTGGAAATAATAGCGATCCCCAGTCCGCCGAGCACCTTCGGAAGCTCTTCCTTGCCCGCATACACGCGAAGGCCCGGCTTAGAGATTCTCTTCAGCCCTGTAATAATCTTCTCATTCTTATCCCCGCCATACTTCAAAGTAATACGGATCGTCTTAAAATTCCCGTCGTCGATTACATCAAATTTCTTAATGTACCCTTCCTCTAAAAGAATCTTAGCAATCGCCAGCTTCATCTTAGAAGACGGAACATCCACTGTATCATGTTTTGCAGTATTCGCATTACGGATTCTCGTAAGCATATCTGCAATAGGATCACTCATTGTCATGATTTAGTTTCCTCCTTCTCTCATTGACTTGAATCATGCCTGAAGAATATTGCGCATTTCTCTCTAAGGTGGTCGAAACACCTCAGAAGAATGCGGAACGCATTCTTCGAATCCAAATATAGCATTTCTTAGGCGGCGTTTTATGACGCCTTAGAAATTCTTTTGGATTTTACCAGCTTGCCTTCTTCACGCCAGGAATCTGGCCTTTATATGCTAACTCACGGAAGCAGATCCTGCAGATTCCGTATTTTCTTAAATAAGCATGTGGGCGGCCACATATTCTGCAGCGGGTATAAGCTCTCGTAGAAAACTTAGGTTTGCGCTGCTGTTTTACTTTCATCGCTGTCTTAGCCATGGATTTACCTCCTCTTATTTTGCGAACGGCATATTGAATAATCTCAATAATTCACGGGCTTCCTCGTCTGTTTTCGCTGTCGTTACGACAATCACATCCATGCCCCTGATTTTATCGATTTTGTCATATTCGATTTCCGGGAAAATCAGCTGTTCTTTAATACCCAGCGCATAGTTCCCTCTTCCGTCAAATGAATTAGGGTTTACGCCTCTGAAGTCGCGTACACGGGGTAGCGCAAGATTTACCAGGCGGTCAAGGAATTCATACATCCTTTCCCCGCGAAGCGTTACCTTGCATCCGATAGGCATTCCTTCTCTGATCTTGAAGTTAGCGATGGAATGTTTTGCTTTCGTGATAACCGCTTTCTGGCCGGTAATGGTTTCCATATCCTTTACTGCGGATTCCAGAACTTTCGCATTTTCTTTCGCTTCACCAACGCCCATGTTGATAACGATCTTTTCGAGCTTCGGTACTTCCATAATATTTTTATATCCAAACTTTTTGACCATAGCGTCTACGATCTCGTCTTTATACATCGTTTTAAGTCTGCTCACGCGCCTAGACCTCCTTCCTTAGAATTAATCGATAACTTCCCCTGTTGATTTTGCAAAACGTACCTTTTTGTCATTTTCAAACTTGAAGCCAACCCTCGTCGGTTTTCCTTTGTGGAGGTACATTACGTTGGATATATCAATAGGAGCTTCTTTTTGAACGATTCCGCCGTTCTGGTTAGCCGCTGAAGGTTTCATATGCTTTGTCACCATATTGATGCCTTCTACAAGCACTCTGCCATTTTTTCTGTCGATGGAAACAACCTTTCCTTCTTTACCGTTATCTTTGCCGGCGATTACTCTTACGGTGTCGCCTTTCTTAATTTTCAATGTAGCCATTCCGGCACCTCCTTACAATACTTCCGGAGCCAGAGAAACAATTTTCATGAACTGTTTCTCACGAAGCTCTCTCGCCACCGGTCCAAAAATACGCGTTCCTCTCGGAGTCTTATCATCTTTAATAATGACAGCAGCATTTTCATCAAATCTAATATAAGAACCGTCTTTACGGCGTGCGCCTTTTACAGTACGGACAACTACAGCCTTTACTACATCGCCTTTTTTTACAACACCGCCGGGTGTTGCATCTTTAACCGTAGCAACGATGATATCACCGATACGTGCATATCTCCTTGTAGATCCACCCATAACCCTGATGCAGAGAATTTCTTTCGCACCTGTGTTATCAGCAACCTTAAGTCTGCTCTCTTGCTGAATCATACTCTATTTCTCCTTCCAAAATTTCTCAATTTCACTATGGCGGATCAATTATTTCGCCCTTTCGATAATCTCCACCAGCCTCCATCTCTTGTCCTTGGACAGCGGCCTCGTTTCCATTACCTTTACGGTATCGCCGATATTGCATTCATTCTTCTCGTCATGCGCTTTTAATTTATAAGTTTTCTTTACGATCTTCCCGTAAAGAGGATGTTTTACATGGTTTTCAATAGCTACAACTATTGTTTTGTCCATTTTATTACTGGTAACTTTTCCAGTACGTGTTTTTCTCAGATTTCTTTCCACGATCGATTCTCCTTTCTAACAATCAGGTTACGGTAACTTTCAAGTTACTGCGCATTTTTCTTCTGCGTAATGATGGTCTGGATCCTGGCGATATTCTTTCTTACCTCTTTGATCCTTGCCGTATTGTCTAACTGATTTGTTGCGTTCTGGAATCTCAAATTGAAAAGTTCTTTTTTAGCAGCTACTAATTCCTGCGCTAATTCTGCAGCTGATTTTGTTCTTAAATCTTCTACATACTTCTTAGTTTTCATTTGATGCACCGCCTTCCAAGTCTGCTTTAGAGACAATTTTACATTTGCATGGAAGCTTATGTGTTGCAAGACGTAATGCTTCTTTTGCTATTTCTTCGGATACACCGGAAATCTCAAACATTACACGCCCCGGCTTAACAACTGCTACCCAGTATTCCAAGGTACCTTTTCCGGAACCCATACGTGTTTCTGCTGGTTTTGCTGTTACTGGCTTGTCAGGAAAGATTTTGATCCAGACTTTACCGCCACGCTTAATATAACGCGTCATAGCGACACGGGCCGCTTCTATCTGGTTTGACTTGATCCAGCAAGGCTCTGTTGCCACAATACCGTATTCTCCGTAAGTGATTGTATTTCCACGGGTTGCTTTGCCCCTGATAGAACCACGGAATTGTTTACGACGTTTTACTCTTTTAGGCATTAACATTATTTATCGCTCCCTTCCTCCGAAGATACCTTTTCTTCGTTTTTATTCTTAGT
>CAJUHH010000030.1 GCA_910585965.1 uncultured Lachnospiraceae bacterium
TTTCTAAAATTGCCATCCATGGCAATTTTACCCTAGGTTTTCGACCATTTCATAAAGTGAAATTACTGATTGTATGCAACAGCAGAAAATCCCAGCCCATGCCAGGCCCGTTTCAGGCCGCTGCCGTTTTCTTTCCCGCTCCCCGCCTCTGCAAAAACTGATTTCCCCGCCCAAAACATGAAATATCTTGACACTCAACATGCAATATTGTAATATTTCATATATGCTGGCAGCAGCAGTCAATGATTAAGCTACATAAGGAGTGAGAAAATTTTGGATACCACTGGTGTCATACAACTTGTTACTATTTTAGTTTTAGTCGGTTTGTCGGCTTTTTTTTCTTCCGCAGAAACCGCCTTTACCACGGTGAACCGCGTACGCATGAAAGCCCTCGCGGATGAAGGCAATTCACGCGCCGCCGCCGCCCTTACTGTCCTGGATCATTACAGTAAAATGTTAAGCACTATTCTGATCGGCAACAATATTGTCAATCTGACGGCATCCTCCCTGACTACCATCCTTGCGTCAAAAGTGTTCGGGAGCTATGCAGTAGGGATCGCCACCGGCATCCTGACTCTTACGATTCTTATTTTCGGGGAAATCATCCCGAAAAATACCGCCATGATTTATTCGGATAAAATATCATTAATATATGCCAAGATCATCCTTTTTCTTATGAAAATATTTACCCCTGTGGTCTTTATTATCGACAAGCTCTCCATGGGCATTTCCCGGCTGCTGCATATCGACATGAGCAAAAAGGGAAGCCTGATGACGGAGAACGAGCTGAAAACCTATGTGGATGTCAGCCATGAGGACGGCGTCATTGAATCCGAAGAAAGGGAAATCATTTATAATATTTTTGATTTCAGCGACGCGGTGGCCAAAGATATTATGATCCCCCGCATCGACATGGTCAGCGTCAGCCTGGATATGGGCTATGAAGAAGTTCTTACTGTTTTTAAGGAATATATGTACACCAGGCTCCCTGTCTATGAGAACGATAAGGATAATATTGTCGGCCTCATTAATATTAAGGATTTTATCCTGTTATCCGATAAAGAAAATTTCCAAGTGAAGAATATCCTCCGGGAAGCTTATTATACTTATGAATTTAAGAAAACAGCCGATCTGATGATAGAAATGCGGGAAATTACTGCCAATGCAGCTTTCGTGTTAAACGAATACGGCGCGACGGTAGGCATGATCACCCTGGAAGACCTTCTGGAGGAAATCGTAGGCGAGATCCGGGACGAATACGATGCGGATGAGGAAGAGCTGATCCAGCAGATTGACGCGCATACCTATCTTGTGGAAGGCGGCATGAAATTAGACGATATCAACGACGCGCTGGATATTTCCCTTCATTCCGAAGATTATGATTCCATCGGCGGCCTCATCATCGAGCATCTGGACCGTCTCCCGGAAGCGGAGGAAACAATCATCACGGAAGACGGAATTACCTTGCAAGTAAAAGAAATCAGCCAGAACCGCATTAAAAAAGTATCCATGACCCTTCCCGAGGAAACCGGGGAAAGCTCCAGTGCGGAGGAAGAAACCGCAAGTGCCAAAAAAACCGGCGAAGACTTGGCTCTTTCTGCCGGGCAGGAAACAGACCATCCGTCTGACTCTCCAACAGAGGAAACATAAATTGAACGAATTAGAAAAATGCATGGCGGGCGAATATTATAATTGCCATGATAAGGTTTTTATTGGTTTTAAAGCCGCCGCCAGAAAACTCCTGGCAGAATATAATGCTCTCTCCTATGAACAAAAAGAAGAAAAGGCCGCCGTACTGAAACAATTATTCGGCGGCATCGGAACAAATGTATCCGTTGCATCGCCGTTTATCTGCGATTACGGGCGGAATATTTTTCTAGGCAGCAACGTATCCGTCAATATGAACTGCACATTCGTGGACTGCAATACGATAACCATCGGAAATAATGTATTGCTCGCTTCCAATGTCCAGCTTTATACCGCGACCCATCCTGTAGATCTGGCGCAACGGCTTACGCCGGACTGGAAACCCGGCACAGAACAATATTTTTGCCGTACATATGCGTTACCGATCCGCATCGGTAACGGCTGTTGGCTCGGCGGAGGCGTCATTGTCCTTCCAGGCGTGACTATCGGAGATGGTTCCGTCATCGGCGCCGGCAGCGTTGTCACCAAAGATATCCCCGAAAATTCACTGGCCGTCGGAAACCCGTGTCGCGTCATCCGGGAAATCAATCAAACGAATATCTAAACCAAATCCAAGATATCCAGCGGGTCGTCAGCAAATACTTTGCCGCCCGCTTTTTCCTGTTCTTCTCTTGTGCGGAACCCCCAGGCCACCGCAATACAGTCCATGCCTGTATTTTCCGCCGTAGCAATATCCACCTCGGAATCCCCCACATATACCGCCTCTTCCTTATCGATCCCAAGCTGGCGCAGAGCCTCTACCACCGTGTCTTTTGCCGGTTTTCTCCGTATGCCCTCCTTCTCCCCTATCGCTATCTCAATGTACCCCTCAAAATAAAGCTTTCTCAGCTCCTGTACCGCCCCATAAAATTTATTGGAAACGACGGCCATCTGATACCCTCTTTTTTTCAGTTCCGACAATAATTCCATGATATGGGGATAAGGCGCTGTCTTATCGTTGCAGTGCAGCGCGTAATGCCCTTTAAAATCTTCAAAAACTCTGCCAAATTCCGAATTTTCCTCCCCGCCCGGCACCGAGAGTTCCATCAGCCGCCGCACTCCGTTCCCGACAAAAGTCCTCACTTCCTCCAAGGAACGCAACGGCATTCCTGCATTTCCCAGCGCATAATTTACACTGTCCTTCAAATCCTCCAGAGTATCCAACAATGTGCCGTCCAAGTCAAAAATAACCGCTTTATATTTTTTCATAAGCCCCTCCCTTTCCAATCTATGCTCCTTTGTATTATGTACGATCAGCCTTAAAAATGCAAGAATATGAAAATCAATTTTTGCAGCCAGCATGGCGTGCCGGGGGAATCCAAACTATAGCTGCTGGAAAGCGGGTCTGGCATGGGCTGGGGTTTTCTGCTGTTGCATACAATCAGCTATTTCATTTATGAAATTTTTCACTTATGAAATGGTCGAAAACCTAGGGTAAAATTGCCATGGATGGCAATTTTAGAAAAAAGGACACGGATGTCCTTTTTTTTCGACCCGATCGGTTTGATTCCTTTTCCCATTTCATTAGTGAAATCTGATTGGAAGCTTCAGCAGAAAATCCCAGCCCATGCCAGACCCGCTTTCCAGCAGCTATAGTTTGGATTCCCCCGGCGTGCCATGCTGGCTGTAAAAATTGATTTCCATGATGCAGGAATATTCTTCGTTGAAAAAAACGAAAAAAGATGATAAAATAAGTGAAAATAAATCGTTGGACACTAAGGACAAAAATCATGAAAATCATCAAACGTTTTTTCTATCTTATATTTGGAATTCTGCTGATCGGCGCTATATCGCTGACAGGTATCATGCTTTATGCAGAGTATAGCGGCCGCCGCTTCCATCCCGGTTCGCTGGAGGAAATAACCGGGGAAAAGGAAGAGGACTCCCGGCTCGCTTATGATGAAGAGGGAAATATCATAGAATTGCCAGGGAATTCGCAGCCCGCTTCTTCCGAAGGGGAATCCGAACCGGCCAATCCTATAGAAAGCAGCAGCCTTCCGGAAACCCCTGCTGAAAATACAATGGGTACAGACGTTTCTAATGTCGGGGATATGCCCGCTTCAGAGCCAGCGGAACCTTCCGGCACGGACAGTTCGGAATCCGCTCCTGCCGAAACAGCTCCTGCTGCTGAACCGACATCCGATCCCAATGTTGAACAGCTGTATATTATGGATCTGGACACCGCGCTTTTCCATACGGCAGACTGTTCTGATGCTGCGGAAATCCCGGTTGACAAACGGTCCGAGCGGACTACTCTCCGAAATAAGATTCTGGATGCCGGTTATCAGCCCTGCGCCCATTGTAATCCATAGCCTTACAGAATTTATAGGAAATGCACCAATTCCCTGCTCCATCATAAAGTAAAATAAGTAACGATTGGAGCAATTCCTATGGCATATACCATTGTTTTAGATGCCGGGCATGGCGGAGCCAATCCCGGCGCTACTTATAACAGAAGACAGGAAAAAACAGATGCCCTCAACCTGACGCTGGCCGTCGGCCGCCTGTTGGAAAACGCCGGGGTAAATGTAGTCTATACGAGGACATCGGATATCTACGACAGCCCGGCCCGCAAAGCGGAAAAAGCCAACGAATCGGGAGCCGATTATTTCGTATCCATCCACCGCAATTCCAGCGTCTATCCCAACCAATATACGGGAATCGAGTCCCTTGTATACAACCGCTACGGCGATGCGGCCCGCATGGCAGAAAATATCAATGAAAATCTACAAGCTCTTGGTTTTATCAACCACGGAGTCAATGAACGAACCAACTTGGTCGTGCTGAACCGCACACAGATGCCCGCCCTTCTGATTGAAGCGGGATTTATTAATAATGACAGCGATAACGCCTTATTTGACAATCGTTTTGATGAGCTTGCCCAGGCTATCGCAGACGGAATTTTAGACAGCTTGCCATAATTTGCGGCAAGCTGTTATTTTTGCCAGCCTTTATCCCTTCGCCCGGAAACTTCCTTCCAGGCTTCTGTCCTTCGCCAGCGTGCTATATTTCCCTTCCCGGTTGTAGGAATCCAGCAAAAAGCTGTTATCTCCCATACGGAAATCGGCATCGCTTTCTATAAGGGCGGCATCCGGCTTCTTTCTCTTTTTCAGGAACTGCCCTGCCTTTGCCGCCGCCTCCCCGAACTTCTGTAGAAATTTCCGTATCCCCCCTTGTTCTTTCTTCAGCCCCCCGTCTACAGCCCCTTCCACATTCTTGACCTTTCTCTCCGATTCCTGCTCCTCTTCTTTTTTCTCCGTTTCCGGTTTCATCATTGCCGTGGCCACTGCGGCCAGAGCCATATCATCTGCCGCCGTCCTGTCTGTCGGAGATATAGCATTCGTGATTTCCCCTGCTTTTCCAGCTATCGCTGTTCCCATCCCTTTTCCTGCTTTTCCGGCAGGGCCATCCTGGCCGGGTGTTCCTTCCTCCCCCAACCTCCTCCAGAAATCAGAGGCTCTCGAAAACAGCCCCCGTAAGCCTCCTGTCAGCCGTTCCTGCAAGGAAAATGCTTCCCGCTCCTGCTTTAGCTGGGAATACGAAGTTTTGGCTCCCGTCCCCATTTTTTCTCCAACGTCCAATTTTGCTTCCCCGGACTCATGAAGGCACTTTGTCACCTCATGCTTATGGTAATGGCCGGAACCCACCTTTCCACTGCTGCCGATCATAAATACTTCTCCTCTTTTTCTTTCGAAAAGCCAATGTCAATAAAGCTATGTTCCTGTAAAATTTTCAACCCGGCCAACGCATTTTCTTTCTCCCCTGCCAGTATGCCAAGCCGCTTTTTGTCTTTCGTTACCAGCATCAGAAAATGCATCTCCATATCGGCCCCTTTCCCTTTTTTCCCTGGAATGTCCCCCAGCCGCCTATATGCCCAGACAATATCCTCATAGCCTATGTACATCCATTTTTCCATTCCTGGATAGAACAGAAAATACCTTCCATACCTCATGTTCCCCACTTTCCTCGCCCGGTTAAAATCCCTCCGGATTCCCCGCAGCTCCCGCCGCAGGCCAAATACATGCTCAAACCCATGAATACCCTTCATATCAATCGCTGCCCCCAACTTCTGTCCATTTCCCCGTAGCCCGCCTATGCCAAACCGCTATATCCGCACTTCTTTTCTTTGGATATCGCCGTCCGCTTCATAGCTGCACACCGCCATGCTGTACTTGCTCATTCCGTCCCTTTCCTCATAAATTTGAAAGTATGCGCCGTCCCTTTCCGCCCGTTTCCTTATCCGCCCCTGTTTCCATATACCGCCAGGGCATTCCTCCGACCCGGCCCCTCCGTCTTCCGCTATTTCGATCACCGTCGTATCCAGTCCCTGCCGTAATCCTTCCCCTGTCAGCTTCATAAAAGCCTCTTTCACCGTCCATAAGGCAAAAAATATCTCTTCCCGGCTCCTGCCGCCGTCAGCCAGCGTCTCCATCAGCATCCTGTCTTCCGTGGAAAAAAATCTCTGGGCAATGTCCCCTTTCCCTTTTTTGTGAATCTGTATATCAATTCCCACTTCCTTGTCGGAAAAAGCACAGACTACGTAATTTTTTGAATGGGAAATATTAAAGTACAACTCCTTTTCTTCTCTGAAATACGGTTTTCCGTATTTCGAATAGACATAAGACAAAAAAAGCGGTTTTGCACCCCCCTGCAAGCCGCCCTCTTTTGCCATCCATTCTTTTGTCCCTTTCTGGATCAAATATCCCGCAAGGAAACTTCTTTTTTTATCTTCCAAATTCCTGCACTGCCATACCTTCCGCTTCCGCTCTTCGTCTAAAAATACCATATTTCTCAGAATCGTTTCTTCATCGGGCAACAGGGCAGTGCCTGCCCTGTATATCCTTATCATACCCTTCCCCTCTTATTGCGCTTCTATTGTTCCAATCCCCAGTTCCTTTAACTGCTCCTCGTCCACCACGTCCGGCGCATTTGTCAGCAGACAGGAGGCATCCTTTATCTTCGGAAACGCCATAACATCCCTGATGCTGTCCCCATGCACGAGCAGCATAACCAGGCGGTCAAGCCCGTAAGCCAAACCCGCATGAGGAGGAACGCCATATTTGAATGCATTCAGCAAAAAGCCGAAACGGTTATAAGCGTCTTCTTTCTCAAAGCCCAATACTTCGAACATTTTTTCCTGTATATTGTTCTGGAAAATCCTGACCGAGCCTCCGCCCAATTCCACGCCGTTCAGCACGATATCATACGCTTTCGCGCGCACTCTTCCCGGATCGGAATCCAGATATTCCAGGTCTTCGTCCATCGGCATGGTAAAAGGATGGTGCATCGCCACAAAGCGGTTCTCCTCCTCGTTCCACTCCAGCAATGGGAATTCCGTCACCCAGAGGAACTGGAACCGATTTTCGTCAATCAATCCCATCTGTTTTCCGAGTTCCAGGCGCAGAGCGCCCAATACGCTCCACACGATGGCATTCTTATCCGCCGCAAACAAAAGCAAATCCCCGTTCTCTCCATCCATGGCCTTTACCAGAGCCTCCAGCTCTTCTTCCGTCATAAACTTGGCGAAAGAAGACTTATAGCTTCCGTCTTCGCCGATACCAAGATAAGCCAGTCCCTTTGCCCCATATCCTTTTGCCATATCTACCAAAGCATCTATTTTCTTTCTCGGCATAGCCCCCTGCCCTTTGGCATTGATGCCCCTGACCGATCCTCCCTGCTCCAAAGCAGAAGAAAATACGCCAAAGCCGCAGCCTCTTACCGTTTCCGATACATCCGTAAGCTCCATGCCGAAACGGGTATCCGGCTTATCGGAACCATAACGGTTCATGGCATCAATCCAGCGGATGCGCGGAAGGGGAAGTTCTACTTCCAGCCCGATCGCTTCCCGGCATACAAACTGGATCAGCCTTTCGTTTACATCAATGACATCTTCCACATCCACGAAGGAAAGCTCCATATCCACCTGTGTAAATTCCGGCTGTCTGTCTGCCCGCAGATCCTCATCCCTGAAACATTTTGCTATCTGGAAATAGCGGTCATAACCGGAACACATCAGTAACTGCTTGAACAGCTGGGGCGACTGGGGCAAACCATAAAAGGTACCCGGATGGACGCGGCTCGGCACCAGATAATCCCTCGCCCCTTCCGGCGTGGACTTGCCGAGAATCGGCGTTTCTATCTCCAGAAAACCTTCTTCCGTTAAAAACTTACGGATATTAGCGGTGATCGCGCTGCGCAGAATGAGATTCCTCTGCAGATCCGGGCGGCGCAGATCCAGATAACGGTATTTCAGCCGCAGTTCTTCCTTTGTCCTGGAATCCGCTTCAATAGGAAATGGCGGTGTCTCCGCCTCCGACAGGATGCGCGTCTCTTTCGCGCGAATCTCGATCTCGCCGGTAGCCAGGTTTGCATTGACCGCCCCGGCTCTTTTTTCCACCGTTCCCACGACAGCCACCACAAACTCGCTTCTCATTTTCTCAGCCTTGGCAAAATTCTCCCCGCCGCAGTCGCTTTCTTCAAAAATAATCTGAAGCAGCCCGGAGCGGTCGCGCAGATCCACAAAAATAATGCCCCCTTTATTCCTTTGCTTCTGCACCCAGCCCATCACGGTTACTGTCTCGCCCTCATGAGCCAGGGAAAGCTCCCCGCAACGGTGTGTCCTCTTTAAACCTCTCATCGCTTCTGCCATAACAAATATTCCCTCGCCTTCTGCTTTTTGTCTTCTTATTTTTTTAACGGGTCTTTATAAAACTCGCGGAATTCCATATATCCTTCCGCATTTAGCTGTTCCTTCTGGAATTTCTTGTTCTTATTCATACGAGCCACCAGAACCTGCATCCCGTCTGCCCGCTCTTCCTGGGCTTTCGCGATAATGGAGCAAAGTTCCTCCGTGGCAACGCCTTTTTCGATCAAATAAGCAATTTTTTTCTTTTCGCCCGGAATCGGAAAGCCGTTTTCCAGCATAATGAGTATAATTCTTTCAAATCCAATGGAAAAACCGCAGGCCGGCACATCCCTGCCCGTAAATCTCCCCACCATTTTATCATACCGCCCGCCTCCGCCGCAGCTTCCGCCGAATTCCGGCATGGCGATCTCGAAAATCGTCCCCGTATAATAGGACATCCCTCGGACTAACGTAGGGTCAAAGACAATCTCAAACTCAGACGCTTTGGTCGCTTTTACGCTGGCAATGATCTCCTCCAGACTCTGCCCCACCCCGGGTTCCAACGTATCCTGAAGCTTTTCCACCAGATAGGACAGGCCGTCCTGCGCCTCTTCCATCCCTTTAAAAAGATCCAAGTATTTTTCAACACTTTCTTCTCCGAAACCATTTCCTTTCAGCTCATCCGCCACGCCGTCCAGCCCTATTTTATCCATTTTGTCCAAAATAATAAACACTTGATCATAAGACTCTTCCGGGAACCCGCTATATGCGGCCATAGCCTTCAATATCCTTCTTTCATTAATGCGTATCTGGAAGCCCCGGAATCCCAGCTTTCCAAGCGTCGTCGTCGTGGCCAGGATCAGCTCGATCTCCGCCAGATTGGAAGGCTCGCCTAAAATATCGATATCGCACTGCATAAACTGGCGGTAACGCCCTTTCTGCGGCCGATCCGCCCTCCATACATTCCCCATCTGCAACGCCTTAAACGGAGACGGCAGTTCATTGGCATGGTTGGAATAATAACGCACCAGCGGCACCGTCAGGTCGTACCGTAATCCCCCGTCCACCAGGTCCTCTTCCCCCCTGGCTGTTTCCAGGTTCAATTTTTCCCCTCTCTTCAATATCTTAAAAATCAGCTTTTCGTTTTCCCCTCCCTGTTTGCTGCTCAAATTCGCAATATTTTCCACGCAGGGAGTCTCTATGGATGTAAAACCAAATTTTCCATACGTTTCTTTGATGACCCCGATGACATAATCCCGAAGCTGCATTTCTGCTGGCATAATATCCTTCATGCCCGTAACCGGCTTTTTACTAAGCGCCATATGAATAACCGTATCCTTTCCGCAATGAATCTGCAAACTCTCACTTATGAATCGATTTTACACCGTTTGACAAGGTTTTTCAACTCTAAATCATGAAAATCGTAACCGTTCAGTCTTCGGCTTCCCTGCTGCAAAATCTGCCATTCTGCCATCAGCTGCCCTATCTGCTGTCAACTATGATATGGCCTCATTTCATGAATCCACAAGCAGCTTCCGTTTCCTCTCAATCATTTCATCAATTTTTTCTATATAAAGGGATACATCCTTCACCGCGTCACACCGTTCGATGCGCCCGTCCGAATAAATCCTTTTTGAAATGCTGCCCGCGCCCAAAGCTACAATCGTCTGCACTTCCTCCATAATCAGAATATTGTAAATACCGTATTTGCCGGGACGGGCATAGCCCACATTTTCAAAATTGCCGGACATATTTTTCTGCCGGTACAAATAATAAGCTTCCATTCCCATATTCCTGGCCGCACCGGCAGCGATTTCCATTGTCTTGTCCGTATTATTCAAAGCGTCCATCCCATTTTTTTCGATCCACTGGCTTAAACCGGATGCCCTCTTAATCGCAAGGGAATGCACGGTCAGGCTGTCCGGGGACAGCTTCCTGATCTCCTCCGTCGTATACACCACATCTTCTTCCCCTTCTCCTGGAAGTCCCAGGATAATATCCATATTGATATTATCAAATCCTTCTTTCCTGGCAAGGGCGAACGCCTCCCGCACCTGATCCGGTGAATGCTTTCTTCCGATCAGCCGCAGAGTTTCCTCTTTCATCGTCTGGGGATTAATCGATATCCTTGTAATCCCATATTTTTTCAGCACTTGGAGCTTCTCCTTCGTTATGCTGTCCGCCCGGCCGGCCTCCACCGTGAATTCCTGCACATGGCTTAAATCAAAATATCGGTATGCTGCGGCAAGCAGCCGCTCCAGCTCCTCCGGCTCCAACGTGGTCGGCGTGCCGCCTCCGATATAAACGGTATCAACGATCTTATCCCCGTACGCCTCCCCTACATACGCCATCTCTTTTTCCAGCGCATCCAAGTATTCTCCGACCCGTTTCTTCCATGACGCAATCGGATAGGATGTAAAAGAACAATAAAGGCACGTCGTCGGACAAAAAGGGATTCCGATATACAAACTGTAGCCTTCTTTATAATGAAGCGATGACAAAATTTCCCTTTCCCTCTTCGCGATTTCAATACTAAGCAAGCCCTTTTCCCTGCTGATAAAATAAGTCTCTTCCATCGCCTTCAGGATCTCATCCTCCGGCCTGCCCTTTTCCAGCATCCCCATCGGAATCTTCGTAGGGCGTATTCCGGTCAAAGTCCCCCAGGGCAATTCTTTTCCTGTATGTTCCGATAACGTCCGATAGATCAGTTGTTTCAGAATATTCTTCCTTTCCCCCCGGCTCGCATCGGCGGCGCATGCCATCCATTCCCCCTCTCCTGCTGCCTGATCCTCCAGCCAAAACCGTATTCCATCCTCTTCCAAACCAATCGTAAAAGCAATCCCTTCCCCCGCTTCCTCCCCGCAATATACCTTCACATCCTCCTCCGGGTAAAATGCTTTTACGAGGGAATGAATATCATATTCAAACTCCGGCTTATTTATCAACACTGTAATCATATTTCTCTCCCTGCAATCTTTTCCTTATCCTTTCCCATTTGATTTTTGAACCACTATCATGTATGATATTATAATGTTATATTTTTACAAAATCTATATCTTTTGCAAAAAGGTTAAAAAAGAAACGAGGTATCTCCATGACAACTACCGCTGAAAAGACAACTTTAATGACCGAAGGTCCCATCGGAAAGAAAATCATCGCCTTCGCCCTTCCTCTTTTTCTCGGAAATCTTTTCCAGCAATTATATAATACTGCGGACTCCCTCATCGTAGGCAACTTTCTTGGAAGCAACGCACTCGCCGCCGTCAGTTCCTCCGGGAACCTTATCTTTCTCATGGTAGGATTTTTCCACGGCATCGCCACAGGCGCAGGCGTAGTGATCGCCAGATATTACGGCGCAAGAGAGCTGAAGGAGGTAAAAAAATCAGTACATACCACCATTGCCCTCGGCCTGGCCGCCGGGATCTTCCTGACGATAGCGGGCGTTCTCCTTACCTCCCATATTCTCCG
>CAJUHH010000031.1 GCA_910585965.1 uncultured Lachnospiraceae bacterium
AGCAATGCGCGGAGCGGACGCGTACTAATCGGCCGAGGGCTTACCCATCGTGGAGAGGGTGGAGTCTGGCGGGACTCTGTGGACACGGTATTCGGTTTTGAGGGTACGAATTTATCGTAACTTATGACATATAGTGGCCCGGTGGCTCAGTTGGTTAGAGCGCCGCCCTGTCACGGCGGAGGTCGTGGGTTCGAGTCCCATCCGGGTCGGTTAAAGGATATATATTTTACGAATAATTATATGGGATCTTAGCTCAGCTGGGAGAGCATCTGCCTTACAAGCAGAGGGTCATAGGTTCGAGCCCTATAGGTCCCATTCATATGCCGATGTGGCTCAATTGGCAGAGCAGCTGATTTGTAATCAGCAGGTTATCGGTTCGAGTCCGATCATCGGCTTAAAGCTGAGAACTTAAAAAGCCAGCCTTTATGAGTTACTATAATATATGGATGGATTCCCGAGTGGCCAAAGGGGACAGACTGTAAATCTGCTGCAAATTGCTTCGGTGGTTCGAATCCACCTCCATCCATTTGCTTTATGCATAAAAGCTTCAGATAAAGCATATGAATGTATTAACTAAATAACGCGGGGTGGAGCAGTCTGGAAGCTCGTCGGGCTCATAACCCGAAGGTCACAGGTTCAAATCCTGTCCCCGCTACTCAATGCCCAGATAGCTCAGTTGGTAGAGCAGAGGACTGAAAATCCTCGTGTCACTGGTTCGATTCCGGTTCTGGGCATTATTTTTATCAAATGAGAAATTATGCTGTAATATTGTATAAAATTGATGAAAGCCAATTATTAAATTAATTTTTTGTAAATGTGGGATATTAGCTCAGTTGGTAGAGCACTTGACTTTTAATCAAGTTGTCCGGGGTTCGAATCCCCGATGTCTCATGATAGGCGATTGCTTCGGGCTTGTTATGCCCGAAGCAATTTTTATGCATTTTTATGAATTTCATTATATAAATTAGAATAGAATTTATCCGATATATTTATATTGGGAGGATAGATATGAGAGGAAAGAGGCTTCTATGGAAGAAACTAGGAATGGTTGCGTTGATTTCTATATTTGTTTTGATTATATTGACCTACATTGCTATTTCCTTATATTTTGAAAATCATTATTATTACCATACGATAATAGGCGGGGAAGACGTTGGATATAAGACACCCATGGAGGTGGAAGAACTGTTGTATTCACGTATGAACGATTATATACTGGAAATATGCGGAAGAGAAGGCGTAGAGGATGTTATTGTACCGACAGAGATCAATATGCATTTTTTAATTGATGATACTTTAGTGAGGGTAAAAAAGGAGCAGAAACCGGAATGGTGGATATTGGGTTTTTTCCAGGAGTATCATTATGATTTTCCATGGAGAACGGTATATGATAAAGAAGCGCTGGAGCGAAGAATAGGAGAACTTGCTTTTTTTCAGACAAAAAATATTAAAAAGCCTAAAGATGCTTATATCACATATTCGAATAAGGAAAAAGAATATGTGATAGTGGAAGCGGATCCGGGGACGCAGATTGAAAAGGAAAGAACAAAAAAGACGATAGAAGAGGCTCTGGAAACATTAGAAAGAAAGATAGATTTGGAAGAGAAAGGCTGTTATAGAGTAGCAAAGACAGAGGAAGAAAATAAAATATTGGCAGATGCGAGGGATAAGGCAAATAAGTATATGCAGTCGGAGATTACTTATAATTGGAACGGAAGTGAAGTAGTCGTAGATGGGGATTTGATTCATGAATGGGTGATTATTGATGGAAATACGGTCAGGCTGGATGAAGAAAAAATAGGGGAATTTGTAACGGAGCAAGCAAAAAAATATGATACTTATGGAAAAAACAGGATATTCCATACGACGGATGGAAGAGAAATCGAGTTGAAAAGCGGAGCATATGGGTGGAAAACGGACAGGGATACGGAGAAAAAGGAACTAATTGGGAATCTGCAAAAAGGGGAAGCCGTGGAGCGGGAACCAATATATAGTTATACGGCAGCCAAGCCCGGCGACAAAGATATTGGAGATACCTATGTGGAAATTGATTTAGGAAAGCAGCATCTTTATCTTTATGTAGATAAAAAAATGATACTGGAGAGCGACTTTGTATCTGGAAATGCATCCAGAGGATGGAATACTCCAGCAGGTGTTTTTGGGCTGACATATAAAACGAAAAATGCAGTTCTCCGAGGGCCTGGATATGAAACACCAGTTACGTTTTGGATGCCTTTTAATGGAAATATTGGTATGCATGACGCAACATGGAGAAGTTCCTTTGGAGGGGAAATTTATCTGACGAATGGTTCCCATGGCTGTATTAATCTTCCTTATGAAAATGCAAAAATAATTTATGAATATGTATATACTGGATTCCCTGTTGTGTGTTATTATTAAGCAGGAAGGGCGCAGATTATTGATGCATAAGTTTCTAAATCTGCCAGTTATGGGAAAGATGGGAGTCCGCTAAAGCGGATATGGGGTATAAAGTTGAAAGAAAAGCGCTTTCAACTATTGATTTCGAGTCCGCTAAAGCGGACATGGGGTATAAAAATGAAAAGCAGGAAAAAACTAAGCGAAAGGGAAAGAAAAAAATTCAGGAAGTTTTTTGAAAAGCAGAAAGAGTGGAACGAGCTATTGAGAGAATATGGAAGCGATATTCTTATGTCCGATAATTTTCTGAAAACAAGGGATTATATCCAGCATGGAAATATGACGGTGAACAGTCACTGCATTAATGTGGCGATTTATAGCCTTGCCATCAGCAGAAAATTGAATATACCTTGTAACCAGCGGGAGCTGGTAAGAGGAGCGTTGCTTCATGATTATTTTCTGTATGACTGGCACGATAAATACCATAGGGATATTAAGCGGCTTCATGGCTTTTATCATCCGGGCATAGCTCTTAAAAATGCATCCAGGGAATATAATTTAACGGAGAGGGAAAAGGATATTATTAAGAAGCATATGTGGCCATTGACGGTAATTCCTCCTCAATGCAGGGAAGCATGGATCGTAACTACCGCAGACAAATATTGCTCTTTGCTGGAAACGATGAAGTTCCATAAGGAGCATAGAAGGTATATACCGAAAAAGAAATCAGGAAATTCCATTCATGAGGAAGGAATGACGATACAATATCAGGGATAAGAGCGTGGCAGAATTATATAAGCGGTTGGTGGATTATAAAAACTCGGATTATTATCCGTTTCATATGCCGGGGCATAAGAGGAACCCGGAATCGGCAGAAGGGATTTTAGCCAGAATATACGGGATTGATATTACGGAAATTGATGGATTTGACAATTTGCACCAGGCAGAAGAAATCCTGAAAAGAGAGCAGGAGAGGGCGGCGGCGCTTTATGGCGCAGAGAAAACATATTTCCTTGTCAATGGAAGCACAGGCGGAATCTTAAGCGCTGTTTCTGCAACGTGTAGAAGAGGCGGACGAATTCTGATGGCGAGGAACTGCCATAAATCAGTATATCATGGTGCCTATTTGCAAGAGCTGGAAATTGCATATCTTTATCCCGGGCTTTGGAGGGAATGCGGGGCAGCCGGAGAAATAGATCCTGAGTCGGTGGAGAGAGCGTTGGCGGAACTGCCGGAGATAGAAGCGGTCATCATAACGTCTCCTACATATGAAGGAGTTGTATCGGATGTAAAGAAAATAGTGGATATCGCGCATAAATATGGAAAACCATTGATTGTGGATGAAGCTCATGGGGCGCATTTTGGATTCCATACAGACTACCCGGAAAATTCCGTAAGACTTGGAGCGGATATCGTGATTCACAGCCTGCATAAAACATTGCCGTCTATGACGCAGACTGCTTTGCTGCATGTGAACGGGAAATTGGTTGACAGACGGAGGCTGGAAAGATTTTTGAAGATTTATCAGACAAGCAGCCCGTCTTATGTAATGATGGCATCGATCAGCAGTTGTCTGGATATGCTGGAAAGGGAAGGCAAGGTGCGGCTGGCCCGGTTGAAAGAATGCAGAGAGCGGATGGCAGAGAAGATAAAGGGGAATACCTTTCTTAAGATAGGGGAAAAAAAGGGACTGGATCCATGTAAAATGACGATATATGCGGAAAACAGGGTAATGTCTGGGCAGAGGCTGTATGATATTTTAAGGGAAAAATATCATTTGCAAATGGAAATGGCGGCTGGCGGGTATGTGCTGGCTATTTTATCCATGATGGATACACAGGCGGGAACAGACCGTCTGGAAAAAGCGTTATTGGAAATTGATGAGGCTGTAAAAGCGGGTGATATTTCGATAGGAAAAGAAAAATTGATATCATTGGAGGCCGAAAGCAGGAATGAAGCGGTTCTGTCTGTTTTTGAGGCATATGAAAAGGAGCAGGAATCCATACAGTTGGAAGAAGGCGGTGGAAGGACAGCGGCTGAATTTATTAATTTGTATCCGCCAGGCATTCCTCTTGTTGTTCCAGGGGAAAAGCTGGATGAGAAAATAATAGGAATGCTTTTATCCTATGGAAATGCGGGTTTTCATATACAAGGAATAGAAAGGGGATGCATTCGGGTAATAAAAGAAGCGTAGAATGCAAAGGATATGAATAAGCGCTATATAAGAAGCAAAAAAGAGGCAGAGCATAAGTAAAGGAGACAGAAACAGGATGAGACGAACGAAGATTATTTGTACAATAGGACCGGCAAGCGAAAGCGAGGATAAACTGAGGGAACTGATGCTGGCGGGTATGAATGTCGCACGCTTTAATTTTTCCCATGGAAGCCATGAGGAGCATAAAAAGAAATTTGCAAGGGTGGTAAAAATAAGCGGGGAGCTGAAGCTTCCAGTTGCCACATTGCTGGATACGAAAGGTCCTGAAATCAGGCTTCGTGATTTTTCTGGAGGGAAAGCAGAGCTCAAAGAGGGACAGAAGTTCATATTAACAACGGAAGAAATTATGGGAACTTCCGAAAGGGCTTCCATTACCTACAAAAATCTGAAGAATGATATAAAAGAAGGAATGTCTATTCTGATCGATGATGGACTGATTGAGATGTCAGTGGATGAAATCCGGGGCGAAGAGATTATTTGTACCGTAATCAATGGCGGATGGGTATCCAATCATAAAGGAGTAAATGTCCCGAATGCTATTTTATCCATGCCGTATATTAATGATACTGACCGGGAAGATATCATTTTTGGATGTGAGCTGGGATATGATTTTATTGCGGCTTCTTTCACAAGATGTAAAGAAGATATTCTGGAATTGAGAAAGATTCTGGAAGAACACAACAGTTTTATGAAGGTAATTGCTAAAATTGAGAACATGCAGGGCATCCAGAATCTGGAGGAAATATTATCCGTGTCCGACGGGATTATGGTAGCCAGAGGGGACATGGGCGTGGAGATTCCGTTGGAAGATGTTCCGGTATTGCAGAAAAAGATGATAAAAATGGCAGAGGAGCAGGGGAAGCATGTCATTACGGCGACACAGATGCTGGAATCCATGATCAGGAATCCAAGGCCGACCAGGGCAGAAGTTACGGATATTGCGAATGCAATTTATGACGGGACTACAGCTATTATGCTTTCGGGAGAAAGCGCCGCAGGGGCATATCCGGTAGAAGCCGTAAAAACGATGGCAAAGATCGCGGAGCGCTCGGAACAGGATATTGATTATGTTTCCCGGATGAAAAAAAGGATTAGTACGGTTTCTCCTGATGTGACGGCAGCGATCTCGCATGCTACATGTACGACGGCATCAGATCTGCATGTGGCCGCCATTGTTACTGTAACAATGTCAGGATTTACGGCAGGAAGAATAGCAAGGTATAAGCCATGCTGCCCGGTGATCGCATGCACAGTAAACCCGAGAGTATGTAGACAGCTGAATCTGACATGGGGAGTAGTGCCTGTTTTAATTGAAAAAGAAGAAAATGCAGATGACTTGTTTCATAAGGCGATCTGTGCAGTAGAGGAAGCCGGTTATGTGAAAAAAGGGGATGTGGCAGTCTTGACGGCAGGGGTGCCGCTGGGAATCGCAGGCAATACCAATATGATCCGCGTTATTGAAGTATAAGATCCGGGGCGGGGAGGAGTTTGTATGGATATCAAGGTCAATCAGGTCAATAAACCGATGCAGGTGGAACAGCCGGTGCAGCAACAGCAGGGAGATGGTGCTTTCAAGTTTACGCTGGTCAGCCATATTGAAGAGCAGGAGCTTCAGGCAAGGCTTACCTCGCTGATGGAAGAGATTACCATGCAGGGGAATAAGCTGTCAAAGCATCGGGATATCAGGGATATGAAAAGGTATCGGGGGCTGGTAAAGGACTTTTTGAATGAGATTGTAAACCGTTCCCATTCGTTTTCGAGAGAAAATTTCCTGGATAGGCGGGGACGCCACAGAGTGTACGGCATTGTGCGCCTAGTGGATGAAAAACTGGATGAACTGGCGCAGGAACTGGTAAAAGATGAAAAAGATAATTTGAGTATACTGAATAAGATAGGTGAGATCAGGGGGCTTCTTTTGGATATTTTCACCTGAGGAGGTTTATAGATGGCAAGATTTGCAGATATCATAGGGCAGGAGCAGATAAAAGAGCATCTTCAAAATGCTTTGAAGATGGGCAAGATATCCCACGCATATATATTAATTGGAGAGAAGAATTCGGGGAAGGAATTTATTGCAAGGGTTTTTGCCTCAGCATTGCAGTGCGAGAAAACCGACATGTCTTCCGGGATGCCGGAGCCATGCGGGGAATGCCGCTCGTGCAAGCAGATGGCGGGAAAAAACCAGCCTGATGTGATATACGTATCCCATGAAAAGCCGGGGAGTATCGGAGTCGAGGATATCCGCAGACAGATTAACGGCGACGTGGCGATCAAGCCGTATAGCAGTCCGAAGAAGGTATATATTATTAATGAAGGGGAAAAGATGACCGTACAGGCGCAGAACGCGCTGCTGAAAACGCTGGAAGAGCCGCCGGAGTACGCAGTGATCCTGATTTTAACGACGAGCCTGGAATCGCTGCTTCCTACTATTTTAAGCCGTTGTATCGCGCTTCATATGAAGCCGGTGAAGGACAGCCAGGCGAAAAAGTATTTGATGGAGACGCTGCAGATACCGGATTATAAGGCGGATGTTTGCGTTGCTTTTGCGAGGGGGAATATTGGCAAGGCGAAAATGCTCGCTTCCAGCGAAGAATTCGACCGTGTAAAAGAAGAGGCAGTCACTCTTTTAAAATATATTAATGATATGGAAATCAGCGAAATTGTAACTGCGATTAAAAAAATCAATGAATACCAGTTGGATGTCAACGATTATTTTGATATTCTTTCCATATGGTATCGCGACGTGCTTTTATTTAAAGCGACAAATGATGCGAACCACTTGATTTTCCGGGAAGAAATACAGTATATTAGAAGGGTGGCCGACAGAAGCACTTATGAAGGCATTGAAAAAATCATTCATGCCTTGGACAAGTCAAAGCAGCGCTTGAATGCCAACGTGAATTTTGATTTGACGATGGAGCTGCTGCTGCTGACAATCAAAGAGAATTCGTGAGGTTGATAGATTATGACAAAAGTAATTGGTGTGCGTTTCCGCACGGCGGGCAAAATATATTTTTTTGATCCCGGCCGGTTGAATATAAAAAAAGGCGATCATGTCATTGTGGAGACAGCAAGAGGAATTGAATATGGCACTGTGGTGGGAGGAATCAGAGACGTTGAGAATGAGAAGGTTATTCAGCCCCTGAAACCTGTTTTGCGTATTGCGACGCAAAAAGACAATGAACAGGAGGCATCAAATAAGGAAAAAGAGAAAGAAGCCTTTAAGATATGCCTGGAGAAGATTCGGAAGCATAATCTGGAGATGAAGCTTATCGATGCGGAGTATACTTTCGATAACAATAAAGTATTATTTTACTTTACGGCGGACGGCAGAATTGACTTCCGGGAGCTGGTAAAGGATCTGGCCGCAGTATTTAAGACAAGGATCGAACTGCGCCAGATCGGGGTGCGCGATGAGACGAAAATAGTGGGAGGCATCGGCATATGCGGCCGCGCGCTTTGCTGCCATACCTATTTGTCGGAATTTATCCCCGTATCAATTAAAATGGCAAAGGAACAAAACCTTTCTTTAAATCCGACGAAGATTTCCGGCGTCTGCGGAAGACTGATGTGTTGTTTGAAGAATGAAGAAGAAACATATGAGGATTTAAACCGCCGGCTGCCGAACGTAGGGGATTTTGTTACCACAGACGATGGATTTAAGGGAACCGTCCACAGCGTGAATGTGCTGCGCCAGCTGGTAAAGGTGATCATTGAAAAAGATGATGAGAAAGAAATACAAGAATATAAGGTAAGCCAGCTCAGGTTCAGGCGGAAGCATAAGAATATGAAAATGGAAGTAAATGACGAAGAGTTAAAAAAGCTGGAGAAATTGGAGAAACAGGAAGGGAAATCGAAACTGGATGACAATTAACCTGAAGGAAAATGAAAGGCTGGATGAACTGCAGAGAAATGGTTATCAAATCATTCAGAACCCGGAGAAATTTTGTTTTGGGATGGACGCGGTTCTTTTATCGGGCTTTGCAAAAGCAAAGGAAGGGGATAAAACGCTGGATCTTGGTACTGGTACGGGGATTATCCCTATTCTGATGGAGGCAAAAACGAAAGCTGCGCATCTGACAGGGCTGGAGATCCAGGAAGAGAGCGCTGACATGGCAAGGCGCAGCGTGGCGTTGAACGGGCTGGAAAGCAAAATTGCGATTGTACAAGGCGATATCAGGGAAGCAGGGACGTTATTCGGCGCTGCTTCTTTTGATGTTATTACGTGTAATCCGCCTTATATGACGGGAGGCCACGGATTGAAGAACCCGGATGCTCCGAAAGCGATAGCCAGGCATGAGATTCTATGCACATTGGAGGATGTCATCGGACAAACGGCGAAGATGTTGCGCCCGGGAGGGAATTTTTTTATGGTCCATCGTCCTTTCCGGCTGGCAGAAATTATGGTTCTTTTATGCAAGTATAAATTAGAACCGAAAAGGATGCAGCTGGTCTATCCTTTTGTAGACAAAGAGCCGAATATGGTGCTGATCGAGGCAAACCGGGGCGGGAAGCCCAGGATGACGGTGGAAAAACCGTTGGTCGTTTATGAGAGGCCGGGGGTTTATATGCCGGAGATACATGAGATTTATGGATATTGAAAAGAGGTGGCATATGGCTGGAATGCTGTATTTATGCGCTACGCCGATCGGAAATCTGGAAGATATTACGTTTCGGGTATTGGATACGCTTCGCAATGTGGATGTGATAGCGGCAGAGGATACGAGGAACAGTATAAAACTGTTGAATCATTTTCAGATAAAAACATCAATGACGAGTTATCATGAATATAATAAGGTGGAGAAAGCGCACTATTTAATTGGATTGATGCAGGAAGGAAAAGATGTGGCTCTTGTTACGGATGCCGGTACTCCGGCGATTTCGGATCCGGGAGAGACATTAGTGGCGCTTTGCTATCAGGCGGGAATCCGGGTGACTTCCCTGCCCGGGGCGGCGGCTTGTATTACCGCGCTGACCTTATCGGGGCTGAGTACGAGAAGGTTTTGTTTTGAAGGATTTCTGCCCTCGGATAAAAAAGAGAGGAAAGCGGTGCTGGAAGAACTGGCAGAGGAAAGCAGGACGATGATTCTCTATGAAGCGCCGCACCACTTGAAAAAGACATTGGATGAGTTATGGAATGTTCTGGGAAACAGGAAGATCAGCATATGCCGTGAATTGACAAAGAAATTTGAAACGGTAATGCCGCTTATGATGGAAGAGGTGCTGAGGTTTTATGAAGAAAACGAACCGAGGGGGGAGTATGTGCTTGTAATCCAGGGAAAAAGCTTGGAGGAGAAGAAGCGGGAAGCGGTGCTGGAATGGATGGAGATGGGCATAGAGGAGCATATGCGGTATTACCAGGAGCAAGGGATGGAGCGGAAAGAAGCGATGAAAATGGTGGCGAAAGACAGAGGGATCGGAAAGCGGGACGTTTACCGAATGCTTTTGGGTGAGGAAAAGTAAAATGGAGTATATGCTTTTTATCATTGATATTATCGGAACGGTTGCATTTGCTTTTTCCGGGGCAATGACGGCGATACGGAAGGAAATGGATTTATTGGGAGTGATTATTCTCGGAATGGTGACTGCCGTCGGAGGCGGGATCATCCGGGACATGATTCTTGGAATCGCTCCGCCCCAGGCGTTTGTGGAGCCGGTATTTGCGTTGAGCGCGGTGCTTACATCGGCGCTTGTATTCGCCGCTTTTTATTTCCGGGGGCGGCGGTTCCGGCGGCTGGGGAACATTGCCGGAGCAAAAGGATACAGGGAGCTGTCAGGGCAGCGGTTCCAGCAGGTGCTGATGCTGGCGGATACGCTGGGACTGGGTGTATTTACTATGGTAGGAGTGAGGGCGGCTTTTGATAACCAGATGGGGATGAATTATTTTTTGCCAGTTTTTCTTGGGACGATTACGGGAGTGGGCGGAGGCCTGCTGCGGGATATGATGGCGGGAGACCGGCCATATATTTTTGTAAAGCATGTGTATGCAAGCGCTTCGATTCTGGGGGCATGTGTCTGTGTTTTTTTCTGGAGGAGGGCCGGGGAAGAGGCGGCTATGCTGACAGGGGCTGGAAGTGTGGTTGCATTGAGGCTTCTGGCGATTCATTATCGGTGGAATCTTCCGAAAATTACTTACGACAAATTGTGATAGCCGGATGATCGGGGTATGTAAGAATTTCATAGAAATGCGAATGCCTAAATATATTTTAATGAGGACGGCTTACAAAAATGGAGGAGAGCTGTGTTAAATTATATTTGGGCTTTTATGATTATGATCGGAGTGATTTATGGAGCGATGACGGGGAATATGAGGGCGGTGAGCAATGCGGCGCTGGATTCCGCAGGCGAGGCGGTTTCCTTGTGCATTACGATGATGGGCGTGATGGCGTTGTGGGTGGGGCTGATGGAGATCGCCCAGACTTCGGGGCTGATCGCGAAACTGACAAAGGGGATTCAGCCGTTTGTTTCTTTCATGTTTCCGGGAATTCCGAAGGGGCATGCGGCGAGGGAGTATATTTCTATGAATATTATTGCTAATGTGCTGGGGCTGGGCTGGGCGTGTACGCCAGCGGGGCTTTGAGTTATTATAATGACAGGTTGAAAAATCCATTGAGAAATCAAGGGTTTCCGCCGAATTTAGTCCTAATGAAAAAATGTAGTTTTGCATCAAAGCATTTCTGATTTTTCATTTGGACGGCGCCGATTCAAAAGAAAATAGGAAGAAATGTCAGTAATGTAACTCAAAGTGCCTGAAAGCAATGAGTTACTGGTTTTAGTATAGCATAAGGAGGGTAGAAGGTAAACAATTTCATATTGATGATTTAGATAGGACTAAATTAGTGAATGGCAGAAATGCTGTTAAAACTAGCTTAGTCCTATTTCTTTTTACAAATTCAAAATAATAGGAGGAATGAATTTATGAAGAACAATACAGCGTTAAGTGCAGAGAAAGCGATTACTTTTATCAGCGATGCACATGAAAAATTCTACTACGAGAAATTGAAAGAGGTCAGGTATCAGGACGTGTACCACAAAGCGCTTGTATATT
>CAJUHH010000032.1 GCA_910585965.1 uncultured Lachnospiraceae bacterium
ATGCAGGGGGAGGACTGGACAAAGAACCATTACCTTTCCCTGGGCGGGACGGCTCCCCGTGCGCTGCTTACGTTCCTCCATGACCATCCGGCAGTGGGCTGCATCAGTTTATGTCTGGATAATGATAAGGCTGGGATTTTGGGCATGGAGAAAATCCGGGAGGCGGTGCGGGAGGATGCAGAACTTTCCCGGCGCATCCGGGTGATCGTGGATAATCCGCCGCCCCTTGTTTGTGGGAAGGACTATAATGAACTGTTGAAGCAGAAAATAGCCGCCCGATATGAGGCAGAAAACAGGGAAAAAACGCAGGCAGGGCGCGTTTGCGGTATGGAAAAATAGAAAGGAAGGAGGATGCGGGTATGGCAATTTCAGACCTGCTCCCACGAAAGGCAATGGAGAGCAAGACACGGGGGCAGACGCTTCAGGCGCGCATGAAGTATGACCAGAAGGAAGAAAAGACAAAGGACGGGGAACTGGTGTCATCGTACATGTGCTGTCCGGAAACCGCCGCCGAAGAATTTGAAATGAGCAAGCTGCTTTATGAAACATCCACCGGGCGGAGACAGCCACAGGAGCGGGACATTATTGCCTACCGCATCATCCAGTCTTTTAAGCCGGGGGAGATTACGCCGGAAGAGGCAAATAAGCTGGGGTATGAACTGGCTATGAAATTCACAAAAGGAAAGCATCAGTTTGTTGTCTCCACCCATGTGGATAAAGCCCATATCCATAACCATGTGGAATTTAACAGTACCAATTTAGAGTGTGACGGCAAATTTAATAACTATAAAAATTCCTCCTTTGCCCTGCGCAGGCTCAACGACCAGATATGCAGGGAACACGGCTACTCCGTGATCGAAAACCCGAAAGCAAAAGGACAGCGTTATCAGGAAAAAGCGGCAGTGAAACGCGGGCGGAGTTTCAAGGAGCGGCTGCGTCAGACGATTGACCGGGTACTGCCTGAGAGCAGGGATTTTGAAGATTTTTTATCCCACATGAGGGAAGAAGGATATGAGATCAAACGGCGGGGAAAATCGCTGGAGTTCCGTGCGCCGGGGCAGGAGAAATTTACCCGCAGCTTCCGTCTGGGGGAGGAATATACGGAGGTGGCGTTACAGGAGCGGGCCGGAAAAACTTGTACCAGAACGGAGACAAAAACAAAACGAAAGGCAGCGGTAAGGAATGTCAATCTCCTTGTGGATATTCAGGCAAAAATGCAGGCAGGGAAAGGAAAAGGCTATGAGCGGTGGGCGAAGGTTTTCAACCTGAAAGAAGCTGCAAAGACTTTAAATTTTCTTGTAGATAATGGCGTCACTGATTATGAGGAACTGGCGGCGCGGGCTGAAGCTGCCGGACAGAGATTCGACGCGCTTTCTGTCCGCATCAAACAGCTAGAGGGACGCATGGCAGAGAACGCGCAGTTAAAAACACATATCATCAATTATTCCAAAACGCGGGAAGTCTATAAGGAATATAAGAAGTCGCGCCACAAAAAAGAATACCTTGCAGAACACGCAGAGGAGGTAGCAAAGCATGAGGCGGCAAAAGCAGCTTTTGATGCCCTGAACGGGAAGCCGATACCAAAAGTGGCACAGCTTTCGGAAGAATATGCCGCACTTCTGGCTGAGAAAAAAGAGTGCTATGAGGAATATAAGGAGGCGCGGAAAGAGATGATCGACTACCAGAGCGCAAAGCAGAATGTTGATATAATTTTAGGGCTTGAGCCGCGCGGAGTGGAGAAAAAAGAAACAGAGCGGTGACAGATAAAAGAAAGAGGAAAACAGGAGGGAAATTCAGCCCTTTCTGCTTCCTCTTTTTTATTGCCTTTTCAGGGAATGGTGCTTACGGGGAAGGGATTATTTGTCGGAAGGCTGGGAATTTAACATCGCTTCCGCTCTATTGGCGCGGTCATACTCCCGCTTCCATAATTCATTATTTATTTCTATATTCTTGCCCCATGAAAGGAGTGTTATAAAGAGGGCAGTCCGTAAATCTTCTTCGAGAATCTGCGCAACAGCGCGCATGAGTTCGTCCCGGTCTGTTATTCCGGTCAGTGATTTAAAATCTTCATAAGTGAACATGCAGCTTTCCTCCTGTATTTGATACGTTTATTATAGCGGCTGACTGCTGTAAAAGCAATAAACAGCAGATTTTTGTTTTGGGTGTGGCAGATAAAAGGGAACTGTATTTTGAGGGAAAATATTTTTTCCTGCGCGCAGATGTAGGAGGGCGACTGTAAAGTAGCAAATTCAAAGCGTACCACTTTGGATTAAAGCCACGCCGCAAGGCGTGTTCACAAAAGAGCGGGAGCGTATTTTGCCGGGGATTGGGGTGTCCCCAACAAGCATAGCGAGGCGACGTAAGGAGCCGGAGCGGGGATAGCGATATTCGTAAAGAATATCGTTATCCATTGCTTGCCAGTGCTGGTTTATGGTACGATTGTTTAAAGAGAAGCAAGTATTAGAGTTTAGTGTAAGAGAGAATAATGCGCTATGAAAAAAGGAAAAGGCAAAGCTGCTAAGAAAGCCATGAAATTTGCAGAACGAAAAGCAAAAGCAGAAAAGTGGGTGGCAGAATATGACGGTACACCTTATGGCGGGGATATCATAAAAGCGTATAGGAAAAAATTTGCCGTAGACCGCATGAAGGCTGTTGCGGAGTTGCAGATGTTAGGTGTTTCTTTAACAAAAGAGCAGATTGACAGGGAAAAGACGGCAGTAAAAGCCTATCAGGAAATACAGAAGGCTAAAATGGCAAAAAGGAAAAGACTTCGTGAACAACGCAAGATGCAAAAAAGTGATATAGCAGATTATACGGAACAGGATGACAGATTTTATTATATAGCAGGTTATACATCCGGGGGTGCGCCTTATGGGGTTACCTGGGAGGAAATGGGGCTGTCGCCTTACACGGAGGATTGTGATGATTAGTGATAAAGAGACTTTGGAAAAAGTTGAAATAAATAGCGAAGATTTGCTTAAAGAGATGTTTCCATTTAAAAAGCCGCTGACGTCCCGGTATAGAAAAAAATATGTGGAGGTTCTTGCGTTAAGTGTTTTACAATATTGCTACGGCGATACATATGCTGGATTTGATGTGTATGATGCGCCGGATATCAGTGATGAGAATAGATTGGCAGGAATAGAGGTTACAGAAGCGGTTACAAAGGAAGAAGCACAGATAGAGGGCGAATTTGTAAAGTATCGTTTGGAAGGCAGATTAGAAGAGAAAGAGCGCAGAAAACAGCTAATCGAAAATAATGGTGCAAAGGTTGATGAGCTGGGTTTAACATATCCAGTGAAAGACGGTGACAGTGAAAAAAAGATTTTTCAGGATGCCGTAAGAAAGAAAATGGAAAAGTTAGCATCATATAGGCGGCAGGGTTTTGAGAAAGTAGGATTATTTGTTTTTTATGACGAACCACCAATACCTATACGTCTTGGAGAATTAAAAAACTGCTTTGATGAGGTCTTAAATGAGTATAGAGATAAATATGATGTTATTTATTTTGGATATTCCTGTGGCTTAATAGAGTATAACATTTTGCTAAATAGTATTCAGGCACGGCGTATTGAAAGAACTGATTATGACAGGCTGCGATATGAAGCAAGGTTAAAAGTAGAAGCATGATGAGCAAAACAAATAAGGTCGGGGAAGGTTTGTCAGGTTCCTTTCCCGGCTTTTTATCTGTCTTAAATTCAAAATTTATTAAAGATAAATTTTTTGATTTTGTTTTTTTAAAGTAAGTGTTTTTGAATTTTTATTCGTATTATATATGACTGGCCAGTTAAATGTACTATTTGGGAAAGAGGTACTTACATTGAATGATAAAAAAATAATCTCAGCAATCACAGCCCGGGACGAGCGGATGCTGGCATTTGCAGTAAATAAATATTCCAAACTTCTCTGGAAGATTGCTGCATCTGTCCTGATCAATGCGGCTTCTGCCCAGGATGTGGAGGAATGTGTAGCGGACGTGTTTATTTACCTGTGGCAATATCCTGAAAAGTACGATCCTGACAAAGCAAAGTTATCCTCATGGCTTTCCGTAATTGCAAGGTCAAAGGCGGTTGACAGGTACCGCCAGATCATCAGAAAGAGGGAAATATCTATGGAAGAAATCGTGGTGGAAAGTCTGGGATATGCTGAAATAACAGCAGGTGATGAAATGGAGGAAAGGTATTCTAGGGAGAAATTACGGTTCTGTATTGAAGGATTGGATGATAAGGAAAAAGAACTGGTCATAAGACGGTATTATTATGAGCAGAAACCGGCAGAGATTGCGGTTGCACTGGATATGCCAAAGAAGCAGGTGGAAAACAGATTATATTATGTGAGACAGAAGCTGAAGAAAATGATGGAGAAGCGGGAAGGAGACCGGCCATAATGGAAAAGAGTAATTTCAAGAAAGAAAAGTATTCCATAAGGAAATACAGCAGGAAAAATCTTAAGGCGGTACAGGCCATTGTGCAGGAGAAAACAGGAGCCGCCATTGTTCCGGACAGAAAGCTGGCCGGACATAAAATCAGGCAGATGGCGCTTTTAGCTGGCTGTTTGTTATGTCTGGTATCGTTAAGTGCATTTGCATATGCAAAGTTTTCAGACCTGAATGGAGATGTGGCAGGGTTTGCGTCAGCTTATCAGGGTGATGGCAGGTTTGAGATTGTCATTACAAATGTTTCCGACAAGGAATTGGAGCTGCAGGATGATGTAAAGGTCATGCAGTGGTCAACCAGTAAAGAGGTAGAAGGGGACAGCGGAAAGATCAGGATGTCCGGACAGACAATAGCGCCCCACTCCCAGGGGGTCATTTCCATTGATCTATCAGAAGGATATGATGTGGAAGCAATGGAAGAAAATCTGCCGGAAGGGGATTGGTACTATTTTGTTCTGACAAATAACAACTTTACTTTTGGGCAGGACTGGATGTGTTCCTTTGATTTTGAGATCGAACAGACAGAGGAGGTCATGGACAGGTCGGCTGATTTTATGAAGCAAAGGGCGGAAAGGCGAAAGGAAGAAGAAAAGCAGTATGCTACAGGTGAACTGGCCTTTCCGGATTGGAACTGGCCGACGGTCAGCCGGGATGTATCAGGACTTTATGGCATACGGGAAAACGGAACTTATTCGTGTCATGTGAATATTGCCGGAACAGCCGGGGATGAAATTTATGCAGTTGCGGATGGGGTGGTAACAGAGGCAGCATTTGAAAGTTTCTCCGGGAACTTCATCACAGTGGACTTAGGGGATGGCGTCACCGTGAAATATGGGCATCTGAAAGAAATAGAGGTGTCTGAAGGCGAGGAAGTAAAGCAGGGACAGGTTATCGCAACACTGGGACAGACCGGAATGGCTACAGGCCCTAACCTGCTGTTTGCAGTAAGCATCAATGGGGAGGAAGTCAACCCATTTGTGGAGTAGGGACAATTTTCTAATCAAAAGAAAAGGCAGCTTCTAACAGTTTATATCGGGTGGAAGAGGAAGGGTGACGGATATGTATAAAAAACGTATGATAATTGCAGTTGTGATGGCTGTCTGCTTTATGACAGCCTGCACACGGAAAACGGACAGTGAGGAATGGAGAGGAATTACGGATGCCGCAGGAGAAAATGAGTGTCAGGAGAGCCGAAGGTCGGAAGACGAAGAGGGGAGCCTGTCCGACGATGCAAAATCTGCTTCGGGTGGTGAGTTTGTCACGAACAGCAATTCCCCTGAAAATGATTCCCCAGAATCCTCTAGTCATTCTTTCGAAGGGGAGATTTTAGAAATCCTTACTGCCTGTACAGACACAAAGATTGAACAGACGGTTCCGGTTGCAGGTGGGAGATCGCTTCTTATCAGTGCGGATGTTAATGTGGAGGGAATAACCAGAGTCAGCCAGTATGAATATGTTCTGATGGATATTACCGAAGAAGGACGTGCAGAACTTTTTCAGTCGGTATTTCCGGAAATATCGGATCAGGCTGAATATGATGAAATGAATGATGTCTGGACGCTGAATATTGACCCTGCCATAAGAAATTATTTTCTGTACCAGATCAGTTATTCCAACGGTGGGGCAACCATTCCCGGTGAACAGATTATTGTGTTTGAGAACAGATATTATGACCTGTACCCGTTTGAGGATAACCGGCTGGGGTCGGTTTCAGGCAGCGGGGTAAATGCCTCTTTGGACGAGGCAGAAAGCGTGTGCAGGAAGGTGGTGGAGGCCATAACAGACACAGGAGATTATGCGGTGGATTTTATCCATGCTTACGGGAACAATGGGAGACGCCCTTACTTAAAGCTGGTATTCAAGCGTATGCTGGACGGTATGCCTGTAACGGCATATAATGACCTGGCATTCTTGCTTGACAATGAGGGCATTGAGAAGGTGTCCGGCTCCCTGTTTTCTGTAAAAGATACCGGATTGGACGGAACAATTCTTTCCCCTAAGGAAGCTATGGAGAAACTACAGGAGCAGGCGGCCTTTCTGGATTTTGAGGAGGAAAGCAGTGTTGCAGTCACTGAGATTACTTTGGAATATGTGGTGGTCATATCTGACGACGGAGAGATACTGGCCACACCTGTCTGGAGATTTCTGCTTGGGGAGGACGAAGATGAGAGAAATTTCCTGCGCCAGAAGATACTTGGCATTGATGCGGTCACAGGGAAACTGATCTGGGAAGAACGGGGGCATACGCTGTGAGCCGATTTGACAGGATTGTGTATAGAGCCGGGGAAGGTTTGTCAAGTGCCTTCCCTAGCTTTTTATCTGTCTTTCGGGGAATAAATCTGTACATGGGGATAAAGTAGATAATATTTAGAGAGGGTATGTTACAGTTAGGCTAATTGAACACGGCGACGGGAAATTTTACAGTGATGTAATTATGAATTTGTCACCTTTTATTCTCTTTTTGCGTGTTTAAAATATAAGGGGTGGGAAAATGTCGGTAGAAAATCTGGTAAAGGAATATAGCAATATGCTTTTTAGGATCTGCATGGTTATTTTGTGCAATGAGCAGGACGCGCAGGATGTACTACAGGATACGTTCTGCCGCTACATGGAAAAAGCAATTGATTTCCGCGACAAGGAGCATGAAAAGGCATGGCTTATTAAAGTAGCGACGAATCGATGCCGTGACATTCACAGACAGCAGATCAGGCATCCGCGCGCCGACATGGAAGAAGTTACTGCGTATTGTGAAATGCCGGAGCAGAGCGAGGCGCTGGAGGCGTTGGTCAGACTGCCGGATAAATTGAAGATTGTTATTTATCTGCATTATATTGAAGGATATAAAAGCACTGAAATTGCCCAAATGCTTGGAATATCCGTACAGGCAGTGAAAAAGCGTATGCAAAGGGGCAGGGAAGAGCTAAGGTCTATGTTGGAATAGCGCATAAATTTATCCCTATGTTGTTTGGCATAAAACAAAGAAAAGGAGCGTTGGTATGAAAAAAGAACTGGAAAATATGCAGGACGCGGTAAACTCCATCAATATCACAGAAGCAATGCAAAAGGAAATTATTCAAAGGGTAGAAACCGCCACAAAGAGAAAAAAATTTCGTTTTTCCAATGTGGTGGTAGCAGCAGTCGCTATTGTCATTTTGTCGGGAGTGCTTAGCGTTCCGGTACGTGCGTTTGTCAATTCATTGATACAGGAGCGGATGGAACAAGTACCGGAAGAAGAATTGACAGCACTGACAGACGATTTGAAAGAACAGAAAGTGGGAGGGGACAGTTTTTCCAGAGCATATACGGAGGAGGAAGAAAGGAAAATGGCAGAACTTGCCCAAAGATATCAGGAGGGTATTTTTCCGGAAGGAGAGCTGGTGCAGACAGAAAGTGTGGAAGAAGTGGAAAGGCTTGGATTTTGTTTTCTGGTGACAGACAGTACATTTTATCTGCCGGACAGGGAGCTGACAGAAGAAGAAATGCTTCAGATCATAGATTTTTATGCGAAAAGGGATTATGCATTGGCAGAGCAGTACAGGGAAGGACATGCCGACGAGATTGCGAAACAGAAAGAAAACGGGGAACAAAAGAAAGCGGAGGTCATAGAAAGCGGCGGTATAACGGAAGAGGAAGCAGTGGAGATTGCACAGGAATGGCTGATTAAGATTTATGGCGTCACCGAAGAAGGATTAGAGATTGATCATTATTTCAGCGATGACGCTCCGATAGCGGGCAAAAAGGAAATTTATCATGTGAACTGGAGGGATTTTCCTAACCGGCAAAACTATTCGTTCTGGATTGCTGCTAAGGATGGCAGTTTAGTCTACACAGCCAGAACCGGAAGAAATATGGAGAAAGAAGCATTTGCTGTTACAGAAGCAGATGTGCTTCTGCCGGAACTGAAACAGAGCGCAGTTCTTTTTGCCAAAGAGCAGTTGCAGCAGAACTATAAGGATGTTTATTGTGCCTATTATAGTGTTAATGATGTTTTAAGCGGGAATGTCAGCTTTATTTTTGTACGGGAGGATAACAGTGTATTTACGCTGACCTATGATTGGAATGGAAAAATTAAGGAGTTTCAGGAGAGCCAGTTTTCAGCTTATGAGGAAGAATATGAAGATATGAAAGAGTCAGCGGAAGCAGCAGAGTATTATAAGCACAAGGGAGATGAGGCAGGGATTAACTGGTTTTTTGAAAAAATAGAGGATATGGAATGATAAATAATATATTCCCACTGTCAGGATTTCGGAGGTGGAAATAGAGGAAACAAAAGAAACAGGAATTATGCCGGAAGGAAAACGGAATGTAAGGAGACAGCATGAGAAAACGAATCGTATTTATTATGGCAACAATATGTGTCTTATTGATAACGGGGTGCGGGGCTTCAAACAGTGCGGCAGATTCCGCTGGGACTGATAGCCGAATGGAGGAAAATACTGAACAGACAGACGCAGAGGAAAAAGCGGCATCAGAGGATATAGAAGATTCCGCAATTTCAAGTGAGATCGTAAAAGAATTGACAATGGAGGCTCTCGTGGAACTGTATGAAAACGGCGGCCTGGCATTGAAAGTGGAAGAGGAAGGTCTGGAGGGGTTTCTTGCATACGGGAATATGAAACAGGTTTCCGGGATGGCAGATTCTTTGACAGGACTTTACACATGTGATCTTGTTTATCCATATATGTCTGAGGACGGGATAACCAGTGATAGAAATTATGAATTGCAACTCTCTTACTGGCGTCCGGAGACTGCTGAGGAATATGGACATGCTGAAAATGAGATTGATAATATCCGGCTGTTGGAAAAAGAATCTAAGGATGCAGTGCTGCTTTATGAAGTGGATGAGCGGTTTATTCCTACAAAGGATTTGCAGGAATTTTTACAGCGGGATTACGGAATAGATCAATATCTGCTCTGTGACCTACCGGGTGAGTTTGCATTGGGAGAGTATAGAGAAGATATTGGATTTTGTGACGGTTGGCTGCTGGAAGGGGAAATGGAAGAACTGCCCCATGATGAATGGATTTCGGAGGCATGGTATTGTCTCGGCGGTATCGGCAGAGGAGAGACTGCATCCCAGATTTTGCAGTTTGATAATGGGACACTCACAAATGTTACTTTGATGATGAACCATACGGGACAATACCATGAATCAGAAATATTGGAAGGTTGTGAAGTTCAGGCGGTCTTGGTGGAGTATTCTTTTGATCTGTTCACTGCTTCCGGTTGGGCGGAATATATGACACAGCATCCGGAAACGGAGGAGGTATTGGATTCTCATTACTGGTATGTTTTTATGGGAAAAGAAGATAGCGAGATTTTTTATGTCCTGTTTTTGAATCAGGAGTATTTTACCAAAGATGATGCCATCCATATGGCACAGTCAGTCCGGTTTACAGAGAGAGCATTTTGACATTTTAGCAGCCTATTATCTATTTATACAGAGAAATAGGCAGAAGCCAGTGTTTGACATGTAGCTGTAAAGGATCGGGGAAAGTTTGTCAGGTATCCTTGTGAATTGCAAACCGAGATTCCCGTTCAAAAGGGAAAGTCCGGTACAAACAGAATAAAACAGCATAGAGAAAGTGACGATACAAGGGCAGGAGGAGCAGAGATGTTCTTCCTGTTTTTGTGTGGAAACAGGACAGCCGGCGGGGAAAGGAGAAAAAATGGCAAAGTTTTTGAGTTATGAGGACCGGCTGGAGATACAGAACGGGTTAAGGGAACACCTGACTTTTACGGAGATCGGGAAAAGGCTTGGAAGGGACAGGACGACCATCACCAAGGAGGTAAGGAATTACTCTCTAGAGCAGGATACCGGATACAGCGTATTCCCCCACAACACCTGTAAATACCGGAAAGGGTGCAGGCGGAAGAAAGTATGCGGGACAAGTGAATGTAAGCATCCGCTGGTTCCGACCTGCAGGCAGTGTGAACTTATCTGCAACCGGTACTGCGAACAGTATGAGGAAGAAGTATGCACCCACCGTTTCATGTTGTTTGGCAAATTAAATGATGCTTTCAGCGTCACATTAAATGTAGCCATTT
>CAJUHH010000033.1 GCA_910585965.1 uncultured Lachnospiraceae bacterium
AAGTTCTTGGCGAAGCACCCACTGGTGCGAGCCTTAGAACTTCTCTTCACACTACAGCACACGAATCTTTCTATTGGTATCCCCGCATCACGATCTGTATGCTTTCCCTTCCACCATACCGATTGATATCAGGATAATAAAGGATGCTGATAGGAATATCCACCCTTTCCCCCTGGTACAGCCGATTCACCATATATTCCCCTGCCTTTCCCACAAGAAAATTATGGAACGCCTCCAGATCCCCGAAATACACCATATCATAAAATCCCCCGCTTCCGTCCGTTATCCCGTACTTTCCTACGTTTCTGTTCTTCCCCATAATCCTTCCATTGATAATATGTATATCCTTCTGGGCAAAAACAGGCTTTGTATTGCCGATGCCGAAAGGTTCCAGTATCTCCAGCTGGCAGATCAGCTCTTTGGAAATATAGGACAGGGGCATTGCCACGTCAATATGGATTTTTTCCTCCAGGTCGTCCTCCGTCAGCCGGCATCTTTCATTGATCCTTTGCCGGAAAACTTCCACATCCTCTTCCCGCATCGACAGCCCCGCCGCCATTTTATGTCCCCCGTATTTAGTAAACAATTCCTTGCAGCCGGTCAGTTCCTCATACATATGGTAGCCTTCGATCGAACGCCCGGAGCCTTTGACTCCCTCTTCCCCTTTTGTCAGCACAAATGCTGGTCTCCCATACTTTTCCCGTATTCTTCCGGCAATGATTCCTGCCAGGCTTTCATGCACTCCCGGCAGATAGACGACAAGAACCCTGTCCTTTAACAGGCCTTCCCTTTCTATGGAAGCCGCCGCCTCTTCGGTTCCTTTTACCGTCATCTCTTTCCGGGTATCGTTCAGGTTCTTAAGCTCTGCCGCGATCTTTACCGCTTCCTCCCTTTCCCGGCTCTGCAAAAGTTCCAGCGCCCGCTTCGCCGTATCCAGCCTCCCGGTAGCGTTCATGCACGGCCCGAGGATAAACCCGATATGATAGGCAGAAAGCTGCTGCTTATCCACCCCGCAGACCTCCATCAATGCTTTCAGCCCCGGGTTTCTCGTATGCCTCATATTGGCCAGGCCATGTTTTACCATCATGCGGTTTTCATCCTTCAACTCCATTAAGTCGCATATGGTCGCAAAAGCCGCCACTTCCAGAAGTTCTTCCAAAAGCTCCTCTTTCTCCTCCCCCGAAACCACTTCTTTATGCTCTTCCAGAAGCTGCTGCACCAGCTTATAGGCCACCGCCGCGCCGCATATGTTTTTACATGGATAAGGGCAGTCCTGCCTTTTCGGATCCACTACGGCCGCCGCATCCGGCAGCAGATACATGCGCTCCCCGCCGTTCGTCTCTTCATAAGGGATCTCATGGTGATCCGTCACCACGACCGTCATGCCTAGCTTTTTTGCATAATCGATCTGGGCCGCCGCCGCGATGCCGTTGTCGCAGGTGACTACGGTATCCACTCCCCCGTCGGAAGCCTCTTTTATCAGCCCCTCATTCAATCCATATCCGTCCCTGACCCGGTGGGGAATCACCGTATCCGCCCTTGCGCCGCAGACAGTCAGCCCCCGGAGCAGGATATAAGAAGCACAAATGCCGTCCGCATCATAATCCCCGATAATACGCATCTTCGCTCCCGATGCGATTTTTCCTTTTAATACTGCGACCGCCCTATCCATATCTTTCAGAAGCAAAGGATCATAAAAATCCCCTTTCCCTCCATCCAGGTACTTGCGAATATCCTCGTCTTCTATAATATCCCGGTTACGGATCAAACGGGCGACAACCGGGTCTATCCCGTACTTTTCGGCTATTTTCTGAAAATCCGCTTTTTTCGCCGCGATCATCCACCGTGCCATAACTCGTCCCCTCTTTTCAACTAAAGCCCCGCCGAAAGCAACTTTATACACATATGCCATGTGTTACGATTGCCGCCGGCGGGGAAATTTATCCTGTCTTATGCTTTCTTTTCAAATTTCGTCCGGAATACATACCACAGCGCCCCTGTAATGCATACCGAAGAATAAGTTCCGCATACGATGCCTACCATAAGGGGCAGCGCAAACTCGCGGATGCTTGTGACACCAAAAATATAGAGGGAAGCCACCATAAAGAACGTTGTCAACGAAGTAAAAATACTTCTTGACAAAGTCTTGCTGATACTGTCGTTCACCACATCCTGAAGGTTGTCCTTTTTGCCCATCAGCGCCATATTTTCCCTGATCCTGTCAAAAATAACGATCGTCGCGTTAATGGAATATCCCACGATCGTCAGCATACAAGCAATAAAGGTACTGCTGACGGATACCTTCGCCGCCGCATAAAATGCCAGCACCACCAGCACGTCATGTACCAGCGCCAGCACCGCGCTCGCCCCGAAGCGGATGTCCTTAAAGCGGAACCAGATATAAAGAAGCATGCACGCTGTCGCAACCAGAATAGCCACCACCGCATCGGACTGCATTTCTCTGCTGATGGTCGAGCTGATGGTCTCCGCCGTAATCTTTTCCGCATCTGCGGAGAAGTTATTTACCATCGCATCCTTAAACTGCTCCCTCTCCTGCACAGTTAAAGTCCTTGTCTTAAAGATCACTTCATTGGTTCCGGCCACCTTCTGCGTCTGCACATTGCCGTCCCCGGTAATCGCCTCGATGGAAGGCACGATGTCCTGGTCGATCTGTTCAATCGTCATATCCTCGTTAAAGGTGACGTTCGTGGATGTGCCGCCTACAAATTCCAGGCTGTAGTTTAACGCGCTTCCGCCGGACGACTTGTTCACGCCCATCACGACGAACCCGGCGACGATAACAGCCAGTGAAACGGTAAAGAATACCTTTTTCTTCGATAAGAAAGCAATCACTTTGCCTTCTTTTCCGACACCGTAAAGGGATACCTTCTTCAGCCCCACTGCATACATCGCTTTCATAATCTGTTTTGTGATTACCAGCGCGGTAAACATGGATACAACGATGCCAAGGCCCAGCGTCTGGGCAAAGCCCTTAATCGTACCCGATCCGATAAAACCAAGCACAAGAGCCGCGATCAGCGTCGTGACATTCCCGTCCAGAATGGCGGAAAATGCCTTTTCAAAGCCGATCTTAACCGCTGACTGCACAGTTTTTCCCGTCGCCAGTTCTTCCCTGATCCTGGCAAAAATAATGACATTTGCATCCACCGCCATACCGATCGAAAGGATGATGCCGGCAATACCCGGCAGTGTCAGCGTTATTTCGAATAAATTCAAAAGAACAACAGTCATCGCCGTATAGATCGCCAGCGCGAGGCCCGCCGCCACGCCCATGAGCCAGTAAACAGCGATCATAAAAACTACTACAAGGCCGAATCCTACAGCCGCCGCTTTCAGGCTCGTGCTGATCGCCGCGCTTCCCAGCTGGGCGCCTACTACGTTGGAACGCAGTTCTTCCAGTTCCAGCTTCAGCCCGCCGATACGTATGGTGGAAGCCAGCACGTCCGCCTCCTCAAAGGTAAAGCTCCCTGTAATCTGGGCATTTCCGTCCGTAATCGCCGCATTTACCATCGGCGCGCTGATGATTTTATTGTCATAATAGATCGCAATGCTTTCCCCTTTCTCATAAGCCTTTCTCGTAGCATCCGCGAACTTCTTTGTCCCCTCCTGGGTCATGGTCAGGTCTACCCCGAACTGGCTGCCCTGCATATTATCATTAATGCTTCCTGCACGGGCATCCTTCACGTCCGTTCCCACCAGCACGATAGAGCCATCGGCCTGAAGCTCCGAAATATCTTTTAACAGGAAATAAACCAGCCCCCCATTTTCATCCATCGTCGCCGTATAGTTCAGGCCGCCCTCCGGGTCCGTCTCCGAAATAAAGAACAAAGACCCGGGCTTGCCCAATTCCTCCAGAATCGCATTGGCATCGGATACGCCTGGAATCTCAATGCTGATCCGATCATTCCCTTCCTGGTATACCTGCGCCTCCGTGCTGTATTTTTCCACACGCTTCTGGAGCTTGTAGATCGTATCCGCCATATCTTCTTTGGAAGGGTCTTCCTCCCCCACCACCTGATAAGTGATGCTGACGCCGCCGGCCAGATCAAGGCCCAGCTTGATGCCCGATGCCGCTCCTGCTTTCTCGGTTCCGATCCCTTCCACTGCGGTATAGGAAAGACCGCCCAAAAGCAGGATCATCACGAGCAGGACAATAATCGCCTTATTTTTTTTCATCTTCGTTTCTCCTCCATTATTCCGCCAAAGCCGCTTTTATCATAATCGCGCACTCGATGCGCTTTCTCTGCAATTCACAGCCGAGGTCGTATGCGTCATTGATATTTTTATGGAAATTGTAGGAATTTGCCGCACAGCCGCCGCTGCAATAGAATTTGGCAAAGCAATCCCGACATTTTTCCTTGGCATATACGTTGCACGTCTTGAATTCATCCCGGATATCGGTACGCGTAATGCCGTCTTCCACATTTCCCATCAAAAACTCTTCTTTTCCGACAAACTGATGGCATGGATACAAGTCGCCCCAGGGTGTTACCGCCAAATATTCCGTGCCGGACCCGCAGCCGGAAAGCCTTTTGGCCACGCAGGGTCCCCCTTCCAGATCAATCATAAAATGGAAGAAGTTCACCGGCTTTCCCGCTTTCCTTCTCTCCAGGAGCTTTACGGCCAGCCTGTCGTATTCTGCCAGCAAGGTTTCCAGGTCTTCCTCCCGCAGGGCATAATCATCGGAAGGTTCCGCCACCACTGGCTCCACCGAAATCTGTTCAAACCCCAGATCCGCCAGATGTTCCACATCCTTTGAAAAATCCAGGTTATTCCTCGTGAAGGTTCCCCTTACATAATAATTTGTCTGTCCCCGGCTTTCCGCCAGCTTCTGGAATTTCGGGACGATTTCCTCGTAGCTGCCCTGTCCTCCCCTGTGGGGACGCATCCTGTCATTGACCTCCTTGCGTCCGTCAATGCTGAGGACCACGTTACTCATTTCTTTGTTAGCAAACTCCATCACTTCATCGTTCAAAAGAACGCCGTTCGTCGTCAGCGTAAACCGGAATTTTTTATGGAAAGGTTCTTCCAGGCTTCTCCCATATGCCACCAGGTCTTTCACCACCTGCCAGTTCATCAGCGGCTCCCCGCCGAAAAAATCCACCTCCAGGTTGACCCGGTTCCCGGAATTCGCCACGAGGAAATCCAACGCCTTTTTCCCCGTCTCATAACTCATCAACGCCCTTCTCCCATGATATTCCCCTTCTTCTGCAAAACAATATTGGCAGGCCAAGTTACAGTCATGGGCCACATGCAGGCAAAGCGCTTTTACTACCGTTTCCCTTTTCTTAAAATCCCCAATATAATCTTCATAAATATCCGGCGCATAAAGCTGTCCCGCTTCCTTTAATAAAAGGATCTCTTCCAGCGCCTCTCTGATCTCTTCCTTTTCATAAGGCAGATGCAGTTCCTCTATTTTTTCCATCCATGCTTCTGCCTGCGCGCTTCCGCATTCTGTGCCGCAAATCTGTCCATCGCATTCCTGCGTTCCGCATGTCTGTGTACTACACGGAAGCAGTTCCTCCACCGCACGGACCAAGTCGTAGACAACGTCATCCACCACATGCACGGAACCGCTGTTTACATCCAATACGATATTGTATCCATTGTTTTTATACTGATGTACCACTTCACCAATCCCTTTCCCGTCCAATCCTCTGCGCATACAATAAGCAGCGATGACCATCCAATCGCTGCTTACGAAGTCTTTATTCCCGCGAGCAATGAGCCAAGTGCCGTGCCTAAAACCAACCGATGGTTGGTTTTAATATATTGGCGAATGCCGCGAGGGTCAAACTGCGAAATTATTTTACCTTTTCGCAGCTCTGGTTGCCTACGGTACAAGATGTCTTACAAGCTGACTGGCAAGAAGTCTGGCACTCGCCGCATCCGCCTTTTTTCATAGACTTTTTATAATCCCTTGTGCTTAATGTCTTTATATGTTTCATTGCAAAGCCTCCTACTATTTTATAAACTTTCTACATACTTTTTGTAGTATAGCATACATTTTCCGCAAGGAAAAGGATTTTTTTCATAAATTAAGCCAAAATCCGCCTCCGGGCATTCCAAAAGGCGAAACGCGCCGGGGGAAAGGCAGGGAACTGTGTACCGCGCCGGAGCGGCAGGAGATGGGCATGGATTTTCCGGCTGTTGCGTACAATCAGCAATTTCATTTATGAAATGGTCGAAAGCACAGGGGGAAATTGCCATGGATGGCAATTTCAGAAAAAAAGGACACGGATGTCCTTTTTTTTCGACCCGATCGGTTTCACGACATACCCCCATTTCATTAATGAAATCTGATTGGTAGCTTCAGCCGGAAAATCCATGCCCATCTCCTGCCGCTCCGGCGCGGTACACGGTTCCCTGCCTTTCCCCCGGCGCGTTTCGCCTTTTGGAATGCCCGGAGGCGGATTTTGGCTCAACTAAATAAAATAATACTTCCTGCTTATTTTATATAGCAGTCTTTTAATGCGCCACCATCCCGCCCAGCATCCCGCTCCCCGCACAGAGGCAGAACACTGTTACAAAATTAGTCGCCACATCCGCTATGCTCCTGTTTACCGCCAGCGACACTAAGGCCAACACCGCAAAATAAAGCGTCCCCATACAGAGCCCCCATAAAAATTTCCTGCTCCCGGCGCGTTTTCCTGCCAGCAGACCCGCCAGAAAAGTAACGGCTATGTAAATCACGATAATACCAATATTCACTATTTTTTCCTGCAAACTGAAACGGTACAGCATAAGAGCCAGCAAAAGCAGCAGCCCTGCGGTCAGCACATAAGAAAACAGCAGGCATTTCATCAGAAAAAGGATCCCTTCCCCGCTGAGCATATTGCCCGTCCGGGATTCCCCCTTATTTTTTGACCGCATCCTCCCCATTCTTTCCATGTAAATCTCCTTCCGCTATTTCTATCTTGTTTATATATATTCCCTTCCTTCCCTTAAATTGCCTGAATCATGAAATTTTGGATTTCCCCGCTTTTCAAGTTGCTTCTTTTTCGCTCAAATTAAATGTCCCGTTGCTCGGACCATTCCGATGAGCCTCTTAAAACGAAAATCGTGTTCAGCAGTGGCTTCCACGATTTTTGAGTCTCATCTCCATCGTGCAAAAGTCACTTGCCCAATATTTATTTGTGCAATTTGCCGGGCGGCATCGCTGAACAGACCTTTTGACACCCTAATCCTATAATATATAAAATAAAAATACAAAAATACTGATCCTTTGTTATAATTAAAATAGAAGAAACCCGATTTAAGGAGATATTTTAAATGCAAAAAAAATTTCTCATAATACTTTTCTTATTGTTGATACTCCAATGTATCCTTTCATTCGTTCCGCCTATAGATAATGAAACTCTTTCAGAGCCGAAGAAATCGGAAAGGGAAGTCTCTATTCCTGTTCCACAGGAAAACCCTTCGGACGAAACAGAGCATATTTATTGCCCTTCCGGGGATAATGCGGATGATATAACCAATACCGATCATGAATGGATTTATCTGAATTAGAAATGAAGGAAATCAGTTTTTGCAGAGGCGGGGAGCGGGAAAGAAAACGGCAGCGGCCTGAAACGGGCCTGGCATGGGCTGGGATTTTCTGCTGAAGCTTCCAATCAGATTTCA
>CAJUHH010000034.1 GCA_910585965.1 uncultured Lachnospiraceae bacterium
CAGACCGCCGCATATGGCGGATGATGGCCATAGTGCGGCGGTTTGTCTTTTGTAGGGTTCCTTTCTTACTATTTCTCTTTGTCATATACCCATATACTTTTAATCTGATTTTCAATCTCGCTGAATGTCCATCTCCTGCCGCTCCTTGCTACGCAGTTAGGATCGTTTATCATAAATCCCTCATTATCATACCCATATACGACAATATAATGACCAGATATTGTGAAATCCCCTTTCCCCATAGCACATATGATAATTCCGCCATTATCAAGTACTGCCCTCATATTATTTGCAGTGGAGCTTACGGATAAGACTTTAATGCCATACAGCTTTGGTACATCCTCCATCAAAGCCCATGATGTACCAGTTCCCTCTACATAATATCCATTTTCCGCACTGTAGGCGGCGATACTGTCCGGGGTATGTGTTTCATCCCTGGTCAGATAGAACAATACCATAGACAAACACGTTGGACCGCAGCCTGCCAGCCCAATGCAGCTACCCCCATAGGACTCATACCCCCAGCGCCTGTCCCATTGGAGGAACAGTGGAAATTCCTGCTCTCTTTCGGATGCAGTAATTCCCCCTGTCACTCTGTTCCGGTCAGGATATCCGGAAACAAAATCCGCCATTTCCGGATTATTTGCCAACGCTGCAAGCAGCTCCCCCGGATACTGGGAATGATTTTGATAAATCCCTTCTATCAGGGAGCTTGCCTGCCCCAGCTCACCCAGCCGCTGCAGGACTTCCGCTTCCGTGCGTTCTATAGGCTTGCCAACTTCCCATGTATCAATGCTGCCAATATAATCTACATCATTCAGTTTATCTGGTGGCTGCGCATCTGCGCTGGTCTGTACCCTCCCATATTGCTGTATCTCCAGCCGCTCCAATTCCATCTGCATTTCTTCCAGACGGGCATAGATATTTCTGATACAGAACACAATCACAACCAAAACCGCCACTCTGACTAATAATGATTTCCACCTTATCTGTTGTTTTTTTCTTCTGCTCTCCATCTGCTGCCTGTTCATCCTGACATTTCTGCCACCTGCTACCATCCATGTTCCTCACAATCGTATCTAATTTTCCCCGATGTCTGTGTCGTCTGCGATTTTCCCTTTCTTTAACCGCAGGACGATATCCGCCTGCTCTGCCAGTTCCCTGCTGTGAGTAACTACAACCACACATTTTTCCTGTTCATGAGCCAGTTTCTGAAAAATAGATATAATCTCATTCGCAGTATCCTCGTCCAAATTTCCTGTCGGTTCATCCGCTAACAGGATGGGCGCCTTGCTTGCCAATGCCCTTGCAATGGCTACCCTCTGCTGTTGGCCTCCGGACAACTGCATCACATTTCTTTTCCGCTGCGCCTCATCAATGCCCATCTGCGCCAGCAATTCTTCCGCATCGGCTTTCCCACCTAACTTTACATTTTCAACCGGCGTTAAATAGTCGATCAGATTATAATTTTGAAAGACCAGTGAAACATGATCCTTTCGATGTGCATTTAATCCCCTTTGCAGAATATCCTCTCCTGCAACGCAGACAGTCCCCTCAACCGGCACATCCAGCCCCGCCAGCAAAGATAAAAGCGTTGTTTTTCCTGAACCGCTGGAACCTAAAATGGCATACATAACACCCTTCTTAAATTGGTAAGTTACATGATTCAGAATCGTCTTATCTTTCTGTGATTTATAATAATATGAAACATCCTTTAACTCTAACATACAGCCTCCTTTAGCCCATCTTGCTTAAAATTTCTTTTGGTTTCTGTATTACCACAAATATGCAGGATGATGAAACCGCAGCCAAAATCACACCCAATACAGAACAGGCAGACAGCAGGACTATTTTTCCTGTCACTTCAGTTTTAACACCCATTACCTTTGTTTCATATTCTGCCACTCCTGCACCTCCTGTCATGCCTTCTTCCGCTTCCCTCTGTTCCTCCTGTTGCTGAACTTGATAACCCACCAGATAATCTGCAACACTTTTAGATAATGAAGGTGCACATACAGTTGCCAGCGTAAAAGAAACACATCCTATCAGGATTCCTTCCAGTATCATCTGTGCTATAATGGCAGCCTTGCCTTTCCCGATTGCCAAAAATATACCTATTTCATGCACCCTGCCTTTCAGCCAGAACAGGAATACAAGAAAAATAATGACTGCGCCCGAAACGGCAACTAAGATCAGTATTATGGTACTCATTTCATCCAGATCTCCGAAATTCGCTGCCATCGTATCGCTCATCCCGGTATTGTCAAGGAAATCATAGCGTTTCCAGTCAATGTCAGCTTTCCTGATCCTCTCCTTTACCGTTTCATACTCATCTACATTCTCTACCCAGAATGTCGCATATTGATATAGCGGATCTCCCTCGCATCCCTGCGGCTTTTCCGGGAAACGCAGGTCTGTCATGATGATGTTCTCACTCCGGTAGCTGTCCCCGTACATGATGGGTGTGATTTTATGGACTGTATCATAAATCCCGACGATCTCCGCACTGTAAACCTTAGATGTTTCACACTCTTTCCGGTCATTAAATTCCAGTTTATCCCCAACCGTCAATCCATTTAATTCTGCCAGCTCCCTTGATATGACGCATACATCTTTATCCTCTGCTGTGATCATACGTCCCTCATTTACTTCTATATTCCCATTCTGCACATCGAAATCCAGCCGCATTTCCATATTTCCCCGCAATGACACACCCAGCAGGTCTGAATGCTGGTCTACATCCGGGTCTTCAATCCGTACAAAATTTACAGGATTGACCACTATGTTCGCCGTGGTGACATTATATTCCGCAATCCCTTCCTGCCCTGCAAGTGTTTCAATATCCTCCATCTGCAGGGTTTCAAAAGAGTTATCATGCCATATCATCCAATCCCCTGATTCAAGCTGCTCTATATGCGATCCATCCACGCTCCCGTTCTGCCCGCCTAATTTTTCTATTGCCTCTGCCGTCCTGTCATGCCTGTCCGCTTCATTTTCTTCCATCCTGAAAGATGCCCCAAGCGCCTGTTTACCTTCCGTCTGCGTCTGTACATTTGCGGATTTGCACGCCCACCCGGCATAGATAAAGCAGGCTGTTACAAAAACAATGCTTAAAAGAAGAATTGTCTTTGCCCGTTTCCGAACCAGACAGCGTATACTTAACTCTAAGATGTTCATGTTATCCCTCCATTTCCGACAAGGTTTCTTTCACAGGCTTTTTCATATATGGAAAAATAGCTATCCCAGTCAATATTACAACACCAGCCAGTCCGATACATAAAACTCCTGACTGCCAGCTAAATGATAATTCCAATGCTATGCTGTTCCCCTGCATGATGGCAAGACTATTGCTAATCCGTGGTAATAAGAGCTTTGTTGCAATTCCCGCTCCCACGAATGCGACAAAATACAATATCATCTCTTCCAAAATCATTTGAGATAATATATTTCCTTTTGCTATACCCAGACTGATCAGAACAGCAATCTCCGTTTTCCGGCTGCGCATCCACATGGCAAGCAAAAGTCCTGTTATCAGACTGCCGGAAGTTACCGTCAGGGCGAAAATCAAAAACGTAATTCTGCCTGTCTGTCCGATCATCATTTTTAATTTTTGGAATGTATTATCTGTTATCCCAATCGCAGCCCTGTCCTGATACATTCTTTCCAGCACTTCCTTTGTATCCGTGAGCTGCTCAGGATCATTTACATACACTGCCACATTTAAAAAGCAAGTCCTGCCGGACAGCCTGTTCACAAAATCTGCCGTTCCATAAATCTGGTTTTCAATGCGGTTCACTGTCCGCACATTTTCGGTCTGGCTCCGTTCCATCCCCGACAGGAACAATCCGGCAACGACCGCTTCCTGCTCCCTTCCATCCACCGTTTCAAACACAATTTTATCGCCTAACTGAATTCCATTATCTTCTGCCAGAAACTGATTCACTACAATATCTTCACTTCCCTGTGGATAATTCCCCTCTGTAATCCGATAAACTTTATCCGCAAATGGGCTGTCTTTCTCCAGTTCATCGTACCCGTGAACGGTAAATGTATTTTCAGAACCTTCACTGCCTGCAACCGGGATACAGGTTGTAGAACCAACCTGCATCTCCGATATCCGGTTGAGCCAGTTTACATTGGGTTCCTCTTCAATTGCCTGCATATCTGTTTCTTCAAAAGGGTGATCCGCCTCCATGCTCTCCAATATTATTTTGCTCTCTGCATTCTTCCGAAGTTCTTCTGCCAGCCCTAAAGATACTTTCCGTATTCCCAATGTGCCTAAAACCATGCTGTTAATGACCAGAAACAGCAACAGCAATAATACAGACTTCATCTTTTTTCTCCGGATATAGCAGAGCGCTCTTTCCAAACAACCCATCCTGACCTCCTACTGCCACCTTATGATAACAACCTTGTCAGCAATCCATTGTTTATCATCCTGACTGGTGCCGAATATATTCACATCCGTTTCTTTCTTGATACTGTTTTTGTCAGTGTCCTCTCTCGAAATTTCTGTCTGCGATCCCATGCTGAAATATATAACCTGAAAAATAACATCATCCGCATAAGTTATATGAATGTTCGTTTCTTCCGATTCATATCCCGGAGCTGCAATACCTCCCTCCATTGAGCCATCCTCATTTATGATCAGTGTCCGAGGTGTTATGGTGCATCCCGCATCTGAAAAATCAACAACTCGCCCGCTTAGATTTGCCCCGTCATAAAATACACCTTCTTCGTGATTATCTGCAATCTCGCCGCTGTTTTTCGCATCAGTGTTATTCATATCTTCCTGACCGCCCTCTGCCTCATTGCTGCTGTTTTTTCCATCCGCCGCAATTTCCTCGTTATAGCCGCTCTCATTTGTCATATGCACATCTGACGGCTCCGGCTGCTCATTTTCTTTTCCTGCACATCCCGCCATGCCCATACACAAAACCACGGACAAACAAAGAACTCCTGCAGCTTTCAACATCTTTTTTCTCATCTTCCATACCTCTTTTCTTTTTATTTGGCTTTTTGCCTGTTCTATGTTTCATTGAACATATTCAAAGAATAACATCCGGCCATCCTAAAAATCTCCTATTTCATCACCCAATATTAAGTATTTTTTAGAAGATTTTTAGGAATTGTTTTGCTATACTTAGTATAGGAATCTGACGGATTGGAGGCCGCTATGAAAATTCTATTATTAGAAGATGACAAATACCTGTGTGGCAATATAAAACAGCAGCTTACAAAAGAGGGATATATCGTGGATGCCTGCAATGACGGAGAGGAAGGTTTTCTACTTGCCTTAGACCAGGGAAACAGTTATGACCTGGCTGTTATTGACCGTATGCTCCCCGTTATAGACGGCCTTGCCATCATAAAAGCAATGCGGAATAAGAAAATACAGATTCCCGTTATTATCATTACCGGGATGTCCGAATTACAGGATAAAATTGAAGGGTTAGACAATGGTGCTGATGATTACCTTACAAAACCCTTTCACATCAGCGAATTATCTGCACGAATCAGGGCATTGACCCGCAGGCCGGCTATTATGGCCAGGCAAAACTGTCTTACTTACCATGATCTTTCCCTTGACATTTCAAAAAGACAGCTTGAATGCAGAAACAATCATTTGGTACTGACACCGACAGAATTCCATTTAATGGGTATCTTTCTTGAAAAGCCGGAGATCGTGCTTACGAGGGAGCAACTTATACAAAAGGTTTGGGAAACGGATGCAGACGTGGAATCAAAGAATCTGGATAACTACATCTATTTTTTACGAAAACGCCTCCGCACTGTCGGAAGTGAATGTGTCCTGGCCTCTATCTACGGCTCCGGATTTATATTGGAGGTAAAGCATGGTACAAAGCCTTAAAAGAAATCTTTATTTTTTGATGGTTGGCTCCCTCATGTTCATCTTTTCTATCGTATTCTGCCTGATGGTCCATGAAAATATAAAGGCAAAGAGGAATTCGGAACTGGCTTACTTTAACAGGATGACAACCACCCTTGTCCTACAATTAGAGCATGAATCTGATTATCAAACATGTTTAAACCTTTATGAAGAAAGGCGTGATATGTATTTTCAGCTTTCTTCTGATACCGGGCGTTCTCTTTACCAAAGTGAATATTTAGGAGACAACACTGATATTATTGATACCTTTTTAACTACATTGCTTGGTACGGAGGGCGATTTTACCTTTAGTCCATCCAGCTTGAAAGATTATTATTACAGCAGGCAGAGCGGAGCTTATACCATCGAAGCGTTAAACGGAAAAAAATATTATTGTGTAAACTGTCTGGTTGTCACAGATTATGGCAGCATATATACAGTTACCGCAATAAAAGAAAAATCCAGCTTTGCCACATTGTTAAAACCGAAATCCGGATATTATTTCTGTATATGGTGCGGCGTCCTCGTTTCTATTATCTGCCTTTCCAAAATACTGATCAGAAAGGCTGTAAAACCCACCGAAAAAGCCATGCAGAGCCAGAAAGACTTTATCGCTGCCGTTTCCCATGAATGCAAAGCCCCATTGGCAGCGATCCTTTCCTCCGCTGAAATGATTGAATCTGTACCGAATATTCCAGATACTGTTACGGATCATGTACGGGTGATTGATGCAGAGGTATCACGAATGTCCCGGCTTATCCGTGATCTGCTCCTGCTCTCATCCATTGATGCCGGAAACTGGTCTTTCCACATGGATGAGGTCAATGTTGACACGTTATTGATAAACCTATATACAAAATTTGAACGTATCTGTAGAAAAAAGGATATACAATTACAGCTTAATATACCAGATGAATGCTGTCCGCCGCTTTATTCCGATGCAGACCGGTTAGACCAGATTATCAGTATTTTTCTTGATAATGCGGTTTCATACTCACCGCCCGAATCTGAAATTTCATTAAACGCATCTGTAAGAAAAAATGAATTGATATTTACCATCATAGATCATGGAATCGGAATCAGCGAAAAAGAGAAACCATTTATCTTTGATCGTTTCTATCAAAGTGACAAATCCCGTACCCAAAGGGAGCATTTTGGACTCGGACTTAGCATCGCAAATGATTTAGTCCATAAACTGGAAGGAAAAATTAAACTGTTTGATACGCCTGGAGGAGGATGCACTTTCAAAATATTTCTTCCCTTAAAACAGCAATAGATGGCATGGAACTACTATTCTCCAAAAATAAGAAGTACAAAATGAAAAGGGAGCCAGTACTGCTCCCTTTTCATTTTTACGCTCTCGCCCTTAATGTGCCAGCTATTTAATTTTCATATATCCCTTTCAGCGTAAACTGGTCTAAGATATGCCCGTCCATTTCCCGGTGAAGTTCATTCAGCAGAAATCCCTTTTCCAACTCCAGCATCTTATCCAAGGCATACACATGAAGTTCATATACGTGCGGCTTATCGGGCGGCGTCATCCCGCCGTAATAACAGGAAAGCTCCGTGGACTGCTCTCCGCCCTGTATGCTCGTCCAGCTATTCCTTCCCTGCACAAAGTCATCCGCCGTCTGGCTCTCATTCTCTTTGATCTCAAAACGGGT
>CAJUHH010000035.1 GCA_910585965.1 uncultured Lachnospiraceae bacterium
ACGATGGGCGCATCGAACTGCATCAACGTGGAAGGGCATCTGCCGAAGGACAGGGGACGGATGGTCAAGTGGCTGGATGAGGTCATCGGCGCTGTGGACGAAAAGGAGCTGCGCAGATACCGTGAGAACCTGCGGCATCTGTAAGGAGGGGAGCCATGATACAGGATATCTCCCCTTACAGGCTGGATATGGCAAACCACGGTACAGCCCCGGCCCCGGATGACTGCTTTTTCTCCTTCCGGGGAGAGGATGTGCTTTTGCGGGATATGGGGGACGGGCGCAGGAGCCTCCCGTCTTTCCGGGATTTGGGGCATCCGGCAGGAGAAATGGAAGGCAGGGCGGTATTCCTGTTCCGGGCGGGCAGAGAGCCCGTTTACCTGCTGGGGCAGGTGGTGTCCGGATGCCGGGGGCTTGGGTATTTCCCCATCTGTGAATTAAAGGGCGTCCTGCCGGAGTGGGCTTTCTTTGCCGGGGTCACGGCCCTGCACTTAAGCCGCTGGTATGAAGGGAACAGGTACTGCGGCAGGTGCGGCTGTTATGATAAAGTAAAGTTGTAACGGGAGTGGCTAATAAGATATAATTCAACTACAAAGAAAAGAGGTGCTTATTATGCCACAGAATTACACTCCTGAATTTAAAAAGAAGATTGTCCGCCTCCGTCTGGAGGAGGGAAGAACGATCAAAAGCATCACCACGGAGTATAACATCTCCAAAGAAACACTCCGCCGCTGGTGCAATGAATTCCAGAAAGAATGCCAAGCCCAAAGCCTTCAAGCTCCTTCGTCCGCTAATGAGGCGGAAATTATGAAAGACAACCTGCGCCTGCGTAGAGAACTGGCTGAAAAGGAAAAAGAGATCCTTTTCTTAAAAAAAGCGGCGGCATTCTTCGCAAAGGAAATCGATTAGAGGCTTATCGATTTATGGAACAGTATAACAGAGAATTCGGCGTCCGCTGGCTGCTGCGACGGCTTGGCATCTGCCCGAATGCTTACTACAACTATCGGAAACACCGGAAGGCAGCTTATCATGCCAGGAAAGAAGCAGTAAAAGCACTGATCAGGGAAATTTACCATGCGCATAACGGAGTGGCGGGATACCGGACCATGACCGTCTATCTGGCGCGCAGGGGCTGCCATCACAGCGCGCTTACCGTACATAAATACATGAATACAGAAATGAGACTGTATTCCCTCGTCCGCCCAAAGAAACCAGAATACCGTCGTGGAAAACCGCACAAAATCTTTGAAAACAGGCTGCAGCAGGAGTTTCAAGCAGACCGGGCGAACCAGAAGTGGTGTACAGATTTCACGTATCTGTTTTTGAAAAACGGAGAAGCGCGCTACAATTGCAGCATTGTTGACCTATATGACCGAAGCGTCATGGCAAGCGTGACGGACCGCCAGATCACCAGCAGCCTTGCCATCCGGACTTTGAAGAAAGCGCTGGAAGCACAGCCGCAGATCAGGGAAGAATTGATTCTCCACAGCGACCAGGGTTCCCAGTATACATCAAAGGCATTTGTAGAATTCTGTGAATCTGTCCATGTGACGCAGAGTATGGGCAAAGCAGGATGCCCATACGACAACGCCCCTATGGAAAGATATTTCAACACACTGAAAAATGAATGCGTGAATCTGTACGATTTCCAGACAGAGGATGCGCTGTATCAGGCAGTGGAAGAATTTGCTTATGTCACGTATAACCACATCCGTCCTCACAGCTATAATGGATACCGCACTCCTTATCAGGTACGGTCTGCATCTTAAAATATAAAAGATGATTTATTAGCCATAAGCGTTACAAAAATGCTTGACCACAACAACATGGCGCACATAGCAAGGTATGACAGTGGCAGTATCTTCCTTTCCAGCGGCGAGACAGTTTATCTGGCAAGGAAGAAGCATAATGAATTTGTAAAGGAGTATATGTGGTATTTGCAGAATGGAGGGGTGTCCTGTGTATGAAATGGTGAGCGGTCTGCTGGAAGTGTTTTCTGCCATGTTCCAAGGATACTGCCTGCAATATTTTTATGGGAGCTTTCTGGAAAACAGGATATGGAATCAGTGGATAGGCGGGCTGGCAGCCGCAGTGCTGTATGGTGTCCTGCGGTTAGGGATGGGGATTTTCCTGCCAAATGACTATGCGGGCTTTGGTGTTTTTGCAAGGCTGGCACTGTCAGCAGGAATTATAACTTTATTTGCCCATGCCTTTTACAGAACCGAAGGGAAAATCCATTTTTTCTTAGCTGCTGTTTTTATGGCGGTGAGTGAAATCAGTATATTCCTTGCATACACCTTTGGCCAGACCGGGAAAGTGCTGATAGGCCTGTGGAACTGGTGCATGGGGAAAGGGTACATTGCATCAGCCAGTGTGTTTTCCGTCTTTGTCAGCGTAACTGTGATTGGAACAAATGTCCTGGCATTCGCAATTTCAGCCATTGTAACGTATTGTCTGCTGAAAGGCGTGGCGAAGGCATTTCAGGAGAAGAATTATAGGATTGGCAATACGGAACTGCTGTTTCTTATTACACCTAGCCTGATCGGGGTATTGATATGCAGCCTGCTCAGGGCGATTTTGCTTACAATGGAAGCGGGAGCGCCAAAACAGATTTACGAAAGATATCCGTCATTGGTTATTATAGTTCCCGCCATTCTGATCCTGTCATTGTTTTCAATCATTTTTGATGTAAGGCTCTTTCAGGACATGATTTATCGGAACAGAGAAAAGAGCAGCCGGATTATTCTGGAGAAACAGGTCAGCAGCCTGCAGGAGCATATGGGGGAGATGGAGCGTGTCTATTCCGGGATACGGGGGATGAGGCATGATATGAAGAATATAATGGCCGTCATTATGCAGCTTGCGGCGGGGAAGGAGGAAGGGCTGCAGGCATATCTGGAGGAACTGAACCGGACGATGGACAGACTGGAATTTCGTTTTAAGACAGGGAATACGGTCGTGGATACCCTGCTGAATATGAAATACCATGAGATTACAAGCGCGGTGCCGGATCTGCGTATGGATGTGGAAGGGCTGCAGTTCCCTGAAAAACTATTCATCCAAAGTTATGATATTAGCATTATTTTAGGGAATGCGCTGGACAACGCAATGGAGGCGTGCCAGAAATTGAAGGCGGAAGAACCGGGTGCGGAAGCCTTCATCCGTATCAGTTCATTTCAAAAGAGGGGGCTGTTTTTCCTGAAAGTGGAGAACAGCTTTGACGGGAGGGTGGTGAGGATACCGCAGAATGAGTTTCCCGTGACGGAGAAGGCAGACAGGGAGAATCATGGGATAGGGATGGTTAACATCAAAAGCACAGCGGAGAAATATCAGGGAGCAATGGATTTTAAGGCAAATGGCAGGGTGTTCATCCTGTCTGTGATGATGAAAAATGAAAGGAGAGAGTGAACTTTGCGGAGTTTGTTGCGGAATAGTCAGATAGATCAGGAATGAATTTTAAGGATATGTGGCATGCGAGGCTTCCCGGAGCCTGCCATTGAATCAAACAATATAAAATTATATCAAGGAGGAAGAAATCATGGCAATTTCAGGAATTGGAAGCAACTACAACAACGTGTATGAAAGTATATATACAGCACAGAAAAATGAGGCGGTAAAGAAAGCGGACACGAAAGAAGCTGCGGCTGCACAGGCGGGAAAAGCAAAGGATACACAGAATGCACAGCATTCTGGGGAAAAGGCGGTATCAGATTATTATTCCTATTTGCAGAAAAATTATGGCTGTATGTCCAAAGGCAATGTGACGGTATCCAGCGAGTATCTGAAGAAGTGTTCGGGAGATTCCAAAAAGGCGAAGGAACTAGAGGATTTCCTGAAAAAGATTCCTGAGCTGGAAAAGCAGGGGTATGAACAGCTTTCCGCCCAGAACAAGGCTTTAGGCGGGACAGTGACCTATTACCAGCAGTCATGGATGGTCGATAAAGATGGCAGCATACAGAGTACCGTATATTCCGTAACCGAAACAGGAATGACCAATGCGGAAAGAATGAAGAAGAACATGGATGAGCGTCTGGAGAAGCAGAAGGAAAAGAAAGAAGAGGAAGAAAAAGTAAAGAAGCGGAAAGAGGAAAAAGCGGAACAGGCTGAAAAGCTGGAGGCAAAGGCGATGATGCAGAAAGAAAAGCTGGAAGATGCGTATTATCCTAAGTTTGATATGAATGTTTAGAATTATAAAGCTGTAAAAAGGGCCGCCTGCATTTGGCTGATACAATCAGCAGGCATCTTGGATTGATAGAGTGGGATGCTAAAATATTGACAAATTTCTGTTTTGTTATAAAAACCGCAAGATACATGAAAAACGGAATAAAGCTCTCTGTTATAATTATAGCATTCTGGACAGAATGCCAGTGAGAAAGAAGGAAGCTGCAATGTCAGGAAATATTAAAAATGTTATAGCAGTAATCGACTATATTGAAAGCCATTTGCATGAAAAGCTGGATCTGGAAACTATTGCGGAGGCACTGCATTACTCAAAGTACCATCTGCACCGGATGTTTACGGCCGCAGTTGGATTGACGATCCAGACCTATGCACAGCGCCGCAGATTGACCGAGGCCGCAAAGCTGCTTGTTTTTTCCGATAAACCGATCCTCGAAATTGCGCTTGCTGCCGGATATGAGAGCCAGCAGTCTTTTACGGACGGTTTTAAGGCGATGTATAAAAAGGCTCCCAATCAATATAGGGAGGAAGAAGAATTTTACCCATTGCAGCTAAGATACATTTTGAATGAGAATCCTGCAAATTTAAAAGGGGAAAGCGGCTGGCAGCAGAAAATTGCCTGTGCAACAGAGGCAGATATCCCGGCATGGATGGAGATGGTGCGTCTTGTGATTGACGGTTTCCCGCATCTGGATGAGGGGCAGTATCTTGAACAGTTGAAAGAGTATATCAGGAATGGGCGTGCGCTGATACTAAAGGATGGCGATACCGCAGCCGGGATCATGGCGTTTCATGAAATGACGGGGAGCATCGACTTTCTGGGTGTGCATCCGCAATACCGGAAAAAGGGAATTGCCAGGGCATTTTGTGAAAAGGCGCTGCATGAACTGGTACGTTCCAAAGAGATTACTGTCACGACTTTCAGGGAGGGCGACAAAGCAGATACCGGACATCGGAAGACGATCAAAAGCCTTGGGTTTGCCGAGGCAGAACTGCTGGTCGAGTTCGGCTACCCGACACAGCGCTTTGTATTACGGCAAGAAGAAACGGAGGGAACGGAACATGGATGAAATATTGGCAGAAGAAAATCCGCTTTCGCAGGACTTTGATATAAAGTCGCTGCTGAAATTCGCGCTTCCAACGATTGTAATGATGCTGCTCATGGGGCTGTATACGATGGTTGATACAATTTTTGTGGCACGGTTTGTAGGCACCAATGCGCTGTCGGCGCTCAATA
>CAJUHH010000036.1 GCA_910585965.1 uncultured Lachnospiraceae bacterium
CAATTATAGAGGGAACCAGCGGATTAGAAAATCCGCAGGAATATTTGGCGCTTACCTTGTTGGCTCTAAAATGGCTCTAATTATTTGATGAATACTAGATTTGGGGCGGGTATCATGATACCTGATGGTGGGGAGCGGCAACATTTTAAGGAATATTTGCTTGAATCTCCCTGCCGGATATGGTATATTGTAAACATAAAGAGGAGCAACCGCCCACAAAGTGGTTGACCTCCCGCTAGGTTATGAGCCTACCTGAGTCCGGTCAAGAAACAAGGTAGGCTTATTTATTTTCGCTTGTTATTCCTATCTATGTAGGCAAGCAATGCAAGGAGAAACGAACCGCCTAAAAATAATAGGCTAAAGACTTCGTATGTATCCATTTGCATCACCTCCCCTCTTCATGAATTTTGTGGTTCACACAAGTGAGGGAGGCTTTCCACCTTGTAACACGGTTGTTCCGTGTTTCTAATATAGCATAACTTCCAATATCCGACAATCCTTTTCTGGGTTTGAAATTTAGGAAACTTCTGAACGGCGTAATCTATAAATATTGGCATGGCTGAAAACTATATTTTATGGTATTTATGTAAAAAGACATTCCCAAAACTTTCGCTGGGAATGTCCTTTTTTGGTTATGCTATATGATTTCACATAATTCGGCTGAAAGCCTTATCCCGTCTTTCAGCCCATGCCGGTATGCTACTGTGCCGTATACCGCGCCGCAATGGTTGGTGGCAGAGATTGCCGTGTCAACGATGGCTGTCTGCTTCCGGCTAAGTCTGGCTCTGTCCATTTTTTTAAATGCGTTGTCCTGCTGTTTTAGGGTATCCTGATATTCACGGCTCTGTCTCAATACGGTTTCCAGACTGTCTGCCATCCGTTCCGCTGTTAATATCTCCAGTAATTTTTCGTTTCCCATCCTGCACTCCTATCTTTATCTCACGATATTACTTAGAGTATAATTATCATTGGCAAAAATAAAGGGAAGAAGGAAAAATCCCTCTTCCCAATCATACAGATTTCGCTTATGATTGAATTTGCGAATAAACAAAGATAAGGAACTGTATGATGAAATCAATAATAGCTGAAAACGGAGTAACTTTCAAGGAATTAGAGAAAAATATTTATTCATGGATATGTCAGATAGGACGTCAGTTTACCAGTGAGTTTCTGGAACGATATGACCGAATGTTAATGGAAGGCAGGGACAGAAAAAAGTACCGGCATAAAGGTCTGCGTCAGACTACCGTAAAAACAGTATACGGAGAAGTAACCTATCACAGGGCTGTATACGAAGCTACTGAAGAAGACGGATTTAAGCATTATATCTATCTGCTGGATGAAACCCTGCAGCCTGGCAATGTCGGACTCATTTCCACAAACATGGCAGAACTGCTGGTAAAAGGAATCACGCAGATGTCCTACCGGGAATGTGCAGCGAAGGTCAGTGAAATGACAGGTCAGACCATTAGTGCTATGGGAGTGTGGAACGTCATACAGGCATTGGGAGAAAAAGTCTGTGAAGAAGAGGCAGAACTTGTAGAGGAGCATAAAAAAGGGCACATACAGGGAAAAAAAGAGGTCCCGGTACTGTTTGAGGAGGCAGACGGTGTGTATGTCAGGCTTCAGGGGAAAGGCAGAAGTCAAAGTCGGGATTGCCTATGACGGCTGGAAACAGACGGGGAGAGGACGCTATGAACTGCCGGACAAAGTAGTCGTTGCGGGATTTGAGGGAGCAAAAGAATTCCACGAATACCGTGAGGCTGCAATCGCCAAAAAATATAACCTGGATGAAGTAAAAGAGCGGATCCTGAATGCAGACGGGGCATCATGGATCAAGAAAGTAAAGGATAAAGGCACCTGTTTTCAACTGGATCCCTTTCACCGGAACAAAGCCGTCAGGGAGAAAATCCATCATCCGAAAGCTGTCAGGGACATCATGGAACTGCTTGAGGAAGAAAAGGTCGGGGAACTGTTTGCCTATCTTGAAACCTATAGAAACAGTCTGAGTGAAGATGGTGAAATAGGGGATGCAGAAGAATTAATCCGCTATTACAGGAACAATGAGAATGGTCTGCTGCCTTACCAATCACAGGTGCCGGAACTGCCGGAGCATCCGCAAGGGCTGGAATACAGGGGAATGGGGACAATGGAGAACCATGTGTGGAGCGTGATAGCCAGGCGGATGAAACATAACCATACCAGCTGGAGCAGGCAGGGAGGGAATCATCTGGCGAAGATACTGGCAAAGAAATGTAGTGGGAAGTTATATGAAGTAACAGAGAGGTTAAAACGTCCGGCATTTGAAGAAGAAAAGGTGGAAGAGCTGTATGAAGAGATTCTGATGTCAGCGAAAGCCCCAAAGAAAGACGGGAAAGGATATGAATACCCGGTAATCGGGCATATGGTGGGATTGGAAGGAACAATACGCGGAGACCGAAAAAACCTGCTTGCAATGGCCGGATTTTAGGAGACAAAACGCAAGCAGCCTGGGATACGGCAGCATAAGAAAATCTATATGAAAAAAACTGCCAACGATTACTTGACAGTAACACGATATTATATTTATTTCATGATCGCTTGCAAGGCAAAGGCACACGGTGTATAATATTTATGCGGTTCGCCTTGGAGCGGACGGCTACGGGAAGTGGTGCAAATAAATTTGCCAACAGCATCACTTCCTTCTTGCTTTTTATGTATCTGTTTTCCGGCACCACAAGCTGCTTGAAGAAAAGAACAGCATCATGTATAATATTTGTGCAGTCCATCTTCGGTGGGCGGCTATGGGAAGTGGTGTAAATACGTTTGCCAACGGCACCGCTTCCTTTTTATTTTTTCGCATTAAGGGCTTTAATCCCGTCACGTAACCCTTGCGGGCGCGACACATCCATTCTTTGGCAGTATTCGTCCAGCATTTTCAGCTCTTCTTCCGTCAAACGGACGTCGACACGCATAGTCTTCGGGTTATCGCTCGTTGGCCGCCCCCTATGCTTTTCTGGCATACTTCCCTCCTTTCCTTGCCAACATCATTAGTATAATATATTACCGCCAATAAATCAATATTTTTTTTACCGCCAAAATAAATTTGTAGGAAAAAAGAAAAGACCACAACGGTTGCAGCTATGGCCTTGGGTAATGTATGATTCCGGCGGGGTATTCCGTATTTAAGGGAACATTTTTACAGAAAGCCCGTGGGTTCCTTTTTTCACAATCATGCTGTCGTCAAGCAGACGGTTTTTAATTTCCTCCATATCGGAGGAAATAGCGGCAAGGGCTTCTTCCTGCTGTTCTTGGCTGTCAAAGTTATATTTATTATTTTTGATATTTTCCTGAAGCCGTTTGGCTTTTAGGTAAGTGCATAGCTTTTTGTTGATTGCCGGATGGGCGAAGGAGATTTTCATGGTGGATGGAATCAGGTTCCCGCCCGCGTCTTCCTCCGCTTCCCATTTCATATTGATTTGCTCGTCCATTTTAAAAAGCAGGGAAAGGACATCCGATACGGTTTCGATATCAAAGTCCATAAAAATATTGATGCTGATGCCCAAGGCATTTGTGATTTTCAGCAGTTGGTCGGGCTTGGGGTTGCGGATGCCGTATTCATATTTCTTGATAGTGGCAGGATTAATGCCGGAAAGCTGTCCCAGCATTTCTTGCGATATACCGCGCATATTCCTAAAATGTTTTATTTTTTCTCCAGTAGTCATGTAAATTCCCTCCCGTTTTCTATTCCATTTCATCCCATATTTTTATTCTAGCATAAAAGAACACATTTGTGTATATAAAAATAAAATTAATACTTGACAGACACATATATGTACTGTAAAATACAATTAATAGGTCACAAAAGTGTACCAATTAAGAAAGGGGAAGAAAAATGGGAAATGGAAAGAGGATGTATGTAACGGCAAAAGAAGCGGCGGAAATGCTTGGCGTATCAACTGGGTATGCTTATAAGCTTATCCGGGGGCTGAATGAAGAACTGAAAGAAAAAGGGTATCGGACGATTTGCGGAAAGGTTCCAACGAAATACTTTGAAGAAAAGTTTTACGGATTGAATACAGCCATGTAGGAAAGGAGAGGGCGTTATGTCGGCAACAAGGGATGGGAAGATGTGGCGCTGCCAGTTCTATTATAAGGACTGGCAGGGGGTGAGCCACAAAAAGAATAAGAGGGGGTTTCGGACAAAAGGGGAAGCGGAGCAGTGGGAAAGGGATTTTTTGCAGCAGCAGGAGAGGAACTTGGATATCAATTTCGAGAATTTTGTCCAGATTTACTACGAGGATATGGAACACCGTTTGCGGGAAAATACGATGCGGACAAAGAAATTCATTATTGATTTGAAAATTGTTCCGTATTTCAAGAGAAAGCGCATCAGCGAGATTAAAGCATCCGATATCCGGGCATGGCAGAATGCATTGATAAAGGAAGGGTATTCGGATACATACCTGAAAACGGTGAATAACCAACTGTCGGCAATCTTCAATTATGCGGTTCGGTATTATGATTTGAAAGATAACCCTTGCAGGAAGGCGGGAAGCATCGGGAAGAGCCATGCCGGGGAGAAGGAGTTTTGGACGAAGGGGGAGTTTAAGCAGTTCCTTTTGGCAGTGGAAGAGAAGCCGGAAGCGAGGATGGCATTCCTGCTTTTGTACTGGACGGGCATGAGTGTTGTTTGGCAAATTAAATGATGCTTTCAGCGTCACATTAAATGTAGCCATT
>CAJUHH010000037.1 GCA_910585965.1 uncultured Lachnospiraceae bacterium
CTAGGCTCGTTCCCCAGCGGCGGCAGACTTTCCTCCAGCGCATTATACTGACTGCAAAAAAATGGATTTTTATGCAGATGACCAGCCTCCTGTTTTATTCTATATTTTTCACTTTCGATATGCTATTCGAGTTTAAATCTTGAAACTTGCGTGTTCAGTTTCTCGCCAAGCTCCACCAGACGCGCCGTCTCCCCCTTGCAGCCGTTTACTGTTTCCGAAACCGTCTGCATGGTCGCGCTCGTTTCCTGCGTAGCCGCCGCATTTTCTTCCGATACGGCCGCCAGCTGTTCGACGCTGCGCATGATCACTGCCTTGGAAGTGTTCAGTTGATCCATCTGCGCCTTGATGCTTGCCGAAGCTTCCGCCACTTCGCCGATCCCTTCCTTTAACTCCTCAAACGCCTGAATCGTACTGCTTAAGTTCTCCGTCTGTATCAATGTATCTTCCATGACTTTTGCCATAACCGCCACGGCAGTATCGGAGTTTTCCTGCAATTCTTTTACAATCTTACGGATCTCGTCCGCGCCAGAAGAAGACTCGTCCGCCAGTTTTCGGATTTCTTCCGCAACGACTGCGAACCCCTTCCCCGCCTCTCCCGCACGGGCTGCTTCTATCGCCGCATTGAGGGACAGGAGATTCGTCTGCTGCGATATGTTCTGTATCAGTTCCACTACTTCCCGTATCTTTTCAGCCGAAACGTGGGTCAGTTCCGTCTGTTCCGACACTTTTTCCATATTAACAGCAGTCTTCTGGCTGGAGCCAAGAAGCGTCCCGAGCACTTCTGTCACATGGGAGGCAGAATTCACCATCTTCTCACAAGTGTGATCCAGCACTTTTGCATTTTCCGAACTTTTCTCCATCCCTGCACCCATATCCACCGTCTGCTGGTTCATTGATGTCACTTCCTGGGCCTGGCAGGTACTGCCCTGCGCAATTTCCTCCACTGCAATATTCACGCTGTTGATACCCTCAAGAATGCCTGTGAAATGATCCGCAAATATGTCGCTCGTTCTCGCCAGATCCTCCGATTGCAGATGCAGGTCGGACAAAATCTCTTTCAGGCTATTTTTCAGTTCTGCGACCGCTCTTTCAATATCCCCGATTTCATCCTTACTTTTGCGGTAATGCGCCATATCCATGCTCAAATCCCCGTCGGCAAGTGTTTCCACCATTTTCTTTGCCTGTCCGATCCTCTTCGAGATAAGACCCGCAAATACAGCCACAACCAGAATACATACGGTCAATATGGAAACGCCCAATATCGTTTCCACCAAAACAATATTTCCCAGCATCCGGCTCACTGCCTCGCGGGGCATCCCCGCAAACAGCATGCCAGCCTCCGTCGGTTTGTAATAACCGAAGTATGGTTCGCCGTTCACTTGTACATTTGTATCAAAATAATCCTGCTTCCCCTTCAGCACGGCCTCCACGACGGCATCCCCTGCTTTTGTCCCTACCGCGCCGCTGATTGAGCTTTCCACCCGGGTATCCCCCTCGAAAACGGTAATATCGATATTTCTTCCAATATTCCTCAAATACCCTACATCGCCGTTAAAACCGCTTACCGCTACTTCCAGCGTCTCTTCCGTTTGCTGGTGGAATGATTTTATCGCAACCATACAGCTGCCCGATACAAGAATAACTGCCATAAAAAGTAATGTTGCCGCCTCGATCAAAATCAATTTTAGTCTGAATTTCATATGATCATCCTTTCGTTTAAAACATTTTATCGGCTTTTTTTATCCGTTCCTGCGCCGCCTTTGCCAGCGATTTTTACCCCCCCCGCACATGCAAGGACAAGTTCAGCAGAATCCTTGTAACAAACATATCGTTTTTTACAGAAAAATCCACCTCTCCGTCATAGCGTTCCACCGTTTTCACGATGCTGGAAATACCGGTTCCGCCCCCTGCCTCATTTTCGGGCAGCCCATTTTGAAAACGGATGCCGGGTATGCATGTATTGCGGAAACGGATCACAATTTTATTTCCCTTCTGGGCAATATAAATATCGATTTCCTTTCTTTCCTTGCCTGAATGCTGACATCCATGGATCGCATTTTCAAAAACATTGGCAAGGATCGCAACCAGGTCAATGTCCCTCACTGCCAGAATTTCTTCCACCGCCACATCCATCGTTACATGGATTTTTTCATGCTCCGCGCATCTGGCATAAACCGACAAGATTCGATTGACCGCTTTATTCCCGCAGACAGGCGCCCGTTCCGTCTGCTTCCTTTCCACTTCCTCCCCATATTGCCGCACGTAAGCCGCCAATTCTTCCCACTCGCCGTTTTCCATGTATTCCGTAATTAAAAGGCAATGGTGGCGGACATCATGGAACATCCGTGCCGCTTCTACTTCCTTTTCTTTTTCCAAATCCATCTGCCGCCTTAAAAGCTGCTCATTCATCGCCAGAAGCTGGTTCTCTTCTTGATACTTGTGTTCCCTGCCCAAATGACTGTATAAATGGAAAATAGTATATTGGATGATACCGGCCATCAGCATGATCGCGGATATCCGCATAATATTAATGACGGAAAAGCTATGAATATCCGGCCAGTAAATCACAACCGCTGCAAGCATAATGGATGCGACCAATACTGCCGCGCTGAACAAATCCATCTCTTCCCTTAAGAAATCCACGCTGTCCAAAAAGGCCTTGCGGAATTTTTTTTTGATAAAAAGGAGAATCAGAATGACCATTCCGAAGCGGACAAAAATATCCACCCACATATTCCCGCCAAACCACCAGCGGGCAATGTCCACGCCGCCGAATACGCATAAGGAAAGGAAATAGGAACCCAGCGATATTTTATATAAAGACAAATATAACGTCCCGCTGCTCAAAATCCCGCAAAACAGGCCGATTGCAAGGCATGCCAGCGGCCCGGCGCCCTGGATGAAGCCGGTATGGTCAAACAAATACCATGCGCTGAAAATAACCACCAGCAAAAAACCATATATTACATAACAGAAAATGGTCTTCCTCATGGAAAGCCTGGGCTTGTCGAGCAATAAAAAAACTGCCATCAGCAGCACCGCCCCCAAACTGTTGCGGCACAACGCAATCCAAAAAGAACCGCCTAACATCTGCCCTTCCCTCCTTTCCCTCTTTCCAATTTTCTGCCTCCGAAGATGCAATTCTGGCTTTATTTTAAACCAAGATCGTTTTTCTGCGGGCTGAAGGTCATACATTGCACTTTTTCAGGTATCCTTTGCTCAGCATATGTATTGCGTATGGCGCAATGCATATGCAAAAAAAGAAGGGACTGCTCCCTTCCTTTCCCGATCTTTCTTTATCCCTCATCATCTCCGCAGTAATAATTGAAATACTGTTCTTTTAGCAGCTGGTAGGAACCCCTCGGCAGATAAACCGTCCTTCCGTTATCCATCTGCAGTTCCTGCGCATTCAGGCTTTCTATATGTTCCAGATTGACAATATAACTGATCCCGGCTTTTACAAATTCCTTATAATCGGAAAGCATCTCATAAATCTTTGCCATCGTCAGGCGGAGCAGAAGCTGGGTTCCATCCGACAAATAAATACATTGACATTTTTTCTGCGCCTCGCAATATACAATATCCTTCATTGCAATCCGGCGGTTCTTGTTATCAATCCGAAGCAGCAGATATTTTTTCTGTTCCTCAAGAAGGCTTCCCAAAAGCTTGTCCAGCACGGAAAACAGCTCCTCCTTCGAAACTGGTTTCACCAAATATTGTGTGGCATCTACCCGGAATGCTTCCAAGGCATACTCTTTCGAAGTCGTCAAAAAAACAATCCGGCATTCGTTCCCCATTTCCCGTAGTTCCTTTGCCGCCTCGATCCCAAGCTTCCTCGGCATATAAATATCCATCAGCAAAAGATCCGGCATATATTCATTTTCTTTTACTTTCCACAGCAGATCGTCCGCGCTGTTAAACCGTTCTATCGAAAAACTGCATCCCCTGTTCTGCTCCTGATAAGCTTTCATCATGTTTTCCGTTTTATCTAGTTCTGCTTCTTCATCATCGCAGAGTGCAATGTGATACATATCCGGCACCTCTTTCGTTAGCTTTGCATCATTTGATTCCTTTTCTTCCGTTACGGGTCACTATTATATTCGTTTTATTTTGTAAAGTCAATGGCCGATCCGGGCGGGGCGGGATTAGGGGAATGGGGGAATCCATTTTTGCAGGAGGGACAGCGTGTCGGGATGTGGATAGGCCGCAGAGGCTGGGCGCTGGAAAGGAGCGGCGGGGGCAGGGATTTTTTGCTG
>CAJUHH010000038.1 GCA_910585965.1 uncultured Lachnospiraceae bacterium
AACGCCCTTAGCTGTGGGTAGGAACTCATGGCTAAGGGCGTTTTTTGTCGTGTTTTTTAATTGATGAATGGGGGTGATGATTAAAGTGTTTTTTCCATAATGTAATTCGTCAAGGGGATATTTGACCTGATTACCTGTTGTTCCTTAATTGTGTTATATCCCCTGTGAAGAAAGAACGGCTTTGCAGTGATGGAAGCATGGGTGGTTACTTTGCTTATCCCAAAAGCGTGTTCCAGTTTATCGCATATAGCGGTGGCAATCCCTTGGCTTTGATAGTCCTTGTGGACATACAGCCTGTCAAGGTAGCCTGTCCTGTCAATATCGCCAAACCCTGCTATAATGCCGCCTTTTATGGCGACAAGCGTAAAATGCTCGGATAATGATTGATTCCATTCATTTATGTTTACATTGCCAGTTGCCCAGACGTTTAACTGTTCATCTGTGTAGTCTTTGGCATTTATGGAATGGACAGTCTGATAAAACAGCTCCGCTAAGTATTTACAGTCCGAGGGGCGGTATTCTCTGATAATCACGTTTTTTACACCTTCCAATCTGGCTTGGTTAGTCTGGCAGCTTATCTTTGAACGCTTCAACTAAGGCATCGCTCAATTCCTTAGAGGGGGCTTCCGCCCAATGCTGCGTGGTGTCAAATTTGGGATAATTGTACCGCCACTGGTCGTAATCTTCCCTGCTGATTTCCTCGGCAGAGAGCTTGTCTGCCTGCTCTTTCCAAGCGGAGAGCATTTTCAGCAGTTCGGCGGCATCCTTGCTTTTGTCTTTGTTGACTTTTAAGCAGATTTCACCGTCTGATTCACCAACGGTAAGACCGTAAATATCCTCAAGGGCAAATAAGGTGTGCATAAGCCCAATGTAACTGTCAATGTCGGGTATGTCCAGTGCTTGCGGCGCAACGTCAAGAGCCTGTGCCAGTGCAGCCGTCAAGTCTGCCTTTGGCTTGCGTGAGCCAGTTTCGTACTGTGCCAGACGCACATCCGCTGATTTTTCGGGAAACCCGACAAGCATACCAAGGTATTTCTGCGTCATGCCCCGCATGATGCGGAAAAAATGTATTCTTTCGCCAATTGCCATAGTGTTTCACTCCTTGTTCGTATGTTTATAAGGAGTATAGCATATATGCTTAGAAAAAGTCAAGAATAAGCGAAACAAAAAAGTTTAATATTTTCTTGCAAACCTATTGACAGTAGCAAAAATGTTTAGTATTATGAATTAAGCAAAAACGCTTAGAAAGAGAAAGGAGAGGTTGTATGGACAACAAATTTATCCGTGTGGACGAGGTGGCGCAGGAGCTTTCCGTATCGAAGCCTTACGCTTACAAGCTCATCAAGAAACTGAATGACGAGCTGAAGGAGCAGGGGTTTATCACGATTGCAGGGAGAGTAAACCGCCAGTATTTTCAAGAAAGGTTTTACGGGGCAGGAGAAAAACAGGGAAAGGAGATGGAGTAAATGCCAGTATTTAAGAACGAGGGTAACGGCACATGGTATGTGATGGCTCGGTATGTGAACTGGAAAGGGGAGCGGAAACAGAAGTGCAAGCGTGGGTTTGCAACAAAGCGTGAAGCGCAGGAGTGGGAGCGGAAATTCCAGTTGCAAAATTCTGCTGACCTTGACATGGATTTTGAAGCATTTACGGAACTTTATGCGAATGATGTCAAGAACCGACTGAAAGAAAACACTTGGCTGACAAAGGAGCATATCATTCGGACGAAGATTCTTCCGTATTTTGGAAGGATGAAAATTAGCGGGATTGGCACAAAGGAAATCATCGCATGGCAGAATGAGCTGCTTGCCTACCGTGATGAAAAACGCAATCCCTATTCACAGACGTATCTGAAAACAGTTCACAATCAGCTTTCCGCAATATTTAACCATACGGTGCGCTATTACGACCTCCGCTCCAACCCTGCGGCAAAGGCGGGGAACATGGGGAGCGAGGAACACAAGGAAATGCTGTTCTGGACGAAAGAGGAATATAAGAAGTTTGCGGATGAAATGATGGACAAGCCAGTTTCCTATTATGCGTTCCAGATGCTTTACTGGTGCGGAATCCGAGAGGGTGAATTATTAGCTTTGACCGCTGCTGATTTCAATTTTGATAAGGAAACAGTCACGATTAACAAATCCTATCAGCGTCTGCATGGGGAAGATGTGATTACTTCTCCGAAAACAAAAAAGAGCAACCGTACAATCAAAATGCCGAAGTTTCTATGCGAGGAAATGCAGGAATATATCGGTATGTTGTACGGTTTAAAGAAGAAAGACCGCATTTTCACAGTGACAAAGAGTTACCTCCATCACGAGATGGACAGGGGCGCAAAAGCCGCAGGGGTGAAACGCATACGGATTCACGATTTGCGGCATAGCCATGTTTCCCTATCATAAAGATATTTCTGGAACAACCTACACGGTTGTCCCAATTTCTGCCATTTCAGCAGCTTTACGCTCTGCCTTTTCACGTTCATACTTCCGTCTCATATAAGTACGGTTCCATGCACGTTTCTTGCGCTTACGTTCTTCCTCTTTGTGCTGTTCTGGTGCCAGTTCCGGCATGGGAACGTCCAGCCTGCCCACATATTTCAGGTAAATGTCTATCTGCTGTATCCGCTCCCCAGTTGATTTGTCAGCTTCATGCACTACAATCTTATCAATAAATTCATGAATCATCGGTGTTGTCAGTTCCGAAAAATCCGTATATTTCCTTACCAGTTCCATAAACTTATCAATCCTTGTATTATCTTTCTCAAAATCAGAGATTTCTTTCTGTGTATTCTGGATGGAAGTTTCCAAGTCAGCCTGTTCCTGCTCATAATCCGAAAGCAGCATTTCAAAACGTTTGTCCGTCAGTCTGCCGGTGACGTTATCCTCATAAATTTTCTTTATGAGTTGGTTTAATTCATGGTTCCGTTTCTGCTCTCTGGAAAGTTTCTTCTGCAATGCTTTTGCGGCGTCTGCTCTCTGGATTGTGGAGTCATTTCGTACTTTGGCAGCAAATTCTTCCTCATGCTCTATGACAAATCCGGCGGTCGCTTTCAGCGTTTCCAGAATCAAATCCCTGACAACATCGGTTCTGACATGGTGCATAGAGCAGGAATCAACAAACTTCCCTTTGTTCAGGGAATAAGTGGAACAATGGTAAGCATCTTGGGCATTGGTGTATTTTCCGGTAGGGTTGCCGTCTTTGTCCTTTTTCTCATAGCCTCCTGTCCTGTGGTTGAACATCTTTGCGCCGCAGTCTGCGCAGAACATTAGTCCTGTCAGTGGGTTTGGTTCTCCCCTCTTACTGGGCTTATGCTTCGTCTCGCGGATTTTCTGGACAGTATACCATGTATCCTCATCTACAATGGGTTCCTGTGTGTTCTCAAAAAGAATCCAGTCTTCTGGATTGACTTTTCTGGAATGCTTATCCTTGTAGGAGTCCTTATGTGTGCGGAAATTGACCGTATGCCCCATATATTCGGGCTTTTTTACCATATCGGAGATGGTGGTGGCAGTCCAGGTATACGGTCTGCCCATATCACAACTCCCCTGACAGGTGCCAAGCCCCCGTTTTGCCAGATAATAGGATGGGCGTTCTACTTTCTCATTAGTAAGGATTCGTGCCACCTGCATCGGCCCGTTGCCTTCCATGATAAGCTGGTAAATCCGTCTTACCACAGCAGCGGCTTCTTCATCAATTATCCAGTGATTGCTGTCTTCCGGGTCTTTTTTATATCCATAAATGGCGTTGGAAGTCAGGTGCTTGCCCTCCATGCCTTTTGCATGGAGTACGGATTTGATTTTGCGGCTGGTGTCGCGGACATACCACTCGTTCATAATGTTTAAGAATGGAGCAAATTCATTGGTGCTTTGCTGTGTGCTGTCAACGCTGTTGGATATGGCGATAAAACGGACGCCTTTTTCACGGAATAATACTTCCGTATAAAATCCCACTTGTAGATAGTTTCGCCCAATCCGACTCATATCCTTTACAATTACACAGCCAATCTTGCCGTCCTCAATATCTGCCAGTAAGCGTTTCCAGTCAGGACGTTCAAAATTCGTGCCAGACCATCCGTCATCCGTGTAATGTACCAAATGAGAGAATCCCTGTTCTTTTGCATATTTTTCAAGCATCTTTTTCTGGTTCACAATGCTGTTGCTTTCCCCAGCGGATTCGTCATCTGACGACCAGACGAATAGACGTAGAGGAAAACGCCGAGAAAAACAGGGAA
>CAJUHH010000039.1 GCA_910585965.1 uncultured Lachnospiraceae bacterium
TTGTTACCGATAATCTGGTATTATCCTTTATTCTCATGCCTTTATTATATCCATTTTACGTCTACAATTCAATGCTTTTTATTTACATACTGCAAGTTTCTCTCCATAGATAATTATTATCAAAAATCACCGTTCCCTATTTTTTTAATTATTTCCTTCACACCATAATGCCTCTTCATATCTTCAAATCCAAATTTGCGCCAATCCATTCCTGATCTTTGACAGCGGTTTTTCCCGCATTCTCTTTCTGTGCAGCCTCAATAATTGTACGGATATCCGTGTCATTCAGATAAATGATACCGTCTTTGGATGCCTCCATCTTTTCATTTAAAAGCTGCTCCGCTTTGTTTGAGGCTGATCCCGCATCTATTTTTTCTCCAGTTCCTTCCCTGGTCTTTTCTTCTTTCTTTTCTTCTAATATTTCCTCTAATTCTTCTTTCTTTTCCACCGCCTTTTCTTTTGTCTTTTCAATTAGTTTCTCAGAATTTTCCCGTCTTTCCTCCCGGAGTTTGTCACTCATATTCAGCATAAAATCATTCCTGACAAGCGAAATTTGATGATATTTCCCATTTTCATCTATATAGTCATGCTTGAACACAACCGACCAGCCGCTGGCATTCATTACACTGTCCAGCATATTCACTGCTGATTCAACACCTTTAATCAGCTCCTTCATTTCCTTTTCTTTTTCCGGATCATTTTGCATTTTCTCCAAAAGCTGCGGATTGACAGTCAGTGTCTTTCCGCTTTTAGCTGTTGAGAAAGAATTTCCAACCTGAAACTCTACGCTTGGAACAAGTTTCGCCAGTTCATTTGCATATTCTGCTGTACTTCTAGATTTAGCGTTTCCGGCTGCCTCCTGCATTTTCTCTGCTTCCTTCTTTTTTATGCCTCCTGCGGCACCGCTTCCCGCTATGCCCTGCGCCGCATAACTGCTGTAATTCTGATTTCCATCAATCCTCATTGCCATAATCCTGTCCTCCTTGATCAAGTTTATTGAAATCCGTTTCATTTCCATACTGCACCTATAACAACTTAAGCAGTTCCATATACCAGTTATCCATGATGCTTTCATAAGGAATCTGTATGATCCTGTCTTTGGAACCGCTTTCGTAAATACAAGCTTCTGCTGCGCCGGCCAAACCCGGAAGTTTGTAAAACCCGCCAAAAATAATCCATATTTCCCCGTTTGCGCTATTCTCGCCCAGAAACTCTTCAAAGGCTTCCCGCTCAACATAAACGCATCTGTCATCATACGAAATCATCTGGCTCAGTTTCCCGGTATCACAAGAAATAATTTCTGGTTCGCCGTCATAATTCCCGACCATAATATCCCTGTTTTCATTGCACCGGGCATAAGAGTGGATATGTACGATCAGCAAAATAGCCACAACGGTCAAAACGGCCATGGCTGCCATGCACGAACAAATCCTTTTTTGGTATGGGCGAAAACCGGCAATCTCACCCATCCGTCTTTTCATGTCTGCAAATTCCCGTTCCCCCGCATAGGTAACGGCAGGCGGCATCCCCCCTGATCCGGGACGCAGCAGCTTCAAAGTTTTCAGCAATACCTGCCCATATTCCTGCGCCTTCCCCCCGCTTCTTTGTATACATACCCTGTCGCAGATATCCTCCATATCTGCCCGGAACTGTTTCTGGAAGATTGTCAGGAACGGGTTCACCCACAAAAGGCACCGCAGGATGTCCCATACAAACCCGAACCATAAATGCCCTAGCCGAATATGCGTCCGCTCATGCTGCACAACAAACTTTAATTCAGCCCTGTCATAACTCTCCAGCATTACTCCCGGAATGACAATCTCCGGTTTCAGCAGCCCGACTGTAAACGGCGTGACATTCATGTCCGTCACTCTGACCTGGATATCATCCAGGGATGCCTTTTCCATCCTGGAAACCAATCTCCGAAGGCGCAGCCGCTTTCCAAATATACAGATGACGGCTATAAAAATACCCGCTATATATATACGGTCAGCCCAAATCCATGACATGGTTGCCGCTGTCAACCGCCATGTTATGTTCATGACAGCCTTATTTTCATAAAACAGCTTCAACTTTCCAAGAAACGGAACAAGAAGGAAGGATGACCATAACAGCCCCTTTAAAAAAACCCGTCTTGCAAAAAACACGCTCCGAAGCAGCATCACAAATCCGGCCAGCAAAAAGGAAATGGCCGCACACCGTACAAGCTGAGTCGCATAATATACCGCACAGAAGTCCGTAAGACTGGCAATCCGTGACCAGTCAGACATCCGTCTTACCTCCTTTATCTGCGGATTCCATGCCACTGTCTTTGCTTCTCTCTAAAATCTCCTCCAATTCCTTAATCTGTTCATCCGTCAATGCAAAGCTCTGCAGCAACGCTGCCATCGCATTCGTTCCGTTGCCGGAAAAATAGCTGTCCACGAACTTCCTGCTTTTCTCCTTCACGCATTCCTCTCTTGACCTTTGCACATAATAGTGGTAAACTCTCGAATCGTGTTCATCCACCGTGTAGCCAAGAACGTTCTTCTGGTTCAGGCGGTTCATCAGCACCCGTACCATCCTCATCGACATATCCACATTCCCCTGCATCCTTCTGTAAACCTCGGAGGATGTCAAAGGCTCCCCGCATGCCCATAGCACTTCCATAATCTGCCATTCGCTCGGTGTAATCTCTTCCTTTGCCATGCCGCTTCCTTCCTTTCCGTTTGTAATCTCAATTGGTATATCGGTCAATTATCATTAATCATTAAGGCCCATTGACAATTTTGCATGAAAGATACATACTCAACAGCGAGAAAACCATTGCCCAATATTATATTAGTTTGTTCCCCTATCCAGTAATGAAATACACTTCTCCTGCAATCACGCATAATGGTATCTGTCTTTATTCTGATAAAGAAAAGCCAGAGCCACCACCATTGTAAGCAGCTCCGCAATCGGTACTGCCAGCCACACCCCCGTCACTCCCATAAATTCCGGCAGGATGAGCAGCAGCACAAGTATCAGCCCAAATGTCCGCAGGAAGGATAATACCGCTGACAGCTTCCCATTTGACAGCGCAGTGAATGTGGCGGAAGTAAAAATGTTCAACCCAGAAAAAAGAAAACTGAATGGGAATATCAAAAAACCTCTTCGTGCAATCTCATAAATATGCGTCCCCTTTTCTGAAAAAAAGCTGACCAGCGGGGAGCCAAAGGCAATAGCCGTTCCAAAAATAACGATGGAAACCAGAATTATAAACCGCATACAAATGGAAAATACCTTTTTTAACCGGCCATTGTCCTGTTTCCCATAATTATAGCTGATAACAGGCGCTGCCCCCATCGAAAATCCTATATAAAGCGCAGTCAGCAAGAACTGTGTATAAATGATAATCGTAATGGCTGCCACACCATCCTCACCGAGCAGGTTCATCATGGTCCTGTTAAAAAGGAACGTAGTCACTGCGGCGGCCCCCTGGCTTACCATTTCTGAAAAGCCATTTGCACAGCTCCCTGCCAGAACGGAAATATCCATAACAGGCCTCCTGAAATGCAGGCTGCCCTTTCCCGCCGTGAAAAACAGGATACCCGCCACTGTCGGTATCAGATACCCGATTCCCGTTCCTAATGCCGCCCCTTTGATTCCCATCTGCAAGGGAACCATAAAAATATAATCAAACAGGATATTGGCCGCTCCCGCGCTTATCCCAAGCGCCATTCCAAATCCGGGGCATCCTGCCGTCACAATCAGGTTTTGGAAAAGAACTTGTAGCATACTTGCGGGCGTAAACAGGAGCAGGATGAACAAATATTCCTTACAATACGGAAATAAAATCCCGCTTGCACCAAGCCCATGGATCAGATTGTCTATTAATGCAGTCCCCCAAACCGTAATGATCACTCCGAATAAAGCACCCGCGCCGATGATCAGAGTGAAGTCCTGTGATGCCCTCACAGTCTCCCCCGCCCCCATCTTCCTGGCGACAATGGCGCTCCCCCCTGTGGCAAGCATGGTCCCAATCCCTACGATCAGATTGATCATCGGACATACGATATTGAGCGCCGACAGCGCATTGGTGCCTACAAACCGTGCCACAAAAATTGTATC
>CAJUHH010000040.1 GCA_910585965.1 uncultured Lachnospiraceae bacterium
CAGCGGTTTCGATTAGATGCTCCAAATATCCGACCAGCTTTTCCTTGTCTGCGGGCAGGTGGCCGCGAACCTGGATCAAATTGGACGCACCATCTGTCACGATCCGGGTGTCAATGGTCAGATTTTCAATGAGGGCTTTCAGTTCTGCCAGTTTTTCAATTTCCCCTTCCTCTTTCCAGTTGCCACGCTGGATTTCCTGGTACAGTTCAGAGGTCTTATAAATCGTCAGCATAGAGGATTCAATGATTTGCGGGTGAAGCTGGTTGAAAAGCTCCGCGCTGGCCTTTGCACCGATCTCGCCCCGGCCAGCGCCGGAAATGCCGGTGAGATAGAAGAAATTGTAGCTGATGCCAGCGGCCTCTAACTTTCTGCACTGTTCAAGGACATCACTGGCCCGGAAGCCCTTGTTCATAAAGGCCAGCGCCTTGTCATCGCCCGTTTCAACGCCAAAGGTAAGTCCGTTATACCCCAAAGCGCGAAGCTCCTTCAGTTCATCCACGGTTTTGTTGGTAACGTCGGTGATTCTGCCGAAGCAGCCAATGGACGAATAGTTGGGACAATACTTTTTCACCATTTGGGCCAGTGTTTTCAGTTTGTCAGCGGTCAGAACAAAGGGATTTGCGCCGGTGAAGAAAACCCGGAACCAAGGAGCGTCCTGGCAGTAGCGGCTCACCGCAGCCAAATCTTCCTCCACCTCGGACGGCGGGGACATTCTGAACTTGAAAGGCAAATCCTCGTATAGCGTACAGAATTTGCAGGAGTGGTGTGTGCAGCCCGCAGTAACTTGGATCAGCAGGGACGCGGCCTCATAGGGCGGACGCCAGATTGTTCCATCAAAGTGCATAGATCATATCTCCTTTTCAAAATCAATCAGGAATTTCCTGTTGCCATCATGGTACAACCGGCAACGGTTAAATTCAAGTACGCAACTTTTTTAGTAGTAGTATTGTTTTTTGTACTAATACTAATTTTGTGGCCTACATTGATTTTGAAATTGAGATGGTATATACTACCTACAAAGAAGCGAAGGGAGATAGAGCTATGGCCGGGAATAAATTTCAGACGCAGGATATGATGGCCCGCTGTGTGCCAATGACCAGTGTGCAGGCGGTTTTGGGAGGCAAGTGGAAAATCCTGATCTTGTGGTATATCGCATTTTATAAGGTTCAACGCTTTGGTCAGCTCATGCGCCGCCTGGACGGGATTACCCAATCCTCATTGACAAAACAGCTCCGTGAATTGGAGCAAGACGGATTTTTGCACCGAGAGATTTACAAGGAAATTCCCCCCAAGGTGGAGTATTCCTTAACGGAGCTGGGGCAGAGCTTCACCCCGATTTTGAACCAAATGATGATATGGAGCGAGGCACATCTTTGCCCGCCTGACTATATCAATCCTTTTGGAGAAGATAGAACATTGCCTGAGTAATTTGTGAACATAGAGTTATCCAATTCGGAAATTTTGGCCGTCAAACAGCAGCTTCATTCTATCGGCATTTCCGATTTTTGAAAGCCTCGCTATGTTTTCAAAGTCAAATAAATAGGCCACTGTTTTCATTAAAAATGCGTGTGTGACAACAAGGATGTTGCTGCCATCAGGATAGACCGATCCTACGGATATAAGCAGTTCCTTTAGCCGTTTGCTTATCTGCTCAAAGGTTTCTGCCATTCCAGTGGTGTCATGCTGTTTGATGGCCGTAGCGACTTCCGGGAGCCGTTTGTTCATTTCAGAAAAGGAGATACCTCCCAGCCATTCCGACACACGCTTGATGAAGATGCTATTCTGTTCTGCCTCCATGATACCAAGACACCATTCCCGCAAGCGAGTGTCCTGATGTATTGGAATATCAGGCTGGCTATTTTCTTCTAACACCAGCCGAGCAGTATAGAATGCCCGGTATGTGTCGCTTGTGTATGCTGCTTGAAATGCAACGGAAGATAGGGCCTTTCCCAGCTCCTTTGCCGCTTGCTTTCCTGATGCGGTCAAGGGGGAGTCAGCCCATCCCTGCGCCCGGTCAAGTTGATTTAACAAGGTTTGCCCGTGGCGAACGATATAAAAAGTAATCATATTTTCCCCTGTAATATTAACTGGATGTATCTCCGATGTGCAAAATTTATTGATGTGCCCGAATATATTCAGCCTTAACTTTATCAATCGTTTTCCCACCAATACCAAAATTCTTATCAGGCACTTCTTTGATCGTGGTAACAAAAAACTCCTGCGGTACTTTCATAATTTCGGAAGATACTTCCGTCAACCGCTTTATCAGTTCCTCTTTTTGGGCGTCTGATAAATTCCCGCTTTCAACCGTGATATAGGGCATATTATCTCTCCTTTTCGTTTTGTTGCATTTATGTCAGGAACAGAATTTGTGTTATACATGGCCTCCATGATTAAACATTTTCCATTCCTCAGCATACGTTATGTCTTGATGCAACGGCTCTTTCAAAATTTTTTCGTAAAATGCTAATTTGCTTTGTGTTAAAGCCAATGCCTTTTGTAAATCGGCTATTTGCCCCATGATATTTTCTATATGCTCTTGAACCATCTCATAACGCTGTTCAAGCGTCTTTCCGCCTTGTATCAATAAAGAAACATATTCCTTGATAGATTGGATTGGTATATTAGCCATACGCATACATTGGATCATCCGAATCCATTCAATATCTTCATCTGTGTATTGTCTATACTTTTGGACATTTCTTTTTACTGGCGGCAATAAACTTTCTTTCTCGTAATATCTTAACGTTGCGGTAGAAAGGCCAGTGATCTCCGCAGCCTCCTTTGCTGAATACATTTCAAATCCCCCATTCACTTTTTAGAATAAGCTATGAAGCGCACTTCAAAGCAAGAGGAATTATACCATAAGACAAAAATTTTTTGAACTTTCTTAAAAACAGCACCAGGAGGACGCCCCCCTGGTGCAGTTAGTCGGTTTACAGGCTTTCGTAGGAAACCAGCTCCCTTACCGGGATTCGTGTCTGAATGTGCCGCTCCGGGTCGGTGAAGTTCTCCCCAGCATAGCCGACTACCAGGATATTGACCGGCTCCAGATTGGCGGGGAGGTTAAACTCCCGGCGCAAAACATCAGGCTTGAAGTAGCACACCCATACGCTGCCCAGACCCAGCTCTGTGGCTTGGAGCATCATGTGGTCGGTCAGAATGGAAGCGTCAATATCGCCGGTCTGCTTCT
>CAJUHH010000041.1 GCA_910585965.1 uncultured Lachnospiraceae bacterium
GAAGTCCGTAAAGATTAAAAAATAAGCAGGCATCCAATATTCCGAAAGATATGCAGAACGGGGCTGGCAGGAAACTGTTCAGCCCCGGTTTTAAAGAAAAACAACAGCAACCAAAAACAAAGGCACAGAGGAGAAAAAGCATGGAAATAGCATTGTTAATATACTGTATTGCCGCATACTGGGCTGCAGGGAAGACCATATACGCAAACAAAATCAGGTTTGGGACGGCGAAAAACCTGTTCCTGTCCAGATTTATAGCAGGATTTTTCCTGGGATGGGTTTTGATAAAAAAATAATACGTGAAAGAAAAAGAGAGGAGAAACGAAGAAGATGAAAAAAAGGTTGTGGAAAATCATAGGGGTTCTGTTTTTGTTTTTTCTGGTGGTTGGAATTTTTAGCGATGATACGGACAGCTCTTCAGAAGAAAGCGCTGAAAAGGGGCAGGAGACATCCGTTGAAACTAGCCTAGAAGCAGAATCCATGGAAGAGATGGAAAAAGCAGCGGAAAGTCAAAATAATAAGACGGAAGCAGCGGAAAAGGAAACAGAGGGCCAAAGCAGCAAAACGGAGGAAGCGGCTAGGGAATATATTTTCCCGGACAGTGACAGAAGGTACCTTACGGAGAAGGAAGTGCGGGAAACTGATGCAGGGGAATTGAGAATTGCAAGGAATGAGTTGTTTGCAAGGCATGGCTACATTTTTCAGGATGAAGAGATGCGGCAGTATTTTGAAAGCCAGCAATGGTATTCTGGCACTATAGAAGCAGGGCAGTTTGATTTTGATACAGACCTGAATGACTATGAGAAGAAAAATGCGGAATTAATCAACCTTGTGGAAGAGGAAGGCGGAGGAACGGAAACAGTAAGTGAAGAAAACGGCGGAGAAACGGAAGCAGCCGCTGAAGAAGACGGCGGGCAGGGACAGGCGGCAGATGGAGCGGATGCGCCATACCTTTCAACAGAATATTTGGGATACTATTTGACAAAATACCACATGGAAGTAAATGATTTCAGTGAAAGGGAAAAAATAATTGATTTTATCCAAAGTTACCACAAGGAGCCAATTTACTTAAAGGAAGATGGTGGATTCCTGAAAAAGCCATATTATGCGATGACGACAAACTATACAGAATTTCTCTACCAGGGGCAGATGAAAGACAACAAGCCAGACGGGATGGGAGCCATTTATAAGTCAGTATATCTGTCTTTGGATGCGGAAAGCATTGGGGAATCAGACACAGCCCAGATTTATGAAAGTTCCAGTATGGCAGACCAGTACAACCTTGCCTGTGTGTATGCCGGATATTTTAAAGAAGGAAGGCCGGAAGGCTATGGGATGGAATTCAGCGTTCCGGGGGATGAAGACTATTTTATCAGGGAAATTCCAATCAGCGGCTGCCAGAGTGAAGAGGATGTTCAGGGGGCTTTCCTTGAAATGGGAAATCCAATCCGCTATGAAGGGGAATTCGAAGAGGGGGAATATTCAGGAAGAGGGAATGAGTATGCTTACATGGAAACTTATGTATATGACAGCGCAGGGCGGGATACATTTTTAGATGAAGAGGATTACATTGAGGCTGCAGGAGGAGATGAAGAGGCAGGTGCAAAAGCCTATGGTATAGTGACCGGAGTTAATAAAGACATTAACATTTATACAGGAACTTATGAGAAAGGGGAAAGGAACGGGGAATTTAAAATCTACGAGTTGGGTTGTTTAAGCTATGAAGGGGGCATAAAAAAAGGAAAATACCATGGGGTTGGGACAGAATATTATCCTATGTCGCAACAGGTTTATTATGAAGGGGAATGGAAGAACGGAGAACCCCATGGAACAGGGACTAGTAGAGCATAAAATAAATAATTAGTGGTTAAAGCCCGATAATATCATTCTGAGAAAACTCATCCATTTTATACTTCCAATGATATATAACGGGCTCTGCATTTATTTCATCAAAATATTTGTAGATCCGTTCAATAAGCTCTTCTTTAGATTTTACCCGGATGCCTTTCAGCATTTGTTTTGTCATTTTGCTAAAAAAGCTTTCTATCATATTCAGCCATGACCCGTGTTTTGGCGTGAATACAAATTCAAACCTCCCATCACGTATCGTCTCAAGGAATCGGCGTGTCTCTTTGGACTTGTGGGCAGAGTGGTTATCCAGTATGATGCGGATGGTGTCCTGTGACGGGTATTTTTTGTCCAGTATCTTCAGGAACTCTATAAAATCAGAGCTTTTATGGGTGCTGCTCACCAGCGGTATGGCCTCCCCGGTAAGCAGGTCTATTCCTGCAAGCAGCGATACGGTCCCCAGTCTTTTATATTCATAATCACGGTAAACCTCCCCGTTCCCTTTTTTCGGGCGCAGGTCATCCGAAGTATTTGCAATGGCCTGGATTCCCGGCTTTTCGTCATAGGAGACAGTGATTGTGAGTTTATAGTCATCCGGCACAATGACTTCACCATTTTCATCAAACTGGAGCTCCACTTGCTTGTAAACAAGCAGGATGTCCCGCATTTTTGATTCAAACAGCGGGTCTCTTTTTTCACAGTAATATTTGATCTTAAAAGGCTTGATTTCAGATGCTTTCAGGATTTGCCCCACTCTCGCCTTTGTAATAGTTTCCAGTCGCTGGAACCCTGCCTGTGCGGCATGGCCCTGTATATATTGATGGAGGCTTTTAAGCGTCCACAGTTCCTGGGCGCAGCCCAGGTCCGCCGGACGCTGGCAGGCGATATTGATGATCCATGCTTTGGCGGCATCCGTAATTTCAACCGGATGCCCACTGCGGGGTGCATCAGACAATGCCTCTTTAACTCCACCCTCAAAATATTTG
>CAJUHH010000042.1 GCA_910585965.1 uncultured Lachnospiraceae bacterium
ACTTTCGTCCTAAGATCAGCGCCGCCTGTTTTAAAATATCGTTCTCCATCTTAAGGATTTCCTTATGATAGAAAACCAGAACAGCTTCCGTGGGAAAGGCGCGTTCAAAAAAGGGACAGGTCTGTCGAATGTAAAAAAAGTGGCTGAAAGATATGGCGGCGCCATGAGTATAGAGACACAGGAGAATGTATTTGTCCTCCATGTGCTGCTGATCATTCCACAGCATCCAGAAAGCAGCCCACAGCAAATGGATTAATATGTTACCTTCTATAGCCGAAAAAGAAAAAGGAAGCTGCCTGCGGCGGGGAGCGGCTGCAAAGAAGTTCAAAGCGACCGCAAGGCAGTCGCTTGATAATATCAAATTAAAGGAGGAACATGCTTATGGCAATGCAGATTCATGGAAATTATGATCATTCCGGCACCGATTACGCAGAGCGGGTAAAGGAAAAACAGGCCGATCAGAGGGCGGAAAAGGTAAAGGAAGCAGAGAAAGCTGCTGAGGAAAAAAACGCTGGTAAGTTGTCCAAACCACAGGATGAATACATCAGCAGTGAAAAATCGGGGCAAAAACCTACGGGACTGTACCGGCTAGGCCAGGATGAGAAGGGCAATCGGAAACTCTTTTTTGATGACCCGAAAGCCGGCCATGCAAATGAACAGGATGACCGTTCTGAGAAAAGTGAAGATAGCAAAGCACCGAAGGTAGGCGGAGACAGCCAAGGAAAGCCGGCAGAGAAATGTGTCACAAATACGGATAAGGTTGACAGGGAGATCAAGAAGCTGAAAGAGAAAAAGCAGCAACTGGAACAGAAAATCCAGTCGGCTTCCGGGGATGAAAAGAAAATCCGGGAGCTGGAGAAAAAGCTGGCGCAGGTAGAAAACGAGTTAAGCCAGAAAGACAATGATACATACAGGCGGCAGAATGCTTCTGTATCAGAATAAAAAGGATTCAGATTTTTAGTGTAGTATCAATACCGGGGGATGGTGATAAATGCGCACTGTTTTCCAGTATTTTTGGAATAGCAGCATCATTTGAGTTTCTTAAAAAGGATATTCAAAGGAGGGACAATTATGCATACGAAAACAATGGAAGGTCTTGCAGGAGCAAGTACGAATATGAAGTTACTGAATACACCATTCCGTGTTTATAAAGACGCAGAACGGAGAGGCGATACAGCTGTCATGGAGCGGGCGATGGGGTATGTCGGGGACTTTGCAGAGAAGGCGGAGGACTATCAAAAGAAAGCAGAAAAAGGAATGGAGGAGGACGCAAAGGAAGCGAGGGAAAAAGCGAAGACGGAGCAGGAAAATGCCATCAGGAAACGCAAGGAAGAGCGCGAGGAGCAGGAAAAGAGGATAGCGGAAAGCCGGAATGAGGATACAGATACCGTAAGCATCAGTGAAAGTGGAAAGGCCGCATTGGACGAGAAGACGGATTCGGTTCAGACTGGTGCAAACAACGACATATTTGTAGAAGAAGCTGAGGATGCTGTTAAGACAGAACCTGTAATCTATACGAAAACCGGAGAAGCATTGAAACTGGAATCCGGCACGAACCTTTCTGTTTCGGTATAGGAATCAATGCGTTAGGCTGCAGCCTTGGAAAGGAAATAAAATGAATAAGAAAAAATGGATCCAGTATTGTGTCGATTTATTCGATTACATATACCGCAATTACATTATTGAACAGCGTCTTGTATCTTTGCAACAGCATTTATGAAGACCCAAGCGGCAACTGGCATGAATTAGACAGGGCTATCATTCTCCTGATCGGGATAGCAGCATTTGAGCTATGTACGAATCTGCCTGTTAAGCCTTTGGCTCTCAGATATTTATTGCATATATTCTCTCTCAGCTGTTGGCGTTCGCCTATGTCTGGTTCAGCGGACTGCAGGAACCTTTGGCGAAAACAGCGTACAGGGATATATGGATTAACTTTACGAGCCTTTTTGTGCTGTTATGTATCATCAATACTGTCATTTATGTTTTTAAGAAAAAGAGAGGGCAGAAGGAGAAGGGCAATGAGTAAATATAACACATTATGGGAATATGTGAGAAAAGCGGAAAAATAAACAGAAAAATAATACACTTAAAGTGTCTCATACGGTATTTCTTTTAAAAAGCTGTAAAGTGGTGTAAAATTAAATAATGGCACGGAATGTTGTCTGAGGAACGGGACGGAGAGTGACAGTCAGCTTGGACTTAAAGTAGTGGCTGAAAACGAAAGAGTAGTTTCTATGTATGAACGGGCTGGATTTGAATGCAATGGCTGTTATGCATGTGAAATGGATTGCAAAAGAGGATTACTGAACAAAATCAAGCCATATGGTTTTA
>CAJUHH010000043.1 GCA_910585965.1 uncultured Lachnospiraceae bacterium
GAGACATACACCAGTACCGACAGCGCGATGTGCAGCCCCACCGCCACCAGCCGTTCAAAACCGGTCCAGAAATAGATGCCTGCCGGGTTAGCGCATAAGCCCTGGATGGCAGCCAGCCCCGTTTCCGATAAAGGACCCATCATAGCCTCTACCGCTTCCAGTCCGCCGCGATTCAAAGCCAAAGCGAGCGTAATATTGCTTAACATCGTCATCCCGGCCAGCAGAATCGCCTCTATGCCTCCATGTCCCGCGCCGTACATCAGCGCATCCCCTGGCCCTCGGCTCCATCGGAGGGAAAGCTTGAAAGCCAGCCAGCGGCCGCATTCCTCAAAAACGCCCGCCATCAGACCGGCATAAAAAGCATACAGCCAGATGTTTCCCTGCAGCACTGCTCCAGGAGCGCCATAGAGCAGGAGGCTGTGTGCAGTCCGTTCCAGGATCAGCACAAAGACGGGGAATATGATACAGCCAATGAAGAAAAACCGCCACCGCCCCTTTGACTTTCGCCAAAAGAAAATTCCAAGCCCCAGCGGCAGTACCAGTGTAAACAGACCAACCAACGCCATGATGATGATAGCTGTTGGGGTTACAGTCAAACTTTCTAACATTTTCAGCAACTCCTTTCTATCCCCACAATACACCATCCACCAAGTAGAAGGCCAAGCGAGGTTTCACCAGTATAGTGGACAAGGATATGAACAACATCAAAATAAGATATGGATTGCATATAAATTTGAAATTTTGATTGCTTTTTCTCTATAATGCTTCTACAATGTGAGCTGGGGAAATGATTGGTCGTATCCGCATGAAGAATCCACGTTGGGGGCAAAGCTATGATTGGCGTATATTTAAGTGGAACAGGGAACACAAAACACTGCATTGAAAAGCTGATTTATTTATTGGATGAAACTGCGCGGGCAGTTCCCATTGAGGGAAAAGAAACTGTGCATTTATTATCACAGCACGAGTTTATTGTATTGGCATACCCCGTTCAATTCTCCAATGCGCCAGTTATGGTACGGAACTTTATCAAAGACCATTCGGAACTTTGGAAAAACAAAAGAGTGCTTTGTGTTGCCACAATGGGATTGTTCAGCGGGGATGGAGCAGGATGTTCTGCACGGCTATTGAAAAAGTGTGGCGCGAGTATCGTTGGCGGCCTGCATATCTGTATGCCGGATTCGATTTGCGATGTGAAGCTGCTGAAAAGATCTGTTGAAAAAAATCGGGAGATCATAAAAGCGGCGGACAGAAAGATTGAAAAATGTGCGCAAGAGATCAAGCAAGGCAAATACCCAAGGGATGGCTTAAACTTTTATAACAGAGCAGCAGGCCTCTTGGGTCAGCGCCTATGGTATTATGGCAAGACGAAAGACTACTCTGATAAGCTGAAAATCAGTGAAGCCTGTGTGGGCTGCGGACTATGTGCCCAGATATGCCCAATGGGAAACATCACCCTAAAGAATCACAAAGCAACAGCGGGAGATCGCTGCACAATGTGTTATCGCTGCATCAGTTCATGCCCTGCACAGGCGATTACACTGTTGGGAAACGCTGTATTTGAGCAGTGCCGCTATGACAAGTATAGTAAGGAATAAAGAATTTCTGAGATGTAGGTTGCCTTTTCCCAATGGGGCGGCTATAATACACGAGCGACTTTTTATACAGAAGGAGAATGTTTATGAACAAAAATGAACTGATTACTGCGATGTCTGAGGCCAGCGGCCTGCCCAAAAAGGACTGTGAAATTGCGCTGAACGCATTTACTGGAGTTGTGGAGAATGCGCTCAAGGCGGAGGATAAAGTTCAGCTGGTCGGGTTTGGCTCTTTTGAAGTCAAGGCCCGTGCGGCCCGCACCGGCCGGAACCCACGGACAAAGGAACCTGTCGAGATTGCTGCGTCTAAAGCTCCAGTGTTCAAAGCTGGCAAAGCTCTGAAGGACGCGATCCAGTAAAAAGATTTGGTGAGGTGGGGAAATGCGGCGAGAACTAGGTGTTGCACGATGTGGCCTTGCGTGCTGTTTGTGCTCTGAGAACGTGAGATGCGATGGCTGTGGGTCGGATGGATGTCCCGATGCGGATAAGTGCGAAAACAAGAAGTGCTCTTCCGAAAGGGGCATTTCGCATTGTTATGCCTGCACAGAGACCTGTAAAAAAGGATTACTGAATAAAATCAAGCCCTACGCCTTTACCCTGTTTGCCAAACGGTATGGGGAGACGCATCTGTTGGATTGTCTTGAAGCAAATGAAAAAAGAGGCATTCTTTATCACCGTGAGGGAATAT
>CAJUHH010000044.1 GCA_910585965.1 uncultured Lachnospiraceae bacterium
AGATGCACTTGCCGCCGTCCATCACCGCCAATTCATCGGTTGACATCAGTTCTTTGCCACATTGTCAAGTGAAGAATTCATTCTTTTTGCTTTTTCATACACCGAATCTTGTAGATGTTCTATAAATGTGCTAAACTGAACGCAATAGCAAATCGAAGTTTTCGCTTGTAATATATCTGATTCACGCATGTACAAATAACTATTACATTATGATTGATTCAGGTTTATTTATCATCGGAGGGATAAAGTGAGAACACTTGAAACGAGCAGACTCATTCTGCGTGATTGGACTGTAGACGATATTGGCTGCGAGGTTTTTGATATAAGCACAATACAATATTTGCTGTCTGCAAAAAACAACTATTACAGCGTTGCATAAATAACTAAGTAAATTCATGCAACTAATGGAACTCCCTTATAAGTCCATTTAAAGGGATTTGCCGTAACATTATATTGTTTGATGAAGCGCAGAATACTTTCTTCCAACTGCTGTACAGATTGGTAACTTTTCCGCTTTAACAGCCTGCGGTTTATGATCCCAAACCATATCTCAATCTGGTTCATCCATGAGCAATGCTTCGGCGTGTATACAAAACGTATTCTGTGGTTCTTGTCATGCAGGAAATCAGCACGGCTTGCCAGGCTTTTAAGAATGCCTTCTTTCCCTTTGCGGCCGAGTTCATCTTCCACGCAGCACTGCTCTGCAACAAACCGCACCAGGCTTTCCGATTTATGTGTATTCAGGCCGTCACATACGAAAGTCCAGGATGCCCCGGGATCTGTTTCCACTAATGCCCGTACTGCCTTTACAAAGTCATCTTCCGTGCGTGTGGGATTCAGATATGGTTTTTCCATACGTCCTGTAGCGACATCGAAGAAGCCGGTCAGGCTGGTAGTGCCATGACGGATATATTCAAATTCCATGCGGGCCGTTTTCCCCGGCATTACCGTTTTATCCGGATACTTGTGTTCCAGTGCCTGGATTCCTGTCATCTCGTCTACAGACACAGTATGGCCGCCTGCTTCATGGACTGCTTTCGCTTCATGGTAAATGGAACAGATTTCATTCACTTTTTGCGCGAATGTTTCCGGGCTATCCGTTTTTTCGGAGGAATGCAGCCAGTAACGGACGAGATGCGGGCGGATTTTCCCCATATTTTAAAAAACGGCTTATGGTTTTTGCAGAAATGGATTCGGCAATTCCTTCCTTAATAACAACATCCACCAGCTGATTCAGGCTCCAATGGCTGGCTTCATACCCGTATTCTTCCGGGGTGCGGCAGGCAATTTCAAGGATCCTGATAATCTGCTCATCCGTATAGGTCGGGGGCTGCCCGGTGCGGGCATAATCCGAAAGGAGTGAAGTTATTTTATCTTTGAGCTCAGTGGGATTTTTTTCCTCTATCTCCCGCAATAAAGGAAGGCTTTTTAGAAAACGTGTACGCCATTTGCTGACTGAATCCTGTCCGATACTGACCTTTTCGGATATCTGGAGGTTATTAAGCCCGTCCGCACAGAGTATGAAAATTTTTGCACGCTCCACCTGGCGGGCTGGCAGTGTCCTGCTTTTTGAAAACTTTGACAGGATATGGTATACAGAATCAGATATTAAAATGGGGGCAGGCTTTAATGGCATAGTTGGAATCTCCTTACATTTTTTTCATTATGCCATATATTCGGATGTAAGTCTACTATTTACTCAAAAATTAATGCAATGATGTACTA
>CAJUHH010000045.1 GCA_910585965.1 uncultured Lachnospiraceae bacterium
TAACCTAAATTCCGCAAAAAATTATAACGAGGCTAATGATTTTAGGCTTAACCTCCCATAAACACTAAATTTTTCACTTTGTATCCATTGATTTTTTGCTTCTATATCGTTATAATAATTATAACGAGGTGATGAATCAATGAGTTTTCGAGGTGAACAGGTTATTAAAGGGACGACATATGTCTTTGAAGCCATTGCACAATGGGATGCCGAAAAGCAACAGTCCCGTCAGAAACGTATTTATATTGGAAAAAAAGATCCTGTGACTGGAGCTTTTCTGCCAAATAAAAAATACTATGAACTTTATGGGGAAGATGCAGATACCACAAATTTTCAGACCAGTTCCGTTATGAAGTCTGTGGATTTCGGAAATATCTATCTTATGGATCATGCTTCTTCCGCCTGTGGCCTGAAGCAGGTGCTGATGGAAACTTTCCCGGACTGCTGGGAAGATATCCTTGTCTGTGCGATGCACTCCTGTTCTGAAAATGAAGCCCTTTATTTATGTGAAGACTGGGCGCACAATTCCCGGGTTCCGTCAGCCCCTTCCTCCCAGGACATCAGCAGGCTGCTGAAAGAACTGGATGAAGACAGACGGATGCTGTTTTATAAAAAATGGGCACAGCTGCGTGGCGAGAAAGAATATCTGGCACTTGACATTTCTTCTGTCTCTTCATGGTCCGAACTGATCAATTATGTCGAATACGGATATAACCGTGACCATGAAGATCTCCCGCAGGTCAATCTGGCAATGCTTTTTGGGGAGGATTCGCGGCTTCCTGTATTTGCCCGTATTTATCCAGGGAGTATAAAAGATGTGAGCACCCTTGCAGGCATGGTTGCCTTTCTGGATCAGCTGCAGCTTAAGCAGATGCATTTCGTAATGGATAAGGGCTTTTACTCTGCAAAAGGGGTAGGCGTCCTTCTTGAAAAATATATCAAGTTTGCCATAGGACTCCCGTTTTCCACAGGAATGGCTAAAGAAGCTGTCAGGGAAAATACCGAAGCAATAGCCAGCCCGGCAAATGCCATCGAGGTGGACGGACATATTTATTATGCTGCGGTAAAGAAACTGACAATAAACAGGAGACGGACATATCTTCATATATACTATGACAGGGAAAGAGCGGCAAAGGAACATGACCGGCTGATGCATAAGGTAATAAGGATTGAAAACGGGCTGGTTGACGGAACTGTCAGAATGGACTCGACAGAAGCACAAAAATATTTTTCTTTCCAGAAAAACAGGGAAGGAACGTATAACATACACCGGAAAGAGGATTTCATCAGGGAACAGCTGGAACTGACAGGATACTTTGTTATCCTGACCAATGACAGTAAAGATCCTGAATATATTTTGAATATATACCGGACAAAGGACGTGGTAGAAAAGTCTTTCGACAACATCAAAAATGAACTTGATCTGGAAAGACTGCGGATCCATTCGGACAAAGCAATGGAAGGCAGGATATTTATAGGTTTTATCTCACTCATAATCACTTCGTATATAAGGAAGATAATGGAAGACAAAAACCTGTATTCATCATATTCGCTAAGTAAACTATACAGCGAATTAAAGAAACTTCGTCTGATCCAGTTTAAAAACGGGAAACAGGTGCTGACAGAATTAACCAGTAATCATAAGGCGATTTTCAAAGCGTTTAATATGAAAGTCCCGGTCCCCTCCTCGTTATAATTCAATGCGGAATTTAGGTTA
>CAJUHH010000046.1 GCA_910585965.1 uncultured Lachnospiraceae bacterium
ATATTTTTCTTTTTTTGTGCATCGTCCGGCTTGACAGTTTTTTACGGAATAAGCCACACATGTCGTCAAGGTAAGCATTGAGCTTGCCGCTTGTGAGAAGATTGATGTATGTAACCCTGCGGTGCTGTTTCAGATAGTCCATTCGTCCACGCAGTCCGTATACCTGCCCTCTGCAATCAGCTTGTTTCGGAAATCGTTTAGGCAGAGGACTATCACCCGCCGTTCCGTTTCATCAAGATACTATGTGGTATAAAAAAAGTTGACAGCCCATTCTCAAGGATTTGAGATATAATCAAGAGAATAAGGAGTGAACAAAAATGGCAGAAAACAGGCAATACGACCATGAATACAAAGTACAGGCAGTGAAACTCGCAAAGGAAATCGGACAAGCAAAAGCCGCTAAAGAACTGGGGGTTCCCAAGAATACCATGTATGGCTGGGTACGGGCCAACCGTCTTGGCAGCCTCGACCTTGGGGCAGGATCACAAACCCCGCAAAGCGCCATGACGCTTAACGAGGAACTTCTTCAGCTCCGCCAGCAGGTTAAGGAACAGGAAAAAGAAATCCGCCGTTTAAAGAAGGAAAATGACTTTCTGGAGGAAGCCAGCGCTTTTTTCGCCGCGAGCCGTCTGAGGTCAGCAAAAACGAAAGAATGAAGTTTATTGCTCTTAAAACCAAAGACGGCGAATTAAAAGGGGATATCTTCTTTTACTGCAGAATCCTTCATGTCAGCAGGCAGGGATTTTACCAGTACCTTGCAAATAAAGACCGCCCATGGAAGTATCAGCCCCTGGCAGACGCCATGATGGAAATCCTTGAGGAAGATGATTGTAATGACACCTACGGCCGGATCCGCATGTATCAGGCATTAATGTTAAAACAGCCTGAAAATGTGGATATTCCCAGCGAACGTACTGTTTACCGTGTCATGAAGTATATCGGCATCAGCCATCAGCCCAGGCGCAAACCAAACGGAATCACGAAAGCGGATCGGGAAGCCCAGAAATCAGAAGATCTGTTAAAACGTGATTTCAAGTCAGAGGAACCACTGGCGAAGTGCGTAACAGACATAACCGAGATCAAAGCCAGCGATGGAAAGCTGTATGTTTCCGCTGTTTTTGACTGTTTCGATTCCAGCGTGGTTGGACTGGCGATGGATACTAATATGAAAGCTCCATTATGTGCGCGGACACTGGAAAACGCGGCGAAGACATATCCGGGCATCCATGGGGCAATTATCCACAGTGACAGGGGAAGCCAGTACACCAGCCAGCTTTATCGGGAGACAATCCGGAAGTATGGCATACGGCAGAGCATGAACAGTGCAGGCGGCAGATGCCATGATAACGCCCGCTGCGAGAGCATGTGGGCCAGAATGAAATCTGAACTGCTCTATGGTCGCTATAATACAGAGAAGATGAGCACAGATGAAGTGAAAACCCTCATCTGGAGATATTTCATCAGCTATTGGAATAACCGGAGGATCTGTTCCTCTAATGGAGGTCTTCCTCCCATGATAAAACGGCAGCGATACTATGATTCCCTGAAAGAAGCAGCATAGGATACAAAATCCTTGAGGAAAATGTGTCAACTAATCTTGACAAAATCACAATACGACCATGAATACAAAGTACAGGCAGTGAAACTCGCAAAGGAAATCGGAC
>CAJUHH010000047.1 GCA_910585965.1 uncultured Lachnospiraceae bacterium
CTCAAGGATTTGATGTATAATCAAAGAGAAATAAGGAGGCAACTACCATGGCAAAAAAACAACGGAAATACAATATGGAGTATAAAGTTCAGGCCGTAAAGCTGGCAAAGGAAATTGGCGGGGCAAAAGCGGCTGCTGAATTAGGCATCCCTGAAAACACCATGTATGCATGGACGAAAGCCGCAAGGGAGGGACGGCTGGACATTGGTTCCGGCTCACACACGCCACAAACGGCTATGAATCTGGCGGAGGAACTGGCTCTCCTGCGCAGGCAGGTTAAGGAGCAGGAAAAAGAAATCCGCCGGCTGAAAGAAGAAAATGAATTTCTTGAGGAAGCAAGCGCTTTTTTCGCCGCCAGCCGTCGGAAGTCTGCAAAAGGCAGAGAATGATGTTTCTTGCCATAAAAACCGAGGACGGCGTTATCAAGGGAAAGATTTCTTTCTACTGTCGGATGCTGAAAGTAACACGACAGGGGTTTTATAAATATCTGGCTAACAAAGACCGGCCGTGGAAATATCAGAATTTAGCCGACGCAATGCGGGCGGTCGCATCAGAGGACGAATGCAACGACACCTATGGGCGGATCCGCATGTATCAGGCGCTTCTCCTGAAACAACCCGAAGGCCTCCATATCCCCAGCGAGAGGACGGTTTACCGTGTCATGGAGCAGATCGGGCTTAGCCACCGTCCAAAACGCAAGCCAAACGGGATCACCAAAGCTGACCGTAAGGCACGAAAATCCGACGATCTGCTGAAACGGGATTTTACATCTGCAGAGCCGTTAAAAAAATGCGTTACAGACATAACTGAAATCAAGGCAAAAGATGGAAAGCTGTATGTATCTGCCATATTTGACTGTTTTGATGCCGCAGTTCTGGGACTGTCAATGGATACAAACATGAAAGCAGAATTGTGCGGGCGCACACTCGAAAACGCTGTCCGATCCTATCCGGCACTTAAAGGGGCTGTCATTCATTCTGACCGGGGTTCACAGTACACCAGCGGAAGCTACCGCAGGAGGATTGCAAAATATGGCATTCTCCAGAGCATGAACAGTGAAGGGGGACGCTGCCATGACAATGCGCGGTGTGAGAGCATGTGGGCGCGTATGAAGGAGGAACTCATCTATGGGAGGCATGATACAGAGGAAATGGCCGTGGAGGAAGTGAAAACTCTTATCTGGAGATACTTCATCAGCTATTGGAACAATAGAAGGATATGCTCCGCCAATGAAGGGCTCCCTCCTATGGTCAAGCGACAGAGATATTACGAATCTCTGAATGCTGCAGCTTAGGCATTGATATCCTTGTAAAAAAAGTGTCAACCAATATTGACAATATCACATCTTCATCTTTCAGAATATTACGATTTACCTTGCTGCTGTTAATGGTGTTCCAAAAATCCTCTATCTGCTTCTTTGAATTTTGAATTCCCTGTATAATAAATCTTTCTTCTGGTAGTGTTTTCTTTTTGTCTTCCTTCACACCAAGAATGATATAACCACCTTTGGTATTGAAAATTTCTGTGATTTCAGAAGAAAGCTCTGAATCGTCAGGCGTTTGTTTTGCTTCGTAATAATAAGTGCTTCTGTTTACCTGTAGGACGCGGC
>CAJUHH010000048.1 GCA_910585965.1 uncultured Lachnospiraceae bacterium
GTTGCCATGATGGAATCCTCCTCTCTGAACTCGTTTCTTTTATTGCAATAAATCCTTTTGGCGGGTATAATAAAATAAAAATTTTTCTGCACCTCAAAGGAGTGCCTTTTATGATAGAAAAATGGATAGCAGAGGCAACGGAATGTGATTTCAAAGTTGCCGTTGAAATTAAAAAACCAAAAAGCTGGCTGAAAAGCGTCAGTGCCTTTTCTAACGGTATTGGAGGGACGCTGTTCTTTGGCATTGACGATAATCAGAATACGGTCGGCCTGCCCGACATTCAAGGTGATGCCGAGGTCATCAGCCGCTTTATTAAAGAGCGGATTACACCCATCCCTCAATTTGTGCTGACCCCGTTTCAGGAAGATGGAAAGGATATGCTTGCCTTAAAAATTCCAGCTGGGACCTCTACACCCTATTACTATAAGGCAGACGGTATTATGGAAGCCTACATCCGGGTTGGGAATGAAAGCGTGGCTGCGCCTGATTACATCGTCAACGAACTGATTTTGAAAGGAACACACCGGTCCTTTGACGCGCTGGTGACAGATGCCCCCAGGAAAGATTATAGCTTTACACTGTTGGAAGCAACCTACCTGGAGCGTACAGGACTGCGGATGGAACTGCCGGACTACTGTTCTTTTGGCCTTGCGGATAAAAATGGGATGCTCACAAATGCCGGAAGGCTGCTGACGGATCAGCGCACTGTTTTTAACTCCCGGATATTCTGCACCCGCTGGAATGGTTTGGAGAAAGGCTCTATCTTTGATGATGCGCTGGATGACAAGGAGTATGAGGGCAGTCTGATTTATCTCCTGCAAAGCGGCTGTGAATTTATCCGAAACAACTCCAAAGTCCGTTTCGCAAAAGAAGCGCAGTATCGTGTGGATAAACCTGATTACGCAGAGCGGGCAGTAACCGAGGCTGTGGTCAATGCCCTGATCCATCGGGATTATATCGTTTTGGGCAGCGAGATTCATATTGATATGTACGATGACCGGGTAGAGATTGTATCGCCAGGTGGAATGTTCGAGGGTGCGCCTGTTCAGGAATGTGACATCAATACCATTCGCTCTGTACGCCGGAATCCAGTCATTGCAGACTTGTTTCACCGTATGAAATATATGGAACGGCGGGGAAGCGGTCTGCGTAAGATCGTAAGTGAAACAGAAAAACTGCCAGGGTATGAAGAATATCTAAAACCGGAGTTTTTCTCAACACCATCGGATTTCAAGGTGATTTTGAAAAATGTGAACTACATCATGAGTGGTAGTTCCACACATGAAACCACACATGATACCATACATGACCTTGCTTTGACGCAAAAACAGGCTCTTTTATTGGACTTCTGCACCGAGGCCAGAAGCAGGGATGAGATGCAGTCATTTGTTGGGATTACAAACCGTTCTCATTTTAGTAAGGCTTATTTGAAACCGCTGTTGGCATCTGGGAAACTTAAAATGACCATTCCTGATAAGCCTAAGAGCCGGAGCCAAAAATATATTACAGCAAAAGAG